>JAWKRX010000001.1:0-453886 GCA_041389425.1 Myxococcota bacterium
TCACGGAGGAGGATCAGCGGATGATTGGATCCACGCCCGGAATCGCCCTCGGAGCGCGTCGATGCAGCTCCGCGATCGGGCTCCTGCTTTCGATTGCCCTCACGACGGGCTGCGCCGGCCTCGGGCCGCGAGTCATCTCCGCCGGCCGGCCGGCCTACAACGAGGCGATCCAGCGCACCGGGAACGAGGAGATGCTCCTCAACATCGTCCGGCTTCGGTACAGCGATACGCCCTTTTTCTTGCGCGTGTCGGGGGTCGCGGCCAACGTGAGCTCCCAGATCGGCGTCGATGGCGGCGCGACCCTCCCCTCCTCGGGCAGCGCGGTCGGCAACGTCGCAGCGACCGCCCGCCTGCTCGACAACCCGACCGTGACCTTCGCGCCGCTCCAGGGCGACCAGTTCGTCACCCAGATGCTGACGCCGGTCCGGCTCCAGACACTGCTCCTGCTGATCGAGTCCGGCTGGTCGATCGATCGCGTGCTGCGGCTCTGCGTCCAGCGCATGAACGACGTGCGCAACGCGCCGAGCGCGTCGGGCCCGACACCGACGGGCGCCCCGGTCTACACCGACTTCCGCCGTGCCTCCCAGCTGCTCGGCGACCTCTATCGCCGCGATGCGATCGATTTCTCGATTCCGGTCGACGATCCGCACAGCCTCGTCATGCGATTCCGGGCGCACGAGAGCGACTCGCCCGAGGTTCACGAGGTGGCGAAGCTGCTCGACCTCGATCCGCGTGCCAAGCAGTTCCGTCTCTCGATCAGCGGCGCCGGCTTGCGCTCGGGCGACGAAGTCGCGATCGAGACCCGCTCACTCATGGGCAGCCTCTTCTACCTCTCCCAGGCGGTACAGCCCGCCGCCGAACACGAATCGAAGGGCTGGGTCACCATCACACGAACTCCCGACGGCGAGCCCTTCGACTGGAGCCAGGTCATGGATGGCCTCTTCCGGATCGAGTCGGGCCCGCGCGCCTCCGCCGACGCGTTCCTCGAAGCCAGCTACCTCGGCCACAGCTTCCGGATCGATCAGCGCGATCTCCAGACCAAGTCGACGTTCGAGCTCCTCAGCCTGCTCTTCGCGTTGCAGGCGGGCGCGACGCCGGGGGGCGGGCCGGTCTTGACGCTGCCGGTTTCGCGTTAGGTCAGAGCGGATCGGTGTGGGACGCCCCGTCCGAACCACGTCGCCCCGGCGACCCGCCGTACCAGCGGCCTCGCCCTCTCTCGAGACCGGCGAGCAGGACGACCGCCAGCGCGAGGCCGGAAAAACCGCTCGGCTCGGGGACCTGGATGTCGTCGACGTGGAAAGCGAACAGCGAGCCCCGGTTCGCAGAGCGGAGCTCCACGCCGCCGATGGGCAGCGACGCGTCGGCGACGAGCAGGTAGACCTCGTCGTTGCCCCGCATCGCCGTCGGCGTCGCACTGCTCGTGACGACGCCGCCCGGACTGGCGAGCTCGAACGCGCCGGCCGGGGTGCCCGGAGTCGAGACGACGACGACGGAGAGCGCCGGAACGGACGCTCCGAGGACGATCTGGAGCGTCTCGCCGGGAAGGAAGAGATCCTGTCCTCCGCTCGACGGCGACTGAAGATCGGCGGCGCCGAGATAGTTCGGGGTGGACGTCGTCGGAAGACCGCTCGCGACGACCAGCGCGGTGCCGGGAACGGAATGACCGAGTGTCGTCGATCCCACCATCGTGACGACACTTCCGGCCGGCAGGCCATCGAAGTCGATCGTCTGCGCCGAAGCCCGATCGGCGGAGGCGAGCCCGCCGAACAGAACCGACAGGGCGATCCCGCATGCACGGCCGGCGAGGGTCGATCTCCGTTTCATGGCTCCTCCTCGGCCAGGCCCGAGCGGCGGGGACGGCGGTCCGCGCTCGGACCGCCGCGCTATTCGACCGGAACGAGGTGTCCCGCGAGCGAGACCCGGATCGTCGTGGAGCAGCCGCCGTCCGTCCGAATCGCGTTCGTATAGACGCTGCTGCCGGGATCGGCATGGAGCCGGATCCTCTCGGTCATCTGGTGCGTGTAG
The DNA here is from genome assembly GCA_041389425.1 of Myxococcota bacterium. Taxonomy (GTDB): domain Bacteria; phylum Myxococcota_A; class UBA9160; order UBA9160; family UBA4427; genus UBA4427. The sequence goes on from JAWKRX010000001.1 coordinate 2,026, forward strand.
TACGCGCCGGACGAGCTGTAGGTCCGTGAAGGCGTGTCCAGCCGGAATTCTGCATTCACGCCGCCGGCGTTGAGGGTGATCGACGGCTTCAGATAGAAGGCACAGGTCGTCGTGAAGCTCCAGACGGAAATCGAATCGACGACGAGCCGCGCATCCGTCGGCACCGTGTAGAGCAGCTGGTTCCCCCCGTTGATGTTGCTCCCGGAGAGGGAGAACTGAGCGGAGGCGTTGATCGGCTGAAAGGCGGACCGAACGACCACCGGATTCGCCTCGCCATTCACCACATCGACTGGCACGCTGCGCTGGGCGGCAGCCGGACCAGCGAGCAGCGAAACGACCGCGACGAGCGAAGCGAAGAAGGTGCAGGTCTCGAATTGCATGCGTCGGATCCTCGCGTTGCGGGCCGACTCAGCAAGACGGCCTTGGTGGGGGAGTGCCCGGAATCGGCGGAAGGGGGCTTCCGGCTCGATCTTCCGCTCCGATCGGGCGTGAGATGCATCTCGACCGCGTGGCGACTGCCGGATCGAGCCGAGGAAGCCATCCTCGTCGCCTCGCGTCACAGCGATCGCGTCGCGGCGCATGGGCCCGGATTCACAGCCTGAACTCGAACGAACGCTCTCCCGCCACGCAGATCAGCGCTTCGGCTCTCGGCCGCCACTCGCCAGGCACGCCTCGAGCGAGTCGAAGGGCTCGAAGTGGAGCGTTCGGCCGTAGTAGGTCGTCCCCGGCGCATGGCAGATTCCGCTCTGACTCTTCTTGACCACGCCCTCGGCCGGAGCGCGGGCCGGAAGCCGCCCCTCCCCCATCGAAGTCGAGGGCGCCGGCGGTGCGCGGTGGCAGTGATAGTCGCCTGTCTTGCGATTGTGGTGGCACCCCTGCGCGTTCAGCCCGCCGCCGTGGCCGTACGCGGGTGCGCCAACCGAGAGCACGACTCCGGCGATCGAAAGAGCCGATCTCCATGCGGTCATTGGATCGCCTCCGATCTCGCCCCTCAGCGCTTCGACTCGTCCCCTTCACGGTGGATCGCGAGCGTCGTCATCTCCCCATTCGATAGCAAGGCCCGGGTCGACGACGGGGTCATGGATCTTGAGATATTGATTCGCCCAGGCTCGAGCCCCGCGAAATCCTCCAGCTCGGCAAAGGCGACGCATCCGCCATCCGCGACGACCCGTGCGATGCCGCGAGGAGGTCCGACGGCGATCCGCGGGATGGTCGTAGGTGCGTCCGGTTCACCGGCTCTCGTTCCCGTGGCGGACCAGAGCGACCTCGAGCGGCGCTGTGCGGAAAACACCCGAGCCCGGGCCGGATGGACATTGGCCCGGGCAGCAGCCCGCAGATCGTGGAGTCGCGCCGACTCGATCACGACTCGGCCGGGCTGAGCGCGGATGTCCCGCTAGACCTCGACGACGACCCGCCCGAGCACCTCGCGCCGCGCCATCGCCTCGAGGGCACCGGGGAGCTCCGTGAACGGGACGTGGCGTCCGACGACGGGCCGGATTTCGCCCTGCTGGATCAGCTGGATGAGTTCGGCGTGGATCCGGTCGCCGACCGAGCGGGGTGCGGGATTCATTCCCGGCATGCTCCGCTTCGCGGCGCGGCTCGTGGCCTCGTCGCGGTAGCCCAGGGAGAAGATCACGAGCGAGAAGTTCCCCCAGCCGATCGCGCGGGGCACGATCGAGGGCTGGTCGCCGACGGTCTTGTCGGAGACGAAGCCCAACATGACATAACGTCCACCCCAGGCCATGCAGTCCATCGATTCCTTCTGGACGGCGATGCCGATGCCGTCGAACACGACGTCGATGCCCTTGCCGTCGGTCCGGTCGAGGACCTGTTCGAGGAAGCCCTGCTCCCGGTAGTTGATCGCGAGCTCCGCGCCGAGCGCGCGACAGAGTTCGAGCTTGGCGCTCGAGCCAGCGGTGGCGATCACGCGGGCGCCACGCTTCACCGCGAGCTGGATCGCGGCGGAGCCGGCGCCGCCGGCACCTGCATGGATCAGAACGGTCTCGCCGGCGGCGAGCTTGGCACGCTCGATCAATCCCATGTAGGCCAGATGGAACGGCATCAGGATCGCCGCAGCACCCGGAATCGGGATCGATTCCGGAACCTCGAAGGTCGTCTGGGGACTCGCGATCGCCGCCTCGGCGAAGGCGCCGATCGCGGTCGGCAGCATGGCGGCTACGCGACGGCCGAGCCACGACTCTCCCCCGGCCCCGCACGCATCGACGACGCCCATCACCTCCATGCCGGGGCTGTAGGGAAGCTGCGGGCGCATGAACATGACGCCGCCGTTGATCCGCTCGACGTCGTGGATGTTGAGGGGGAAGGCCTGGACCCGGATGCGGATCTCGCCGTCGCCCGGCATCGGAAGCGGGATCCCGTGCTCGAGCCGAAGGACCTTCGACGGGGGACCGTATTCGTGGATCCGCCACGCCTTCATCGTCCCGTCCGAGGCGCCGCTCATTTCTCGGCCTCGATTCCGTACCGGTCGGTATAGCGCCGGAATCGCTCGCGCTCGGTCGGCACGTCGATCCCGTACTGCTCCGGGGTGTAGGCGTGCTTGCCGTGCTTGCCCGGCTTGTTCGCCTCCATGAAGCGACCCATCGCGTCGACGGCGTCTCCGCGCAGCTCGAGGCCGAACTGGTCGTAGATCCGCTCGACGACGCCCAGCCAGTTTCCGACCAGATCGCGAAAGTGCATGTCGTAGAAGCGAGACTCCGGATACTTCCCCGAATCGCGAACCTTCATCGCCTGCTCGAACATGAACGCCAGGCGTGGACACCAGTCGGCCGAGACCGCGAAGCCGTCGACGTGGTCGCTGCCCATGCTGCGGAGCAGCGTCGAGAGGCTCGCGAAGGAGGTCGCGATCTTCACCGGATCGCGGTGCGTCACGATGATGCCCGCATGGGGATAGGTGTCGAGCAGGGCATCGAGCGCCAGATTGTGTTGGCCCGTCTTCAGCACCCAGTGACTTCCGGGCGCCCGCCATTGCAGGTGTTGGAGCTGCTCCTTGTGGAACTCGAGAACGCCCCTCCAATCGCAGCCTCGCTCGAGGTAGTCGTAGTAACCCGGTACGAAGAACTGCGCGTGATAGTTCCCGCTCACCATCGAGTTCGCCGTCAGGACGAGGCATTCCTGCGCGTTTCTCGCGTCGAGGGGATGCATCTTCCGGAAATCCGGCACCATCTTGTCGATGTTCTCGAACTGCGCCTCGCAGCGCGCGATGCGCGGATCCGAATCGAAGCGCGCGCGCTCGGGCGGCGGCGAAGGCTCCTTCGCCTCCCAGCCGAGCGGGGCACGGCTGCGCGGATCGCAGGCCAGCAGGTCCTGGAGGATCGTCGATCCGGTGCGCGGCCCGCCGACGATCACGAGCGGCTTCACGACCTCGACCTTCGCGATCTCCGGGTATCGCTTGCGGTCGGCGATCAGGCACAGGCGATTGCGCACGGACTCCACCATCGTCCCGCGTGCGATGTTGCGGCCGAGGAAGCTCAGGCGCGCCTCGTTCTCGAGTGAATCCACCAACCGTTTCAGCGGCTCGAAGAAGGGCCCCGTTCCGAAATCGTCGAGGCCTCCCGCGAGGCGGATCCCGGCGTCGAGGATCGACCTCTCGTCGAGGGGCGCGAGCGGCAGGCCCAGCGATCGTCCGAGCGCTCCGACGGCGTTGATCGCGCGGAACTGCAAAGGCAGGGGTGCCGGTCGCGAGCGAGCGGCGGGCGGGTTCGGCGAGCTGTTCGTCTCGTTCATGCTTTGCTCCCGGCGAATCGAGCCGCGTGGGCCGTGCTGATCAGCCCTGCGGTGCGGCTCGGGGCTCGGTCAACTCCTGGCGATTCGGCATTTCGAGGATCTGCACGTCTCGTCGTTGGAATCGCCAGCGTCCGTCGTCGCCCTTGATGAGAACGTCGTAGTAGCGGCCGACGTTCGTGATCTTCCAGGACTCGGGATCTCCCGATCGGTCCTGCTTGACCCGGAGAAAATCCGACCAGGCGCGAGCGCGGGTCGCCGATTCGAGCTCGATCACCGCCGGAAGGGGAAGGTGCTTGCCAGGCGGACGCTTCTTCGCGGCGAGCTCGTTCCGGATTCCCTGGCGCCCCTCGTAGACGAAATCAGCTGCGGTGAAGATCGCGTCCTCGGTGAAGAGGTCGAGGAAATCGGCGACGCGTCCGTCGTCGAGGAAGATGGCGTAGCGCTGCAGGGTTTCGCGGATCAATTCGATCTCGGCCTGTTTCGACGATGCGTCTGCCTCGGGTGTGCGATGGAGACAGGCCAACGCCCCGCCGAGGAGCAGGACGATCAGGGCAGCGCGCGTGGGCAATCGAAAGCTTCGTTGCTTCATTTCGACCTCGTGGCGGATCCTGCTCTGTTCTCGGGCTGGAGCGCAAGGGCCGCCTGCCTGCGACGCTCGGCGGGTGGATCGGTCACGCGTCGCCCTCCGAGTCGTCCCTTGACGCTGTGGCCGCGATGGGAGTCGATGATCGCCGAAGAATCCGACCATTGCACCGGTCGTTGCACGTGCGGACAGCGGGGCCTTCGCATGCGGAGCGGGCCGCTCTTCGTCCATTGAGGCCATTGCCGTTGGTGCCAGGCGTGCAGGAAGTATGAGAGGGATTCTCTCTTCGTCGGATTCGCGACGCACGAGATCGGACACGCATCGGGATTCCTCAGTGGAGTGGACATCCTCGACCTCGACTCGCCACCGGTCGGCGGGCCCGTTGCCGCGAATCAAGTCACGTTCGTGAGTGCCCTCGACCTGTTCCGATTCTCGCCGCCGAGCGCCGCTTCGGACGTCATCGACTTCACGGTCGACTCCCGCGCCGAATCCTTCTCGCTCTATCCTTGAAGCGCCTACTCGCTGCTCCCTACTCGGTCGCGACTTCGACTTCGCGAACCAAGGCCGGCTGATCTGGGTCTCCCATTGAGACGGCCAACCGTCGACGAAGTCGATTAAAGCGGGCTCGGGGCTATCGCGGCATCTGCATCATGGATTCACCCGGACCCGGAGCACCGGCCGAGGAAAACCGAGCTGGCGGGCAATCGGCATTGCCGAACCGACGTAGGCGTGATCTGGGCTCGCCGAAGGCATCGGCGAATTTCGAACGCACGCATGTCCCTCCGCTTCATGCCGGGGATCCCGCAGGACCGGCGGAGCCACCGTCCGGATGAAGCTTCCGTCGCTGCGGAAATCCCTCATCGGTCACGTCGTGCTGGCAACTCCGCGCCGCCAGTCTCCGATCCTCCTCGTAGCATCGGCGAAGCTGAGCGTTCATCACCTCGGGCTGCTCACCCGCGACTCGAAGCGCTATTGGTGTTATGCGGCGGGGCGCAGAAACATCGCGACCCGGGCCAGCCGATTTCTTCGATACGCCGACGAGCTCCCTTCCCCGGCGCCGCTTTCGCATCTTGACATCCGGGCCGCTGCAGGCGCGCTCCGTCGATGCGCAGGAAAGTAACGTGGATCGACCCGCGCTCCCGCTGAACTCTTCCTGAAGTTCGCTTCGTCCCGCTCAAGGTCGGTAGCTGGTCCCCCGATGAGGGCGCACCGGCCGCAGCCTCTGTCATGATGCTCTCGACCTGTTCCGATTCTCGCCGCTGAGCTTCGCTTCGGACGTCATCGACTTCACGGTCGACTCCCGCGCCAAGTCCCTCTCGCTCGATCGCGGCGCGACCTTCCTGGGCGACTTCTCGAACGGCCGCTACTCCGGAGACGGCCAACCGGCGGGGCATTGGAAGGATGGGCTCGGCATCGGCATCATGGATCCGACCGGAGCACCGGGGGAAATGCTGGCAATCAGTGCCACCGACGTAGGCGTGACCCGGGCGCGATTCGAACGCGCATTCCCTCCGCTTCATGCCGGGCGCAGGCGCCCGTCATGAAGCTCCTACTCGCTGCTCCCTGATCGGTCGCAGCTCCCCCCCAGCTTCTGCTCCGAAGCTGGCTTCTCGCATCGACTGCTCTGCTACGGGCGGGAAAACATGGTGACCCGGGCGCGATTCGAACGCGCGACCCCCAGCTTCGGAGGCTGGTGCTCTATCCAGCTGAGCTACCGGGCCACGATCGGCGTTGGGCGCCGAACATGTCGGGGCGGCGGCTTCTGGATGGGGCCGCCCCGGGATCTGGATTTTCGTCGACTGCGAGACTGGTGGGGCGTACTGGACTCGAACCAGTGACCCCCGCGGTGTGAACACGGTGCTCTACCAACTGAGCTAACGCCCCGGGCCCGCTCGGGATCTTCGGCTCGGCCGGCTCCGCCAGCGCTCGCGCCGGCGGGGCGGGTCGAACGGAGAGCCCGATCGACGAACGCGCAGGTTCTAGCGCGTCTCGGCTTCCTCCGCCGCCCCGTCCGAGGCGTCGGCGCTGGTGCCGAGGCGGCGCGGTTCCGGCTTGGGGCCGGGGCGGGTCGTCTGGCGCTTGCCGGAGGCGCGGACGAAGGCTTCGAAGAGCGGGTGGGGGGCGAAGGGCTTGCTCTTGAACTCGGGATGGAACTGGGCGGCGACGAAGAACGGATGGCTCGGGAGCTCGATCACTTCGGCGAGGCGGCCGTCGGGGCTGGAGCCGGAGAAGACGAGGCCGGCGGCTTCGAGCTTCGCGCGATAGGCGGGATTGAACTCGTAGCGGTGGCGGTGGCGCTCGCTGATCTCGGTGGCGCCGTAGATCTGGGCGACCTTCGAGCCGGGGACGAGCGCACAGGGATAGGCGCCGAGGCGCATGGTCGCCCCCTTCGAGGCGACGTCGCGCTGCTCGGGCATGATGTCGATGACGGGATGCGGCGTATCGGGATCGACCTCGGTCGAGTTGGCGTGCTCGAGGTTCGCGACGTGGCGCGCGAACTCACAGCAGGCGAGCTGCATGCCGAAGCAGATGCCGAGGAAGGGAATGCCCTTCTCGCGTGCATGGCGGATCGCGCGAATCTTGCCCTCGACGCCCCGGGCGCCGAAGCCGTGGGGGATCAGGACGCCGTCGAGATGGTCGAGGGCGGCGGTGGATTCCATCTTCTCGGAGTCGAAGTACTCGATCCGGACCTCGGCGGCGCAGGCGAAGCCGCCGTGGTAGAGCGCCTCGTTGAGGCTCTTGTAGCTCTCGGTGAGGTCGACGTATTTCCCGACCATGCCGATGGTGATGACCTTCTCGGGATTGCGCTGGACGTTGTAGAGCCGCTCCCAATGGCGCAGATCCGGCCGGCCCGTCCACATGTTGAGGACCTGGGCGATCTTCTCGTCGAGGTTCTCCTTCGCGAAGGTGAGCGGGACCTCGTAGATCGAGTCGACGTCCTTGGCGGTGATGACGGCGTCTTCGTCGACGTTGCAGAAGAGCGCGATCTTGCTCTTGATCGCCTTCGAGAGGAAGCGGTCGGTCCGGCAGAGGATGATGTCGGGGGCGAGGCCGACGGACTGCAATTCCTTCACGGAATGCTGCACGGGCTTCGTCTTGACCTCGCCGGCCGTCGACTGGTAGAGCACGGGCGCGACGTGGATGAAGCAGCAGTTCTCGCGGCCGGCATCGGCGCGGAACTGGCGGATCGCCTCGAGGAAGGGGAGCGATTCGATGTCGCCGACGGTGCCGCCGATCTCGACGAGGATGACGTCGACGTCCTGGCTCGCCTTGCGGATCGCCTCCTTGATCGCGTCCGTCACGTGCGGGATGACCTGCACGGTGCCGCCGAGATAGTCGCCGCGGCGCTCGCGGGAGAGGACCGTGTCGTAGATCTTGCCGGCGGTCATGTTGTTGACCTTGCCGAGGCGGGTCGTGGTGAAGCGCTCATAATGACCGAGGTCGAGATCGGTCTCGGCACCGTCTTCGGTGACGTAGACCTCGCCGTGCTGGAACGGGTTCATCGTTCCGGGATCGACGTTGAGGTAGGGATCGAGCTTGAGGAACGTGACGCGCAGGCTGCGCGCCTCGAGCAGCGCGCCGATCGACGCGGAGGCGAGGCCCTTGCCGAGGGACGACATCACGCCGCCCGTCACGAAGATGTACTTGGTCGGCCGCGGACTCATCTCGTCTCCCCCTGTTTTCGCACGCGGTTGCTGCGCATGCCCGAGCTACCCATCCGAATCCACCGCGCGAACTAACGCACCGCCGTCACCGCCCGCCCCGCGAGCCCATCCTCGATCCGCACCCGCTGGATCGGCACCAGCGGCTCCGGCAGCGCCCGCGGATCGAAGAACCCGATCTCGAGCGTCTCGTCCGGGGTCGTCGCCTCTCCGGCCTCGACCGCCCGGGCCTCGAAGCAGAGGTTCACGACGTGAATGCGCCGATCGCCTCCGTCGTCGCCCTGCCCGTCCTGGCGAGCCCGCTTCTTCCGACCATAGTCGACGACCTGCGTCTTCGGATCCGAATACACGCCGATCAGTCGACCGAGCTCGACCGTATAACCCGTCTCCTCGAGCACCTCGCGCAGCGCCGTCGCCGAAACCGACTCGCCGATCTCCACGAACCCGCCCGGCAGGCTCCAGAAGCCGTTGTCCGAGCGGCGCATCAACAGGATCTCGTGCCCGCGAAAGACGAGCGCCGAGACCGAGAGCCCGAGCTCCGTCGGGTCCTCGGCGAAATATCGAGTCATCGGGGAAGCTCCGCCGGCCGCGTCCAATGTCCCTGACAGGGGGCGGAGAGAGTCGAAAGTGCGCCTGTCTCGGCGCGGCTGCGCGTCCCAGCGAGCATCTCGCAAGGGATTCCTTGTCGCGTCACACCTTCTTCGACCGGGGGGGTCCGGACGGGTATAGCCCGTTCGCGCAGACCCCGTCAAACGAAGCGACTGCTGCGCATCGCTGCAGCGCCCCGAAACGCGAACGGCCAGCCCGTTGCCAGGCTGGCCGTCTTCGATTCGTCGATCCGATTCGCCGATCCGCGCGGCTGAGCCCGCGCGAACGGTTCGGAGAGCGTCTCGCTTTAGCGCTTCGAGAACTGGAAGCGCGCGCGAGCGCCCTTCTGGCCGTACTTCTTGCGTTCCTTCTTGCGGGGATCGCGGGTGAGGTAGCCGGCCTTCTTGAGCGTCGGCCGCGCCGCCGGATCGAGCTTCTCGATCGCGCGGGCGATGCCGTGGCGCAGGGCGCCGGCCTGGCCCGAGGTGCCGCCGCCGTCGATGTTGGCCTCGATGTCGTAGCGGCCGAGGGTTTCGGTCTTGTCGAACGGGCCGCGGACGACGATCTGGAGCGCCTCGCGCGGGAAGTACTCGTCCATGTTGCGGCCGTTGACGCGGATCATGCCGGTGCCGGGCTTGAGCCGGACGCGGGCCACGGAGGTCTTTCGCTTGCCGGTCGCCGTGATGATGAAAGAGGGGCTAGCCAACGGTCAGGACCTCCGGCTGTTGCGAGGCATGGGGATGTTCGGGACCGGCGTAGACGCGGAGCTTCGAGAGCATCTCGCGGCCCAGGTGATTCTTCGGAAGCATGCCGCGGACGGCGGCGCGCAGGACGCGATCGGAGTGGGCCGACGAGAGCAGCTTGTCGGCCGTGATCGACTTCACGCCGCCGAGGTAGCCGGTATGACGGTAGTAGGTCTTCTGCTCGCGCTTGCGGCCGGTCAGGACGACCTTCTCGGCGTTGACGACGATGACGTGATCGCCGGTATCGGTATGGGGCGTGAAGGAAGGCTTGTGCTTCCCGCGCAGGATCATCGCGATGCGCGTCGCGAGGCGGCCGAGGACGAGGTCCTCGGCGTCGACGACGTACCATCGGCGTTCGATCTGGTCGGCGGTGACGCTACGGGTCGCCGCGAAGGCTCGCTTCGGCATCTCGAGTGATCCACTCCAAGCCGGTGGTCGCCACCGGCGCATTACGGTCTGATCCGCGTCGGGTCCGATCTGGTTCAAGAAAGGAGATGGACGAACGGATCCCGAGGCCCCGGGCGGGGTCTTCGGGAGGGCGCATGTTTACCCGACGGGACGGGCCCCGTCAATCGCCGAAGCCGTCCCAGACCCGGACCAGGGTGAGCCCATGGGCGGGCGCGGTCGGACCGGCCTGGCCCCGGTCGCGGGAGGCCAGGATCCGGGCGGCGTCGGCGGGGGCGAAGCGGCCGCGGCCGACCTCGATGAGGGTCCCGGCGAGGTTGCGGACCATATGGCGCAGGAAGCCCGCACCGAGGACGTCGAAGGCGATCTCGCCGCCTGGAGCGCCCGTCAGCTCGATGGAATGGAGCGTCCGGACGCTCGTCCGGGCCGAGGAGCCGGCGGCCCGGAGCGCGCTGAAATCGTGGGTCCCCACGAACGCCGGCGCGGCGGCGCGCATGGCCTCGAGATCGAGGGGCTCGGGGATCCAGGCGAAGCGCGCGGCCCGCAGCGGCGAGCGCGCGGCCCCGTTCCAGATCCGGTAGCGGTAGAGCTTGGCCCGGGCCGCATCGGTCGCATGCCAGCCGGGCGGGGCCTCGCGGGCCTCGACGACGGCGACGTCCCCGGGCAGGCGCGCGTTGAGGGCGCGCACGAGGATCCTCGGCTCGAGGGCCCGCTCGAGGGCGAGGCTCACGACCTGCCCCTCGGCGTGGACGCCCGCGTCGGTGCGCCCCGCCGCCTGGATCTTGAGCGCCGGGCAGCCGATCGAGGCGAGCGCCTCGGCGAGCACGCCCTGCACGGTCCGCGCGGCGCGCGCTCCGGCCTGTGCCTGCCAGCCCTCGAAGCCGCGGCCGTCGTATTCGATCACGAGGCGGAACGTGCGGAGCGCCGGCTCGGGCGTGTCCTCGAGGTCGCCCATCGGATCGCCTCCGCTCTACTCGAGTCCGAGCCGCCGGCCGGCCGCCGCGAGCGCCGCGTGGGCGACGATCCGGAGCGGATCGCTCGCGAGCCAGAGCCGGTAGGCGAGATCTTCGGCGCCGGCCGGATCGGGCTCGACGGGGCCCAGCAGGATCGAAGGCCCGCCGAGCGCGTCGCGCAGCGAGGGCTCGTCGCGGAACACGAGCTCGCGGCGCGCGGCCAGCACCTGCGCGAGCGCCTCGCGGCCGAGTGCGCGCTCGAGCTCGACGGCGAGCACGGCGCCCTCCCCCGTGAAGGTCGGGACCTGCAGCGCACTGAGCGAGAGCCGCAGCCCCTCGCCCCGCTCGCGCGCCAGCTCGGCGCGTACGCGATCGAGATCGATCGCACCGCCCGGCAGCACGTCGAAGGCGATCGGTCGGCCGGCGGGCCCGTGGACCGGCGCCTCGGATTGATTGAAGAGCGCGATCGACTCGTCGGAGAGCGACCCGATGCCCTCGCGCCCCCAGGCCGCCGCACTCGAGAGGATCGTCGCCGAGAGCCGCGCGATCCCCGCCGCCTCGGCGATCGCCTCGAGCACCGGCCGCCAGGCGAGCGTCGTGCTCGCGCCGATCGAGACGAGGGGCGCCGCCTCGAGCCCCGCCCCATTCGGATGCGCGAGCGGCACCCCCGCCTGCCCCGCCAGCGCCCCGCTGCAATCGATGCAGGGCACCTCGGCGAGCAGCGCCTGGCGCACGATCTCGAGCGCCGGTCCCTTCGGCGTGCAGATCAAGACGAGATCGCGGCCCTTCAGGACCGGCGCTTCGGCGACGACGTCGAGCGCCTCTCCCCGGAAATCGAACTCCTGCCCGAGGCTCCCGGGCGTCGCGACACCGACGAGCTCGGCGATCGGCCAGCCGCTCGCGTCGAGCTCCTCGACGAGCTCACGGCCGAGCTGCCCCGTCACGCCATAGAGAACGATCCGGCGCCCGGAAGACTTCGTGGACGATCGGCTCACGCGGCGACTAGCCCCGCTCGAGGGCCTCGAGCACGAGGTCCCCCATCCGCTGGCAACCGATCGTCGGCCGCTTCTCGCCGGGCAGGAGCAGATCGCCCGTGCGATGCCCCGCATCGAGCACCGCCGTCACCGCGCGCCGCACCGCCGCCGCCGCCTTCGCCCCGCCCTCGGCGGTGAAGGCCGTCTCGAGCAGCATCGCGACGCTCTGGATCGCGGCGAGGGGATTCGCGACGTCCTTGCCCGCGATGTCGGGGGCCGAGCCATGCACGGGCTCGAAGAGCCCGAAGCCGCCCGTCGCGAGCGAGGCCGAGGGCAGCATGCCGAGGGAGCCCGTGATCATCGCCGCCTCGTCGGAGAGGATGTCGCCGAAGAGGTTCTCGGTCACGATCACGTCGAATTTCTTCGGCTGCTGCACCATCAGCATCGCGCACGAATCGACGAGCTGATGGGCGAGCTCGACGTCGGGATATTCCTTCGCGACCTCGTCGACGACCTCGACCCAGAGCTGGGAGGCATCGAGGACGTTCGCCTTGTGCACGTGCGTGACGTGGCGGCGCCGGATGCGCGCCTGCTCGAAGGCGACGCGCGTGATGCGCGCGACCTCGTGCTCGTCGTACACCATCGTGTTGTACGCCCGGCGCGCGCCCTTCGCCCCCTCGCGCCCGCGCGGCTCGCCGAAGTAGATCCCGCCCGTCAGCTCGCGCACGACCAGCATGTCGACCCCGTCGACGATCTCCGGCCGCAGCGCCGACGCGTCGACCAGCGCCGGGAAGACCGCCGCCGGCCGCAGGTTCGCGAAGAGCCCGAGCGCCTTGCGGATCCCGAGCAGCCCCTTCTCGGGCCGCACGTTCACCGGCATCGCGTCCCATTTCGGCCCGCCGACGGCGCCGAGCAGGACGGCCCGGCTCTGCTTGCAGAGCGCGATGACTTCGTCGCGCAGGGGCGTGCCATGGGCGTCGATCGAGCAGCCGCCGATCAGCTCGGTCACGAAGTCGAACTCGAGGCCGATCGCGCGGCCGGCGGAGACGAGGACCCGGCGGGCCTGCTCGGTGACTTCCGGGCCGATGCCGTCGCCGGGAAGGAGGGTGATCTGGTGGGACATGGTTCTGGGGTGATCCTGTTCTTCTCAGAATGTTCGCATTCCGTTGGCTCGCTTCGAAGCATTCGATCCCGAATCGGGAAGCCCGATGGGCCTGGAACGTCTCGATCGAAGCGACTTCGCTCGCGGTGGGGAGCTGACCAAAGACCACCTCCAGGTGTCGTGACCGACACGCCTCCCTGGATCCGGGTCGCTCCTACACGCTTCGAGGCAGCGCCGCGGAAGCGCGCCCCGCCGGATCCTATCCCAACCGACTCGCTGACAGAAGAGCGGCCGCCCGCGATGACCGGGCTTCGCCCCGACGGGCGATCGCAGCGCGAGGCTCGTCAGAGCCGATTCGCCAGCCGGGCCTTCGGCCCGTGCCGAAACGGACGACCTCGAGCTGGCCGAAAGGTCGATCGAGCCGAGTAGCATGCCGCTGCGGCTGGAGTTACGCGGTTTTGGCCTTTGCAGTCACGCTCGATTTCGAGAACGAGGTCCTCCGAAGGCGGGTCGACTCGCGACGAGAATGGTGCATACGGGTATCGGAGCATCCCGTTCGCGTCGAGCGGCAGGAGGACAACCGCTGGAGATTCTGGGCACCGATCGCGGAGCTCGACGGTCCCTCTCTTCGCGCGATCACGCTCGAGGATCGCTCGACGATCCACAACGCATTCTCAGATCGAGGATTTCAGGCCATGAAGCTCGACTACCATCGAGACACCGACTCGCTCTACATCGATCTCTCCGAGCAGACGAGCGTCTAAAGCCGGGGCCTCCGGAGGACTCCGGGTATTTCGAGCTCAGATCCCCTCGATACGCAAAACCTCGACCCGCTCGATCGCCTTGCCGGCTCGCTCGGCGACATACGCCGCCAATCGCTCGGTCTGTGCCCGCGAGAGATCCTCCGGATACCAGTTGCTGTTCCAGTCATCGCCGTCCTTGAAATCGATGACCATCATCGTCCGTTCGTGAACCTCGGGACGGAAGAAACGGAAGGAGTTGACGAATCGTGGAGCGACGCGAATGGACTCGACGTCGTCGTACGAATACACGCGCTCCCTCCAGGCCAGCACCGGGCCGATCCGGATCTCGACCGGCGAAAACACGACGTAGAAGCTGTGCATCTGCAGCGCGAGAAAGATCGCCAGGCACGTCCCGAGGATCAGCTCGCCGCGTAGCGCGGCCATTCTCTGGGCCGAATGACCCGGCTCTCCTGGAAGTCGATACGCCTCGTGATACATCCCGCGAAAATACGCGTCCTGAACCAGGAACATCGCAACGTACGCCGCGAACAACGCGGGGGCGAGCCACCCCTTCGGACCGACAGGAGACGAGTACGGGTCCGAAAAGCGTTCCGAAGAGCGCTCGTCGCCCACGAAACAGAACAGTGCCCAGAGGACTGCCATGAGCGGAATCAACGTGAAGGCTTGGAGGCAGGCCACTTCTCGTCGCGTCGGTCCTCGCTCGTTCAAGTCGTCCACGTCGAACGCGTCCGGGTCGACCTGACTTTTGTAGCGATCTCGCAATCGAAGTGTTGCAGTCAGGAGGGCGACCGGAATCAACGTGAGGAGGATGCCTCGCCAATCGACCGTCATGCCGCCGAATCCTCTCGCGGCTGGCTGGCGCTCGGCCTCGGATCCCCTTCGGCTCGATCACCTGGCGCCGGGCCTCCTCGATCTTGACCGAAACCTCGCCCTGCGGGCAGACCACATGGTCTGAGGCCGGGCCTCGTGCCTGCAAGAATCGACGGCCCCCACGCTCGAAACCTCGTGCTCGCCCAGCCGTCTGAATCGATCTTCGTCAATCCCAGAGCAGCGACAGCTCCAGCTCGATCGCCTCGAAGGGCTCGGCCCGCACGACGTCGAGATCACTGAAGGTCGCGACGATCAACCAGCCGCCGGTATCGAGACGGAGGATCTCGACGGTTCGCGCGATCGGATCGATCAGCCACGCGTGAGCGACCCGCTCCCGAGCATAGATCGCGAGCTTCTTGACCCGGTCGATCGAAACCGTCGACGGCGAGAGGACCTCGCAGATCCAGTCGGGCGCCACCGCGATGAAGGCCTCGTCCGGGATGCTCGGCAGCCGTTCGCGCCGCCAACCCGCGAGATCCGGGACGACGACGTCGGCCGCGAGATGGATCTCGGGCTCGTCGAGGATCCGCCAGCCCCCCGGCCCTCCGCGCCCTCGGTCGAATGGTCCCCGCAGCGCGCCCCCGAGCCCAGAGCTCGCATCCGCATGGCGGGGGCTCGGCCGCGGACTCGTGTAGAGCTCCCCGTCGAGGATCTCGGCGACGAACTGATCCGGAACCTTCAGCAGATCGTCGTAGGTCGCAGGCCGCTTGGATCGTTCCGGATGCATCGAGGCCCGCCCCCTCAGATCCCCTTCGGCTCGCCCGTCCGATGCCGGGCCTTGTGCCACTCGAGCTTGTTCAGCGCGTGCACGTAGGCCTTCGCGCTCGCAACCATGACGTCTTCATGCACGCCATTGCCGATCACGCGCCTTCCGGCCTCTTCGATCGTGACCGAGACCTCGCCCTGGGCATCGAGCCCCGCCGTCACCGCGTGGACCTGGTAGCGGATCAGCTCGCTGCCGGTCGCCGTCAGCTCGGCGATGGCGCGGAAGATCGCGTCGACGGGGCCGACGCCGGAGGCCTCGCGCTCGAGGGTCTCGCCCTCGACCTCGAGCCGGACGCGGGCGTTCGGCGGCCCATCGCTGCCGCAGACGAGCGAGAGCGACTGGAAGCGGTAGCGATCGTCGAGCTGCTGGATCGAGTCCGCGACGATCGCCTCGAGGTCCTCGTTGTAGATGACCTTCTTGGCGTCGGCGAGATCCTTGAAGCGCTTGAAGGCGCGCTCGAACTCTTCGCCCTCGACCGCGAAGCCGAGCTCCTGCAGGCGATCGCGGAAGGCGTGGCGGCCGGAGTGTTTGCCGAGCACGAGCTCGTTGCTGGCGCGGCCGATCGAGGCCGGAGTCATGATCTCGTAGGTGATCGCCGCCTTGAGGACGCCGTCCTGATGGATGCCCGCTTCGTGGGCGAAGGCGTTGTCGCCGACGATCGCCTTGTTGGGCTGGACCTGCACGCCGGTGATCGAGGAGAGCAGCCGGCTCGAGGGGTAGATCTCCTGGGTCACGATCTTCGTGTCGATGCCGGCGAAGACGTCCGAGCGCGTCTTGATCGCCATCACGACCTCTTCGAGAGAGGTATTGCCGGCGCGCTCGCCGATGCCGTTGACGGTGCATTCGACCTGGCGCGCGCCGGCCTGCAGCGCGGCGAGGCTGTTGGCGACGCCGAGGCCGAGGTCGTTGTGGCAGTGCACGGAGAAGACGACGTTCTCGGCGCCCTCGACGCGCTCGCGGAGAAAGCGGATCAGCTCGGCGTACTCGCCGGGGGTCGTGTAGCCGACGGTATCGGGGACGTTCAGCGTCGTCGCGCCGGCGCGGACGGCGGTAGAGAAGACCTCGACGAGGTAGTCGCGGTCCGAGCGGGTCGCGTCCTCCGCGGAGAACTCGACGTCGGCGATCGCCGCGCGGGCCTGGCGGACGGCGCGGTCGACCTCGGCGAGGACCTGCTCGCGGCTCATGCGGAGCTTGTGCTTCAGATGGATGTCGCTGGTCGCGATGAAGGTATGGATGCGCGGATGGCGCGCGGCCTCGACGGCCTGGATCGCGCGCTCGACGTCCTTCTGACCGGTTCGCGCGAGGCCGCAGATGATCGCGCCCTCGATCTCCTTCGCGATCGCCTGGACGGCCTCGAAATCGCCGTCGGAGGCGATCGGGAAGCCCGCTTCGATGACGTCGACGCCGAGCTTCTCGAGCTGGCGCGCGATCGCGAGCTTCTCGTGCAGGTTCATGCTGCAGCCCGGCGACTGCTCGCCGTCGCGGAGTGTCGTATCGAAGATGCGGATCCAGTCGCCGCGCTTCGCCTTTTCGTTTGCGGACGTCATCGTCCCCCCTCCCCGCGCGTCCCGGTCGTCGCCCCGTATTCCGCGAGCGAAGTCACGTTGTCGGCGGCCTGCCCGTCCTCGTCCGACTCCGCGAACGCGCCATCGGCATCGAGCTCATCCCAGATCGAGCGCGCCCGCGGCGGCTCGGCCGGCGGAACGATCTGCGCCGCGCTCGGCATGCCGAACGTGGCGTCCGTCGGTCCCGATGCGCTCTCCGCTGTGCCTCCGGGCGCACCCCCGGCCACACCGCCTGCCCCGGCACCGCTCGCGCGGTGTGCTGCGCCCGAGAGGATCCCGCCGTCCCCGTAGTCGGGCGGCTTGGCCGGCAGCAGCTCGCGCCCCGTTCGCCAGCGCCAGAGCATCCCCGCCGGCCCCGAGACGACGTACGCCAATCCGACGAGAAAGAAATTGAGCCCCGGCTCGACGATCAGCACGATCAGGAGGATCACCGGGATCACCGTCCCCGAGAAGCCCTGCCCGAGCCGCAGATCCTTGAAGCTGCGATACGGAATCGGGCTCACCATCAAGAGCCCGATCAGCACGACGCCGATCGCCGGAATGATCGCCGGCAGGCCGAGCTCCTGGTTCGGCCCGACGAGAAAATCCTTGAACCAGACCGTCGAGAGCACCATGCCCGCCGCCGCCGGCGTGGGCATCCCGTCGAAGCGGCCTTCGTAGCGGCCCGACTGCACGTTGAAGCGCGCGAGCCGGAGCGAGGCGCAAGCGGTGTAGACGAAGGCCATGACCCAGCCCGCCCAGCGCAGGTCCACGAAGTCGCCGGCATGGAAGGCGAGCACGGCCGGCGCGACGCCGAAAGAGACCGTGTCGGAGATCGAATCGTATTCGGCGCCGAAGCGGCTGACGTTGCCCGTCATGCGCGCCGCGCGGCCGTCGAGGATGTCGAATACGGCCGCGATGAAGATCGCGTAGGAGGCGACCAGCACCTCGCCGTTGCTCGCCTTGATGATCGCGAAGAAGCCCGCCGCCAGGTTCCCCGTCGTGAGGAGCTGGGGCAGGAGCGCGGCGAAGCCCGCGCGATCGGGATCGTCTCGTCGCCTGCGCCGGCGCCGCCGCTTGCGGCGCTTCGCGTCGGCCTCTTCTGCTGCGTTCATGGCTCTCCCGGATCGGCCCTGCGCGCGGGCTCCGGCGGACCGATCGGCCCGCCGGAGCCTCTCGCTCAGTTCTTCGAACGGTCGACCAGCTGCTTCTTCGCGAGCCAGGGCATGAGGCCGCGCAGCCTTGCGCCGACCTCCTCGAGCTGGTGGCCGGCGGCGGCGCGGCGGCGCGCGTTCATGCCGACGTTGCCCGCCTGGTTCTCGAGGATGAAGCGTTTGGCGAACTCGCCGGTCTGGATGTCGGTCAGCACGTCCTTCATGCGGGCCTTCACGCTCGCGTCGATGACGCGCGGGCCGCTGATGAAGTCGCCGTACTCGGCGGTATTCGAGATCGAATAACGCATGTTGGCGATGCCGCCTTCGTAGATCAGGTCGATGATGAGCTTGGTCTCGTGGATGCACTCGAAGTAGGCCATCTCCGGCGCGTAGCCCGC
The DNA here is from genome assembly GCA_041389425.1 of Myxococcota bacterium. Classification (GTDB taxonomy): domain Bacteria; phylum Myxococcota_A; class UBA9160; order UBA9160; family UBA4427; genus UBA4427. The sequence continues at coordinate 20,276 of JAWKRX010000001.1, forward strand.
CTCGACGAGGGTCTCGAAGCCGGCCTGCATCAGCGAAGTGAGGCCCCCGCAGAGCACGGCCTGCTCGCCGAAGAGATCGGTCTCGGTCTCTTCGCGGAAATTCGTCTCGATGATGCCGGCCCGGCCGCCGCCGATCGCCGAGGCGTAGGCCAGGGCGACCTCGAAGGCGTCGCCCGACGGATTCTGGTGGACGGCGACGAGGCACGGCACGCCGCGCCCCTGCTCGTAGTGGTCGCGCACCGTATGGCCCGGGCCCTTCGGCGCGATCATGATCACGTTGACGTCCGCCGGCGGCACGATCGCTTGAAAGTGGATGTTGAAGCCGTGGGCGACGGCGAGATAGTTGCCGCTCGCGAGGTTCGGCGCGATCTCGCTCTTGTAGATGCCCGCCGCGAGCTCGTCGGGCAGCGTCAGCATGATCACGTCCGATTTGCGCGTCGCCTCGGCGACGGTCGCGACCTTGAGGCCCGCGCCCTCGGCCTTCGCCCAGGTCGGGGAGTCCTTGCGCAGGCCCACGACGACGTCGACGCCGGAATGATGCAGGTTCTGGGCATGGGCATGGCCCTGGCTGCCGTAGCCGATGATCGCGACCTTCTTGCCCTGGATGCGCTTCAAGTCCGCGTCTTTGTCGTAATAGATCTGGAGTGCCATGCGAGGTTTGGATCCTTCTTGATGATGAGCCCCGAAGGCCGGGACGGACGCGCACGCCGGAGCGTTCCCCCGGCCAGCGCCCGGGGCGGAAGCCGGCCGTTCCGGGAAGCTTCCGGAGAGGCGAGCGAAGCGATGCGCAGGATGGCCTTCGAGAGCGGGCTCGCGCGGTCGCCCGACCGCGCTAACTGCGCGAGATTACGCGACGTTTTTGGGCGACGCCAGCGCGTCCGGGCGGCCCGGCAGGCCCTGGCCGACTCGCCGGGCCGCCGCGGCACGGGCCCGGCCGGGCAGACGGGCGCCGCTGCGGGCTCGCCGCGCGGGCGTGCCCTTCAGAGGGGCCCGGTTCGGGCGGTCTCGCCGGCCTCGACGGCCTGCCCGGTGCGCCGCGCCTCGGCCTCGGCGCGCCGCAGATAGCGCGCGGTCAGGGCAGCGGCCGTCTGCCCTTCGCCCCGCGCGAGTCGCGGCAGCGCGAGCCGGCCGACGATCGCCGCGCGCGGATGGGCCGCCTTCTCCTCGAGCACACCCGCCTGCACGAGCCCCGCCGCCGCGAAGACCGCGCAGGCGCCGGGCTCGGGCGCCGCGACGAAGACGGCCCGAGGCAGATCCAGGACGAGCGTGGCCGGCGCGTAGAGCCCCTCGATCAGGGTCGGCTGCGGCAGCGCGTCCGGCGCCGCCGGGATCCGCCAGGCGCCCGCATACCACTCGCCGCGCCGGGCATCGAGGAGCGCCAGCACCTCCGGCCCGCCCTCGCCCGCCGCTCCGGCCGCGGAGGCGCTGGCCTGCGCGCGCGCCGCCTCGCCGGCCCCCATCGCGATCGTCTCGAGGGTCGAGACGCCGACGACCGGAATCGAACGCCCGAAGCAGAGGCCCTTCAGCGTCGCGAGGCTGATGCGCAGGCTGGTGAACGAGCCCGGCCCGGCGGAGATCGCCATCGCTTCGATTTCGGGGAGGCCGATGCCCGCCGCGCGCAGCGTCTCGTCGACGATCGCGAGCAGGCTCGCCGCATGCTGCCGCGCCGAACGCGCCTCGCGCTCGGCGACGACTCGCCCGCCCTCGAACACCGCGACGGAGAGCCCCTCGGTCGCCGCCTCGATCGCGAGCAGCCGCAGCGCGCGCTGCGTGCCGGCGCCGCCGGATCCCGCTGCCGGATCGCTCACGACGCGCCGTTCGAGAGCCAGTCGACGAAGCGCAGCCAGAACGGCGTGAGATCGTTCCAGAACGCGCGGCCCATCAAGAGCAGGATCACCGCGAACCCGACGGACGTCGCGATCTCCCGCGTGCGCGCGGAGAGCGGCGAGCGCTTGATGCCTTCGATCGAATAGAGCACGGCCTGGCCGCCATCGAGGATCGGGATCGGCAGCAGATTCAGGAAGCCGAGATTGATGCTGATCACCATCATCATCGAGAGATAGTCGAGCCAGCCCTGGTCGAGGGATTTGCGGGCGATGCGCGCGATGCCGATCGGGCCCGCGAGCTTGTCGGTGCCGACCTCGCCGGTGAAGAGCTTGCCGAGGCCTTCCAGATAGTCGCTCGTCATGCCCCAGGCCATCTCGGCGGCGCGCGGAACCGACTCGATCGGATTGCGCAGCTGCTGCTCGCCGATCGCCCCGGGCAGCGTCGAGACCGCGGCGCCGAGGCCGATCTGGTAGACCTTCTCCTCCTGGCCTTCGATCGCATACGGGCCGGGAACGGTCTCCTCCTGCGCCGCGAGGCGGACCGTGCCGATGCGACCGTCCCGGGAGTAGGTGATCTCGAGCTCGCGACCGCCGCTCGTCTGCACGATGGAGACGAAGCTCTCGAAGCTCCCGACGGGCTTGCCGTCGACGAAGAGCACGAGATCGTTCGCCGCGAGCCCCGCCCGCGCGGCGGGCTTGTCGGGCGCGACGTAGCCGACGAGGATCGTCGCCGGCATCAGGCCGAGCTCGGCGAGCCCGGGCTCGAGCGGCAGCGCGATCTCGACCTTCTCCGTCTCGGGCGCGCGGGGTGCGGGCGACTCCCCTTCATCGCCCGCCGAAGCCGGCGCCGGCGGCGAAGCCGCGGTGAGGGTCCGCTCGACCGTCCACACGACCCGCTCGCGCCCGGCGCTGCGGGCGTCGGCGACGGCGGCGGCCTGGGCGAGACGCAATTGCTCCCAATCCTCGATCTCCGTCTCGCCGACGGCGACGACGAGATCGCCCGATCGGAGCCCGGCCCGGTTCGCCGCGCTCCTCGCGTCGGGAACACCGAGCAGGGCCGCCTGGCGCCGGTTGCTGATCCCGATCCAGCCCGCGTCGACGACCGCACCGAAGGGATCCCGCGTCTTCTGCGTCGCGACTGCGACCTCGAGCGCGCGCCGCTCGCCCGCGCGCTCGATCTCGATCTGCGCCGTACCCGGCTCGCTCCGCTCGCGCAGGGGCAGCACGACCTCGTCCCACCATTCGACCGCCTCGCCGTCGAGGGCGACGATCCGATCGCCGACCGCGAGCCCGGCGATCTGCGCAGGCGAGCCCGCCTCGACCGAGCCGACGATCGCCGCCGGCCGCGGAAACCCGACCCAGAGGATGCCGACGAGGCAGACGATCGGGAGCAGCAGATTCATCGCCGGCCCGGCGAAGACGATCGCGAGCTTCTGCCAGACGGATTTTCCGTCGAGGAACTCGTCCGGCCGCGCATCCGCGGGCACGCCCATCTCGACGAGATCGTCGCCGGGCATGGCTTCGCCGAGCATCCGCACGAAGCCGCCGAGCGGGATCCAGCCGATCACGTACTCGGTGCCGCCCCGCTCCCAATGGGCGCGGAAGCGGCCGAAGCCGATCGGCGAGCCGAAGCCGATCGAGAACTTGAGAACCCGCACGCCACAGGCCTTCGCGACCAGGAAATGCCCGAGCTCGTGGACGATGATCAGGATCCCCAGCATCGGGATCACGGCGACGAGGGTGTCGATGACCGGCATCAGTGGAGCCCTCCCGCCGCGGCCCGCGGCTGCGCCTCGCGCCCCGCGAGCCAGTCGTTCGCCGCGTCCCGGGCGAAGGCATCCGCCACGCGCACGGCCGCGAGATCCGGGACCGTCTCACCGGCATGGCTGCGGAGATGGAGATCGAGCACCGCCGCATTGCAGGCCGCGATCTCGGGAAAACGCAGGCGACCGGCGAGGAACGCCTCGACCGCGACCTCGTTCGCCGCGTTCAGCACCGCCGGCGCCGCCTCGCTCCCGCGCACGGCGCGATAGGCGAGATCGAGGCACGGGAAGCGCTCGCGATCCGGCGCCTCGAAGTCGAGCCGCGCCAGGGCGGTGAGATCGAGGCGCGGCAGCTCGAGATCGACGCGCTCGGGATGGGCCAGCGCGACCGCGATCGGGACGCGCATGTCCGGCAGCCCGAGCTGGGCGAGCACCGAGCGGTCGCGGAACTCCACCAGCGAATGCACGATCGACTGCGGATGCACGACGACGTCGACGCGATCGGCCTCGACGTCGAAGAGCCAGCGCGCTTCGATCACCTCGAGGCCCTTGTTCATGAGCGTCGCCGAGTCGATCGAGATCTTCGCGCCCATCGACCAGTTGGGATGGGCGAGCGCCTCCTCGATCCGGGCCTCGGCGATGCGGGCGGCGGGCCAGGTCCGGAACGGGCCCCCGGAGCAGGTCAGGATCAGGCGGTCGATCTGCTCGGGCCGGCTGCCGGCGAGGCATTGAAAGATCGCGCTGTGCTCGGAGTCGATCGGCAGGATCGCGACCCCGCGCGCCGCCGCCTCGCGCCGCACCAGCGCGCCCGCCATCACCATGACTTCCTTGTTGGCGAGCCCGATCGTGCGACCCGCGCGGATCGCCGCGAGCACCGGCTCGAGCCCGATCGCACCGACGAGCCCCGCGACGACGAGCTCGCAGGGCGCGGTCGCGACCGCGACGAGCCCTTCCTCGCCCGAGACGACCTCGACGCCCGGCCCGAGCGCCGCGCGGACCGCCTCGACCTCTGCCGGATCGGCGACGGAGACGAGGCGCGGGCGGAAGCGGCGCGCCTGCTCGACGAGCTCCGGGACGCGCCGGCCCGCCGCGAGAGCGACGACCTCGAAGCGGCCGGGATGCCGGGCTACGACGTCGAGCGTCTGCTCCCCGATGCTCCCGGTGCTGCCCAGGATCGCGATCCGCTTCATCCCGGCCGGACCTGCTCGCTCGTCAGCCCGAAGCGCCGCTCGCGCCGCTGATAGTCGGCGAGCGCCGCCTCGAAATCCGCGCGCCGGAAATCGGGCCACATGCGATCCGAGAGATGCAGCTCGGCGTAGGCGATCTGCCAGAGCAGGAAATTCGAGACGCGCTGCTCGCCGCCGGTCCGGATCAGCAGATCGGGATCCGGCAGATCGGGCGCGTAGAGGTAGTCGGTGAAGGATTTCTCGTCGAGGCTCTCGGGATCGAGCTTGCCCTGCTCGGCGTCGCGGGCGATCCGGCGCGCCGCGTCGACGATCTCCGCCCGGCCGCCGTAGGAGAGCGCGAAGACGACCTGCATCCCGCGGTTGTGCTCCGTCCGCGCGACCGCGCGCTCCACCGCGCGACGGGTCGAAGCCGGCAGCCGCTCGAGCCGGCCGATCGTGCGGACGCGGCCGTCGTGCTGCATGACCTCCTCGAGCTCCTTCTCGAGATACTCCTCGAGCAGGCTCATCAGGATCGAGACCTCGCCGCGCGGCCGGTTCCAGTTCTCGAGGGAGAACGCGTAGAGCGTCAGGAACTCGATCCCGTGGTCCCGCGCCGCGCGGATGATCTCGCGCACCGACTGGATTCCGGCCCGATGCCCCGCGTTGCGTCCCTGCCCGCGCGCGGTCGCCCAGCGCCCGTTGCCGTCCATGATGATGGCGACGTGACGCGGAACGCGAGCCTGCGTGATGTCGGGTTCGGCGGCCATGGCTGCTCCGGGATGGGAGGCTGCTCGGGGATGGGGGCTGCTCGGGTAACGAGGCGGCTCGAGGGAGATGAACCGGCTCCGGGGCGGGAGACGCCCCGCAGCTAGACCTCGAGAACGTCTTTTTCCTTCTGCGCGGTCAGCTCGTCGACCTTCTTGCCGAACTCGTCCGTCAGATCCTGGACGCGCTTCTCGGCGCGGTGGCGATCGTCCTTCGAGAGGCCGTCTTCCTCGAGATCCTTCAGCAGCGCGAGGGCGTCGCGGCGGGCATCGCGGATCCGGACCTTGTGCTCTTCGGCGATCTTCTTGACCTGCTTCACGAGGTTCTTGCGCCGCTCTTCCGTCAGCGGCGGAATCGCGAGGCGGATGACCTTGCCGTCGTTGCTCGGACTGACACCGAGATCCGAGGCATGGATCGCCTTCTCGATCGCGGAGATCGCCGATTTGTCGAAGGGCGAGATCACGATCATGCGCGGGTCCGGCGCGGCGAGGGTTCCGAGCTGGTTGAGCGGGGTCGAGGTCCCGAAATACTCGGCGGTGAGGCCGTCGAGCAGGCTCGTGCTGGCGCGGCCCGTGCGGACCTTCTTGAGCTCCTTGCGGAAATGCTCGATGGTCTTGTCCATCGAGTCGCGCGCCTCGTCGAACAGGGCGTTCACATCCGAATCGTCTGCCATTTCGATCGACCTCCGTTGATCCGGGCGCCCATCAGGCCTGGATGCGCCCCACGATCGTGCCGACACGCTCCCCGCGCACGGCCTTCATGATGTTGCCCCGAACGCGCATGTCGAAGAGGTGGATCGGCAGGGCGTTCTCGCGACACAAGGCGATCGCCGTCTGATCCATGAAACGCAGGTCGCGCTGGAGCGCCTCGGCGAACGAGAGCTCGTCGTAGCGCTGGGCGCTGGGATCCTTGTGCGGATCGGCGCTGTAGACCCCGTCGACCTGGGTCGCCTTCATCACGACGTCCGCATGGACCTCCGCGGCTCGCAGGGCGGCCGCGGTATCGGTCGTGAAGTAGGGATTGCCGGTTCCGGCGGCGAAGATCACGATCCGGCCCTTTTCCATGTGGCGCATCGCGCGCCGCCGGATGTAGGGCTCGGCGACCTCGGCCACGGGAATCGCCGTCTGGACCCGCGTCGCGACGCCGTGCTTCTCGAGCGCGTCCTGGAGCGCCATTGCATTGATGATGCTCGCGAGCATGCCCATGTAATCGGCCTGCGCGCGATCCATGCCCTGGGCGGCCGCCGTCATCCCGCGGATGATGTTGCCCCCGCCGATCACGATGCAGATCTCGGTGCCGAGGTCGTGGACCTCGCGGACCTGATCGGCGATGTCGGCGATGAGTCCCGGATGGATCCCGAAACCATCGTCTCCGGCGAGTCCCTCGCCGGAGAGCTTCAAGAGGATCCTCCGGTACCCCGTCGACACTACGAGGCGGCCTCTCCGAGCTTGAAGCGCACGAAGGACTTCACCGCGATCGTACCGCCCGCCTCCTTGCCGACCTTCGCGAGCAGATCGGAGACCTTCGTATCGGGATCCTTCACGAAGCCCTGGGCCAGCAGGCAGTTCTCGCTGAAGAACTTGTTCATGCGACCGTCGACCATCTTCTCGACGACGTTCGCCGGCTTGCCGCTCTCGAGGGCCTGGTTCGTCAGGATCCGGCGCTCCTTCTCGATGATGTCCGCGGAGACGTCGCCGCGATCGACCGCGATCGGCGTCGGATCGTGGGCCGCGACGTGCATCGCGACGTCCCGGGCGAGCGCCTCGACGGCGTCCCCGGAAAGGCCGGTCTCGAGCGCGACCAGCACGCCGAGCTTGCCACCGCTGTGGACGTAGCCGCCCGTCACGCCCTTCACGTCGACCGACGCGACCCGCTTGAGCTGGATGTTCTCGCCCATCTTCGCCACCGCCGCCTTGATGACGTCGTCGATGGTCGCCCCGTTCATCGGGAGCGCGAGCGCGCCTTCGGTGCTCGTCACGCCCTTCGCATCGAGCAGCGCCTGCGCGATCGAATTCGCGAGGCCCTGGAAATCGGGAGTCTTGGCGACGAAATCCGTCTCGCAGCCGAGCTCGATCAGGGCGGCTCGGCCGCCCTCGGATACGAAGACCACCGCGCCTTCGCTCGTCTCGCGACCCGCTCGCTTGCCCGCCTTCGAGAGGCCGCGCTCGCGCAGCAGCTCCCGCGCACGCTCGACGTCTCCGCCGGCATCGGCGAGTGCCCGCTTGCAGTCCATCATCCCCGCGCCCGTGGAATCACGCAGCGCCTTCACGTCTCCTGCAGAAACCTCTGCCACTGTCCCATTCTCCCGGATCGGTCGCCCGATCCCCTGCGCGCTCGCGCGCTTCAATCCCAAGCGGGCCCCTCGGGCCCAAGCAGGCCCTCAGGCCTGACCACCGTCACCCGCCGGTCCCGGATTCGCCGGCGCTTCCGCATCGCCGGACGCGCCACCGGAAGCACCGCCTCCGGCATTGCCACCCGCCGAATAGCTGCGGCCTCCGCCGGCGCTGCCCGAGCCCTGGCCGCGCCCGCGGCGCGGTGCCTGCTTGATCTCGACGACCCGCCGACCGGTCTTCGCCGACAGATCGACCTTCTCGGTCTGCGGCATGTCGCGGCGCTGGGCGACGAGCTCCGCCTGGTGCCGCTCGTAGCCCGAGAGGCAGGCGTTGGCGACGGCCGTGCAGTACAGATCGATCGCGCGGATCGCGTCGTCGTTGCCCGGGATCATGAAGTCGATGTCGCGCGGGCTGCAATTCGAATCGACGATGCCGACGATCGGAATGCAGAGGCGCTTCGCCTCCTGGACGGCGATCGACTCCTTGCCGACGTCGATCACGAACAGCGCCGAAGGCAGCCGCTCCATCTTGCGAATGCCCTCGAGCGACTTCGAATACTTCTCCGTCGCGCGCGAGACCGCGGCGAGCTCCTTCTTCGAGAGCTCCGCCTTCTTGTCCTCGGAGCCGAGGATCTCGAGGTTCGCGTTGTAGTGATCGATCGACTTCTTGACCGTCTTCCAGTTCGTCAGCATGCCGCCCAGCCAGCGGTTGTTGACGTAGTACTGCCGGGCGCGCAGCGCCTCGGTCATGATCGGCGCCGCGGCCTGCCGCTTGGTGCCGACGAAGAGCACGCTGCCACCCGCGGCGGTCGTATCGCGCAGGAACTCGAGCGCCTCCTGCAGGAGCGGGAGCGTCTGATCGAGATCGAGGATGTGGGTGCCGTTGCGCTCGCCGAAGATGTACGAGCGCATCAACGGGTTCCAGCGACCGGGCTGATGACCGTAGTGGACGCCCGCTTCGAACAGGGAGCGGATCGAGAGCTCCTGCTCCTTCATGACGAGCCCCATCTCACCCGGAGTACGGGCGGCGGGCGCTGCGGGCTGGGCGCGATAGGCGGACGGGATTTCGGCCTCGACGGGGGCCGGCGTATCGGACATGGATCTCTCCTTTGCGGTTGTGCCTCCGCCCCGAGCCGTCCATTCCCCGACCTGATGCGTTCGAGCGCGCGTCCCCGACCCGGTCGCGATCCCCATCGACGCCTTGGGCCCGGAGGTCTTCCGGAGGAGTCTTCGAAGTGGGGGCATCCCGGGTCGCAACCGAAGCGGCCGGCTCCCGGGCGATCCGGGCGCCGGACGAGGCGCGTTCTCGATCCGCTCCAGGCACCGCCGGGGTGACTCGGAACGTGTGATTTGGCGGGTGTTTAGCAGACGATCCGAGGCCCCACCATGCGGCCCCGGGTCCTGCGCGGGCGACCCGCCCGCCCTCTTTCGGACGGCCCTCTTTCGGACAGATCGGGGGCTCGCTCGAGTCGTGATCCGGCCGATGTCAGGTCGTGTAGTCGGCGTTGACCCGGATGTACTCGTAGGTGAGGTCGCAGGTGAAGAGTCGGGCCTCGCCCGGCCCCTTGCCCAGGTCGACGCGGATCTCGATCTCTTCCGCCCGGAGCGCCGCTTCGGCGCGCTTTCGCGCCGCGGGCCCCGCCGAATGGCCGCGCACGAAGACCGGGACCCCGCCCACCTGGATCTGCGTCCGCTCGGGATGCCACGAGATCCGGGCCGCGCCGATCGTCTGCAGGATCCGGCCCCAGTTCGGATCACCCCCGAAGACCGCCGTCTTGACCAGCATCGAATTGCCGATCCGGCGCGCCGCCCGGTCGGCCTCCCGGGCCGAGCGTGCGCCCCGCACGTCGACGAGCAGCAGCTTGGTGGCGCCCTCCCCGTCCCGGGCGAGCTGGCGGACGAGGTCTTCGCAGACCGCCTGGAGCGCCGCCTCGAACTGCTTCGCCGCCTGCGATCCGGCGCGCAGGCCGGTCCGCATCGCGCGACCGCTCGCGAAGAGCATCACGGAATCCGAGGTCGAGGTCTCGCCGTCGACCGAGAGCCGATTGAAGGTCGCGTCGGCGACGCGCCGGAGGGCCCCGCGCAGGATCGCCGGCGAGACCTTCGCGTCGGTCACGAGAAAGGAGAGCATCGTCGCCATGTTCGGCTCGATCATGCCCGCGCCCTTGGCGATCCCCTGGATCGTCACCGTCTCGCCCCCGAGCCGGAAGACGGCCGAGGCGACCTTGGCGTAGGTATCCGTCGTCCGGATCGCCTCGGAAGCATCCGCGAATCCGTCCGCCGCGAGGGCCTGCGCGGCCTGGGGAATCCCGCGCTTCAGGACCTCGAGGGGAAGCGGCTCGCCGATCACGCCCGTCGACGCGAGCAGCACCTCGCCCTCGTCGCAGCCGATCGCCTGGGCCGCATAACGTGCCATCGTCTTCGCGTCGCGGATCCCGCGCGCGCCCATGGCGACGTTCGAGCAGCCGCTGTTGACGACGACACCGCGCGAAACGCCGCGGCGGATCCGTGCGCGCGAGACCTCGACCGGCGCGCCGACGACGGTGGAGCGGGTGAAGACCGCCGCCGCGCTGGCCGGCGCGTCGCTCACGATGAGCGCCAGGTCCTTCGCCTCGGCCTTGATGCCGGCGTGGATCCCCGCCGCGCGAAAGCCCGCCACCGGCCGGACGATGCGCTCGACCTTCACCTTCGCCTTCACCGTCGACTTCGCCTTCATCTTCGCTCGAGCCCTGGCCACGCCGCCCGCATCTCCCGCCGCATCCCGTCGAGCCGCCCTGGTAGGCCTGGTGGGCCTGGTGGGAATGGCCGGCTCAGGCGCCACAGCATTTCTTGTGCTTCTTGCCGCTTCCGCACGGGCACGGATCGTTGCGACCGACCTTCGCGGCCGCCGGATTCGCGAGCGCGCCCGCGCTGCTCGATCGGAACACCGCAGAGCCGGGGGCCGCCGGCGCCCCGGCGCCTCCCGCCGAAGCCGTGCCCGCCGCGCCGGCGCCACCGCCGGCACCAGAAGCGGCGGGCGTTCGCTCGCCGGCCGGGCGCGCCGCTTGCGACGCCGGAGCGCCGGCCCCCTCCGGCCGCGGTGCCGCCGGGGGCGGGGCCACCGCCGGCCGCGGATACCCGAAGCGGAAGACGAAGCCCGCGAAGGTGTCGTCGATGCGCTGCTCCATCTCGCCGAAGAGGCCGAAGCCCTCGCGCTGGTATTCGATCTTCGGATCACGCTGGGCATAGCCGCGCAGGTTGATCGACTCGCGCAGCGCATCCATCGTGCGCAGATGCCCCTTCCACTGCGCGTCGAGGATCTGGAGCTGGAGATCTCGGGCGATGTCGTCGAAGCCCGGATAGTTCGCGAAGGCGGCGTAGGTCTCCTCCTTGAGCACCCGCCCCTCCTCGCGCTTCTCCTCGAGGAGCTGACGGAGCCGCTCGAGGATCGCGTGACCGAGCGCATCGCGATCCCGGTGCGGCTCGCCGTCCTGCGCCACGAACGGCGGCTCGGCGATCGAGAACGAGACACCGAACTGCGCCTCGAGGGCGTGCCGCATCTCGATCCTCTGCTCTTCGTCGGGCTCGCCGCGCGCGGGCCAGAACCGATCGAGGATCCCGACGACCGAGCCCTCGATGCAGGCGTCGATCTCCGCGCGCAGCGCCTCGCCGTCCGCCGACATCGCCGCGAGCCGCCGGGCGTAGAACGCCTGACGCTGCTTGTTCATCACGTTGTCGTAGTCGAGCAGATGCTTGCGGATGTCGAAGTTCCGGCTCTCGACCTTCTTCTGCGCACCTTCGATGACCCGCGAGAGCATGCGATTCTCGATCGCTTCGCCCTCCTGGACACCGACACGATCCCACCAGAGCTTGACCCGATCCGCCTCGAAGATCCGCAGCAGGTCGTCTTCGAGGGAGAGGAAGAACTGCGAGGAGCCGGGATCGCCCTGGCGGCCGGCGCGGCCGCGGAGCTGGTTGTCGATCCGGCGGCTCTCGTGGCGCTCGGTGCCGAGGATGTGGAGGCCACCGGCGGCGAGCACTTCCTGGCGTTCGGCGGCGCATTGCGCGTCGAATTTCGCGAGCAGCGCCTCGAACTCGGGGTGGCTCTTGTCGTGGCCGCATTTCTGCAGGGCCATCTGCTCGGGGTTGCCGCCGAGGACGATGTCCGTGCCGCGGCCGGCCATGTTGGTCGAGATCGTGATCGCGCCCTTGCGACCGGCCTGGGCGACGATCTCGCTCTCCTGCTCGTGCTTCTTGGCGTTCAGCACCGTGTGCTTCAGGCCGACCTTCCCGAGCTTCGACGAGAGCATCTCCGAGGTCTCGATCGAGATCGTGCCGACGAGCACGGGCTGGCCGGTCTCGTGGCGCGCCTTCAGCTCCTCGACGACCGCGTCGAACTTCTCCCGCTTCGTCTTGAAGACGACGTCCGCATGATCGTGACGGATCATCGGGCGGTTGGTCGGCATGAGCGAGACGTCGAGGTTGTAGATCTTGGCGAACTCCTCGGCCTCGGTGTCCGCGGTGCCGGTCATGCCGCCGAGCTTCTCGTACATGCGGAAGTAGTTCTGGAAGGTGATCGAGGCGAGCGTCTGGTTCTCGCTGCGGACCGTGATCCCCTCCTTCGCCTCGACGGCCTGATGGAGGCCGTCCGACCAGCGTCGGCCCGGCATGAGCCGGCCGGTGTGCTCGTCGACGATCACGACCTCCTTGCTGCCGTCGTCACCGGCGCGCACGACGTAGTCGACGTCGATCCGCTTCAGCGCATGTGCGGCGAGCGCCTGCTGGAGGGCGTGCAGCACGGGCAGCATGCCGGGATCGAAGAGGTTGTCGACGCGCAGCATCTTCTCGCATTTGTGCACGCCCTGATCGGTGAAGGTCGCCGAATGCGCCTTCTCGTCGACCCAGTAGTCGCCCGTCTCTTCGATGCCCTTCGAGGGCTCGGCGGCGGTGCCGGGCACGAGCGAGGGAATGAGGCGGTTCGCGATCGTGTAGATCTGGGTGTTCTGCTCGGAGGGGCCGGCGATGATGAGGGGCGTGCGCGCCTCGTCGATCAGGATCGAGTCGACCTCGTCGACGATCGCATAATGCAGCTCGCGCTGGACGCAGGAGGCGAGCGAGAACTTCATGTTGTCGCGCAGGTAGTCGAAGCCGAGCTCGTTGTTCGTGCAGTAGGTGATGTCCGCGCGATAGGCGGCCTGGCGCTGGGCATCGGAGAGGCCGTGGACGATCGAGCCGACCTCGAGGCCGAGGAAGCGGTGGACCTGGCCCATCCATTCGGCGTCGCGTTTGGCGAGGAAGTCGTTGACCGTCACGACGTGGACGCCGCGGCCGGTCAGACCGTTGAGGTAGGACGGGAGCGTCGCGACGAGGGTCTTGCCCTCGCCGGTCTTCATCTCGGCGATGCGGCCGCGGTGCAGGATGATGCCGCCGATCAGCTGGACGTCGTAGTGGCGCTGGCCGAGGGTGCGCTTCGAGGCCTCGCGCACGGTCGCGAAGGCTTCGGGCAGGAGCTCGTCGAGGCTCTCGCCCCGCTCGAGGCGCTCCCGGAACCGGGCGGTCCGCCCGCGCAGGTCCGCGTCCGAGAGCTTCGAGAGCTCGCCCTCGAGGTCGTTGGTCCGCTCGACGAGGGGGAAGAGCCGCTTGATCGCGCGGTCGTTGGCGGTGCCGAGAATCTTGCTGAAAATGCGCTGCATCGGCCCGATCCGGATCCGACGAACGACCCCGCCCCGACGCGCATCGGACGCGATGGCCAGGCGAGAGGCGCCGTCGAAGTTCTTGGGGGTCTTCGAACGGGCGCAAGGTTAGGAGAGGCGTCCGCGACCAGCAATCGAGCGATCCCGGACGGCGCGGCGCGCCGTGATCGCGCGTGAGCCGCAGCTCGAGCGGCCGCAGCCCGGAAGGGCGCGGCCCGGACGATCAGTCGAAGATGTAGTCGAGGGGGTTGCGCGGCGTCCCGTTGACCTCGACGACGTAGTGGAGGTGGGGGCCCGTGCTGCGGCCCGAGTTCCCGATGGCCGCGATCTTCTGGCCCCGCTCCACCGTCTCGCCGGCCTTCACGAAGATCTCCGCCGTATGGCCGTAGGTCGTCTTGACACCGAAGCCGTGATCGATGACGAGCGCGCGGCCGAGCGGCCCCTTGTTGCCGACGAAGGTGGCGCGGCCGCGGGCCGGCGCGACGATGGGCGTCCCGCTCGCGGCGGCGATGTCGAGGCCGGCGTGCATCTGGCGGCGGCCGGTGAAGGGCGAAACGCGGGGGCCGAAGCGCGAGGTCAGCCAGCCCTTCGAGGGCCAGATCGACGGGCTCGAGGCCAGCTTGTCCTGCTTGTCTTCGAGCTGGTCGAGCAGGCGGGCGAGCGAGGCATGGCGCTCGTCGGCGCTCGCGCCGAGACCGAGTGCCCGCTCGTCGAGGACGTCGAGCCACTGCCCTTCGGCGGCACCGGGCACGCCGCCAGACAGGATGTCGTCGTCGCCGCCGCCCTGTCCCAGGTAGGGTGCGCCGGTCGGCACGGCGGAATCGAGCAGACCTTCGTCGTGGGTGTGCACCGCACCCGCTTCGGCGCCGGGCGGCATCTCTTCGATCGCCTGCTCACCCCCGACACCGACCGCGCCGGGCAGATTGGCGATGATGCGGACCTTGCGCTCGAGGTCGGCGACCTTGGCGAGTCGCGTATCGACTTCCTGGATGCGCGCGCGGAACGCGGCGATCTGCTCGCGCTGCTCGCCGGCCTCGGCCCGCAGGCTCGCGAGCTCGGAGATGTCGCCGCGCAATCGGAAGTAGTCGAAGGCCATCGCACCGACGACCAGGGCCGCGACCCCCGCGGCGATCGCCGCGCGCCGGACCCTGCGTTTCGGAATCGAGATCTGAACGGGGCGAGCGTGCGCGTCCTTCAGCCAGATCAGCTTGTAGGCTTCCATCGACCCTCCCCATCCCAGGTCTGGCGCGGCTCGCTATTGCCGCGCGTCTTCGTCTCTCGAGGTCAGTCCGGCAGCGACACGCCGATCCGGAGCTTCCCCATCTGGATTTCGTCTTCGCTCTTCAGCACGTGGCGGGCGACCCGGGCGCCGTTGACCAGGGTGCCGTTGGTGCTCCCGAGGTCCTCGACGAAGAATCGCTCGCCATCGAATCCGAGTGCCGCATGAGCCCGGGAGATCGTCGCTTCGGCGAGTGCGAGATCGGCCTTGCGGCCGCGCCCGATCACGATCCGGTCCCGATCGATCGCGACCTCGAGCCCCTCGTAGAAGCCCGAGAGCACGATCGCCATCGCCCCGGACGGGGGCCGCCTGTGCTTCGACTCTTCACTCGGCCCGGCGATGGCCATCGACCCATCCCCCACGGCTGCTCGACATTCGTCGATCCCCGTCGATACCAGAGGGTCCATCGGCCCAGGTCCCGAGGCCCTTGATGGACATGGGTCACACTTTTGCAGGATCCGCCCGCATTTTTTCGGCAAGTGTGCGGGTCAGCGCCGCTCGAGGAGCGATCGGGCGTGCTCGCGCGTGACCTCCGTCACACGCTCTCCCCCCGCCATGCGCGCGAGCTCCTCGATCCGGGCCTCGCCCTCGACCCGCGCCACCCGCGTCCGGGTGCGCCCGCCTGCCTGCTCCTTGCGCACGACGAAATGCCGGTCCGCAAAGGCGGCGATCTGCGGCAGATGGGTGATGCAGAGGACCTGATGCTCGGTCGCGAGCTCCGCGAGCACGCGCCCGACCCGCTCCGCCACCGCCCCGCCGATGCCCGCGTCGACCTCGTCGAAGACGATCACCATGTTGCGGTCCGCGCGGCGCAGGGAGTTCTTGATCGCCAGGAAGAGGCGCGAGAGCTCGCCGCCCGAGGCCACCCGCTGGATCGGCCGCGGCGCCTCCCCGGCGTTCGCGGAGAAGAGGAACTGCGGCTTCTCGCGACCCGTGGGCCCGGTCTCGAGACCGGGTGAACGCTCGTCGGGGATGACCGCCTCGAGTGCGACCGCGAACCGTGCCCCCGCCATGGCGAGATCGCCGAGCTCGCTCTCGACCGCCTTCGCGAGCTTCTTCGCCGCCTGCGCCCGCGCTCGCGAGAGCTGCGCCGCGCTCTCGTTCGCCGCCGCGATCCGCCGCTCGCGCTCGATCTCGAGCTCGCGGATCCGTGCGTCCGCACCGGTCAGCGATTCGATCTCGCGCATGATCGCGTCGCGCTGCGCGCCCATCTCGAGCGCGCTCTGCCCGTATTTGCGCCGGAGCTTCTCGAGCCGCCCGATCCGATCCTCGACGACCCCGAGCCGAGCGGGATCGATCTCGAGCTCGGTGAGATAGTCGGCCGCGCGAACGGCGACGTCCTGCAGCTCGCTCTCGAGTGCCTCGAGACGCTCGGCGAGGGGGCCGAGATCGGGATCCATGCGGCGTGCGGAGGCGAGCGCGCGCCGCGCCACGGCGACGGCCTGCTCGGCGGCGGGCGCCTCGCCGTCGCCGCTCGAGAGCGCGGCGGATGCGGTCGCGAGCTCTTCAGCGAGGCGTTCGGCGTGGGTCAGGCGGCGATGCTCCGCCTCGAGCGATGCGATGCTGGCGGGATCGAGATCCTCTGCCTCGAGCTCGCGGCGCTGGTACTCGAGGAAGTCGAGGCGGCGCGCGCGATCTTCTTCGGCGGTCCGGAGCCCGCGGATCTCGCGATCGAGCTCGGCGATGCGCGCGACCTCGCGGGCGACGATCTCGCGCAGGCTCGTCTTGTTCGCGTAGGCATCGAGGGCGAGCATGTGCGACTCGGCGTGGCGCAGGGCCTGGGAGCCGTGCTGGCTCGAGATTTCGAGCTGGCCGCCGAAGACCTCGGCGAGCGTCGCCACCGGAACGAGCTGGCCGCCGACGCGCGCGCGGCCGCGGCCGCCCGGCTGGAGGGTGCGCCGGACGATCAGCTCGGGCGCCTCCTCCGGCTCGGCGCCGGTCTCCGCGAGGAGCCCGCGCGTCACGAGATCGAGCGCGACGTCCTGATGGCCATCCATCCGGAAGACCGCCTCGACGGCGCCCTCTTCCGCTCCGCTGCGCAGCGCATCCGCTCCGGCCCGACCGCCCGCGAGCAGGGCCAGCGCCGAGAGCACGATCGATTTGCCCGCTCCGGTCTCGCCCGTCAGCACGTTGAGGCCGGCGCCGAATTCGAGCTCGACCGATTCGACGAGCGCGAGATTCTCGATTCGCAGCAGCTCGATCATCGACCCCACCCCTCGCGCCGGAATGCCCGGCCGCGCCGCATGATCCCGCTTTCGCGCGCCCGCCCGCAAGCGGCGCTCGGCTAGCATCGCCGGATGAGCGCAGACGAGACCCTCGATCTCTTCCCCGAACGCGCCGCCCGCTCCCTCGAGCCCCATGCGCCCCTGGCCGAGCGGATGCGCCCGCGACGGCTGGAAGAGCTGGTCGGCCACGAGTCGCTGTTCGCCCCGGGCCGCCCGCTGCACGCCCTGCTCGGAGGTCCGTCGCTTCCCTCATTGCTGCTCTGGGGCCCGCCCGGCAGCGGCAAGACCTCCCTGGCCTGGATCCTCGGCGAGCGGGCCGACGCTCGGCTCGTGCCGCTCTCGGCCGTGACGGCGGGGGTGCCGGAGATCCGCAAGGCGGTCGAGGCCGCCCGGCGGACCCGCCTCCGCACGCTGCTCTTCATCGACGAGATCCACCGGCTCAACAAGGCGCAGCAGGACGCCCTGCTCCCGCCCGTCGAGGCCGGGACGGTGACGCTGATCGGGGCGACGACGGAGAATCCATCGTTCAGCGTGATCTCGCCGCTGCTCTCGCGTTGCCGCGTGATCGTGCTCGAGGCGCTCTCGGCGGCGGCGCTCGAGAAGGTGATCGAACGCGCGCTCGCCGATCGGGAGCGCGGGCTCGGCGCGATGGCGATCGACGTTCCCGAAGAGGCGCGCCGCGCGTTGATCCTCGCCTCGCAGGGCGATGCGCGGCGCCTGCTCGGCACGCTCGAAGCCGCGGCCTCGATGCATCTCGCGAGCGGGCGGCGCGCCCTGCCCCTCGACCTCGAGACCATCGCCGCTGCCGTGGGCCGCGAAGCGCTGCGCCACGACCGCGACGGCGAAGAGCATTTCAACGTCGTCTCGGCCCTCATCAAGAGCCTGCGTTCGAGCGATCCCGACGCCGGACTCCACTATCTCGCCCGCCTGATCGAAGCCGGCGAGGATCCGCTCTACGTCGCGCGAAGGCTCGTCGTCTTCGCATCCGAGGACGTGGGCAACGCGGATCCGGCGGCGCTCCCGCTCGCGCTCGCCGCCCATCAGGCCGTCGAGCGCATCGGCATGCCCGAAGGCCGCATCCCGCTCGCCCAGGCGACGACCTACCTCGCCTGCGCACCGAAGAGCAACGCCGCCTATCGCGCCCTCGGCCTCGCGCTCGAGGACCTCAAGGGCCACGGCCCGCTCCCCGTCCCGAAGCATCTGCGCAACGCACCGACGGCTCTGATGCGCGAGCTCGGCTACGGCGAAGACTACGTCTATGCCCACGGCGAGCCCGATGCCTTCGTCGCTGCGGAGAACCTGCCCGAAGCCCTGCGCGGCCGCGCCTACTACGCGCCGGAGCCGCGCGGCGCGGAGGTCGAGATCGGCCGCCGCCTCGCCGCATGGCGCGCGCGCCGCGAGGGCGGTGGCTGACGGGCGGGCGGACGGGCGTGTCGGACGCTGGACACAAAGACACAAAGACGAAAAAAGGGCCCGTGCGCGTTCCCGACGCACGGGCCCTTTTCGTGCTGCTGGTGCCCGGTCGTTCCAGTTCGACCGAGCGCGTTCCAACCCAACGGATTCCCAACCAAGGAGCGAACGAAGCCGGCTGCGGTTCCTGCGCTTCGTTCAGGCTTCGAGATGCCGCCCGGCGCCGATCGGTTCCCCGGGCCGAGCAGCGGGCCGGGTGCCGGGCGGATCCGAGCCTCGGAGCCCGCCCCACCCGCGGAGCGGTCCGGTACGTTCCGGGCCCGCGAGGAGCCCGACCCGAATGCCCGTTGCCCGCGCCCATCTCCCCCCCGGCCAGCCCTTCGATGCGACCGCGGGGGACGCCCCGAACCTCAGTACGGCCTGGCTCCGGGCCTGGCGCGCCGCGCCCGAGCGGCCGCAGATCCACGACCCGCAGCGCGGCTGGATCACGCGCGGCGAGCTCGAGGCCGAGACCGCCCGCCGGGCCGGCCGCCTCGCGCGGCGGGGACTCGTCGCCGGGGACCGCGTCCTGATCGCCGCTCGGAGCTCCGCCGACCTCGTCGCGACCCACGTCGCCTGCCTGCGGATGGGCCTCGTCGTCGTCCCGACCAACACGGCCTACGGCCCCCGCGAGCTCGAGCACGTCGTCCGCGACGCCGAGCCGCGCGCCGCGTTCCTCGACGACCCCGAGCGGCGCGCGCAGCTCGCAGCCATCGACGAACGCCTCGCCTGCCTCGATCCCGCCCTCGACCTCCCCGATGGTCCGACCCCGCCCCTCGAGCGCGCCGATCGGAGCGCGATCGCGCTGCTCTGTTACACCTCCGGCACCACCGGTCGCCCGAAAGGCGCCGTCCTGCGCCACGGCCATTGCCTCGCCAGCGCCGAGAGCCTGCGCCTCGCCTGGCGCTGGGACGAACGCGACCGACTGCTGCTCGCGCTTCCGCTGTTCCACATGCACGGCCTCGGCGTGGGCCTTCACGGAACGCTCCACACCGGCGGCTCCGCCGTGCTCTTCGACGGCTTCCGCGCCGACACGATCCTCGCCGCCATCGAGCCGTTCTCCGCCACCCTCTTCTTCGGCGTCCCGACGATGTATCACCGCCTCGCCGAACATCCCGACGTCGCGCGCCTGGCCGCGCTGCGTCTCTGCGTGTCGGGCTCGGCGCCCCTGCCCGCCGCACTGCACGACGCGCTGCGAAGCGCGAGCGGACAGACGATCCTCGAACGCTACGGAATGACGGAGACGCTGATGCTCGTCTCCAACCCCCACGACGGCGAGCGACGCGCCGGATCGGTCGGCCTCCCGCTCCCCGGCGTCGAGCTCCGCTTCGCCGGCGAGCCCGGCGATCGGGGCGAGATCGAGGTGCGCGGGCCTAACGTCTTCGACGGCTACTGGCGGCGCCCGGACGCGAATGCCGAGGCCTTCACCCGGGACGGGTTCTTTCGCACCGGCGATCTCGGCCGCATCGACGCCGACGGCTACGTCACACTCGACGGGCGCGCCAAGGAGCTCATCATCAGCGGCGGCTACAACGTGTACCCGCGCGAGCTCGAAGACGTGATTCGCGCGCATCCGGCGATCGACGACGTCGCGATCGTCGGCGAGCCCTCGAAGGAATGGGGCGAGCGCGTGGTCGCGTACGCCGTGCTGAAGGCGCCGCTCGAGATCGAAGAGCTGCGTCGCTGGATCGGCGATCAGCTCGCCGCCTTCAAGCACCCGCGCGCGCTCCATCCCGTCGAGGCGCTGCCCCGCAACGCGCTGGGAAAGGTGCAGAAGCATCGACTCGAGGCAGGGCACGTCCGACCCGAATGAAGTCGAACGCCTTGCTCTCGCGAGGGGATGACTGGCGGGCCGGACGGGACTCGAACCCGCAACTCTTTTCAGGTCGCAGGACGAACGCCTTGCTCTCGCGAGGGGATGACTGGCGGGCCGGACGGGACTCGAACCCGCAACTCTTTTCGGGTCGCAGGACGAACGCCTTGCTCTCGCGAGGGGATGACTGGCGGGCCGGACGGGACTCGAACCCGCAACTTCCGGCGTGACAGGCCGGTGCTCTAACCGGTTGAACTACCGGCCCGCAGCAGTTCTGGGCGGCAATTTTTAGCCGAGAAGCCTTCCCTCCGCTAGGAGCCTGACCCAAGATGGCCGCGCGGCGCCTGAGCGCCGATCCATCGCCTCTCGCGGCGTTGCGCTCGGTCGCCGTAGCTCGGCTACGGCTCCCACGCGCGCCTTGCGAGAGGCGCGTCTCGACGCTCGGGCATCCACGCCCATCTTGGGTCAGGCACCTGGCGCGGCTCGATCAGCGAGGGAGGGAAGCGGTCAGGGCGATGGCCTGGATCTGGAGGATCAGCCCGAGGTCGCCTTCGAGGCGGAGCTCGCCGGTCATCAGGGCTTCGAGCGGATGCAGGCGGCCGCGGTGGATGGCCTCGGCCTGGGCGGCGCCGAGCTGGATCGTGGCGTCGGGACGCTCCGGGATCGGGCCGGGGCCGAGGACGATCCCGAGGCGCCAATCCTCCGACGCGGCGCCCCCTTCCCCTTCGACTCGGATCTCGAGATGGCCTCGGAGCGCGCGCAGCGATTCGAGGGCCCGGGGGTCGGGCACGAGCGTGAAGGGCAAGGCGCTCGCGGCCGGAGCCTGCCCCGGCGCGGAGAACAGCGCCTCGACCGCATCGGCGACGAAGGCCGGGCGGCCGGCCCAGAGGGCCGAGCGCCAATCGACGATGCGCTGGATCAGGGTGACGTCGCAGTCCGGGCGGCGCATCGGCTCGATGCCGAGCTCGCCGTCGACGAAATGCAGGGTCCATTCGCCGCCCGGATCGCTCCCGCCGTCTCCAGCCAGGACGATGCCGAGCCGGAGCTCGACGGCGCGCTCCGCAGGCGTGAGGTCGAGATCGACGAACAGGCCCGGGATCACGTCCTCGATGAAGACGCTCGACGCGACGGGCGCGGCGGGGAAGGCAGAAGCGGGACCGGTCGGAACGGACATTCGAATCGGACCTCGGCGCTCGGGATTCCGCCCGGGGTCGATGGGTTCCCCCTCGGCGCGTTCGGGAACGGAGCGGCGCTGCCCGAGAAACGAAGGCGGAGAGGAAGGCGGAGAAGATGGTGGGCGCACAGGGATTCGAACCCCGGACCCCCTCGGTGTAAACGAGGTGCTCTAACCAGCTGAGCTACGCGCCCATCGAGAGGCCGGACGGCTTCGCCGTCGCCCCCCGTCTTCTCGACCGCGATCCGCCCGCGCCGCGGATGCAGGCACCCCGCTCGCGACCCGCACGGGCCGCGACCGGGATCAGTTCACGCCGGCCGGATGCGGCAGCTCCGTCGTCGGGCGCGAAGAACGGCCCGGGACGATGTAGATGTCCTCGATCTCGTGGATCCCGTCGCCGACCTCGAGGAGTCTCGTCCCTTCCGTCACGGCGAGCGCCTCGCGCAGAACCTCGTCCATGTGGCTCACCGGGATCAGGCGGATGTTCTTCTTGATGATGTCCGGCAGATCCTTCAGGTCCTTCTCGTTGTCCTTCGGAATCAGGACGGTATCGATGCCGCCGCGGTGGGCCGCGATCAGCTTCTCCTTGAGGCCACCGATCGGGAGCACGCGGCCGCGCAGCGTGATCTCGCCGGTCATCGCGACGTTCGCGCGCACCGGGATCCGCGTCAGGGCCGAGGCGATCGTCGTCGCGAGCGTGATGCCCGCGGACGGGCCGTCCTTCGGCGTGCCGCCATCGGGCACGTGGATGTGGATGTCGACCTTGTCGTGGAAGTCGCTCGTCAGGCCGAGCTGCTTCGCGCGCGAGCGGATGTAGGACATCGCCGCGTTGGCGGATTCCTGCATCACCTCGCCGAGGCGGCCGGTGATCAGCAGCTTGCCCTTGCCCGGGGTGACGGAGACCTCCGTCTGGAGCAGGTCGCCGCCGACCTCCGTATAGGCGAGGCCCGTCGTGACGCCGATGCGGTTCTCGGCCTCGGTCTGGCCGAAGCGATAGCGCTGGACGCCCAGGTACTTCTTCACCAGCTTCGGGCTCACGCGCACGGGCTTGAACGCGTCGCCGGCCGACACCTTCTCGCGCGCCACCTTGCGGGCGATCGAGGCCAGCTCGCGCTCGAGGGAACGGACGCCGGACTCGCGCGTGTAGTGACGGATCACTTCGAGGATCGCCTGATCGCTGAAGACGATGTCGCCCTCGGCGAGGCCGTTGTCGCCCCGCACCTTGTCGACGAGATGTTTGGTCGCGATCGAGAGCTTCTCGGACTCGATGTAGCCGGGGATCTGGATGATCTCCATGCGATCCTGGAGCGGCCGCGGGATCTCGCCGAGCACGTTCGCCGTACAGATGAACATCACGCGCGAGAGGTCGTAGTCGACGTCGAGGTAATGATCCGAGAACGTGTGGTTCTGCTCGGGATCGAGCACCTCGAGCATCGCCGAGCTCGGATCACCGCGGAAATCCATCGACATCTTGTCGATCTCGTCGAGCAGGAAGACGGGATTCGAGCTGCCCGCCTTCTTGAGGCCCTGGATGATCTTGCCCGGGAGCGCGCCGATGTAGGTCCGGCGATGCCCACGGATCTCGGCCTCGTCGCGCACGCCGCCGAGGCTGATGCGGACGAAATCGCGACCCGTCGCGCGGGCGATCGACTTGCCGAGCGAGGTCTTGCCGACGCCGGGCGGTCCGACGAGGCAGAGGATCGGCCCCTTCAGCTTCTCGACGAGCGTCTGCACGGCGAGATATTCGAGGATGCGCTCCTTCGGCTTGTCGAGCCCGTAATGGTCCGAGTCGAGGATGCCTTCCGAGACCTTGAGGTCCTTCTCTTCCTGCTTGTACTCGTTCCAGGGCAGACCGAGCATCCAGTCGATGTAGTTCCGGACCACCGTCGCTTCCGCCGCCATCGGCGACATCTGCTTCAGCTTCTTCATTTCCTTCTCGGTCCGGTCGCGCGCCTCCTGCGGCATCTTCTTGCCCGAGAGCTGCTCTTCCAGCTCCGAGAGCTCGTTCTTCGGATCGTCGCGCTCGCCGAGCTCCTTCTGGATCGCCCGCATCTGCTCGTTGAGGTAGTACTCCTTCTGGGAGCGCTCCATCTGCTTCTTGACCCGGCCGCGGATCTTGCGCTCGACCTCGAGCACCTCGATCTCCGCCTGCATCCGGCTGAAGACCTCTTCGAGGCGCTCGGCCGAGGAGGTGATCTCGAGCAGCTTCTGGCGGTCGGGCAGCTTCAGGTTCAGATGCGCGACGACGGTATCGGCGAGCTTGCCGGGATCGGCGATCGCCGCGACCGAGTTCACGATCTCGGGCGCGACCTTCTTGTTCAGCTTCGCGTAGGAATCGAAGGTCGTCTGCACCGACCGAACGAGGGCCTGCGCTTCGGGCGTATCGTTCGCCTCGTCGCGCAGCTCGTCGATCTCGACGGCGAAATACGGCTCGACCGCGGCGAAGCGCCGGATCTCGGCGCGCGAGCGCCCCTCGACGAGCACCTTGACGGTGCCGTCCGGCAGCCGGAGGAGCTGGATGATCGTGCCGAGGGTCCCGATGGAATAGATGTCCTCGGGCGTCGGATCCTCTTCGCCCGCGACGCGCTGGGCGGCGACGACGAGCCGGCGATCCGCCGCCATCGCGTCTTCGAGGGCCTGGATCGACTTCGGGCGGCCCACGAAGAGCGGAACCACCATGTGCGGAAAGACGACGATGTCGCGCAGCGGGAGCAGCGGGATCCTGCCCCCCTTGCCCGGCTCCGATCTGGTCGATTCAGCCATGCCCCCCTCCGAATCGCTCGGATCGCCCCTCGAAAGGTCGATCCGCCCTCAGGCCGACTCCGCCTCGCGCTTGAGTCCGAGCACCGGCTCGGCCCCCTGCTCGATGACCTCCACGCCGACCACACACTCTGCCACGTCGCTGCGCGACGGAAGCTCGTACATCAGATCCATCATCGCGTGCTCGAGAATCGCCCGGAGTCCCCGCGCGCCCGACTTCTGGGCGAGCGCCTTGCGCGCGACCGCCCCGAGCGCCCCTTCCGTGAACCGCAGATCGACGCCCTCGAAGGCGAAGAGCTTCTGGTACTGCTTCACCAACGCATTCTTCGGCTCGGTCAGGATCGAGATCAAGGTCTTCTCGTCGAGCTCCTCCAGCGTGGCGATCACCGGGAGACGCCCGATGAATTCCGGGATCAGGCCGAAATGCAGCAGATCCTCGGCCTGGACCTCCCGCATCATCTCGCCCTTCTTGCGGCTGCGGCGGTTCTGGATGTCGGCCGCGAAGCCCAGGCCCTTCACGCCGACGCGGCGCTCGATGATTCCCTCCAGACCGACGAAAGCCCCGCCACAGATGAAGAGGATGTTGGTCGTGTCGATCTGCAGGAATTCCTGCTGCGGGTGCTTTCGGCCCCCCTTCGGCGGCACGCTGGCCATCGTCCCTTCGATGATCTTGAGCAGGGCCTGCTGGACACCCTCGCCCGAGACGTCGCGGGTGATCGACGGGTTCTCGCTCTTGCGCGCGATCTTGTCGATCTCGTCGATGTAGATGATCCCGCGCTGGGCGCGCTCGACGTCGTAATTCGCCGCCTGCAGCAGGTTGAGGACGATGTTCTCGACGTCCTCACCGACGTAGCCGGCCTCGGTCAGCGTCGTCGCGTCCGCGATCGTGAACGGGACGTCGAGGATGCGGGCGAGGGTCTGGGCGAGCAGCGTCTTGCCCGAGCCCGTCGGCCCGAGCAGCAGGATGTTGGCCTTCTGCAGCTCGACTTCGCTCGATCCACCGCTCTCGATCCGGCGGTAGTGATTGTGCACCGCGACGGCGAGCACCTTCTTGGCCGCGTCCTGCCCGATCACGTACTCGTCGAGGGCGGCCTTGATCTCCTTCGGCTTCAGCACCTTCTGCTGCGTGCCGGCGGACTCGTCCTGGCCGTACTCCTCCGCAATGATGTCGTTGCAGAGCTCGATGCACTCGTCGCAGATGTAGACCGTCGGTCCCGCGATCAGCTTCTTGACCTCCTTCTGCGACTTGCCGCAGAAGGAGCAGGAGAGATTCGCGTTGTCATCGCGCTTCTTCACAAAGCGTCCCTCTTCTTCGGTTCTTCACTCGAAATGGTCACTCTCGACCGGTCACGTCCTTGACACCCTCGGTCCCGCCACGCTGACTCGCGACGACATCGACGATTCCGTAATCCCGCGCCTCCGCGGCGCTCATATAGTAATCCCGCTCGGTATCGAGGGCGATCTGGTCGAGCGGGCGCCCCGTATGCTGCGCGAGGATTTCGTTCATGCGATGGCGGAGTTTGAGGATCTCCTGCGCCTGGATGTTGATGTCCGAGGCCTGTCCGCGCGCGCCGCCCATCGGCTGATGGATCATCACGCGCGAGTTCGCGAGCGCCGTCCGCTTGCCCGGCGTTCCGGCCGCGAGCAGCCAGGCACCCATCGACGAAGCCTGACCGATGCAGGTGGTGTGCACGTCGGAGCGGATGAACTGCATCGTGTCGTAGATCGCGAGGCCGGCGGTCACCGAGCCGCCCGGCGAGTTGATGTAGAGATGGATGTCCTTGTCGGGATCGTCCGCCTCGAGGTAGAGCAGCTGGGCGACGACGACGTTGGCGACGTCGTCGTGGACCTCGCTGCCGAGGAAGATCACGCGATCGCGCAACAGCCGCGAGTAGATGTCGAAGACCCGCTCGCCGCGCTGATTCTGTTCGATCACGTACGGGATCGTGTAGGCCACGGTCGGGCTGCGCTCCCTCATTGTTCCCTCACTTCTCCCTCATTCCCCTCGATCTCGTGTGGAACGGACCGGCCAGCCTAGTCTCGGGTTTCCCGAAGGCCTTGGCAACTCGCGTGCCCCGCGCGCTACGCGCGGACGCGAAACGCAGCCCCGCCCACGCGCGCATCCACGATGCGCGGCGCATCGGCACCGGGCTCGAAATCGGGGATTGCGCGGGGCTCAGGCTTCGACTTCGCGGATGGTCGCGTGCTCGATCAGATGGGCGAGCGCCTTGCGATCGACGATCTCCGCCGCGATCGCCGCATGCCAGCCCTGCGCCTTCGCGAGGTCGTGCATCAGCTTCGCGTCGAAGCCCTGACCCGCCGCCATCTCGTCGAGCCGGGCGTGGATCTCCTCTTCGCTCGCGACGAGCGTCGCACGGGTCGCGACGGATTCGAGCAGCAGGGCTTCCTGCACACGTCGCTTCGCGTCGTCCCAACCCTCTTCGCGCAGCTGCGCGACGCGCATGCGCAGATCGGCATCGGGCAGGCGCCCCCGCAGCTGCTGCTCGACCTGCTGCACCTGGTTCTCGAGCTGCCGCGCGACGAGGGTCGGCGGCACCTCGAACGAGGTCCGCGTCACGAGCTCGTCGAGCAGGCTCTTCTCCAGCGCGCGATCGGAGCTCGCGCGGCGCTGCGCCTCCAGGGATTCCTGGAGCTTGCGCTTCACCTCATCGAGGCTCTCGAAATCACCGAGGTCCTTGGCGAAATCGTCGTCGAGTGCCGGCAGCTCGCGGCGCTTGATCGCGGTCACGCGGGTCGCGAAGACCGCCGCCTTGCCGGCGAGCTCCGCGTTGCCGTACTCCGCCGGGAAGGTCACGTTCAGATCGCGGGACTCGCCCGATCGCGCGCCGACCAGCTGTTCCTCGAAGCCGGGGATCATGCGGCCCGAGCCCAGCTCGAGCTCGATGCCCTCGGCCGAGCCGCCTTCGAAGGCGACGCCGTCGACGGTGCCCACGAAGTCGATCGTCAGCTGATGCCCGTCCGCCGCCAGCGTCTCCTCGGGCTCCTCGATCCAGCTCGACTGCCGCTCGCGCAGGCGCTCGAGCTCGGCGAGCACCTCCTCCGCAGCGACGCTGACCGCCGGCCGTGAACCGGAAAGCGATGCGAGATCGGGCAACTCGATCGAAGGCTTCACCTCGATTCGAGCGACGTACTTGAAGGCCTGGCCCGCCTCGGGCGGCGCCGCCTCGATCTGCGGCTCGACGACCGGCTGGATCTCCGCCTGCTCCACCGCCTCGGGCAGCGTCTGGTTGACGAGCACCCGCTCGACCTCTTCGCCGAGCTGCGGCCCGTACAGCTGCTGGATCACCCGGGTCGGCACCTTGCCCGGCCGGAAGCCCTTCACACGCGCGCCGCGGCGCAGCTCCTGGAGCACCCGGTCGAAGGCCGCATCGACGCGACCTGCGGGCACCTCGATGGTGAGCTCGTTGACGACGGGGGAGATGACGTTCTTCTCGACCCGGACCTCGCGCGCTGCGGTCGCCTGTTCAGCCATGACGTTTCCTCGTGAGGGAGAGAGAGCCGATCGGGCCGCAGCCGGTCAGGGCCGGGACGATCGGAGAAACGATTCGGATCCGTCCAGATCGCATCCAGATCCAGTGCGGACCCAAAGAGAAAGAGGGCAATCGTTGGTACCGGGGACAGGACTCGAACCTGCACGTCCTACGGACGGTGGCTCCTAAGGCCACTGCGTCTACCAATTCCGCCACCCCGGCATGCCCGATGCCTGTTCGCCCGATCCGGTGTCGATTCGAGCGACCCGTCCGGCGATCGACCTCGAATCCAGTCTCGACTGCGATGTTCATCGCGCCGGGCCCGGTCGGGCTGGGTGGTGAGCGAGCAGGGAATCGAACCCTGAACCTAGTGATTAAGAGTCACTTGCTCTAACCAATTGAGCTACTCGCCCGGGCGGACATTAGAGGGCCCCGGGAGCGAGATCAAGGCTCAGTCACCGGCAATCCAACCCCTGCGTATCCGCCGCCGCCCGGCGTTTCGATCCAGAGCTCGTCGCCCGCCTCGAGCGCGAGCTCGACCTGCCCGCCCAGCTCGGTCCACGCCCCGGTCGCGTGCCGCCGGAGCCGATTGCGGCCCGGCGCGCCGGGCCCGCCCCCGGCGAGCCCGAACGGCGCCATCGTCCGCCGCTGCGTCAGCAGCGACACACGAACGGGACGCAGGAAACGCAGTGCGCGAACGACGCCCTCGCCGCCCGCCCGCTGCCCGGCGCCGCCCGATCCCGCACGCAGGCCGAAGGCGATCAGGCGGACGGGAAAACGCGCTTCCAGGATCTCGGCGTCGGTGATGCGGGTATTCGTCATGTGGGTATGCACGCCGGAGGCCCCGCTCGCCAAGGGCGTCGCGCCCGCCCCGCCCCCGATCGTCTCGTAGTAGCCGAAGCCTGCGTCGCCGAAGGCGACGTTGTTCATCGTGCCCTGGCTCGCCGCCGCCCGGCCGAGCGCTCCGAGCAGCACGTCGACGATCCGCTGCGAGGTCTCGACGTTGCCGCCCGCGACCGCCGAGCCCCGCGGCGGATCGAGCAGCGAGCCAGCGGGGATCCGGAGCGTGATCGGCTCGAGGCAACCGCCGTTGAGCGGGATGCGCGCCGCGACGATCGAGCGCAGGACGTAGAGCACGGCCGCGCGCACGACGGAGATCGGCGCGTTGAGGTTGCCCGGCGAAGCCGGCCCCGTCCCCGCGAAATCGATCTCCATCCGTGCCTCGAGCGGATCGGACGCATCGCCCCCGCGATGGCGGATCCGCAAGGCGACACGGATCGGCGTCCCGTCGTCGAGGGCGTCGGCGAAGACGCGCTCGCCCTCCGGCCAGCGCGCGAGCGCGCGGGCGACGCTCTGCGCGGCGGCACGCTGGAGTGCGCGCATGGCACCGTGGACGCCGGATTCGCCTTCTTCGCGGGCGAGCTGGGCGAGCCGCTGGGCGCCGGCGCGATTGGCCGCGAGCATCGCCTCGAGATCCGCGACGTTGTCGTCGGGCCGCCGCGCCGGATGGGGGCCCGCGGTCAGGATCTGCCGCAGGCGCGCTTCGTCGAAGTGCCCTGCGCGCACGAGCGGGAAGGCCTCGATCAGGACGCCCTCGTCCGCGAGGCGCGTCGAGCAGGCCGGCATCGAGCCCGGCGCCTCACCGCCGAGGTCCGCGTGATGCCCGCGACTCGCGACGTAGAAGCTCGGCTCCGCACCGCCCGGCAGGAAGACGGGGCTCACCACCGTGACGTCGGGCAGGTGCGAGCCGCCCTCGAAGGGATCGTTGGTGACGATCGCATCCCCCGGCGCGAACGGCGCGAAACGCGCGCGCACCGCGGCGACCGTATCCGCCATCGCCCCGAGATGGACCGGAATGTGCGGCGCGTTCGCGACCAGCCCTCCGTCGCCGTCGAAGACCGCGCAGGAGTAGTCGAGCCGCTCCTTGATGTTGGTGGAGACGGACGTATTGCGGAGCACCGCGCCCATCTGCTCCGCGATCGACATGAAGCGGCTACCGAGGATCTCGAGCCGAACCGGATCGTCGTCGTCGGACGATCCGGGCGATGCAGCCCCGGCCGCCGTCGGCCCCGCCGCCGGGCTGCTCGCCGCCGCCTCGCGCGGCTCGCGCGCCTCGCACGTGAGTCGCAGCACCGAATCCGTGTCGACCGTGAGCGCGAAGCCCGGATCGACGACGACCGTCGCGTTCGCCTCGAGGATCAACGCCGGCCCGTCCAGCCGATGCCCGGGCGCGAGGGCCTCCCGCGCGAAGACCGGCGCCTCGACGAAGCCCGCGCCCGGAAACCAGATCCGCTCGCTGCGAAGCGGCGACGGACCACCGGCCCGCGCCCCCGCCCGGGCCACGGCATCCGCACCGGCCTCCCCGCCCTCACCCGCTGCACCCGGCCCCGCCGCCGCGCCCGGAGCCCCCGCGATGTCGTTCTCGGGGCCGGCGACGCGCAGCCGGATGGCGTGGATCTCGATCGCCCGGCCCGGCCGCACGTAGCCGAATCGATCCCGATGCATCGCTTCGAAGACGGCGCGCCAATCCGCCCCCGGCGCGGCCTCGACCTCGAGGGCGGTATCGGTCCCCGCATAACGCAGGGCGAGGCTCGTCTCGAGGGCGAGCGCGGCGCCGGGCTCGCCTTCGCTGCGGAGCGCGTCGCGCCCGAGCTGCTCGAGCTCGCGCCAATCGGCGACGATGCTCTCCGGGAGCGGCCCCTGCTCCGGCAGCCTGCGCCCCGCGCCGTCTCGTTCGCCGTGCCAGGCGCGCTGGGCGAGCCCGATTCCGAAGGCGGAGAAGAGCCCCGCGAAGGGATGCAGCAGGATCTCGCGCAGACCGAGCCGCGCGGCGAGCGCGCAGACGTGCTGCCCGCCCGCGCCGCCGAAGCCGACGAGCGCATGGTCCCGGGGATCGACACCGCGCGCGACGCAGACCTCGACGATCGCCTGGGCCATGGCGGCATTCGCGATCTCGACGAAGCCGGCGGCGATCTCCTCGGGGCTGCGCTCGAAGCCGGCAGCCGCCAGCGCCGCGCGGATCTCGCCGAGGGCGCGGTCGACGGGCGCGCGCTCGAGCGGGAACGGAAATCGGTCGGGCAGGACGCGACCCAGGGCGAAGTTCGCGTCGGTGATCGTCAGCTCGCGCCCGGACGGCGCACCGGTCGCGTCGCGCCGCGCATAACAGAGGGGCCCGGGATCCGCGCCTGCACTCTCGGGGCCGACGAGGAAGCGGCTGCCGTCGAAGCGGCAGAGCGAGCCGCCGCCGGCCGCCACCGTATGGATCCGGAGCATCGGCGCCTTGACCCTCACGCCCCCGACGACGCTCTCGAAGCTCCGCTCGAGGGGTGCGTCGTCGACGAGCGAGACGTCGGTCGAAGTGCCGCCCATGTCGAAGCCGATCGCCCGGGGTCGTCCGGCGCGGCGCGCGAGCGCGCGGGTCGCGAGCACACCGCCCGCCGGTCCGGAGACGAGGGCGTTCGGCGCGCGAAACCGTGCGGCCCCGGTCAAGCCGCCGGAGGATTGCATGAAGCGCAGCTCCGCCCGGGGCAGGGCCTGCTGGAGCCGCAGCCCATGCTCGCGCAGGCGCGGCGTCAGGTAGGCGTCGGCGATCGTCGTCTCGCCGCGGGCGAGCAGGCCGATCTCGCGGACCGTCTCGTGGGAGCAGACGACTTCTTCGAAGCCGACCTCGCGGGCGAGGGCCGCGAGGGCGCGCTCTTCGCCATCGTCCACGCAGGCGTGCATCCGGACCACCGCGACCGAACGCGCCCCCGCCGCCCGCGCGGCGGCCATCCCTGCGCGCGCGCCGGCGAGATCGAGGGCTTCGATCCGTTCACCCTCCGGCCCGATCCGACCCGCGACCTCGAGCACGTGCGCGTGCAGGCGCGGCGGCTTCTCGATCTCGAGGGCGAAGAGCGCGGGGCGCTCCTGGGTTCCGATGTCGAAGACGCCCCCCAGGCCCTGCGGCGCGACCAGCAGGGTCGGCACGCCGCGCCGCTCGAGCAGGGCATTCGTCGCGACGGTCGTCCCGAGACGGACCGAAGCGGCGAGCGTACTCGCCGTCCCGCCGGCGCCCGCGCGCTCGAGCAGCGCTTCGATCGCGTGCACCGGCGCGTCCGGTCCCGAGAGCACTTTCGTCGTCGAAATCGCACCTTGCGGCGAGACCCCGATGCAGTCGGTGAAGGTCCCGCCGCAGTCGATGAAGAACTGCCAGCGCCCGCTGCTCACGCCGCCCTCTTGCGCGCGAGCCGCCGGGCGATCCCGCCGACGAGGCGATCGATGCCGGAGCGCAGCGGCGGATCCCCGAACAGCCGGACGCCGCCCAGCAGAACCAGCCCGTAGACCGCAGCGCCCGCGAGGAACGCGACGTACGCGTTCGGCAGCGGGAGCAGCCAGCCGAGCCCTCGGACCGCGCACGCGGCGAGCGCCGTGATCGCGAGCGTCCGGCCCCCCGTCGCGGCGAGCGCCCCGAGATGTGGCGCACCCGAGCGGATCCGCAGCCAGCCGAGGGTCACGATCGCGTTGACGCTGATCGCGGCGAGCGATGCGAGGGCGAGCCCCGTGATGCCGTACAGCTGCCCGCCGGTGAGATAGAGAGGGAAGACCGCGAGCGCGATCCCGGTCGACAGCCCCATCGCCCGCCACATCTCGCTGCGCGCATAGAAGCCGCGCACACCCACCTGCTGCATCACCCAGCCCGGCACCGCCCACGCGAGCACGGCGAGCAGCCCGGCGACCTCGCTCGAATCCGAGGCCGCAAAGCGGCCGCGCTCGTACACCACCCGCACGAACGGATCCGCGAGCACCGCGAGCGCCCCCGCCGCGAGGATGCCGAGGCCGAGGGTCGTGCGGAGCGTATTGGTCAGCAGCCGCTCGAAGCCAGCGCGATCCCCGCGCTGGAAGAGCGCCGAGAGCGAGGGCAGCAGCGCGGCGCCCACCGCCTGCCCCACGATGCCGACCGGCGCCATCATGAGCTTGCGCGCATAGCTGATCGCGGCGATCGCCCCGGGCGCGACCTGCGCACCGACCCATTTCTCGTACCACTCGTCGACAGTCGTGAGCCCCACACCCAGCATGAGCGGCAGCGCGAGCCAGACGTATTCGCGGAAGTCGTGGTCGAAGAAGCCGACGCGCATGCGCCCGATCGCGCCCGGCAGCCGGCGCAGATCGAGGACCGGAATCGCCCACTGGCCGAGGAAGGCGCCGACGAGCGTGCCCCAGGCAAAGCCATCGGCCCCCGCGACGAAAAGCCCGCCCACGATCGGCGCCGCGCTGTAGACGACGTTCGCCGCCGCCTGGCTCCCGAAGCGGCCGTGGGCCATCAAGACGGCTCGCAGACAGCCGCCCGTCAGGAAGAAGACCTGCGCGGGCAGCACGATCCGCATCAGCCGCAGCGTCTCGGCCCGGGTCGCATCGTCGAAGGCGGGAAATTGCAGGCGGACCAGCGGCTCCGCGTAGACCCAGCAGAGCGCCGTCGCCGCGATCGAAGCGATCGTCACGTTGCCGACCACGATCGAAGCAAAGCGCGCCGCCGCCTCGGGCCCCTGCTGCTCGAGGCGCTTCAGGTAGGGCGGCACGAGCGCGACCGACGCCGCGCCCGAGGCGAGCAGATAGCCGAGGATGTCCGGGATCAGGAACGCCGCGAAGTAGGCGTCCGCCGCCGGGCCGATGCCGACGTTGTTCGCGAAGAGCGCATCGCGCAGGAAGCCGAACAAACGCGCCGCGAGCACGCTCGCCGCGAGCAGTCCCGCGGCGCCCGCGACGCTGCGGCCGGTCGCCGACCGATCGGCCCCGCTGTCGCTCTCGCTCAACACCGCCTCCGCTCGCCTCTTTGCCCGGCTCTTCACCCGGCTCTTCACCCGGCTCGTCGCCCGTGTCGTCGCCGGGAGCGCGTCTCAATCGCGCGGATTCGGCTCCCGCCAGATCGCACCGTCCCAGGCTTCCACGACGTAATCGTCCCCGTCCCGGCCCTTCACGAAGGGCAGTGCCAGGGGAACCTTGCCATGGGGGGTGTCGAGAACGTACTCGGGAATCGCGAAGCCGCTCGTCCGCCCGCGCATCGCGCGGAAGATCGCCTGCCCCGCCTCGATCGGCACGCGGAAATGCGCCGTCCCCTCGAGCAGCTGCGCCTGGTAGACGTAGTAGGGCCGCACGCGCATGCGCACGAGCGTCTCGCAGAGCGATTGCATGACCGGCAGCGAATCGTTGATCCCGCGCAGCAGCACGCTCTGGTTGCCGACCGGGATGCCCGCCCGCGAGAGCCGATCGCAGGCCGCCGCCGCCTCGGCCGTCAGCTCGCGCGGATGATTGAAATGCGTGTTGACCCAGATCGGGTGGAAGCGCTCGAGCATCCGGCAGAGCGCGTCCGTCACCCGGAACGGCAGCGTCACCGGCAGCCGCGTGCCGAGCCGGATCAGCTCGACGTGCGGGATCGCCCGCAGCCGGCCGAGCAGCCATTCGAGCCGCGCATCGGAGTAGACGAGCGGATCGCCGCCCGTCAGCAGCACGTCGCGGATCTCCGGCGTCTTCGCGATCCAGTCGAGCGCCACCTCGAGCTCGCGCTTCTGCATCGTCCAGTCTTCGTCGCCGACCATCCGCTTGCGCAGGCAGTAGCGGCAGTAGAGCGCGCACTCGTTGTTGACGCAGAAGGCGATCCGATCGGGATAGACCCGGATCACGTTCTTCACCGGCGAATGCGAGACCTCGCCGAGCGGATCCGCGAGACCCGCCGGATCGTCGAGCTCCGCGAGCCGCGGCACCACCTGCCGCCGCACCGGACAATCGGGATCCGCGGGATCCATCAGCGCCGCGTAGTAGGGCGTGATGACGAAGCGGAAGCGCGACGCGAGCGCTTCGATCGCGGCGCTCTCGTCGGCCGTCGGCTCGAGGAAGGCGCGCAGGTCGGCGGCGCTGCGGATGCGATGGCGCATCTGCCAGCCCCAATCCGTCCAATCGGATTCGGCGATCTGCGGCGGACGGCGGACGGACGGCGGCGGCCACGGGCGAGCGTGCGTGGGCGTGAGCGTGGGCGTCGTCGACGCGGCGGCCTGCTGGGTCCGAAGGAGCTCGCTCATGGTCTGCTCTCGCTCCCCGCCGCCGTGTCGACCCGATCCGCGATTCGCGGCGCTGCGGCCGCATCGGCATTCGCATCGGTCGGGAGACCGAGCCGCTCGAGCCCGGCCCGCAGACAGCGCGCGAGCATCTCGGCGAGGGAGCAGCCCTCGATTTCGGCGAGGATCGCGAAGGTCCCGTCGGTCGCAAAGGTCGGCAGGGGATTGATCTCGAGAAAGGCGGGCAGCCCCTGTGCATCGATCCGGAAGTCGACCCGCGCGAAATCGAGGCATTCGAACAGCGCGAAGGCCTGCAGCGCCATCTCCGCGAGCGTCCCTTCGAGCTCGGGGTCGAGGGCGCCGGGCGTGATCGGCTCGAGGGCGTCGCCCGCCGTGCGCCCCGGCCCTTCGAGCGCGTGCAGGCCGATTCCGGTCGCGCGGTCGAGGGCGCGCTGGACCGTGGGCAGCGCCCGGGGCGGGCGATTGCCGACGATCGTGACGGTGTACTCGGCGCCGGGCAGGAAGGCCTCGACCAGCGCGGGCTGGCGATAGTCGCGCGCGATGCGTTCGACTTCGCGGGCGAGCTCGGCCCGGCTCGTGACCTTCGAGCTGCGGCGGATGCCCTTGGCCGTGCCTTCCCAGCGCGGCTTCACGAAGAGAGGAAACGGCGCGGGAAGCCGCTCGGTCCGGGCGCGCTCCGGATCGTCGATCACGCAGAACGGCGCGGTCCGGATCCCGGCCGAGGCGACGAGCCGGTTCGCCCAGGCCTTGTCGAGGGACATCGAGAGGCTGAGCGCATCCGAGCCGAGGGCGGGAATCCCGGCCATCTCGAGCAGCACCGGCGCCCAGGCCTCGCGGTTCCGACTGCCGTGGCCCTCGGCGAGGTTCAAGACGGCGTCGACCGCGGGCCGCCCGCCGCCGGCGAGAAGGCCGAGCAGGACATGGGGTGAACCCAGGCGAACGGGGCGGTGACCCAGCGACTGGATGGCGGCCTCGAGGGCCTCGATGGTCGACTCGGGTTCGTACTCGACATGGGCATCCGGGGGGTCCCCGGGCCGGACCGGATAAGTCTCAAAAGTTTCGAAGCACAAGCCGATCGACAGGCAACGCATGGCGGTACGATACCGACCCGGCGAGCCGAGCGGCGGCATGCTCGGAGCCACCACGAGGCCCGCCTTGGCCGAGAACGTCGCGCGCATGAGCGAGAGCCGGAACGAGGCCCGGGAACGGCCCCGCAGCCGCCCGTCCTGGCGGCGGATCGCCCTGGCCTGGCTGCTCGTGCTGGCATGGGCCGCGACGATCTGGCAATTCGGCAGCGATGCCTACTCCCTCGATCGGACGAGCCGCTTTCTGCAGCCCCTGATCGACTGGTTCCTCGCCGGGATCGATCTCGCGACGCGCTATCGGATCCACGCGTGGATCCGCAAATCCGCCCACTTCATCGAGTACGCGATCCTCGCCCTGCTCGCCTTCCGCGCCGCCCTCCTCTCGGCCGAGCGCCATCGGATCGGCACCGCGTTCTGGGTCGCGCTCTTCTTCGTCGCGACCCTCGCCGCCGCCGACGAATTCCGGCAATCCTATTCCGCTGCGCGGACCGGTAGCCCCTACGACGTCCTGATCGACGTCGCGGGGGGCCTCGTCGGGCTGCTCGGGACCCTCGTGATCGCGCGCCGCATGCGCGGATCGAAATTCGTCCGCCAGCTGCTCTGAAGCGCGCGCGGATCGCGGGCGGGATTCAGAGCGGCCCTTCCTCCGGACGCCGGACCCGATCGATCGGTCGCACGGCGACCTCTTCGGCGATGATCTCGAAGCGCTCGAGGTTCTCCGGGCGCGCGCCGGGCACGAGCGCGCGGATGACACCGAGATGCGTTACGACGAGGATCCGCTCTCCCGCGCACCGGGCTGCGATCTCGCACAGGAAGGCATGGCTGCGCTCGCGAATCTCGATGCGCGATTCGCCGCCGCCGGGCCGCACGTCGGGCTCGCCCCGCTCGAACGCCGCGAGCAGCGCGGCGTCGCGGGCTTCGATCTCGGCCCGCGTCAGCCCCGCCCAGCGCCCGACGTCGAGCTCTCGCAGCCGGGCATCGAGCTCGAGGGGGAGCGCGAGGCGCTCCGCGAGCCGCTCGGCCGTCTCCCGCGCCCGCCTCAGGTCGCTCGCATAGAGCCG
Organism: Myxococcota bacterium; assembly: GCA_041389425.1. Taxonomy (GTDB): domain Bacteria; phylum Myxococcota_A; class UBA9160; order UBA9160; family UBA4427; genus UBA4427. The sequence goes on from JAWKRX010000001.1 coordinate 57,186, forward strand.
CTGCCAGGGCGCCTTCCCGTGTTCGGCCGCCAGGCGCATGGCAAGGCTTTCGGCGGCGGCCCGGCCGGTCTCGGTCAGCTCCGGATCCGCATGGCCCTGCCAGCGCCCGGCGCGATTCCAGGTGGTTTCACCGTGTCGGATCAGGCTGAGAAGGGTCCGGGGCGAGGTCATGGCGGGCACTTATATATAGAAGATCGACCCGCGGGTGTAGGGCCCGGGAAGGCCGGGCGCTCAAGCCACCGGCGGGGCGGCCCGATTCAGGCGCCATGCCGACGAGCCATTTCATCCTGCTGATCGAGCTGGACCCGCATCGGACGTCCAGCCTCGCAGCCCAGCTCGTCCGCCTCGGCGTCGAACCGATTCGCGTCGAAGATCTCGCCGAGGCCGAATCGCTCGTGCGCTCCCGCGCCTACTCCTTCTCGGCGATCCTGCTCCCGACCTCCCTGCCCGCCCAGACCGTCGACAGCGCCCTCGCGAGCATGCGCAAGACGGGCGCGATCCTCCCGGCGATGGCCTACGGCAAGATGCCCGACGCGAATCATCGCCGGGCCCTGCGTCATGCCGGGGTGCTCCTCGCGCTCTGGGACGGGTACGACGAACGGCTCCTGCGCTTCCAGCTCAATCGTCTCGTCTCCGGCGAACAGATCTCGGCCGCGCGCGCCTCGCGCCGCGCGCCGACCCACGCGCCCGTCCGGGTCCTGGTGGGCGGCCGCGAGAAGCCGGGCACGCTCTACAGCCTCTCCGAGGGCGGCTGTTTCGTCGAGACCCCGCGCGCCAGCATGGACGGCGCGCGCCTGCGCGTGCTCTTCAGCCTCGACGGCGAATCCTTCGAGATCGACGGCACCGTCGCCTTCGCGAACGTGCCCGGCAATCTCCAACGGCCGAACCTGCCGCTCGGGATGGGCATCCGCTTCGTCGGTGCCGACGACGCGACTCGCAAGGCGATCGCCCACGTGATCACGGATCGGCTCGCTTCCCTCGAAGTCTGACGCACCGCACCCGGGCGGATGTGCCTGGCGCCCCGGGCGGGCGGTGCGGGGTTCGTGGCTCGGGCGCACGCGTTCAGGCTCGCCGGCGCGGACTTCGCCGTGCTGCGCGTGCGTCCATTACATCTCACCCCGCACCGCCCGCCCGGGGCGCTCGTTACGCCGTTTCGGATGCGGCTTGGGTGTGGGGTGGAAGGCCGTGCGCGAGCGGGCGGCGTGGGTTCGCGATCGAGGGCGGCGCCGGGATCGGGATCGGGATCAGAGCTCTTCGGCGAGCAGCTGGGCCAGGGCGCGGAAGGCCTGGCCGCGGTGGGAGATCTGGTCCTTCTCGGCGGGCGTGAGCTCGGCGCAGGAGCGCTCGTCGCCTGACGCGGCGAAGATCGGGTCGTAGCCGAAGCCGTGATCGCCGCGCGGCGCTTGCAGGATCCGGCCCTCGCAGACGCCGCGGGCGGTGAAGCTGCGCCCCTTCGGCAGCGCGCAGGCGGCGAGGCAGACGAAGCGCGCGCTTCGGGGCTCGGGATGATCGGCGAGCTCTTCGAGCAGGCGCGCCATGCGGCCGCGATCGTCGAGGCCCGGGCCGCCGTAACGCGCGGAGAAGACGCCCGGGCGCCCGCCGAGGGCGTCGACCTCGAGGCCGGAATCGTCGCCGAGGCTCGGCAGGCCCGTCGCGGCCGCGACGGTCGCGGCCTTCACGAGCGCGTTCGCGGCGTAGTCGTCGCCCTCCTCCGGGAGCACGACGCCCGGAAAGGCCGAGAGCGAGAGGATCTCGTCCCCGGCGAGGATCGCGGCGATCTCGCGGCGCTTGCCCTCGTTGCCGCTCGCGAGCACGAACCGCCGCCGCGTGCCCGCGCCGGCCATCGCCTAACGCTGGCCGCGCAGGAGCCGGGCGAGCGAGAAGCCGGCGCCCTCGATCGCTTCGCGCTGATGGGCGACGATCGAATGAATGCCCGTCCAGGCGAGATCGAGCAGCCGATCGAGCTCTCCGCGGTCGAAGCTGCCCCCCTCGCCCGTGCCCTGGACCTCGATCATGCGGCCACTGCCGAGACCGACGACGTTCATGTCGACCTCGGCGCGCGAGTCTTCGACATAGGGCAGATCGAGCAGGCCCTCGCCGTCGACGACACCGACCGAGACCGCGGCGAGCTGATCGCGCAGCACGCCTCCGGGCAGCGCGCCCCGGCGCTCGAGCCGCCCGAGTGCGAGGGCGAGCGCGACGAAGGCGCCGCTGATCGATGCCGTGCGCGTCCCGCCGTCGGCCTGCAGCACGTCGCAGTCGACGTAGAGCGTCCGCTCGCCGAGGGCCTTGCGATCGATGACGGCCCGCAGGCTCCGCCCGATCAGGCGCTGGATCTCCATCGTGCGTCCCGAGAGCTTGCCGCGGCTCGCCTCGCGCTCGCCGCGTGTATTCGTGGCACCGGGCAGCATCGAGTACTCGGCCGTCAACCAGCCCTCGCCGCTGCCGCGCATCCAGCGCGGCACGTCGGGCTCTTCGCAGACGGTGCAGAGCACGCGCGTTCGCCCCATCGTGCAGAGGACCGAGCCGAGCGGCTGGTCCGTGAAATCGACCTCGAAGACCAGCGGCCGAAGCTCGTCGCTCCGCCTTCCATCAGCGCGCATCTCGTTCCTCCCGGGCGGCCTGGATACCACGCCGCGCGTCCTGGCGCCGGCCGAATTCCACGATCGCGCGGGCGAGAGCCTCGGCGATGGCGTCCTTGCGGCTCGTGGCGCGCAGCTGCTTCTCCTCACCGGGATGGGTCACGAAGCCGATCTCCACCAGTGTCGACGGCATCCGCACGCCGAGCAGGACGACGAACGGCGCCTGCTTGACGCCCCGCGAACGGTCGCCGGCGACCGCGGAGAGCCGGTCCTCGGCGAGCTTCGCGAACTCGTTCGAGGCCTGCAGATGCTCGGTCTCGATCAGATCGCCGAGAATCGCGGCGAGGGGATCCGAAGTGTCGACCGTCGGCGCGCTCGCACCGAGGGCGGTGTTCTCGCGTTCGGCGACGCGCCGGGCCTCTTCGTCGGTCGAGTCGAGCGATGCGAAATAGGTCTCGATGCCCCGCGGCGAGCGGCTGGTCGAGGCGTTCGCGTGGATCGAAAGGAAGAGATCCGCGCGCGCATCGTTCGCGACGGCCGTGCGTTCTTCGAGGGAGAGGAATCGGTCGTCGCGCCGGGTCAGGACGACGTGCAGCCCGCTGAGGACGAGCTTCCGCGCCAGGCGGCGCGTGACGTCGAGAACGAGCTCCTTTTCGCGCAGGCCCGACGGGCCGATCGCGCCCTCGTCATGGCCGCCATGGCCGGCATCGAGGACGACGACGTCGAAGCGATCGGAGTCGCCCGCCTCGGCCTGCAAGCCAGGGGCCCCGACCGCCGCACGCTGTACGGGTGCGCCCCCTGCGGCCGCCCCCTGCGCAGGCGGTGCTGCCGATGCACAGCCGACGTTGCCCGCGACGCCGGCGCCACACAGCAGCCCGACGCCGAGCAGCATCCCGCGCACGACCTTCCGGATGAATCGACGCCCTCTTCCGAACCGAATATCCGCTCGCCCCATGAGCTCCCCCCGCGCGGCGCGGAGAATACCATGGGCAGCGCCTGGAACCGTCCGGATCCGCCCGCCGCGGCTGCGCGGCGGCGGGCGGATCGACGGCGCGAGCCGCGCCCGGCCTACTGGCCGAGCGAGACCAGGTTCGAGAGCAGCTCGTTCGCGACCGAGACCGTCCGCGTATTCGCCTGGAAGGCGCGCTGCCCGACGATCAGGTTCACGAACTGCTGGGCGAGATCCACGTTCGACTTCTCGAGCGCGCTCGCGCGGATGGCGCCCAGGTTCCCACTGTTGGCGGCGGCGATGATCGGCGGCCCGGAATCGAGCGATTCGATCAGGCGGCTGCCGCCGATGTCGGTGAGGCCCTCGACGTTGCCGAAGTTCGCGAGCGCGAGCTGCGCGAGCGAGGTCGTGATCCCGTTCGAGAAGACGCCGTTGAGGCGCCCGCTCTCGTCGATCTGGAGCGCCGAGAGCGTGCCCGGCGCGAAGCCGTCCTGGCTCACGAAGCTGGTCACGGTCGGCTGATTGAACTGGGTGGACGCCGGTCCCGTGACGGTGCCGCCCGAGGTCAGCGGGCCCATCGTGAAGTCGATGGCCTGGCTCGCCGTGGCGCCGGTCGCCGGGTTCAGCGCGAGTGTGATGGTCGGATAGGTCGTCCCACCATCGACCGAGACGAGCGCGCCCGTCGTATCGAATTGAAGCGCGCCGCTCCCCTGGACGACGAAGGGATCCGTCGTGAGTCCGACCTGATCGGAATCGGCCGTCGCGAGGGCGACGTGGTAGTCCCAGGTATTCGCGCCCGTGTGCTGGAAGAAGATCGTCGCCTGACGCGGGGCCCCGAGCGAGTCGTAGATCGTCACGACCTCCCGGCCGCTCGAGGTCCCGGTCGCATCCGCGGGATCGAAGGGCACGGTGATGACGGGCGATTCGGCGTCGAGGTTGATCCCGAGCTGGATCTGCGTCGTCGGCTGCGGCGGCGAGAGCGGCACGTTGATCTGAATGTCGCCGAGCACGCCGTTCGACGTTCCCGTCGCCGAATCGATGCCGTAGCCCTGCACGCGGTTGCCATTCGAGTCGACGAACCAGCCGTTCGCATCGAAGCCGAAGGCACCACTGCGGGTGTAGGCACGGCCGAGATTGCCATCCACGATGAAGAAGCCGCGGCCTTCGATGCCGAGGTCCGTGCCGCGCTGGGTCTGCTCGAAGACGCCCTGGGAGAAGATCATGCCGACGTCGTTCACGCGCACGCCCGCGCCGATCTGTGCGAAGCCCGCGCCGGCCGTGATGTTCTGGCCGAGCACGGCGGTGAACTCCGCCCGCTTCTCCTTGAAGCCCGGGGTATTCGCGTTGGCGATGTTGTCGCCGATCACGGAGATCTGCGTCGACGCCGCCGCGAGGCCGCTCACGCTGCTGGAAAGCGCATTGGTCAAAGACATTCGGATCCACTCCTTCTTCGAGCGGGCGCAAAAAACGCGCCCACGACTGCTGCGATCTTCCGTGATCGTCCCCGGATCGCGGCCCAGGCCCCGGCGGTCTTTCCGCCGGTCTCGCCTGCTTCCGCGATCCATCGTTCGTACGCCGAGAGATGAAGAACGAGGCCGTCGTCCTCTTCGATCACCTCTCGCAACACCTGCGCAAAGCTCATGACGCCCCCGGCGTGCGCCCGGTCGGCCGGAGCACCGTCTGCCCGCCGCCGGTCTCGCTCGCACCGCCCGCCGTGCTCGATCCGCCCGAGCCGGGCGCGAGCCGCACCTCGAGGATGTCCTCGATCGAGAACAGGCGATTGCCCATGCGGATGGCCGGCTGCCCCGCGACGACCGCGCCCGTCACCACGCCCGTCACCATCGGGAGGATCGTGACCGGCTCGCCGTCCGTCCCCGTGGCGCTGAACTCCACGCGATAGACGCCTTCGGGCAGGTTGTGGGCGCGCGGGTCGAAGTCGAAGCTGTGATCACCCGGGCGCAGCGCGATCGGTCGACCGTTCGCGTCGGCCTGCAGCAGCGAGCCCTCGTAGCGGATCCTGCCTTCCGAATCGAAGATCCGGACGTTCGCCGTGACGGCCGTCTCGGCATTGCGCAGCGGCAGCTCGATCGCAGTGCCGTCTTCGTCGACCTCGATCTGGCTGCCGAAGACGACCACTTCGCGGCCGACGAGGCTCGCGGGATCGAGACCCGCCGTCGCCGGCGTCTCCCCATCGTTCTGATCGCTGAAGGCGGCGACGAGCTTGTCGATCCCGCTGCGCATCGCGATCAGCTGCTCGACGGTCGAGAACTGGGCGAGCTGGGCGGCGAAATCCGCCGAGTCCTGGGGATTGAGCGGATCCTGGTTCTCGAGCTGGGCGACCAGCATCTCGAGGAACTGGTTCTGCCCGACCGCATCCTGCTTGGCCTCCCGGGCCTTCGCGGCCTGGATGACCGAATCGATGCCGACTCCGTCCAATGCGCCCATCTCGTTCTCCTTCGCGATGCGATTCGATGTGATGGGTCGCCTCGTTCGAGACGACCTCCGAGCTCAGATCCGCAGGTCGACGCCGGCGGCTCCTCCGCTCGATCCGATTCTCGGCGGCGGCGCGGCGACTCCGCCGAGTCCCCCGGCGCGGCCCGGTCCGCGGCCACTCCCGCGCTGGCCGCGGACGCCGCGCTCGTCCTGCGCGCGTTCGCGCTCGCGGGCGCCGGCGTCGCTCGAGCCGAACTGCCCCGTCCCGTTCGAATCGCTCGGATCACCGCGCCGGACTTCGAATTGATCGAGCCGCAGGTCGCGGCTCGCGAAGGCCTGCGAGAGCCGATCGCCCTGATCCTCCGCCATCGAATGCGCCAGCGCGGTCTGCGCGACCATCACGACCTCGACCGCCTGCTGCCGGACGGTGACCCGGATGGCGATCTCGCCGAGCTCGGGCGGATTGAGCACGAGTCGCGCCGTCCCGCCGCCCCGCGTCGCGAGCCACTCGGCCTGCGCCGCGATCGCGTCGGGGGCCGCATTCGGAAGGGCGCGCCCGGTCTGCATCGTGGGCGGGAGCTCGGGCGCGCGGGCGGCGGCCGCCGGGGGCGCGCCGTCGAGGCGGATCGCCGGGTTCGAGTCGTCCGCATCCGCGACGGCTTCGACCAGGCCGGCCGTCGCGCCCTCGATCGCCGCCGCAGCGACGGCGCCCGATTCGGCATTCGCCTTCGGTGTGGCCGCGGCGGCGGGCCGGGCGAGCGCAGCTTCGCGGCCGCGCGCGGAGTCGTCACCGGCGAACTCGTTCTGCGAACGCGCGCCGCTCGGATCCGCCGCGACGGCGCGCAGCGCCGATGCGAGCTCCGAGCGCGGCGCGGCGTCCGCTCGCGGGGCGCCCGGATCCATCGAAAGGCCTCCCGGCCGAGCCGCATCGGACTCGATTCCGGGCGCGGCCACGGCCGCCGGATCGCCCTCGGCCTCGCCCGCCTCGGCGCCTGCGTCGCGCTCGGCAAGGGCCTGCTCGAGCGCGGTCCGCAGCGCTTCGCGCGCACGCGGGTCGCCGATCGCCGTGCGACCGTTCGTCGCCTCGGCGAGATCCGGCGCTTCCGGCGTCGCGAGTGCGCCGGCTCCGGCGGCCCGTCGCGCATCCGCCTCGAGGTCGAGCTCGGGGGCGAGCTCGATCATCCCCTCCTCGCTCGCCGCGTCGGGCTCAGGCCCTCGGGCCAGAGCCTCGAACTCGGGAATCGCGATCGGCATCGCCGTCTCCAGGCCCTGGGCGGCGGGAGCGACGATGAGATCGGATTCTGCGCCGTTCGTGCGCTCGGCGGAAGCCTCCTCCTCGCGCGCTTCGCGCTCATCGCCGGCATCGCGGGCGGCTGCTCCAGCCGCGCCTTCGTCCGGCGCCGCCGCGCTCGCCTTCGCGCCGGCCTCGTCCGTGGCGGCGGATTCCCTCTCCTCGCCGCGCTTCGCCTTCCGCGGGCCGCTCGTCGTTTCGCGAGCCTCGCGCCCCGTGCGTTCCGCGGCGCCCTTCTCGCTGCGCGATTCCGCGACCTCGGGCCGGGCGGTCTGCGAGCTCTCCGCCGCGCCGAGGACCGAATCCATCAGCTCGGAAAAGCCCGCCGACTTGCCGTTGCCGCGGGCGCGGCCGGAATCGATGGAATCGGACTCGAAGGATCGGATGCGTTCGACCTGCATGGTCTGCTCTCCCGGAGCGAGGGGTTTCGACTAATACGGCCGTGCCGGCGGGGCATCGGTCCTGGGATCGAGGGGCTCGAGGATCCGCCGGCTGACCTGCAGCGCGCGATCGGGCTTCATGGCCGCGAGCACGCTGGCGGAGATCTTCTTCTTCATCTGGCGGATCACGGAGACCGAGAGATCGAGATCGAGCTTGCCGAGCAGCGCCGCCGCCTCGGCCGGCGGCATCGCCGAATAGACACCCGAGAGCTGTTCGATCCGGTCCTGGCCCTGCGCGCTCCAGGCGAGGATGCGCGTCTCGACCTCGGCCCGGATCCGCTCGAGCTCACCTGCGCGCTCGGCCACCATCGCCTCCAGCTCCTTGACCGCGCCCTCGCGTTCGGCGAGCTCGATCTCGCGCCGGGCCAGCATCGCCTCCCGCGCCTTCACCTCGGCGAGGATCGAGTCGACGCCCTTCGAGAAGCCCGGCCCGGAGAGCAGCTCGGCGATCTGCGCGCCTTCGCTTTCGCCCGTGGCTGCGTCCTCGGCGAGGCCGACGCCGGGCGAAGCCAGCAATCCGATGGCGGCCGACAGCAGCAACAGGGTCGCCCGCGCGAAGCGCGCGATCGCGAGGCCTTCGAGCTCCGCCTGATCCGCCGCGAGGGCGGCATGGCGATGGAGATCCGCGCGCCGCTCCCGCAGCCGCTCGAGACTCTCGACCCGCGCGCGGCAGCGACGCACCGCCTCGCGCGCCTTCGCCCGCCGCGGCTCGAAGGCCTCGACGTTCTGCCGCGCGAAGAGCCATTGCGTCCGCCCCGAGCGCACCGCCCGGGCGAACAGCGCGAGCAGCGCCCCGTCGGCCCCCGCTGCCGACTGCTCGTCGAGCCGCCGGCGTCCTTCCTCCAGCCGGCGCTCCGCATCCGCGAGCAGCGACGCCAGACGCGTCGCCTCGATCTCGACCTCGGCGAGCGCCCTGCGTGCTCGCTCGAGCTCGAAGCGGCGGATTCCGAGCACGCGCTCGAGTCGGAAGACGAATCGTTTCATGCCTTGCCTCCTCGCAGCAGGCCGCGCAGCCGGGCCACGGCGTCGTCGCGCGAGGTCACCTCGCCTCGCGGTTGATTGAGGAACGCCTGGAGCGCCGGCTGCAGCCGCCGCGCCCGATCCACGAGCGGATCCGAGCCCTCGGCGTAGGCGCCGACCGTGATCAAGTCTTCCGCGTCCCGATAGGTCGCGAGGGCAGCGCGAGCCTCGCGCGCGAGCGCCTGATGCTCGGCCGACGTGACGTCGGGCATCACGCGCGAGACGCTCGAGAGCACGTCCACCGCCGGGAACCGGCCGCGTTCCGCGATCCGCCGCGAGAGCTCGACATGGCCGTCGAGCAGCGAGCGGGCCGCGTCGGCGACCGGCTCGTTCATGTCGTCGCCTTCGACGAGGATCGTGTACAGACCCGTGATGCTGCCGGCCCCGGCGGTGGTGCCCGCGCGCTCGACGAGCTTCGGCAGCTGGCTCCAGACCGACGGTGTATAGCCGCGTGTCGTCGGCGGCTCGCCGGTGGCGAGTCCGATCTCGCGCTGGGCCGTACAGAATCGGGTCAGCGAGTCCATCATCAACAGCACGTCGCGGCCCGCGTCGCGGAAGCCCTCGGCGATCGCCGTCGCGACGCGCGCCCCCCGCGTGCGGAGCGTCGCCGGCTCGTCGCTCGTCGAGACCACGACCACCGAGCGCGCGAGCGCATCGCCGAGATCGCGCTCGATGAACTCGCGTACCTCGCGGCGGCGCTCACCGATCAGGGCGATCACCGAGACGTCGACGTCCGCCTGGCTCGCGAGCTGGCCGAGCAGGGTCGACTTGCCGACCCCGGAGCCGGCGAAGATGCCGAGCCGCATGCCGCGACCCACCGTCGCGAAGACATCGAGGGCGCGCAGGCCGAGATCGAGGGGCTCCGCGATGCGGGCGCGGCTCACGGTACCGACCGGCGCGCCCTCGATCGGGCGGGAGGTCGTGTCGAAGAGCGGCCCCTTTCCGTCGATCGGGCGTCCGAGGGCATCGAGAACGCGTCCGAGACAGCCGGCGCCCGCCGGCACGCGATCGACGTCCGCCTGGATCCGCACCCGTGCACCCACCTTGACGCCCCGCAGCTCGCCGAAGGGCATCACGAGCGAGGTCGTGTCCCGCAGGCCGACGATCTCGCCTTCGAGCACTCCGCCGCCCGCCTCCGACTCGATCGAACAGAACGCGCCGAGCGAAGGGCGGATGCCCTCCACCTCGACCAGCAGGCCGACGACCGAGCGCACGCGCCCGATGCACTCGAAGGGCCGCCAGCTCGCGAGCTCGCGCTTCGCGGCGAGCAGGAAGGCGTTGTCCGGGACCGGATTCAACATGCGGTCGCCTCCGGCGCCGGGGCGGTGAAGGCCGTCCCGAGGGCCTCGCGAAGCCGCGCTCCGAGGGCGTCGAAGCCCGCGTCGACCGCCTGGGCCCCGGCATCGATCCGGAACGCGCCCGGCGCGAGCGCCGCATCGGCCGCGATCTCGACCTCGAGTCGCTCCGACCAGCGGCTCAGCCATTCGGGCAGGCTCGTCTCGAGCGCGGCCAGGACTTCGGGATGGAGGTGGATCCGGGCCGCCGGCGCGTCCGCGCACAGACTCAGCGCGCGATCCAGCGGCCCCGCATAACGCGCCGGATCGACACGAAGCTCCTCCGCGATCCAGTGGCGTGCGATCTCGGCCGCGAGCTCGAGGATCGTCTCGCGATTCTCGAGCAGCCGGCGTGCGGCCACGCGATCGAGCGCCGCTGCGGCCTCTTCGAAGACCGCACAGGCCTGCTCGCAGCGTGCAAAGTCGGCCTCGGCGGACGCGCGGCCCTTCTCGAAAGCCGCGTCTTCGAGAGCGGCGTGCTGGGCGGGAGTGCAGGCCGGGACCTCCGGCACCTCGATCTCCGCGGGCCGCTCGCCCGCGAGATTCGGCCTGAAATCCCGAGCGCTCTTCCCGCCGGCAGGGAACGATCGAAATCCGAGCTTCGCCAGGGCCGGATCGGGCTTAAACGAGGACATCGTCGCCTCCGCCGCCCGTATCGATCGAGAGCGTGCCCTCTTCCTCGAGCCGCCGCGCCACGTCCACGATCTGGCGCTGGACGTTCTCGATCTCCGAGAGGCGCATCGGGGGCAGGAGCTCGGATTCCTCGCGGATCTGGTCCGCGGCCCGGGACGACACGTTCGAGAAGACCTTCTCCCGCATCGCGTCGCTCGCCGTCTTGAGGGCGATCACGAGGTCTTCCGTCGGGATCTCGCGCAGCAGCGCCTGGAAGCCGCGCTTGTCGATCGTCTCGAGATCGTTGAAGGTCAGCATCTTCTTGCGGATGTCGGCCGCGACCTCGGGATCGCGGGAGTCCATCTTCTCGAGGATCTCCTGGCCCTCGGATTTGGACACGCCGTTGAGCAGCTTCGCGGCGACGTCGGTTCCCCCGACCGGGGTCGGCGCGCCCACCTGCCGAACGAACATCATCGAGATCTCGTCCTCGAGCTCGTAGATCACGTCGCTCGCGACCGTCTCGAGGTTGCCCACCCGGAGCATCACCTCCGGCCGCAGCTCGTCGTCGAGATGGGCGACGACCGCAGCGCCGCGCTCCGACGGAAACTGGGCCAGGATCAGAGCCACGGTCTGCGGATGCTCGAGCGCGAGCTGTCCGGCGATGAAGTCGGTGTTGTACTCGCGCAGCGACCAGTCGATCCGCTTCTCGTCACGGCCGAGCTTCTCCATCAGGCGCTGGGCGCGCTCGGGATCGATCGCCCGGGAGATGATCGAGAAGGCCTGCTCGCGGCCGCCCTGGACCGAGATCTCGTGCTTGCCGATCGCCTCCTGGAAATCGCGCATGACCCGCTCGAGGACCGATGCCGGGATGATCTCGAAGCGCGAGATGCTGACGAGGATCCGCTCGGCCTCCTTGTCGTCGAGGCGATTCATCAGCTCGCGGACCCGCGCCGGCGGCAGGGCCATCATGAGGATGGCCGCCTTCTCGGTGCCCGACAGGAGCTCGTATTGCATGTGCTTGGGGGGCAACGACTAACTCCCGGCCGACATCCAGCCGCGAATCGTGCGCACCGAATCTTCGGGGCGCAGCTGCGCCAGCCGATCGACCTGCGCAGGCAGCGGGATCGAGCCGTTGGGATCCATCAATCCCGGGATCTCCAGATCACCCGGGCCGCGGCCGCCGCCGACCTGTCCCGGCCGGCGCGCGCCGATGTCGCCCGCCGCCGCGGCGCCCACGGCTCCGCCTTCTTCGCCATCCGCTGCGAGTGCCAGCTCCGGCGGCACGACGCCCCCCGCCAGCTCGATCTGCACCGTCGCGAGCTTCGTCATGACCTCCTTGCGCAGCTCCTTCACCGCCGCCGATTCGTTGCCGCCGACGGCCGCCGCGAGGGGCCGCACGAAGAGCCGCGAGAAGAGGAAGAGCGCGATCAGGAGCACGATGCCCTGAAGGACGGTCGAGAAGAGCGCCAGGATTCCCGGCGAGACGACCGGGCCCGAATCCTCGAGCTCGGAATCGATCGCGTAGAAGGGCGCGTTGATCACGCTGATCTCGTCGCCCCGCTCGGCGGAGAAGCCGACCGCGCGCTTCGCGAGCTGCTCGAATTCGGCGAGCTCGTCCGCGCTCCAGGGCGCGAAGGCGACGACCTCGGCCGGCGCGTCGCCCGTCTCCGGGGCGTCGTTCGCTGCGCCCCCGACCACCGGCTTGCCGTCGATCAGGACGGCGACCGAGAGGCGCTCGATCGTCCCCGTCGGCAGGATCTGCCGACTCACCGTCTTGCTGAGCTCGTAGTTCACCGTCTCGGAGGTCCGCGACGAGCTCGAATCCGTTCCCGTCGCCCCCGCCGGCGGCGAGGCCTCGGGCGAGTTCGCGACGATGCCGACGACGCCGCCCTCGCTGGTCGAGTCCGTCGAGCTCTCGGTCTCGCGCTGGGTGCTCCGTTCGATCTGGGAGTTGGGGTCGAAGATCTCCTCGGTCTTCTCCGTCTGCGTCCAGTCGACCTGGGCGCTGACCTTCGCGACGACCCGGCCGAGACCGACCGTCCGCTCGAGGATCGATTCGACCTGGTCCTCGAGTCCCTTCTCGAGGGAGCGCGCGGCGCGCAGCATCGAGGGCCCGCCGCCCGCGGAGGGATCGAGCTCGGATTGCGGCGCGAGCAGCCGGCCGCGATTGTCGACGAGGGTCACCTGCGAAGGATCGAGGCCCTCGACGCTCGACGCGACGAGATGGACGATGCCGCGGATCTGGCCGGAATCGAGATCGTGTCCCGCCCGCAGCCGGACCACGACCGAGGCGGTCGCCTTGCGCTCGTCCTTGCGCAGCAGCGCCTTGCGCTGGGGCAGCGCGAGCTGCACCCGGACCTTCTCGACGCCTTCGACCTGCTCGATCGTGCGCGCGAGCTCGCCCTGGAGCGCGCGGTGGTAGTTGACCTTCTGGACGAAGTCGGTGACGCCGAAGGTGCCCTGATCGAAGATCTCGAAGCCCGGCGAATTGCCGCTGGGCAGCCCGCGGCTCGCGACCCGCATGCGCGCCTCGTGGACGCGCGCCGCCGGCACCTCGATCGAGGTCCCGCCGTCCGCGATCCGGTGATCGATCCGCTCCGCGGTGAGTGCGTCGACGACCTGCGCGGCCTCGGCGTCTTCGAGGCCGCGGTAGAGCACGCGGTACTCGCCTTCGCGAGCGCTCGTCGAGATCCAGAAGAAGAAGGCGAGCGAGCCCGCGGCCGTCGCGACGAGCGTCAGCTGACGCACGGGCGAGAGCGCCGAGAACTGCTGCAGGAGATCCTGGAACCGCGTCGCCAAACTTCACCTCAGATCGATTGCAGAATGGTCTGATAGGCCTCGAGCGCGCGATCGCGGATCTGCATGATCATCCGCAGCGAGAGATCGGCTTCGTTCAGCGAGACGACCGCGTCCATGATGTCGACCTCGCCCTTCGCGAGGCCGGCCGCAGCGGACTCCGCCTCGATCTGCTTCTGGTTGGCCTCGCCGACGAGGCCCGCGACGATCTCGGCGAAGCGCCCGCCGACGTTCTCGGGGGCCTTCGCGCCGATGCCGGGCAGTCCGCTCGCCCGCCCGATGCCGCTCGTTTCCCGCATCCGATCGATCAACACCTGGTCCATGGCTTATTGCTGTCCCACGCGCAGCAGCGCTTCCGTCATGCTGCGGAGCTTCTGCATCACGAGCAGATTCGCCTGGTACCCGCGGCTCGCGCCGACGAGGTTCGCCTGCTCCTCGACGAGATTGACGTTCGGGAACGCGACGTAGCCCTGCTCGTTCGCGTCCGGATGATCCGGCAGGAAGCGCGTGATCGGATCGCGCGAGTCGACCACGATGCGGGCGACGTCGACGCTGTGGATCTTGCGCTCGAGCGCCGAGCCGAAGCCCTCGCCGATGCGGTCGGCCTCGAAGACCGGATCGCGGCGCTGATAGGGGCCGCCCTCGCGGGTTCGCGTCGTCTGGGCGTTGGCGATGTTGCTCGCCGTGACCGTCATGCGCGTGCGCTGGGCGCGCAGGCCCGAAGCGGCGATGTCCATGATGTCGGAGAATTTCATCGGGCTGGCCTCCGGTTTCAGCCCATCGCCGTTCGGACGAGGGCGGAGAGACGGGCGAGGACGTTGGCCTGGTCGACGAAGGCGCTCGCATTGCGATGGGCGGTGACGAGCTCCTGGTCGAGGTCGACGCCGTTGGCGTCCGGGCGGGTACCGCGCGGGCCCATCTCGACACGTGCGTGCTCGGGATTCCCGGAGCCGTTCGGCAGATGGCCCGCGTGCGTCCGGGCGAGCCCCGCGCGTGCGCCCTCGAGGATGCCTTCGAAGGAGATGTCGCGGCGGCGATAGCCCGGGGTGTCGGCGTTCGCGACGTTTCCGGCGATCACCGCCTCGCGCGCCTTGCGAAAGCGCATCGCGACCTGCAGCGCGCCCATGGCGTCGGGTCCGAAGCTCGACATTGGCCTTCCCTCCCTGGCATCGTTTCCGAAGCTCGGCAGCTTCTTCCCTGCCGGGCCCCTTCGACCTTGCGGATCGAATGGTCCGATCTCGAATCGGATCGATCGTGAGAAGCCAGAGCAATCGGCATGCCAGCGCTGTCGGGGCGTCGTGTCGCCGCTGAGGCCACGCGCTGGCGCTCCGGCCTTGCACGCGCGCGGTCAGACTGAATCCGCGCATGCACAATGAAACGAAGTGGGCGACGCGCTCGGCAAGATCTGCCGCGCGAGCGGCAGCAGGGCGCGGCGATCAGCGCAGCCCGTACTCCCGGATCTTGTTGCGCAGGGTGCGCACGCTGATGCCGAGGGCGGCGGAGGCGTGGGTCCGGTTGCCGTTCGCGTGGCCCAGGGCGCGCACGATCGTGTCCCGTTCGAGTGTCTTGAGATCGAAGCTCGGGAATTCCTGCTTCGGCGACGCCGGGCGCGGCGAAGGATCCAGGAGCTGTGCTTCGAGCGGCGCCGCGGGCTCCGCGCGGAGCAGCGCGCTGCGCAGCCGGCTCTCGAGCCCGAAGCGATTGCCGGGAAAACCTTCCGTGGCCAGCCGATCGACGAGCTCGCTCTCGAGACGCGGAGTCGCGAGTCCGAGCTCCCGGGCGACGCGCCGGGCGACGGCATTGCAGATCGCATGCTGATCGGCGCTGCGCTCGCGCAGGGGCGGCAGGCGGAAGCTCGCGCCCGAGAGGCGGTAGAGCAGCTCGGCCGAGAGGCGGCCCGCGCGCGCCGATTCGTCGAGGGGAACCCGCGAGATCGAGAGGCAGCGCGGGGCGAGGTCTTCCGCCGGCGCCCGCAGCGCCCGCTCGAGCGCGCGCTGCGCCGGCTCGGCCAGGCTCTCGGGCTCGACCACGACGAGCGTGCCCTCGATCGCGTTCGCCACCCGTTGCCGCAGGATCGGGTCGAGGGACGCGCCGGCATGCGGCGTGAGCTCGGGACTCTCCAGCACGACGAAGCGTCCGGCAGAGCGCGCGCTCGCCGCGTGGATCGCACGCGCGAGCGCGCGCCGCCCCGTCCCGAGCTCGCCTTCGATGCTGATCGGACAGATTCGCGGCGCGAGTTCGAGCGCCCGGTCGAAGAGGCGGGCCAGCCGGGGATCGCGGGTCTGCAGCAGAGGATCGATCCGCAGCCGCTCCGGGCCGCGAAGCGCATCGAGGCGCCGCAGCAGGCGGGCCTCGAGCAGCTGGATCGAGAAGGGTTTGAAGAGCAGATCGATCGGGAAGCCCGGGCGATTCGCCAGACGCCGCGCCTCGACGGACTCCCCGGCCAGGAAGAGACAACGCGCCGCGAGCTCGGGCTCGGCGAGCCAGTCCGCTGCGCCGGCTGCGGAGAGATCGACGATGCGCAGCACCGGACGCGCGCGCTCGTCCGGATCCGTCGGCGCGCGGGCCTGCGCCCGGGCATCGACCTCGAAACCCAGGCGCACGAGCGCGCGGGCGAGCTCGATCCGGAGCGCATCGCTGGGCTCGACGATCTCGAGGCGCAGATTCATCGCGCCCTCGATCATCGCGCCAGCGCCCCCAGCCGAAGACCGATCCGGCTCGGCAGCTGCGTCGACTCGTCGATCAGGCGGCCGTGCCACTCGGCCAGGGCGACCTCGAGCTCGACCCGCTCGGCCGCCGCGAGCGCGAAGCGATGGGGCTGCCCTTGCGCGACGACCGAGAGCCGGAGCTCGCACGCCTCGGGCTCGCTCCGATCGGCCACGACGAGCCGCAGTCGTGTCGCCCCGCCGCCGTCGTCTTCGGCGTCGAACGAGACGACGGCGAGCCGCAGGAACGCGAGCAGGATCCGTTCGAGCACGAGCGCCGGCAGGGCGACGCGCGCATCCGCTTCGCCGCCGAGACGCTCGACCTCGATGCCCCGGGCGCCCAGGGTCGGCGCCAGGCGCGCGACGAGCGCATTCCAGGTCCGGGGGAGCGAAGCGCCTTCGAGCGGGACCGGAGCCGCCTGCGGACTCGCGAGGCGTTCGATCTCGTGAAGCACCCCGTCGAGCTCTTCGACGGCCGAACGGATCGCCCCCAGACGTTCGCGCGCCGCCGGGCTCGACTCCAGGCGATCGAGCTCGCTCGCCGCGAGCTCCACGCGGGCCAGGGCGTTGCGGCCCGCCAGCGCCAGGATCCGCTGCAGGACGAGCGCGCTGGCCTCGCTTGCTTCCAGGCTCGCCGCCGACGGATTCATTCGAGCACCCCGGCGTAGACGTCCCGCAATTTCTCGAAGCGCTCCTCGAAGCCCGCGACCCGGGCCCACGGCGCGCCGAGGGATCGGTCGACGTCGTCGCCCCAGGCGCGCGCTCCACTTGCGCCCGGCTGCCGCGCGATCCCGAGCCAGAATCGTGCGGACGAACGCAGCGGCCCTTCTTCGGCATGGCGATCGACGGCGCGGTAGAGCGCGAAGGCGGCCTCGTGGGCCGAAGCGCGGCGCAGGACATGGGCGCTCGAGAGGCCGGCCTCGAGCAGCCGGAGCCGCGTGACCGGCGCCCCTGCACCCTCCTCCCGCGCGAGCCAGTCCGGCAGGCGCGCGGCGAGGAAGCGGGCGTCGTCGACGGCATCCTTCCGGGCCGCCGCCTTCGCCATCGCGAGGGCGAGCGGGGCACGCTGCAGATCGAGGCCCGAAGCGTCGAGCACGCGCTGGGCCCGCTTCGACGCGAAGGCGTCCTGGCCCGCTCGATAGTCGGATTCCGCGACGATCGCCTCCCACGCCGCAGAGGCGGTCGCTTCGTCTGCGAGCGCCGCATCGGCCATGTGGCGGGCCAGGGAAGCGTCGCCCGTCGCGAGCGAGGCCCGCGCGAGGGGGAGCGCGATGTCCGAAGCGCCCTGGACCCCGAAGCGCCGACTGATCGTCCGGTAGACGGGCACCGCCAGCCAGGGCAGCTCCATCCGTTCGAAACAGCGCCCGAGCTGCGCGAAGGGAGCCACCGAGGTCGCCCGCTCGATCAAGATCCCGTAACGCCCGCCGAGCGCGCGCACGCTCGCATCGCAGCCGGCATCCCCGGCCCGAACGATCCGGGCCAGCAATCCGTCGAGCAGCCGGGTGTAGTCGGGCACCACGACGGCATCGACGCCGTCGAAGGCCAGTCGCGTGGCCACGGCGAGCGCAGGATCGAGAAGCTCGCGCCGGGTCAGCTCGCGCAGGAGGACGCCCAGCGCATAACGCCGGAGCCCTGCGCGCTCGCCCTCGATCGCCGCCGCCAGCACGGCGAACCGCGCCTTTGCCGGCCCTTCGAAGACGTCGAGATCGACCGCACGCACGGCCGCCAGGGTCCCGAGCGCTTCGCCCTCGCGCCGCGAGGCCACCGCCGCGAGCCGGCCCCGGGCCGCGAGCGGATCTTCGAGACGGACCTCGAGGTCGGCGCGGCGGATCTCCGCGACGTCCCGGGCCTCCCGATCCGAAGTCGCCTCCAGATGGCGCTCGAGCCAGCGCAGGGCGCGACTCGGATCGCCCGAATCGAGGGCGGCCTCCGCCGCGCGCAGCGACCAGCCGTCGACGCCGGCGCCGAAGGCGGAGCTCCGCGGCAGGAGGGATTCGTATTCGAGGCTCACGCCCTCGAGCTTGCCGGCGTCGAAGGAGAGATCCGTCAGCCGGAGCCGCGCCGCGAGCGCGAGCCGCGGATCCTCGCCGCGGGCGATCTTGCGATAGGCCATGTGGGCTTCGAAGCGGCGGCCCGAGAGATAGAGGATCTCGGCCCGCGCAAAGGCGATCCCGGCCCGTCGGTCGCGATCCCAGCTGCCCTTCCCTTCGAGCTTTCGCTCGGCGAGCGCGAGCTGCGCGGCAGCCTCGCTGAAGCGATCGAGGAGAAGCAGGAGCCGGGCCCGCTCGAGTCGCAGGCAAGCCAGATGCGGGCTCTGCGCCTCCTCGCGCGCGAGCGACTCCAGGCGCGCTTCGACGAGCACGCGGTCGGCCCGCTGCCGGCCTTCGCGTGCCTCCAGGATCAGGTCGAGCGCTGCCAGCGCATCGGCCTGATCGGCGAGCCGATCCGAATAGCGCGCGAGCAGCTGGTGCGCCTCCTTGAAGCGGTTCGAGCCCGCCCGCTCGATCACCGGATCGACGATGCCCTCGAGCGCGGCGGGCACGCAGATCGGGACCGCATCCAGAAAGGGCGCATCCAGATCACGCCGCCCGAGGATGTCGACCGGGCTCGGCGGGGACGGCGGCGGCGCGGCGCGAACGGCCGAGGGCGGGAAGAGCGCGAGCGCCCCGAGCAGGGCGAGCCGCGCGAGCGGCCGGAGCGGCCGGCGCCGCCTCCCCCGGAAGCCCGTCCATCGGACGGCCGATCGCCTCATGTCCGGCTCGCCGTCTCGTGGTGCTTCGCGCGCAGGACGGCGCGCTGCAGGTCGTAGCTGTACGCGACGATCGCATCGCGCTCGCCGGGCAGGATGTGGCGAAAGGCGAGGCCGAGCCTTCGCGCCGCGCCCGGCGGCACCTCGCTCGAATCGCCGACCGATTCCGCGATCGCCCGCACGACACGGGCGTAGGGCGCGGGAAGCAGCAGCTCGACGCGATAGGGAGCGCCCCGGGTGAAATCGAAATCGACCTCGAGGGAGAGTCCGCCCCCGGAAAAGAGCACCCGGCGGCGATCGCGGCCCGAGAGCGGGCGCGGCGCCTCGATCCCGGCTTCGCTGAGGAGCAGATCGAGCTTGTCCTCGATCCGGCGCAGGCGTGCGAGCAGGGCCGTCCGCTCGGGCCCCTCGAGCGTGAAGGGCACCGCCAGCGGATCGGGCAGCGAGAGATCGTAGACCGCGGCCTCGACGGCCTCCGGCGCGATCGGCGCGACCCGAACCGGCACCCAGGCCTCGACACGATAGTAGGCGCGCCGCGGCGAGCCGCTCCCGGCCGGCGGCTCACCGGCGCCGAGCGGCGCCCGATCGCCGTTTCGAAGGATGCGTTGCCACATGGATCCGGCTCCCCGCTCCGATCGCTCGCGCCGCCCGAGCGGGCGAGCGGCCTGCGATCCTGAAGGTGCAGGCATCGCGAACGCAATCGGCATGCCAGCCGTCGCGCGTCTCAGCGGCGCCCGCGACGCACGCGCGTTTCAAGCTGGGAGACGGGCTCGCGAATCGAAATCGGGCGGGCAGGAATTGCCGGCCCGGGCAACGGGCGCCGTGCGCCTCGTCCTGCGCCGATCATTCGCTCGCGGCGGGGCGCGGGAGTCCGAGCTTCTCGAGACGCACCGCGAGCTCTTCGGCGTCGTAGGGGCGACGGCAGACCGCATCGGCCCCGAGCTCCATGGCGAGCAGGACCCGCGTTCGGGTCGGCTCGTCCATCGAAATGAGGACCTTGCTCTCGCGAATCGATTCGTTCGCGCGAATCGATTCGAGCAGGTCCTCCCCCGTGCGGAAGCCCAGATCCCAGCAGACGACGAAAGCGGCGGCGCGCTGGATCTCTTCGGAGTTGGCCGGATCGAACTCGCTCGCGTCGACCGCGAGGATCGAGCGCGCGAGGGACTCCTCGAGGGATTCCGCCGCGTGTCTCGACTTCTCGTCGGGATCGACGAAGACGAGTCCCGTCTTCGGCTCTTCCTGCTCGTCTTCGTCGCTCAAGACGCTGCCCGAAACCTTTCCGACGGGCCCTGCGGCGGTTCGTCGATCTGCGCGCGCTGCCTGCGACGCTAGGCCTTGACCGTGATCGCCCGCGGCCCCTCGCGCGGCTGGAGCCCGTGGGCGAGCACCGCGCGCCGCCGCCCGCCGAGCGCGATCCGCTCGTTGCGGAGCCGCACGAGCCCTTCCCCGCCCGCCTGCAGGATCGCGGCATCGAGGGCCGCGAGGCGCTCGAGACAGCTGCGCGTCACGGCATTCCCGACGCGCCCCGCCGCGGCCGCCGCGCGTTCCAGGGCAGCGAAGGCGACTTCGCGCCGCTCGAGCAGCGCTTCCCAGGTCTCCACCGGCGCGCCATCGGCGAGTGCCGCGCCGAGCGCCTCGGTCGCGTCGAGCAGGGCGAAGAGCGGCGCCTCCAGGCGATCGGCTTCGGTCGGCGCAGCAGGGGACCGGCTCTCGCTCATCGCAGACTCGACAGGAAGCCCTGCTGATTCTGCAGGGAGGAGACGATTCGTTCGAGTGCACTGAAGCGCTGGATCAGGGTCTCCTCGCGCAGGGCGAGGCGCGAGTTGAACTGGTCGATGGAGCGGTCGATCGTCTTCAGGCGATCCTCGAAGAGCTTGTCGCGCTCGGCGAAGAGGCCGTCGCCCGAGCGGACGATCGTTTCGAGCTCCTCGCCGACCTGCGTGAAGAAGCCGGCGTCCCAGAGGTCCTCTGCCGGAACTGGCCGCCGCGCGCTGGCGGGGGCATCGGGCGGCAGGTTCTCGTTGTACGCGTTGGCCTCGTCGATCTCGTCTTGATTCTGGACGGTGTCGCGTTCGCGACCGGACAGGAACTCGTTGACCAGATTGGGATCGCGAGCCAGGACCTCGTCGAAGCGTTCCCGATCGAGGCGCAATCGCCCGCCCGAGACGAGCTCGATCCCGACGGCCGAGACGGTCCCGCCGGAGATCGGCCGATCGTTGGCATCGCGGCCGCCCGGGCCGAAGGGATTGTTGGGATTCTGCTGGAACGCGAAGGGCGTGCTCACCAGATCGCGCAGGCGATTCTGGACCTGACGCAGCATGAAGTCGCCCGAGAGGGGCCCTGCCGTCTTCGTCGATTCGTTGTAGCGCGATTGATTGTCGAGAAAGGAGACGACGTCGTTGTAGGCATCGATGAACTTCTCGACCTGGGCGGCGATCGCGTCGGAGTCGACGGCGACCGTCACGGTCTCGGTAATCGGCTGGTCGTTCTCGTCGAGCTCGGCGACGCTCTTGAGCTTCAGCGAGATGCCCGTCAGCACGTCGTCGACGACGTTCGAATCCCGCGTGATCGTCTGCCCGAACAGCTGGAACTGGGCCGACTGGGCATCGTCGGAGCCGTCGAGCGCCGGTGCCTCGAGCGCGAGGTCCCCGGAGATCGCGAGCTGGCCGCGCGGAAAGCCCGTCTCGTTCGAAGTGAGGACGAGCCGGAAGACGCCCTCGCTCACCTGGAGCACGTCCGCCCGGACTTTGCTGCCGTTGTCCTCCGACGAATTGATGCGATCGCGCAGGGTCGAGAGCGAGATCGGACCGTCGTCGGCCGAGATCGTGATCGAGGTCGCCTCGACCGGCGGAGACTCGTCGGGATCGGCGTTGGGGAGCTCGATCGTCACGCTCTGGCCCTGCGCGAGAGCGGTCGCTGCGGAGGCGCTCTCGGCACTGAACGTGGTCGAGAAGCGGCGCGAGCCCCGCGCGAGCTGGTCGACCTGGATCTGGATGTCGCCGACGGATGCGCCGGCGGTGGCGGTGACCTCGACGACGCCCTCGTTGCTCGAGGAACCGGTGTACTTCAGGAACTCTTCGCTGGTCGAGGCGTTCGTGAGGCGTGTGTTGCGATCGTCGATCGCGGCCGCGGCGTCGCGCAGGGCGAGCAGCCGGCTGTTGAGCTGGCGGATCAGGCTCTGCTGGTTCTGGATCTCACTGCGTCGCGCTTCGATCCGCTTGAGCGGCGTGCGCTCGATCTCGAGCAGGCCTTCGAGCAGGGCATTGGTATCGAGACCGCTCGCGAGCCCGCCAAACGTCGCACGGCCGGAAATTCGAGTCCCCATGATCGATCCCTCGCGAAGGCGCTCGCTTCTCCGCGTCTATCGGCGGACAGAAGCGCGAGCTGAGCCTGCAGCGAGGGCCCGCATCGTCGTTCCCCAGCTCTCGATGCGCGGTGCGATCTCGTATTCGAGTAGATCGGCGATCTGGATCGGGTCTTCTCCGGACTGCGCCTGGAGCATTTCTTCCAGCCACGGGTGGATCTCGCCCTGGAGAGCACCGAGCGTCCGCGCCTCGTCGGGGAGCACGACGGCGATCGATTGAGTGATGCCCGTCAGCACCGAGAGCGAATCGAGCACGTCCGCCAGCACGCGACTGGCTTCGTCGAGGCGCCCGAGACGATAGGCGTCGACGACGGCGGCGATCGCCGGAACGATCCGCCCGGTGTAGTCGGCCCCCTGCTCGAGGACGCCGGTGGCGACCGCGCGGGACGGTCGGCGCTCGACGTGGACGCGGGCGACGTCGTCGAGCCGCCGCGCCTCGAGCAGCCCGAGCTCGTCCGGCGAGAGTGCCTGGCCATCGACCTCGATCGCGATGACGACCGAGTCTTCCCCCGCGCCTTCCGCGCGCTCGGCGAGCGCGATCAGCTCGGCGAGATTCGCGCAGTCGCGGGTATCGATGGCCGCTCGCTCACCGTTCAGGAACAGGTCCATGGCTCTCTCCTCGGGTCTCGTGCGACCGACGCCGCGAGCGCCCGATCGGGCGATCTGCGGGCTCGCCGAATCGGGCCCACGGCCGCTCGTCGCGCGAACGCGTCGTCGCATTGGAGCAATGCACGTGCCAAGACCGCTCGAGGCGCGCGGCGCCCGCGGCTGCGGGCCCGTGGCGAGCGTCGAGAAGACCTCGCGAAGCGGCAGCCGTGGGGCATGCGACTTGCACTCGCCCCCGCTGCAGGAGCGACGGCCCCGATCGGGCCCGTGCGGGGCCTGCGGAGGATTTCGAATTGAAGGGCGACGTTTCGAATCGAATGGCCCGGCCGGAACGGAAGGCCCCCGCCGTCCGCTTCATCGCCGAAGTCTCGAGCAACCATCATCGTGATCTCGCGCGCGCACTCGAGTTCGTCGACCGCGCGGCGGAGATCGGCTGCGACGGCGTGAAGTTCCAGCTCTTCCGGATCGACGCGCTCTTCGCCCCCGAGATCCTCGCGAAGAGCGAGATGCACCGCGCCCGCCGCGCCTGGGAGCTGCCCGAGGCCTTCCTCGCGCCCCTCGCCCGCCGCTGCCGCGAGCGCGGGATCGAGTTCGGCTGCACGCCCTTCTACCTCGAAGCCGTGGCAGCGCTCGCGCCCCACGTCGACTTCCTCAAGATCGCCTCCTACGAGCTGCTCTGGGACGATCTCCTCGTCGCCTGCGCCCGCACGGGTCGTCCCCTCGTGCTCTCGACCGGGATGGCGGATCTCGCCGAGGTCGCCCATGCGATCTCGACGATCGAAGCCGCCGGCGGCCGCGACCTCACCCTGCTCCACTGCGTCTCGGGCTATCCCGCTCCCGCCCGGGAGGCCAACCTGCGCGCGATCGATACCCTCGCGGCCCTCGCGCGCCCAGCTTCACCCCTGCGGCTGCGCACGGGCTGGTCGGATCACACCGTCTCGAAGGCCGTCCTGCACCGCGCGATCCACGCCCATCCGACCTCGCTCGTCGAGTTCCACCTCGATCTCGACGGAGAGGGCGACGAGTTCAAGACCGGGCATTGCTGGCTCCCCGATGCGATCGCCGAAGCGATCCGCGAAGTGCGAATCGGCTTCGAGGCCGAGGGCGATGGCTGCAAGGCCCCGACCTCGATCGAGCAGGACGAACGGTCCTGGCGGGCCGATCCGCACGACGGCCTGCGGCCGCTCCGGCCCCTGCGTGCGCACTGGTCGCCCGGCCCTTGAGCGTTCGCCCGCAAATCGATTTCATCGTCGCCGGGGGGGCCCGGCAGGGCATGGGGCACGTGGTGCGCAGCGGCGTGCTCGCAGCGGCCGCCCACGCACGCGGCTGGCGCGTGCGGGTATTCCTCGCCGGTGATCGCGTCGCAGAGGCCCACTGGCGCTCGAGCTGCCCGGAGGCCTGTGTCTCGCCCTGGTCCGCGTGGCGCGCCTCGGCGAGCGCGCCGCTGACGCTCTTCGACCAACCCTTCCCGAAATCCCGCTGGCTCGCCGCCTGCCGCGCGGATCGCACCCGGGCGATCGTGCTCGACGATCCGCGCCCCACCCCGGACGCGCGCCTCACGATCCATCCCGGGCTCCATCACCTGCCGAACGAGCGGAGCCCGCACGACGCGGATCCCGACGACGATCCGGCAAGTCCCACCCTCACCGGGCCGCGTTATTCGATCCTCGCGCCCGTCCACCGCGAGACGATCCATCGCCCCCTCGCCGACCGCGACGCCCTGCTGCTCTCGATCGGCGGCGCGGATCCCCATCAGATCACGCCGCGCATCGCTCCGATCCTGCTGCGTGCGCTGGCTGCTCATCCGTCTGCGAACGCGCTGCGCCGGCGGATCGTCGTCCTCGGCCCCGCCTATCACGATCCCTGCGGCCAGATCGCCGCCGATCTCGCCGCCGGGGGCTGGCAGGTCGAACGCGCCCTCGCCCCCGCCGCGATGGCCCGCCGCATGGCCGACGCCCGCCTCGCCGTGATGGGATTCGGAACGAGCCTCTCGGAGCTCGCGTGGCACGGGACGCCCCACCTCTCCGTGACCCATCAACCGCTCGACTCGCCCTGGGCGCAGCGCCTCGAAGCCCACGGAATCGGCGCCTGGCTCGGCGATGCCCGCGCCCTCGATCCCGACTTCGTCGCCGCTCGCTTCACGCGTGCCCTCGGCGACGAAGCGTGGCAGGGGGCGAGCGCCGCGCGCGCGCGGGCCGCGCTCGAGGGTGGCCGCGGCTGCGAACGGATCCTCGACCGGCTCGCGCTGATCGCGCGCGAACTCGACGCACCGGCTTCGCGCCGTTCAGGGATGCGCGAGGCTCGGCCCGGCCTCTCTTGAGGCGGCCGCTGCGGGGCGCGCGCGTTCGCCGTCCCCGCCCGCGCCGATCCGATCGGCCGCCGGGCGCTCCGCCGCCGCGGCGGTGGCGGCATCGGCCTCGGCGCTCTCGGCGCTCTCGGAGAACGACGCCTCGAAACGTTCGAACCACAGACGCGCGCGCTCGACCCCGTTGCCCGCTGCCTCGATCAGGAAGCGCGACTCCTCCGCCAGGTCTTCGAGCGAAGACGCCCGCCGCTCGCTCCGGCGCTGGGCCGCCATCGCCGCGTAGATCTCGGGCTGGACCAGGGCGTCGAGCCAGGGCGCCCGCTCGAGCTGGGCGCGGAGCTTCTTCTCGCAGCGCGCGATGCCGCGCAGGAGCTCGAGCTGCTGCTGCTCGCCGCGCGCGAAGGCCAGCCGCTCGCGCATCTCGCGCTCGAAGCGGCGCGCGCGCTCGACCTCCTTCTCGAGCTCGTCGAGCCGGCGGCGCGCGGCCCGGATCGCCCCGTCGTAGTCGGCGAGCCCATGGCGCGGGGCCGCGTCGTGGACCTCGAGCAGTCGCCGACGCGCCTCGAGTCCCTCGTCCGGGAGCGCGTCCAGCATATCCTGGAAGGGCCTGTGCTCCACCATTGGAATGCGCGCACCCCCCTCGGTGCAGTTGATCAGGGTGTATCCGCGGCTCGCGAGTCCCAGACCGATCTCGCGGTACTGCTCGATGAACGCGGCATACGCGCGCCAGGTCGGCACGCGTTCGCCTTCGTGCCAGCCGTCCACCCAGACGATCCGCCCCTTGTTCGCCGTGTTCCTCGTCGTGACCCGATTCGGATCCTTGATGAGGGCGGCCTTCTGATTCATCTCCGTCAGCGCGCAGGACCCGTCCTCGCCGAATTCCACCTGCACGAAGTCGTAGGCGGAGCCCCGGGCGTAGGCGCGGCCGTCGGTGAACGCGAGATCCTGACCGATCAGGAGGATGGGATTGCAGCCCATCATCACGGCGAGTCCGACCGCGCCCTGCGCCACCGTTCCGCCGCCCATCGTGAAGCGCGACTCCCCCGTCGCCTTCGCGATCCAGCCGCCCATCGGACTCGAGCCCGTCGTCGCGGTGAAGAGCGCCCGGGCCGGGACGTCGTAGATCGCCGGATGGGCGTCGGGCGTCAGCGCCACGATCAGGTCGCGCGTGTCGCCCGCGCCCGTCAACTGTTGTGAGACGTCCTTGCTCTCGAGCACGTGGACGAGATCGGGCTCGATGCCGGCCTGACGCAGCGCCTTCAGGGTCTGCCCGATCGCGATCACGACCACGCGATCGCGGTGGGCCCGCAGCAGCGGCAGCTGTTTGTCGAGCGATGGCCCTGCCGCCGCGACGACGGCGGGCTTGCCTGCGAAGAGTCCGGCCGTCTGGCCGAAATGGGCCGAGCGCGCGATCCGCCGGCCGTTGCCGGCCGTGATGAAGGCCCAGGGCATCAGCTGCGCGACCGAGGTCGAAATGCGCGTATCCGTCGCGTCCTTGACCCGCTTCGTCCGTTCGACGGCGGCGGCGACGCCCGCCGGATCGAGGCGCAGCACGGCCGGATGCGGAAAGACCCGGATGCAGAGCCCGGGCACATAGCGCGCGGCCAGGATCGCCGTGAACTGATCGAGATCGGCGGTGAGATGGATGTCGCGATGGGTCTTCAGGAGGTTCGCGATGGGAAGCCGCGAGAGTGCGGCCTTGAGCCGCGCCGGCGAGGGCTCGTAGATGATCAGGGTCTCGGGCCGGCGCGCGGCGAAGGCCTCGAGCTGCTCGCCGAGGCCGAAGCCGACGGCGACGAGGATGTCGGCCGGCGATTCGGCCATCTGCTCGGCGAGCCGTTCGCCGTCTCGGCGCGGGTCGTAGGCCGATCCGAGCAGCACGCCGTTCTGTCGCAACGAAGTGCCACCGCGCGGTCCCGCGACGAGCTCGACCCCTTCGGCGGGCTCGGCGTCGAGGCAGGCGACGAGGCCCGGATTGCGCTTCGCGATGGCCGCGCGGTTCTGCTCATAGACCGGTCGAGAGTCCAACCCCTGCCTCCGTTCGATAGACGAGCCCCTGATGTCGCCGCCGGGCGCGCTCGAACACCCCGGCGTCGTTCGCGGCGAACCCCTCGATGCAGAACGCGAAGCGGCGGCGCCCGCGCAGGAAGACGGCGCGGGTCTCGTCGATCTCGGCGCCGCTGTGCGAGAGGCGGCAGAAGAAGCGGTCGTCGACCGCCTCGTAGTCGAGCATCGGCGCGACGGCCGCCTGGCCGCGATCGCCCTGGATCAGGATGCCCTGCCGCGCGTCGGCGAAGGCGACCCAGCCCTCCGTCGCCCCGAGGCACGAGGTGGCGGAGACCGCCGAGGAGACCGCCTTCGACTGGGCCAGCACGGTGCCGCGCTCCAGCGCGCGCCACTCGACCCGCGTGCCGCCGTTGATCGTCGCATAGCGGAGGCTCTCGGCGTCCCAGGCCTCGGGCAGCAGCGTGAACATCCCCAGGCGCAGGCTCGCGATGCGGGCGTCGTGGGACGCGAGGTCGTGGACGACGTCGATCCGATCGAGGTTGCGGTAGACGCGATAGGTCTTCTGCCAGAGGCCGAGATCGGTCTCGAAGACCGACGTGAGGGTGGTCCGCACGGCGCCCGTCGCCTCGTCCCGGAGCGCGAGGCGGGTCGGCCGCAGATCGGTGTGCTTGCTGCCGTCCTCGAGAATGGCGAGCACGTGACCGGAGTAGAAATCGGGGGTGTATTCGATCGCATCGAAATGGCCGTGGGGGATCGTGCCCAGCAGCGGGCGCGCGCCGAGGCTCGGAAAGCGCAGCGACTCGAGCGCCGCGCCGCGATGGGCGAGGAAGCTGGCCGAGACCCGATCGGTCGCGATCCGCTGAACCGGGGCGGGCGAGCCGGCCGGCGGGCGGATGCGCGGCGCGGGAACCAGCTCGAGCCCCAGCGCCGATTGCGGCGCGATTTCGGGCTCCAGCACGAGCACGACGTCGCGCAGGCTGCCGTCGCGATGCAATCCGACGACTTCGACCTGGACGCGGGCGGGATCGAGCTCGAGGCCGCGCCGGGTCCGGAGCTCGAGCGCCTCGAAGCGGCCCGCGGCGAGCCGCAGCGGGATCTCGATCGGCATTGCCGACCACGCGGACGGGTCGGGATTGAGGATGAGGACGTCTTCCCCGTCCGCGCGCGGGGGCATCGCCGCGGCGAGGCGGGCGCGACTGCGTGCCTGGGCGAGCCCGATCCGCGTCTCGAACTCGACGATCTTCTCTTCCGTCGCGCGGGTCCGGAAATCGCTCCGCCAGAGATCGACGACGTCTTCGACGCGATTCTCGCCGGCGATCGTCGGCGCCGCGCGCATCGCCGCGAGCTCGGTGCGGACGAGCTCGTGACAGCGGGTGTTCATCCCGAAGCCGTCGCGTCCCGAGACCGCCCAGCGGGTCGGGTTGTAGCGCGGCTGCTTCTTGCACGGGATCGGGTCGGCGGCCGAGCCCAGCTCGAGGGCGGGCCCTCCGGCTCCGGGTTCCGGAACCTGGCGCGGGAGGCAGAACGCGAAGCGCGGATCCTCGGCGAGCCGGGCGAAGAGCCCGACCAGGCGATCCGACTCGCGGTTCGTGCTCTCGAGCGCACCGCCGGGCAGACGGCGCGAGGGGCGATAGTCGAAGATCTCGACGTCGCCGCCGTAGAGGCAGAGCGCTTCGGCGCCAGGCCCGTTGCAGAGGCGTGTCAGCAGCGCTTCGAGATCCTCGAACGGCACCTCGCCATGGGCGACGCGCTGGACCTTCTGGAAGACGACGGAGTCGTTCCAGAGCAGCCCGGGCCCCGGCCCCTCCGGATCGTGAAGCCGCGCCGGCCGGCAACGCAGCGCGCGCAGCGCCGGCTGCCGGCTCGCCGGATTGTTCCACTCCATGACGACCCGCTTCGCGCCGATCTCGCGATAGAGCGCGACGAGACCATCCGACCAGGTCTGTTCATGGACGTACCAGGTCTCCGGCACGAATCCGAGGATCTGCTCGTAGGCGCGTCGACCGAGCCGGAGGTTCGCGCGATTGACGAGCGTCGGCGCCAGGGGCGCCACGATCTGCGCCCGGCCCGAGCCGATCGGCTCGACCAGCCCGCGCTCGGCGAGCCCCCGAAATCGCTTCACCCATTCCGGATCTTCCGCCGCGAGGATCTGCAGGGTTCGCGCCGAGAGCTCGAAGCCGATCGGGATCCCGAGCTCCTCCGGGAGCCGCAGCAGCGGCCAATAGCAGCGGGCGATCACGATCGGGCGATCCGCGTCCGGCAGCGCCGAGAAGTCGAGATTGCCGTGGAAGGCCGTAAAGAGGCGCAGGGCGGTCATCGGCGACCGAGGCGATCGAGGATCTGCCGGAGGACCGCGACCACCCGCTCCTGCGCGTCGTCTTGCAGGTCCGGAAACATCGGGAGCGAGAGCAGGCGAAGGTAGGCCGCTTCGGTCTGCGGAAGATCGCCGAAGCGGGTCCCCAGCCGCTCGCGATAGTAGGGCTGGAGGTGGATCGGGATGTAGTGGACCTGGACGCCGATGCCCTCGGCATGGAGCGCCGAGTAGACCGCCGCGCGCCCCCCTTCGATCCGGTCGACGTCCAGCTGGATCGGGAAGAGGTGCCAGGCCGAGGAGGTCTGCGCCGCCTCGCCGAGCGGCTCGACGCGATCCTCGCCCGCGAGCAGCGAGAGGTAGCGGGCCGCGATGCGCCGGCGTGCAGCGAGGTTGCCCTCCAGACGCGAGAGCTGGGAGAGGCCGAGGGCCGAAGCGAAGTCCGGCAGGCGGTGATTGCCCGAGAGGTTCTGCATCTCGTAGACCCAGCCGCCGGACTCCTCCGCCCGGATCCCGCCCGGAAGCCCGAGGCCCTGGAAGCTCGCGGGCATGCGCTCCATGCCGTGCTCGCGCAGGCGCAGGCAACGATCGGCGAGTCGCCCGTCGCGGGTCACGATCGCACCGCCCTCTCCGGTCGTGATGTGTTTGGCCGGATGGAACGAGAAGCAGGCGACCTCGCTCGTGCTGCCGATCGGCTCTCCCCGATCACGGGCGCCGAGCGCGTGGCAGGCGTCCTCGAGCAGGAAGCGGCGTTCGCCGAGGCGTTCGCGCAGGGAATCCACATCCGCGACGTGTCCCGCATAATGGACGACGATCGCCCCGCGCGTGCGCGGCGTGATCCGCCGCTCGAGATCCGCGGGGTCGAGCATCAGCGTGCGGCGATCGACGTCGACGAAGACCGGACGGGCTCCGGCGAGCAGGACGGCATTCGCCGTCGCGAGAAAAGTGAGCGAAGGAACCAGAACCTCGTCGCCCGGCCCGACGCCGAGGGCCTGGAGTGCGATCTGCAGGGCCGACGTCCCGCTCGAGACCGCGACGGCCCGCGCCGCACCCGTCGCCGCGCGCAATCCGGATTCGAAGGCCTCGACCATCGGGCCCTGGGTCAGCCGCGCCGATGCCAGCACCTTCGAGACGGCCTCGCGGTCCTCGTCCCGGATCTGGTGCTGGCTGTAGGGGATCACGAGGGCTGACCCAGCGCCGCCATCGTGGCTCCGCGCGGCGCCGTCTCGGGCGAGCGCACCGGAGCGGGCTCGGCCGTGCCGAGCAGCAGCGCAGCATGCTGACGCAGCGCCTCGATCGTCATCCACTCGGTGTTCGTATCGCTCGCATAGACGAAGCCGTCGGGCACGGCACGTTCGGAGAGCAGCGGATCGCGTCGGCTGCCATGGTCCGGCTCGATCACGTAATGGCTGCCGAGATCCTGGGTGTGCCGCGCCTCCTCGGCGGTCAGCAGCACCTCGTGGAGCTTCTCGCCGGGCCGGCGTCCGACCTCGTCGATCTGTGCAGTGGGCGCCATCGCCCGCGCGAGATCGACGACGCGCATGCTCGGGATCTTGGGCACGAAGATCTCGCCCCCACGCATCTCCCCCGCGACCTGCAGCACGAGGTCGACGGCCTGTTCGAGGGAGAGCCAGAATCGGGTCATCCGGCGATCCGTGATCGTCAGGATGCCCGT
Organism: Myxococcota bacterium; assembly: GCA_041389425.1. GTDB lineage: Bacteria > Myxococcota_A > UBA9160 > UBA9160 > UBA4427 > UBA4427. The sequence goes on from JAWKRX010000001.1 coordinate 88,365, forward strand.
CTCCGCCTGCTTCTTGAAGAGCGGGATCACGCTCCCGCGGCTGCCCATCACGTTGCCGTAGCGCACGCACGAGAAACGGATGTCGCGGGCGCCCGCGTAGACGTTGCCGTGGACGAAGAGCTTCTCGGCGCAGAGCTTGGTCGCACCGTAGAGGTTCACGGGATTGACGGCCTTGTCCGTCGAGAGGGCGATCGTACGCCGGACGCCCGCGTCGATCGCCGCGTCGATCACGTTCTGCGAGCCCGCGATGTTCGTCTTGACCGCCTCCGCCGGGTTGAACTCGCAGATCGGGACGTGCTTCAGGGCCGCGGCGTGGACCACGAGGTCGATGTCGTGCATCGCGCGGACGAGCCGCTCGCGGTCCCGCACGTCGCCGATGAAGAAGCGCAGCCGCGGATCGTGTCCGAACGACTGGGCCATGTCGTATTGCTTCAGCTCGTCCCGGCTGTAGACCCGGACGGTGCAGGCATCGCGCCCTGCGAGCACCCGGCGCACGAACGCCTGGCCGAAGGAGCCCGTGCCCCCGGTGATGAGGATCTTGAGCGGACGGCTCGCGCCGGCCAGCGACTCTTTTCGTTTGCCCTCGTGCGCGGGCCGCGCTTTTGTCCATCCCACGCGCGACGACATAGCAAGCCGGATGCCAACCAGCGGCAAGCCACCGGCGGCGCCAGCTCGAACAGAACGCGGCGCCGCGCCGGGAACGGGGACGATCCTGCCGGGTGGCATTTCAGCTTGAAAGGCCGCGTTTCGCCGCGAGTGCTCCGGCGCCGCGAGCGCCCGGGCTCAGCCGATCGAGAGCGCCTTCTCGCGCGCGCTCTGGGCCGCCTCGCCGACCGCGTCCGTGAACCCGGCGTCGGCGGGTCGCCGTGCGATCTCGGTCCAGGCCTCGTTCAGGGTGGCGAGGATCCCCGACGCGACGTCGAGGGGCGCGACGGTGCCGCGCAGGTTCGCCTCGATCAGGCGATCGGTGACGAAGAAATAGAGCGAGTCGAGATTGCGCGCGATCTCGCCGCCGCGCTCGAGGTCGAGGCTGTGCTGCAGCTCGTTCACGATCGCGAGCGCCTTCGCGATCGCGGTCGCGCGGCCGGCGATGTGGCCCGCTTCCTGATGCGTGCGCGCGGTCCGGATGAAACGCAGGGCGCCTTCGTACAGCTTGACGATCACCATCTCGGGCGTCGCCGTCCGAATCTCCATCTCGCGATATCGAGCGCCCAAACCTGCTCCTCGTACCTTGCCGCCGCGTGGATCGGCAAGGTCGGTCCCGACCTGTAGTCCATCGCAAGGAAGCTCCGGGGCGGGATGGGCCACCCCGGAGCTTCCGACGTCCATCCGTCCTGCTCCTCACGGAGCCGACGGCTTCGAGCGACTAGCCGAGCAGGTTCAGGGCCGCCTGCGACGACACGTTCGCCTGCGCGAGCACCGAGATGCCCGCCTGCTGCAGAACCTGGTTCCGCGTCAGCTCCGCCGTTTCACTGGCGAAGTCGACGTCGCGGATCCGGGACTCGGCTGCGGTCGAGTTCTCCTGCGCCACCGCCAGCGATCGGATCGCCGACTCGAGCCGGTTCTGCACCGTACCGAACGTGGCACGGAGCGAAGCGACCTGCGAGATCGCGCTGTCGAGCACCGCGAGGGCGTTCTGCGCACCCGAGACCGAGCTCACGGCCGCCGAGTCGGTGCCGAGCGCTGCCGCCTGGGCATTGACCGAGCTGATCGTGATGCGGTCGTTCGAGGTGTTGTCGATGCCGATCTGGAAGGTGGTGTCGCCACCGCTCGCCAGGATCGTCGTTCCGTTGAACTGCGTCACCGCCGCGATGCGATCGATCTCGGCCGTGAGGTCCTGGAACTCCTCGTTGACGGTCGCCCGCTCCTCGTCACCGAGGGTGCCGTTGGCGGCCTGGATCGCGAGCTCGCGCTGGCGGATCAGGATGCTCGACACCTCGTTGAGCGCGCCTTCACCGATCTGCAACAGCGAGATGCCGTCGTTGGAGTTGCGCTGCGCCTGCTGGATGCTGCGGATGTCGGCGCGGAACCGCTCCGAGATCGCGAGACCCGCCGCATCGTCCGCGGCGCGCGTGATGCGCAGACCCGAGGACAACCGCGACAGACTGCGCTGCAGACCGTTGGTCGTACCGACCAGGTTGCGCTGCGCGTTGATCGAGGAAGTATTGGAATTGACTCGAAGACCCATGTGATTCGATCCTCCTTGATGGAAAGCCCACGATTCCTTCGTGAGCTCGGAACGAAGGGCGATCCTCGCCCTCCGACGTCTTCCGCACGCGCTTCACGACCCCTCCCGCGAGCGGGCGCATCGCAAAGACCCGAACGAATCGACGTGGCTGCGAGGAGTGCAATGGCAATGCCATCCCGCGCGGGCAATCGCCGACACGCAAGTCCGTACCCATCGCGCGCAACTGCGAATTCCAAGTCCAGAGCCGGCGAAAATCGGCTGCGAGAATCGACGCCGGGCGGCCCGGACGCGCGCGTTTCATTTCGCGATCCGGGGCGAGGTGGATCGCCAATCTGAACGCTTCGCCCGCGAGAGCGCGCGCCAGCAGCCGCGGCGCGGCCCGGGATCCGGGAATCGAAATTGCTTTGCGCTCTCGAGACGTTCTTCGAGAGGTCTCGCCGGATGTTCGCGCCGCATTCATGGATCGGGCCCCCCGCCGAGGGCGATCGCCGGCCCGCGCCGACCGGCGCGGAGCGAGGCGAGGCCGAACGCTGCGTCCGGGGCTTTGCCTCGACCGAAGAGCGCAGCCGGATCGTGGCCTGGCTCGAGGCCGGACTTCGCCCGGGGCGACCGGGCCGACTCGAGCGCGAATATCCGGCCTGCTTCGCCCCGACGAGTTCAGCGCGTCCCATCACGGCCTGGCTCGGCACGGAGCCGGCGGCGTTCTGCCTGCTGCTGCCGACCCGCTTCGCGCTCGGCGCGGGCTGCCTCCGCACCGGCCTGATTTCGCTCGTCTACACCGATCCGCGTTTCCGGGGCCGGGGCCTCGCGCGGCGCGTCGTCGCACAGGCACGGGCCGAAGCGCGCGCCGCCGGGCTCGGCCTCTGCCTGCTCTGGAGCGAGCCCACCCTCGCCGATTTCTACGCGGCTCAGGGCTTCACCCGAGCGGGCAGCGAAACCCTGCTCGCCTTCGACGCCGCGATCCTCGCGGCCGCGTCGGAGGGAGCACGACCCGAAACCCAGGCCAGCGCGACCGCCCTCGAAGTCGGCTGCGCTCGCTTCTCCGACTGGCCTGCGATCCGTTCGCTCCGCGCCGCCCGCACCTGTCATGCCGCGCTCCCCGGCGAGGCGGCCGATTGGCTGGGGATTCCCGATCTCGAGATCCGCGTCGCACGCCGCGGCGCAGCGCTCGTCGGCTTCGCGATGCGCGGCCGCGGGGACGATTTCCCGGGCGTCGTCCACGAATGGGGCGGCGAGACCGACGCCGTGCTGCGCTGCTGCGCGGCCCTGCTCCCGGAGCAGGACGACGCCGGCCTCCTGCTTCTTTCTCCCCGCGAGACCTCTTCGCTGACCTGGCGCCTGCGTCAGGCCGGCGCCCGCCTCGTGCGCGGGCCGCTCGCCTGGATGCAGATCGCAGACGAGGCAGCCTTCGCGGCCGATCTCGCCTCCATCGTCCCCGAGCTGGCCGCGATCTCGCTCACGGAGCGAGCGCCGGGCGCCGCGGGCCCGGCCCGCCTTCGGATCGCGAACACCCGTACGGGCTGCGCGCTCGAGGTCGAGCCGTCCGATTGGCTGGCTCGCGTCTTCGGTCCCGACGAAACCGCGGCCCCGCCGCGCCCGTGCCCGGCGCTCACTTCGCTGCTGCCCTCCGCGGCCGCCGCACAACTTCCCCTGCCCTTCTTCGTCTGGGGCCTGGAGTCGATCTGAAGCGATGATCTGGGTGACCCGTATGGATGGCGAACGCCTGCTCCTCAACGACGATCAGGTCCTCTACGTCGAGGCGAACCACGACACGTTGCTGGTGCTCGCGACCGGCGAGCGCCTGCGCGTTCTCGAGAGCCCCGAGGAGCTCGTCGACCGGATCGCGCGCTGGCGGCAGCGCGCGATCGGCCTCTCCCTGCTCCACGACGATGAGCCCGCAAACGCATGAGGACCCGCGCGATGGATCGGCTCAGCGTCGTCGGCCTCGGCCTCGGTCTGCTCACCGTCTTCGCGACGCAATGGGTCGAGGGCGGCAGTCTCAGCGTGCTCTTCCAGGCACCGGCCGCCGTCGTCGTCGGCGTCGGGACCCTCGCCGCGACGCTGCTCTCGTCGAACGGATCCGACTGGCGCGCCGCCGCGCGCGAAGGACTGCGCGTCTTCGGCCCGGCGCCCGATCGCCGCGAGCTGCTCGTCTCCCGCTTTCGGGACCTCGCACTGATCGCCCGCAAGGACGGCCTCGTCTCCCTCGACAACTCCCAGCGCGCGCTGCCGACCTTCTTCATGCAGCGCTCGATCCGCCACGTCATCGATGGCTGCGAGGCGGGCCAGCTGCGCGAAGTCCTCGAGACGGAGATGCGCGGACGCTCGGCGGCGAGCCGCGCCGGCGCCCTCGTCTTCGAGGTGGCCGGAGGCTACGCACCGACGATGGGCATCCTCGGCGCCGTGCTCGGCCTCGTGCGGGCGATGGAGTCGCTCTCGGATCCCGAGAAGCTCGGCGCCGGGATCGCGATCGCCTTCGTCGCGACGATCTACGGCGTCGGCCTCGCGAATCTCGTCCTGCTCCCGATCGCCGCCAAGATCCGCAGCCTCGCCGAGCGACAGGAGGCCGAAGACGCGATGATCGTCGAGGGCACCATCGCGCTCCAGGCCGGCATCGCGCCGCGCACCCTCGAACGCATGCTCGCGGCGCACCTCCCGCCCCGGGAGCCCACGCGATGAAGTCCGCGCCGAGGGCGTCGGATTCGGGGTCGCCGCCCTCCCGGGATCGCTGGCTGCTCTCCTATGCCGACTTCCTGACCCTGCTGCTCGCCCTCTTCGTCGTGCTCTACGCCAGCGCGCGCGTCGACGCCGAGAAGAGCCGCGGCCTCTTCGAGGGGCTCCAGTCGAGCTTCAGCGGCGGAGATCGCCCCGTCGACGACGAGGCTCCCGGCGTCCGCAGCGGCGAAGACGGCGATGCCCGGCGTGTTCCGGACCCGCTCGGCTCGCTCGCGCCCCTGAAGCAGCTCGAAGCGAGCCTCTCCAAGGCGGTCGAGCGCGAGCGGCGGCGCCTCGCCCGCGATCCCGGCGTCAGCGTCCACAAGACCGAGCGCGGGCTCGTGATCTCCCTGGCGGCTGCGGAGTATTTCCCGGCCGGCGGCGCCGAGATCCCGCCCGATCGAAAACGCGTGCTGGCGGCGATCGCGCCGCTGCTGGCTGCGGAGAGCGGCTCGCTCCATTTCGAGGGCCATACCGACGACCGCCCCGTCGCGAGCGCGGCCTTCCCCTCGAATTGGGAGCTCTCGAGCGCGCGCGCCGCCGCCGTCGCGCGCTATTTCATCGACGAGCACGCCGTCGACCCGCGCCGCGTCGCGACCACGGGTTATGCCGCCTATCGCCCGGTCTCGACCAGCGACGCCCCCGCCGAGCGCGCGCGCGATCGCCGGGTCGAGATCGTCGTTCTCGCGGACGGAGAGCTCGTCGAACCCCCCGGCCGGGTCGACGACACGCAGGCGCTGAGCCGGCTGCTCGAGAAGCTTCCGCCGATCGAAGGCGAGGCGGACGAGTCCCTTCGTCCCCCCGCGCCCGGTCCGGCCCCCTTCGACATCCCCCTGCCCTGATCGAGGCGATCGGCCCGAGCCCGCCCGCAGCCCGCCCCAACGGTCGGCGGGCCGGGCGCGCAGCGGCCGAGCTCAGGGGGCCGGCGTCGCGGCCGACGTGGTGGCGGCCGGCCGACTCGCGGCGGGCTGCGCTTCGAGGGCGGGAATCGCGGCGCGGGTCGTGTAGCGCGGATCGTCTCCGACGACCTGGATGCCCCGGCGCGTCGTCACGTTGATGACCAGCGGCGCCGCGAGGTTCAGGAAGATCGATTTGCCCGAGAGCGTGACGATCGAGAGCACCTCGACCTCCTCGCGCTTCTCGATCCCGAGCGCGCCGAGATGCTCGCGTGCCACCGGCGGATCGTAGGTCGGGAAGAAGCTCCAGGGCGACGCCACCACGAACGCGAGATCCGCGTCCTCGAGGCTGACGAGCCAGGCGAGCTCCGAGGCCTCGGCGTGCTCCATGATCACGAAGCGGGATCGATTCGGAAATCCCGGCAGCGGCTCGAAGGTCACGACCTCCGCCTCCGTCACCTCGATCTTGCCGACCCGCCGACTCTCGAAACTGATCGAATCACCCATTTGCGCTGCCTCCCATTCGATTCTTCGCCTGGCCCCGGACGCCCCGGATGGCCCCGACCGCTGCACTGCCCTGCGTCGCGGCCTCGACGTTCGCCGATGCCACCTTCTCGAAGATCTCCTCGCGGAAGATCCCGATCTCCTCCGGTGCCTCGATCGCGATCCGGACCTGGGCGCCCGTCGAGGCCACGATCGTGACCCGGACGTCCTGCCCGATCCGAATGCTCTCTCCCTGCCTACGCGTGAGCACCAACATCAGAACCCCCCGGCACTCGTTCCATCGGGCGCCTCATAGAAAATCGAGCAGCGTGGGCTGCTGCATGCGTGCCGTGACCTCGAGCGAAGCCTGAAGGGCAGCTTCCTGGATCGCGAGATCGGAGTAGACCTGATAGGCGTCGGCGTCCTCGAGCAGCGAGACCTGCGAGATCAGCTCGTCGCGCTCGCCGGCGAGGCGCCGCTCGAAGGAGTCGGCCTTCGCCTCCGCGCCGCCGATCTGGGAGCGCTCGAGGTTCACCTGCTGGAAGGCGACGTCGAGATCGCCCAGCGCGGAGTCGATCAACGTCGGGTCGTTCTGGTCGAGCCCCTGCCAGAGTCGCCCGAGCACCTCGAAGACGTCCACGCTGCCCTGGAAAACGTCCTGGCCGCTGCGCGTCACCTCGATCGTCACGCCCTCGTCGATCTCGACCTCGATCGGCCGATCGTCCCCGGCGAACGCGACCGTCGGCGGCGGCGAGCCCGAGACGAAGCTGCCCGTCTGGACGAAGGCCGGCGAATCGGAGGTGACCCCCGCGAAGACGTAGCCCCCGCCCGGCGCCTTCGCGTTCGAGGCGTCGAGCAGCTGGTCGAAGTACTGCTCGACCTGACTGCGCAGCGCAGCCCGCGCGTCGGGCCCGTTGGTCGAGTTGCGCGCCTGGACCGCGAGCGCCTGCGCCTCGCCGACGACGTCCATCGCATCCGCCATCGCCTCCTCCGAGGCGCGCAGGCGCGTGCGCGAGAGATCGACGCTCCGCAGATATCGATCCGTCTGGCTCATCGCGTCCTTCAATCGGAGCGCCGATCGGAAGTCGACCGGATCGTCCGAGGGACGATTGAGCCGCCGGCCCGTCGAGGCCTGCTCCTGGGTGCGGGCGAGGCGTCCGCGCTGCAGCGTGAGCTGCTGCATGTTCATGCGCGAGAGCATCGATTGCGTGATCCGCATGCGTCCCTTCCCTTCCCCTAGAGCGCCGCGAAGAGGTCGTCGAGCATCGTGGAGATGGTCGAGAGGACCTTCGCGTTCGCCTGGAAGCTCGCCTGGAGCTTCACGAGCTCCGCCACCTCTTCGTCGATCGAGACTCCCGAGATCTCGTCCCGGCGGTTGCGCACCGCGGCGAGCACCGAGTCCTGCTGCGCGAGCGAGCGCTCGGCGCTGCGGGCCCCCTGCCCGATGTCGCCGATGAAGCGGCCGAGCGCGTTCACCATCGTCGTCGAGGTCCCGGTCGGCGTTCCCGGGACGTCGCCGGCGAGATAGTTCGCGACGTTGCCCGTCCGCAGATCCTTCAGCTGCTCCACCCAGGCGGTATCGCCGAGCGCCGCTTCGGGCCCGCCCGTCACGGGATTCGCGACCGCGCCTGCGGCGATGTTTCCGAGCGAGCCGCCCTGGGCGGGATCGACATCGGCCGAGAGGGCGAAGTTGCGGGCGGCGTCGTCGACGCTCGCCTGGCCCGAGAGGTCCGCGAAGAAGTCGTGGGCCGCGCCGTCGACGATGCCGAGGCCGCCGCGATGCACGGCGTTGAAGCTCTCGGCGACGGTGTAGGCGAAGGCGTCGAGCTCGCGGATCGCGCCGCCGATGATCGTGTCCCGGGCCTCGATCAGGCCGCCGAGCTCGCCCCCGCGCAGCAGCGAGGTCGCGTCGAACGAGGTCCCGGCGCCGGTGTAGAAGACCTGCGAGAAGCTCGGATCGAAGGGATTCGGGTTCGCGGGATCCACGACGGCATCGAGCCGTGCGGCGATGTCCTTGTCGACGAGCGGCAGCCCCCCCGAGATGCGGACCGAGAGCATGCCCTGGTTGTCGGTCACCAGGGCGATGTCGACCTTCTCGGCGAGCGCGAGGACGAGCTGCTCGCGCTGGTCGCGCAGGTCGTTCGCCGGCGAGGTCACCTCGGCGGCGGCGATCTTCTGGTTCAGGGAGGCTATCTCCGCGCTGATGGCGTTCACCTCGGCGAGCAGGCCCGAGATGCCGCGATCGGCGCCGCGCTGGAGATCGCGGAGCTGCGTGTCGTAGCGGTGGATGGAATCCACCAGCGACTGGCCCGCGGCGAGCAGCTGGGTCCGCTCAGCCTCCTGACCGGGGGAAATCGCATTCGAGAGATCGTCGAGGGCATCGAAGAAGGAGGTCAGGTCCCCGGCGAGTCCTTCGCCTTCCTGGCTCGTCACGACCGATTCGAGCTGGCGGTAGATCGCGGCCTGGGTATCGAGGGTCGCCTGGCGCGAGGTCTCGCGCACGAGCCGCTCCCCGACGAAGCGGTCGAGGATCCGCTCGACGCTGATCTGCTCCACGCCCGTGCCGATCGCCCCGGCGCCCGTCATCTGCGGAAGCGAGGCCTCGACGACCGATCGCTGTCGCGTGTAGCCGGGGGTATCGGCGTTGGCGATGTTGTGGCCGGTCGTGGCGATGCCGCTCTGCACCGTCCGCAGACCGCTCGTCGCCGTACCCAAGGTGTCGAAGAGACCCGCCATGCTAGTCCACCCGTGCCATCGTTCAGATTGCCGCCCGCACGATGCGCCCGCGCCCGACGCCGTCCCCGCGCTCGCGCCCCGGCCCGTAGCCGACCGGCTCGGCCACCGCGCGGCCCAGCATCCGGAGCGTGTCCTGCACGCGTCGCAATGAGCGGTCGGCGAAGGTGCCGTTCGCCTCGAGCAGGCCCCGGGTCGAAGCGATCAAAGCCGTGAGCCGCGCATGCAGCTCGGGCAGGCGGCCCGCCTCGTCGCCGAGCGCTTCGATGAGCGCCGCGAGCTTGTGCGGCCGCTCCGGGAGCCCGAGCGCGCGGGCGAGGCCCGCCACCAGGACCCGGCGGGCGTCTTCGTGCAGGCGCGCCTCCTCGGCGAGCAGGCGCTTCTCCTCGACCGTTCCGGCGATCCGCCCCGGATCGAGATCGATCAGCTCCGCCTCTTCCCGCCGCAGGACCTCCCGCAGCCGGAGATAGAGATCCTCCTCGGCCTGCAAGACGACCTCGAGCTTCGCCACCTGTGCCATCTCGCCGCTCATCGCGTCTCTTCCTCCGGCGACTTCGCGCGCGCCAGCTGTCCTTCGAGCTGTCCTTCGAGAGAAGTCGCGATGCCGACGCCGCCATTCTCCGCGACGATCCGCGCCAGCTCCTGGTAGAAATGCTCGCGGTACATCCGTCCGGCCTCGCCCCCATCGAAGAGGCCCGTGGGATTCTTCGGCGCCGAGATCCGCAGCATCTCGCCGAGGAAGTAGGCCTCGAAGGAGCGGAGCGCCGTCGCCTCGTCGGCCTTGCCCTCGCCGCGCACCCCGAGCGAGAGCTCCGTCGCGATGCCGACCGGATCGATTCCCCCCATCACATCATCTCCACTTCGGCGCTGAGGGCACCCGAAGCCTTGATCGCCTGGAGGATCGAGATCAGATCCGTCGGGGTCGTCCCCATGGCGTTCAGGGCCCGCACCAGATCACCGATCGTGACGGTCTGCTCGATGACGCTCAGCTTGCTCTCGTCCTGGCTGGTCTCGATGTCGGTGTTCTGGATCGGCGTCGTCTCGCCCTCGGAGAACGGAGCCGGCTGCGACACTTCGTTGATGCGGTTCACGACGACGGTCAGGTTGCCGTGGGCGACCGCGACGGTGGAGACGCGCACCGAATCGCCCATCACGATCGTACCCGTGCGCTCGTTCAGGATGATGCGCGCCGGCTTGTCCGGGGCGACCTCGAGGGTCTCGACCCGGGCCATGAAGCCGACCGCGTCCGTCGCGTAGCTCGCCGGCAGGGTCAGATCGAGGGTTCCCGAATCCCGGGCGACGGCGACCGATTCGCGAAATTCATCGTTGATCCGCGCTGCCGTGCGCTGGGCCGTCGTGAAGTCCGGCCGGTGGAGCGCGAGCTCGAAATTCCGCTGGCCGACCATGGAGTAGGCGACCTCGCGTTCGACGAGCGCTCCGCCGACGAGGGTCGCGACGGTGGGATGGTTCTGGGCGATCGACGAGCCGCCGCCTTCCGCCGAGAATCCACCGATCGCAATCGGGCCCTGGGCGACGGCGTAGATCTGGCCGTCGTTGCCGCGCAGCGGGGTCATCAAGAGCATGCCGCCGGCCAGGCTCGAGGCATCGCCGACCGAGGAGACGACCGCGTCGATCGAAGAGCCCGTCCGCGCGAACGCGGGCAGCTTCGCCGTGACCATGACCGCGGCGACGTTCGCGACCCGGATCTGCCGCGGATCGAGTGAGATGCCCATCTTCGCGAGCAGACTGCGCAGGGACTGGGTCGTGAACTGGGTGCCCTGCTTGTCGCCCGTCCCGCGCAGGCCGACCACGAGCCCGTAGCCGATGATCTGGTTCGAGCGGACGCCCTTGACGGATGCGATGTCCTTGAGCCGCGCGGCGGAGGCCGTTCCCGCCCCCGTGCCGCCGAGCAGGATCAGGCCGAGCGCGAGGGCGAGCGCTCGCACGACGGCTCGCCGCCGCCCGCTCTTCGCCCTGCTCCATCGTTCGCTTCGCATCTGCATGGCCTGCCTGGAACCGTCTAGAAGGGATAGATCCAATCGATGACCCGACTCATCCAACCGGGCCTCTGTTTGTCGTCGAGCACGCCGAGCCCGTCGTAGGCGAGCCGCATCTCGGCGACCGAGTTCGAGAGCACCTGGTTCTCGATCGTGAGGTCCTCCTGGCGCACGAGGCCCTCGAGCGAGATGTACTGGGCTTCGTGGTTCACCACGACCGAACGGCGCCCGCGGATGTGGAGGATCCCGTTCGGCAGCACGCCGATCACGCGACAGGTGATGACGCCGGTGAAGCGGCCGCTCCGGCTCGTCAGGCCCTCGCCCGTATAGTCGTTCTGCATTCGGCTCTGGGCGAAGTTGACGCCCTCGCCCTCCTCTCGCGTCGTCCCCGGCTCGTCGAAGCCGAAGATCCGCATCAATCCCCGGATCGGGCTCGAGATCAGCTTCTGGAAACCGACGTCGGACGACAGGTTCGCATTGAGGATCCGCTCGGACTCCGTCTCCGTCCGCGCATCGCCCTGCGCCTGGGTCTGCTCCACGATCACGACGGTCACGAGATCGCCGATCGTGCGGGCCTTCTCGTCGAAGAACATGAAGGAGCCCGAAGGCGAGGCGCCCGACCAGATCGAGCCCGCGGTCGGCGGGGGCCCGGGCGGCGTCTCCACCGCTTCGTAGTCCATCGGCTCGCGCCCTTCGCGGATCGACGTCTCGACGCAGGCGGTCGTCGACGCGAGCACCCCGAGCAGGATCAGCCGGATCAGCGCGCGCGCGCAGGCATCGTCAGAACGCGACATGCACGCGTCCCTCCCCATCGACCCGTCCGGTCAGCTCCCGCTTCGAATCGAGGTTCACGACCCGGATCCACTCGCCGCTGGCGCCGGTCTCCTTCGCCAGCCCCGCGGCCTGGATCATGAGGGGCCCGTCGATCAGGACGAGCACGACCCGATCGCCGCGCTCGACGATGGGAACGGCCTCGAAATCCCCGTTGCGAACGACCTGATCACCGCCGATTCCGCGCTTCGTGCGCAGGCCGACGAGGGCCGAGAGGTCCCGTGCGGCATCTGGCGGCGAGTCCGCGCGATCGCGCGAGGAGAGCACGAGGTCGTCCTCGGTCACGACGTGGCCCCGGCCGAGGGGCCGCTTCGCGACCAGGACTCGATCGGTGATCTCGACGTAGGGCGAGACGACGGCGCGCTTCACGAGCACCTCGCCGGCGTAGAGAGCGACGGTGATCGCGACGCGGCCTCGAAAGGGTGTCGCACTGCGGGTCGAGAGCTCCGTCCGGATCTCGCCCGGGGCGCGCGAGAGGTCGTAATCGAAGGCGCGCAGCGCGGGCAGCTGAACCGAGGCCGATGGATCGTCGATCCGCTCCGCGAGGAAACGCTCGAGATCCGCGCGCACCCGCTCGACGGCCGGCGATTCGGCGCGCGCCGCCGCTGCGCTCCCGAATACGACAGCGATCGCCAGCGCCGCTTCGATTGCGACCGCCATGGCGACGAGCCAGCCTGCGGATGACCCCGCTCCCCGATTCGACAAGACGTCCTGCCTCCTTCGCCGCCGCTGCCTGCGCAGCCGGGCGGCGAGAACCGATCGTTATTGCGACAGCTGCGAAGCGACCCGGAGCATCTCGTCACCGGCCTGGATCACCCGCGAGCTCACCTCGAAGGCCCGCTGCGCGAGGATCATCTGGACGAGCTCCTCGGCGACCTCGACGTTGGAGCCCTCGAGAAAGCCGGCCGAAACCGCACCGAACCCCGTCTGCTGGGGAATGCCCGTCTGCGGATCCCCGGACGCCTGCGTCGCCTCGAGCAGGTTGCCGCCCGATGCGCGCAGACCCGCCGGGTTCGCGAAGCGCGCGAGCTGGATCTGACCGAGGTTGGTCGGCTGCGCCTGTCCCGCCTGCACGGCGTTCACCGTGCCGTCCGGAAGCACGGTCAACGAGGTGGTGTCGGGGGGAACCGTGATGTTCGGGATCAGCGTGTAGCCGAGGGTCGTGACGACGTTGCCGTTGCCGTCGAGCTTGAACGTGCCGTCGCGGGTGTAGACGGTCTCCCCGGTCGGGCGCTGGATCTGGAAGAAGCCCGTGCCGTCGATCGCGAGATCGAGCGGATTGCCGGTGTTGATGCGATCGCCGGCCGAGTAGATCGTGTTGACCGCGGCGAGCTGGACGCCGTGACCCACCTGGACGCCGGTCGGCAGCACGGCGCCGTCGGTCCCCGAAGCGCCCGGGGCCCGGAGCGTCTCGTAGAAGAGATCCTGGAACTCCGCGCGGGAGCGCTTGAAGCCGGTCGTCCCGACGTTCGCGATGTTGTTCGCGATCGTATCGATCTGCGATTGCTGGGCTTCCATTCCGGTCGCGGCGGTGAAGAGTGCTCTCATCAGCGGATCCCCTCGATCAGGTTCTGGGTGGTCTCGTCGTCGATCTGCATCGCGCGCAGATTCGTCTCGAAGGCGCGCTGCAGCATCACGAGCGTCGCGAGCTCGCGCGTCGACTGGACGTTCGAGCCCTCGATGGACTCGGGAATCAGGACGGGTGCGACGGCAGGCGTCGCGGTGACGTCGTCGCCGGCGCGAAACAGGCTGTGGCCCTCGCGGACCAGCCCGTGGACATCGTCGAACTCGACGACCTTGAGGCGGCCGTAGATGTTGCCGCTGCGATCGACGATGTTGCCCGAGGGATGGATCGTGGCGTCGCCGTCGCCGATCAGGATCGGCCCGCCGTCGCCCATCACGGCCTGGCCGGAAGGCGTCGAGAGCTGGCCGTCGCGATTGATGATGAAGTTGCCCGCGCGGGTATAGCGGGGGCCGTTCTCGGTCTCGATCTCGAAGAACCCGCGGCCGTCGATCAGGGCGTGGAGCGGCGATCCCGTATGCTGCGCCGAGCCGCGCGAGAAATCCGTACCGACGTGATCCGTCCGGACGAAGGCGCTCCCCGGTGCGCCGGGCTGGAGGTCGCCATTCGCGTCGCGCAGGGCGGCCTCGTAGACCGTGCGGAAGATCGACTCGCTGCGCTTGTAGCCCGGGGTCCCGGCGTTGGCGAGGTTGTTCGAGACGACGTCGAGGTCGCGGAGCTGGGTCGCGGCTCCCGATGCGGCGATGTAGGCGTCATTTCCCATCTGGATTCGAATCCCCCGGAAGTGCGAGAGCAAGGCACGTGCCAGCGCCAGGAAGCCCCGCCGCGAGTCTCTCGCCGCCCTCACGCGCCCGGAGATCCCTCGTGCTCGGCAAAGCCTTCCGCCCGGATGCAGCGAACTGAAACGCGCCGTTGCAGTTCGAAATCACGGCGCCCCTCCCGCCGCGTGAAGCACGCCCGCGAATCGCCTGCGACCCGCGACCTCCTCGGCCAGGGACTCGGCGAGCAGGCCGATGCGACGCGCGATCGCCGAGCGCGGTGCGTCGAGGACGACGGGCTGCTGCCGCCCGACCGCCGCCCCCATCGCCGGATCCTCGGGAAGCACCGCGCGCAGCGGCAGCGAACGCCCGAGAAATCGCTGGACGAGCCGCTCGAGCGCGCGATGCGTCCGGTCGCCCGCCGCGCGATCCGCTGCGCGGTTCACGATGAGCTCGACACGCAGGCGCGGCGCGCGCTCCCAGAGCTGTTTCGCGGTCGCATAGGCATCGGCGAGGCTCGTGGGCTCGGGCGTCGCGACCAGCCAGACCGGATCGCAGAGCCGCGCGAGCCCGATCACGTCGGCACCGATCCCCGCACCGAGATCCAGCAGGTTGAGATCCCGCGCCGCCATCAGGGCGGAGAGCGGCTCCGCCGGCTCGGCCGCGAGGCCGCGGGCGAGGCGCGCGACCGCACTGCGGCGAGCGCCGACGACGAGCAGGTCGAGGCCCGCCGGCGCCGGGCAGAGGATCTCGTGCAGCGGGATCGCCCGTGCATCGCAGTCGCCGAGATCGTGGCGGGGGACGAGCCCCAGCAACAGGTCCGCATTCGCCAGACCGACGTCGCCATCGATGAGCAGGGTCTCGCGTCCGTTCCTCGCCGCCGCGGCGGCGAGGTTGACGGCGAGCGTGCTCTTGCCGACACCGCCCTTGCCGCTCACGATCGCGAGCACACCCGGGCCCCGGGCCGCGGGCGCCCGGCGATCGGCGCTGCGCCGCGAGAGTCCCATCGCCTGGTGCTCGCTCATGCTGCGCGGCTCATGACGTTCTGCGCGAAGAACGCCGGCTCGGCGATCTCCAGATCCTCGGGCACGCGCTGCCCCGTGCCCAGCCAGCAGAGCGGCGGACAGCGATCGTCGAGCAGCAGGTTCACGACGGGCGCCAGCGAATCGCATTCGTCGAGCCGCGTCAGGATGAGCCGATCGGGCGCGAGCCCGCCGAAGCGCGCGAGCTGGGCGCGCGCGACGTCGCGGCGCGAGGTGGCGTCGACCACCAGCTCGATCGTGCTCTCGCGACCGATCTCGCTGCGGATCGCTTCGAGCGGGCCGAGGCGCGATCCATCCGCGGGCGAACGGCCGGCCGTATCGACGAAGAGTGCGCGCCCCGGATGCCGGCGAACGACGTCGTTCAGCGCGTCCGCCGACGAGAGCTCGCAGTAGGGCGAGTCGAGCAGGCCGGCATAGGCCCGGAGCTGCTCGCGCGCACCGATCCGGAAGGCGTCGAGCGACACGAAAGCGACCTCCCGCTCGCCTTCGTCGCCGCGCCCGGCGAGCTTCGCGAGCGTCGTCGTCTTTCCGGCGCCGGGGGCGCCGACGACGATCCGGATCGCGGCCTGCGTGTCGGCCCGGGGCGGAACCAATCGCTTCGCGAGGCGATCGCAGAGAATCCGCTCGAGCGAGAAGGACTCGCCTTCCGACCGGCGCCCCCGCCATTCCTCGACCAGGGACTGGGCATGGATCCAATCGAGGCCCGCCCCGGCGAGGGAGCAGACCGCCCGGTCGAACTCGGCATCGGGCCGCGACCCGACGAGCTGCCCGATCGCCGCCCGCAGCCCGCGCAGCTCGCCCCGGACCTCCTCCTCGAACGACTCCCTCCGCCGCAGCACGGCGAGCTCGCGGCGCAGGGCATCGACGATCGAAGCCAGTCCCGGATCGGCTCCTTCGCGCTCGCTGCCCTCCTCCGCACCCGCGGCGGCGGCCGCCGCCTCCCGCTCCTGGGCCCGGGGTCGCGCGGCCTGGATCTCCACGACACGCCGCGAGAACAGGCCGAAAGCGCTCCCGCCCCGCTGCACGGTCCGCGACGACAGGATCAGGGCGTCGGGCCCGAGCGTCTCGCGGACCTGGGCGAGCGCTTCCTCCATCGTCTCCGCCTCGAAGCGCTTAATGTGCATCGGCTTCGATCCGGACCGTTCCGAGCGACATCACCTGGACGCCGCCCGGCAGCTCCGCATGGGAGAGCACGGCCACGCGCGGCAGGAATCGCGAGACGATCTGACGCAGCGGCGAGCGGATGCTCTGGCCCGCGAGCAGCACGGGCCCGCGCCCGTCCCCGCCGATGCCCAGCCCCGCGACCGCGCGCTGGACGGCCCGCACGAGTCCGTCGAGCATCACCGGATCGACGGCCAGGAACGAGCCGCTCTCCGAGCGCTGGACGACCCCGCGCAGCTGCTCTTCCAGCTCGGGTGCGAGCGTCAGCACGGCGAGCCGGCCATCGGGCTCGAGGTAGGGCCGCGTGATCGCCCTGCCCAGCCGCTCGCGCACGAGATCGGTGAGCAGATCGGGATCCTGGATCTTCCCGGCATACTCCGCGAGCGTGTCCAGGATCGTGCCGAGATCGCGGATCGAAACGCGTTCGGCCAGCAGCGCGCGCAACGTGCGATGCAGCAGGGAGAGGCTGACGATGCCCGGAACGATGCCCTCGACCGCCTTCCCGTTGCTCGCGGAGAACTGCTCGAGCAGGTCCTGGACGCGGCTGCGCGTCAGCAGCTCGACGGCATGCGCTCGCACCACCTCCGCGAGATGCGTCGAGAGCGCCGTCGAGGCGTCGACGACCGCATAGCCGGCCGCCGAGGCGCGATCGCGATCCCGATCTTCGATCCAGCGCGCCGGCATGCCGAACGCGGGATCCTTCGTCGGCTGCCCCGGGATCGGCTCCGCATCCTCGCCGGGCGAGATCGCGAGGGCGCGGTTCGGGGGAATCTCGTGGCCCGCCACCTGCTCCCCCCGCACGCGGATCGCATAGCCTCCGGGCCGCAGATCGAGGTTGTCGCGAATGTGGATCAGCGGGACGATGAAGCCGAGCTCGGACGCGAGCTGCCGACGCGTCGCCCGGATCCGGGAGACGAGCTCGCCGCCCCGCTTCGCATCCACCAGCGGAATCAGCCCGTATCCGATCTCGAGCTCGAGATCGTCGAGCACGAGCGCCTCCCGGATCTGCTCCTCCTCGGTCGGCGGGGCGACGGTCGCGATCTCCGCCTCGGCGACCGGCTTCGGGATCGGCTTGCCGTAGAAGGAGAGCGCACCCGCACCCGCGGCGAGCATCGCGAACGGGACGAAGGGCAGCCCCGGCGCGACCGCCATCACGCCCAGCATCGCCGCGACGAGCGCCATCGCCTTCGGCTGCAGGAAGACCTGGTCGCGCAGCTCGCTCGAGAGCGAATCGCCCGCGCCGGCGCGGCTCACGATGACCGCCGCGGCCGCGGAGATCACGAGCGCCGGGACCTGCGAGACGAGCCCGTCACCCACCGTCAGGATGGTGTAGGTCTCGATCGCCTCCATCAGCGGCATGCCCGCCTGGAAGACGCCGACGGCGAAGCCGCCGAGCAGATTGATCACCATGATGACGATGCCCGCGATCGCATCGCCCTTCACGAACTTCGAGGCACCGTCCATGGCGCCGTAGAAATCCGCCTCGCGCTGGACGTCGACGCGGCGGCGCTTGGCCTCGGCATCGTCGATGACGCCCTGATTGAGATCCGCATCGATCGCCATCTGCTTTCCGGGCATGGCGTCGAGGGTGAAGCGCGCGGCGACCTCGGCGATACGGCCTGCGCCTTTCGAGATCACGATCATGTTGATGATCACGAAGATCAGGAAGATCACGATGCCGATGGCGTAGTTCCCGCCGATCGTGAACTCACCGAAGGCCTCGATGACGTGGCCGGCGGCGTCCTCGCCCTCCTCCCCATGCAGCAGGATCAGGCGCGTGCTCGCCACGTTGAGGCCGAGGCGCATCAGCGTCAGCATCAAGAGCAGCGAGGGAAACACGGAGAAATCGAGCGGCCGCTCCACGAAGAGCGCGAGCAACAGGACCAGCAGCCCCGTCGTCAGCGAGAGCGAGACGAAGACGTCGAGCACCGCCGCCGGAAGCGGCACGACCAGGAGCGCCATGATCGCGAAGAAGCCGGACCCGAGCAGAACCTGATTGAGCGGGATCTTCGTCATGCCGCCCTCCAATGCCGACCACGGCGGGGATCGAGCTTGTAGACGTAGGCGAGCACTTCGGCGACGGCCTGGAAGAGCTCGGCGGGAATCTCACGGTCGATCGTCGCGGTCTTGTAGAGCAGCTGGGCGACGGGCGGATTCTCGACGATCGGGATCCCGAGCTCCTCGGCCCGGCGCCGGATCCGGAGCGCGATCAGGTTGCGGCCCTTCGCGAGCACCTTCGGCGAGGCCTGCAGCGGCGGCCGGTACTGGAGCGCCACGGCATAATGCGTCGGATTCACGACGACGACGTCGGCGTCCTGAATCGCCTCGAACATGCGGCGCTGGGCGGCTTCGCGCTGGATCTGCCGGATCCGGCTCTTGACCTTCGGATCGCCCTCCCGCTGCTTGGCCTCGTCGCGGACCTCCTGCTTGGTCATCCGGAGCTTCTTCTCGAACTGCCAGGTCTGCCAGAAGAAGTCGAAGGCGGCGAAGACCGCGAAGATCGCGAGGATGATCCAGATCGTGCGCGTCAGGAGACCACCGCCGACGCGTCCCGTATCGATCGCCGCGGCGCCCAGCAGCGAGAACACCTCCGGGAGGGCCGGAGCGAGGGTGATCCAGAGGATCCAGACCACCACGGCGAGACGGAGGATCGACTTCACGAGCTCGTAGATCCGGTCGAGGGTGAACATCCGCTTCAGGCCGGCGATGGGATCGAGCTTCTCGAGCTTGAAGGCGAGCGCTTCGCTCGAGAGCAGCCAGCCGACCTGAGCGACGTTCGAGACGACACCGATCGCCATGAAGACCAGCGCGAAGGGCGCCAGCGCGAGGCCCATCCGCAGACCGTGATGGAGCAGCAGCGCGTGGTAGTCCTCGAGACTGTCGGGCTGGACGAGCGCGCCGGCCCAGGCCGAGCGCGCGACGTCGACCACCATCTTCCCCAGGTCCGCGCCGAGCGCCGAGCCGAGCGCGACGGTGCCCGCAGCGAGCAGGACGACCGTCCCGACGTCGCGACTCTGGGCGACCTGCCCCTTCTCGCGCGCATCCTCGCGCTTCTTGGGCGTCGCCGGCTCGGTCTTCTCCTCTTCATCCGCCATCGACATCCCCGGCGAGAACCCCGAAGACCGTGTCGGGCCAGACTTCGATCGAGTCCTTCATCGCGTGCATGAAGTCGTCGGCACCGAGGCCGAGGATCAGGAAGACGAGGCCGACGTGGATCGGCAGGTTGATGACGAGGATGTTGAGCTGGGGCATCGCCCGCCCCAGCACCCCCGTCGCGACGTTCTGGACGAAGATCGCGACGGTCACCGGGGCCGCGATCTGGAACGCGACCTGCCAGACGTGGCCGCCGAGGCGCGCCATCTCCAGGAACAGGTCCGCGGACGGCAGCCCGCCCCCGACGGGCAGCACCTCGAAGGTCGCCGCGATCCCCCGAATCAGGTCGTGATGGCCGTCGATCGCGAGGAAGATCAGCAGCGCGAAGGATTCGAGCGCGAGACCGATCGCCGGACTCGAGACGCCCGTCGCCGGATCGATGGTCTGCGCCGCGCCGAGCCCGCCCTGCACGGCCAGCAGCTCGCCGAGCATCATCATGGCCGAGAAGACCAGCATCGCCCCGATTCCGACGGCCAGCCCGAAGAGGATCTCCACGGCGGCCGCGCCGAGAAGACTGGCGAGATTCCATTGCCCCGCGGCGAGAGGTCCCGCGCCGACCGGCGCGGCGACCCACGTGATCATCAGCGCGGCGACGATCCGGACGCGTGCCCCGATCGCCGGATGGCTGAAGAGCGGCCCGACCCACATCATGGCCAGCACGCGGATGCTTCCGAGCAGCGCCATGAGCACCGGCATGAGTGCCAGCTCGACGGTCACGGTCCACCCGGCCCGGCGATGATCCCCATGACGCGGCCGTTGAACTCCATCATCAGCTGCATCATCCAGGGAAACAGCGCACCGAAGACCCCGAAGACGATGACGATCTTCGGGACGAAGGAGAGCGTCTGCTCGTTGATCTGCGTCGCAGCCTGGAAGACCGAGATCGCGAGGCCGACGAGGAGGGCCGCGAGCAGCATCGGCGCAGCGACGATGAGCGTCGTCATCATCATGTCCTGCATGACGGTGCTGATCTGCTCCAGGCTCATCGCCCCTCCTGCGCGCGGCCGCGCCCGATCATTGAAGTCCCGCGACCAGCGAGGTCAGCGTCAGGTTCCAGCCATCGACGAGCACGAAGAGCATCAACTTGAAGGGCAGCGCGATCATGACGGGCGGCAGCATGATCATGCCGAGCGAGATCAGCATCGAAGCGATCACGAGATCGACGACGAGAAAGGGCAGATAGATCATGAAGCCGATCTCGAAGGCGGCCCGCATCTCGCTGATCATGAACGCCGGCATCAGCGTCGCGATCGAGACGTCGCTCTCTTCCTCGGGGATCGCATCGCCCTTCATCTCGACGAAGAGCAACAGGTCCGACTCGCGCACCTGTCGCAGCATGTAGTCCCGGACCGGCGCGATTCCCTTCGCGAGGGCCTCCTCGCCGCCGATCGTCTTCTCCATGTAGGGCGTGATCGAGTCGGCGTAGACGGCTTCGCCGACGGGGGCCATCACGTAGATGGTGGTCATCAGCGCGAGGCCGACGAGCACCTGGTTCGGCGGCAGGGTCGCGGTGCCGAGCGCCTGGCGCAGGAGCGCGAGGACGATCAGGATGCGCGTGAAGCACGTCGCCATCAGGAGGATCGACGGTGCCACCGAGATCGCCGTCAGGACGAGCACGATCTTGAGCGTGTCGGAGATCTGATCGGGGGCCGTCGCACCGTTGATGGTGAGGGAGAAGGTCGGCTCCGCGGAGACCGTGCCACCGCTCCCCGCCGAGGTGGCGGCCGATGCATCGCCCGCCGCCAGGAGCACGAGCGCCGCGAGCGCACCCAGCGAGAGTGCACCGATCGACGCGCTGAGAGCGCGCAGCCAGCGCGGGCGTCCGGTCGATCCCGCGGCGCGCCGAGGTCGGACCTGCTCGTCACCCTCTCCACCCCGGGCCTCCTGGACGCCCTGGGCCGAGGCCCGCGCGGCCCGATCCTCGAGACGCGCGACGCGCACGATTCCGGACTCGCCCGAGCCGATCAGGAGCACCTGACCGTCGACCTCCACGAGGTGGAGGCTCTGCTTCATCCCGAGCGCCGCGCTGTCGACGACCCGGATGCGCCCCGGCTCGCGGGCCGCGATCGATGCGGGGCCGAAGCGCAGAAGGAGCTGGCGAAGGCAGACGATCGCGAGCAGCACTGCTCCGAGGGCCGTGATCAGCTCCATCGACGTCGTCCTCCACCGCAGTCCATGGCTAGGCCCGGGCTTTCGGGCCGACCAGCTCGGTGATCCGGATCGCGACCCGCTGGTCGGCGACCGAGATCTCTCCGCGAGCGATCAGTCGATCGTTGGCGTAGACGTCCGCGGGCTCGCCGCTCATCCGATCCAGCTCGACGATCGAGCCCTTCGTCAGCGCGAGCACGTCCCGCACCGGCAGGTTCGCGCTGCCGAGCTCGACGCTCAGCCGCAAGGGGACCTCGAGAATGAGGCCGAGATCGGCCGCCACGGCGCCGCCCTGGGCCGTGTTCTTCCCGTCCTCGCTTCCCGCGGCGACGATCCGTTCGTCGATCTCCGGGAGGTCCTGGTTTTCGCCCTGATCGGCCATGCGCTGCTACTCCACCGCCTCGATGCGTTCCTGCAATTGAACGGCGCGCCTGGGGCCGCGCGTCCCCGCGATGCCGCGAAACTTCTCGCGCTCTCCGATCCGGACCGTGAGCGAGCCATCGGCCGGGACGTCGAGCGGAATCGACTGTCCGACCGCGAGCCGACCCGCTTCCGCGAGCGTCAGCACGACGCTCCCGATCTCGGCGCGCAGCTGGATCGGGACGTCGAGCAGCGAGACGCCCGGTTGCGGGCCGCCCTTCGCGGCCCGCGTCGGCGCCTTGCCTGCCTTGCGAAAGGCTTCACCCGGGACCGCGAGGCGGACCCGGCACGGCTCCGAAAATCCCCGAATGTCGAAGGTCGCCACGATCGCGGACCGCGCTTCGCTCTCCGCGATCACCGCGCGCCCCTGCAGCCCGCCGAAAGCGAGGGTCACGGGCGCGAGGGCCTGCCACTGCTCTTCCAGGCGCGCCAGCATCTCCTTCACGATCCGCATGTAGAAGCGGCGCTCGATGCGCGTGTAGTCCCGGACGGGCGGCCGCACCGGCTTGAGATTCGCCCCCGCACCGAACAACGTGCAGAGCATCTCGAAGAAGAACGGCCGCGAGAGCAGGATCATCCCGCGCAGGCCCCGCGGCTGGATCTGGAAGGTGGCTGCGAGATCCGTCGGCAGCATGAGCTCCGCCAGCTCGGCCATCTCGATCTCGCGCTGACCGATCAGGACGAACTGGATCGTCCGCTCGTGGCGATTCGAGAGCGCCCGTCCGTACTCGAACCCGAACAGCTCGTTCGCGCGCTCGAGCTCGAGATCGGCTTCGAGCGAGCCCTGGGCCTCGGCCGCAGCGGCGCGCTCGGCCAGGAGGCCGGGCATCTCCTCGAGCAGAGCATCGAGCTCTTCCCGGGAGAGGATGTCCGCCTGGGCCCCGCTCTTCATCACTGAACCACGAACTCCGTGAAGAGGACCGATTTCACGTCACCGGTCTCGAGCAGATCGTTGACCCGCTCGAGGATGTCCTCCTTGAGCAGCGCCTTGCCCTCGAAATCCGTGATGTCGGAGAGCTGCTTGCTCGAGAGCAGGACGATCAGCGCATCCCGCACCTGCGGCAGCCGCGCCTCGATCTCGCTCTTCAGCTCGACGTCGCCCGCCTCGAGCTCCACGCGCAGCTTCAGGAAGCGGTTGTACCCGTCGCCCGTCACGTTGACGACGAGCGGCTCGAGCGCGTAGAGGCGCTCCTTGTAGCTGTCGCTCGCCTGCTTCTGATTGGCGGCCTCGACGGCGGCCGCGGCCTCCGCCTCGGAGATGACGGGCGCCGCGGCCGGTGCCGCCGCCTGGGTTCCCGCGAAGAAGAAGGCGCCCCCCGCCCCGATTCCGAGCGAGATCAGCGCGGCCGCGACGATCATGACGATGCCGCCCTTGCCGCCGCCCTTCGCGTCCTCGGCCGCTTCGCCCTTGCCCTCTGCCTTGTCCTTGTCCTTCGCCATCGTCCCTCTCCATCCGTCCGGCGCCAGCGCCGGTGCGTTCAATTCCCGATCGTGTCCGGGGGCGGATCTCGCCCGGGCCCGTGCGCGCCTGATCCCTGCGCGTCAGCGTGAGAGCGAGGGCGTCGAAGGCCCCGGCCGGCGCGAACCATCCGTCTCGATTCCGAACTCCTTGAGCCGGCGCCAGAGCGTCGTCGTCGAGATCTGCAGCAGCGCCGCGGCCCGCTTGCGATTCCAGTCGACCTGCTCGAGCGTGGTGAGGATGTGCGAGCGCTCCATGACCTGGAGGCTCTGGATCGTCTCGCCCTCGCGCACGAGCGACTCCTCCTTCAGGCGGACCGGGAGGTCCTCGACCTGGATCTCCATGCCCTGGCAGAGCGCGACCCCGCGTTCGATCGAATTCTCGAGCTGCCGCACGTTGCCCGGCCAGGCGTATCCGACCAGCAGATCCATCGCGTCCTCGGCGATGCCCGAGAGGGATTTGCCCGCACGCTGCGCGAAGCGCCGGAGAAAATGGTTCGAGAGGGCTCGGATGTCCTCCGGCCGCTCGCGCAGCGGGGGCACGTGGATCGGGATCACCGCGAGGCGGTAGTAGAGATCCTCCCGGAAGGCGCCGCTCGCCACCTCCCGCTCGAGCACTTTGTTGGTCGCCGCGACCAGCCGGACGTCGACATAACGCGTCGTCTCGTCTCCGACCGGACGCACCTCTCCGGTCTGGAGGAATCGCAGCAGCTTGACCTGCATCGAGAGCGGCATCTCGGCGACCTCGTCGAGGAAGACGGTGCCCTCGTGCGCGAACTCGAAGAGCCCCTTCTTGTTGCCGGTCGCGCCCGTGAACGCGCCGCGCCGGTGGCCGAAGAGCTCGCTCTCGAGCAGCGTCTCCGGGAAGGCTGCCGAGTTCACGGCGCAGAACACGCGATCCGAACGTCGCGACAGGCGATGAATGGCGCGGCCGATGAGCTCCTTGCCGACACCCGTCTCGCCGGTGATCAGGACCGAGCTGTCGGTCCCCGCGACCTTCTCCACCAGCCGCAGCAGATTCTCCATCGACTGCGAGCTGCCCACGATCCCCGTCAGGGCCCGCAGATCGTCCTTCTCCTGGACCGCGGCGCTCTGGCGTTCGATCGCCGGTCCCTGAGCCTTGGCCAGCGCGTCCTCGACGACGGAGACGAGATCCGCGCTGTCGATCGGCTTGCGCAGATAGTTGGCCGCACCGCGCTGGATGGCCTCGACGGCGCTCTCGATGCTGCCCGCGCTCGTGGTGACGACGACGCCACAGGCGATGCGCGCCGTCCGGAGCCGGTCGAGCAGCTCGAAGGCACCGCCGCCGTCGATCCGCAGATCCGCGAGAACGAGCTGTGGCGGAGAAGAGATGCACGCACGGAGGGCCTCCTCGACGCTCCGGCAGCTGACGACTTCGTGCCCCTGCAGGTGCAGCGTGCTCGCCGCCGTGCGCGCGAACGACTCTTCTCCATCCACGATCAGGATCCTGGCCACCCTCGACTGCCTCCTACTGCAACTCGCTCCGGTCGGAGACCGGCGCGGTGATTGAGCTCAATTCGCGTTGACGTGCTTTTCGTGGGGCTCGGAGAACAATCCGTCCTCGAAGAGCTCCACGGCCCGGGCGAGCCGCTCCGACTCCGAGGAGACCCGATCGACCCACTCCGTGGACATGCCTGCGCGGACCGCCTCGCCGCGCAGCCGATCGATGGCGTGCGAGAGCGCTCCCACCGGCGTTCGCAGCTCCTCGGAGACCCGCCGCGCGAGCCGGCGCGCCGCGGTCGCGCGCGCCTCCGCGTCGCGGATCCGGCGGAAGGCGAGCTGGAGCCCCGACTGGATCTCGCGCAGGAGCGCGAGCACCGCCGTGCAGCGATCGGGCGCGACCCAGACGAGTGCCGTGATCGCGCGGCGGCCGCCGTCCTTGACGGTGAATCCGACGCAGGCCGCGCCCGTGGCGTCCCGCGCGCCGACGACGTGCCGGCGATCGAGACGGGTGATGCGCGAAGATCGACGGGCGTGCTCGAGGAGCAACCGCTCGTCCTCGGGCAGGCTCTCGGCATCGATGCCGCTCTCGAGCGGCCAGTCCCCGACGATGCGCGTCGCGCGGGCGCGATCTTCGTCCACCCAGAGCCAGCGCTGCGAGTCGAGCGCCTCGGCGAGCTCGGCGTGGAGGAGCTCGAAGACCTCCGCCTCCGCTTCGCAGGAGTTGAGACCAGCGAGCAGGCCACGGGCGAGCAGATCGATGCGGCGTTCGACTTCCTCCGCGTTCCCGCCCCGCACGAGCAGCGGAGGGCTCGAAGGCTGCGTGGGCGAGCGGTGCTCCCAGGCGGCGAACGCGAGCTCCGCGCCCAGCGTCTCCCGGACCGCGCTCCGCAGGGCGGCGCGATCCCAGGGCTTCGCGACGACGAACGCGAGGCCGGCGCGGTCGAGATCCGCTCTTCGGGCCGGTACGCTTTCGGCCCGGATCACGAGGGCGCGACGCACGTCGGGATGGGTTTCGCGGACCCGCGTCAGGAAATCGAGGCCGCGTCCCTCACCGCCGAGATCGTCGTCGGCCAGGACCAGCGCGATCCCGCCGCGGGCCAGGCGAATACGCGCATCGTCGGCCGAAGACGCAGTCTCGGCGAGCACGCCGGGCTGGGCGACGACGTTCGCGAGGGCGAAGCGCGAGCCCACGATGGGATCGACGATCAGGATGCGCGCGGGCTCGCGGGAGGACGAGCGACGGGGCGAGGACGACGGTCCGGCGCCGTCGCGGAAGAATCTTCCGCCCTCTTCGTTCATCATGAGAAGATCCCTTCCGCAATGCAATCCACGAACGCCGAAAACGTTTCAACGATCGGCCCTTGAGATGGCCGCTTGAGCGTTATTCGTGCAATCTTGCAGCAGGGATGGAACGGAGTTCAGACTGCGAATCGGCGGCCCCCGCGCATCGGGCGAATCGCGGATGCCGGCGTCGGGATCGCCGCGACGTCGCGTCGAGGGAAACCTCGATCGACCGCGCGAACGCGGATCACGGCCCGGAGCGCCGCACCCGGATCACTCGACCAGGGTGCCCGTGATCTCCGCGCGACGCGCGGCACGACGCTGGGCCCGAGTCGAACGATCGTCGACGGGGTCGCGCTTGTAGACGAACTCGACGCGGCGGTTCGCGGCGCGATTCTCCGGCGTATCGTTCGGCACGAGCGGCCGCGTCGAGCCGAAGCCCGAGACGGCGACCCGGCTCGGGTCGATCTTCCCCGAATCGATCATGTACCGCAGGACCGAGATCGAGCGCGCGGTCGACAGATGCCAGTTGGTCGGGAAACGCGCGGAATCGATCGCGGAATCGTCGGTATGCCCCTCGATCGAGAGCTCGTAGGGGAATTCCTCGGTGATCCGTACGATCTCGTCGAGGAAGACGAAGGAGATCGGCAGCAGCTGGTCGGAGGCGGGCTTGAAGAGCGCGTTGCCCTTGACGCGGACGATGACGCCCCGCTCCGAAGCATCGGCTTCGACGACACGCGAGAGCCCGTTCTTCGCGATCGCCTGCTGGACCTGCTGCATGATC
Organism: Myxococcota bacterium; assembly: GCA_041389425.1. GTDB lineage: Bacteria > Myxococcota_A > UBA9160 > UBA9160 > UBA4427 > UBA4427. Next base: position 115,400 of record JAWKRX010000001.1, read on the forward strand.
TTCTGATCCATCGACGGCGCCGAGCTCTGTTGATCGGCGCGCGCGACCTCGCAGGGCGTCGACGACTTCGATTCCCAGTCGATCATCGTGTCCGAGATCGACTGGGCCGCGTCGGTGTCGATGACGCCGAAGGCGGTCTGGATCGATTCCATCGTCTCGAGGAAGATGCGCTTGTCCGTGTTCGCGAAGGAAAGCATCAGGACGAAGAAGACGAGCAGATTGCTCATCAGATCGCCCATCGTGGCGAGCCAGGCCGGCGCGCCTTCGGCACAGACGTGATCTTCGGCTTCGCTCGGATCGAGACCCATGGCGAGCTACTCCGACGCGAGGGCCTCTCGCTCCTGGGGTGACAGGAAGGCCATCAACTTGCTCTGGATGACCATCGAGTTGTCGCCCTTCAGGATCGATTCCACTCCGGCGATCGCCATCTTCTTGACCGCGACTTCTTCGCCCGTGCGATTGATGAGCTTCTCCGCGATGGGGCCGCAGATCAAGAAGGCGATCAAGGCGCCATAGAGGGTGGTGAGGAGCGCGACGGCCATCGACGGACCGATCGCGTCCGGATCGCTCAGGTTCTGGAGCATCTGCACCAGGCCGATGATCGTTCCGATGAGGCCCATCGAAGGCGACGTCGCCGCCATGAACTTGAAGACCTTCTGGCCGCGGTCGTGGCGTTCCTTCATCGCGGAGAGCTCGCCCGCGAGCGCCTCCTTGATGACTTCGGGGCTGAGCCCGTCGACGCCGAGCCGCACGCCGCGCGCCAGGAAGGGGTCGTCGATCTGCTCGCCCTCCAGCGCGACGAGGCCCTCCTTGCGCGCCTTGTTCGCGAGATTGACGATCAGCGGGATCATGGCCGCCTTGGGTGTCGACTTGTCGATGAAGATCTGGACGGCGCATTTGAAGGCGCCGATCACGTAGGGAATGCGCTGATTGATGAAGGCGGTCGAGATCGTCCCGCCGACGACGATGATCACCGAGGGCACGTCGATGAAGGGCAGGATGCCGCTGCCGAGGAGCATGCCGAGGGCGACGACGCCGAAGCCCCCGATGAACCCGATGATCGTTCCCAGATCCATGCGATGCGGGCCTCCGCGGCCCCGGCTGCATCCGGGGGCCGACCTTCACCGGTCGTCTATCGACGCGGTGCGGCGCTCGCTCGATCCGGCCGAGCACGGATCCGGGGCTCGTGGAAATCGCCGAGGCGGAGGATCAGGGATTGTTCGCGAGGTCGTTCGGGCGGGTGCGAACGGTGTATTCGAGGCGGTCGGTGAAGACCTTGATCGGCGCCCAGTCCGGCAGCTCGGACATGCGCGGCATGCCGAGGGTCATCGCGCCGGTCGGATCGATGACCCACGGATCGCTCGGATCCTCGAACCAGAGGGTGACCATGTGGTGCTGGCCATCCGAAGCCCGCACCACGATCGCGCGGTAGACCTCGGTCTCGGCGAAGCCGAGGTCCCGAAGCGCATGGAAGACGAGCAGCTCGAGTCCGTCGCAATCGTCGCCGCCGCGCGCGAGGGTCTCCTCGAACGTGGCCCAATGATCGACCGCGCCGTCCTCTCGGTAGACCTGCTTCGCCTCGGTCTGGATCCACTCCGCGACGTCTGCGGCCAGGGCTCGCTTGCGTTCCACACGAAAGCGGAAATAACGGGAACGCAGGCCATCCTCGTCGCGCTGATCGATCGGCAGGCTGCGGTTCGCCTCGCTCCAGCCAGCGGACTCGACGGCAGGGCCGCTCTCGAGAGGCGCCATCAGCTCGGCGTCGAAGCGCTCCCGGCGCTGCCAGCCCTCGATCTTCGGGCTCCAGACGTCGTCCGGCGCCGGGGTCTCGAAATAGCTCGCCGTGAGGGTCTCGACGGGCCGGGCGGTGATCCCCGAGCAGCCCATCCCGAGCCCGAGCAAGAGCCCGGCCATACCCGGCGCCAGGCGGCGGGTCAGGTTCGGACGATCCGATCGGGTCGACATGACCCCGTCATCGGTCGCATGGCATCAGAAATGAAGCGCCGGAACGCAGGGCAGGAAGAAACGGCCGGCTCGGCTTCGAAGAGCCGTTCGGGACCCGGGCCAGGAGGTGGGTCACGTCACGCCACACTGATTTCCAGGGGCAGCTCTCCGGCAGATCCGGCGGAGCGGAGGGCGCGGCCGCGATCAGCCGGGGATCATCACGTTCTGCGCGTCCCCGAGGCGAACGAGCGTGAAGAGCACCACGAAGAAGAGGATCATCATCGGGATGCCGCCCAGCACATAGAGCCAGGACGCGAGATCACCATTGATTCCGGGCCCATCCTCGTTGATCGCCTTCGGCTCGTTCTGGGAATCCGACATGCAAGGCTCCTCTCGCGTCTCGCGCTTCGCGTTCGCTCTTTCGATCGGCTGAAAGTCGATCGACCTCTCGTCGATCGTTCGACAGCCTCTCCGCTTCGAATCGGCTCCGCGCATCCGGGCACCGGATTCGAGCGGCGCAGAACGTAGCCCCCGTTCCCGGGCTCGCCATGCCGCAAATGATCTAGTTCGGAGCCGGGGGCACCGGCGCCGGTTGAGAGGCCACGACCCGCCAGGCCGCCGGGACGCCCGCGAGATCGGCTTCGATCTTGAGCTCGCGAAGGGCCTTTTCGGCCTCTTCGAGCGCTTCCCGGTTGCGGACGAGCTCCTGTCGCAGCTTGAACGAGAGCGGAGACGTCGATCCGCCACTCTGGCCCGAGGCCCCGGGCGGTGCGACCGACCACTGGCTGGCCCCACCCGTTCCCGCCAGGCCGTCGAGCTCCCGGCGTGTCTCGGCCAGGGTCTCGCGCGCATCGCCGAGGGCCTTCTCCGCCCGCGTGAAACGCCGCCGCCATTCGTCTTCCGACGCCCCGGCCACCGGCCGATCCGCCTCGCGGGTCATGAAGCCGCTCGGCAGCTTCAAGAGGTCGTCGATACCGCGCTCCCCCTGCCCCGCCCCGCCCGGATCGCCCGGGCGTGTTCGGCCGGGCAGATTCAGCACTTCCTCGTCGCCGGAAGCCGAAGACGGCGCTCCGACGACGTCCTCGCCCTCGGCTGCACCGGCCCGGCCGGCCGGGCCGAGGGCAACGAGTCCGCAGGCCCCGCCGAGTGCGATCCCGAGCGCGAACCTGAGCAGGATCCCGAGCGAAAGGTCGCGCCTCACCCGTTTCGCGGCAGGCCGCACCGGGCCCCGGGAAACGACCGCCGATCGAAACCATTCGCTCATCTTCTTCTCTCTCCCGGCGACGCCGAGCCCCGCCCGTCCCCCGCGCCGAAATCGCCTCGCACGCAGCGGGCGATTCGGACGATAGCGGAGACGCCGGCGCGCGATCGCGGTTCCGGCCGCCATTCCAGGGTCAAGGGGGCCCTTCGAAAGCCGATACGACTCCAGATCGTCCCGACCGCGCGCCCCCGGCCCGCGGAGTCCTGCTGCAAAGGAACGCCGATGGAACGGGAAAAGCTGTACCGGCTGCTCCGACTCGGTCTCGAGAAGGGTGCATCCGACATCCATTTCCAGGTCGGATACCTGCCGCTCTATCGCTTCCACGGCGAGCTCGTCGAGCTCCGCTACAAGGTCCTGACGCCCCAGGACACGGAAGAGATCGTCCGGATCCTGATCGAGCACGATCCCCTCGGCCAGGATCTCGACTTCAACGAGCGCGACCTCGCCTTCGAGCTGCCCGGCGAGGGCCGCTTCCGCGTCAACATCTCGCGCCAGCGACGTTATTTCAACGTCGTGCTGCGGGTGATCCCGCTGCAGATCAAGACCTTCGCCGACCTGAACCTGCCCTCGGTCCTCGGCGACATCGCCCAGGTCCGCCGCGGTCTCGTGCTCGTCACCGGTCCGACCGGCATGGGCAAGTCGACGACGCTCGCGACGATGCTGAACGAGGTCAATCGACAGCGGAAGAGCAAGATCGTGACCGTCGAGGATCCGATCGAATTCGTCTTCACCCACGATCGCAGCATCATCACCCAGCGCGAGATCGGGACCGACACGGCCTCCTTTCCCGACGCGCTGCGGGCCGCCCTCCGCCAGGATCCCGACGTGATCATGGTCGGCGAAATGCGCGATCTCGAGACCGTCGATACCTCGCTCAAGGCCGCCGAGACGGGCCATCTCGTCTTCTCGACGATCCATACCGCCGACGTCGCATCGACCATCAATCGCCTCGTCTCGTTCTTCCCGACCGAAGAGCATCTGCAGGTGCGCGCGCGCCTCGCGGACAATTTGAAGGCCGTCGTCTCGCTCCGGCTGCTCATCAACAAGAAGCAGAACGGTCGGGTCCCCGCGGTCGAGGTGATGCGCTCGACGCGCTCGATCCAGGAGTGCATCAAGGATCCCGCCCGCACCCACGAGATCACCGACCTGATCGCGCGCGGCCGCAGCGAACGAATGCAGACCTTCGATCAGCACCTCTTCGATCTCTTGAAGGCCAACAAGATCACCATCGAAGAAGCCCTCAACACGGCCTCGAATCCGACGGACTTCCAGACCCGGCTCGAGATGGAGGGCCTGCTTCACGACGAAGGCGAAGTCGACGCGAAGCCCGAAGCGCTCTTCGACATCGAACCCGACGACCGGTTCTAGAAAGGCCGCCCGAGATGGATACCCGAAAAGGGACGGCCGAAGACGAACGCCTCGTCCGATCGCTCCGCATCACGGCGAGCCAGACCTCCGGCCTCGCGGGCGGCGGCGCGACGCTCGTGTTCACCGCTCCGGAAGCACCCGGCGGCAAGCCTCGACTGCGTGCCGCGGCGGGCTTCCGCAATGCCGAAGAGGCGCGCGGGCTCGCGTCGAAGATCGACGGCCCGATCCAGGCCGCCATCGCGACCGCGCTGCCGAAGAGCGCTCCGCTCGATGGGCCGATCGCCGGTCGCGGCGGCACGGAGGGCTTGATCGCGATCCCGCTGGTCGCGCGCGGCATCGCGGTCGGCGTGCTGGCCGTCGCGCCGACGGGACCGCTCGGCGCGGACGCACGGGAGGCGATCGAGACCCTGGCCTGGGGCGCCGCCTGCCAGATCGATCATCCGGCGGTCGTCGCGCTGGGAGAGAGTCTCTCGCATCGCAGCGACGGATCGAAGGCGACCGCCGCAGGCGCCGCCGACGAGCGCAGCGACGAGCTGCTCCGCCTCTCCGAGGAGCTCTTCGCCCAGGACATCGAGCTGCTTCGCAGCAACGAGAAGCTCGGCAAGATCGAGAAGCTCAAGAACGACTTCATCGAGAAGATGTCGCGCGAGCTCCGAACGCCGCTCAACAGCATCATCGAAGCGACGATCACCGTCCTCTCGAGCGAGCACGAGAATCTCTCACCGGCCTCCCGCGACACGCTGCGACACGCCCTCGACGAGGGCACGGCGTTCCAGCGCACGCTCCAGAACATCCTCGATCTCTGGCGCCTGAAGCAGAACGAGCTCCCGATCGAAATCCAGGAGCTCTCGGTCTCGGACGTCATCGACGAGACGATCTTCAGCGTCCAGGACGCCCTCGGCAGCAAGGTCGTCGAGATCCAGAAGGAGATCGCCGAGCCCATCGGCAAGATCCGGACGGATCTCGGAAAGCTCAACCAGATCCTGTTCCACCTGCTCGACAACGCCGTGAAGTTCACCGAGCAGGGCACGATCCAGATCGGCGCCCGCCTCGAGGACGGCCGCCTCCACTGCTGGGTCGCGGATACCGGAATCGGAATCTGCGCCGACGACCAGCGCTGCATCTGGAACGAGTTCTATCAGGTCGACGACCGCGCGAGCGCCCGATATCGGGGCGCCGGACTGGGCCTGACGCTGGTCCACGATCTGCTGACGCTGCTCGAAGGGGACTCGATGTTGACGAGCGAGCCCGGCAGCGGCACCCGCATCGAGTTCAGCCTGCCGGTCACGACGGTCTAGCGACCCTCAGTCGTCACTGCTCTCTTCGAGCTCGTCATCCCAATCGATACCCGACGAAGCCTTGGGCGCCGGGGGCGCGGCAGGCCGCGGCGCCGGTCGCGGCGCGGCGACGACCGGAGCGACCGGACGCGGCGGCGGGATCTCGGCCTCGCCCGGCTTGACGAGCCCCGCGGCGATCTCGCGCAGGCTCATCACGATTTCCTTGTTGTCTTCCGAGGTGAGCAGCGGCCGCGCACCCTTTTTCAGCTGCTTGGCGCGAATCGAGGCCATGCGAACCAGATGAAACCGGTTCGGCACCTTCTCCATGCAGTCTTCGATCGTGATTCGGGCCATGCGTCCTCGCTGGAATGGGGTCGGCGGATCGGAGCCATCCGGGCGCTCGGACCCGCTCGGGCGGCCGGCAATCTACTTCAGGCGCCAGACGAAGGAAACCCCGGCTAGTCATCCCAGCCGGGGTCCCTTGACCTCGAGAAATCAGCCCGTTTCGATCTTCTGGCTCTCGATCCCGAGAGACCTCGATCCAGGCGGGCTGATCCGTAGTGGCCATCATCCACAGGTCTTTCGACGCTGCGGATGAATCGCGACTACTTCTTCTTGGCGGCCTTCTTGCGGGTCGCCTTCTTCCTCGTGGCCTTCTTCTTCGTGGCCGCCTTCTTGGTGGCCTTCTTCTTCGTGGCCTTCCGCTTGGTGGCCTTCTTCTTCGCTGCCATGACTGGGTTTCCCCCTTTGATCAATCGCTCTTTACGCCTCGGTCGTGCCCGCGCGTCGTCCGGTCCCGGATTGCTCCGGCTCCGTCCTTGTCACCTCGGTCCGATCCTCCGTCCCACCTGGGCCTCGGGATCGCAGCGAGCCGAGATTCGAACTCCCTCTTCCTTCCCGGACCAGCCGGGCGGGCTTCGGTCGATCGTGATCTCGTGCGGCCAACTCCTCGGTTGCGGTCCCTATCGGGATCACTCACAGGCAACTTGAAGGAAACAATCAATCCTTCTCGTATCGATCCGCAGCGATAGAGCGTTTGTTGCGCCTCAGATAACAACACGATGCAAATCCCGTCAAGAGAATTCGCCAAAAAAAACAGTTAGATGTCTACTCGACTTGCGATCGACGCGACGCGTTTTCGACAAAACGACCTCACATCACTTCGCGCAGAATCGTCCATATCGCGCGGCAGACGGGCCGTTGCGGCCAGCACGATCCGTCGCGCATCACTCGAACCCAGGCAGAAATCGAATCCGAAAGAAACGCCGAGTTCAGGCTCGCGGGCCGACCGGGCGCCCGCCCCCGCCCGCGCCCCCCGGCCGCCATGAAGTGCGTCCCGAGCCGCGCGCAAAAAAAAACGCTCGAGGGAGCCGGATCCATCCGACTCCACTTCGAGCGTCCAACGAGCTCCCCGGGCGAGCTCGACGAGGCGGTCTACTTCTTGTGCCGTTGCCGCTTGAGAAGCTTGCGCTGCTTGTGCTTTCGCATCTTCTTGCGGCGCTTCTTGATCACACTACCCACTGGAAGTCTCCGTGCTCCGCGCGATTCGCGCCGGTCCATGAATGGAATGAACTTGCAAGGACTCGTCTCGTCTGCCGCGCAGGCAGCCCCATCGAGCCTTCGAGCCACTGGGCGGGGCCCGAGGCGCGGGGAGGTTTAGAAGCTGGATCTCGCCGTGTCAAGCAACGCGGGGCCGCCGGACCTGGACGCGCCGGACGAGCCCGGCAGTCCCCAGGGGCTACCCGCGCTCAGTAGCCGAACATCCGATCGACGAACAGGCTGCGGACACCACCCAGCATCCGATTGACGACATGGCGTCGGGGCAGGAACGGAACGATCGGCACCCGCCGCAGCCCGAGCTCATGGATCGCCTCTCGGATCGCCACGTGGCCGGGATCGATCATCTGACCACGGCGGAGATACCGCAGCGCCTCGGGTCTTCGACCGACCGAGAGGTAGACGCGTGCCAGATTCAGATAGAGGACCGGATTGAAGAACTCCTGCTTCGCAGCGGACTCACAGAGCGAACGGGCGGCCTCGAAGTCGCGGGTCCCGAGCGCCATCGCGACACCGAGCGTCGAACGGATCTGGGCATGCTCAGGGGCCGCGGCCTGCGCTTCGCGCAGCAGCTCGATGGAGGCCGCCGCATCGCCGGACTCGAGCAGGGCCTGGCCGCGCTCGAACGCTTCGCGCGCACGCGTCGGAAGCTCGGCGCGTCCGCTCGTCTTGCGCGCCTGCAGACCGTCTCCGTCTTCAACCATGCCGAACCGGGCTCCTGCGCTGCGGCCGGGCGGCGCCCGACCTCCGCGGAGCTATCGGAGCTTCAGCGATGTGTCCGAAGGGAAATCTGCCCGGCCGATCTGGGCGGGACGTGCCTGCCAAGTGGGGGATGCTTTGGCTGCCGGCAGAATGATCTCGAGTTGCCGATCGACGTGGCTCGCTGAATGGATCCGACTGATGGAACAGGAAGGGCCGCTAGCGACCATTCGAGCGCGGATTCATTCGTTGGCGGGATTCGAGGCGTGGTTTCGATCAACCCGTCTCAGTACGACCTCCGAATTTGGATCAGCCTCTCGCGTCGCATGAAACGGCTGATGAACTGCCCCCGGTAGGCTCGTCGCACGCGCTCGGGCAGCTCGATCCGGCTCGGGAACAGTCGCGCCCTTAGCACCCGTCCGATGCTCCATCGTATCCGCGTGATGCCGAGTCGCTGCGCCGGCGTCCCCTTCGTCGGCTGACGCTCCGAAGCCATTTTCACCAGGTTCCGCCACACCTGGAAGATCGCGTGGCGATGGATCACCGCCTGGATCCGCTTCGAGAACGCCACCGTCTCGCGCTTGTGGTTCGCACCGCTGTGCCGCACGAACATGTGATGCGCGTTGATCGCGAACAGCGGGTTCTTCGCCGTGCGGGGCGCCTTCGAGTGGGTCGTCTCATGCCTGATCTTGGGGTTTCCGAGTCGTTTCAGGGCGGTTCTGTATTCGGACTTCTCGTCGGTGCGAAGCTCGATCGGGCCTTGTGGGGAGGTTCGTTTGCCGGAGCTCGAGCACGTCGCGGGTCAGGGCCTTCGGGGTCAGGGCGGCCGAGCTTCTCCTCGTAGGCCGCCCTTCGCTTCTTCTGGAGCTCGGTCATCGTCCCGCCGCGGCGGCGTTCGGTGACGACGAAGTCGTGGCTGTAGTAGGTGGCGGAGCCGATGAGGCCGTCAGCTCGAAGGCCAGTACTGGCCGCCGGCGAAGGTGCCGAGGCCGTCCATCACGACGGGCTCTTTGGAGAGATGGGCCTGTGCCTTCTTGCGAAAGGTCTCGTGGAGGAGCAGGCAGTGGCGGCCTAGGCGGTCGACGAGGCGCTGGATGGTGGCGTGGACGACGCCGAATTGGCGGGCGATCTGGCGGTGTCCGGAGCCGGCGACCTCGGCGCGGAAGACGGGCTCGAGCAGGTCGGGTCGGCGGAGCCAGTAGGTGGGGGAGAAGGTCTGTGAACTGAAGGCGCGATGGCAGTGTGAACAGCGGTATCGCTGGATGCGGTGGGGGCGAGTATCGCGGTGGTAGAAGCCGGCTCGCTTGAAGCGCCAACCGGTTGATTCCAGATGGAAAACGCAATCGGGGTTGGGGCAGTGGGGCGGCTTGAATGCGGAGTGCGAATCGGAGGGGCTCGGCATGAGCCTGCTAAGAGCAGGGATCGTGCCGGGAACAATCAACGAGCCACGTCACTCAGTATTCGATGATCTCGAGGATGTAGCGCTTGCGTTCCTTGCCGCTCGCCGCCGCCATCAAGGTGCGAATCGCGGACGCGTGCGCCCCGCCCTTCCCGATCACCTTGCCGAGATCTTCTTTCGACACGCGCAGCTCGAGCACGTGCGCATGGTCGCCGACCACTTCCTTGATCTGGACCTCTTCTGGCCGGTCGACGAGCGACTTGACGATGTCTTCGATCAGCTGCTTCATCAAGTTCTGCACCCCCGCTCGTACGTTCGGTCGAGTGGTCCGACGGCCTGGATCGCGCCCGGCCGGGAATGGGTCATCGGATCCGCTGAAGCCATTTCGTCCGCGCGGATTTCAACCCTGGTCCCGAGGGGGCACGCGGAGCATCCTGCCTGATTGTGACGCGCGCAACAGGTGAAGCCCCCCCATCCTGGTCTTTTGTCCCGGATGGGAAGCGCTCATGGCAGCGGATTCGCGCGGAGCCCCGGGAAGTGGAACGGGCGGCGGACACCGATCGGGGTCAGCCGAGCCCGCGAAGCGGCATCAGGACCGGGGCGAGCGGCGCAGGCGCCTCGATCGGCGAGCGGCCCTGCGCGGCCGGGACACCGACCCGCACGAAGCTCGTCTGATCGCTCGCGCGGCGCGCGTTGCGGAGCACGCGATCGAGGAAGCGCTCGTCGTTCAGCGGCAGAACCGCGTGGCCGACGAGCTCCTCCGCGGCCTCGTTCGGATCGAGCAGCTCGCGAAAGATTCGTTCGGACGCATCGAAGCAGTACAGCTCGACGACGCGTGCGTCCTTCCCGAGCCGATCGTCCATGACCGTCGACCAGGGCGTGCGGAAGACGCGAAGGCCGACGCCCTCGCTGCGCAACACCAGAGTCTGTCGCCCGATCAGCGAGGGCGAGGCGACGCGCCAACCCTGCGTCGCTCCGGAATCGTCGTTGCCGAGCTCGATCCGGGCGCCGCCGTCCTGAAGCGTCGCCCGGCCGCTCACACAGAGCCCGCCGCGCGCGACCGTCCGCTGGAGCACCAGCCATTCATCGAGACCGCCCGCCAGCGGATAGCGCCGCTCCTGCGCCCATTCCGGGCTCTGGACGATCTCGCCGATCCGAAAATCCCGATCGAAGAGCGCGAGCTGACGCCGTCTTCCGCCTCGCGAGAGCGCGATCAACCAATCGTCCCCGCGCCGCGCGATCTCGAAGGTCGAGCCACCGATCCGGTACAGCTCGCCCTGGAGCTGCCCGGCCCCGACCTCGGCGATCCGGAGGCCGACGTGCACCTCGGGCTCGCGCGGCGGACAGGCGAAGTCCCGAACGGCCGTCTCGGGCCATTCCCATTCACAGGTGTCCGGGACCTCGATCCCGATCTGGATTCCCGCGATCTCGAGTCCGCGCAGTCGTGTCCGCCCCATCCGATTTCCAGCCTCCCGAGTGCATCCGCGCCCTGTCCGAGCGCAGCGCATCGGGGGCACCGCTCACCGATCGGCAACTCACCGGCAACCTTGAGCGCAAGCGCACGTCGAAGCTGGGTTCGGGGTAGAAGACCGACGGGAATTGGGGTAAGCCCTGGGCGCGCCACCGGGAGGAGCGCCCCATGGCCCAGTCGGTCGTCACGACCCGCATCCTGCGCCGGCTCCTGAAGTCGGGGGCCCATTTCCGGGCGGAGAAGCTGCTCGAGCGCGTCCATCCCGCCGACCTCGGTCCGATCCTCCGGGACCTGACGCCCGACGAGATCCGCCTGGTGATCGACCTGCTCTTCAAGCACCAGCGTGCGGCCCGCATGCTGCGCGAGCTGCCGCCGGAATTCCTCCCGGAGATCTTCGAGGCCGTCCCGGACGAGCGGCTCGCCGAGGTCCTCGGCCGGCTCGAGATCGACGACATGCTCGAGCTCTTCGACGCCCTGCCCGAGGATCGCCACGACCTCGTGCTCCAGCATCTGCCGCCGGCGCGCCGGGACGAGCTGCGCAACGCGAGCCTGTATCCGCCGAACAGCGCCGGGCGTGTCATGACGACGAGCTTCGCGGCGCTCGACGAGAAGATGACCGCGCAGGAAGCGATCGACTCGTTGCGGGAGATGAGCCTGCGAACGAGTGATGCGGCGCTGTACCTCTACGTCGTCGACGAGCTCCGCCGCCTGACGGGGGTCGTCCCGATCCGGCGCCTGGTGACCGCGCGGTCGGATACCCCGGTCCGCGACCTCGCGATCCGCGAGATGATCTCGACGCCCCCGGATGCGGACCAGGAGGAGGTCGCCGGGCTCGTGGCGCGCTACGACCTGCTCGCGATTCCGGTCACCGACGTCGACGGAACGATGCTCGGCGTCATCACCGTCGACGACGTGATCGACGTCATCACCGAAGAAGCGACCCAGGACATCTACAACCTGGCGGGCCTCTCCGAAGAAGACCGCGTCTTCACCTCCGCGCGGGTCTCGATTCGCAAGCGCCTGCCGTGGATGATCGTCAACCTCGCCACCGCCTTCACCGCCGGTGCCGTCGTCGGGCTGTTCGAATCGACGATCGAGCAGATGGTCGGCCTCGCGATCTTCCTGCCCGTCGTCGCCGGCGTCTCCGGCAACGGCGGCATCCAGACGCTGACCGTCATCACGCGCGCCATCGCCCTCGGCGAGATCGAGTTCTCGAGCGGGCTGCGCGCGGTGGGCAAGGAGATGTGGGTCGGACTCGTGATCGGCAGCGCCGCCGGCGTGATCGCCGGGGCGATCGCCTATCTCCGCCACGGCAATCCGTGGGTCGGACTCGTGCTGCTGCTCGCGATGGTCGTCACGATGGTCGCCGCGAGCCTGGTCGGCGCGGCGGTGCCCCTGATCCTGAAGGCCTTGCGCCAGGATCCGGCGGTCGGCTCGAGCATCCTCGTGACCTTCGCCTCCGACAGCCTCGGATTCTTCTCGTTCCTCGGCATCGCGACGCTGCTGCTCGACCGCCTCGGCTGAACCGATCGCGTCCGGAACGGCGCGGCGCGGCGCGGGCGGGACGACCCGCCGGCCGGGCGGGCATCAGCGCCGCTTCGGCGCCAACGCGTATTGATCCTCGAGATGCCGCACGATCGCGCGCCAGCCGCGGCGCTCGCTGCCGGTGTTGGGATCGAAGAGCAGCGGAAGTGCGCGCGGATCGGAGCCCTCGCCGAGCCCCGCGCGATGCGCGCTCCCCGGCGCCGCCACCCGCACGAAATGGGCGAGCTCGAGCTCGCAGAGGACCTCGCGCACGAGCCGGCTCGCCGGCTGCGCTTCGTACCCGTACAAGACGAGCGCCGAAGCGGGGCTGCGCGAGGCCCGCGAGCGGCTGCCCGCCGCACCGCGTCCCAGCCCCGACGCGACCAGCAGCGCCGTGCGCAGCGGCCCCCCGCGACCGGAAGCCGGCGGCACGCCCTGCCCGTACTCGCGGTGGAGGTAGGCGACGATCTCGGCCGATTCGTACATCTGGGCGCCGGTATTGGGATCGATCAGGAACGGGAACTGCTCGCGGCCGCCGAGCTCGCGGACCTCCTCCCGGTAGCGCTGTCCGTCCTTCGGACACGGCCGCACGAGCACCTCGAGATCGAGCCGCGTGATCGCTTCGCGAACGCGCCGGCAGAAGGGGCACGCCTCGAACTCGTAGAGCACGAGCGGCTCCTTGGGCCGCGAGCCGGGGCCGACCACGCGCCCCCCGGCGCCTCCGCGCAGCCAGCTCGCGATCTGCGCCCCGGCCAGTGCACGCCGCCCGCTCACGGCGCCTGCTCCGTTCCGATCCGCTCCCAGCCCGCAGCGGTCCGGCGCAGCTCGTAGGTGGGCCAGTATTCGAGATCGAGCTTCAGGGTGATCACGGCGGGCTTGCCGTCGAGATCGACCGTCTCGAGGCGCACCGGGTCACGGTCGCGCTTGTCGGCGACCAGGGCGAGAAATCCGTCGAGGTCCGTGACCGGCGTCCCGTCGACCTCGATGATCCGTCGCGTCGCCTCGAGCCGATAGCGCGTCGCGGGCGAGCCGAACCAATGGCGCGACACGTAGACGCCGCCGGGCTCGATCCGATGCTGGGAAGACAGCACAGGATGCGGCGCCTGCAGCAGCGCGCCCGCCCAGAGCACCGCACGGGTCGTCCCCTCCCCCGACATCGGCTGCGGCTCGACTTCGAGCGTGCGCTCGACCCCGTCGCGCAGCACCTCGACGACCGCCCTGCGCCCGCGATCGAGGCGCGCGAGATGGCGCATCCGCGTCACCGGACGGCCGTCGATCGCGAGGATCAGGTCGCCTTCGCGGAAGAGCCCATCGCCGGGCGTTCCGCGGCTGCGCCTGAGCACGGACAAGACCCGCCGGCTATCGGGATCCGAACGCTCGATGCGCCGCGCCTGGCGATCGGTCAAGCCCCGATCGCGGGCTTCGGCCAGGGTCAGCGGCTCGAGCTCGAGACCGACCGTATGCCACCCGACGGGCTCTCCGCGCCGCAGCGGCTCGATCATGCGCTCGAGGTGCCAGGACGGAATGGCGCCGAAGAAGCCCTCGGTCGCGGCATCGCTGCCACTGCTGAACGAAGCCCAGAGCGCGATCACCCGGCCGAATCGATCCGTCAATACGCCGCCCACCGTCTGCGCCGCATCCTCGAGGGTCGCGAGCTCGAGATTCGTGTCGCGAAAGCGCGGCGGATGCGTGAGCGGCATCTGCATCGGCTCGCGCCGGGAGATCTGCGTGCGCCGCGACACGACGCGTTCGGTCGAGGTCAGTCCGACCATCCAGACGGGATTGCCGACGTCGAGGGCGACGTCCCGGAGCGTCGCCGCCCGCACCTTCGAGTCGCCGATCAAGCCCGGGTCGTAGCGGACGACCGCGAGGTTGTGCTCGGGATGGAGATAGACGAGCTCGCCCGGGACCTCGAGCGAGCCCGCGAAGGTGATCGTGATGTCGCCGAGGGCGATCGGCACGGTCTCGCGATCGACGACGACGAGACCGCGCTCGGTGTCGACGATCAGACCGGTGCCGTGGAATTGATCGCCGTGGACGCCGTCGAGGCGGTAGGGGATCGAGGTCCGCACCATCACGAGCGACGACGCGACACGCCGGACGGCGAACGCGCCCTCGGCATCGAGGCGCGTCTCGCCCGCGGCCACCGGAGCGGCCGGCGGGGACGCCGGCGAGGGGACGCAGGGCCAGTGCCCCGTCTCGTCGTCGCGACGACAATGCCGCATCGAGAACCAGCGCCGATCGTTGCGCATCACCGCGACCATCGGCGCCGAAGGCTGCGAGAGCTGGAAGAAGCGCACGGGCAGGCGCGCGTCGTGGGGCTTCGAGGCGAGCACCGCCTCGAAGGTCGCGAGATCGGGCGTCTTCTCGCCCGCGAGCTCGGTGATCACCGCCCGGCGCGGGACCCCGGCTCGCGCGAGCGCATAACCCGCACTCGCGACGTAGACGCCGCCGACGGCGACCGAGGCATTGCGCGCCTGGTGGTACGAGAGCGGATTCAGGACGCCGCCCGAGTATTCGAGGTATTCGTCCGGCGTGATGGCATGCAGATCCGCGACGGGGATCTCGACCGAATGGGCGACACCGGCCCGCTCGATCTCGAAGACGACACGGCGCCCCCGCGCGGCGTCGGCCGTCGCCGAGCCGCCCGCCTCATCGGCGTCCGGATCGGTGCCCGGGGCCGGGGACGGGACCGGCACCGGACCGAGAGCCGGATCGACCGCATCGTCGAGCGCCGCCTCGATCGGGAGGAATGCATTCACGGGACGCCCCGCGACGCGCACGATCACGTCGCCGACTTCCAGCCGCCCGTCGGCCGGCCCGCCCGGAACGACCTCGCGGACGACGATCAGCCCCGTGCCCTCCGGAAACGTCTCGCGCACGGTCGCCTCGGTCGCCTCGCGCAGGCCGAGCCGCCGCACCTCGTCGAAGGGCTTGTGGTCGAACACGACCTGCACCGTCCCGCGCGGAACGGATTCCCCGCGCCGCACCCGGTCGACGGCCCGCTTCACGCGATCGAGCGGCAGGAAGAAGCTCGACGCCGCATCGCGCCGCCCGCCGGCGTTGAGCGCCAGCACCCGCCCGTCGATGTCGACGACCGGTGATCCGGAGGAGCCGCCCGACGTACTCGACGCCGCCTGGATGTAGAACGTGTTGAAGTCGTTGAACGAGGTCGGCCCGTATTCGGGCGCGTCGCGATCGAGGCGCGCGATCGTGCCCGAGAGGATCGAGAGCTTCTCGCCGGCGTCGTTGCCGACGACCCGGACCTCGGTGCCGACCCGCGCCCGCTCGGGCGCCAGCGCGAGCGCTTCGACCTGCATGAAGCGGACCTGGGCGGGATCGAAGCGGAAGAGCCCGAAATCGTGGACGGGATCCCGATAGACGGCCTGGACGGCCACCTCCTCGTTGTCCTGGAAGACGGCCTCGGCCCGGACGGGCGCGGTCGTGACGACGTGGCGATTCGTGAGGATGAGGCCCTGCTCCGCATCGACGACGAAGCCGGTCGCGGTCGAGGTCCCGGGCGTCGTATCGTCGAAGGCGCGCGGCGTGCTGACCCGCAGGACGACGACGGCCCGGGAGATCCGATCGAGGGTGCTCTCCCAGGCGCGCGCCTCGCTCTGCGCGCTGGCCACCCGGGCCACGCCCGCGACGAGCACGAGGCCCAACATCGACGCGACGAGCCGCGCTCCCCGCTTCGAACGTCCTGTCCTCCCGATCGACTGCTCACTCGGACTCTCCCCCCTTCGTCCCTGATGACTGCGATGCGTTCGCCGCGTGGCCGCCCCTCACGTCGCCCCGGAGCCATCCCGCGCGGCGACCGCAGCGGCGATCAGGCCGGGCAGGACCCGATCGAGGTACTGCTGCAGGTATTTCGCGAAGACGTCGACCTCGAGATGCACGGCATCCCCGGCCCGCAGGCCCGAGAGGGTCGTATGGTCGAGGGTGTGCGGAATGAGCGCGACGTGGAATCGGTCGCCGCGCGCGCGCACCACCGTCAGCGAAACCCCGTCGATCGCGACGGAGCCCTTGTCGACCAGCCCGGGCGCGAGCGCCGGATCCAGCACGCGGACGTGCAGCAGCACCTCGTTCCCTTCGCGCACCACCTGCTCGACCTCGCCGAGTCCGTCCACGTGGCCCTGCACGAGGTGGCCGTCGAAACGCGCCGCCGCCGCCATCGCGCGCTCGAGGTTGACGGGATCGCCGGGCGCGAGCCGGCCGAGGCGTGTCCGCGAAAGGGTCTCGGGAATCGCCTCGAAGGTGTGCAGCGCCCCCTCGATGCGGGTCACCGTGAGGCAGCAGCCGAGCACGGCGATGCTGTCGCCGAGGCGGATGCCCTCGGCGATCGGGCCGAGGTCGATCTGGAGACGCAGAAGGTCCGGCCGCTGCTCGACGCCGACGACGCGCCCGACATGTTCGACGATGCCGGTGAACATCAGCCGCCGAATCGCCGGTCGATCTCGTGCTTCATCCGGTCGCGCACCTTCGCATAGCTCGCCTCGAGCTCGATCGGCGGATTCGGATGCTCCGAGACGATGCCCTCGAGCCGCATCGAGTGATAGGCGAGCTTCGAGTCGACGAATTTGAGGCCGTGCGCCGTCGAGATCACGACGACCTGATCGCCCTTCTTCACGAGGCCGCGGGCCTGCAGCTTGCGCAGGGCGACCAGCGCGACGCCGGTATGCGGGCAGTTGAACAGGCCCGTGCGATCCGCCCTCGCGCATTCCTCCATGATCTCCGACTCCGACGCCTGCTCGACGACGCCGTCGTAGCGCCGCAGCGCGTCGACCGCCTTTTCGTAGGAGACGGGATTGCCGATCTGGATCGCCGACGCGACGGTCTGGCGCGCCGCGATCGGCTCGAAGACCTCGAAGTCGCGCTGATAGGCCAGGTAGAGCGGGTTCGCGGCCTCGGCCTGGCCGACGCAGATGCGCGGGCGCTTCGAGATCATCCCGAGCGCGAAGAGCATGTCGAGCCCCTTCGCGAGGGCCGAGACGTTGCCGAGGTTGCCGCCCGGGATGACGAGCCAGTCCGGCATGCTCCAATCGAATTGCTGGGCGATCTCGATGCCGACCGTCTTCTGCCCCTCGACCCGCAGACTGTTCATCGAGTTGGCGAGATAGACGCCATCGTTCGCCGAGACCTGCTTCACGATCTCCATGCAGCCGTCGAAATCCGTGTCGAGGGCGAAGACGATCGCCCCGTTCGCGACCGGCTGGATCAGCTGCGCCAGCGAGATCTTGCCGCGCGGCAGGAACACGATCGCGGGGATGCCCGCCGCCGCGGCATAGGCCGCCAGCGCCGCCGAGGTATCGCCCGTCGAGGCGCAGGCGACCGCCGGGATCGATACACCGCGGGCGATCATCTGCTTGACCTGCGAGACGAGCACCGTCATCCCGAGATCCTTGAACGAGCCCGTATGCGAGTTGCCGCAGAGCTTCAGCCAGAGATCCTCGAGGCCGATCTCGCGGCCGTAGCGCTCGGCCCAGAAGAGATTGGTATGGCCCTCGTACATCGAGACGACGTTCTCGTTGTCGATGTCCGGAAGCACCCACTCCTTCTTGCCCCAGACGCCGGAGCCGTAGGGCCATTCGTTGCGCCGCGCGCGCAGCTCGAAGAGCGCCTTCCACTCGTCGGCGGATTTCCGTGCGAGCGCGTCCATGTCGTGGACGACCTGCAGCAGGCCGCCCGAGCGATCGCTGTAGACGACCTCGTCGAGGCCGTGGCGCTCGCCGGGATCGCGGATGCTCTCGAACCACGCCCGCGCTTTCGGCCGGCTCGTCGCCACCTAGACCCCCTCCTCGATCTCGATCACGCGCGGCTCGCCCACCAGATCGCCGAGCCCGCGAAGGCGCTCGAGCGCCCGGCGCAGCGCCGCATGGCTCGATCGATGGGTCAGCACGATCAGCGGCACCGCGCCCCCGGCCGCCGAGGCCTGCTCACGCTGCACTACCGAAGCGATGCCCACGCCCTCGGCGCCGAACGCACTCGTGATCCGGCCGAGCACGCCCGCCCGGTCCTGCGCGATCATGCGCACGTAGGCCCGCCCGGAGAGATCCTCCTCGGCGACGAGCGGCAGCGGCCCGATGTGCTCCGCGAGAAACGACATCGGCGAGACCGATCCGCGTCCGCCCCGGGCGATCTCGCGCGCGATCTCCATCAGATCCGAGACGACGGCGCTCGCCGTCGGCATCTCGCCGGCGCCCGCGCCGTAGTAGAGCGTCGGGCCCACGGCGTTCCCGCGCACCACGACCGCGTTCATCGCGCCGTCGACCTTCGCGAGCAGGCTCGCGGCCGGAATCATGGTCGGTCGGACGTGGACCTCGATCGCCTCCGGCCCGGCGCTATCGCCCGCCCGCCGATGGCTCTTCGCGACCCCGAGCAGCTTGATGCGGTAGCCGAACTCGGCGGCGAGCTCGAAGTCGATGGGCAGCAGACCGCGGATGCCCTCGGTCGGGATGTCCTCGAAGGTGATCTCGGCACCGAAAGCCATCGTCGTCAGGAGCGCGAGCTTGTGGGCGGCGTCGATGCCGTCGACGTCGAAGGTCGGATCCGCCTCGGCATAGCCCAGCGCCTGGGCGCGCTTCAGGACGACGTCGAAATCCTCACCGGTCGACTCCATTTCGGTGAGCACGTAGTTCGTCGTCCCGTTCAGGATGCCGAAGACGCTCTCGAGCCGGTTCGCCGCGAGCCCTTCGCGCACGGCGCGCAGCAGCGGAATGCCGCCGCAGACCGAAGCCTCGAATCCGACGTCGAGCCCCGCCTTCGCCGCCGCGGCGAAGATCTCCTTGCCGTGCAGCGCGAGCAGTGCCTTGTTCGCCGTCGTCACGTGCTTGCCCGCGGCGATCGCCTCGAGGATGAATCGCCGCGGGACGTCGTAGCCGCCGATCAGCTCGATCACGATCTGCACGCGCGGGTCGGCGATCAGCGCCTTCGCGTCCGCATCGAATTGGATGCCGTCGAGCGCGATGCCGCGATCGGTCTTCGTATCGAGATCGGCGATGCGGACCATCGTGAGCGGAAAGCCCAGCCGCTTCTCGATCACCGCTGCGTTCTCGCGCAGCACCTTGACGACGCCGCGCCCGATCGTCCCGAACCCGATCAGCCCGACCCCGACACCCGCTCTCGCCTGCCCGCTCATGCCCGCTTCCTCGCTCCTTGCAATGGCCGCTTCAGACCTTCGATTCGCGCAGGAAGCGGCGGATGCCGCGCACCGCCTGGCGGATCCGGTGTTTGTTCTCGACGAGCGCGAAGCGCACGAAGCCCTCGCCCGCCTCCCCGAAGCCGATGCCCGGGGAGACCGCGACGCCCGCTTCTTTCAGGAGCCGCTTGGAGAACTCGAGCGAACCGACCGCCCGCCACTTCTCCGGAAGCGGCGCCCAGACGAACATCGTGGCGAGCGGCTTCTCGATCTTCCAGCAGCCCTCGCCGTCCTGCCCCAGGCCTTCGATCAGGGCGTCCCGGCGCTCCTTGTAGACGGCGACGGTCTCCGTCACGCAGTCCTGTGGGCCGCGCAGCGCGGTGATCGCGCCGATCTGGATCGGCTGGGGCATGCCGTAGTCGAGGTAGGACTTGATGCGCTTGAGCGCGTGGATCATCTGCGGATTGCCGCAGGCGAACCCCACGCGCCAGCCGGCCATGTTGTGGCTCTTCGAGAACGACGTGAATTCGATCGCGATGTCGCGGGCGCCGGGGACCTCGAGGATCGAGGGCGGCTTGTAGCCATCGAAGGCGATCTCGGCGTAGGCGAAGTCGTGGACGATCATGATGTCGTTCGCCTTGGCGAACTCGACCATGCGGGTCATGAAGGCGAGATCGACGACGTGGGTCGTGGGATTCGCCGGGAAGGAGATGATGAGCATCTTCGGCCGCGGCCAGGTCCGGCTCACCGCGAGCTCGAGATTGGCGAAGAAATCCGAATCGCCCGTCAGCGGGACCTTGCGCAGATCGGCGCCTGCGATGATCACCGCGTATTGGTGGATCGGATAGGCCGGGTCGGGAACGAGCACGACGTCCCCCGGACCGACCGTCATCAGCACGAAATGCGAGAGCCCTTCCTTGGCGCCGATCACCGCGACGGCTTCGGTATTCGGATCGAGCTGGATCTGGTGACGGCGGGCGTACCACTCGCAGATTCCGGCCCGGAGATTCGGCAGGCCCTGGGACGACGAATAACGGTGGTTGCGCGGATCCTGGGCGGCCTCGCAGATCTTGTCGACGATGTGCTGCGGGGTCCCCATGTCGGGGTTGCCCATGCCGAGATCGACGATGTCCTCGCCGGCTCGCCGCGCTGCCCGCGCCATGTCGGTCACGACCGACAGGATGTAGGGCGGCAGACGATTCAGCTTGTGGAAGTCGTGGCGGAATTCCTTGACGGGCTCTTTCGGTTCCTGGGTCATTTCCGGTCGTTCCTGTGGTCGAGGCTGGCCGCTCGTCTTCGATGCGCGAGCGGTGCAGGAGAGGTCAGGACGCTGGCCGGGCCATCACCGCATCGCCCCTTCGGCGTGCGGCTTCTTGCCCTGCCGGCCGGGTCGAGCGAGCGCCGTAGGGGCGCGCACCACGACCGCTGCCTTCGATCGTCTGCCCACCGTTTCTCGTCGCCTCTGCCCCGCCCGACGAGCCCCGGCCCCCGCCGTCCCCGGCCGGAGCGGCCAGGTGCGTGCGAGGTCGAGGCGGGTTTCGAGCGAGGGGCGGAGCCCCGGCGGGCTAGCGAGCCGTCCGGCCGTTGCGTTCTTGCATCCCTTGGGAACCTTTCGAGTCGCCCGATCGTACTGGAGAATCGGCGCTCGAGGTAGCGCCCGCGGCGCCTCAGTCCCCCGTCCCCGATCCGGCATCCCGCCCCGCCCGGCCCGCGCGCACGGGCCAGTACAGCAGCAATCCGGCCAGGAGCATCGCGATCGCGACGGCACATTCCCGTGGACTCGCGCGGGCAATCGCGACGGCCGTCGCCCCGATGACGCCGAGGTACCCGAGCGAGAGCCAGGGATGGCCGAAGGCCCGGTAGGGTCGCGCGAGCTCGGGACGCCGCCGCCGGAGCCGGAAGAGCGCGAGCGTGTCGGCTGCGGTCGCCAGCAGGATGCAGAAGACCGTGAAGTCGAGGGCCTTGGGAAAGCTTTCGAGCACGAGGATCAGGCCGATCGCGATGCCGGCCTGAAGGGCGATGGCGACGGCCGGCGTCAGGAACTTCGCGTGGACCCGCGAAGCCCGGGCCAGGAACTGCTCGTCGAGCGCCATCGCATAGACGATTCGCGGCCCGATCAGGATCTGCGCGCTCAGGGTTCCGAGCACGGAGAGCATCACGAAGCCCGCGACCCATCGGCCCCCGGTCTCTCCGAAGAGCGCGCGCGCCGCCGCCTGCCCCGTATCCCGCGCAGCCGCCATCTCCGCGGGTGTGAGGGCGTAGAGGTAGATGGCGTTGATCGCCAGATAGAGGAGCGTGCAGAGGCCGAGGCCGAGAAAGAGCGAGCGCGGGACGTTGCGCTGGGGATCCCGGATCTCGCTCGCGACGAAGACGCTCGCATTCCAGCCGAGGTAGCTGAAGAGCACCGGCGAGAGCGCCTGCCCGAAGCGGAGCGCCAGCCCGCCCCCGCCGACGGGCCCTGCCGCATCACCACCCGGCATGGGGGGCAGCGCGCCCGCCCGCCACGGCGCGAAGCTTCCGTCGCCGAAGAGCGGTCCGGCGATCACGAAGGCGGCGATCGCCGCGAGCTTCAGCAGCGACGCGAGATTGTTGAAGCCCGCACCGAGGCGGGTGCTCAGGAGATGGACGAGGGACATCGCGAGCACCAGCGCCGAGGCGAAGGCGAGGATCCCCGCGCGCCCGAGACCCAGCGCGGGCGCCACCAGCTCGGCGACCACCACCGCGAGCGCCGCGATCGTCCCCGCATAGATCGCGAAGAAACTGAGCCAGCCCGCCAGGAAGCCCGCGGCCGGATGCAGGCCTTCGCGGAGGTAGACGTAATCGCCCCCGGCCCGGGGAAACATCGCCCCGAGCTCGGCATTGACGAAGGCGCCGACGAGCGAGATCAGCGCGCCGACGATCCAGACGAGCAGATACGGGCCCGCGCTCGGCAGCAGCGAGACGACCTGCGCGGGGGTGAAGAAGATGCCGCTGCCGACGACCGACGCGACGATCAACATCGTCGCGTCCCAGAGCGAGAGGCTACGCGGCAGGCGATCGAGGGGATGCGCGCCCTGCTCCGTCGATCCCGGCGGAGCGGGACGCGCAGGCGGCCCGTCGATCGGCGCGCTCACAGCTCGACGACCCGCGCACGCTCACCGAGGGCGCGCGCGAGATCGGCGACATGGCGATGGTGGCTGAAGAGCAGGATCTGGCTGCGTTCGCCCAGATCGGC
Source organism: Myxococcota bacterium (assembly GCA_041389425.1). Taxonomy (GTDB): domain Bacteria; phylum Myxococcota_A; class UBA9160; order UBA9160; family UBA4427; genus UBA4427. The sequence continues at coordinate 138,252 of JAWKRX010000001.1, forward strand.
GAGCACCTCGAGGGTCGCACGCGTCCGATCGTCGTCGAATTCGATCAGGATGTCGTCCGCGACGAGCGGCATCGTCTCGGCCCGTTCGAACGACGTCGCGAGCGCCGCGAGGCGAAGGGCCAGGAAGAGCTGGTCCCGCGTCCCGCTGCTCAGGGCCTCGACCGGCACCTCCCGCCGGTTCGCCCCGAGCGCGAGCAGCCGCACCCTTCCGTCGTCGCCCGCATCCGACAGCACGGTCGGATACGCGCCACGGGTGAGCTGGCCGAAAAGACGCCCTGCCAGCTCGAGGAGCGGGCCCTGATTCGCTCGGCGATAGGCGTCGATCTCCTGCTCGAGGACCTGGCGCGCGAGTGCCAGCTCCGCATAACGTTCCACGTCGGCCACGATCTGCGCGCGGCGCGCCTCGGCCTGCTCGGCGAGCTCGGCCTGGCGCGCATTGCCGTCCATCGCTTCGAGCGCCGCGCGCTCGCCGCGCAGCTCGACGAGGAGCTGGTTGCGCTCTTCGCGCTGCGCCTCGAGCCGCACGTCGAGCGTCTCGATCCGCGCCGACAGGGCGTCGACGTCGAGCATCCCGCCGATCGCGGGCCCGCCCCCGGAAGCCGCCGGCGCCCCGTCCGGTCGGCCGGAGTGCGGAGCAGCGGCGGTCGGCGCGGCGGCGAGCTCGGCCAGCGCGGCGGCGCTGCTCGCGTGGCGCCGATCGGCGAGATCGAGCTGCTCCCGGGCCTCGGCCAGCGCGGTCCGCACGGCATCGGCCCGCGTCGCCTGCTCCCGTGCGCGATCGAGCTCGCTCTTCAGCCGGGTGGCCGCCTGCACGGCGCCGAAATCCGCGATCTCCGGCAGGCAGGTCGCCACGAGCTCACGGCACTCGGTCTCGAAGCGCGCGGCATCCGCGCGCATCTTTCCGGCGCGCGAGCGAGCCTCGGCGAGCTTCGCCCGCCCATCGAGCAGTCGCGCGAGCGCATCGAGATGGGTCTCCGCATCGCGCGGAGCGATCTCGGCCGGTAGCCCCGACGCCGCGAGCTCCTCGCGCCAGGCCACGCGCCAGCGTTCGAGCTGAGCTTCGGCCTGGACACGATCCTGCGTCCGGCGATCGAGCTGCTCCCGAGCTTCCTCGCGCGAGCGGGCGCGCGCAGCCTCGGCCGAGCGCGCTTCGACCCGCCTCGCGAGCTCCGCTTCCCCGCGCTCGATCCAGCGCTCGAGGATCTCGTCGGATCCGTTCACGCGAGCCGCCGGACCGGCACCGCCGACCGCCTCGCGAATCGCCTCGACGGCCGCCGCGCGGGCCGTTCGATCGCGCTCGATCTGATCCTCGAGCTCGCGCAGCCGCCCTTCGAGGGCGAACCATCCATCGAGCTGGGCGCGCCACTCGATTCGCGACTCCGGCGGACCGGGATCGCCCAGCTCGGGCGGCCAGATCGCCCGCCAATCGGCCTCGAGCGCAGCCGCCGCCTCGCCCAGCTGCGACGCCTCCCGATCGAGCAGCACGAGCGCCGCATCGAGCCGCTCCGCCTGGGCGACGAGCGCCGCGCCCTGGGCGACGCGATCGGCTTCGCTGCGCAGGCGATCCGAGAGCCGGTCCGCGGCGCGCATGCGCTCCTCGAACTCGGCGGCGAGCGTGCGCTGTGCCGCGAGGCGCTCGAGATCCGTCCGGGCCTCCGGATCGAGTCCGCCTTCGCGCAGGCGGCGCCACAAATCATCCCGTGCCCGGCGCTCGGCCTCGAGATCGGCCTCGGCCGGCAGGCTGCCCTCCCCGCGCAGGCGTCCGAGGGCCTCGTGCACGCCGAGGCGCTCGCCCTCTAGCCCGCGCCGGCGCTCCGCCAGCCGCTCCTGCTGTGCGGCGTGCTCTGCGCACCGGCGGGCATGGCGTTCGATCTGATCGGCAGAGGGGAGCGCCAGGGTCGCGAGGCGCTCGCTGTCGAGATTGCTCAAACGGAGCCGCTCGACCGCACGCGCAGCCTCTTCCTGGATCGCCGCGCGCTGCCGGGCCCGGTCGGCGATCGATCCATCCAGCGGGCCGAGCTTCTTGGCGCGATCGAGGGCCCGCGCGAGCGGCTCCGGATCGGGCAAGGACGCCACGCGTTCGCCCGACGCCCCCTCCTCACCCGCCTCCTCCAGGCGGGCGAGGCGCAGACGAGCCTCCTGCTCTTGATCGATCGCCTTCTCGAGCCGCTCCTCGAAACGCGCCGCCTCGGCCACCCGCTCGCGCACCCGCGCGACCCGCGCGACGACCCGGCGCAGCAACGACTCGTCGGCCGACTGCCATTCGCCGCCGACGACGCCCACGAGCCCGGTGATCTCCAGCTCGAGTGCAGCGGCCGCTTCCTCGCGGCGCGGCAGCTGATCGACGGTGCTTCGATAGCGGCCGAGCTCCTGATGAAGGGATTCGATCCGCTCGAGTGCGGCGAGGATCTTCGGCGCGAGCACCAGCGCGGCCTCGCGCTCCGTCTCGCGCTCGATGCGTGCGAGCGCCTCGCGGCGCTCTTCTTCCGCGCGTGCCAGCGCCTGGCGCGCCTCCTTGAGCCGGCGCGCACGGGAGAGCTCGGCCCGCGACGCCTCGATCTCGGCCTCGAGCCCGGCGACCCGGGCAGCGAGGCCTTCGACGCGCTTCGCCTGCTCCTCGAATCGGCTCGGTGCGAGCGCCTGATCGCGAATCGCATCCTGAAGAGATTTCCATTCGGCGATCGCCGCATTGATGCGCTGCTTCTGGCCCCGTGGCACGAAGAGCCCCGCCGCCTCGCTCTCGAGGCGCTCGATCAGCTGTCGCAGATGCACGACGCCCAATCCGGCGCCGAAGAGTGCGCGCCCGAGCTCGCCCCCGTCCTCGAGCAGCGCCCGCGAGCCCTCGACGAGCCCCGGATGATCGAGACCGTAAAAATGCGCGAAGACCGACTCCGGCACGCTCTCCGTCAGCGCCTCGAGCCGGGCGATGGCCCCCGCGACCGCTCCGGCCTCGCCCCCGTCGCCGCCGTCGCCCCGCTCGCCAGAAGAGAGGGTCTGCTTCGTACCCTTGCGGCGGAAGAGGGTCGCCTCGATTCCGTCTGCGAAGCAGATGCGTGCGCCGATGCGCAGCTCCGGATGGGGATGGATGAAGTTGTCTGGCGACTTCGCCGGGATGCCGTAGAGAAAGCCGCGGATCGCGCGCAGCGCCGAGCTCTTGCCCGCTTCGTTCGCACCGTGGATCACGCAAAGGCCCGGCGCCGAAGGCCCCCCGAGCGCGAGCACCCGGTTCGTGAAGGGGCCGAAGGCTTCGAGCTGGAGCTCGGCGATTCTCATGACGCCTCTTCGCCTTCGAGCAGGCGCGACCACAGCAGATCGCGCACCGCCGGCATCCGCGCACGCAGCCATTCCGGATCCGTCGGATCGCAGCGCTCGTCGCCGCCCTCCGCTCCGCCCGCGACGAACGAGCCCGGCAGCTTGCGCTTCAGCTCCTCGAACGCAGCGCCGGCGCTGCCGGGATCGAAGACCTCGGATTGCAGCGCCTCGACCCGCCTCAGCAGTCCCGCGAGTGCGTCTTCCCGCCCGAGCAGGGAAGCGAGCGCGCGCGGACTGCGGGTCGCGAGCTCGATCCGCTCGAGCCAGACGCCGGGCTCCCGGAGCTCGGCCGCGAGCGCTCGGAGCTCGAAGCGCCAGCGCTCCGATTCGCGGACGAAGCCATCATGGAGCGTCGTCGCCCCCGTCACCCGGATCCGCGCTGCGAGCAGCCGGCCCTCCGCCGCCTGCTGCGCCTGCGTGAGGGCGGCTTCGAAGCGCGTGAGGGCCTCGTCGCCCCGTTCGCTGCCGCCGAGATCGACTTCGATGCACGCCCAGCGCACGACGTCGAGGTCGCGGTGCTCGACGTCGACGACCCGCCCGTGGTCGACCGTCACGAGGGTCGCGCCCTTGCCGCCCGTCTCCCGCGCGTGTCGCCCCTGGAGATTGCCCGGGAAGACGATCCACGGATCGCGCGAGACGACCTCTCTTCGGTGCACATGGCCGAGTGCCCAGTAGGCATAGCCCTTGGCGCGCAGCGCCTCGACCGTGCAGGGGGCGTAGTCCGCATGGCCGGGACGGCCGTCGAGGGAGGTGTGCAAGAGGCCGATCTCGAAACGGCCCCGCTCGGCCGGGGGATAGTCCGCCGCGAGATCCTCGCTGACGCGGCGCGCGGGGAAGCTCTGGCCGTGGATGGCGACGTCGAGATCGGGCAGCAGGACGGTCTCGGGGCCGCGCGAGGCGTAGTGATGGACGTTCGCCGGGAGCGTCAGCCGCTTCGTGATCTGGCTGGCCGCATCGTGGTTCCCGGAGACGAGATGGACGGCGATGCCGGCCTCGGCCAGGCGTCGCATCTGGCCGACGAAGAAGAGCCCCGTGTTGTAGTCCTTCCAATCGCCGTCGTAGAGATCTCCGGCGAGCAGCAGGAAGGCAACCCGTTCCTCGATGGCCAGCTCGACCAGCCGCTCGAAGGCCCGCCGCGGCGCGGCACGCACCGCCTCCACGGGCGCCTCGGGATAGCGCTCGAGGCCCTGGAGCGGGCTGTCGAGATGGATGTCCGCGGCATGCAGGAAGCGAAACACGAGGAGCGCTCCGGAAATCTCTCGCCCGGGGGAGGTGCCCCGGGGATCTGCGCATTGTACGCAAGCTCCGAGACGGATCCGGTCACGCCCGGACTGACGGTCCGGAGCCCGGCACCTCGCGCCGACGAGACAAACCGGAACCAGACGCGGCATCATGACCACTCACGTGCGACGGCAGGCGGTGCGCGTGCGGCATCCCTCCCTCCCGTCCGAGGAGTCCCGCCCATGAGGATCGTCGACACGCTGCTCGGAATCCTGCTCGGACTCGCCACCGCCGGCCTCGATGCCGGCGTCGCCCGGGCCCTCGAGCCCCGCCTCGATGCCGGGGGCTTCCGGGACGAAGACCGCGAGGTCGCCGAGGAGATCGCGAGCTTCTCCGCGGAGGAGCGCCACGCCGCCCTCGTCGCGGCCGGTCATCCCGAGGACCTGCTCGAGGTCCAGCAGATCCAGACCGAATCGGCGGACGCCTTCGCGGATCTCGTCGATGGCTTCTCCCGCGAGGACCAGGAACGGATCTGGGACCTCGTCCGCTACCCCGGCCTCGTCGCCGATCTCGCCCGGGGCGGGCCGAAGAGCGACGCCGAGCTCGATCGCATCGCCGCCCGGCATCCCGAGGCGATCCGAGACGCGATCCGTCGCGAGGGCCGGGAACGTTATGCGACCTGGGTCGAGATCTACGCGCTGGACCTCGAGGCCGAGCAGGAGTTCAGTCGCGTGATCGCACGCCATCCGGAGGAGGTGCGCAGCGCGTTCCAGCGGCTGCGCGGGAGGCCCGACCTGCTCTCCGTGCTCGTCGAGAACGTCGGCGTCGCGACCCGCATCGGCGCCGCCTATCGCGAAGATCCGACGCGCGTCGAGGCCCGCTTCGACTCACTGCATCAGGAGGTCCTCGTCGCACGGCGGGAGCAGGAGAAGTCCTGGGCCGCCGAGCTCGAGGATCCCGAGGCGCGCCAGGAAATCGAGACCGCCGCGCGTGATTTCGCCGAGGATCAGGGCTACGACCTCGACGACCCCAGCGTGGTGCAGACACGCGTCGTCCACGTCGATCACTACGTCAACACGAATCCCTATCCCTACTGGTTCGGCTATCCGACCTGGTATGCCTATCCCTACTGGTATCCGGCGTCGGTCTGGAGCCACGTCGGATTCCGCTTCGGCAGCGGCATCGGTTATGTCTCGGTCGGCCTGCCCTCCCCCTACTTCCTGGGGTGGTACAACGACTTCTACTACGGACCGCGCTACGGCTACGCGGGGTATTGGGGAAGCCCGTACGGGTACTACGGCGGCGCTCGCCCGCATCGGCATTTCCGTTCGGCCCGCTACTACGATGATCACTGCCGGCAGGTCTTCCACGGCCATCGCCGGAGCCACGACGACGGTCGCCAGCAGCTCGGCCGGTCCGGACGCCGCGACGCCCAGGATCGGTTGATGCGAAGCTCCGCGCGCCAGACGAATACCCGCATCGGGGATCGTGCAGCGACGGGGCGTGATGCGTCGGGTTGGCGCGAGCGATCCGATCGGCGCGGCGGCGACGAGCGTTGGCAGAGCCGCGGGCTTTCGGGCGAGGACGGTCGCCGCCGCGGGGGCCCCTCGGTCGCGCCGGATTCCGGAAGCCCTCCGGATTCCGCCTCTCCCCGCAATCGCTTCCAGCGCCGGAACGGAGACACGCGCGAGCGGCAATGGAGCTCGACTCCGGGCGAGTCGCGCATCGAGCGGCGACCCGGCACGGGCCAGGAGCGCGGCACAGGCCAGGAGCGCGGCACGGTCCGGGAGCGCGGTCCGGGAGCGCCCGCGCGTGTTCCGGGCGCGACGGAGGAGCGGCTGCGCCGCCGGGAATCCCCGCCCGACGTCTCGAGCGGACCGCCGAGTCGCCTCGCGCGCGCCGACCGCACCGCGGCCGCACCGCGCACCGATCGCTTAACGCCGGCGCGATCGGCCGACCGCGGCGCCTCGCTCGCCCGCGAGCGCGTCCGCACGCAGAGGGTGGAGAACCGTCGCGGGGGGAGCGCCTCGTTCTCCTCGACCGCAGGCCAGGCCCGCGAACGACTCGCGCGCGGCGGCACGCAGCGGTCGGCACCGAGGCTCGGATCGGGCGCTTTGGAGAGGTCGGCACCGAGACTCGGATCGGGCGCGTCGGAGCGTTCCGCACCGCGCATGATCCGCGCCGGCGGCGGTCGGGGAGGCGAACGCGCTGGTGCGGCGCAGCGATCCGGCAGCAGTCAAATCCAGAACGCAGGCCGCCGCGGCGGCTCTTCGGGGCAGCCCGGCATCGCACCCAGCCGCGGCCAGGGCGGCAGCCCGCGCGGGATTTCTCGGGGCAGCTCCGGCGGCGGCTCGCGCAGCGGGTCGCGCGGCGGGGGCGGCGGACGGAGCTTCGGAGGCAATCGCTGACCGGCGCCTCGGAACGAGGTCCTGCACGCGGTGCATGAATCAACGCATGCAGGACCCCGATCTGGGATCACCGCCCCGACTCAGCCGATCCCCGGCCTTCGCCGCGCCTTGACGGCCGACGGCGAAGATGCGGAACGGCCCGTCCGCGGCGATGCGACCGGAGCGAGCCAGCCCCGATCGATCGCGCGCCCCACCGCCGATAACACGGCGGAGAACGATGCATCGACGATGCTCGGTGCGACCCCGGCTCCGTAGAGCGACCGCCCGGGCCCCACGACCAGCTCGACGTAGGCGACGGCGCGCCGCCCCTCCGATCCAGCATCCCCGAGCACATGCTCTTGATAGTCGCCGATCCGGATCGGGCGGCCGAGCTGCTTCGAGAGCCCCGCGACGAAGGCATCGATCGGCCCGCTGCCCTCGCCGTGCAGCGCGTGCCGAACGCCATCCCAGGCCACCGTCGCATCGAGCACGTGTACATCCTCGCCCGTCGCGACGAGTCGCCGGTCGCCGACGAGCCGCGGCCCGCCCTCGACGCCCAGGTATTCGCGCTCGAAGAGCGTCCGCACCTGAACACTCGTGATCTCGCCTCCGCTGCGATCGGCGTGGGCCTGGACGACGGCGGAGAATTCGATCTGCATCCGCCTCGGAAGCCGGTAGCCCGCGTCGGTCTCGAGCAGATAGGCGACTCCGCCCTTGCCCGATTGACTGTTGATGCGGATCACCGCCTCGTAGTCCCGCCCGACGTCCGCCGGATCGATCGGCAGGTAGGGCACCTCCCAGATCGGATTCCCTTCGGCCTTGATCGCCGCGAGGCCCTTGCGGACCGCATCCTGATGCGAGCCCGAGAACGCCGTGTAGACGAGCTCGCCCGCATAGGGATGGCGCGCGGGTACCGGCAATCCGTTCGCGGCCTCGACCTGCCGGACGAGGGCCGGCAGATCCCGGAGATCCAGCTCGGGATCCACGCCCTGGGTCGTGAGGTTCAGGGCCAGGGTGACGAGATCGACGTTCCCGGTCCGCTCGCCGTTGCCGAAGAGCGTCCCTTCGACGCGCTCCGCGCCGGCGAGGCAGGCGAGCTCCGCGGCCGCGACCGCCGAGCCGCGGTCGTTGTGCGGATGGACCGAGAGGATCGCCGCATCCCGCCGGGCGAGCCGCCGCCCGAACCACTCGATCTGGTCCGCATAGGCATTGGGCGTCGAGACTTCGACCGTCGACGGCAGGTTCAGGATCACCGGCCGCGCCTCGCTCGCCCCGAGCGCCTCCATCACCGCCTCGGAGATCTCGGCGGCGAAATCGATCTCCGTCGACGAGAAGCTCTCCGGCGAGTACTCGAAGCGGATGCACTGCTCCGGGAGCGCCTCCGCCCGCTCCCGGATCCGGCGCGCCGCGTCCGTCGCGATCCGGACGATGCCCGCCCGGTCCTCGCCGAACACGACGCGCCGCTGGAGCGGTGAAGTCGAGTTGTAGAAATGGACGATCGATCGCGGTGCGCCGCGAATCGCCTCGAACGTCCGATCGATGAGCTCGGCCCGGCACGGCGTCAGGACCTGGATCGTCACGTCGTCGGGAATCCGGCGCTCGTCGATGAGCCGACGCACGAACGCGTACTCGGTCTCCGAGGCCGAGGGAAACGCGACCTCGATCTCCTCGAAGCCGATCGCGACGAGGATCTCGAAGAGGCGGAGCTTGCGTTCCACGTCCATCGGCACCGGGAGCGCCTGGTTCCCGTCGCGCAGATCGACGCTGCACCAGCGCGGCGCCGCGCGCAGCTGCCGCGACGGCCATCGCCGATCCGCGAGCGGGATCGCCTCGAAGGGCCGATAGCGGGCCGCCGGCATGCAGCCCGCCCGCGCGCCCGCGCGCCGCGGCATTCGGGACGCCCGCTGCGCTTCGCCCCCCGGACTCGCCTCGCCTGCGCGAGCCTGCTCCGGACGCACACCCGGCGCCCGTCTTTCTTTCGCATCCATTTCGAGCCTCCCGCCCCGATCAGCCCGCTGACGGACGGCGGGCGGGCTCGCCGGACGCGAGAGACGAAGCTCGAGACCCGGAACGACGAAAGCCCCCTCCCGCTGTCTGCCAGGCGGGAGGGGGCTTTCGTCGTCCGAACCGATCGGATTGCGCGCTAGTCCCTGCCCGCCTCGCTAAGGAGAAGGTCGAGCGTGAGACCGCCGAGCAGCCACCCGGCACTCGACGCGCGCGAAACGAAGTTGGATCCGGACCGTTGCATGGGCGATTGATTAGGCGAGAGATCGGAGGGCGTCAAGCCGGTGGGCCGTCGGGCCCTGCCCGGGCGTCTCAGCCGACCGAGGACAGATCGATCCGCTTGCCCCAGCGCGCGCGCACGGCCCGCCGCGTCCCGGGGACGCCCGCGAGCCGCGGATCGCGGTCGACGAGCGCGCGCGCGGCCTGCCGGGCGACGGCGACGAGCTTGCCGTCGCGCAGCAGGTCGGCGATCCGGAGCTCGGGGACGTGGCCGCTCTGGCGTGTTCCCAGAAAATCCCCGGGCCCGCGGATCCCGAGATCCGCGTCGGCGATCCGGAAGCCGTCGGTCGTCTCGATCATCGCCGCGAGCCGCGCTTCGCTCTTCGCATTGCTCCCGCGCGCGACCAGCACGCAGCGCCCCCGGCTCTCGCCGCGGCCGACCCGGCCGCGCAGCTGGTGCAGCTGGGCGAGACCGAAGCGCTCCGCGTGCTCGATCACCATGAGGCTCGCGTTCGGCACGTCGACGCCGACCTCGATTACGGTCGTCGCGACCAGGATCTGTGTCTCCCCTTTCGCGAAGCGCTCCATCGCGGCGTGGCGCTCGCCCGCTTCGAGCCGGCCGTGGACGAGATCGACCCGCGCCTCGGGAAAGCTGCGCGCGATCTGCTCCGCCGAATCGATCGCCGAGCGCAGGTCGATCTTCTCGCTCTCCTCGACGAGGGGATAGACGACGTAGACCTGCTCGCCCCGGGCGAGCGTCGCCTGCACGAGCTCCATCACGCGCTGCCCTTCCCCTGCGCGCAGCAGGATCGTCTCGATCGGCTGGCGGCCGGGCGGGAGCTCGTCGATCACCGAGACGTCGAGCTCGCCGTAGAGCGAGAGCGCGAGGCTCCGCGGGATCGGGGTCGCCGTCATCACGAGCCGATGGGGAAAGCGGCCATCGGGCCGGATCGCCGAGAGCGCCGCGCGCTGCAGGACGCCGAAGCGATGCTGCTCGTCGACGATGCCCAGGACGAGCTCCCTGAACTGGATGTCCCCCTGGACGAGCGCGTGGGTCCCGACGACGAGATCGATCTCGCCCATCGCGAGCAGCCCGCGCACGGCGCGGATCTCGGCGCGCGGGAGCGAAGCGGTGAGCAGCCCGACACGCAGCTTCGCCGCAGCGCCGAGCGAGGCGACCAGGCCCGTCAGCGTGCGGAAATGCTGCTCGGCAAGCAGCTCGGTGGGCGCCATCAACGCCGTCTGCCCGCCGCAGGCCGCGACCGCGATCGCGGCGAGCAGCGCGACCACGGTCTTGCCGCTGCCGACGTCGCCCTGGACGAGGCGGTTCATCGGATGGGGCTTCGCGAGATCCTCGAGGATCTCGCGCATGACCCGGCGCTGCGCCTGGGTCAGCCGGTAGGGCAGCGCCTTCGCCGCATCGCGGGATTCCGGCCGGGCCGCATCGATCGCGATCCCGGGCTGGCGGGCGACCCGCGCGCGCCGCATCGCGAGGCCGAGCTCGAGCAGGTAGAGCTCCTCGAGCACGAGCCGGTCATGGGCGGGCGAGGCGAAGGCGATGTGGCGCTCGAGGTCGGTGTCGGCGCCCGGGCGGTGGAGTGCGCGCAGGGCCGAGGGGACGTCCGGAAGCCCGCGCTCGGCGACGAGCGCTTCGGGCAGATAGCCCTCCACGAGGTCCGCGTGGGTGTCGACGGCCGAGGCGATGAGTCGCCGGAGCGCGCGGGGGTTCATGCCCTCCGGCGCGGAGTAGACCGGGACGACGCGCCCCAGATCGTCGACGTCGGCGGCGGCACCCGACGGTTCCGGGCCGGGCTCGGGCGGCGCCGCACCGAGCAGCTCGATCTCGGGGTGGATCATCTCCTTCGAGAAGCGATAGCGGCGCACCTCGCCGCTGACGAGCACCCGGCGCCCCTTCACGAGCCGGCTCGCGATCGCCTCGCCGCCGCGGAACCATTTCAGCGTCACGATCGCGTGGTCGTCGCCGACGACCGCTTGCAGGAAGCGCGTGAAGCGCCCGCCCCGGCGCAGGCTGACCCAATCGACGACCTTCACCTCCGCGACGAAGCTCGCGCTCCGGCCGACGACGAGATCCGCCACCGCGCTGATGCGACGACGATCCTCGTAGTCCGTCGGCAGCCAGAAGAGCAGGTCCGAGATCCGCTCGAGCCCCCGCCGCGCGAAGGCCTCCGCACGCTTCGGGCCGACACCGGGCAGTGCCGCCAGCGAGCGCGCGAGCAGCTCGTCCGCCCAGCCGGCGCGTCCGAGGGGATCGACGAGCTCGCCGAGCTCCCGCGCGAGGTCCCGGTTCGGCTGCTCCGGATCGAAGAGCGCGAGCCGCTTGCGGAGCCGGTCGAGGCGCCCGCGCAGCTCCCCCGGCAGCCCGCGCCGCGCGATGCGCCCGAGACACGCCTCCGCCTCGGCCCGATCCGCCGCGCTGGGCGCCGAGCCGGCGAGGGCCGACACCGCCCGGTGGAGCGCCGCGATCTCCGCATGCAGCGTCTCCTCGCCCATGGGTCGCGCGCCCTCCTCCCCGGGTCTCTCGCTGCCATCGTCCGCCGAGCGCAGCCCGGGGCGCTCCCCGCCGCTGCCGCGAAGCCCGGAAACCACGATGCGACTCGCGACCGCCGCGACCGCCGTGCCTACGGCTTCGCCGCCCCCGGCCCGGGATACGCACGCCCCGCGGCCCGCGCATCGAGCTCGTGGATCTCCTGCAACGAGCGGACACCGATCCGCTCGGCGCGCAACGCGACGATCGCGTCGGCCGAAGCGCGCGCGGCGGCGAGCGTCGTGCAGTAGGGCACGCGCCGGAGCAGCGCCGCCCGCCGGAGCGACTTCGAATCCTCGACGGCCTGCGGCTCGGGGCCGACGGTGTTGATGACGAGGGTGACCTCGCCCGAGCTGATCCGGTCGGCGGTATGCGGCGAGCCTTCGTGGACCTTGTTGATCCCCTCCGCCTCGATGCCCATGTCGCGCAGGGCCGAAGCCGTGCCCCGCGTCGCGACGACGCGGAAGCCCGCGGCGACGAGCTTCTCGATCGGGCCGCGCAGCCGCTCGCGCTCCTCCTCGCGCACCGAGACCAGGACCGTCCCCTCCGTCGGCAGGCTGTTGCCCGCCTGGATCTGGGCCTTCGCGAAGGCGCGGCCGAAATCCGAGTCGATGCCCATGACCTCGCCCGTGCTCTTCATCTCGGGCCCGAGCAGCACGTCGACACCGGGGAATTTCACGAAGGGGAAGACCGCCTCCTTCACCGAGAAATGCCGCGGCACGATCTCCTCGGTGAACCCGAGCGAAGCGAGCGATCGCCCCGCCATGACGAGCGCCGCGAGCTTCGCGAGGGGAACGCCGATCGCCTTCGAGACGAAGGGCACCGTCCGCGACGCGCGCGGATTGACCTCGATCACGTAGACGTGCCCGTCCTTCACCGCGTACTGCACGTTCATGAGGCCACGCACGCCGATCGCCAGGGCGAGCTTGCGGGTCGCGACCACGATCTTCTCCGTCGCGTCCTTCGAGAGCGAATACGGCGGCAGCGAGCAGGCGCTGTCGCCCGAATGGATCCCCGCCTCCTCGATGTGCTCCATGATGCCGCCGACGACGACGCGCTCTCCGTCGCAGATCGCGTCGACGTCGACCTCGATGGCGTCGGCGAGGAAGCGATCGACGAGCACCGGATGCGCCTCCGAGGCATGCACCGCGAATTGCATGTAGCGCCGCAGGCCCTCGACGTTCTGCACGATCTGCATCGCGCGGCCGCCGAGCACGTAGGACGGTCGCACGAGCACCGGGTATCCGATCCGCTCGGCGATCCGTTCGGCCTCCGCCGCGCTGCGAGCGACGTCGCCCGCGGGCCGCTCGAGGCCCAGCGACTCGAGCAGCGCCTCGAAGCGCTCGCGATCCTCGGCGCGGTCGATCGCGTCGGGCGGGGTTCCGATGATCGGAACCCCCGCTTCTTCGAGGGCCACCGCGAGCTTGAGCGGCGTCTGCCCGCCGAACTGGACGACGACGCCCCAGGGCTTCTCCTTCGCGACGATCTCGAGCACGTCCTCGAGGGTCAGCGGCTCGAAGTAGAGCCGATCGCTCGTGTCGTAATCCGTCGACACGGTCTCGGGGTTGCAGTTCACCATGATCGTCTCGAAGCCGGCATCCCGGAGCGCGAAGACCGCGTGCACGCAGCAGTAGTCGAACTCGATCCCCTGCCCGATCCGATTCGGCCCGCCGCCGAGGATCATGACCTTCTTGCGCTCGGTCGGCTCGGACTCGCACTCGTCCTCGTAGGTCGAGTAGAGGTAGGGCGTGCTCGCGACGAACTCGGCCGCGCAGGTATCGACGCGCTTGTAGACGGGGCGGATGCCGTGCCGATGGCGCAGGCTCCGGACGGCCGTCTCGGACTCGCCCCAGAGCGCGGCGATGCGCCGATCGGAGAAGCCGAGCTGTTTGGCCGGCCGCAGCCAGGCGGCGCGTTCGTCCTTCGGCAGCGCCGCGAGTCGCGCCTCGGCCTGCACGATCTCCTCGAGGTTGCGCAGGAACCAGCGGTCGATCTTCGTGCGCTGGTACAGCTCTTCGACGCTCGCTCCGCGGCGGAAGGCCTCGGCGAGGGCCCAGGGGCGCTCGGCCCGCGGATGGTCGATCCAGGCGGCGAGCGCGGCGAGCCCGGCTTCGCCTTCCGGGATCGCCGGCGGCTCGAAGCCCGAATGGCCGATCTCGAGCGAGCGGATCGCCTTCTGGAAGGATTCCTTGAAGGTCCGGCCGATCGCCATCGCCTCGCCGACCGACTTCATCTGGGTCGTGAGCTCGGCATCCGTATCCGGGAACTTCTCGAAGGTGAAGCGCGGGATCTTCGTGACGACGTAGTCGATCGTCGGCTCGAAGGAGGCGGGCGTGACCCGCGTGATGTCGTTGCGGAGCTCGTCGAGCGAATAGCCGACGGCGAGCTTGGCCGCGATCTTGGCGATCGGGAAGCCGGTCGCCTTCGAAGCCAGGGCGGAGGAGCGCGAGACGCGCGGGTTCATCTCGATGACGATCAGGGCGCCCGTCTCGGGATTCACGCCGAACTGCACGTTCGAGCCGCCCGTATCGACACCGATCTCGCGCATGATGGCGACGGCGGCGTCGCGCATCTCCTGGTATTCGCGGTCGGTCAGGGTCTGGGCGGGGGCGACGGTGATCGAGTCGCCCGTATGCACGCCCATCGGATCGAAGTTCTCAATCGAGCAGATGATGACGACGTTGTCGGCCTGGTCGCGCATCACCTCGAGCTCGAATTCCTTCCAGCCGACGACGCTCTGCTCGACGAGGATCTGGTTCGTCGGCGATTGATCGAGCGCCCACTGCACCATGCGATCGAAGTCGCCGTCGCGCTCGCAGATGCCGCCGCCGGAGCCGCCCATCGTGAAGCTCGGGCGGATGATCGCGGGCAGCTTCGTGCGCAGCAGGATCTCGCGGGCCTCGGCGACCGAGGTCGCGATGCCGGAAGGCAGGCATCTCGAGGCCGATCCGCTCCATCGCGGCCCGGAAGAGCTGGCGATCCTCGGCCTTGTGGATCGCCTCCGAGGTCGCCGATCGGCTGCACCGTATTTGCGAGCACGCCGCCTCGGCGAGGGCGATCGCGAGGTTCAGCGCCGTCTGCCCGCCGATCGTCGGCAGCAGGGCGTCGGGCTTCTCGGCGGCGATGATCTGCTCGACGGAAGCGACCGTCATCGGCTCGACGTAGGTCCGGTCGGCCATCTCGGGATCCGTCATGATGGTCGCCGGATTCGAGTTGACGAGGACGACGCGGTAGCCCTCTTCGCGCAGCGCCTTGCAGGCCTGGGTCCCCGAGTAGTCGAACTCGCAGGCCTGACCGATCACGATCGGGCCGGAGCCGATCACGAGAATCGTATGGATGTCGTCTCTTCGGGGCACGGGCTACTCCGGCGCGGTCGTGGAGGAAGAAGAATTCGGCGCGAGGCCGCAGATCGCGGCGCCCGAGACCTTTTCGCCCGCGGCGCAGCGGTCGACGAGCTCGCGAAAGCGGCCGAAGAAATAGCCGGCGTCGTGGGGGCCGGGCGAGGCTTCGGGGTGGTACTGGACCGAGAAGAGCGGGCGGATCGCGTGGGCGAGGCCTTCGACGGTCTGATCGTTGAGATTGATGTGGGTGATCTCGACGGGCTCGCCGGCGGCGCGCAGGCTGGCGGCCTCGACCGCATAGCCGTGGTTCTCGGCGCAGATCGCGACGCGGCCCGTCGCCAGATCCTTGCCGGGCTGATTCCCGCCGTGGTGGCCGAATTTGAGCTTGCGCGTCGTCCCGCCGAGGGCGAGGCCGAGAATCTGATGCCCGAGGCAGATGCCGAAGACGGGCTTGCTCTGCACGAGCTCCCGCACGATCGGCTGCACGCCTTCGACGGCCGCCGGATCCCCGGGGCCGTTCGAGAGGAAGATGCCGTCGGGCTCGAGCGCGAGGGCGTCCTTCGCCGGGGTGGTCGCCGGCACGACCGTGACGTCGAAGCCCTGCTCGACGAGCAGCCGCAGGATGTTGCGCTTGATGCCGAAGTCGTAGGCGACGATGCGGCGCTTCGGCGACGGCCGCGCCGGCCGCGGAAGCTGGCCCTCGACGCCGGGCCAGGCGCCCTCGTCGAAGCGGTGGATCGCGTCGCAGGTCACCCGCGCGACCCAGTCGACGCCCTCGAGGCTCGGCGCCTCGCGCGCGATCCGGAGGAGCTCGGCCGCATCCTGGACCGCAGGATCCGTCGACAGGACACCGACCTGGGCGCCGTGGTCCCGGAGTCGGCGCACGAGCGCCCGGGTATCGATGCCCGCGATCCCGGGCACGCCGGCGGCCGCGAGCTTGGCGTCGAAGCTGCCCTCGGCCCGGAAATTCGAGGGCGCGTCGAAGAGCTCCTTCACGACGAACCCGGAGAGGAAGGGCCGGCGCGACTCGTCGTCGGCGGCGTTGACGCCGACGTTGCCGATCTGGGTGTAGGTCATCGCGACGATCTGCCCGGCGTAGGACGGATCGGTCGCGATCTCCTGGTAGCCCGTGATGCTCGTATTGAACACCACCTCCCCCGTCTTCACAGCGGACGCGCCAAAGGCGCGGCCGCGATAGACCGTCCCGTCGGCGAGCACCAGGGCGGCCGGTCGCGGGCTCTTGCCGAGCAGTGCATCGGCGGTCGGCGGGATCGGGTTCGTATCGCTCATCGAATCAGGACTCCGGCTGCGCGCGGGCGGGGTTTGGGACGAGGGAGGGTGTGGGCGATCCGGCGAAGGGGCGATCGCCGGACTCGACATGGAAGACCAGGCGACCGCCGACGAAGGTCGCGACGACGGCGCCGGTGAAACGCCGATCTGCCCAGGGCGAGTTGCGGCTCTTCGAGCGGCCGCGCCCGGGATCGTAGGTCCAGACCCGCTCGGGATCGATCACGGTGACGTCCGCCGGCGCACCGACGGCGAGGCGGCCGCCTTCGACTCCGAGGATCCGGGCGGGATTCGTCGAGAGCCGACGCACGAATTCCAGCGGCGAGAGCAGGCCTTCCCGCACGAGCGGCAGGCAGACGGCGACCGCGGTCTCGAGCCCGATCATGCCGGGCGGCGCTTCGGTGAACTCGACTTCCTTTTCGTAGGTCGCGTGCGGGGCGTGGTCGGTCGCGATCGCGTCGATCACGCCTTCGGCGAGCCCCCGGCGCAGCGCTTCGACGTGCTCGGCGCTGCGCAGGGGCGGCGCGACGCGGGTGCTCGTGTCGAAGGTCATCGTCGCGGCGTCGGTCAGCGTCAGGTGATGCGGCGTCGCCTCGGCGGTGACGCGCACGCCGGCCTCGCGCGCGCGGCGGATCGATTCGACGGCGCCCGCGGTCGAGACGTGGGCGATGTGGAGATGCGCGCCGGTCCACTCGGCGAGCCGCAGATCGCGGGCCACCATGATCTCCTCGGCGGCGGCCGGATTGCCGGGCAGGCCGAGTCGCGTCGCGACGGCGCCTTCGTGGACGACGCCGTGGCCCCGCAGATGACAATCCTCGGCGTGCACGATCACCGGCGCATCGACCAGCGTCGAATACTCGAGCACCCGCCGCATGACACCGGCATCCATGATCGTCGCGCCGTCGTCGCTGAAGGCGATCGCCCCGGCGTTTCGCAGGGCGATCATCTCGGTCATCACCTGGCCGGCGAGGCCGCGCGTCGCCGCGGCGATCGGCCGGATCCGCGCGAGCGAATCCTTTTCCGCGCGGTCGAGGATGTACATCGTCACCGACGGCTCGTCGTTGACCGGATCGGTGTTCGCCATGCAGGCGACCTGGGTGAACCCGCCCGCCACCGCCGCAGCGCCGCCGCTGCCGAGATCTTCCTTGTACTCCTGGCCGGGGGCGCGCAGATGGGCGTGGAGATCGATGAGCCCCGGCACGACCCAGGCGCCGGCGGCCTCGAAGATCTCCGCCCCGTCGGCCGGGAGCTTCGCGCCGATCGCCGCGATGCGGCCGTTCTCGATCAGGCAGTCGAGCCGATCGTCCCGGTCCTGGCCCGGATCGAGCAGACGGCCCCCGCGGATCAGGATGCGCGTCATCGCCTCACGCCTCCCCTGCCGCGCGCGCTGCGCGGCTCTCGGCTTCGCCCGCCTTGCGACCCCGTCCCGCGACCAGATAGAGCAGCGCCATCCGGAGCGCGACACCATTGCGCACCTGGTCGAGGATCACGCTCGGTCGATGGTCGGCGAGCTCGTGGGAGAGCTCGACCCCGCGGTTCACCGGTCCGGGATGCATCACGATCGCATCTTCCTTCGCGAAGCGGAGCTTCGCCCGGTCGAGGCCGAAGGTCGCCGCGTACTCGCGCACCGACGGGAAGCAGGCGCCCTCGAGCCGCTCCATCTGGATCCGGAGCGCCATCACCACGTCGGCCCCCTCGATCGCTTCGCGCAGATTGGTGTAGCGCTTCACACCGAGGGACTCGATGCCGACCGGCAGCATCGTCGGCGGCCCCGCGACGCGCACCTCGGCACCGAGCTTCGAGAAGCCGTAGATGTTCGAGCGCGCGACGCGGCTATGCGCGATGTCGCCGATGATCGTGACCGTCAGCCCCTCGATCCGGCCCTTCTGCTCCTTGACGGTCAGGAGGTCGAGCAGCGCCTGGGACGGATGCTCGTGCGCACCGTCGCCGGCGTTGATGACCGGCGCGCCGAGCACTTCGGCGAGGCGATGCGGCACGCCCGCGACCTTGTGGCGGACGATCACGCAATCCGGATCCATCGCGTCGAGGGTCTTCGCCGTATCGAGCAGCGTCTCGCGCTTGGTGACGGAGGAGCTGCCGACCGAGAAGTTCACGACGTCCGCCGCGAGGCGCTTGCCGGCGATCTCGAAGGAGGTCTGGGTCCGCGTCGAGGGCTCGAAGAAGAGATTGATGAGGGTGCGACCGCGCAGCGTCGGCACCTTCTTGACCTCGCGCGTCCCGATCTCCTGCATCCGCTCCGCCGTCTCGAGGATCAATTCGATCTCGTCCCGCGAGAGGTCTTCGATCCCGAGGATGTCCCTGCCGATCATGCTGCCCCCCCTTCCCGCACCACGATCGCTTCCCGCACCACGATCGAAAGCCGTTCTCCGTCCTCCGCATCGCTCGTCCGGAAGATCACCTTTTCCGCGGGCTGGGTCGGAATGTTCTTGCCGACGAAGTCGATCTTGATCGGGAGCTCGCGGTGGCCGCGGTCGACGAGGGCCATCACGCGCACGTTCGAGGGCCGTCCGAAATCCATCAGGGCGTCCATGCCGGCGCGAATCGTGCGGCCGGTCGAGACGACGTCCTCGACGATCACGACGGCGCGGTCGTCGACGGAGGACGGCATCTCGGTCTTGCGCAGGCGCGGCCTCGAGCTGCGCGTCGAGAGGTCGTCGCGGTAGAGGGTCGTGTCGAGGATGCCGAGCGGAACCGTCTGGGCCGTGAGGCTCTCGAGGTTCGACGCCAGGATGCGTCCGAGCGGGACGCCGCCGTTCGGGATGGCGACGAGATAGAGCCGGTCGATCTGCTCCGTACGCTCGACGATCTCGTGGGCGATGCGCATGAGGGCGCGGCGGATTGCGGCATCGTCGAGGACTACGCGCTCGGGAGCCGCGGGGGGGCGTGCGTCGGATTGCGACACGGTCTGCCTCTTCCCTTCCCCGACTCACTGATCGGGCTTAAAGGGCGTGGGAGTCGGGCGGGAAGTTAACGCGCGAATGCGCATCGGCAATCGCCCGGGAGGCAGCGCGCGAGCGCTTCCCCTGCGCAGGGCGCTCGGACCCCGCTCTCAGCTCGCTGAGCCGGGCCTCGCCGGGCCCCGGCTGTGGCTCCGGCTCTCGCTCTGGCTCCCGCTGCGGCTCTCGAAAGCCGCGGCCGAGGCGTTCGGATCGCCCGCTCCGAGGGGCGCATCGGCGGGCACGCTCTCGCAGCGGACGCGCTGGAAGATCCGGTCCCAGCGCTTCTCCGCCGTGAACCAGTTCACCGGATTGAAGAACGAGAGCATGTTGTCGTTCACGTCCCAGGACCAGTAGAGGATGGCCGCCGGCCCCTTCAGCTCCTCGAGCCGGACGGTGCCCCACTCGCGGCTGTCCCGCGAAAAGTCCCGGTTGTCGCCCATCATGAAGTAGCGGCCCGGCTCGACGACGATCGAGCCCTTGTTGAGGGCGGGATCGCTGTAGCCCGGCTCTTCGAGAATCGCATGACGACAGGCGCCGAGATCCTCGTTTCGAACGCCGAATCGCTTTCCGCGCTCGTCCGTGAACGTCTCCCCCGTCGCATGGACCGCGAGGCGCTCCCCGTTGACGAAGAGCTCGCCGTTCTTCCAGACGAGCTTGTCGCCCGGCAGCCCGACCAGCCGCTTCACGAAGGCCTCGCTCGGCGCGCCGGCCGGGGCGAGATCGACCGGCATGATCCGGTCGCCACTCGGCCGGGCGACCTCGAAGACGACGACGTCGCCGCGCTCGGGCTCCCGCAGGCCCGGCAGCCGCACGTCGGTGAACGGGATGCGGGGGCCGTAGGCCAGCTTGTTGACGAAGAGGTGGTCCCCGATCAGCAGCGTCGGGAGCATCGAGCCCGACGGAATCCGGAACGGCTCGACCACGAATTGCCGGATCGCCAGTGCGATCGCGACGGCGATCACGAGGGTCACGACCTGGTCCACGATGCCCGCGACCGAGGTCGCCTCCGGCGAAGCGCCCTCGGCGCCCGGCCCCGTCGTCTCCCGCCGCTCCGGATCCGGCTTCGCCACGCCTAATCGTCTCCCAATCGCAGTGCGGCGAGGAAGGCTTCCTGGGGAATCTCGACCGAGCCCACCATCTTCATCCGCTTCTTGCCCGCCTTCTGCTTCTCGAGCAGCTTGCGCTTGCGCGTGATGTCACCGCCATAACACTTCGCGAGCACGTTCTTGCGGACGGCCTTCACCGTCGTGCGCGCGATCACCCGGCTGCCGATCGCCGCCTGGATCGCGATCGGGAACTGCTGGCGCGGGATGAACTCCTTCAGCTTCTCGGCGAGCTCGGAGCCCCGGTTGTAGGCCTTGTCGCGGTGGACGATCAGCGAGAGCGCGTCGACCGGATCGCCGTTGACGAGGACGTCGAGCTTGACGAGATCCGCCGCCTTGAAGCCCACCAGCTCGTAGTCGAAGGAGCCGTAGCCGCGGGTCGCGCTCTTCAGGCGGTCGTGGAAATCGGTGACGATCTCGTTGAGCGGCAGCTCGTAGCGGACCTGGACGCGCTTGCCGTGGACACCCATGTCCTTCTGCACGCCGCGGCGATCCTGACAGAGGCCGAGCACGGCGCCGAGGTATTCGCTCGGGACGTGGATGGTCGCCATCACGACCGGCTCCTGGACCTCCTTGATCTCGGTCGGATCCGGCAGGGCCGCGGGGCTCTCGATCTCGAACTCGTCGCCGCTGTACGGCACGACGCGGTAGCGCACGGTCGGCGCGGTCGTGATGAGGTTCAGGTCGTATTCGCGCTCGAGCCGCTCCTGCACGATCTCGGCGTGCAGGAAGCCGAGGAAGCCGCAGCGGAAGCCGAAGCCGAGGGCTGCGCTCGTCTCGGGCTCCCAGGTGAACGAAGAGTCGTTCAGCTCGAGCTTCGAAAGCGCATCCTTCAGGTTCTCGTAGTCCTCGGCGTCGACCGGGTAGAGCCCGGAGAAGACCATCGGCTTCACTTCCTGGAAGCCCTCGAGGGGCTCGGTCGCGCCGCCGGAAGCCGTCGTGATCGTGTCGCCGATCTGGACGTCGGAGAGCGTCTTCACCCCCGCGACGACGAGACCGACCTCGCCCGCCGAGAGCGAGTCGACGCTGCGGGGCTTCGGGTCGATCACGTCGAGCCGGGTGACCTCGTGCTCGTGGCCGGTGTTCATCAGGCGGATCCGCTCCCGCTTGCGGAGCTCGCCGTGGACGACGCGCACCAGCATGACGGCGCCGACGTAGGGATCGAACCAGGCGTCGAACACGAGGGCCTGGGTCGGCTTGCTCGCATCGCCCTTCGGCGGCGGCACCCGATCGACGATCGCCTGGAGCACGGCCTCGATGCCCTGCCCCGTCTTGGCGGAGACCGGCAGCACGTCCGCCGCGTCGAGCCCGACGACGTCCTCGATTTCCTGCGCGACGCGGACCGGATCGGCCGAGGGCAGATCGATCTTGTTCACGACCGGGATCAGCTCGAGGTTCGCGTCGATCGCGAGATAGGCGTTGGCCAGGGTCTGCGCCTCGATGCCCTGCGCCGCGTCGACGATCAGGAGCGCGCCCTCGCAGGCGGCGAGCGCACGCGAAACCTCGTAGGAGAAGTCGACGTGGCCGGGGGTATCGATCAGGTTGAGGATGTAGTCCTTGCCGTCGGCGGCGCGGAAGTTCATGCGCGCGGTCTGGGCCTTGATCGTGATGCCGCGCTCGCGCTCGAGATCCATGTTGTCGAGGAATTGATCCTTCTTCTCGCGGGCGGAGAGCGCGTGGGTCGCCTCCAGCAGGCGGTCGGCGAGCGTCGACTTGCCGTGATCGATGTGGGCGATGATGCAGAAGTTGCGCAGGCGCGCGGGGTCGACGCTCACTGGGAGACCTTCCGTCGGACGGGTTCGGATGAAGAAGATGCCGATGGAGAGCCGGCGGGGCTGCCGGAGGCGATCAAGGAGCTCGGCCGATCGGGCCCCGCAAGATAGCCCGTCAGGGCCTCCGTCCAGGGACGGAGCGAAACGCCGAGCTTCCGGGCGCGCTCGCAGTCGAGCACCGAGTAGGCGGGGCGCTGCGCGGCGGTCGCGAAGGTGCCGGTCGGGATCGGATCGATCTCGATGTCGCCATGCCCCGTCTGGTCGAGGATCGCGCGGGCGAAGCCGAACCAGGTCGTCACGCCCGCATTGCAGAGATGAAGGAGCCCGCGGACGTCCGAGCGCCCTTCGGCCCGCAGCCGGCAGAGCGCGAGCAGGCCGTCGGCCAGATCGGCCGCCGCCGTCGGAGAGCCCTGCTGATCGTCGACGACCCGCAAGGGCCCGGCGGCTTCACCCGTGCGCCGCTTCATCGCCTGATCGAGGATCGCGATCACGAAATTGCGTCCGGGCCCGAAGACCCAGCTCGTGCGGACGACGAGCGCATCCGGGTCGCTCTCCCGAACCCGCGCTTCGCCCTCGAGCTTGGTCTCGCCGTAGACCGAGCGCGGGCCGGTCGGATCGTCCTCCCGGTAGGGGCGCGTCCCGTCGCCGGGGAACACGTAGTCGGTCGAGAGGTGAACGAAGCCGATCCCGCGCGCCGCGAGTGCACGCGCCCAGGCGCCGGGCATCTCGGCATTCATCTGCCGGGCGAGCGCGACCTGGCTCTCGCACGCGTCGACCTTGGTGAAGCCCGCCGCGTTGATCACGACGTCCGGCGGCGGCGTCGACCGGCCGAGCCACGGCCCGATCGCCGAGGGATCGGCGAGATCGATCTCGGCCCGGGTCGCCGCGAAGGCGAGCTCGCAATCGGGTGCAGCCTCGACCGAGCGCACCAGGCAACGGCCGACCTGGCCCGCCGCGCCCAGCACGCCGACCCGCAGACGCTCCCCGCCCGCGGCGTGCGGCCCGGCGCCGCTCATGGCCGCGTCGACCCCTCGAGGCGGAGCACCCAGATCGGCAGCCGCTCTTCGCGTTCGACGCGCTCCGCCATCGACCGCGCCTCGGCCTCACCCTCGATCGGCTGGACCCGCACGCGCCAGCGGCTCGACGCAGCCCCCGCCGGCAGGACCTCGATCGGATAGCCCTTGCCCTCGAGTCGACTCGCGAGCTGCTCCGCCGAGGGCTGGTCGGCGAAGGCGCCGACCTGGATCGCCCAGCGGTCGTCCACCGGCATGCCGGCTCCGCCCGCCGGATCACCGCCGGATCGCCAACCCGGCTCGGAATCCACCGGACCGGCCCCGACGTCGGGCAGGACCATCGCCGCCCCGTCG
The DNA here is from genome assembly GCA_041389425.1 of Myxococcota bacterium. Classification (GTDB taxonomy): domain Bacteria; phylum Myxococcota_A; class UBA9160; order UBA9160; family UBA4427; genus UBA4427. Next base: position 161,770 of record JAWKRX010000001.1, read on the forward strand.
TCCTGGGCGAACGCGAGCAGCTCGGCCTCGGCACCTTCGGATGCCGCTGCGGCCTCGGCGGCCGCCGCGAGGGCTGCGGCCTCCTCGTCCTGATCCGGGCGCGCCGCGAGCGCCGCATCCAGCTCGACGGTCGCGGGATCGCCCCGCACGTATCCGACCAGCAGATCCGGCTCCTCCGACGCGATCCCGATCACGAGCCCGACGGCGAATCCCGCGACGACGAAGGCCACCAGCCGACCGACCGTGAGGATCGTGCTGCGGGAGAACGTGTTGCGGATCCTGCTCTCGGCCATCACATCCGCTCCGGAGCGGAGACACCGAGCAGCGCGAGACCGCTCGCGAGCACGAAGCGGACGGCGAGCGCGAGGCCGAGCCGGGCCGCCGTGAGGGCCGCGTCTTCCGAGAGCACCCGATGGCGATCGCCGTCCTGGAGGTAGGGATTCCAGAGCCCGGCGACCTCGCGCAGGTAGTAGGCGACGTGATGCGGCTCCCGGCTCTCCGCCGCGCGCGCGACGATCTCCGGAAACTGCACGAGCTTCTTCACCAGCTCGATCTCTTCTTCGAGGACGAGCCGCGTGGCGTCGAAGCCGCGCGGCGACGGCATCGGGACCTTCGCCTCGAGCGCCTTGCGCTCGATGCCGTGGGTGCGGGCATGGGCGTACTGGACGTAGTAGGCCGGATTCTTCTTCCAGTTCTTGTCCTTCGCGAGATCGAGATCGAAGTCGAGATGGCCGTCGCGCTTGCGCTCGATCATGAAGAAGCGGAAGACGTCGGCGCCGACTTCGTCGACGATCTCGTCGACCGTGATGAAGGTCGCCTTGCGGGTCGACTGCTTCACTCTCTCGCCGCCGCTCGTGATCGTGACGAACTGGTGCATGACCAGCTCCATCCGGTCGCGATCGGCCCCGAGCCGGGCCGCGGCCTCGCGCACGAAGGGGAACTGCTCGATGTGGTCCGCGCCCTGGATGTCGATCACGCGGTCGAAGCCGCGGCGGAACTTCTCGCGGTGATAGGCGATGTCGGGCATCAGGTAGGTCGGCTCGCCGGTCGACTTGACGACGACGCGGTCGCGGTCGAGCCCGCAGGCGGTCGCCTTGAACCAGACGGCGCCGTCGGCGTCGTAGACGAGCCCTGCGGCCCGCAGGTCGGCGAGCGCCTCCTCGAGCTTCCCGTCGGTGTAGAGGCTGCGCTCGTTGAAGTAGACGTCGAAATGGATGCCGAGGCGCCTCAGCGTTCCCTCGATGTCCTCGAAGATGACGGCCTGGGCCACCTCCCGGAAGCGCCCATCACCCGGCTCGTCGACGAGGGCCGCGCCCTCCTGCTCGGCGAGGCGGACTGCGATGTCGACGATGTAGTCGCCCTGGTAGCCGTCCTTGGGAAACACCACCGGCAAGCCGTCGATCGATTCCTGCCAGGCCTTCTCCGGATCCGCGAGCGCCTCGGCGGTCGGCGCCGCCGCCCGCCCGAGATGCTCGAGGTAGCGCGCCTTCACCGACTCCCCGAGCACGCGCATCTGCCGGCCGCCGTCGTTGAAATAATATTCGCGCGTCACGTCCCAGCCGCTCGCCTCGAGCAGCTTCGCGATGCAGTCGCCGAGCACCGCCTGGCGGCCATGGCCCGTCGAGAGCGGCCCCGTCGGATTGGCGGAGACGAACTCCACCTGGACCCGTGGACGCGCCGCGCCCGGTGCCGGCCCTTCCGCCCAGCCCCCTTCAGTCCAGCCAAAGCGCGGGCCGGCCTCGAGGATCTCGTGGATGCGATCCTGCCAACCGGTGCTCGCCAGTACGACGTTCAGGAAGCCCGGCCCCGCGACCTCCGCCCGGGTCACGAGCCCACCGGCATCGCCGAGGCGGGATTGGAGCTCGACGGCGATCTCGCGCGGCTTTCGGCCGAGGCGCTTGGCGAGCAGCATGGCCGCGTTGCACGAGAAGTCGCCGTGCTCCTTCTGGCGCGGCACCTCGATCGCGAAATCCGGGAGCGGATCGTGGTCGCCCGCCGCCGCGAGGAGCGCCCGCAGCGCTTCCTCGACCTTCGTCCGCAGGGCTTCCTTCACGGCTGCGCCTCTGCGATCGCGGGCTGCACGGCGGAGCGGGCGGAGGTCGGCTCGAAGCGGACCACGATCTCACCGGGCAAGGCCAGATCGAGCTCCTCGCGGATGGCCCGATCGAGGGCGTCCGGCTCGCTCTCGAGGGTCGCGATCTCGCTGCGAAGGGCGTCGTTCTCGCGCACCAGGCGCTCGACCCGCTCACCGGAGACCGCGAGATCGCTCCGAAGCTCGAGCCAGATCTCGAGACCGCTCTCCCGATCCAGCATCGCGGAGACGGCGAAGGCCGCGATCACGAACGTTGCCAGCGAGAGCGCTTTCACGCGGCCTTCCTCCCCCTCTTGACCCGACTGATCCGACTGATCCGACGCTGATCGAACGAATGCACCGAGATGGGCCAGATCCGGGGGCGCAGACCATGGCCGCGCGCAGCATAACGAAATCCCCCGCCGCAGGCTCCCCTCGACACGGAGACGAAGGGGTCGGGACGGCTCGCGGGGCGCGCAGCCGGCACTTTCTGCTCGCTGCGGTCAGCCGGCCTTCCGGGCGGGCGCTTCGACGGACGGCCCGGGCGGGGCTGCTGCGCCCGCCGCGGGCACGTCGCTCCCCTCCGGCCCGCTCTCGAAGAGCACCTCGATCCGCTCGACGTACTCGGGCGCATCCCATTCCCGCGGACCGACGTACCGCTCGACGACCCGCCCGTTCCGATCGACCAGGATCGACTCCGGAACGCCCATCGTCTGGTAGCGCTCCGCGACCTGCTTGCCGGGATCGAGCAGGACGGGGAACGTCAGCGCATAACGCGCGGCGAAGTCGGCGACCTTCCCGGGCTCGTCGTCGATCGAGACCGCCAACAGCTCGAAGCGGTCGCGCGGCAACGCGCGGTAGAGCCGCTCCATCGCGGGCATCTCCTGCTCGCAGGGCTCGCACCACGTGGCCCAGAAATTCACGAGGACGACCCGCCCCGCCAGCGAATCGAGGGAGATCCGATCGCCCTCCGCGCCCACGACCTGCGACGCTTCGGCGAGACGCTGGAGCGAGAAGCCTGGCGCCCGGGCGCCGCGCACGACCGGCTCGCTGCCGCCCTCGTTGCCGACGACGAACCAGAGACCGGCCGCTGCGAAGACCGCGCCCAGCAGGAAGAGCGCGCCGCGGGACCGTTCGGCCGGGGCCTCGCTCATGCCACTCTCCGATCGCCGATCAGGCGGACTCCTGCTGGCTCTTCTCGTTCGTCCGGTCGACGAGCTCGATCATCGCCATCGGCGCCGCGTCACCCGGCCGCCGGCCGAGCTTGACGATCCGCGTGTAGCCGCCCTCGCGCTGGCGATAGCGGCCGGCGAGCTCGTCGAACAGCTTCGCCGTGACTTCTTTCGATCGGATCGTGGCGAGCGCCTGCCGACGGGCGTGGAGCGTGCCGCGCTTGCCGAGCGTGATCATCTTCTCGGCGACGCCGCGCAGCTCCTTCGCCTTCGCGTCGGTCGTGCGGATCGCTTCGTGCTCGAGCAGCGAGGTCACCATGTTGCGCAGCAGCGCCTTGCGATGGGCGCTCGTCCGCGACAGCTTGCGTTGGTTTCTACGGTGGTTCATCTCAGGCCTCGCGCTGCTCGCGCATCCGCTCGAGATCCTTGCGGGGCGGCAGGTTGTCGATGGTCATGCCGAGGGACAGACCGAGGGACGCGAGCGTCTCCTTGATCTCGTTCAGCGACTTGCGACCGAAGTTCTTCGTCTTGAGCATCTCGGCTTCGGTCTTCTGGACCAGCTCTCCGATGAACCGGATGTTCGCGTTCTGCAGGCAGTTCGCCGAGCGGACCGACAGCTCGAGCTCGTCCACCGACTTGAAGAGATTCGCATTGAGCGGCTCGGGCTCGTCGAGATGCGTCGCGTGCGTCTCGGTCTGCTCTTCGAAGTTGATGAAGATCGTGAGCTGCTCCTTGAGGATCTTCGCGGCGAACGCGACGGCGTCCGCCGGCTCGATCGCACCGTCGGTCCAGAGCTCGAGGTTCAGCCGATCGAAGTCCGTCTCGCGACCGACGCGGGCCGGGGTCACCGTGTAGTTCACGCGGCGCAGGGGCGAGAAGACGGAGTCGATCGGAATCGTCCCGATCGACATCTCCTCGGTCTTGTTCTTGTCGGCGAGGACGTAGCCCTTGCCGAGGTTCACGGTCGCCTCGAGATCGAGGGTCGAGTCCGGGCCGAGCGTGCAGATCTTGTGGCCGGGATTCATGATCTCGACCGTCTGGTCGTTCGACTGGAAGTCGCCGGCGGTCACGATCCCCTCGCCCGACTTGCGGATCCGGATCGTCTTCGGCCCCTCCGTGTTCATGCGAACGCGGACGTCCTTGAGCGCCAGGATGATGGTCGCCACGTCTTCCATCACGCCCGGAATCGTCGAGAACTCGTGGAGGACGCCGTTCACCTTGATGTTGGTGATCGCCGCGCCCTGCAGCGAGGAAAGCAGGACCCGACGGAGCGCGTTGCCCAGCGTCGTTCCGAAGCCGCGCTCGAGCGGCTCGCAGTAGAAGCGCCCGTAGGTCGAGGTCAGCGTATCCGCCTCGACTTCCAGACGTCGCGGCCGGATCAGCTCTCGCCAGTTTCGCGCAATCACATCACTCTGCATGGGAACCCCCTGACGTGCCGAGATCCTCGGCGCATTCCAGTACGAGACTCTCGAAGCGCCTCACGTCCCGATCCATCCGAAATCCGGATCGATCCGCCGGCGCACTCAACCAACCGACGATCAGCGCGAGTAGAGCTCGACGATCAGCTGCTCGTCGATCGGCAGCGTGATGTCCTCGCGTTGCGGCAACGCCTTGACGGTGCCCTTCATCGCGTCCTTCTCGATCTCGAGCCATTGCGGCACTGCCCGCCCCTCGGCCGTCTCGAGGGCCCCGCTGATGCGAGCCACCTGCTTCGAGCGATCGCGGACCTCGATCGTGAAGCCGGGCTTGACGAGCGTGGACGGCGTGAGCGCCTTCTTGCCGTTGACGGTGAAGTGGCCGTGCTTCACGAGCTGGCGTGCCTCGGCGCGCGAAGTCGAGTAGCCGAGGCGATAGACGACGTTGTCGAGCCGCCGTTCGAGCAGCAGCAGCAGGTTCTCGCCCGTGCGGCCCTTCATGCGCGAGGCGGCCGCGAAGGTCTTGCGCAGCTGCTTCTCGAGCAGGCCGTACATGCGCTTGACCTTCTGCTTCTCGCGCAGCTGGACGCCGTAGTCCGAGAAGCGGGCGCGGCCCTGGCCGTGCTGGCCCGGGGGATAGGCGCGGCGCTCGATGGCGCACTTCTCGGTGAAGCAGCGATCGCCCTTCAGGAAGAGCTTCGTGCCCTCGCGGCGGCAGAGGCGACAGACGGAACCGGTATATCGTGCCATTGAAATTCAGCCTCTTCGAATCAAACGCGGCGCCGCTTGGGCGGCCGGCAACCATTGTGGGGGATCGGCGTGACGTCGCGGATCATCGTGATCTTCATGCCCGCGGCCTGCAGCGCGCGGAGTGCCGATTCGCGGCCCCCGCCCGGACCCTTGACGTAGACGCCCAGCGAGCGGACGCCGTGCTCCTGGGCCTTGCGCGCACAATCCTCGGCGGCGACCTGCGCGGCGAAGGGCGTCGACTTCTTCGAGCCCTTGAAACCCTGGGCACCGCAGCTCGACCAGGCGACGGCGTTGCCGCCGACGTCGGTGATCGTGATGACCGTGTTGTTGAAGGTCGACTGGATGTGGGCGATGCCCGACTGGATGTTCTTCTTGACCTTCTTCTTCGTCTTCTTGGCAACCATGCTTCCGTCCGTTCAGCTCGCGCGGCGAGCGCGCGAGGAATGGGAATCCGTGGAGGACTACTTCTTCGTCGCGAGCTTCTTGCCGGCGATCGTCTTGGCCGGACCCTTGCGCGTGCGCGCGTTGGTATGGGTCCGCTGGCCGCGCACCGGCAGGCCACGGCGGTGGCGAAGCCCGCGGTAGCAGCCGATGTCCATCAACATCTTGATGTTCTGGTTCACTTCGCGACGCAGATCGCCCTCGACCTTGTAGTCGCGCTCGATGATCTCGCGCAGCTTGATCAGCTCGGCCTCGGACAGGTGCTCCGTCCGCGATCCGGGATCGAGGCTCGCCTTCGAGCAGATCTCCTGCGCGCGCATGCGACCGATGCCGAAGATGTAGGTCAGCGAGATCTCGATCCGCTTGTTGCGCGGGAGATCCACGCCGGCGATACGAGCCATGATCTTTCCTCCGTCTCTTCTCGATTCCGAGTCGGGGCGGGCCCGGGGGCCGCCCCTCCGGATGCCACGCATCCGTTCGAATGATTGCCCGACTAACCCTGCCGCTGCTTGTGCTTGGGGTTCTCGCAGATGATCCGCACGACCCGCTTGCGGCGGATGATCCGGCACTTCTCACACATCTTCCGCACCGAGGCCCGAACCTTCATCTCTGTTTCCATCCTGCTCGGGAAACCGGCGCGAGCCGCTTTCCGATTCACTCACCCCGGAAGTCGGCACGGGCCGCTCTCCGGAACCACTCTCATCCCGCTTCTCATCCCGCGTCCCGACCCGCGATCCTCGTCAGGATCTCGGGGCCGTCGTCCGTGATCAGGACCGTGTGCTCGAAGTGGGCCGAACGCGATCCGTCCACCGTCACCGCCGTCCACTCGTCGTCGAGAACCCGGACCTTCTCACTTCCCTGGTTCACCATCGGTTCGATGGCGAATACCATGCCTGCCTTCAAACGCGGCCCCCGTCCGGGCTGCCCGTAGTTCGGCACCTGCGGCGCCTCGTGCATCGCGCGTCCGATGCCGTGTCCCACGAACTGCCGAACGACTCCGTATCCTTCCGTCTCGGCGCGAACCTGCACCGCGTGACCGATGTCCGACAGCCGGTTGCCGGGGACCATCTGCGCGATGCCGAGCTCGAGTGCGGACCGAGTCGTTTCGATCAGTCGCGTCGCCTCGGAATCGATCTCGCCCACGGCGATCGTCACGGCGCTGTCGCCATGCCAACCCCCGGACTCGACGCCGAAGTCGAGACTGATGATGTCGCCTTCGCGAAGCTCGCGTGGACCCGGGATGCCGTGCACGATCACTTCGTTGATCGAGGCGCACAACACACCTGGATAGGGCCTTACCCCCCCGGGACCATAGCCCAGGAATGGAGAATTCAACCCCCTTTTTTCCAGCGCCTTCCTCGCGAACTCGTCGAGCTGCCCGGTCGTCACGCCTGCCCGGGCCCGTTCCCGGAGCTCGAGCAGGATCTCGGCCGTGAACTGGCCGACGGCCCGCATCCGTTCGATCTCCCGACGGCTCTTGATCGCGATCCGCTCGCCGAAGCCCACGTCAAAACCCTCGTATCCGCATCGCCTGCTCGGCTATTCCAACGCCTCCCGAATCCTCTGCCCGACCGACTCGATCGTGCCCATGCCCGAAACCTCGACGAGCTTCCGCCGCTCGCGATAGAAGCCCAGCAGCGGCGCCGTCTGGCTGTCGTAGACGCGCATCCGCTCGCGGATCGTCGCCTCGTTGTCGTCGGCGCGGCCCTCGATCTGGGCCCGCTTCAGCAGCCGCTGCACGACCGCCTCGTTGTCCACCGTCAAGGCGAGACAGCAATCGAGGGGCGTCCCGAGCTTCTCGAGCAGCCGCTCGAGCGCCTCGGCCTGGGCCAGTGTGCGAGGAAATCCGTCGAGCAGGAAGCCGTTCTTCGCGTCCGCCTGGCCGAGCCGCTCCTCGGCGATCCCGATCACGATCTCGTCCGAGACGAGCTCTCCCGCATCCATCACGGCCTTCGCCTTCTTGCCGATCGGCGTTCCGGCCTTCACCGCGGCGCGCAGCATGTCGCCCGTCGAGATGTGCGGCACACCCTTGGCCTCGACGATGGCCGTCGCCTGGGTTCCCTTCCCGGCCCCCGGAGGCCCGAGCAATACGATTCGCGTCTTGCCGCCCGCCGCGCTCATCGACCGAGCCTCCCGCGCACCCGACCACCGCTCATGCCGAAGCCCTCGTAGCGCCGCGAGACCAGGTGCGCCTCGATCTGGCCCATCGTATCCAGGGCGACCGAGACGACGATCAGGAGCGCCGTCCCGCCGAAGTAGAACGGCACGCCCATCTGCTGGGACAGGATCACCGGCAGCACGCAGATGCCCGCGATGTAGATGGCGCCCACCACGGTGAGGCGCGAGAGCACGCCGTCGATGTACTCCGCCGTCTTCTTGCCCGGGCGGATGCCGGGGATGTAGCCACCGGATCGCTTGATGTTCTCGGACACGTCGTCGGGATTGATCACGATCGCCGTGTAGAAGAAGCAGAAGAACACGATGAGCGCGACGTAGACCACGTTGTACGCGATGTCGCCCGGGTTCATCCAGTCGTCGATGAATCGCTGGACGGTCTCGTTCTCGGTGTACTGCCGGATCGTGAGGGGGAACATCAGGAGCGACGAGGCGAAGATCGGCGGGATCACGCCCGCGCTGTTCACCCGCAGCGGGAAGTAGCTCATCGCCGCCGACGAGGCGGTACCGCCCCCGCGCCGCGCGTGCTGGATCGGAATCCGGCGCTGGCTGCGCTCGACGTACACGACGAAGGCGATCGCGCCGATCACGATCAGGCCCAGGAAGATGACCTGCAGGATGCTGAACTGATCCGTGCGGACGAGATCGAGGACGTTCGAGATGCCGGCGGGAAGGCCGACGACGATGCCCGAGAAGATGATCAGCGAGATGCCGTTGCCGATCCCGCGCTCGGTCACCTGCTCGCCGAGCCACATGATGAACGCGGTTCCGGAGGTCAGCGTGATCATCGTCGTGAGCCGGAATCCCCAGCCCGGCTCGAGCACCGCGCCCTGGCCGAACTGCCCGTTCTCGAGCGCCATCGCCATCAGGAAGCTCTGGAAGAGTGCGAGCCCGATCGTCGCGTAGCGCGTCCATTGCGTGATGCGCTTCTGCCCCTCGCTCCCCTCCTTCTTCAGCTTCTCGAGCGCGGGGATCACGATCGTGAGCAGCTGGAAGATGATCGACGCGCTGATGTAGGGCATGATGCCCAGCGCGAAGATGGAGAGCGATTCCATCGCGCCCCCCGAGAAGACGTTGAGCAACCCGAACATCGTTCCGGACATCGACTCGAAGAACTGACGGATCACGTCGCCGTTGATGCCCGGCGTCACGACGATGCAGCCCACGCGGTAGACCGCGAGCAGCGCTGCCGTGAAGATGATCCGTCTGCGGAGCTCTTCGATCCGGAAGACGTTCTGGAGCGCGGTGATCAAGAGGCGATCTCCACGCTGCCGCCGTTCGCCTCGATCTTGGCGCGAGCGGCGCTGCTGACCTTGTGCACCGCGAGCTTGAGGCCCTTCGGCGCCTCACCGTCGCCGAGCACCTTCACGGCCTTGCCCGAGCCACGGATCAGCCCGCGCGCGACGAGCGCTGCCGCGTCGACGTGGGCGTTCTCGCCGAACACCGCGAGGTCGCCGAGGTTCACGATCTCGTTCTCCGTGCGGAAGCGGTTCTGGAACCCCTTCTTCGGGATGCGCTGGAAGAGCGGCATCTGGCCGCCCTCGAACCACGGCTTGATCTTCTGGCCGGAGCGCGTGCCCTGGCCCTTGACGCCGGTTCCACTCGTCTTGCCCTTGCCCGAACCGGGCCCGCGGCCGACCCGCTTGCGGCGATGGCGCGCGCCCGGGCGCGGCGAGAGTTGATTCAACATCTCACTCGTTCTCCAATACCACGACGATGTGGCGTACTCGGAAGATCATGCCGCGAACCGCCGGCGTGTCCTCGACCTCGACTACGTGGCGGATCCGGCGCAGACCGAGGCCGCGCACGGTCGCCCGCTGCTTCCGGTCGTAACCGATCACACTCCGCACCTGCTGCACCTTGATCGTCTTCTTGCCCGCCATCAGCGACTCCGACCGAGCTGTGCGAGCCGCTCTTCCGGATCGCGCAGCATCTTGAGGCCCGCCATCACGGCGTTGACCACGTTGCGGGGCGTGCGCGTTCCGAGCGTCTTGGTCAGCACGTCGCTGATCCCCGCCGACTCCACGACGGCGCGCACCGGCCCGCCCGCGATCACGCCCGTACCCGCCGAGGCCGGCTGCATCAGCACCCGCCCCGCACCGGCCTCGCCCATCACGTCGTGGGGCAGCGTGCGCCCCTCGAGCAGCGGGATCCGGATGAGGGATTTGCGCGCCTTCTCGACACCCTTGCGGATCGCCTCGGGCACCTCGCCGGCCTTGCCGAGCCCGACGCCGACGACGCCCTGCCCGTCCCCGACGACGACCAGCGCGGAGAAGTTGAAGCGCCGACCGCCCTTCACGACCTTCGAGACGCGGTTGATGTGGATCACCCGGTCGTTCAGCTCGTAGTCGTTCGGGTTCAGGCTCGAAGATTGAATCACGTTTGCCATATCAGAACTGAAGCCCCGCCGCGCGCGCCCCGTCCGCCACGGCCTTCACCCGGCCGTGGTAGAGGAACCCGTTTCGATTGAAGACCACTTCTTCGATCTGCTTTTCCCGAGCGATGCGCGCGATCGCCTCGCCGACCCGTGTCGCTGCGGCGACGTTGCCCGTCGCTCCCTCGCCCGCGATCGCGGAGTCGAGCGTCGACGCCGTCGCGAGCGTATTGCCCGAGACGCGATCGACGAGCTGCGCGTAGGTGTGCTTGCCGCTCCGGAAGACCGTGAGCAGGACCCGCTCGCTGCGCTCCAGCGCCGTCCGCGTCCGCGCCTTGCGCGCGAGCCACATGCGGTGCTTCGTATTCGGAATCTTCTTCTTCATCTCTGCCTCGTGCTCTCTCTCGTTCTCGCCCGTTCTCGCTCGTCTCGCACCGCGCGCGCCCATCGGCTGGCCGGGGGCGCTCGGGGGTCATGCCGCCGGGATCAGGACCCGGCCTTGCCGACCTTCCGGCGGATCTTCTCCTCGGCGTACTTGACGCCCTTGCCCTTGTAGGGCTCGGGCGGCCGCAGCGAGCGGACGTCGGCAGCGAACTGGCCGATGACTTCCTTCTCCGAGCCGGTGATCGAGACCTTCGTGTTCGCCTCGACCGCGACCGTCAGGCCCTCCGGGATCGGGAGGACGATCGGATGCGAATAGCCCAGCAGGAGATGGAGCTCCTTGCCGCGCACGTCGGCCCTGTAGCCGACACCTTCGATCTCGAGGCGCCGGGTGAAGCCCGTCGACGCACCGATCACCATGTTGTTCGTGAGGGCGCGCGCGAGCCCGTGCTTGGCGCGGGCATCCTTGGTATCCGCGCCGCGAACGAAACGGATCGTCCCGTTCTCGACCGAAGCCTGGATGCCCTCCGGCACGGCGCTCTTCAGCGTCGCCTTCGGACCCTTCACCTGGATCTCCCCGTTCGCGACTTCGACGGTCACGCCGGAGGGGATCACGATCGCTCGATTACCGATTCGACTCATCGCCTACCAGACCTCGCAGATCACTTCTCCGCCGACGTTCGCGGCGCGTGCATCCCGATCGCACATCACGCCCTTCGAAGTCGACAGGATCGACATGCCGAGACCGGCACGCACTCGCTTCAATTCGTCCGCCGCCTTGTAGATGCGGCGCCCGGGCTTCGAGACCCGCCTCATCCCCTCGATCATCAGGCTCCCGTCGTCCTGGTACCGCAGCTCGACCGCGAGCGTCGGCCGCTTCGCGTCGCCTTCCGTACGCACCTCGCCGACGAAGCCCTCTGCCGAGAGGACCCGCGCCACCGCGATCTTCAGCTTCGACGCCGGGCACTTCATCTGCGCGTGTCGCGCGCCGCCCGCGTTCCGGATCCTCGCCAACATGTCACCCAAAGGGTCGGTCATCATGGTCTCTACTCCAAAGCCCGTGCTGGATGGTCGGGGCGGCCACTCTCGCGAGGGTCGCCCGAATCTTTCTCGCCTACTCCCGGAACGGCACGCCGAGATGGGTCAGCAACGCCTTCGCTTCCGCGTCGGTCTTCGCCGTCGTCACCATCGTGATGTTCATGCCCTTGACCTTCTCGACGGCGTCGTAGTCGACTTCCTGGAAGATGGTCTGCTCGCGAACACCGAGCGTGTAGTTCCCGCGGCCGTCGAATGCCTTCGGCGAGACGCCCGAGAAATCCCGCACGCGCGGCAGCGCGACGTTCAGCAGCCGGTCGAGGAACTCCCACTGCCGGTCGCCGCGGAGCGTGACGCTCACGCCGATCGCCTGGTCCTCGCGCAGCTTGAAGTTCGCGATGCTCTTCTTCGACTTCCGGATCACGGGCTTCTGACCGCTGATCCGCGAGAGCTCGTCGACGGCCCGCTCGACGAGCTTGGGATTCGTCGTCGCCTCGCCGAGACCGATGTTGATCACGACCTTTTCCATCTTCGGGATCTGATGGACGTTCTTGTAACCGAACTCCGACTTGAGCTTGGGCACGATGACCTCGTCGTAGCGCTTGCGCAGCCGCGGCTGATCGCCCGCCTGCTCGCCGGCCTCTCCGGTCGCCCCACCGCTCGCTTTAGCAGCCGCCATGATCAGAGAACCTCCGGGGCCAGCGAGATCACCCGCATGAAGCCAGCGCCGCGCAGCTCGCGAGCCACCGGCCCGAAGATGCGCGTACCCACGATTTCGTTGTCCTTCGCGATCAGCACCGCCGCGTTCTCGTCGAAGGCGATGTGCGACCCGTCGGATCGCGAGATCGCCTTCTTCGTCCGCACGATCACCGCCCGCCGGACCTCGCCCTTCTTGACACGCGCGTTCGGGATCGCCTCCTTGACCGCGACGATGATCACGTCGCCCACGGTCGCGAAACGCCTCCGCGATCCACCGAGCACGCGGATGCACTTCACCTTGCGCGCACCCGAATTGTCCGCCACCTGCAACGTCGATTCTGCTTGAATCATCTCTTCATTCTCCGGGCTCTCTTCATCCGAGGAAGGCCCTGTGCCGCTCTGTTCAAGCGATCGTCGCCTTCACGAGCGTCTCTTCCACCTTCCACCGCTTGCGCTTGGAGAGGGGGCGATGCTCGATGATCCGGACCTGGTCGCCTTCCGCGCACGAATTCGCTTCGTCGTGCGCCATGAAGCGCGAGTAGTGCCGCACGTACTTCTTGTACCGCTGGTCCTGGACGAGCCGTTCGACGCTGACGACGACGGTCTTGTCCATCTTGTTGCTGACCACGGTCCCTACCAGGGTTCGTCGATTGCCGCGTTCGCTCACTTGCCCGCCTCGCGCTTCTGGGTCAAAACAGTTTCCACCCGGGCGACGTTCTTGCGCATCTGCCCGAGCGACGCCGTGTCCTCGAGCTGCTCCGTCGCGCGCCGGATGCGTGCCGCGAAGAGCTCGTCGCGGAGCTCGGCGCTCTTGCGCTCGAGCTCGCTGATCGAAAGGGACTGGAGTTCGGACGTCTTCAAAGCCTTCATGGCTAGTCCTCCCGCTGGACGAAGCGCGTCTGGATCGGCAGCTTGTGGGCCGCGAGCCGGAGCGCTTCCTTGGCGGTGGTGATGTCCACGCCTTCCATCTCGTAGAGGACGCGGCCGCGCTTGATCGGCGCGACCCACCCCTCCGGATTGCCCTTGCCCTTGCCCATGCGGGTTTCGGCGGGCTTCTTCGTGATCGGCTTGTCCGGGAAGATGCGGATCCAGACCTTGCCACCGCGCTTGACGTGCCGGGTCATCGCGACGCGGGCCGCTTCGATCTGGCGCGCCGAGACGTAGCCGCTCGAAAGCGCCTGCAGGCCGAACGTGCCGAACGCGAGGGTGTTCCCGCGCATCGCGGCGCCACGCATTCGACCCTTGAACATCTTGCGATGCTTGACTCTCTTGGGTTGCAGCATTTCCTACCTCGGAATCTCCGACCGGTGATCCGGGGAGAGCGTGCCGCGCTTCAACACGCGATCGCCGACCTCACCCTTGAAGATCCAGCACTTCACGCCGATCACACCGTAGGTCGTGTGTGCCTCGGCGAAGCCGTATTCGATCTCTGCGCGGAGCGTGTGCAGCGGCACCCGCCCGTCGCGGTACCACTCCCGGCGCCCCATCTCGGCGCCGCCGAGGCGGCCCGAGCACTGGATGAGGAAGCCCACGGCGCCGAACTTCATCGTCGAGATCATCGCCTTCTTCATCGCGCGTCGGAACGCCACCCGGCGCTCGAGCTGCGTCGCGATGTTCTCCGCGACGAGCTGTGCGTCGAGCTCCGCCTTGCGGATCTCCTTGACGTTGATGAAGACCTCCTTCGAGGTGTAGGCCTTGAGCTCCTTGCGGAGGACGTCGACCTCCGCGCCGCGCTTGCCGATCAGGATGCCGGGGCGCGCGGTGTGGATGTTGATGACGACCTTGTCGCCCGTCCGCTCGATCACGACCTTCGAGATGCCGGCGTGATAGAGCTTCTTCTTGATGAACGCGCGGATCTTCACGTCTTCGTGAAGCTGCGCGGCGTACTGCTTGCCGGCAAACCAGTTGGACTGCCAGCCGAAGAGCGTGCCGACTCGGAAGCCGTAGGGATGAACCTTCTGACCCATGAATTCGTCCTTATCGTTCCGAGAGAACCACGTTGATGTTGCTGCTTCGCTTCTGGATCCAGGAGGCGCGACCCTGGGCACGCGGGCGGATGCGCCACATGCTCGGGCCTTCGTCGACGTAGATCTGCGAGACGACCAGGTTGTCGAGCTCGATGCCCGCGCGCTGCTTCTCGTTCTTCTGCTCGGCGTTGGCCACGGCCGAACGGAGCAGCTGGGCGATCGGAACGCCGACCCGCTTGGGCGAGAGGTCGAGGAGGTTCAGCGCGTCCTCGACGCCCTTGCCGCGGATCTGGTCCACGACGAGCCGCGCCTTGCGCGGACTGATCCGGTAGCCCTTGAGCGCTGCCTTGACTTCCATCACTTCTTCATCCTCTTGTCCCCGGCATGTCCGGTGAACTTGCGCGTCGGCGCGAACTCGCCGAGCCGATGCCCGACCATGTTCTCCGTCACGAACACCGGCATGAACAGCTTGCCGTTGTGGACATGGAACGTGACGCCGACGAAATCGGGCGTGATCATCGATCGCCGCGACCAGGTCTTGATCACCGCCTTCGGACCACCGGCGCTGATCTTGTCGACCTTCTTCTGCAGGCTCGGATCCACGAAGGGACCCTTCTTCAGGGAACGTGCCATGGCTCTTCCTTACTTCTTGCCGCGTCGCTTGACGATGAACTGATCGGTTCGCTTGTTGTTCCGGGTCTTGGGGCCCTTGGTCACCTTGCCCCACGGCGTGCAGGGATGCCGACCGCCCGACGACCGGCCCTCACCACCACCCATGGGATGGTCGACCGGGTTCATCGCGACGCCGCGGACGACCGAGCGGAAGCCCAGCCAGCGCGTTCGCCCGGCCTTGCCGATGCGGCGATTCTCGTGCTCGGCGTTGCCGACCTCGCCGACCGTCGCGAGACAGTCGACATGCACCATGCGCATCTCGCCCGAGGGCAGGCGAAGCGTCGCCAGATGCCCCTCGCGAGCCATCAGCTGTGCGCTGGTTCCCGCCGACCGAACCATCTGCGCACCCTTGCCCGGCTTCAGCTCGATCGCGTGCACCTGGGTACCCAGCGGGATCTTCGAGAGCGGCAGCGCGTTGCCCGGCTGGATCTCGGCGTTGACCGAGGACATGACCTGGTCGCCGACCTTGAGCCCGTTCGGCGCGAGGATGTAGCGCTTCTCGCCGTCGACGTAGTGGAGCAGAGCGATGTTCGCCGACCGGTTCGGGTCGTAGTCGATCGCCGCGACGCGCGCGGGCACGTCGATCTTGTTGCGGCGGAAGTCGATCTTTCGGAACAGCCGCTTGTGGCCACCGCCGCGGTGGTAGGTCGTGATGCGCCCATTGACGTTGCGGCCGCCCGACTTGGCGACGAGCCCCTTCGTCAGGGTGCGCTCGGAATGGCCCCGCGTGAGCTCACCGAAATCGGAGACGCTCATGTTGCGGCGACCAGGCGAGGTCGGTCTGTACTTCCGGACCGGCATGAATCAAACTCCTTCGAAGAACTCGATCGTCTGGCCGGGAGCCAGCTCGACGATCGCCTTCTTCCACGTCGGCTTGCGGCCGATGAACTTCCCGACCCGCTTCTTCTTGCCCTGCTGCTGCATGGTCCGAACGCTCTGCACCTTGACGGAGAAGAGCTGCTCGACCGCCCGCCGGATGTCGTGCTTCGTGGCCTTCGGATCGACGCGGAAGGTCGCGATGTTCCCCGCCTCGCGGGCGATCGCGCTCTTCTCGGTGACGATCGGGCGTTCGATGACGTCGTGGAGGTTCATCTCGTCACTTCCCTTCCCCGGTCGAGTCCGCATTCCGCGCACTGCCGGCCAGCCGACTCTCGAGGGCCGCGAGCGCCGCACGGGTGATCAGCACGTTCTGGTGCCGAAGCAGGTCGTACACGTTGAGGCCCTCGCTCCGGATCACGCTGACCCGGGGCAGGTTCCGCGCCGAGGCCTCGACGGTCGGATTCGGCTCGTCGATCACGATCAGGGTCGAGCGATCTTCGAGCCCGAGCGACTTCAGGATCTCTCGCATCCGCTTCGTGCTGTAGCCATCGACCACGAGGGCATCGACGACGGTCATCGCCGACTCCTGCACGCGCTGGGTGAGCGCCGATGCGAGGGCCGCGCGGCGCACCTTCTTCGGCAGCTTGTGCGAGTAGCCCCGCGGCACGGGGCCGAACACGACGCCGCCTCCCGCGTACTGCGGCGCACGGATCGTGCCCTGACGGGCGCGGCCGGTGCCCTTCTGCTTGTAGGGCTTGATGCCGCCACCCGAGACGCCCGCTCGATTCTTCGTGCTGTGCGTTCCGGCACGGCGATCCGCGAGCTGGCGACGCACTTCGGCGTGGTAGAGATGCGGCCGGATGGCCGTCTCGAAGACGGTGGGCGAAAGGTCGACGGACCCCGCCTTCTTGTTCTGGATATCGACGACGTCGAGCGTGGCCATGATTAGAGTTTGATCTCCACGTCGACGCCGGCGGCGAGCTCGAGCTTCATCAGCGCGTCGACGGTCTGGGGCGTCGGATCCAGGATGTCGATCAGGCGCTTGTGCGTCCGCAGCTCGAACTGCTCGCGCGACTTCTTGTCGATGTGCGGGCCGCGCAGCACGGTCCACTTGTTCTTGTTCGTCGGCAGCGGAATCGGGCCCGCCACGCGCGCACCCGTACGCTGCGCCGTGTCCACGATCTCACCCGCGCTCTGGTCGAGCAGCTTGTAGTCGTAGGCCTTCATCCGAATCCGAATCTTCTGCGTAGCGGAGTCCGCCATGAAATCTCACTCCAATCCGACCCGTGCCCTCGCCCTCTCCGATTCCGACGGAGGAAAGCCGGGGGACACGATGATACGAAGAACTACTCGATCACTTCCGCCACGACGCCGGAGCCCACCGTTCGCCCGCCCTCGCGGATCGCGAAGCGAAGCTCCTTGTCCATCGCGATCGGCGTGATCAGCGAGACCACCATCTCCACGTTGTCCCCGGGCATCACCATCTCCGTGCCTTCCGGCAGGTTCGCGATCCCCGTCACGTCCGTCGTCCGGAAGTAGAACTGCGGCCGGTAGCCGTTGAAGAACGGCGTGTGCCGCCCACCCTCTTCCTTCGTCAGGATGTACGCCTGCGCACGGAACTTCGTGTGCGGCGTGATCGAGCCCGGCTTCGCCAGCACCTGACCCCGCTCCACGTCGTCCTTGCCCGTGCCGCGCAGAAGGCAGCCCACGTTGTCCCCTGCCCGGCCTTCGTCCAGCAGCTTCCGGAACATCTCCACGCCCGTCACCGTCGTCTTCGTCGTCGGCTTCACGCCCACGATCTCGACCTCGTCCGCCGGATGGATCGTCCCCTGCTCGATGCGGCCCGTCACCACCGTCCCGCGGCCCGTGATCGAGAAGACGTCCTCGATCGGCATCAGGAACGGCTTGTCCAGCGCGCGCTCCGGCTGCGGAATCGTCGCGTCCAGCGCGTCCATCAGGGCGTCGATGCAGGCGTTGTTCTCGTCGTTCGAGGAATCCTCGCCCGCCTTCAGCGCCGAGCCCTGGATGATCGGGATCGTGTCCCCGGGAAACTCGTAGCCGCTCAGCAGCTCGCGAATCTCCATCTCCACCAGCTCGAGCAGCTCCGGATCGTCCACCTGGTCGACCTTGTTCAGGAACACCACGATGTGCGGAACGTTCACCTGCCGCGCCAGCAGCACGTGCTCGCGCGTCTGCGGCATCGGACCGTCCGCCGCGGACACCACCAGGATCGCGCCGTCCATCTGCGCTGCGCCCGTGATCATGTTCTTCACGTAGTCCGCGTGTCCGGGGCAGTCGACGTGGGCGTAGTGGCGCTCCTTGCTCTCGTACTCCACGTGAGCCGTCGCGATCGTGATGCCCCGCTCACGCTCTTCCGGGGCCTTGTCGATCTGGTCGAACGCCATCTTCTGCGCGAGACCCTTGTGCGCCTGGCGCGACGTGATCGCAGCCGTCAGCGTCGTCTTGCCGTGGTCCACGTGACCGATGGTGCCCACGTTCACGTGGGGTTTCGTCCGCTCGAACTTTGCCTTGGCCATCGGTTGATCTTCCTCTCGTTGCTGAAATGATGACGAATGTTCAGCCGGCTCTTCAGTCGGCCGCGACGATCCCGCGCGTGATCGCGTCGGGCACCCTCGCATAATGGGAGAACTGCATCGTGTAGCTCGCGCGGCCCTGGGTCATCGACCGCACGCTCGAGACGTAACCGAACATCGACGAGAGCGGCACCTCGGCCTGCACGACCTGGAGCATGCCCCGCATCTCGATGCCCTTGATCTGCCCTCGGCGTCCGTTCAGGTCGCCCTGGACCGCGCCGCGGAACTCCTCGGGCGTGACGACCTCGACGCTCATCATCGGCTCGAGCAGGACCGGCTTCGCCTGGGCCAGGGCGTCGTTCGCCGCCATCGAGCCGGCGATCAGGAACGCGCGCTCGGAGGAGTCGGTCTCATGTGCGGCGCCGTCCACGAGCCGGATCTTGACGTCGACCACCGGGTAGCCGCCGAGATGACCGCTCTGGACGGATTCGCGGCATCCCTGCTCGATCGAGCGGACGAATGCCGCGGGGATCGCGTCCGGCCGCGCCAGGTTCTGGAAGACGAAGCCCGAGCCGGTCTCGCCGGGCTCGACCTCGAGCTTCACGACCGCGAACTCGCTGACGTTGCCCGTCTGCTTGACGTACTCGCAGACGCCCGCGGCCGACGCCGAGATCGTCTCCTTGTAGGCGACCTGGGGCCGACCGACGTTCGCGTCGACGCCGAACTCGCGCATCAGGCGGTCGACGATGATCTCGAGATGGAGCTCACCCATGCCGGAGATGAGCAGCTGGCCGGTCTCGGTGTCGGTCGAGACCTTGAAGGAGGGATCCTCGATCGCGAGGCGGTCGAGCGACTGGACCAGCTTGTCCATGTCCGCCGTCGTCTTGGGCTCGATCGCGATCGCGATGACGGGCTCCGGGAAGTCGAGGGATTCGAGGACGATCGGTGCGTTCACGGCGCAGAGCGTATGGCCCGTGACGACCTGCTTGAGCCCGACCGCCGCGACGATGTCGCCGGCGTAGACCTGGTCGATCTCCTGGCGCTTGTTCGCGTGCATCTGGAGGAAGCGGCCGACCCGCTCCTTCTTGCCGGTCGACGCATCGAGCAGGCTCTCGCCGGCCTTCGCGCTGCCCGAGTAGACGCGCAGGTAGGCGAGGCTGCCGGCGTGGCGATCGGATTGGATCTTGAAGACCAGCGCAGCGAAGGGCTCGTCGTCGCTCGCCTTGCGCACGAGCACCTTCTCGGCGTCGTTCGCGCGGATGCCCTCGACGGGCGGCACGTCGGCGGGCGACGGGAGATAGGCGACCACGGCGTCGAGCAGCGGCTGCACGCCCTTGTTCTTGAAGGCGCTGCCACACAGCACCGGAATGATCGAGAGGTCGAGGGTGCAGCGGCGGATCGCGGCGCGCAGCTCGGAGACCGCGACCTCCTGGCCATCGAGGTACTTGGCCATGATGGCGTCGTCGACGTCGGCGAGGCGCTCGAGGAGCTGATCGCGCGCGAGCTCGACGTCGTCCGCCAGGGCCTGCGGCACCGCCTCTTCGCGGATCACGCTGCCCTGGTTCTCGTCGTCCCAGTAGAGCGCCTTGCGCTCCACCAGATCGACGATGCCCGAAAACGTGTCCGCGGCGCCGATCGGCAGCTGCAGGGGCAGCGGCCGAGCGCCCAGTCGGCTCTCGATCATCGAGATCACGTTGTCGAAGTTGGCACCCATACGATCCATCTTGTTCACGAAGGCCACGCGCGGCACCCGGTATTTGTCCGCCTGACGCCAGACGGTCTCCGATTGCGGCTCCACTCCACCGACACCACAGAACACCGCGATCGCTCCGTCCAGCACCCGCAGCGATCGTTCGACTTCGATCGTGAAGTCGACGTGCCCGGGTGTATCGATGACGTTGATCCGATGCCCCTTCCAGAAACAGGTCGTCGCGGCCGACGTGATCGTGATTCCGCGCTCCTGCTCCTGCTGCATCCAGTCCATCGTGGCCGCGCCGTCGTGAACTTCTCCAATCTTGTAGTTGACGCCCGTGTAGAAGAGAATCCGCTCGGTCGTCGTCGTCTTGCCGGCATCGATGTGGGCCATGATGCCGATGTTCCGGGTCTCCGCGAGTTGTGACGTTCTCGGCATGACGTTTCCCGAGCACCGCCAGCGGCCCGAAGGAGCACCCGCTGCTCCTTCATCCGGCTATCCGGCTTTCCGCCAATCCGGCCATCCGGCCATCCGGCTTCACCTGGCTCCCGCGGCCGCGATCACGACCACCGGGCGCCCGCCGCGACCGCGACTACCACCGATAATGCGCGAAGGCCTTGTTCGCCTCGGCCATCCGATGCGTGTCTTCGCGCTTCTTCACGCTCTCTCCGCGGTCGTTCGCCGCGTCGATGATCTCGTTCGCCAGCTTCTCGCGCATGCTCTTGCCCGGGCGCGACTGCGAGTACTGCACCAGCCAGCGCATCGCCAGCGAGGTCGCCCGCTGCGGCGAGATCTCCACCGGAACCTGGTAGGTGGCGCCACCGACACGGCGGCTCTTCACCTCGAGCCGCGGGCGGATGTTCTCCAGCGCGCGTCGGAACATCGCCATCGGATCGCTGCGCATCTTGCTCTCGATCTCGCCGAACGCGCCGTAGACGATCCGTTCGGCCGTGTTCTTCTTGCCGTCGCGCATCACGACGTTGATGAAGCGACCGAGCATCACGTCGCCGTGCTTGGAATCCGGCGCCGTCTGGCGCTTCTGTACTTCGCGTCTTCGGGGCATCTACGCCTCTCCCTATTTCTTCCGCTTCGTGCCGTACTTGGAGCGGCTCTGGTTCCGTCCGTCGACGCCGGTCGAGTCGAGGGAGCCGCGCACGATGTGGTAACGCACACCGGGGAGATCCTTGACGCGGCCGCCACGCACCAGGACCACCGAATGTTCCTGAAGCGTATGGCCTTCGCCGCCGATGTAGGCGTTGACTTCGTTGCCGTTCGTGAGGCGCACACGGGCGACCTTGCGAAGGGCCGAGTTCGGCTTCTTCGGCGTCGCCGTGAACACGCGCAGACAAACACCGCGCCGCTGGGGGCAGGCCGTCAAGTCGGGGGACTTCGAGCGCGTGGCCTTCGGCTTGCGCCCCTTTCGGACGAGCTGTTGGATTGTCGGCATGAGGTGGGACGAGACTCCTGCTGCTTTCGGTTGCTGCCGACGATCGCCCGGGCGATCGCGGAACGTCGCCCGGCCGGGGGCACCGCGACGACGACTGACGAAAATTCTGGATCACGAACCGGAAATCAGAGACAGCACTACCCCGGAGTCGCGTTTCTCTGGAACGAAGAGACCGGAGTCAAGCTCAGGCCCTCTCTTCGAAATCCGGAAACGAACCGCGGGGCTTACGAATCCCTGGTTCTGGAAGCGGGCGGCAGCTTAGCCTCCTGCGGGGTCGTGTCAACGCCCGATGCGTGCCGTCGCGTGCCCGCGGATCGGGACGAATCAAAGGGGCGAAAACACCGGTCGATCGGCCCGGATCGCGGGGTCGGTCCGGTCCCATCCACCCTGCCGGGACGCACCCGATCAGGCGCGCAGCCGGCCCCCGAAACGCGTCCGCCCCCATCCACCGAAGCGGATGGGGGCGGGCGTTTGCGCATCTGAAAGTCATCCGAGGGTCGAAGGACTGCAGACCTCGAGGCCCGAGCCCTGCGTCCTTCGAGCCGCCGGACTCAGAGGTCGAAGGGCCCACCCTCCGGCGCCAGATCCCCCTCGCCGAACATCGTCGGCAGGCTCGATCCGGGCTCGACCGGCTCGTCCATGATCAGACCACGCGGCGCCGTGAGATCCGAGACCGTGGCATCCCCGCGCTCGGCGGTCGCGATCTCGAAGCCCTCCGGCATCTCCACCTCGATGCCCGTATGCAGGTACTGGGGCAGCCCCGTACCCGCCGGGATCAGCCGACCCATGATCACGTTCTCCTTGAGCCCGCGCAGGTAGTCGTTCTTGCCCCAGATCGCCGCCTCGGTCAGGACCTTGGTGGTCTCCTGGAACGACGCAGCCGAGATGAACGACTCGGTCGAGAGCGAGGCCTTCGTGATGCCGAGCAGCTGGGTCTCGCCCCGCGGCGGCGTCCGGCCCTCGGACTCGAGCCTCGCCACGACCTCCCGGAAGCTGATCTTGTCGACCTGCTCGCCGATCAGCCAGTCGCTCTCGCCCGGATCCGTGATGCGGACCTTGCGGATCATCTGGCGGACGATCGTCTCGATGTGCTTGTCGTTGATCTTCACGCCCTGCAGGCGGTAGACCTCCTGCACCTCGTCCACGAGATACTTCGCGAGCTCCTTCTCGCCCTTGATCTTGAGGATGTCGTGCGGGTTCGACGAGCCGTCCATCAGGGCCTCGCCCGCGCGGACGCGGTCGCCCTCGTGGACCGAGACGTGCTTGCCCTTCGGAATCAGGTACTCCTCGGGCTCGCCCTGGTCCGGCGTCACGATCACGCGCCGCTTGCCGCGCGAATCCGGCCCGAAGCTCACGATGCCGTCGATCTCGGAGACGACGGCGCACTCCTTCGGCTTGCGTGCCTCGAAGAGCTCGGCCACCCGCGGCAGACCGCCGGTGATGTCCTTCGTCTTCGACGCCTCGCGCGGGATCTTCGCGATGACCTGGCCGGCCGTGACCTCCTCGCCCTCGCCCACCGACAGGTAGGCGCCGACGGGCAGCAGCGACTTCGACTCCGTGTCGCCCCCGGCCTCGACGATCGAGATCTGCGGTCGCAGCTCGGGATCCTTCGACTCGATGATGACCTTCGACGAGACGCCGGTGAAGTCGTCCACCTGCTCCTGCATCGTGGCGCCTTCGATGATGTCGCGGAACTGGACCGTCCCCTTCACCTCGGCGAGGATCGGGCTCGCGAAGGGATCCCAGTCGAGCATGACGTCGCCCGTGTGGACGACCTGCCCTTCCTTGACCCGCAGCGTCGCGCCGTACACCACCGGATGACGCTCGCGCTCCCGGCCGGAGGCATCGACGATGCCGACCTCGCCGTTGCGCGTCATCACCGTCGCCCGGCCCTCGTTGTCGACGACCGTGCGGATGTTGTGGAGGCGGATCGTGCCTTCGCTCGCCGCCTCGGCGTGGGACTGCTCCGCGCGCCGCGTCGCCGCGCCACCGATGTGGAACGTACGCATCGTGAGCTGGGTTCCCGGCTCGCCGATCGACTGCGCCGCGATGACGCCGACGGCCTCGCCCATGTTCACCATGTTGCCGCGGGACAGATCCCGGCCGTAGCAGCGCACGCAGACGCCGAAGGTGCTCGCGCACGTCAACACCGAGCGGATCTTGACCGCCTCGATGCCGGCGTTCTCGATCAGCTTCACGCGATCCTCGTCGATCTCCGCGCCGCCTTCGACGAGCAGCTCGCCCGTCACCGGATCGTGGATGTCCTCGAGCGCCACACGCCCGAGGATCCGCTCTCCCAGCGGCTCGACGATCTCGCCCGCCTCGATCAGCGCGCTCGTCTCGAGGGCGTCGCTCGTCCCGCAATCGTCCTCGCGGATGATCACGTCCTGCGACACGTCGACGAGCCGGCGGGTCAGGTAGCCCGAGTTCGCCGTCTTGAGCGCCGTGTCGGCGAGGCCCTTGCGCGCGCCGTGGGTCGAGATGAAGTACTGGAGGACCGAGAGACCTTCGCGGAAGTTCGAGGTGATCGGCGTCTCGATGATGGCGCCCGAGGGCTTCGCCATCAGACCGCGCATGCCGGCCAGCTGACGCATCTGCTGCGCGGAGCCGCGCGCGCCCGAGTCGGCCATCATGTAGACGTTGTTGAACGACGGAACCTGGCGCTCCGTGCCGTCCGCGTCGGTGACCGTGTCGGTCGCGATGCCTTCGAGCAGCTGGGTCGTGATCTGCTCCGTCGCCTGCGCCCAGATGTCGACCACCTTGTTGTAGCGCTCGCCGTCGGTGATCAGACCTTCCTGGTACTGCTCCTGGATCTGGGAGACCTCTTCGGTCGCCGAATCGAGGAAGCGCTGCTTGTCCGGCGGGATCCGCATGTCGTCGATGCAGATCGAGATGCCGGCCCGCGTCGCGTGCGTGTAGCCGAGGGTCCGCAGCTTGTCGGCCAGCAGCACCGTCGCCTTGTTGCCCATGCGGCGGTAGCACTGGTCGATCAGCTCACCGAGGGCCTTCTTGTCCATCACCTGGTTGATGAACTCGAAGGGGATGTCGTGCGGGACGATGTCGCGGAGCAGGATGCGCCCGGTCGTCGTCTCGACCATCTGACCGTCGAGGCGGACCTGGATCGCGGCGTGCAGATCGAGCACGCCCGCGTCGTAGGCCATCTCGACCTCTTCGACGGTCGCGAACTTCATGCCCTCGCCGGTCGCCCCGGCGCGCTCGCGCGTCATGTAGTAGACGCCGAGCACGATGTCCTGCGTGGGCCCGATGATCGGGCGGCCGGTCGCCGGGCTGAGGATGTTGTTGGTCGACATCATCAGCACGCGCGCTTCGATCTGCGCCTCGACCGAGAGCGGGACGTGGACGGCCATCTGATCGCCGTCGAAGTCGGCGTTGAACGCCGCGCAGACGAGCGGATGCAGCTGGATCGCCTTGCCTTCGATCAACATCGGCTCGAAGGCCTGCATGCCGAGGCGATGGAGCGTCGGCGCGCGGTTCAGGAGGATCGGATGCTCCTGGATGACCTCGGCCAGGATGTCCCAGACCTCGGGGCGCTCGTTCTCGACCATCTTGCGTGCGGCCTTGATGGTCGTCACGAACCCCTGCTGCTCGAGCTTCGAATAGATGAACGGCTTGAAGAGCTCGAGCGCCATCCGGTTCGGCAGACCGCACTGGTGCAGCCGCAGCTCGGGCCCCACCACGATCACCGAGCGACCGGAGTAGTCGACGCGCTTGCCGAGCAGGTTCTGGCGGAAGCGGCCCGACTTGCCCTTCAGCATGTCGGAGAGGCTCTTCAGCGGGCGCTTCGACGGGCCCGTGATGACGCGGCCGCGGCGGCCGTTGTCGAAGAGCGCATCGACCGCTTCCTGAAGCATGCGCTTCTCGTTGCGGATGATGACCTCGGGCGCGTTCAGCTCCTGCAGCCGCTTCAAGCGGTTGTTGCGGTTGATGACGCGGCGATACAGATCGTTGAGATCCGAGGTCGCGAAGCGGCCACCGTCGAGCGGAACGAGCGGGCGCAGATCCGGCGGGATCACCGGCACCACCTCGAGCACCATGAACTCGGGCCGGTTGATCGCCGACTCGCGGAACGCGTCGAGCACCTTGAGGCGCTTGGCGATCTTCTTGCGCTTGGCCTCGCTCGTCGCCTCGCGCATCTCCTCGCGCAGCCGCGTGCACTCGCCTTCCACGTCGAGCTCGGCGAGCAGGCGACGCACGGCTTCGGCGCCGATGCCGACCTCGAAAGCGTCGCGGCCGTGGGCCTCGCGCAGCTCCTGCAGGCGCTCGTCCGTGACGAGCTCGCCCTTCTCGAGCTCCGTGTCCTTGGGATCGAGGACGACGTGGGCCTCGAAGTAGAGGACCTTCTCGAGGTCACGCAGCGTGATCTCGAGAATGTTGCCGATGCGCGACGGCAGCGACTTCAGGAACCAGATGTGGGCCACCGGCGAAGCCAGGGTGATGTGACCCATGCGCTCGCGGCGGACCTTCGACTGGATGACCTCGACGCCGCACTTCTCGCACACGACTCCGCGATGCTTCATGCGCTTGTACTTGCCGCAATTGCATTCGTAGTCCTTGACCGGACCGAAGATCTTGGCGCAGAAGAGCCCGTCGCGTTCCGGCTTGAACGTGCGGTAGTTGATCGTCTCCGGCTTCTTCACCTCGCCGAAGGACCACTCGCGCACCTTGTCGGGGCTCGCCAGCGAGATGCGCAGCGAGTTGAAGGCCAGCGGGTCCTTGGGCTTTTCGAAGAGATTGTATAGATCACGCAATGATGTGTCCCTCTCTCGGGTTCCTGCGATGTTCGTTCCGTCGAGCCGTGCGATCCGGCCCCGGCCCTCCCGGGCCGGGGCGATCGATCGTCCTCAGCCAGCCCCGGCCCTCAGGGCCGGGGCGATCGATCGTCCTCAGACCGGCGCTCCCTCTTCGCGCATCTCGATGTCGAGACCGAGGGCCTGCAGCTCCTTCACGAGCACGTTGAAGCTCTCCGGCAGCCCGGGCTCGAGCGTGTGTTCGCCCTTCACGATCGATTCGTAGATCCGCGTCCGGCCCTGCACGTCGTCCGACTTCACCGTCAGGAACTCCTGCAGACCGTAGGCGGCGCCGTACGCCTCGAGCGCCCAGACCTCCATCTCGCCGAGACGCTGGCCACCGAACTGCGCCTTGCCGCCCAGCGGCTGCTGGGTCACCAGGCTGTACGGCCCGATGGAGCGGGCGTGCAGCTTGTCGTCGGCCAGGTGGTGGAGCTTCAACATGTAGATGGTGCCGATCGTGACGTCGCGATCGAAGGCCTCGCCCGTCCGCCCGTCGAAGAGCACGATCTGGCCCGAGGTCGGCAGCTCCGCACGCGCGAGCTCCTGCTTGACCTCGGTCTCCGACGCGCCGTCGAACACCGCCGTCGCCACGTGGATGCCCTTCACGACGTTCTGCGCCAGCGAATCGATCGCCTCCTCGGACGCACTTTCGATCATCTCGCCGATCTCGCCGTCGGAGTAGATCTCCTTCAGCTTCGCCCGGATCTCGCTCTGGGTCGCCTGCCGTTCCAGCATCCGCCGGATCTGGCGACCGAGGCCGTGGGCGGCCCAGCCGAGATGGGTCTCGAGGATCTGTCCGATGTTCATGCGCGAGGGCACGCCCAGCGGATTCAGCACGATGTCGACCGGCGAGCCGTCGGACATGTAGGGCATGTCCTCTTCCGGAAGGATCCGGGAGATGACGCCCTTGTTGCCGTGGCGGCCGGCCATCTTGTCGCCCACCGAGAGCTTGCGTTTGATGGCGACGTAGACCTTCACCATCTTGAACACGCCCGGCGGCAGCTCGTCGCCCTTGCGCAGCCGCGCGATCTTCTCGTCGAAGACGGCCTTGATCACCATCGCCTGCTCTTCCACGTGGTGGAAGACGCGGTCGACGTGCTCCTGGGTCTTCGCGTCGGTGACCTGGATCTCGCGCCAGCGGCGATCCGGGATCTGCGCGATCGCCTCGGCCGTGATCTTGTCGCCCGGCTTCAGCCACTCGAGCTCCTTGCGCTCGTCCGCGACGCGATTGGCGGCCTGCTTCCCGACGATCAGCTCGCGCACCTTGTTGAAGGCGCTCTTGCGGATGATCCGGATCTCGTCCTCCTGGTCCTTGCGGAGGCGCTCGATCTCGGCCTCCTCGAGGGCCTTCGCGCGCTCGTCCTTCTCGACGCCGCGGCGGGAGAAGACCTGGGCGCCGATGATCGTGCCCGTGACGCCCGGCGGGACGCGCAGCGACGTGTCGCGCACGTCGCCCGCCTTCTCGCCGAAGATCGCCCGCAGCAGCCGCTCCTCGGGCGAGAGCTGGGTCTCGCCCTTCGGCGTGATCTTGCCGACGAGGATGTCGTCCTGATGGACCTCGGCGCCGATGCGCACGATGCCGGCCTCGTCGAGGTCGCGCAGCGCGTCTTCGCCGACGTTGGGGATGTCGCGGGTGATGTCTTCCTTCCCGAGCTTGGTGTCGCGGGCGACGCACTCGAACTCCTCGATGTGGATCGAGGTGAAGTAGTCGTCCTTGACGATGCGCTCGGAGATGAGGATCGAGTCCTCGAAGTTGTATCCACCCCACGGCATGAACGCGACGGTCACGTTCGCGCCCAGCGCCATCTCGCCCCGATCCGTCGCCGGACCGTCCGCGATCACCTGCCCCTTCTTGACGCGGTCGCCCGCCTTCACGATCGGCCGCTGGTTGATGCAGGTGTTCTGGTTCGAGCGCTGGTACTTGATCAGGTTGATGATGTCGACGTTGCTGCCGGTGCCGTCGTCCTCGTCGGGCTTCAGCACGATGCGCGCTGCGTCGACCGACTCGACCGTGCCGTCGCGCTTGGCCACGACCGTGACGCCCGAATCCCGGGCCACGATGCCTTCCATGCCCGTTCCGACGAGCGGCGCGCTCGTGCGGAGCAGCGGCACGGCCTGGCGCATCATGTTGGATCCCATGAGGGCGCGGTTCGCGTCGTCGTTCTCGAGGAACGGAATCAGCGACGCGGCGACCGAGACCAGCTGGTTCGGCGACACGTCCATCATGTCGACTTCCTCGGGCGGGATCATCTCGAACTCGCCCTGCTTCCGGGCGGAGATGCGCTCGTCGACGAACTTGCCGTCCTTGTCGAGCACGGCGTTCGCCTGGGCGATCGCCATGCGCTCCTCGTCGAGGGCCGACATGAACTTCACGTCCTTCGTGACCCGCCCGTCCCGCACCTGGCGATAGGGCGTCTCGATGAAGCCCATCTCGTTCACGCGCGCGAAGGTCGAGAGCGAAGCGATCAGACCGATGTTCGGGCCTTCCGGCGTCTCGATCGGGCAGATCCGGCCGTAATGGGTCGGATGCACGTCGCGCACCTCGAAGCCCGCGCGCTCTCGCGTGAGACCGCCCGGCCCGAGGGCCGAGAGGCGCCGCTTGTGCGTCACGCTCGAGAGCGGGTTCGTCTGGTCCATGAACTGCGAGAGCTGGCTCGATCCGAAGAACTCCTTGATCACCGCCGAGACGGGCTTGGAGTTGATCAGGTCGTGCGGCATCAGCGTCTCGATCTCCTGGAGGCTCATGCGCTCCTTGATCGCGCGCTCCATGCGGACGAGACCGATCCGGTACTGGTTCTCGAGCAGCTCGCCGACGACGCGCACCCGGCGATTGCCGAGATGGTCGATGTCGTCGATGCGCTTGCTCGGATCGTTGCCGTTCTTCAGGTCGACCAGATACTTGACCGCGGAGAGGATGTCCTCCTTGCGCAGCGTCGGCAGATCCGAGAGCTGGATCTCCGCGGACGTGTTCTGCACCCCGGTCGGGTAGTAGGTCACCCGCTCCTCGCCGTTCCACTCGAGCTTGTGGTTGAGCTTGAGCCGCCCGACCTTCGAGAGGTCGTAGCGCTCGGCGTTGAAGAAGAGGTTGTTGAAGAGGTTCGTCGCGGTGTCGATCGTCGGCGGATCACCCGGGCGCAGGCGACGGTAGATCTCGATGATCGCGTCTTCCTTCGTCAGGGTCTTGTCGGCGAGCAGCGTGTCGCGGATCGCCGTTCCCGTCGTGATCGGATCGAGGAAGAGCAGCGGGAACTCGAGGATGTTCCGCGTGCGGAGCTCCTCGAGATGCGCCTCGGTCAGCTCCTCGTTGCACTCGACGATGACCTCGCCGGTCTCCTCGTCGACGAGGTCGACGGGAGCCACGCGACGAACCGCGTCGGAGCGGATCAGGTCTTCCTGGCCGACCTGGATCCACTCGATGCCCGCCTGCCGGAGCTTGCGCGCCGCGGCCTTCGTGAACTTCTTGTCCTTGCGGACGATCACCTCGCCGTCGTCCGTCTTGACCTCGCGCGTGCAGCGCTGGCCGATCAGGTTCTCGGGCTCGGTCTTCTTGAAGATCTTCCGGCCGTCGAGCTTGATGGTCTCGATCGGATAGAAGTACTGGAGCAGGTCTTCCGGGGTGTAGCCGAGCGCCTTCAGCAGCACGGTCACGTGGATCTTGCGCCGGCGATCGATGCGGGCGTAGACCAGATCCTTGTGGTCGTACTCGATGTCGAGCCAGGAACCGCGGTACGGGATGACGCGGCAGGAGAAGATCTTCTTGCCCGCGGCCGACGCCGTCGTCGAGACCGAGGTGTCGTAGAAGATGCCGGGGGAGCGGTGGAGCTGGGAGACGATCACCCGCTCCGTCCCGTTGATCACGAAGGTGCCGTTGTCGGTCATGATCGGGATTTCCCCGAAGTAGACCTCCTGCTCCTTCACGTCGCGGATCGTCTGCGCGCCTTCGGCATCGTCCCAGGCGACGAGTCGGATCGTCACCTTGAACGGCGCGGCGTAGGTCATGCCGCGCTGCAGACATTCCTGCACGTCGTACTTCGGCTGCTCGAGGGCGTAGCCGACGAACTCCAGCGAAGCCGTGTCGTTGAAGTCGCGGATCGGAAAGACGGACGTGAACACGGACTGCAGCCCCGTGTTCTCGCGCTTCTCCATCTCGACACCGGTTTGGAGAAACCGGTCGAACGACTGCTTCTGGATCTCGAGCAGGTTGGGCGTATCGACGATTCGCGGAATGCGCGAAAAGGACTTTCGGACTCGGGGAGCGAATTCGGAGAAGATGGTCTCAGGCACGAGTGTTCGTCACCCTCCTGTGTAGCCCTGCGACGTGCGGATCAATTCCGAACGGCACCGGCGCTCGACCCATGGCACGCGAACGGGATCTCCCCGCTCGCATTCGAAAACGACGAGACCCACCGTCCGCTCTCGCGGATCGGCGGAATTCGTCGCATGGACGCGCGTCCGCACGGCTTCCCGTTGGTCGAGAGCGGGAAGCCATGCGGCGCATCACGGTTGCGTGGCCAGAGCCGCCGCGAGGCGACCCTTCGACCGGTCGATCACTTGACGTCGACCTGACCGCCGGCCTCTTCGATCTTCTTCTTGATCTCGTCGGCCTCGGCCTTCGGCACGCCTTCCTTGATCGGCTTCGGCACGCCTTCCACCAGGTCCTTGGCCTCCTTGAGACCGAGACCCGTGATCCCGCGAATCTCCTTGATGACCTGGATCTTCTTGTCGCCGAAGCCGATGAGGATGACGTCGAAGTCTTCCTTGGCCTCGACCGGCGCCGCAGCCGCCGGACCCGCAGCCGCCGCGACGGCGACCGGAGCAGCAGCCGACACGCCCCACTTCTCTTCGAGCAGCTTCGCGAGCTCGGCCGCCTGCATCACGGTCAGGCTGGACAGGGTGTCCACGATTTCGTTGAGATCCGCCATTTTCCTTCTTCCTTAACAAACGGGCGGTGCAAGCGGGTGACGATCACCCTCCCGCCCGGTCCTGGTGAAGCCGGCCTCCGCCATCGGAGTGCCGACCGAAAATTCGGGTCGTCCGGACCGTTCGGCCCGCACGACCCCGAATGCCTATTCGACGCCTTCCGCCTTGGCCTCTCCGCCGTCGGAGCCGCCTTCCGAGTGGGCCGCCACGACACGGGCGATCTGTGCCCCGGGCTCGTTCAGCAGGCGTGCGAGCTGGCTCGCCGGCGCCTGCAACAGACCGATCAACCGGCCACGAAGCTCGTCGAGGGACGGCAGCGTGGCGAGCTGCGTGATGCCCGCCGGATCGAGGACTTCGCCGTCGAGCATCGCGCTGCGCAGCTGGAACTGCTCGTTGTCCTTGGCGTAGTCGACGAGCGTCTTCGCGAGCGCCGCCGGATCGCCGAACGAAATCGCGACGGAGGTGGTGCCCTTGAAATGTCCCTTCAGCCCCTCGACGGGGCCCCCTTCGGAGGCGCGCTTCAGCACCGAGTTCTTGGCGACCCGGAACTCGGCGTCCGAGGCCTTCGCCTTGCGCAGACCGATCCGCAGCGCCTCGAGCTTCTTGACGGTGATGCCCCGGTAGTCGGCGACGAAGACGCTCGTCGCCCGGCCGAACTTCTCGCGAAGCTCGTCGACCTGCTCTTCTTTTTCCTTGCGAGTCAGCATGATCGTTTCACCCTACCTTCATCCGAACTTCAGGGGCGACGTGGGGTCGACCTTGATTCCCGGGCCCATCGTCGACGAGACCGAAATCTTCTTCATGTAAGTGCCCTTGCTCGCGGCGGGCTTGGCCTTCTGGATCACGTCGATCAGGGCCGACGCGTTCTCCCAGAGCTTCTCCGCCTCGAACGAGACCTTGCCGATCCCGCAGTGGACGATGCCGGCCTTGTCCACGCGGTACTCGATCTTGCCCGCCTTCTGATCGCGAACGGCGTCCGCGACGTTCGGCGTGACGGTGCCGAGCTTCGGGTTCGGCATCAGGCCGCGCGGACCGAGCACCCGGCCGAGCCGACCGACCACGCCCATCATGTCGGGCGTCGCGATGACGCGGTCGAACTCGAACCAGCTCTCCTCCTGGATCTTCTTGGCCAGGTCGTCGCCGCCGACGTAGTCCGCGCCGGCCGCCTTGGCCTCCTTCTCCTTCTCGCCCTTCGCGAAGACCAGCACGCGCGTCTGCTTGCCGACGCCGTTGGGCAACACGATGGCGCCGCGCACCATCTGGTCCGCGTGCTTCGGATCGACGCCGAGGTTGATCGCGATGTCGACGGTCTCGTCGAACTTCGCGGCCGGCGTCGCCTTGATCTTCTTCATGGCCTCTTCGAGGGAATAGAGCGTCGTCTGCTCGATGCCTTCCTTGGCCTTCCGGAATCGCTTGCTCTGCTTCGGCATGCGACTAGCCCTCCACCACGTCGAGACCCATCGACCGGGCTGTCCCGGCGATGATCTTCTTGGCCTGCTCGACGTCGAAGGCGTTGAGATCTTCCTTCTTGAGCTCGGCGATCTCGGCGAGCTGCGACTGGGTCACCTGCCCGACCTTCTTCTTGTTCGGCTCACCCGATCCGCTCTGGATCTTCGCCGCCCGCTTGAGCAGCACGGCTGCCGGCGGCGACTTCAGGACGAACGTGAAAGAACGATCCGAATAGATGGTGATCTCGGCGGGGATGATGAGTCCCGCCTTGTCCTGCGTCCGTGCGTTGTAGGACTTGCAGAATTCCATGATGTTCACACCGTGCTGGCCGAGTGCCGGACCGACCGGGGGCGCGGGATTCGCCGCCCCTGCCGGACACTGCAGCTTCACGATGGCTACGACCTTCTTCGCCACTCTCGTTTGCTCCTACCCTGGCGGTCTGCGGCCGACGATCGTTCGAGAGCTCCCGAACGCCTCCGACCTCCCGCTCGCTCGATGGACACTTTTCCGGGGCTGGCCCCGGCCGTGTCCTGGGTGTCATGCGACCGGACGCCCGTCCGGCCACCTCATGCTCTTGCGCACTCCTGCGCTCGGCCCGACTCGCGTCAGGCCTTCTCCACGTTCGAATAATCCAGGACCACCGGCGTCGCGCGCCCGAAGACCTGGACCATCACGCGGAGCTTCTCCTTGTCGGGCATCACCTCGTCGACGAAGCCCGAGAAATTCGCGAAGGGACCGGTCGTCACGCGGACGTTCTCGCCCTCGTCGAACCGGATCAGCGGCTTCGGCTTGACCGCCCCTTCCTTGATCCGCTGCGTCATCCGCGCGACTTCCTCGTCCGAGATGGACGGCGGATCGGTCGCGTTGCCGACGAAGCCCGTGATCTTCGGGGTGCCCTTGACCACGTGCCAGGTTTCGTCGTTCAGCTCCATGTGGACGATGATGTAGCCGGGGAAGAACTTCCGCTTCGAAGTCCGCTTCTGCCCGCCGACCATCTCGACGACCGACTCCTCGGGGACGAGGACCTCGTCGAACTTCTCCTCGAAGCCCATCGTCTTGGCCCGCTCGAGGAGGGCCTTCTTCGCACGCCCCTCCTGACCGGAATAAGTGTGCACGATGTACCACTTCTTCACGGCCGCCTTGTCGCCCTTCGCCTTCGGATCGATCCGATCCGGCGCGTCCGTTCCAGTCGAGGTTTCCATCAGCCCAGCACCCTCTGCATCACCTGGCTCAATCCGAAATCGACGATGCCCAGGAAGGCCGCCATGATCACGACGATCGCCACGACGGCGACCGTCCCATTCCGCACTTCGTCCTGCGTCGTCCAGGTGATCTTCTGGAACTCGGCCTGGACCTCTTCGACGAACGACCGGGATCGACCCACCCATCCGATCGACTCTTCCGTCGTCTCCGTCATCGCCTCTCCATTCACCGCGGATCACCGCGGATCACCGCCGACCACCGAGGGTCGTCGCGGATCAGCGCGCCACCACAGGACGGGTCCTGAACCGCCGCCGGAAGCGCCCGTCATCCCCCGACGAAGAGCGCGCTCGAGATGGCAGGGCCGGAGGGACTCGAACCCCCAACCCCCGGATTTGGAGTCCGGTGCACTACCAATTGTGCTACGACCCTACACAC
Organism: Myxococcota bacterium; assembly: GCA_041389425.1. GTDB lineage: Bacteria > Myxococcota_A > UBA9160 > UBA9160 > UBA4427 > UBA4427. The sequence goes on from JAWKRX010000001.1 coordinate 196,233, forward strand.
CCGAATGACACCCTCGTCGTTCCCGACGAAGGAACGACGGGGGCACGATCCAACCAGGAACTACTCGATCACTTCCGCCACGACACCGGAGCCCACCGTTCGCCCGCCCTCGCGGATCGCGAAGCGAAGCTCCTTGTCCATCGCGATCGGCGTGATCAGCGAGACCACCATCTCCACGTTGTCCCCGGGCATCACCATCTCCGTGCCTTCCGGCAGGTTCGCGATCCCCGTCACGTCCGTCGTCCGGAAGTAGAACTGCGGCCGGTAGCCGTTGAAGAACGGCGTGTGCCGCCCACCCTCTTCCTTCGTCAGGATGTACGCCTGCGCACGGAACTTCGTGTGCGGCGTGATCGAGCCCGGCTTCGCCAGCACCTGACCCCGCTCCACGTCGTCCTTGCCCGTGCCGCGCAGAAGGCAGCCCACGTTGTCTCCTGCCCGGCCTTCGTCCAGCAGCTTCCGGAACATCTCCACGCCCGTCACCGTCGTCTTCGTCGTCGGCTTCACGCCCACGATCTCGACTCGCCGGACGGATCGTCCCCTGCTCGATGCGGCCCGTCACCACCGTCCCGCGGCCCGTGATCGAGAACACGTCCTCGATCGGCATCAGGAACGGCTTCGTCCAGCGCTCCGGCTGCGGGATCGTCGCGTCCAGCGCGTCCATCAGGGCGTCGATGCAGGCGTTGTTCTCGTCGTTCGAGGAATCCTCGCCCGCCTTCAGCGCCGAGCCCTGGATGATCGGGATCGTGTCCCCGGGAAACTCGTAGCCGCTCAGCAGCTCGCGAATCTCCATCTCCACCAGCTCGAGCAGCTCCGGATCGTCCACCTGGTCGACCTTGTTCAGGAACACCACGATGTGCGGAACGTTCATCTGCCGCGCCAGCAGCACGTGCTCGCGCGTCTGCGGCATCGGACCGTCCGCCGCGGACACCACCAGGATCGCGCCGTCCATCTGCGCCGCGCCCGCGATCATGTTCTTCACGTAGTCCGCGTGTCCGGGGCAGTCGACGTGGGCGTAGTGGCGCTCCTTGCCTGCACCACGTGAGCCGTCGCGATCGTGATGCCGCGCTCACGCTCTTCCGGGGCCTTGTCGATCTGGTCGAACGCCATCTTCTGCGCGAGACCCTTGTGCGCCTGGCGCGACGTGATCGCAGCCGTCAGCGTCGTCTTGCCGTGGTCCACGTGACCGATGGTGCCCACGTTCACGTGGGGTTTCGTCCGCTCGAACTTTGCCTTGGCCATCTTGTTGCTTGCTCTCTCTTTACCTGGCGACCTGATGCTCGGTCCCGGGTTGGGCTGGCATCGTTCGGACCTCCCTCATCCGGGGGAGCGGTCCATGGAGGCCAGTCTGTTGAATCGTTTGCTCTCGAACTCTCGATCCTCGTCGAACGTTCCTCGTCGAACGCCCATCGCTGGAGAACACTGGAAAAGACGACTGGAGCTCACGAGCGGGATCGAACCGCTGACCTCGTCCTTACCAAGGACGTGCTCTGCCAACTGAGCTACGTGAGCCGAATCCCCTCGATCTTGCCGGGCCATGTGCTCGGCAGGCGTCTGGAGCGGGAAACGGGGCTCGAACCCGCGACCCCCAGCTTGGAAGGCTGGTGCTCTAGCCATCTGAGCTATTCCCGCGAAAAACCTGTTGCTCGCTGCGCTTCCCGCCGTTTCCTCTCGCGTCCCCGTCGCGCGCTTCTCGATGACCGATCGTTTGCGTCCGCTTCTCGCACGCACGCAACGCGTCTGCTTCGTGACGGACACTGCGTGTCGTACGCCCGCCCGGGCTGCTGTTAGGCACGCCCCGTTTTTCGGAATGCGCCGGAGAAGACAGGGCGGCTGGTGGAGAGAGGAGGATTCGAACCTCCGTAGGCCAAGGCCAGCAGATTTACAGTCTGCCCCGTTTAACCGCTTCGGTATCTCTCCTCGAATCCGCCCGTTTCACCGAACTGCGTCACTGAACCACGCCGGAATATCTCCGTTTTCCGCCGATGCCAATCGATTCGCCATGCCGTCGTGTCGATCTGCCGCGCCGGTCGAGCACGACTCGCGCGGGAGGACGACGGGGACCGATTCGATCGATTTCGAACTTTTCGATCTTCGTGGACGACGAGGATCGCGATGAGCCCTTCCGAAGGTCAGCTCCGTATCCACGACGCCGGAGCTGGCGAGGGGACTCGAACCCTTAACCCTCGGATTACAAATCCGATGCTCTACCAGTTGAGCTACGCCAGCCATGAAAAGCGCGGGCCGACTATAGACCGGCTTCGTCCCCGCTGGCAAGCGGCTGGAACCGCCCGCGAAGGGGCACAACACCCCCGCTCGGCAGCTTAGCCGTGATCCCCGCCGGGTAAAGGGCGTCCCATCTCCGCCCGGCGCAGCAGCTCGTACAGGATCACCGCCCCCGCCGTCGCAACGTTGAGCGAGGCCACCCTTCCGCGCATCGGAATCCGGACCCGATGGTCTGCCTGCTCGAGCACGCCGGGCCGGATCCCGCGCCCCTCGGCCCCGAGAACCACCACCAGATCGCCGGTCAGGATCCGATCCGGGAGGGCGTGGATCGATTCGCTCTGGTCGAGCTCCGCAGCGAGCACCCAGTATCGCTCCGCCTTGAGTCGCTCGAGGGCACGGACGAGGTTCGTGACCCGCACGACGGGGAGCCACTCGATCGCCCCCGCCGAGGCCCGACTGACGGCCGGCGTGATCGCCGGGGCCCGGCGATCGGTCAGGATCAGGCCGCTGCAGCCCGCGGACTCCGCGACCCGGGCGATCGCCCCGACGTTCTGCGGATCCTCGACCCCGTCGAGGACGACGATCCGCCGGCCCGCCGCCGGCCCGGCGGCGGGATCCGCGGCGCCCTGGCCGGCGAGAAATGCGTCGAGGGTGAGCTCGGGGAGCGGACCGACCTGCAGGGCCACGCCCTGGCTGCGGCCGTCCGGTCCCGCGAGGCCGTCGAGGGTGGCCTCGTCCGCGGCCTCGATCCGAACGCCCCGGGCACGCGCGAGCTGGACGATCGCATCGGCATCACCGACGCGGCCGTCTTCACGCAGCAGCAGGCGGTCGATCCGCCGCCGGCCCGCGCCCAGTGCTTCGCGGACCGCGTGGTGCCCGGTCAGCCAGTCGTTCGCGGAACGGGCGGGCGAGCCGTGGGGGCGTGCCTGCCTGCGCGCTTGGCTGCCGGCCTGGCTGCCGGCTTGAGTGCGGGACGACTGCGATTTCGGAGGCGGCTTCTTCATCGGATCCGGGCGGGGGCGATCGCGAACCGATCGGCCGACCGCGCACTCGCGGCCCGGATCCGTCGATGGGCATCCCGTCAGCGGATCAGCATAGCCCGCAGCGAATCGACGGCCTCCAGGAACGGCGCGGCATCCGGAATCCGCGGATGATTGCGGAGCTCGAACTCGAGATAGGCCACGACCTCGCCGAGCGTCTCGTCGACCTCGCGGATCCGATCGCCGGGCAGGCGCAGCGCGCGGTGCTCGACCAGCGAGGGATCGAGCCCGGCGCGCGCGTCGAACGCGAGACCCGCGAAGAGGCGACGGCCGCGCGCGACGCTCTCGGCGACGATCCGGTTGATCCGCTCGGCGACGGCCTGCGGTCCGTCGACGGCGACGAGCGGAGCCGTCAGCTCGAAGATCAGCTTGCAGTGGAGCGAGACGGCTTCCCGCACGACGTCGTCGTCCGCCGTCGCAAAGTCGTCGCCGGCTCCGGAGGCAGCGGAATCGATCTGCACCTGGGCCGTCAGCAACAGGAACTGCAGCGTGCGTGCGGCCGTGCGGGGATCGAGCCCGGTGCGATGACACAGGGCTCCATAGCTTCCTTCCCCGGCCAGCGCGTCCAGCACCGCCCGCTCGTTCTCCGAACAGGGCGTGCGCCGGGCCCCCGCCCGCGCGCGGATCCGGGTGCGGGGATCCTCGAGCTGCGCGATGAAGCGCAGCAGCTCGTCGCGGCGCGCCAGGCCTTCGTCGATCAGGCGATGGGTCGGGAGCGACAGCCGGACGGTGTTGTCGGGCTCGATCTCGCCTTCCCAGAAATGGATCCAGCCCGCCGTGTACGAGAAGAGCGAGCGCACGATCTCTTCGACCTGCGTCTTCACACCCTCCCAGAGATCGCGTGGCGTCAGGTAGCCGAGCTCGACGAGGACCTTTCCGAAGCGCGTCGCGCCCTGGAAGCGACCCTCCGCGGTCTCGAGCTGCTCGCGGCTCAGCATGCCGACCCGCAACAAACAAAGTCCGAGGCGATCGGATTCGAGGTTGGACTCGGCGAAGACGACCTCGCCGCGGCTCAGATAGATCGCCTTCTCCTCCGCTGCGAACTGGAAGAGCAGGAATCCCGATTTGCCCGCGGTGTGGACGAGCTGGAGCAGGTCCGCCAGCGGGAATGCACGGACGTCGCCGCAGAGCACGAGGTCGCGGTCCCACGGTACCGCCGGGCCGTTTCCGCCCTCGACCTCGACCAGGCGCATCCGTCCGGCGCGACCGACGGTTCGCGCCCCCTGCCCCGCCCGGGCGCCCAGCGCGCGCGCGACCTCCGCGGACAGGTGAAATCCCGAACCGAGCTGGGCTGCGCTGGCGTCCGACAAAGATGAAGGTCCTCGGGTCGAGATCGATGGGCGAGTCGCCCGGTCCGGGCATGCGACGGCCGCGAACCGCGTGGCCCTCCCTTCGTCCGGTGTCCGAGCGGGCTTGAGCCGGGCCCCGAAATGGGGCGTTTGCGAAATCCCGAGCCGTGCAGGGGGGATGCGGCCGGAGCCGCGATCGATTTGCACTCAAGCCCTCGCCCGCTCGGGGCCGATAGGCGAGCGAACCCATCGGATGAACACCCATGGCCCAGGGCAGGCTCGCAGTGGAAGACTCGAAGCGCGGAGGGGACCGGATCCCGCTCTACAGCCGCATCGAGCTGACGACGGAAGATGGCCGGAACGTCGTCGAAGGAGCGACCTGCACGAACATCGGCCTCGGCGGTCTCTGCGTCCATGCCGCCAGCGCCCCCGATCCCGGCACGCCCGTCGTGATCGAAGTGCGCCTCGTCGGCGATCGATCCTTCCGCTGCCGCGGCCACGTTTGCTGGTCGCGCGTCACCCTCCATCCCGAGCTCTTCGGAACGCCCAAGGGGGCCCCGGACGATGCGCGCTTCGGCATCTGCTTCGATGGCGCATCGACACAGGATCTCCTCCCGATCGCGCGCCTGATGGTCGCGCGTGAAGATGCGCGCCGGCGAGCCCGGCGGATCCGGCGACTCCATGGCCTGCCCGCCCACGCTTGAATCGCGCGGACGCGGATCGGTATGCTCCGCCTTCCCATGAGACCGCCCGGAACCTTCAAGCTGCTCGGACGCGCACGCCGATCCAACCTCGCGGGAGACGGCGTCGCCTACGCGTTCGCGAGCCGATCCGACCGGATCGTCGACTCCCTGCGCGCGCAGATCCTCGAGCCGGGCGAGGATCAATCGCTGCGCATCCGCCAGATCTTCGAACAGCCCCGGGAGATCTACCGGATCGAGATCGAGCGGCCGGAGCAGAACTATCAGCGAACGACGCTGCTCGATCGCGACGCGCTCGAAGAGCTGCTGGCGACCGACGACGTGCGGGAGCGATTTCTCGAGACCGACGAGGAGCGCAAGGCGCGCGTGGTGCCCGGAGCAGGACTCGAACCTGCACGGCCAGAGGCCAGGCGATTTTAAGTCGCCCGCGTTTACCATTTCGCCATCCGGGCAGGAGACGACCCGCGAAAGTCTAGACGCTCGCCCGCCGAGGCGCCGCGAGCCGTCCCGAGGAGTGGCCTGCCCCATGTTCCACGGCAAGCGCGTGGTGGTCGTGATGCCGGCCTACAACGCGGCACGAACGCTCGAGCGGACCGTCCGCGAGATCCCGATGGACCTCGTCGACGAGATCGTGGTCACCGACGACGCGAGCTCCGACGACACCGTCGCCGAGGCCCGCCGCCTCGGCCTCCGCCCCCTCGTCCACGCGGAGAACCGCGGCTACGGCGGCAACCAGAAGACCTGCTACGCCGAGGCGCTCCGGCGCGGCGCCGACGTCGTCGTCATGCTCCACCCCGACTATCAATACACGCCGAAGCTGTTGCCCTCGATGATCGGCCTGCTCACCGACGGCCCCTTCGACGTCGTGCTCGGCTCCCGCATCCTCGGCGGCAGCGCCCTCGCCGGCGGCATGCCCCGCTACAAATACGTCGCGAATCGCCTGCTCACCGCGATCCAGAACTTCCTCGCCGGCGCGAAGCTCTCCGAGTACCACACGGGTTATCGCGCCTTCAAACGCGAAGTCCTCGAGGCGCTCCCGCTGCTCGAGAACTCCGACGACTTCGTCTTCGACAACCAGATGCTCGCCCAGATCCTCTTCCAGGGTTTCCGGATCGGCGAGATCAGCTGCCCGGCGGCCTACTTCGAAGAGGCGTCGTCGATCGACTTCGGAAGGTCGATGAAATACGGGCTCGGGGTGCTCGGCGTTTCGGTGCAGCATTTCCTGCAGCGCCTCGGCATCGCACGCTTCGCGATCTTCGATCCGGCCGGGAAGCGGCTCGAGCCCGGGGATGGGCGCTGAGCGCGGAGTCGACCCGGCTTTCTCGCAGACGCGGGAAGGATCGGACGCGGCGGAGCGATCGGACCGATCGAAGATTGGAGGCGGCGCCCGGATTCGAACCGGGGGTCAGAGCTTTGCAGGCTCATGCCTTACCACTTGGCCACGCCGCCTCGGTGGGGTTCGCGCTGCGAATCGCCCCTGCCATCCGAGGATGGCCCGAGAGACCTCGGGAAACGAGGGTTTACCAGAAGCGTCCGGGCGCAGTCAAACTTCCGGGGCCCACCGCGGATCGGCTGCCTTGCGTTCCGTGCGCGGCCCACGCGCCACCCAAGCGCGGCCCACGCGCATCCCCGGATCCGGCAGGCCCCGAGCGCCACGCGCTTCTCAGCCCCCGTCGAGCTCGGGCAGGGGAACGACCTCCTTGCCTAGCTTCAGCAGCGACCGCCCCTCGATCTCTTCGACCGCCAGCAGCAGCTCGGCCTGGGCCGAACCCGTGAATCGGGCGGCGAGCCCCGCCGGCACGAGCGCCCGCTTCACGCGGCAGAGCAGCGCGCCGTCGATCGGCGAGAGCGCGAGGCTCGCGACGTCGAGGCGTTCGCGCGAGCCGTCCGAGAGCGCGATCTCGCCGGTCTCGAGCTCGATCGATCGCACGAAGAAGCCGGCTTCCTCGACCTCGATCTGCCCGCGGAAATGGCCGAGCCGGACGATGAACTTCGCCTCCTCGGGGAGGTACTCGACGGAGCGCTCGAAATGTTCCCGGAGCTTGCGATTCCGGATCGGCTCGCCTTCGTGCAGAAAGCGGCCGTCGTGGCGGAGCACGAGGCCGAAGGGACGCAGCGGCGGCGGCCCCGGCGCATTCGAGGACGCCGCCTGCCCCGCTCCCCGCGACGACGAGGCCCCGAACGACCGTTCCGGGCGGCTCACCGATCACACTCTCCGGAGACGAGGTGGAAGAGCGCAGCGGTCGGGAGCAGATCGTCGAGCCGCGCATGCGTGAGCGCCGCGGGCAGCGCCTGCGCATGGAAGAAGCTGGGGGCCCGGCAGCGGATCCGACGCGGCCGCTCGCCGCCGTCGCTCACGAGCAAGAAGCCGAGCTCGCCCGTCGACGACTCGATCGAGAGCGCGACCTCGCCGGCCGGCACGACGAGCGGCGAGGCCTTCGCCTCCGGCCCGGTCACGACACCCTCGCCTTCGCTGCCGACGCTGCGATCCGCGAGTCGCCGCAAGCACTGCTCGCCGATGCCGAGGCTCTGACGGATCTCCTCGGCGACGACCGCGAGTCGATCGAAATCGTCGCCCCGCGAACCGATCGCCACGTCGAAATCGACCTCGCCGTAGGCCAGCAGCGATCCATCCCGGCGCAGGTCGCGCGCGCTCCCGGCGGCGCGCAGGCACGGGCCCGTGACCCCCAGCGCGAGGCAGGCCTCTGCCGCGAGCGGAGCCACGTCGACCAGGCGCAGAAGGACACCCGGATGGGTGATCAGAAGCCGATCGATGGCTTCGAGCGTCGCTTCGAGCAGGCGCTTCGCTTCGACGAAGCGCGCCTCGAAGTCGCCGGGCAGATCCCGCGCCACACCACCGGGCAGCGCCCACCCCGCGAGCGGACTGCCTCCGAGCGCCGCACCGAGCAGCCGCGCCGCAACGCGCTCGCCCTGGGCCACGGCCCGCTCCGCTGCCCCTGCGCCGATCGCGGCGGCGAGCGCGGCGACGCGCGCGAGGTGATCCGCGATCCGGGCGAGCTCGCAGACGAGGGTCCGCAGCCAGGTCGCGCGCGGCGCGACCTCGAGGCCCGCGAGTCGCTCGAGGGCCAGGCAATAACCGATCTGCGCGATCGGACCGTTCGCATGCCCGAGCCGCGCGACGAACGGGAGCGCGGACGCCCACGGCCGGGACTCGACCTCCTTCTCGAATCCGCGGTGTCCGAGGCCGATCTCGACCTCGAGCGCCTCGATCCGATCGTCGTCGAGCGTGACCAGGAACGAGGTCGTCCCGCCGACCGCGCCCATCACGCGCCGGACACCGGGATGCGTATGCCCGAGCTCCACGACCGCAGGACGGAATCCGAGCCGCTCGGAGAGCGTCCGCGAGGCCACCGGATCGGGCGCGGCGCTCATCTCGGGATCTCCACGCTCGGCGGCGAGGCCGCGACGAAGTCCCTTCGCAGGGGGGCGCCTTCGAAATCCCCCGGCAGGAGCAGGCGCTGCAACCCGGGATGGCCGCGAAACCGGATCCCGAAGAGATCCCAGGCCTCGCGCTCGAGCCAGTCGGCCGCGGGCCAGAGCCCGACGACCGATTCGATCTCCGGCGCATCGGGCATCAGCGGAACGTGAATGCGCACCCGCTCGCCCCGTGCGCTCGCCTCGCAGAGGTAGACGACCTCGAGGCGGCCCGTCCGGTCGATCTGGTCGACGACGGTGAGATCGAGCAATCGATCGAAGCCGAGCGCCCCCGCGTCGCGCAGGCGCCGCAGGACGCCGGGCGCGGCACCGGCTGCCAGCTCGAGCCGCAGCATGCCGTCGCGCGATCGAGCGGAAATCGCTCCCTGCTCGGCGAAGATCTCGGCCAGCCCCTCCGGCTCCCGCTGCGGAGCGCCCGCCGGATCGTCCGCGCCCGCATCCGGGCTCGCGCTCGGCGGGCCTCCGGCCGGTGCCGATTCGAGAGGCCGGGCCCGGCGGGCCGGGCTGCGCCGGCCCGGGACGAGCGCATCGCGGCGCCAGGCGGCCCGCAGCCAGGCATTCGCCCCGCGCAGGCGGCCCAGGATCCCGCCCCGCGGACGCTCGACGACGACGATCTGGGCCGGCATGGCCGGCAGAATATCAGCCGACGAGACGCTTGCGAACCGCCACCGCCACCGATTCGCGCACGCGCTCCGAAAGCGAAGCCTCTCCGATCGCGCCCTCGCCGACCGGCGTGCTCGCCGGGGGCTCGCCCCGTTCGATCGCGAGCTCACGGGCGACCGAAGTCATGACGACGTCCGGGAGTCCGCAGGGCACGATCGCGTCGAACCCCGAGAGATCGAGATCGACGTTCAGCGCGAAGCCGTGCCAGGTGACCCAGCGCCGCAATCCGATTCCGATCGAGGCGATCTTCCGCTCCAGGCCCCCGGGCCGGCGGCTGCGCGTTCGATCGATGAAGACGCCCGTCCGGCCCTCGACCCGGCACGCGGGAATCGCCCAGGCCTCGAGCGCGTCGATCAGCCCGGCCTCGAGCTGGCGAAGAAAGGCGTGGACGTCGCGCCGCCCGGGCGCGGAGAGATCGACGATCGGATAGCCGACGAGCTGTCCCGGCGCGTGATAGGTGACGTCGCCGCCGCGGCCGACCTCGAAGCGCTCGATGCCGAGCGCGCGCAGCCGTGCTTCCCCGACGAGGAGATGGCCAGCCTTCGCACTGCGGCCCAGCGTGACGACGGGTGGGTGCTCGAGCAGCAGCAGCCGGTCGCCGCGCCGACCCGCAGCGCGCTCGGCGAGCGCAGCCTCCTGGATCGCGAGCGCTTCGCCGTACGGGACGAGACCGAGCCACTCGACCGCGAGCGCTTCGCTCATCCCCCTCCTGCCCCTTCCTGCTGCGCCGCTAGAACGCGAAGTCGCCCGCCTCGAGCAGCTCGCGAATGCGATAGAGGAACCCGTTCGCAGGCGCTCCGTCGACGGCGCGATGATCGTACGAGAGCGAGAGGTACATCATCGTCCGGATCACGATCGCGTCCTCGCCCTCGAAGCTCCGGACGACCGCGCGCTTCGCGATCTCGCCCATCCGCAGGATGCCGACCTGTGGCTGGTTGATGATCGCGAATCCGTAGAGGTTGCCCTGGCGGCCCGGGTTCGAGACGGTGAACGTGCCGCCCTTCAGATCGTCGGCCGAGAGCTTCTTTTCCCGCGCGCGGGTCGCGAGGTCGTGGATCGCGAGGGCCGTTCCCGAGAGCGAGAGCCGATCGGCATTGCGCACGACCGGAACGACCAGCCCCTTCTCCGTCTCGGTCGCGACGCCGATGTGGATGTCCTGCTTCTCGATGATCGAATCTTCGACCACCGAGGCGTTGAGCGCGGGAAAATCGCGCAGCGCCCGCACGGTCGCGTAGACGACGAAAGGCAGGAAGGTCAGCGAGATGCCGGTGTTCTTCTCGAAGGCCTTCTTGTGCTGGCTGCGCAGGCGCACGACGGAGGTGAGATCGACTTCGGCGACGGTGCCGACATGGGGGCTCGTGCGCTTCGAGTAGACCATGTGCTCCGCGATGATCTTCCGCATCGGCGACATGGGGATGACGCGGTCGCCGGGGGCGAGCGTGTAGGCGAACGGCGAGCGCTTGCCGGCCGCCGGGGCGGGCGCCGGACGCGGCGGCGCAGCGGCCGGCGCGAGTGCCGGCTCCGCGGCCATCGGCGCAGCGTGAACCGGCTGCGACGACAGGGAAGACGGCGACGCGGACGACCGATCGACCGGCGACTGATGGCGCACGACATCGTCCTTCGTGACCCGTCCGGCGCTGCCGGTCCCCCGGACCTCGCGCAGATCGATCTCGGCGTCCTCGGCCATGCGGCGGGCGACGGGGGTGGCCGGCACTTCGGCGCGGCCCGCGCTCGAAGCCGCCGGCGACGATTCGGCCGCCTTCGCCGCAGCGGGGGCGGGTGCGGCGGGCTGCGGGACCTTCGCGGCTTCCCGGGTCGGCGTTGCCGCGGCCTTCGCATCGGGATCGATGCGGGCGAGGACGGCACCGATGGCGACGACCTCGCCCTCGCGCACCAGGATCTGGTCGATCATCCCGGCGACGGGAGAGGGGATCTCGGCGTCGACCTTGTCGGTCGTCACCTCGACGATCGGCTGATCGACCTCGACCATCTCGCCCTGGCCGACGAGCCAGCGGGAGACGGTTCCCTCGAGAATGCTCTCTCCCAGCGAAGGCAACTGAACATCGACCGCCATCATTCCCCCTCCGAGCGCCGGAGCGGCGGCTCGAATGCTCGAAACGAATCCCCGGAAGCGTCGCCCGCATCGTCGCGAGTCCGGCCCGCCTCCCCGATCGGCTGCCCTGGGGCGCCGCTTGACGCGCGTCGCCACCCGGCGAGGGCGCCGGTCCGCAGCGATTCCAGGGCGTCGCGCAGGGCCTGGGGCGGCGGCGGGCAGCCCGGGACCACGACGTCCACGGGCAGGATCCGGGAAAGCCCCGAGATCGTCGCGTAGTTCGCGTATTCACCGCCCGAGATCGCGCAGGCGCCCCAGGCCATCACCCAGCGCGGCGGGGCCATGCGGGCATGGAGCTCGAGGATCGAGGGCAGCTGACGCCGCGTGATCGAGCCTGCCACGATCAGGAGATCGGCCGCGCGCCCCGATGCCGCCGGCGGTGCCGACCCGAGCTGCTCGAAGAAATCGCCCCCCTGTGCCATCGCCATCCCGCAGCAGGAGGTCGCGAGGCGCAGCGGTGATGGGGCCAGAGCCGCCGCCCATGCGAGCGCCGCTTCCAGACGCGTGGCGCGCACGGCAGCCGCTGCCATCGGATCGCCGATCGAAGCGCCGATCGAAGCGCCGCTCTCCCCTGCCTGCGTTCCCGGCGTGAAGACTTCCATGGGAAGCGGCAGCATAGCGGCTCCGTTCGGGTCCGGGTCTCGAGGCGCGCCGCGGCGACCCGCGCTGCAGAGCCCGCGAGACCGGTGCATCGACGCAGGCGAGGAGCAGACGTGTCAGCCGGAGCACAACGCGCGCGATGGACGGCCTGGTCGATCCATCTCCTCACGGCGAGCGGCGCCGCGATCGCCCTCTTCGCGCTGATCGCGATCGCGACGGGCCGGCTCGCGACCGCGATCCACCTGATGCTCGTCGCCTTCGCCATCGACGCCGTCGACGGCACCCTCGCCCGCGCCGCGCAGGTGACGTCCCACGTTCCGGGCATCGACGGTCGGCGCCTCGACGACATCGTGGACTATCTGAACTACGTGATCGTGCCCGTCTTCTTCTTCTGGGCCGGCGGGTTCGTCACCCATCCCGCCTGGCTGGTCGCCCCGGTCCTCGCGAGCGCGATCGGCTTCGCCCGCGTCGACGCCAAGACCGAGGACGATTTCTTCCTCGGCTTCCCGTCCTACTGGAACATCCTCGCGATCTATCTCTGGCTCTTCGAGGTCGGGCCCGTTCTCTCGACGCTCTGGATCGCGGCGCTCTCGCTGGCCGTCTTCGTTCCCCTCAAATATCTCTATCCGAGCAAGCTGGAGCCGCTCGCGCTCCGGCGATCCATGGCCTCGGGTGGCATCGTCTGGTGCGGGGCCCTCGCCGTCTGCGCGCTCGATCCGCAATGGACCCGGGGCGTCTGGCTTCGCGAGCTCACGCTCGCCTATCCGATCTGGTATTTCGCACTCTCGATCGTCCGGGGCGGATGGCATCGCCCCTGAGCAGACGCCGGAGCGCCCCTCCGCGGGCCGGATACGCGTTGCGATCAGTGGTCGAGGGCGTCGATCAGATCGTTGATCCGCCAGGGCTTGCGCAGCACGCGCGAGACGCCCAGGGCGAGCAGCTCGTTCTCCGAGCCGATCCCGCCCGTTCCGATCAGCTGGACGTCGGGCCGATGCGCCCGGATCCGTTCGACCCAGCCGCCCATCTCCCGACCCGCGAGGGCGAAATCGACCATCACGCTGCGAACTCGCGGCTCCGCCTCGAGCAGCCGCAGCGCGCTCTTCAAATCGTCGCTCGGATAGCAGAGCGCGCCGGCGCGCTCGATCTGCGCCACGAGCAATCGCCGAACGACTCCGTCGCGCTCGATCACGACGACCGGCCCCCGATCGACGAGCGTCCGCTTCAGCGAGCCCCCGCGCTCGTCGAGCAGGATCCGGATCCGCGCATCGCCCCGGCGCTGCTCTTCGTCGCGCGGGCACAACACGATCATGTACCCCGCGCGCCCCGCCCGTCGACGCGAACGCACCAGCCAGTCCTGCGCGCCCGGACCGCGCGGCCGCACCGGGACCCAATCCCCGACCGCGTCCTCCACCAGCGCCAGCGCATCGCCCTCGATCATGTCCGCGAGGTGAGCCGGCGGAGGCGAGAGCTTCGACGCGGCGAAGAGCTGCTGCGCCCGGGGCGAGGCGAACTGGATCGCACCGCTCGCGTCGACGGCGATCGCCGCGATGCCCGGCGGTAGATCCGCCCCGTCGTTCGGACGGGCGAGCGCGCTCGAAACGGCATCGTCGAGATCCTGGAGATCGAAGGGCTTCTCGAGCAGGCGCGCGATCCCACAGCGATCCGATTCCTCGAGCAGGTCCCGGGACGGGAAGCCCGTGATGAGGATCGTGTTCAGGTTCGGATGGACCGCGCGGAAGACGGCGGAGACGTGCAGGCCGTGGATGTGGTTCTTGAGCATCCAGTCGGCGACGAGCACGTCGGGCGCCGCGTCGAGCCCGATCTCGAGCGCTTCGTAGCCGGATGCGGCGGCGATGACTTCGTGGCCCTGACGCGTGAGGAAGCTCGTGAGCGTCTCCCTCAGAACGTCCTCGTCTTCCACGATCAGCACCGTCGCCATCGGCCGCTCCCTGCGCCCCATCGTCATCGAGGATGACCGGACGAGGCGGGCTGATTATATTTGCGCCGCCTCCGATTCACAGTGACCCATGCGCCAAAACCTCGATTCGATCCACCGACGGGCTGCGAGCCGGACCGGCTGCCTGCTGATCAACCTCGGCACGCCGCAGGCACCGACTGCGTCCGCGGTGCGCCGATATCTGCGGGAATTCCTGGGAGACCCTCGGGTCTTGACCTTGCCGGCGCCCCTGCGATGGGCGCTGCTCGAGCTCGTGATCCTGCCCTTCCGGCCCCGCCGCACGGCCGCGGCCTATCGCAAGATCTGGACGCCGGAGGGCTCGCCCCTGCTGGTGCATTCGGTCGCGCTCCGTGACGGTGTCGCCCGGGCGCTCGGCGACGGATTCCAGGTCGAGCTCGCCATGCGCTACGGCCAACCCTCGATCGCGTCGGCCCTCGAGGCCCTCGATCGCGCTTGCGTCGATCGGATCATCGTGCTGCCGCTCTTTCCGCAATACGCCTCGTCCGTGACCGCCTCGGCCGCGGCCGAGGTCGCCCGGATCCTCGATCGGCGGGGCGACTATCCGCCGCTCGAAATCCTCGGCGCGTTCTACGACGAGCCCGAGTTCGCGCAGGCCTGGGCCGGCCTCGCCGGGCCGGATCTCGCGGCATTCCGCCCCGATCACGTGCTCTTCAGCTTCCACGGCCTGCCCGAAGACCAGATCCGCGCGAGCGATCGCCGTGGCGGCCATTGCCTCGCGAATCCCGATTGCTGCAGCGCACCGGCCGCCGATCTCGCGCGCTGCTACCGGGCGCAGTGTTTCCAGACGGCCGAGCGCCTGCGCACCGCGCTCGCGCTCCCGAAGGAGTCGACCAGCAGCGCCTTCCAATCCCGGCTCGGACCGACGCCCTGGATCCAGCCCTTCACCGACGAAGTCCTCCCGCGCCTGCGCGAGCGCGGCCACCGGCGTCTCGCCGTCTTCTGCCCCTCGTTCGTCTCCGACTGTCTCGAGACCCTCGAAGAGGTCGGCATCCGCCTGCGCGAACAATGGCTGGAGCTCGGCGGCGAAGCGCTCTGGCTCGCCCCGTGCCTCAACGGCGACGCCCGCTTCGCCGAGGGCGTCGCGGGGTGGATCAGGCGCCGAGAGCCCGCGCCGCGTCCGTGAATGCGCGCACGCCCTCGACCGGCGTATCCGGCAGACAGCCGTGGCCGAGGTTCAGGATGTGGCCGCGCGCGGGCTTCGCGGCCTCCGCCATCGCGCGCACCATCTCGAAGATCCGCTCGCGCGGTGCGTGCAGCCAGCAGGGATCGAGGTTGCCCTGCAGGCTGACCTGCCGGCCGACCTGCTCGGCCGCCCCGCGCAGGTCGACCCGCCAGTCGAGCGAGAGGACGGCCGCACCCGAATCCGCAGCGATGTCGACCACATGGCAGCCATTCTGGATGTAGAGGATGAGTGGCGCCGGGCCACCCTGGAGCGCCTGCGCGATGCGGCGATGGGCGGGCTCGACGAAGCGCCGATAGGCCTCGCGATCGAGCAGGCCTGCCCAGGTATCGAAGAGCTGGACCGCCTGCGCCCCGGCCTCGATCTGTGCGCGCAGGTATCCGATCGTCAGTTGCGTCAGCTTCTCGAGCAGGGCGTCGACCTCGTCGGGCCGCGTCTGCAGCCATTTCTTCAGGATCGAGAAATCCTTCGAGCCGGAGCCCTGGACGAGATAGGCCGCGAGCGTGAACGGGGCCCCGGCGAAGCCGAGGACCGGGATGTCGCGCGCCGAGGTGGCCTCCCGCAGACGCCGCAGGATCTCGAAGACGTGGGGCACGCTGTCCCGTGGATCGGGCACCCGGAGCTTCTCGATCTGCGCCGCCTCGCGAATCGGCTTCGCGATCACCGGCCCGGGCGCGAAATCCACCTCGATCCCCATCCCGGGAATCGGCGTGAAGATGTCCTGGAACAGGATCACCGCCTCGGATCCGACGAGATCGATCGGCTGGAGCGAGACCTCGACGGAGCGCTCGACGTCCCAGCACATCTCGAGGAAGGAGACGCCCTCACGCACCGCGCGGTATTGCGGCAGATAGCGGCCCGCCTGGCGCATGAGCCACACCGGCGGCCGATCGACGGGCTCGCCTCGGCAGGCCGACAGGAATCGATCTCTCGGATTCAACGCGCTCGCTCCCCCTGATCGCAGGCCCCGGGGCGACATCGCCCGAGCCGCCGCAGCGATCGATGCGCCGAGGGCCGCGAGCGCGCCCCTCGAATCGCCATCCGTCCCGCTGCAGGACTAATAGCCGGCCAGCGTAGCCCAGCGCCGGCGGTGGAACGCTGCGTCGCCGAAGGTGAGCTCCGAGGCCCGTGCGCGTTTCATGTAGAAGCCGACGTCGTATTCGTCGGTCATGCCGACGCCGCCGTAGATCTGGACCGCCTCGTTGGCCGCGAGGACGTACGCGTCGCTGCAGCGCGCCTTCGCGAGGGAGACGAGCTTCGCGCAATCGCCGTCGCCGGCATCGACCGAGCGCGCCGCCGCCATCACGCTCGAGCGGGCCAGCTCGATCTCCATGTAGACCTGCGCGGCGCGGTGCTGCAGCGCCTGGAAGCTGCCGATCGGGACCCCGAACTGCTCGCGGGTCTTCAGATACGAGAGCGTCAGATCGAAGACCTCGCTCATGCCGCCCAGCATCTCCGCGGCGAGCACGACCGTCGCGCGGTCGATCACCCGCTCGAGCAGCGCACCGCCCTCGCCCGCGCCGCCGACGATGGAAGCGGCGTCGCAGACGACGCCGTCGAGGCGGACGAGCGCGGCATTGCGATGGTCGACGCGGATCTGGCGCTCGATCGTGACGCCCGGAGCACGGGCATCGACGAGGAAGAGCGTGATGCCGTCGCGATCCCCGGCCGCACCGGCGGTTCGCGCGGGCACGATCAGCGCATCGGCGCCGACGGCATCGAGGACCTGCGATTTGCGGCCCGAGAGCGAATGCCCTGCGCCCTTCGCCTCGGCCCGCGTCTCCACGCGGAACAGGTCGTAGCGCGACCCCGGCTCCTGATGCGCCAGCGCGACCACCTTCTCGCCGGCGAGGATCCCGGGCAGCCAGGCCGCGCGCTGCGCCGCCGAGCCGCCTTCCGCGAGCGCGAAGCCGCCCATCGCGAGGGCGCCCACGATCGGCTCCGGCGCGAGCCGACGGCCGAGCGCCTCGACGACCAGCGCGAGCTCGGCCAGTCCGAGCCCTGCGCCGCCCTGCTTTTCGTCGAAGGCGATGCCGAGCCAGCCGAGCTCCGCCATCTCGCGCAGGAGCTTCTGCGAATAGCCGAGCGGATCGTTCGCATCACGCAGGGCGCGAAAGCGGGCGACCGGGGAGTTCGCCGCGACGAAATCGCGCGCGGTGGCCGCGATGAGTTCCTGGTCTTCGGTGAGCACGAGCTGCATGACGGACTCCTCGGGCCCGCTCCATCGGAGCGGCCGGGCGGAAGCTCAGGCCGGGAGGCCGAGTACGTGTTTGGCGAGGATGTTGAGCTGGACCTCGGATGTGCCGCCCTCGATCGTATTGCCGCGGGAGCGGAGCCATTCGCGGGTGGATTCGAGGTCGTCGTCCTCGAACCCGGGGCCCTCCCAGCCGAGCGCATCCGGACCGAGCAGCCGGACGATCAGCTCGTAGCGGCGCTGGTTCAGCTCGGTCCCGTAGACCTTGAACATCGAGCTCTCGGAGCCCGGCTGATGACCGGCCCGGGCGGCGTCCTTGGTGCGCTGCACCGTGTAGGCGAACGCGCGGCTCTCCATCTCGAAGGCCGCGACCTCGTCGCGGAAGACCGGATCTGCGATCTGCCCGTCGCGCTCCCCGAGCTTCGTCGCGGCGAGCTCGGCGAGGTAGCTGCGCCCGCCCTTCTTGTCGGGCTTGGGGCCCGCGGCGCCGAAGGCGTCGGCGATCATCGTCCGCTCGTGGCCGAGCAGCGCCTTCGCGACGGTCCAGCCCGCGTCGATCTGGTGGACCACGTTCGCGACCGGGACGCGCACGTCCTGGAAATGGGTCTCGCAGAAGGGCGACTTGCCGGAGATCAGGAGGATCGGCGAGACGCTGACGCCGGGCGTATCCATGTCGATCAGGAGGAACGTGATGCCCTCCTGCTTCTTCGCGGTCGGATTCGTCCGCACGAGGGCGAAGATCCAGTCGGCCTGATCGGCGTAGGAGGTCCAGACCTTCGTGCCGTTGATGATGAAATCGTCCCCGTCCCGAACCGCCCGGGTCTGGAGCGACGCGAGATCCGAGCCCGCTCCGGGCTCCGAATAGCCCTGGCACCAGCGGATCTCGCCGCGACAGATCCGCGGCAGATGGAGCTTCTTCTGCTCTTCGTTTCCGAAGCGCAGCAGCGTCGGGCCGATCATCGTGAGGCCGAAGCCGATCAGCGGCGGCGGCAGCTTCAGCTCCCGCAGCAGGCCCGCCAGGACCTTCGCCTCGGCGCCCGAAAGGCCACCGCCTCCGTATTCCTTCGGCCAGGTCGGCGCGGTGAATCCCTTCGCTGCGGCGCGATCGAGCCAGACCTTCGTGTCGGGGTTCACGTAGGTCGCCTTGCGGCCACCCCAGGTCCCTTCGAGCTCGCTGCCGGCCTGGCCGAACAGACTCTTCGGGGCGTTGGCCTGGATCCAGGCGCGCGTCTCTTCGCGGAACTTCTCGAGATCGGACATGGACGTCTCCCCGTCGTTCGGGCCCTTTCGCGTCGCAGCTCGAGGCCGCAGGCAGGGCGCGAGGATGCGGTGCGAATCGGCGATGCGGGCGGGCATTCGCCTCGGCGCAGTCTACGAGCCGGTGCATTCGTTTTCCAGCGCAGCGCGCGGCCCGGACGAGGACTCCGAGTCGACGCGCTAGGATCGCGCCGTCATGCGCATCCTGCTCGCCAGTCCCCGTGGATTCTGTGCCGGAGTCGATCGGGCGATCGAGATCGTCGAGCTGGCGCTCGCCCAGGCGGAGAGCCCCGTCTACGTGCGCCACGAGATCGTCCACAACCGCCACGTCGTCGAGGGCCTGCGCGAGAAGGGCGCGACGTTCATCGAGGATCCGGAAGACGCGCCGGAGGGCGCAGTCCTGATCTACTCCGCCCACGGCGTCGCGCCCTCGGTGCGCGCCCGCGCCGAGGCCAAGCAGCTCCGCACGATCGACGCGACCTGCCCGCTCGTCACCAAGGTCCACAACGAGGTCCGCCGGCTCGTCTCCCTCGGCTACGAGATCGTCATGATCGGTCATGCGGGCCATGTCGAGGTCGAGGGCACGATGGGCCAGGCGCCGGACTCGATGTACCTCGTCGAGACGGTCGACGACGTCGCGAAGCTCGTCGTTCGCAATCCGGAGCGGCTCGGCTGCGTGACCCAGACGACGCTCTCGGTCGACGATACCCTCGCCGTCAAGCAGGCCCTCGCCGCGCGCTTCCCCGCGATCGTGCTGCCGAAGCGCGACGACATCTGTTATGCGACGCAGAATCGCCAGGACGCGGTCAAGGAGCTCGCAGAGGAAGCGGACCTCGTGCTCGTGGTCGGCGCCCCGGCGTCGTCGAATAGCAACCGGCTCGTCGAGGTGGCTTCGCGCCGCGGCGTCCCGGCCCGGCTGATCCAGGACGCGAGCGACGTCGACCCCGCCTGGCTCGAGGGCGTCGAATGCGTCGGAATCACCGCCGGCGCCTCGACGCCGGACGTCCTCGTACAGGGCGTGATCGAGCTCCTGCGCGCCCGCGCCGGCGCGGATTTCCGGCTGGACTCCCTGCCCCAGGTCGACGAAGGGATGCAGTTCAAGCTGCCGCGCGAGCTGCGGCGCCCGTGACCACTCGAGCCCGCGCGTGAATCCGCCCGAGAACGACGAGCGAGGCCCGGGCGACGAACGGGGCACAGCCCGCGACCCCGCCGCGCGCGTCCGCGCCGAGATGGACGCCCCCGACGATCCCGAGCTCGGCCCGCCGCTCCCGGCGAGCGCGGTCTTCGCGAGCGCCCTCGCCGGCATCCGCGACACCCTCGCCCGTCCGATCCGCGCCGCGAGCCTCGAGGTCCGGAAGGCGGCGACCCGCGAGATCTTCCGGCTCGCGTGGCCGGTCATGGCGAGCCAGGTGCTGCTGAACCTGACCGGCCTCATCGACCGCATGATGATCGGCCGCCTCGAAGACCCGGGCGGCGCCGCGGTCCCGCTCGCCGCCGTCGGCTACGCGACCCAGATCTTCAACTTCGTGCACACGACGCTCTTCTCGGTCGGCCTCGCCTGCGTCGCGTTGATGGCGCGGGCGATCGGCTCCGGCGATCCCCGGCGCGCGCGGCACGCGCTCGCGGGGTCGCTGCAGGTCTCGCTCCTGCTGACCCTCGTCTACTCGACCGCGCTCTTCGTCTACAGCGAGCCGGTCCTGCGCGGGCTCGGCGCCGAGCCCGGCGTGGTCGCCGTCGCAGCGCCCTATCTCGAGCTGACCGTGGTCGCGGCCCTCATGCTGGCCTTCACGCTGATTCTCGAGAGCGCCTTCCGCGCCGACCGCGACACGCGCACGCCGATGTGGATCGCGCTCGTCGTGACCGTCGCGAAGCTCGCAGGCAACGCCGTGCTCATCTTCGGGCTCTTCGGCGCGCCGCGGCTCGAGCTCTGGGGAGCCGGGCTCGCGACGGTGCTCTCCCAGGCGATCGGCCTCGGACTCTTTCTCACTGCGTTGGCGAGGCAACCGAAGGGCGGCGCGCTCTCGGTGCGCCTGCGCGATCTGTTCGCGCGCAATCCGATGACGCGCGAGGTCGTCCGGATCGCGA
The DNA here is from genome assembly GCA_041389425.1 of Myxococcota bacterium. GTDB lineage: Bacteria > Myxococcota_A > UBA9160 > UBA9160 > UBA4427 > UBA4427. Next base: position 217,012 of record JAWKRX010000001.1, read on the forward strand.
TACCGGGGGTGCTGGAGCGCATCGTCCTGAATCTCGGCCTGCTCTCGTATTTCGCGGTGCTCTCGCGCTGGTACGGCACGCTCGCGGTCGCGACCTATACCGTCGGCGTATCCCTGCTCTCGTTCTCGTGGATCCCCGGGACCGGCTTCGCCCAGGCCTGCTCGACGATCGTCGGCCAGACCCTCGGCGCGGGCGAGCGCGACGCAGCGATGAGCCTCGGCCGCCGCGCCGTCGCCCTCGCCTTCTACACCTCGATTCCCCTCGCCCTGCTCTTCGCCTCGCTGCGCGGCCCGCTCTCGGCGATGTTCACCGACGATGCGGCCGTCATCACCGCACTCTCGCCCTTCATGCTGACGCTCGCCTTCTGCCAGCCCTTCCTGCAGGTGCATTTCACGCTCGGCGGCGCCCATCGCGGCGCGGGCGATACGGTCTCGCCACTGGTCGCCGCGATGATCGGCAACTGGCTGATCCGCCTGCCCGCCGCGATCGCGTGCGCGAGCTGGCTCGAGCTCGACGTGATCTGGATCTGGATCACCCTCGTGCTCGACCACGTCGCGCGCACGATCTGGCTCGGCTTCTCGTTCCTGCGCGGACGCTGGCGGGATGCGAAGGGGATCGCGACCTGATCGAAGGCCGGGGGCGAACACGTCGCCGCACGAACCGGACTCCGACGGCGACGCGGCCGGCGCAGACGCGCGTCTCCCGACCTGCGTTCCGTCTGGTTCGAGCTCGGGTTCAGCCTGGCGGGTTCAGCTTGGCGGGTTCAGCTTGGCGGGTTCAGCTTGGATAGGCGAAGCGGAACGCGCCCGACGCATCGACGTCGACCTCGACCCGACCACCGCCCTTCAGGCGACCGAACAGGACCTCGTCCGTCAGCGGATCCTTCAGCTCCTTCTGGATCAGACGGCCGAGCGGACGCGCGCCGAAATCGCGGTCGTAGCCCTTCTCGGCGAGGCGGGCGCGGGCGGCGGGCGTGAGCACGACCGAGATCTTCCGCTCCTTCAGCTGTGCCTCGAGCTCCTTCACGAATTTCTCGACCACCCGCTCCATCACCTCCGGCGGCAGCGGTTCGAAGCGCACGATCTCGTCGAGCCGGTTGCGGAACTCGGGGCTGAAGATCTTCTCGATCTCCTGATTGCCGTCGCCGCGGCGCGAGCCGGTGAAGCCGATCGCGCGGGCGGTCATCTCCCGGGCGCCGGCGTTCGAGGTCATGATGAGGGTGACGTGGCGGAAATCCGCCTGGCGGCCCTGGTTGTCGGTCAGGGTCGCGTGGTCCATCACCTGGAGCAGCACGTCGAAGACGTCCGAATGCGCCTTCTCGATCTCGTCGAGCAGCAGCACCGCATAGGGATGCTTGCGGATCTGCTCGATCAGCTGGCCGCCCTGGTCGTAGCCGACGTAGCCGGGCGGCGCCCCGATGAGGCGCGAGACCGAGTGCTTCTCCATGTACTCGCTCATGTCGAAGCGCAGGAACGGCACGCCGAGGGTGGCCGCGAGCTGCTTCGCGAGCTCCGTCTTGCCGACGCCCGTCGGGCCGGCGAAGAGGAACGAGCCCGTCGGCTTCTGGTGGCCAGCGAGGCCCGCCCGCGCGCGCTTGACCGCGCGGGCGACGGTCTCGACCGCGCGGTCCTGGCCGAAGACGACTGCCTTGAGATCCGATTCGAGGCGCGCGAGCCGGGACGCGTCCTCGCTGATCGTCGACTCGACCGGCACCCGCGCCATCCGCGCCACGACGCGCTCGACGTCGCGGACGGTCACGGTCTTGCGCTTCTTCGACGCCGGCCGCAGCCGCACCGCCGCGCCCGATTCGTCGAGCACGTCGATCGCCTTGTCCGGCAGGAAGCGGTCGTTCACGTGGCGCACGGCGAGGTCGACGCAGGCCTTCAGCGCCGGAGCGGTGTAGTGGACGCCGTGATGTGCCTCGTAGCGTGGCGCGAGGCCTTCGAGGATGCGGACGCATTCCTCGGGCGAGGGCTCGCCGACGTCGATCTTCTGGAAGCGGCGCGAGAGCGCGCGGTCGCGCTCGAAGTGGCGGTATTCCTGATAGGTCGTCGAGCCCATGCAGCGCAGCGTGCCGTCGGCGAGGCCCGGCTTCAGCAGGTTCGAGGCGTCGACGGTCGTGCCCTGGGCGGAGCCGGCGCCGAGGATCGTATGGATCTCGTCGATGAAGAGGATGAAGCGCTCGCGGGCGCGCAGCGCGCCGAGCAGGGCCTTGAAGCGGGCCTCGAAATCGCCGCGGTAGCGCGTGCCGGCGAGCAGCGCGCCGAGATCGAGGGAATAGATCTCGGTGCCGACGAGGTCTTCCGGCACCCGGCCTTCGTGAATGCGGAGCGCGAGGCCTTCGGCGAGCGCGGTCTTCCCGACGCCCGTCTCGCCGACGAAGATCGGATTGTTCTTGCGGCGGCGCGCGAGGATGTGGACCGCGCGGTCGAGCTCCGCGCTGCGGCCGATCAGGGGATCGAGCCTGCCCTCGGCGGCACGCTCGGTGAGGTTCGTCGCGAAGGCCGCGAGCGGATCGGCGGGCACGCCCTCCTGGTCCTCGCCGCCGAGGATCGGCGTGCCGCCGCCCTCCGCACCCGCCGCTTCGGAGCCGCCGAGCTTCGATTCGCCGTGGCTGATGTAGCGGAGCAGGTCGAGGCGCGAGACACCCTGGGCCCGCAGCAGCGTCATCGAATGGGCGTCGGGCTCCTGGAAGATCGCGGCGAGCAGATCGCCGATCTCGACCTCGTCCTTCTCGGAGCGGGCGGTATGGTCGATCGCGTGCTGGATCACGCGGTGGAACGCGAGGGTCTGGAGCGTGTCGACCGGATCGTCGCCGGGCACGCGCTCGAGATCCTCGTCGAAGAATTTCTCGAGCTCGGCGCGCAGGCGACCGACGTCGGCGCCCGAGTGGCGCAGGATGCGGGCGCCGTCCTCGTGGTGCAGCAGCGCGTAGAGCAGATGCTCGACGGTCAGGTAGGCATGGCGCCGGATGACGGCCTCGCGGTGGGCCGCCTGGAGCGTCAGCTGGAGATCACGACCGATCGAGCTCATTCCTTCTCCACGCCGGAGCGCAGCGGGTATCCACGCTCCTCGGCCATGCGGTGCACCATCGCCGATTTCGTCTCGGCGACCTCGAGCACGTAGACCCCGGCGACGCCCATCCCGCTCCGATGGATCTGGAGCATGATCTGGGTGGCCGCCGACGGGCTCTTGCCGAAGATCTTCTCGAGCACCTGCACGACGAACTCCATGGGCGTGTAGTCGTCGTTGTACAGGATCACCTTGAAGCGCGGCGGCCGATCGGCCTTCGGGCGCTGCTTCGTCGCCACGCCCCGCTCGGATTCGCGCGACGGGTCCGTCGGGGGCCGAGCGGGCGGCTTCGCGGGCGGCCCCTCACGGCCCGGCGGATCCGCGGCCCTCGGCATCGCCGCGAACCGGGCGCCCCCGCCGACGGGCCGGCGGAGCGAAGACCGCTCGTCCGTCGCCCGCGCATCTCCATCCTCGTGTTTCGAGTATCCGACCCTTCGCATCGGGCCCAGCATAGCCGCCGGGAACGAGCTGGCGCAGCGGACGGCTCCGCCCTCGAGCGCTCCGCTGGCTACACTGCGCCCGCATGCCCAGGCCTTCCGACCCCGCCATCACGATCGCTCTCGAAGAAGGCGTCGCCGCGATCGATGCGAAGCCGTGGAACGAGCTCGTCGGCGAGGCATCGCCCTTCCTGGAATGGGAGTTCCTCGCTTCCCTCGAAGAGGCCGAGACCCTGGACGAGCGATCGGGCTGGTCGGCGCGCCCCCTCGTCGCTCGGGAGAACGGGCGCATCGTCGCCGCCTGTCCGCTCTACCTGAAGTCGAACAGCGAGGGCGAGTTCGTCTTCGATTTCGCCTGGGCCGACGCGGCCCACCGCGCGGGCCTCGAGTACTACCCGAAGCTGCTGGTCGGCGTTCCCTTCTCGCCGGTCGCCGGCGCACGCTTCCTCGTCGCGCCGGACCAGGATCGGGCGCACTGGATCCGCCAGCTCGGCGAGGCCCTGAAGACGATCTGCACGGGCAACGGCCTCTCGGGCGTCCACGTCAACTTCTGCGAGCCCGAAGAAGCCGAGACCCTCGCCGCCCACGGATTCCACACGCGGATCGGCCTCCAATACCACTGGCGCAATGCCGACTACCGCGACTTCGACGACTATCTCGAGGCCTTCCGGAGCAAGCGGCGCAATCAGATCCGGCGCGAGCGACGCGAGATGGCCGACCAGGGCGTCGTGATCGAGACGTTCGCCGGCGACGCCATCGGCCCGGAGCTGCTCGCGCCGATGTACGCGTTCTACCGGGCGACGGTGCGCGCCCACTCCTGGGGCCGCCAGTACCTGAACCAGCGCGCGTTCGAGCTCCTGATCGAGCGCTTCCGCCATCGGCTCGTCTTCGTGGTCGCCTCCCAGGGCGGCGAACGCATCGCCGGCACCTTCAACGTCGAGAAGGCGGGCGTGCTCTACGGTCGTTACTGGGGCGCGACGCGGATGGTTCGCCACCTGCATTTCAACGTCTGTTATTACGCCGCGATCGAGCATTGCATCCGAGGCGGCCTCACGCGCTTCGAGCCGGGCGCCGGCGGCGAGTACAAGCAGCTGCGCGGATTCGACGCGGCGCCGACCTATTCGGCCCATTTCCTCGCCGATCCCCGCCTCGCCGGCGCCGTCGAGCAGTTCCTCGTGCGCGAGCGCCAGCAGGCGGCCCAGACGATCGACTGGTACCTCGAGCACAGCGCGCTGAAGGCCTCCGGCGACGCCGAGCCGCCGGCGGACGACTAGCTTTCGCCTTCCCCCACCTGGCCGATCAGCGCTTTTCGAGCCCCGGGTCCAGCCTTTCACCGATACCCCTCCGCATTCGCCTCCCCCACCCTGCTTCCGGATCGCCCGACCGGCGAGCGATTCGAGCAGGAGGGGCCGATGACGGGAGACGAGAAGGGGTGGAAGCGGCGTCCGATCACGAAGGTCGGACCCGACACGCCTTCCGGTGCCGGGAGCCGGGATCCGGCGACCGCCTATCTCGAGCAGCTCGGTCCGGGCTCGCGCCGGACGATGCGCGAGGCGCTCGACAAGCTCGCCGACTGGGCGTCGGCAGGGCGCTGCGGCGCCCACGACCTCCCCTGGCACCTGCTCGAGCTCGAGCACACCGCTGCCCTTCGCACCCGGCTCGGCGCGACCCTCGCCCCCGCGACGGCGAACAAACACATGGCCGCGCTGCGCGGCGTCCTGAGGCAGTGCTGGCTGCAAGGCTCCCTGACACAGGAGACGTTCCGGCGCGTGACCGATCTGCCGCCCCTGCGCGGCGATTCCCCGCGCCGCTCCCCGGGCCTGCGCGCCGAGGAGTTCGAACGCCTCACCCGGGTCTGCATCGACGACGACAAGCCCTCGGGCGCACGGGACGCGGCCCTGCTCTCCCTGCTCCGGAGCCCTTGCCTGCGAAGGGCCGAGGCCGTCGCCCTCGACCTCGCCGACTACGACCCCGCGAACGGCACGCTCCGCATCCGGACCAGCGGCCGGGAAACGAAGGGCACGGCACGCCGCCTCGCGGTGCCCGCACCCGGCCGCCGCGCACTCGATCGCTGGATCCTGATCCGCGGCCTCGAGCCGGGCCCGCTCTTCTATCCGATCAACAAGGGCGGCCGGATCGAGCGCCGGCGGCTCTCGGAGCAGGCCATCTACATCGCCTGCCAGAAGCGCGCGAGCGAAGCCGGGCTCCCGCCGACGAGCCCCGAAGACCTGCGCCGGGTCCGCTCCGAGGCGCGGGAGGCGAGCGCCTGACCCGCGAGCCTAGCCCGCGAGCTTGCGGGCGCGGGCCTCGCGCAGCCGCCGGAAATCGGCATCCGCGTGGTAGGACGAACGCGTCAGCGGCGACGACGAGACGAGCAGGAAACCCCGCGCCGCTGCCGCCTCCGCCATGCGCTCGAATTCCTCCGGCGGCACATAGCGTTCGACCCGCGCATGGCTCGGCGTCGGGCGCAGGTACTGCCCGATCGTCAGGAAATCGACGTCCGCGGCGCGCAGATCGTCCATCACCTCGAGCACCTCGCTCTCGCGCTCGCCGAGGCCGACCATGATCCCGCTCTTCGTGAAGACCTCGGGCCGCAGGCGCTTCGCCTGCGCGAGCTGCGCCAGCGAATGGCGATAGTCGGCGCCCGGACGGACCCGGCGATAGAGCCGCGGCACGGTCTCGAGGTTGTGGTTGTAGACGTCGGGCGCCGCGGCGAGCACGATGCCGAGCGCGTCCGGCTTGCGCCGGAAATCCGGCGTCAGGACCTCGATCGTGACCGCGGACGACGCCGCGCGAATCGCCTCGATCGAGCGTGCGAACTGCGTCGCACCGCCTTCGGGCAGGTCGTCGCGATCCACCGACGTGATCACGACGTGCCCCAGCGCGAGCTCCGCGACCGCGCTCGCCAGATGCGCCGGCTCGTTCGGGTCGACGGCGTCGGGAAGCCCCGTCGCGACGTTGCAGAACGCGCAGGCACGCGTGCACACCGCGCCGAGGATCATCACCGTCGCGTGGCGCTCCGCCCAGCATTCCGACAGATTCGGGCAGGCCGCCTCTTCGCAGACCGTGTTGAGGCGGAGCCGACGCATGAGCGCACGCGTGCGCTCGACCTCGGGATTCGCCGACAGGCGGACGCGGAGCCAGGGCGGCCGCGGCAGCTCGGCGGCCGGGCTCGGGCCGTGGCCCTCGATCTGCAGCAGTCCGCCGGCCCCGCCGGCCGCGCCCGCTGCATGAGACTCCGATCCCCGCTCGCTCAATCCGTCCTCCTCCCGCCTCCGCCTCGCGGAACGGGTCATCGCCGATGCGTCAGATGTGGATGGCGCGCCCGAAGGCCTCGAGCGTCGATTCGTGCATCATCTCCGAGAGCGTCGGATGCGGGAAGATGCTGTGCATCAGCTCCGCCTCGGTCGTCTCGAGATTCATCGCGACGACGAATCCCTGCACGAGCTCCGTGACCTCCGCCCCGATCATGTGCGCGCCGAGCAGCTCGCCCGTCTTCGCGTCGAAGATCGTCTTGACGAGCCCCTCCGTCTCGCCGAGGGCGATCGCCTTGCCGTTGCCGACGAAGGGGAACCGGCCGACGCGCAGCTCGCGCCCCGCTGCCTTCGCCGCGGCCTCGGTCAGGCCGACGCTCGCGATCTGCGGGCGACAGTAGGTGCAGCCGGGGATCCGCTCCCGCTTCATCGGATGCAGCCCCGACGTGCCGGCGATGCGCTCGGCGCAGAGCACGCCTTCGTGGGTCGCCTTGTGGGCGAGCCAGGGCGCGCCGGCGACGTCGCCGATCGCGTAGACACCGGGCTCGCCCGTCTCGGTCCACTCGTTCGTCACGACATGGCTGCGGTCGATCTCGACCTTCGTGTTCTCGAGGCCGAGCCCCTCGACGTTGCCGACGATGCCGACCGCGAGGATCACGCGATCGAAGACCGCCGTCTTGGATTCGCCGTTCTCGCTCTTCAGGGTCGCGGTGACGGTGCCGTCGCCCTTCTCGAGGGAGGCGACCGTGGCGCCGACGTGGATCTCGATGCCCTGCTTCACGAATTGCTTGTGCGCCAGGGCCGAGATCTCCTCGTCCTCGACGGGCAGGATGCGCGGCAGCGCTTCGACGACCGTCACCTGCGAGCCGAGGTCGCGGTAGAAGCTCGCGAACTCGATGCCGATCGCCCCCGAGCCGACGACCAGCAGGCGACCCGGCAGCACGTCGGGCACCATCGCTTCCCGGTAGGTCCAGACCAGCTCGCCGTCGGCCTCGAGCCCGGGCAGCGCCCGCGCGCGTGCGCCGGTGGCGAGGATGATGTGCCGCGCGCTCAGCTCGAGGGCGCCTTCGCCCTTGCGATCGATCGCGACCTTGCCCGGCCCGGCGAGGCGTCCCGCGCCCTCGTACACGTCGACCTTGTTCTTCTTCATGAGGCTCTTCACACCGGTGTTGAGCCGCTTCGCGACCTTGCGCGAGCGCTGCACGATCGCGGCGAGGTCGATGCCGATCGCGCTCGCGGAGAGACCGTAGTCGCCGGCGTGCTGCATCAGGTGGTGGACCTCGGCGCTGCGCAGCAGGGCCTTGGTCGGAATGCAGCCCCAGTTGAGGCAGATCCCGCCGAGATGCTCGCGCTCGACGAGCGCGACCGAGAGGCCGAGCTGGCGAGCGCGAATCGCCGCCGGATAACCGCCGGGCCCGCCGCCGATCACGACCACGTCGTACGTGTCATTGCTCATCACCGATCTCCCCTCTTCCTTTCGGCCCTTCCGTCCGTCGGCTTCGCCGCGTGGCGCCGCCCGAGCCCGAGCGCGCCCGCTCAGAGCATCATCCGCAGCGGATCCTCGAGATGCCCCCGCAACACGGAGAGCAGCTCCGCCGCCACCGCGCCCCCGATCGCCTCCGGATCGAAGCCGAGCGTCAACGCGAGCGTCCAGCCGACGGCCAGCGCGCCGTCCCGCACGACGGGCCGCTCGAGCACCGTCCCCACCCCGAGCACGAGGACCTGCTCTCGGGGAAGCATCGGGTAGGCCGACTCGATTCCGAAGCGCGCAAAGCTGGTCACGACGATCGATGCGGCGGAATCCGCTTCTTCAGCCGCCGCGCCTTCCCGTGCCGCGCCGCTCCGGCTCCGGATTTCCTCCGAGAGGACGGCGAGGCCTTTTCGATCGGCGTCGCGCAGCACCAGCGTTCGCGGACCGGCCTCCGTCGCGACGACGAGCGCGACGTCGACGGCGGGCGCCGCCTCGACGCCATCCCCGCTGCGACGCCGGTTCGCCTCCGCCACGTCGCGCAGTGCCAGCCCGGCGGCGCGCACGACGAAATCGTTGAGCGAGATGCGCGCGCCGTGCCCCCGCGCCGCGAGGTCTGCGTTGAGGCGCGCGCGCGCCGCGACGATCGCGTCCATCGCGCACGGCATCACGAGATGCGCCGGCGATCGCGGCTGGGTGCCGGCCTCGGCCGATCGTGCCCCCTGCCCCGCAGCGACCGCCTGCGTTCCCGTCGCACGTCCCGCCTCGGGCGACTGCGCGGATCGCTCGATGTCGGCCTGGACGATCCGGCCTCCGACACCCGTTCCGGTCACCTGCTCGAGATCGATGCCGCGAGCCTCGGCCAGCCGCCTCGCGAGGGGCGTCGCGGCCGAGCGGCCGATCCCCGGATCGTTGGCCTGATCGGCCCCTTCCTGCGCAGCCGCGCTCGGCGCGGACGGGGACTTCGCCGGGGGCGCGCTCGGCGCTTGCGCGGCATCCGAAGACGCGCTCGCTCCATCCGCCGCGGCGGGCGCTTCGTCGGCCCCCGCCTTCGATTCGGACACGGACGCGAGCGGAGCGATGCGGCCCAGCAATGCGCCGGGCCCCAGCCCCTCCGTCCCCGGCGAGACGAGCAGGGATTCGATGTGCCCATCGGCCGGTGCCTCGAGCTCGACGGTCGCCTTGTCGGTTTCGAGCTCGGCGATCAGCCCGCCCTTTTCGACCCGATCACCGACGGCCACGAGCCAGGCCGAGAGCGTCGCCGTTCCCTCGTCGGAGGAGAGGCGGGGCATCTCGATCGGAACCGTGCTCGCGCTCGCCGCCTGCGCTTCGCCTGCGCGCTTGGCCGGAGGAGTCTTCGTCGATTGAGGACGCATCGTCGGAACTGCCCCCCACAGGCCAGCGCATCGCGCGATTCCAGCGTTCGGATTCGCCGCGACCATAGCGTGTCGACGGAGGCGTTCGTAGCGAGAGGCAGGCGCTACGCTGCGAACATGGTGGCGGCGAGCGGAACGAGCGATGCGCGATGGGAGAGACGCTGGGGCGGCCTCGTCTTCCACGTCGAGTGGCGCAGCGTCGCCGGCGATTCCGGCGCGACCCTCCGCATCCGCCCCGAGAGCCCGGGCGACCGATCTCAGGACGCGCGCGAGCTGCTTCGCTTCGACTGCTTCGACGCCTCGCCCCATTGGCATCTCGACCCGCAGGGCCGCGGCGAGATCTCGCCCCTCGACGAACGCGCAGACCCGATCGAGGAATGCCTGCGCCTGCTCGATGCGGACCTCGTCCCGCTGCTCGAACGCGCCGGCGCCCCCGCCCGGATGACTACCGCCCTCGCCCGCAGCGACACCGACCCGGCCCGTGCGCGCCTGCTGCGCGAGGTCGAGTCCGCCCTGCGACATCGGCCGACCCGTCTCGACGATCTGGATCTGCGCCAGCTCGAGACCCGCCGCAGCGAGAAATGGCACACCTATCCCCGCGACGTCCTGCCGGCGTGGGTCGCCGAGATGGACTTTCCGCTCGCGGCCCCGATCGCCCACGACCTCGCGCGCTTCGTCCGGCAGAGCGACGTCGGCTATCCGCTCGGCCTGCGGCAGAGCGGTGTCGCGGAGGCGTTCTGTGAACGGATGTCGGAGCGCTTCGGCTGGGAGATCGAGCCGGCCCGGGTCGAGATCCTCTCGGAGGTCGTGCAAGGGCTGCATCTCGCGCTCGCCGCCTACTCCGAGCCCGGAGAAGGCGTGATCGTGCAGACGCCGATCTATCCGCCCTTCCTCCTGGCGGTGCGGGATCTCGGGCGGCGGCTGGTCGAGAATCGCCTCGTCCCGAGCGCAGGCGAGCTGGTCTTCGACCTCGACGCCCTCGAGCGATCGATCGACCCGGGGACGCGCGTCCTGCTCTTCTGCCATCCCCACAATCCCTCAGGCCACCTCGCGCCGCGCGCCGTGCTCGAGCGACTGGCCCGGATCGTCCTCGACCACGATCTCGTCGTCGTCGCCGACGAGATCCACTCCGATCTCGTCTTCGACGGCGAGCGTCACGTTCCCTTCGCGTCGCTCTCGCCCGAGATCGCCCGACGTACCGTGACGCTCACCTCCGCGAGCAAGGCCTTCAATATTCCGGGGCTGCGCTGCGCGGTCGCGCACTTCGGCAGCGAGGCCCTGCAGCAGCGCTTCGCGACCGTCGTTCCGAAGCACGTTCGCGGCGGCATCGGCCTGTTCGGCTTGTCGGCGAGCCGGACGGCCTGGCGGTTCGGTCAGCCCTGGCTCGACGAAGTCGTGCCCCATCTGCAGGGGAATCGGGATTTCGTTCAGCGCTTTCTCGCCGAGCGCATTCCGGCGATCCGCTTCCATCGCCCGCGCGCGACCTATCTCGCCTGGCTCGATTGCAGCGCGCTCGCCCTCGAGGTCGCCCCGGCCGCCCATTTCCTGCAGCACGCGCGGGTGGCGCTCTCGGACGGCCGTCTTTTCGGATCGGGCTTCGAGGACTGCGTTCGGCTCAACTTCGCGACCTCCCGGCCGATCCTTCGCGAGATCCTCGAACGCATGGCGCGCTCGCTCGAGCCCGCGCCGCAGCGGCGATCGGGAAGGGGAGCGGACTCGTGAACACGGCCCACGCGGGACAGGGACGCGGCCATCGCCACGACCACCGCGCCGGCACGCGCGCCCCGCACGGAGAGGAGCGCGACCGCGGCCGGCGCCGCCTCGCCTTCGTGCTCGCGCTGGTGCTGGGTTATTCCGCGATCGAGCTGGTCGGCGGCGCGTGGACCGGATCGCTCGCGCTCCTCTCCGATGCCCTGCACATGGTCTCGGACTCGGCGGCCCTCGCCCTCTCGCTCCTCGCCGGCTTTCTCGCGGCGCGCCCTGCCCAGAAGCGGCGAACTTTCGGCAACAGCCGCGTCGAGATCCTCGCGGCGCTGGCGAACGGCGTGGCCCTCGCCGTCGTCGCCCTCTTCATCAGCGTGCACGCGTTCGAGCGCTATCTCTCGCCGCGCGAGGTCGCCGGCGCCGGGCTCTTCGCGATCGCTTCGGGCGGTCTCGTCATCAATCTCGTGGCGCTCTACCTGCTCGAGAGCGAGCGGCACGGCTCGCTCAACCTGCGCGGTGCCTTCCTCCACGTCGCGAGCGATACACTCGCGAGCGTCGGCGTCTGCCTCGCCGGTATCGGAATCTGGACGCTCGGCTGGCTCTGGCTCGACCCGGCCGTCTCCCTCGTCGTCAGCGCGCTCGTGCTCTGGTCGGCCTGGCAGCTGATCCGCGACGCTCTCGACATCCTGATGGAGACGGTCCCGGCCCACCTCGACCCCGAGGAGATCCGCCGCGCATTGCTCGACGTCGACGGGGTTCGCGCCCTGCATTGCCTGCACGTCTGGACGATCGGAAGCGGCGAAGTCTCGCTCTCGAGTCATCTGGTCGTCGATGCGGGGCTCGAGCCCGAATCCCTGCTCGAGCGGGTCCGGCAGCGGCTGGCCGAGCGCTTCGCGATCGTCCACACCACGATCCAGATCGAGCCCGCAGGCCCCGAGCCCGAGACGGCGACGATCTGCGGCGAAGACGCCTGCGATCCCGTCGGACAGCCGGCCTGAGGCCGATCGCCCGCAGTTCCGCGCCGCGACGGACCGGGCGCCGCACGCGCGTCGGCGGAGTGCGCGTGCGTCGACGGCGTCCGGACTCGCGGTCAGCGATCCCGATCTTTACCCGGGCGCCGGACTGACGTTAACGTCAGAAATGACATGTCCGTCAGTTCGACCCTCGAGCCGTCCGTGATCCGCCGCCCGCGCACCGAGCGTACGCGCCGACGCCTGCTCGATGCCGGACGCACCCTCTTCGCCCGCCACGGCGCCGCCGGGGTCACGAGCCACGAGATCGCCGCGGCCGCAGGATTCGCCGCCGGCACCTTCTATCTCCATTTCAGGGACAAGGGCGAGCTCTTCCGCGAGCTGACCGACGAGGCCGCGAACGAGCTCGAGACGCGGCTCGTCGCCGCAGCCGCGCTGGGGCCCGATCCGCAGCGGATCGTCGAAGCCCAGGCCGAGGCCCTCGTCGGGTTCGCCCACGACCATCGCGAGCTCTTCCGCATCGTCTTCGCGCCCGGCGGCGAAGGGGCCGAGGCGGGAGCGCGCGTGCTCGAGCGCCTCGCGCGCGGCGTCCGGGCGCGGCGGAAGGCGGCGGTGGCGCGCGGCCAATCGTGGGCATGCCTCGACGCCGACGTGCTCGCGCAGGCGATCGTCGGGATGTGGGTCCGCGTGCTCTCGTGGTGGGTCGACGATCCGGGCCGCGCGACGCGCGCCGAGATCGTCCGGACGCTCAGCCACTTCCAGCTCCACGGCAGCCGCCCGGCCGGCGAAGTCCACGCCTGCGCCTCCCCGCGAACGATCGTACCCCGAGCGGGATCCACCCGTTCGAAGGCCCCATTCCCTCCCGCGCACCCGAGCGAGCCGGCCGGCCGGCGTCGCGGGCGCGCCCGAACGACCCGAGGAGCACAGTGACCATGGCCGAACGCCACATCACCTACGACAAGATCTACAACACCGTCGACCGCGACGACTTCGACACCCTGATCGACGTCGATCGTTATGCGGATCGGACCGCCGCCTTCGACGAGATCATCTCGGCGACGAACGACCATTTCTGGGATCCGACCGATCCGCGCTACGTCGACTTCGCGGCGAACCCCTTCGATCTGCGCGAACAGACGATCATGCCGCGCGAATTCTGCATCGAGCTGAAGACCGCCGTCGCGGACAAGCTCGACGAGTCGCAGCGCATCCGGCTCGCGAACCAGAGCACGCGCTTCATCCTCTCGAGCATCCTCCACGGCGAGCAGGGCGCGCTCTCCCTCTCCGCCAGCCTGACCCAGATCCTGCGCGATCCCGGGGCGATGGAGTACGCCGCCAACCAGGCCCGCGAAGAGGCGCGCCACGTCACCGGCTTCTCGCGCTACATCGGGACCCGCTGGGGAACGCCGCTCGAATCGGGCTCGACGATCCGGAACCTCATGAACGAGATCGTGAAGTCGGGCGTCGTCTACAAGAAGCTCGTCGGCATGCAGATGCTGATCGAGGGCCTCGCGATGGGCGCCTTCGCGACGATCCAGCGCGATACCAACGATCCGCTGCTGCGCCGGCTGATCCACTTCACGATGTCCGACGAAGCCTTCCATCACAAATTCGGAAAGATCTGGGCCGACCGGACGATCCCCAAGCTCTCCGAAGAGGAGCACGAGCTGGTGGAACGCTGGGCAGCCGACGCCTTCCAGGTCCTGCTCTTCAATCTCGTGAACGCCGAGCAGAAGCAGGCGATCTACGGCGAGTTCGGCCTCGACTGGCGCTGGGTCCGCGGTGCGATCCTCGAATCGTTCACGGACGAGGATCGGCGCCGGGACATGACCCAGAACACGAACATCTTCCGCGTGCTGATCAAGACGCTCCTCAAGGCGGGCATCATCACCGAGCGGACGCGCTCGGTCTATCAGGCCTGGGTCGACATGGACGAGCTGGCCCGCGAGCACGACGAGGTCGCCGGCTCCGAAATCGCCATGCAGGCGATGGAGGAGCTCAAGCTGATCAATCAGGGCCGCCAGAAGATGGGCACGCGCTTCCGGCCCCATTGATCGGCGGCGCTCCTCGCTCCTCGCTGCTCGCCGCTCCTGCTGAACTCGATCGATCCTTTCGGCCGGATCGCGGCCGGCACGGGGCGGGAGCGCGCGGGCAGTACGGTATCCGGACATCCCTCGACGGCAGCTCCAGGAATCACTCGATGCGATGCGCCGCGTCGTGTCGGGTGGGTCGCTCTTGCGCTCGCATTCCGAGCGCAAGGGCCCTCGCAACTCCACGCCCCCTCAAGAGTTTGGCACGCGGGCCGATGTGTCCCGCCAGGACCGCCCGCCGGCGAGGGAATTCCGCGTGTCTCGACAAACACCGCAAGCCGATTCCGTCCGCGCGAAGGCGCCCCCGCGCAAACGCACGCGCAAGCCGCGTCCACCGGCCGGGGCTGCCAGGCGGGAACCCCAGGCAGCGTCGGTCGCGAGTCCGCACGCTGAATCCGGGACACCCGGGCTCGATGCCACCCGCGCGGGCGAAATCGAAGCCCAGCGCGCCCTCCTCGCCGATCCCGAATCGATCGCGTGCGCGACCCCCGCTGCGACGCGCGCGCGACGCGCGCCTGCGCGCAGGGCCGCTGCGCGCGAAGCGTCTTCGAGTGGGGCACGGGCGCCGGAGACTTCGCGGTCGATCCCGGCGCTCGACCCGCGCGCACCCACCCGGCCGGATCCGCGCGCGCGTCCGGCGGTGAGGCAGCTGCTCGATGTCACGCGCGCACGGCGCGTCGCACGCGAATCGAGCCTGCGTACGCGAGCGCCGGCGACCGCCTCGCCCGCGGCATCGGAATCGCACGCCGCGCAGCCGCTCCCGCCGACCGAGCCCGACCGCCGACACGCGCACCCCGAAGCGCCCGGGTGGCAACGGCGCCCCCTCGCCGATCCCCGTCCCAACGCGAATCCGACGCCGCGCCCGGCCGAACCGACGCGCGCGCCCGCCGCCGTCTCCCCGCCTGCCGTGCCCGCGCAGGCGATCCCGGCCGCCGAGCGGCGCCTCGCAGCGGAGCTGCGCGAAGCCCGGGCCACCCTCGCGATCGCCCGTGAAACGGCCCTGACTCAACGCGAAGAAATCGCACGACTGCGCGCAGAGCGGGCGGCGTCGCTCGCCCCCGCCGCCCTCGCCGCCCTCGCCGCCCTCGAGGTCACCGCGTCCCCGCCGAACGTGTCCTTCGCCGACGCCCACGCGGAGCGGCTCCGACTTCGCGAGCGCATCACCGCGCTCGAGGCCGAGCTCGAGCGGGCGCTGCTCGAGCGCGCGCAGCTCCATCAGGCGATGGCGGCCCAGCAGCAGGAGGCCATCGAGCGCAACCGCAGCCAGGCCGCATTGCAGGAACGCCTCGAGCATCTCGAGCGGGAGCTCGACGAGACGCGCCGGCGCGCAGAAGACGAACACCACCGCCACGCCGAAGCCCAGGCCCTGCTCGCGAATCTGCGAAGCGCGCTGCGCTGCGCCGATCCCGCGGCCGCGCCGTCGCCCGAGATGCCCGCAGACGGGTCCAGCGTGCGCACGCCCGTCCCCCCGCCCGCTGCACTGCCCCGGCCGCAGCCGCCGCTGGCGACGATGCAGGCGCTCGCCTCCGATCCAGCGAGCGATCCGGAGGCCGCGCCCTCCGCGATCGCTGCGCCGACCGCGTCGCATACCGCGCCGTCGAGCGCGCCGGTCCTTCCGCACGCGAATCCCGGATCCGCACGGGCTCCGATCTTCTCGTTCTGGCTGGAAGGCCAGATCCGCCGGAGCTTCGGCCCCCTCGGCATCGATTCGATCCCGGACCTCGTGCGCGAGCCGCTCGCGCGGCGCGCGCGCTCCGCAGGGGGCCCCCTCGCGATCCTGCTCGCGGGTCCCGGCGTCGCGGCGGAGTCCCGTGCCTTCGCCGAATCGCTGCTCCGATCCGGCGCGCCGGAGTTCGTGCTGTACGTGGCCGACCCGGACGGCGCGATCCCCCGCCTCGACGGGGGCGAGGATCCGCTGCGCGGCTGCATTCGCGATCGTGGACTGGCGGATCGCCCGCAGGCGCTGCAGGCCTGCCTGCACGAGCTCGAACCCGCTGTCGTCGTCACCCGGGAGCTCCTGACCTGGCAGACCGACGTCGCCCCCTGGCTCGACGTGCTCCGGAGCGCGAGCGAAGGCGGCGCGGCACTCGTCCTGCTCGAGCAGACGGGCCTCGGGCGCGTGACGCCCGACGACGCCTTCACGGCGATCGGCGAGCGGATCTGGGAGCTGCTGCCCGAGCGTTATGCCCGCGATCCGGAGACGGGACGACGGCTCGAGCAATTCCGCGATGCCTTCGCCGCCCGCCCGACGCCGCCGCGCAACGCCCTCCTGCAGCGGCTGCGCGAGGGCTTCGAGCTCGAGCTGTTCGCCCGCTTCGGATTTCTGGCGGAAGCCTTCGTCCGCGGTCCGATCGCAGGCCATTTCGACCCGAAGCAGGCCCGCGACCGCCGCTTCATCGACCAGATCGCCGATGTCGACGAGCGCCGCCTCGAGTCGGGGAGCGGCTCGGCGCTCTACCTCGTCGCGCGCATCGATCCCGCCGAAGCCCGCTGAGCTGCGACGCCGTCGCCGCAGCGACGCGCCGCCGTCACGGACCGTGCCGATCGCAAGAACGCGGCGCTTGCACGGATCGACCGACCGTAATAGAGAAGGACCATGCAACCGCAACGGTCCGTGCGCCCGGGCGCCCATGCAGTCGGTGTCGCTCAGACCATCGTCGTCCGAACGGACGTGCCGGGCCGAAGGCTGCCGACGGCGATCTGGTACCCGGCCCGGCCGCCTGCCGAAGACGGTCCGGCGAGCCGCTCGCCCGCGCCCCATCCGCTCGGGCTTCCCCACGACGCCGTGCCCGACCTCGAGCCGATCGCCGGGCCCTGCCCGCTGATCGTGTTCTCCCACGGCAACTCCGGCTACCGCCAGCAATCGACCTTCCTGACGACCCGCCTCGCCCGCGCCGGCTTCGTCGTCGCCGCCCCCGACCACGTCGGCAACACCTTCCCCGAGATGCTCGCGCTCGCGGACGACGAAGCCCGCCGTGCGGTCCATCGGGAGATCCGCCGGCAGCGGCCTGGGGACCTGCATGCGGTGGTCCGCGCACTGCTCGATGGGCCGGCGCACCCGGGCGAAGCGCCGGATCGCCCCTTCGCGACCGAACGGCCGCCCCTGCCCGCCCTCGATCCCGCCCGGGTCGGCGGCGCCGGACATTCCTTCGGCGGCTGGACGGCGCTGAAGCTCCCGGCGCTCGAGCCCCGGGTGCGCGCCGTCTGTTCCCTCGCGCCGGTCGCCGAGCCCTTCGTCGGTTCGCGCGCATTCTCTCCGGGCGAGCTCCCACTGCCGGCGCCGGTGGCGGCCCTCGTGATCGCGGCGCGCGACGACGTGCTCGTCGATCTCGAGACGAGCCTGCTGCCCCTCTTCGAGCGGCTGGGGCCCGGCGCGATCCTCGAGATCCTCGACGACGCGGATCATTTCCATTTCTGTGACGGCATCGAACTCCTGCACCGCATGCATCAGAACGCCCCGCGCCCGGGCCAGCGCCGCCCGACCCGGCCCCTCGAAGAGTTGCGCGGCGAGCGGGAGACGCAGACACTCCTCGCGGATCGGATCGAGGAGTTCTTCCTCGCGACCCTTTCGCGGGAGCCCCGGACATGAACGACCTCGAAGGCCAGACCTGCATCGTCACCGGAGCGACCTCGGGCATCGGAGAAGCGTCGGCCGAAGCCCTGGCGCTGCGCGGCGCGAACGTCGCGATCGTCTGCCGCTCGGCCGAGCGCGGCGCCGAGACGAAGGCCCGGATCGAGCAGCGCAGCGGCAGGGATTGCGTTCGCCTGTTCGGCGCGGATTTCGAGCGGCTCGACGACGTTCGCCGCGTGGCCGACGCCCTCACGCGCGAGCTTCCCCGGATCGACGTGCTGCTGAACAACGCCGGCGTCACGATGCTCTCCCGCAGCGAGACGCCCGACGGCTACGAGACGACCTTCGCGGTCAATCACCTCGCGCCCTTCCTGCTGACGAACCTGCTGATGCCGAAGCTGCTCGCCCGGCCGGGGGCACGCATCGTGAACGTCGCCTCCCATGCCCATCGCTTCGGCTGGCTCGATCTCGACGATCTCCAGTCGCGCAGGCGCTATTCGGCGATGCGTGTCTACGGCGGCTCGAAGCTCGCGAACGTGCTGTTCACGAACGAGCTCGCCCGGCGGGTCGGAGATCGGGATCTGCGGATCTGGTCGGCGCATCCGGGCGCGGTGGCGACCCGCCTGGGGGCCAACAACGGGGGGTTCGCGAAGATCCTGCTGCCGGTGCTCGCGCTCTTCTTCCGGACGCCTGCACAGGGCGCTGCGACTTCGATCCGGCTCTGCGCGGATGCGGACGTGGAAGCGCCGAACGGCACCTACTTCGCCGATTGCAGACCGGTCGGCCTCCGGGGCCGCGCCGACGATCCGGAGCTCGCGCGTTCGCTGTGGCGCGCGAGCGAGGAGCTCGTCGGCCTCGAATCCGGCACGGATGCGATCTGGCATTGAGACGTGGACCGAAGAATTCACCCCCATGAATCGCAGAGCGGCCCCTCGCGGCTCGTAGATGCGCCCTTCGACTACCTCGCATACCTCGCCCGATGCACCGCACACCGCTCGATCGCCCGCGTCCGGATCCGCCCCTCGTAACAACGCTTCAACCACCCCGAGATCCCCACCCGCTCCGGAAACAGCCGCCGCGCCAGGATCTCCCGAAGCCCGAGCGGACCCGTCGTGATCCCCAGCGCCTGCGCGGGCGTACCGCGGGGCCGATTCTCGGACCGATCCTTCATGTAGTTCCGCCACACCGTCCAGATCGCCAGCCGGTACAGCGCCGATTGCCGCCGCTTCGAGAACGCGATCGTCTCCCGCTTATGGTTCGCACTCGAGTGCCGGATCAGCAGGTCCGACAGGTTCGCCGCGAAGAGCGGGTTGCTCGTCGTCCGGGCCGCCTTCGAGCTCGTCCGCGCGTGGAGAAAGACTCGATCGGGAAGGCGGGCTACCGCCCGTGGATAGGCCTGGTGCTCGTCCGAGCGCAGCTCCACCGTTCCGCCCGGCGGAACCACTCTCCGTAGTAGTTCTTCCACCGAGCGACGCGTCGCCGCCGGATCGGGTCGCCCGTACCGCCGCTCGAGAATCGCTCGCTTCACGGCCTGCGCGGGCCGCATCGTGCCGCTCCTGCGAAGCTCCGCGTCGCTGAAACCGTAGACGAACAGGCTGGGGCCGACGACCAGGTTCAGGTCCATGGGCCAGTACTGGCTGTGTTCGAAGCTCCGGAATCCGTCGAGGACGAGCGGTTCTCTCGGGCACGACTTCGGTCTCGACTTCTCGTGGAAGAGCAGGCAGTGGCGGCCGAGGCGGTCGCTGATGCGGCGCACGGTGGAGTGGGAGACGCCCCTTGCGCGGGCGATTTGCCGGAAGCCGGCGCAGCTGACGAGTTGATGGAAGACGTCGGGGAGGAGATCGGAACGGCGCAGCCAGTAGGCCGGCGAGAAGGTGGAGGAGGAGAATCCTCGTCGGCAGCGTGAACACTGGTATTTCTGGACGCGGTGGGGGCGGCGTTTTCGCCAGTAGAAGCCCTTCTTGATGAAGCGCCAAGCGGCGGGATTCGTTCGGGAATCGCAGTCGGGATGGGGGCAGAAGGGCGGACGTCGGTCGGGTGTGGTGGCGAGCATGACCGCCACTCAGCACGGATCGTGCCGGGTGAAATTGGCCGTCCACGTCTGATCGCGCGAAGGCCGCGCCCGGCGCTGCTATTCCGCGGCGCGCAGGGGCGTCGGATGCCCGAAGAGCCAGCCCTGGCCGAAGCGGATCCCGAGTCGACCGAGCATCTCGAGCTCCTCGAGCGTGTCGAGCCCCTCGCCGATGACCTGGGCGCCCATCTTGTCCGCCAGCTGCAGGATCGCGCTCAGCACGTCCTGCCGCGCCGGGTCCTGATCGACGCCGGAGACCATCGAGCGGTCGATCTTGATGTAGTCGGGCTCGATCTCGACGAGCTCCTCGAGCCCGGCATAACCCGCTCCAGTGTCGTCGAGGGCGAATTGGAAGCCGAGCCGCCGGTAGTGGTCGAGCATCTCGCGGAACGCGCCGAAGCTGCGGATCGATTCCTGCTCGGAGATCTCGAAGACGACGTCGTGGGGGGCGAGGCGGCGCTTCTCGAGGGTCTCGATCAGGCGATCCTCGCGAAAGCTCGGGTCGTGGATCGTGGTCGGGCGGATGTTGAGGAAGAGCTTCGTGCCGCTCGGGAAGTCGACCGCGCCGCGCAGGCCGCTCTCGCGGCAGGCGCAGTCGAGTTCGAAGACCAGATCGTGCTCCTCGGCGGCGGTGAAGAGCGCCATGGGCGAGTGGAATCGGGAGCGCTCGGGGCCGCGCGCGAGCGCTTCGTAGCCGAAGACGGTCCGGGACGAGACCTCCACGATCGGTTCGTAGACGGAGTAGATGCGCTGATCGAGGATGGTCTCGAGCAGCTCCTGACGATGCGCCCGGCGCGTGGTCTCGGCGTCGTGGGCACAGGCCCGGCGCGCCTGCTCGACCAGTCGCCGCAGCTGCGTCGCGGTCCCGAATTGCGGATTGCGCAGCTCGACGGCGAGCCCGACGGGCAGCGTCGACGGTCCGCGCAGATAGGGATAGAAGAGCTGCGCGCCGTCGGCGGCGAGCGCGCGGCCGACCTCGTGCCGGAAGCCCGGCATCTCGGTGCGATAGAAGCCGGCCGAGCTCGGACGGCGGAAGAGCACGACGATCACTTCGTCGAAGCCGGGCTCGGAGAGCGTCACCAGGTAATCCGTTCGGAGCCGCTCTTCGGCGACCTCGGCCACCCGGGCGCGCAGCGCCTCGAGGCAGACCGACCGGGCCGCCTCGCCATGACGCCGCTCGACCTGCGCGAGCATCGGAGCGCCGAAGACCAGCATCCCGGCGGCACCGGCTCGATCGAGTCCTTCGCCGAGCTCGCGAAAGCGGTCCCCGAGATGGGACGGAGCGGTGCTCGGGGCGGCAGGCAGGGGGCGATTCGCAGGCGCGTTCGGCATATCGCCGTCGATCGGCCGGCCTGCGACGGGTGTTGAGAGTTCCTGCGGGGCAGAGAACGTCCCGCGCCCTCGCGGACGAGCGCTCAGAGGAGCAGCTGCATCGGATCGGCGAGGATCGCCGCGAGGCGCGTCGTGAACCGGACGGCCAGCGCGCCGTCGATGACGCGGTGGTCGTAGGAGAGCGAGAGCGGCAGGACGAGCCGGGGCTCGAAGTGACCGGTCGCCGCGCCCGCCCCGGGCGGGCCAGCGCCGAGATCGAGGGGCGAAGGGCCGCGCCAGACCGGCTTCACC
Organism: Myxococcota bacterium; assembly: GCA_041389425.1. Classification (GTDB taxonomy): domain Bacteria; phylum Myxococcota_A; class UBA9160; order UBA9160; family UBA4427; genus UBA4427. The sequence continues at coordinate 238,649 of JAWKRX010000001.1, forward strand.
TGGGTCTTCGAGAGCCCGAGGATCGCGACCTCCGGTGCGTTCACGATCGGCGAGAACGCCGTCCCTCCGATCCCGCCGAGGCTCGAGATCGTGAAGCAGGCGCCCGCGAGGTCGTCGGGCGTCAGCTTGCGGTTGCGCGCGCGCTCGGCGGTCGATTGCAGCTCGGCCGCCAGCTCGAACACCCCCTTGCGATCGACGTCGCGCACGACCGGCACGACGAGCCCCTGATCCGTGTCGACGGCGATGCCGAGGTGGTAGTAGTCCTTGACGAGCAGCCGATCGCGCTCCGCCGAGAGCGTCGCGCGCAGCGGCGGATGCTCGCGCAGCGCGATCACGACGGCCTTCATGACGAACAGCAGCGGCGAGAGCTTGACGCCCTTGGCGCTCGCCTGGTCCTTGCGGTCGCGCCGGAATCGTTCGAGCTCGGTGATGTCGGCTTCGTCGTGCTGGGTGACGTGCGGAACGTTCTGCCAGCTGCGCTGGAGCGCGGGCCCGGACACCTTCTGGATGCGCGAGAGCGGCTGCTCGTGAACCGGACCGAAGCGCGTCGGATCGACGAACGGCACGGGCGCCACCCCGGAAGCACCGCGCGCACCCGCCGCGCCGCTCCCCGCCTGGCCGGCCGACTCGCTGCCGTCCGAGAAGCGCTCGCGCACCTTGCGCTTCACGTCGTCGATCAGCACCCGACCGTGCGGCCCCGTCGCTTCGGCCTCCGCGACGGGGACACCGAGCTCGCGCGCGAACCGCCGGACGAGCGGGCTCGCATGCGGCAGGCCCGTGCGATCCGGAACGGGATTCGCCGCGGCGGGCGAGATCTGCCGGACAGGGCGATCGAGCTCGATCGAATCGAAGCGCGCGGCCGAATCGGGGGGCGCCGACGCCCGCTCTTTCGACTCCTGCTCTTCCGACGCCGGCGCTTTCGGATCGCCGGCGGTCTCGGCGGGGGATGGCTTCGCGCTCGGCGGGGCGGGCTGCTCCGCCCGCGGCGGCTTCCTGGCCTTCGTGGGGGGCGCCTCGGCCGCATCGGCCTTCGCCTTCTTCCCGGCCCCGCCCGCCGCCTCGTCCGCCGAGACGGTGGCCGACGAATCGACTTCGAGCAGGGCGAGCAGACTGCCCTGGGAGACGCGATCTCCCTCCTTCACCGCGAGCTCGACGAGCACCCCGGCCTCGGGCGACGGGATCTCCATCGTCGCCTTCTCGCTCTCGATGCTCACGAGCGGATCGTCGATCGCGATCGCATCGCCCGGCTTGACGAGGACCTCGACGACTTCGACCTCGTCGAAATCGCCGATGTCGGGCACCCGGATTTCACGTCGCTCGGCCACGCCGGACCTCCCCGCCCGCTACCGCCGGCTCGGTGCCGGACGGTCGGCGTCGATGCCGTATTTCACGATCGCGCGCGCCACCTTGGCGCGATCGAAGGAGCCGTCGTCGGCCAGGGCCGAGAGTGCCGCGACGCAGACGTCGTTGCGATGGACCTCGAAGAAATGGCGCAGCTTCTCGCGGCTGTCGCTGCGGCCCCAGCCGTCGGTGCCGAGCGTGCGATAGGTGCGCGGGACGTAGGCGCGGATCTGCTCCGAATACAGCCGCATGTAGTCCGTCGCCGCCACGACCGGACCCGTCGTGCTCGCGAGCTGTCGCTCGACGAAGCTGCGACGCCGCTCCTCGGTCGGATGCAGTGAATTCCAGCGGGAGACGTCCTGGCCATCGCGCGCGAGCTCGTTGAAGCTCGTGACGCTCCAGACGTCGGCGGGGACGCCGTGGTCGTGCTCGAGCATCTCGGCGGCGGCGAGCACCTCGCGCAGGATCGTGCCGCTGCCGAGCAGCTGCACGCGCGGCCCCTTCCCCTGCCCTTCACGCACGCGGTACATGCCGCGCAGGATCCCGTTCTCGCTGCCCTTGGGCATCGCGGGCTGCGCGTACTTCTCGTTCATCACCGTGAGGTAGTAGTAGACGTTCTCGTTCTCGCGGTACATCCGGCGCATTCCGTCCTGGATGATGACGGCGAGCTCGTAGGCGTAGGCGGGGTCGTACGAAATGCAGGAGGGAATGGTGCCGGCGAGGATGTGGCTGTGGCCGTCCTGATGCTGGAGCCCCTCCCCGGCGAGCGTCGTCCGCCCGGAGGTTCCGCCGAGCAGGAAGCCGCGGCATTGCATGTCGCCTGCGGCCCAGGCGAGATCGCCGATCCGCTGGAATCCGAACATCGAGTAGAAGATGTAGAACGGAACCATGTGGACGGCATGGCTCGCATAGGACGTCCCGGCCGCGATGAACGAAGCCATCGCGCCCGCTTCGTTGATGCCCTCCTGCAGGATCTGTCCGTCCTTCTCCTCCCGGTAGTAGGCCACCTGATCCGAGTCGACCGGATCGTAGAGCTGGCCGACCGACGAGTAGATCCCGAGCCGCCGGAACATGCCTTCCATTCCGAACGTCCGCGATTCGTCGGGCACGATCGGCACGACGTGCTTTCCGATCGCCTTGTCGCGGGTCAGGATCTGCAGCACGCGCACGGCCGCCATCGTGGTCGACATCTCGCGGTCGCCCGTACCTTCGAGCAGCGGATCGAAGGTTGCGAGCTCGGGCACCTCGAGCGGCGGCGCGTCGGTCTTGCGGACCGGCAGGTAGCCGCCGAGCTCACGCCGGCGCTCGTGCATGTACTGCATCTCGGGGCTGTCGGTCGGCGGAAGGTAGAACGGGGCCTTGCCGATCTCCTCGTCCGAGATCGGGATGTTGAACCGGTCCCGGAAGGCGCGCAGCGCCGACTCGGCCATGTCGTGCATCTGGTGCGTGATGTTCTGGCCTTCGCCCGCGTCGCCCGTCCCGTAGCCCTTGACGGTCTTGGCGAGGATCACCGTCGGCTGGCCCGTGTGTTCCATCGCCGCCGCGTAGGCCGCGTAGACCTTGTGCGGATCGTGGCCGCCGCGGTTGAGCCGCCAGATGTCCGCGTCGCTCATCGTCGCGACCATCTCGGCGAGCTCGGGATATTTTCCGAAGAAGTGCTCCCGCGTGTACGCGCCGCCGCGCACCTGATAGGCCTGGTATTCGCCGTCGACCGCCTCTTCCATCCGCTTGCGCAGGATGCCGTTCCTGTCCTTGGCGAGCAGCGGATCCCAGCGGCCGCCCCAGACCACCTTGATGACGTTCCAGCCGTTGCCGCGGAAGTTCGCCTCGAGCTCCTGGATGATCTTGCCGTTGCCGCGCACCGGCCCGTCGAGCCGCTGCAGATTGCAGTTCACGACGAAGACGAGATTGTCGAGCCCCTCGCGGCCCGCGAGCGAGAGCGCCCCGAGGCTCTCCGGCTCGTCGGTCTCGCCGTCGCCGAGGAAGGCCCAGACCTTGCGACCACTGGTATCGACGATGCCCCGATCGTGCAGGTAGCGCATGAAGCGCGCCTGGTAGATCGCCATCAGCGGCCCGAGCCCCATCGACACGGTCGGGAACTGCCAGAAATCCGGCATCAGCCGCGGATGCGGATAGGACGAGAGTCCGCCGGCCTCGACCTCCTGCCGGAAGTTGTTGAGCTGCTCTTCGCTGAGGCGGCCTTCGAGGAAGGCACGGGCGTAGATGCCGGGCGCCGAATGCCCCTGGATGTAGAGCAGATCACCGCCGTGCTGGTCGCTCGGGGCGTGAAAGAAATGATTGAAGCCGACGTCGTAGAGGGTCGCCGCGGAGGCGAAGCTCGAGATGTGTCCGCCGAGCGACGGATCCTGACGATTCGCCTGGATCACCATCGCCATCGCATTCCATCGCACGAAGGATCGGATCCGCTCCTCGAGAGCGGAATCACCGGGCGAGGGCTTCTGGAGCGCCTCGGGAATCGTGTTGATGTAGGCCGTCGTCGCCCGGTACGGGAGGTGTGCGCCCTTGCGGCGAGCGCGGCGGACGAGTCGCCCGACGAGATAGTGGGCTCGCTCGATGCCCTCGCGTTCGAAGACCGAGTCGAGGGCCTCGAGCCACTCGCGCGTCTCCTGCGGATCGTGATCCTGCTCGGGCGGGTTCGCCATCGTCCCTCTCTACTCCTCTCGATCGCTCTCGATTCCGATCACCCTCGTGCGCGATCCGATTCCGGGCCATCGCCTCGACCCCGCGCGGCCCGGGCGGTCATGCGCCGACCGTCGATCACGCGGATCCGAGTCGCTCCCAGACCGATCGGGTTTCGCCCCCCGGCGATTCCCAGTTTGTACCGCATCCGACCTGCCGGGCACGCTCAGGGGATCGCTGGAGGGCAGGCTCGGCCGGCGCGCCGCACCCGGCGCGATTCATTCGGCCGCCTCGGCGGCGACCCGATCGTCTTCCAGCACCTCGACGATGGTCGGTCCCCCGGCTCCGCGATGATCCCGACGCTTCGCACGCATGGATCGCACCTCGCGTTCGAAGACGTCGACGGCCCGCGTCAGCGCGATCCCCGGCTCGGCGTCCCGCTCGTGAGCGATCAGCTCGCGTCCGCGCGCCTGACAGCGGATCTTCGCTTCGGCAGCGCCGTGCTGATGGTGCTTGCTCCCCTCCACGTGGATCACGACGTGGATCAAGTCCTTCTGCCCCTGCGCGAGTTTCTGGATGCGGTTCTCGGCGGCCTCGCGGCGGGCGGAATCCAGCTCGGTCACGACGTGCCATTGAATGTCCATCGAATGCGCTCCTTGCTTGGGTGGAATACGGGGCGAGTCGCTCGGTTTCGATTCTTCGGTTGCCTCTCTCGACGAATCGGTTCCGGAGCGGGAAAAGTCAAGTCGCAAACCCCTCCCGTGTGCGATCGGGAGGCTGAACGGCGATCTCGTAGTTGCGGTAGGTCTTCACGATCGTCGCGCCGAGCTTCTCGAGGGCACCGCGCATGCGGTGGTTGTCCTCGAGGATCAGGGAAGCCTCACCCTCGCGATAGCCCTTCCGGGCGGCGATCATCGCGGTTCGACCGTAGAGGACGGCGCCGAGCGGCAGGGCCTGATGACTGCTGGCGACCCCCAGCATGAAGACGCGCACGCGCTTCGTCCGGCGAGCGCGCGTCAGGAAGTAGTACCAGCCCAGCGGCCAGAGCCGGCCCTTCATCAGCTTCACGACCGGATTCAGGTCGGGCAGCGTGATCGAGATGGCGATCGGCCGATCTCCGACCTCGGCCACCAGGCAGAGCTCCGGATCGATCACCTGCCGGAATCCGTCCGCGATGAATCGGAACTCGGCCTCGCCGACCTCGACGTGACCCCAGTTCTGCTTCCAGGCATCGACGTAGATCGTCCGCAACCGATCGACCTCGGCGTCGAAATCCGCGAGGTCGAGACTGCGGATCCGGATCTCCGGATGGCGCTCGAGCATCCGCTCCGCGACCCGCTGCATCCGGGTGAAGCCGGGCAGCCCGGCATCGACGCGGTAGGCGTACCAATCCTTGACCGGGCGCAGGCCGAGCTCTTCGTAGATCTTCGGGTAGTACGCCGCGTTATGCGGGTTCGCGATGCTCGGATCGGAGTCGAAGCCGTCCACGAGCAGGCCGAAATCGTGATTCGTGTTGAAGTTGAACGGGCCGATGGAGCGCAGCATGCCGCGATCGGCATGCCATTGGCGCGCGGCGCCGAGCAGCGCGGCGGCGACCTCCCGATCCGGGACGAACTCGAAGAAGCCGAAGAAGCCGGTTCCCGGCTGGTCGATCTGCGCTGCATGATCGACGACCGCGGCGATCGTCCCCACGTCGCGCCCTTCCCGGCGTGCGACGAAACACTGGACGTCGGCGACCTGGAAATAGGGATTGCGACGGGGATCGAAGAACCGCTTGCGTTCGACGAGCAGCGGCGGGACCCAGTGGGGATCGTTCGCGTAGATCTCGAACCAGGGCTTCATGAATCGGAGGGAGTCCCCGGGCAAAGCGATCGGGAGCACCTCGACCGAACCCATCCACACCTCCGAACCGGCGGTCTGGAGCCTCCCGGCCCGACCCGCTTCCCCACTGTAGGTCAGGGATTTCACTCGCGCTTCCGATGCGCCGGATGGCGGGGATCCGGCCCGCGCGCGCCGAACGGGGGGCAGCAAGCACGCAGCGACGCGCGGCGGAAGGCCGCGGCCGGCGATCAGCCGAAGCGACCGGTGATGTAGTCCTGGGTGCGCTTCTCCGCCGGGTTGGTGAAGACCTTGCCGGTCTCGCCGACCTCGACGAGGGTGCCGAGATGGAAGAAGGCCGTTCGCTGGGAGACGCGAGCCGCCTGCTGCATGGAGTGCGTGACGATCACGATCGTGAACTGCTCCCGCAGCTCGTCGATGAGCTCCTCGACGCGTGCCGTCGCGATCGGATCGAGGGCCGAGCAAGGCTCGTCCATCAGGATGACTTCGGGCGAGACCGCGATCGCCCGGGCGATGCAGAGCCGCTGCTGCTGGCCCCCCGAGAGGCTCGTCCCCGACTCGTCGAGCCGGGCCTCGACCTCTTCGAGCAGGCCGGCCTTGCGCAGGCTGTGACGGACGAGCTCGTCGAGGTCGTTCTTGGTTCGCGCGATGCCGTGGATCCGCGGGCCATAGGCGACGTTCTCGTAGATCGATTTCGGAAATGGATTCGGCTTCTGGAAAACCATGCCGACCCGCGCCCGCAGCTTCACCACGTCGAGCTTCGGGTCGTAGATGTCGCGCCCGTCGAGCGTCACCTCGCCCGCGACCCGGCAGCCCGGGACGACGTCGTTCATGCGGTTCAAGCAGCGCAGGTACGTCGACTTGCCGCAGCCCGAAGGCCCGATGAGTGCCGTCACCTCGTTGGCGCGGATCTCGAGGTCGACGGCGTTCAGCGCCTGCTTCTCGCCGTAGAAGACGTCGAGGGCACGCGTCTGCATCTTGACCTTCAAGGCTCGATCCCCTTCCGCACCACGCTCAGATCCTCGACTCGAACCGCCGCCGCACCCAGACCGCGACCGAGTTCATGGTCACGAGGAATCCGAGCAGCACCAGGATCGCCGCCGCCATTCGCGCCGCGAACGCCCGCTCGGGCGCCTCGGCCCAGAGATAGATCTGCACCGGCAGCACGGTCGACGGATCGGTCGGACTCGTCGGCAGGTCGACGATGAAGGCGACCATGCCGATCATGAGCAGTGGAGCCGTCTCCCCGAGCGCCCGGGCCATGCCGATGATCGTCCCGGTCAGGATCCCCGGCAATGCCACGGGAACGATGTGATGCAGGACCGCCTGGGTCGGCGACGCGCCGACACCCAGGGCTGCCTCCCGGATCGAAGGCGGCACCGCCGCGAGCGCGGCCCGCGCGGCGATGATCACCGTCGGCAGCGTCATCAGCCCGAGCACCATCCCGCCCACGAGCGGCGCCGAACGCGGCAGGCCGAAGAGGTTCAGGAACACCGCGAGACCGAGCAGACCGAAGACGATCGACGGCACCGCCGCCAGATTGTTGATGTTGACCTCGATCAGATCGGTGAAGCGGTTGCGCGGTGCGAACTCCTCGAGGTAGGTCGCCGCCGCGACGCCGATCGGAAAGCTCAGGAGCAGCGTGACGAGCAGCGTCAGGAAGGAGCCGCGAATCGCGCCCTGCACGCCCGCGAGCTCGGGATCCCGGCTGTCACCGCTCGTGAGGAACCGCCGATTCCATTGTTTCTCGATCCTGCCTCGCTCTTCGAGGAGGGAGAGCATCCCCAGCTGGGCGTCGGAGAGCTTGCGATCCGCCTCGGCGACCTCGGCGCCGCGCGCGCTGCGCAGCTCGAGGTCGACCTCGTCGGAAAGGAGCGCCCGGAACGAGATGCGCGTCCCGAGCCGGGTGGGATCTGCCTGGACGAGATCGAGCAGATCGTATTGGGCGCCGACCGAGAGAAGATCGCTCAGCTCCCGCCGGGCGGAACGGCTCGTGACGTCCGGAAACTCGGCCGCCAGCCCGCGGCGCAGGACGGCCGCTGCGTTGCCCGTCGCCAGGCTCTCGGGCGAGCGATCGCCGAAGGGATCGAGATCGGACGGATCGAGCTCGAGGTCCAGCAGCACGACGTGCTCGCTGAACGCGGCACCGGATTCGTAGAGGATCGAGCCGAGCAGCGCGAACAGCGCTCCCAGCGCGAAGACGATCGCGAGCAGCCCCGTCGCCCGGAAGGCGCGCTCGACGGCATAGCGCCGCCGCAGACGCCGATCCGCCGAGTCGAGGCCCGCCCAGTCGCTCGTCGCGCCTTGCGAGGGGGCCGGCTCAGTCATACTGCTCCCGGTAGCGGCGCACGACGGCCAGGGCCACGAGATTCAGCGCCAGCGTCGCGAAGAAGAGCGTGAGGCCGAGGGCGAAGGCGGCGAGGGTCTTGGCCGAATCGAATTCCTGGTCGCCCACCAGCAGCGTCACGATCTGGACGGTCACCGTCGTCACCGCCGCGAAGGGATTCGCCGTGAGGTTCGCGGCGAGGCCCGCCGCCATCACCACGATCATGGTCTCGCCGACGGCCCGCGAGATCGCCAGCAGGAAGGCGCCGACGATCCCCGGCAATGCCGCCGGCAGGATCACGCGCCGGATCGTCTCCGAATCGGTCGCTCCCAGCGCGAGGGAGCCCTCGCGCAGGGAGCGCGGCACGGCGTTGAGCGCATCGTCCGAGAGCGAAGAAACGAAGGGAATGATCATCACGCCCATCGCGATGCCCGCGGCGAGCGCGCTCTCGCTCGCGACGTCGAGGCCGATCGACTCGCCGAAGCCCCGGATCAGCGGACCGAGCGTCAAGGCCGCGAACGATCCCCAGACGACCGTCGGAATGCCCGCGATGATCTCGAGCACGGGCTTCACCCAGGCCCGCATCGATTCGCTCGCATAGAACGCGAGATGGATCGCCGACATCAATCCGACGGGAATCGAGATCGACATCGCGATCGCCGTGATGAGGAGCGTCCCTGCGAAGACGGGCACGGCGCCGAAGCTCCCCGAGGAGCCGACCTGGTCGGCGCGCAGCGCCGTCTGCGGGCTCCACTCCGTCCCGAAGAAGAACTCGATCGGGCTCGTCAGGCGGAAGAACCGGATCGCCTCGAAGAAGAGCGAGAGCACGATCCCCACCGTCGTCAGGATCGCGACGATCGAGCAGGCCAGCAGCGCGAGACCGATGATCCGCTCGACCTGGTTGCGCGCACGCTGGTCCGGCGAGATCCGGCCGCGGGCGAACCACAAACCACCGGCACCGACGACCGCCGCCAGGGCCGCAACGGCCGCGGCGAAGGTGCCGCGCGCACGCGCGATCGCTTCGCGGGCCACACCGTGGGCCGGGCTCGCATCGGCGCCGTCGAGCTGCGCCATGCCCGAATGCACCTCGGCGACGATCGCCGCGGCCGACTGATCGGCAGCGAGCCGACCGCTCGCGTCGACGGTCGCCCGGGCCCAGTCGTCGACGACACTGCCTCCGAAGAAGGTCCAGGCGGCGAGGATCAGGAGCGGAGGCAGCGCAGCCCAGATCAGGACGAGCTGGCCGTAATGGGCAGGAAGTGAGTGGATTTCGACTCGGCCGCCATCGGTCAGAGCGAGCGCCCGGCGCTGACCCGACCAGAATCCGGCGGCGGCGAGCAGCGGCAACCCGAGCCAGAGCCAACCGATCACGCGCTGCCTCCCCGTGCTCCGGTGCCCCGACCGGCCCGCCCGGCTCGGGCCGAGGTTCGCGCGGAACCCCGGGGCTCGCGATGAATTCCGGGTGACGGAACGGTGACGTTTCGGTGACGGCCGGAAATCTCGTGGTAGCCTGCCCGCTCCCCCCGATTGGATTCCTCCCGGCCGCGACGGGATTCACCCGCTTGCCACTCCGGCGACACGGAATCGCCACGCCCGAGACGTACTTCTCTGCGCCGTCGCATGTCCGTGACGTCGCGTGGGAGACCTCGATGCAATCGCCGGGAATCGAAACCGACCCGCGAGAAACGCGATGGACTGGAGCCATGACGACATCGTCCCACATGAAGACCGGTCGCGACGTCGACCAGCTCCGCCAGCTGGCCCTTCGCATGGGTGGACTCGCCGAAGAGATCCTCGAGAAATCCCTGCGCGCGACCTGGCGCCGGGATGCGGCGCTCGCCGCCAGCGTGATGGCCGACGACCTCGAGATCGATCGGATCGACGTGGAGATCGACGAGGCCGTGCTCAACGTGCTCGCGCTGCGCGCACCGGTGGCGATCGACCTGCGGCAGGTGATCGCGATCAACACGATGGCGACCGATCTCGAGCGGGTCGGCGACCTCGCGCGCAACATCGCGGGCTGCGCGCGGCGACTCTGCGAACGCGAGCCGGTCACGGTGCCGGCCGAGCTCAAGAATCTGGCCGAGTCCTGCCAGCGCGCCCTTTCCGAATCCCTCGGCGCCTTCGCGGATCTCGACGTCGAACGCGCGCGCGCCGTGCTGTCGGCCGACAACGAGATCGACACGATCGAGTCCGCCTTCGTGCGCGGCGCGATCGCCCGGATCCAGGCGGATCCCACCACGTCGGCCCAGCAGATCGACCTCATGTTCATCGCCCGCAACCTCGAGCGCGTGGGCGACCACGCGACCAACATCGCGGAGCACGTCGTGCTCGTCGCCGAATCGAAGAACCTGAAGCATCGGGAGAAGCTCTCGCGCTAGGGCCGTCGGGGCGAAGCGGGGGCGATCCGGGGAGAATTGAAGGGTCCATGGCGAAACGAATCCTGGTCGTCGACGACGAGCCCGACATCCTCGAGCTGACGCGGCTCTCGCTCACCCGCGAGGGCTACGACGTCGAGACGGCGGCGACCGGCGACGAGGCGCTCGCGAGCCTGCGGCGCGGCCGTCCCGATCTCGTCGTGCTCGACCTGATGCTGCCGGATCGGCCGGGGACCGACGTCTGCCGCTCGATCCGCACGACCCCCGAGCTCTCGGACGTCCCGGTCATCATGCTGACGGCGCGCGGCGACGAGGTCGATCGCATCGTCGGCTTCGAGCTCGGGGCGGACGACTACGTCACCAAGCCCTTCTCGCCGCGGGAGCTCGGCCTGCGGGTCAAGGCGATCCTGCGCCGCGGCATCGAGACCGAGACCTCGACCGAGAGCCTCCAGCACCACGGCCTCGCCCTCGATCTCTCCCGCCATCGCTGCGTCTTCGACGACGAGGAGATCACGCTCACGGCGAAGGAATTCCTGCTGCTCGCGACGCTCATGAAGCGCCCCGGGCGGGTGCTCACGCGCGAGCGGCTGCTCGAAGAAGTCTGGGGGGAAGGCATCGCGGTCACCCTGCGAACCGTCGATACCCACATGAAGCGCCTGCGCGAGAAGCTCGGGAGCGCCGGGGATCTGATCGACACGGTGCGCGGCGTCGGCTACCGCTTCCGGGAATGACGCCGCCTCTCCCAGTGGAGATCCTGCGGGAGAATCGCGGTGGAGAGCCCAGGGCGAATTGAGCCGGTTCCATTTCAAGGTCTTCGCGCTGGTCGCCGGCGCGAGCGGGGCGGCCTGGCTGCTCGGCCTGCTCGCCGCCCTGCCCGGCGGCGTCGACGGGTCGCGGATTTTGATCGCCCTCGTGGCGGCGGGCGCCCTCGCCTATCTCGTGAGTCGCCGCCTGGCCCGGATGACGACCGATCCCCTCACCTCGGTGGCGGAGATCGCCCGGCGGATCGCGGCGGGCGACACGGACGCGCGGCTCCTCTGGAACCTCCACGACGAGCGCGACGCCGTCGCGGGCACCGTCAATCGCATGGCCGACCAGGTCCAGCGCGAGCTCGAGGCGATCCGGCGCAACGTCCAGCAGCTCGAAGCCGTGATGGGCGAGATGATCGAGGGCGTGCTCGTGCTCGATTCGAACGAGCGCATCGTGCTCGTCAACAATGCATTTCGCGAGCTGTTCGGCGTCTGGGGCGAGGTGCAGGGACGACCGGTCGTCGAGCTGATCCGGCTCCCCGCCGTCGACGACCTGCTCACGCGCGCTCGCGACAGCGCGAAGCCCGTCTTCGAGGACATCGACGTCCGGGGGCACGCCGCGCGGACGGTCTGGGGCCGGGCCGCGCGCTTCCCGAGTGCAGGACCGCGCGCGGGGACCCTCGCGGTCTTCCACGACGTCACCGAGATCCGCCGCGTCGATCGCGTCCGCCGGGATTTCATCGCGAACGCCTCGCACGAGCTGCGGACGCCGCTGACCTCGATCCAGGGCTATGTCGAGAGCCTCGCATCGGGGCCGATGACGCCGGCGGAGGTCGCCTCGCATCTCGCGGTGATCCAGCGCAACGCCCATCGCATGCGCGACCTGATCGAGGACCTGATGGATCTCTCGCGCATCGAGAGCGGCGGCGGCGCGCCCGATCCCTCGCGCGTCGACGTCGTGCGGCTCGCGCAGACGCTCGTCGCCGACGCGAAGCCCCGGCTCGCCCGCGCGAAGCTCGAGGCCCGCGTGCGCAGCGCCGCGGCCCCGCCGGCCTGGGCCGACCGCAAGGCGCTCGAGCAGGTGCTCGAGAACCTCCTGACGAACGCGATCCGCTACAGCGACGAGGGCGGAACGATCTCGATCGCCGTCGAGCCCCGCGGCGAGATGCTCGAGGTCTGCGTCGAAGACACCGGCATCGGCATTCCGGAAGAAGCCCTCGACCGCATCTTCGAGCGCTTCTATCGCGTGGACGCCTCGCGCTCCCGGGCGATCGGCTCGACCGGTCTCGGCCTCTCGATCGTGCGCCATCTCGTCCAGGCGATGGGCGGCACGATCCGCGTCGAGAGCAAGCTGCGGGAGGGCTCGCGCTTCACCTTCACCCTGCCGCGAGCCCCCGACCTCAGCTGAAGACCAGCGACTCCCCGTCCGCCGCGAGATCCACGTTCACTGCCTTGCCCTCCGCGAAATCGCCCTGCAGGATCCGCATCGCGAGCGGATCCTGGACCTCGCGCTGGATCAGCCGCTTGAGCGGGCGCGCGCCGTATTGCGGGTCGTAGCCGCGCTGCGCGAGCCAGTCGAGCGCCTTGGGCGAGAGCTCGAGCGAGAGCCGCCGCTCGGCGAGCCGCTTGCGGAGCAGCCCGAGCTGGATGTCGAGAATGCGGCCGATCTGCTCGCGCCCGAGCGCCTGGAAGATCACGACGTCGTCGACGCGGTTCAGGAACTCGGGCTTGAAATGCGCCCGCAGCGCCGCGGTGACCCGCTCGCGCATCTCCTTCTCCTGGCCGACGCCGAGCTCGACGATGTGCTGGCTGCCGATGTTCGAGGTCATGATGAGGACGGTGTTCTTGAAGTCGACGGTGCGGCCCTGGCCGTCCGTCAATCGCCCGTCGTCGAGGATCTGCAGGAAGATGTTGAAGACGTCCGGATGGGCCTTCTCGATCTCGTCGAAGAGGACGACGCTGTAGGGCCGGCGGCGGACGGCCTCCGTCAGATAGCCGCCCTGGTCGTAGCCGACGTAGCCGGGAGGCGCGCCGACGAGCCGCGACACGGCGTGCTTCTCCATGAACTCGCTCATGTCCACGCGGACCATCGCCTGCTCGTCGTCGAACAGGAATTCCGCGAGGGCCCGCGCCGTCTCCGTCTTGCCGACGCCCGTCGGGCCGAGGAAGATGAACGAGCCGATCGGCCGCGAGGGATCCTGGAGCCCCGCGCGCGCCCGGCGCACGGCGTTCGAGACCGCCTCGAGCGCCTCCCGCTGGCCGACCACGCGGTTCGCGAGCCGATCCTCCATCGAGAGCAGCTTCGCCTGCTCCCCCTCGAGCATCTTCGTCACCGGGACGCCGGTCCACTTCGAGACGATCTCGGCGACCTCCTCGCTCGTCACCTCCTCGGAGAGCATGCTGCCCTCGGCCTGGAGATCGGTGAGTGCCTTCTGCTTCTCTTCGAGGCGCTTCTCGAGCTCGACGAGCCGGCCATAACGCAGCTCGGCGGCCCGCTCGAGATCCCCGGCGCGTTCGGCGCGTTGGAACTCGGCGGTGAGCGACTCGCGCTCCTCCTTCGCCTCGCGGACGCCGGCGATCAGGGCCTTCTCGGACTCCCATTTCGCCTTCATGCCGTCCGTCGAGCTGCGCAGCTCGGCGATCTCGCGCTCGACGGAAGCGAGCCGATCGCGACTCGCGGCGTCGGACTCCTTCTTCAGCGCCTCGCGCTCGATCTCGAGCTGGGTTCGCTTGCGCTCGAGCTGATCGAGCTCCTCGGGCATCGAATCGATCTGGACGCGCACGCGGGACGCGGCCTCGTCCACGAGGTCGATCGCCTTGTCCGGCAGGAAGCGGTCCGTGATGTAGCGATGCGAGAGGGTCGCGGCGGCGACGATCGCCGAGTCCTGGATGCGGACGCCGTGGTGGACCTCGTAGCGCTCCTTGAGCCCGCGCAGGATCGAGATCGTGTCCTCGACCGTCGGCTCGCCCACGAACACGGGCTGGAAGCGCCGCGCGAGGGCCGCGTCGCCTTCGACGTGCTTGCGGTACTCGTCGAGGGTCGTCGCGCCGACGCAGCGCAGCTCGCCGCGGGCGAGCGCCGGCTTCAACATGTTCGCCGCGTCGGCAGCGCCCTCCGCTGCGCCCGCGCCGACGATGGTATGCAGCTCGTCGATGAAGAGGATGATCTGCCCGTTCGCTTCGGAGACCTCGCGGAGGACCGACTTCAGGCGATCCTCGAACTCGCCGCGATACTTCGCGCCGGCGATCAGCGCGCCGATGTCGAGGGCGATGACGCGCCGGTTCTTCAACGTCTCGGGCACGTCGCCCGCGATCACGCGCTGGGCGAGCCCCTCGGCGATGGCGGTCTTGCCGACGCCGGGCTCGCCGATCAGGACGGGGTTGTTCTTGCTGCGTCGCGACAGGACCTGGATGACGCGCCGGATCTCCTCGTCGCGGCCGATCACGGGATCGAGCTTGCCGAGGCGGGCGCGCTCGGTCAGGTCGGTGCCGAACTTCTCGAGCGCCTGGTACTTGGATTCGGGATCCTGGTCGGTGATGCGCGACTGGCCCCGGATCGTCGACAGGGCCTGGAGCAGGCCGTCGGCCGAGGCGCCGGCTCCGCGCAGGATGCGCCCGACGGCATCGCTCGAATCCTTCGCCATCGCGAGCAGCAGATGCTCGGTCGAGACGTACTCGTCCTTCATCCCCTCCGCTTCCTGGAAAGCGGCCTGGAGGATGCGGTTCAGGCCGGCGGAGAGCTGGGGCTGGGCGCCGCCCGTCACCTTCGGAATCTGCTTGAGGACCTTCTCGATCTCGCCGCGGAGAGCGTCGAGGGAGACGCCGAGCTTCTGCAGCATCGGGACCGTGCTGCCTTCGGGCTGCCCGAGCAGCGCGGCGAGCAGATGGGCCGCTTCGAGGTTCTGATGGCCCCGGGCGCTGCACTGGGATTGCGCTTCCTGCAGCGCCTCCTGCCCCTTGATCGTCAACTTGTCGAATCGCATGACCGCTCCCTCACCTGCCCAGCCCGGGTTGCCCTGGATCACCCTCGCTCGTCCCGCATGGGACTCCGTCGAGTGTCGGGGAGGTGGTCGCGGCCTCCGGGGTTGTCAAGCCCGGCGGCGTTCTTTGGCCCGTGATTCAGACACGGCCGATCTTGCGGTGCTTGAACTTCTGGGACCGGGCGCCGCCCGTCTCGGCGAGCTTCTTCTCCCGGTACTCGGTGTAGGCGTCCCAGGCGCCCGGGACGAACTCGACCACCGCGTCGCCCTCGAAGGCGAGGATGTGGGTAGCCACCCGATCCAGGAAGAAGCGGTCGTGGGTGATCACGAGGGCGCAGCCCGGGAAGGCGATGAGCGCCTCCTCGAGCACACGCAGGGTCATCAGGTCGAGGTCGTTGGTCGGCTCGTCGAGGATCACGAAATTCGAGGGATGCCGCAGCAACTACGCGAGCTGGAGCCGATTGCGCTCGCCGCCGGAGAGGCGCCCGACCGGCGTCTGCTGGATCGAGCCGCTGAACAGGAAGCGGGCGAGGTAGTGGCGGACGGAGAGCGTCTTGTCGCCGTAGAGGATCATGTCCGAGCCGTCGGCGACCTCTTCGTAGACCGTGAGCTCGTCGCGCAGGGACTGGCGGGTCTGGTCGACATAACAGAAACGCGTCGTCTCGCCGACCTCGATCGTGCCCGCGTCGGGCTGTTCGAGGCCGACGATCATGTTCACGAAGGTCGTCTTGCCGAGGCCGTTCGCACCGGTGACGCCCACGATCGCCCCCGGCGGCATGTCGAAGTCGAAGTTCGAGAGCAGCACCTTGTCGCCGTAGGCCTTGTCGACGCCGCGCATCGAGACGACCTTGGTCCCGAGCCGCGGCCCGAAGGGGATGCGCAGCTCGAGCTCTTCTTGCGGCGTGATCTTGCTGGCCTTCTCGACGAGGTCTTCGTAGGCCGTGATGCGCGCCTTCGATTTCGTGCGCCGGGCCTGGGGGGTCGAGCGGATCCATTCGAGCTCCCGCGCCACGGCCTTCAGCAGATTCGCGTCGGTCCGGTCCTGGATCTCCTGCTGCTTTTCCTTGGCCTCGAGGAAGTCGGAGTAGTTGCCCTCGTAGGTCCGGACGCCGCCCTGGACCACCTCCAGCATGCGCGTCGCGACGCGGTCGAGGAAATAGCGGTCGTGGGTCACGAGCACGTAGGTCCCCGAGTAGCCCGCGAGGAAGGTCTCGAGCCAGGCGACGGTGTCGGCGTCGAGATGGTTGGTCGGCTCGTCGAGGATCAGGATGTCGGGGTGGGCGAGGAGCTCCTTGCAGAGCGAGACGCGCCGGCGCTCGCCGCCGGAGAGCGTGCGCACGATGCGCTCGCCGGGCGGCAGCCGCAGCGCGTCCATCGCTGCCTCGATGCGGGCGTCGAGGGCGGCGGGATCCATCGCGTCGCGGTGCTCGAGGGCCTCCTGGACCTCCCCCTGCTCGGCCAGCAGCGCGTTCGTCTTGTCCTCGTCGGCGGTGATCTCGGGATCTTCCCAGGCCTTCAGGATCTCGTCGTAGCGCGCGAGCAGGGCCCGGATCTCGCCGATCGCCTCTTCGACGTTCTCCCGCACGGTCTTGTCGAAATCGAGCTCCGGCTCCTGCGAGACGTAGCCGACGGTCGCGCCCTTCGCGATCACGAGCTGCCCGTCGTATTCGCGGTCGCGGCGCGCGATGATGCGCATCATCGTCGACTTGCCGACGCCGTTGACGCCCAGCACGCCGACCCGATCGCCGGGGGCGAGGCTGAACGAGGCACCGGACAGGATCGTGCGATCGCCGAAGCGGCGCCCGAGATCCTTCGCCATCAGGATCGGCTGCCCCGGATTGAGTCCCTTCATCGGCCTTCCCTCGTCTCCACAGGGGACCGCGCGCGACGCGTGCGACGCTCGCCGCCAGGCCCCCGCCCGCCCTTGTAGTTGCCTAGCGCGACAGCGCCCGGCTCACGATCTCGTAGACGTCCTTCGACAGATCCCGCTCGCGCGCGATTCGCTCGAGCTCGCGCTGCATCGCCTGCTGGCGATCCTCGTCGTAGCGCCGCCAGTCGTTGAACGCCGAAACCAGCCGGGAGGCCAGCTGGGGATTCCGGCCGTCGAGCGCGATCACGGCATCGGCGAGGAAGGCGTAGCCGCCGCCGCTCGCGTCGTGGAAGCGCACGGCGTTCGCCTGCGAGAAGGCACCGACCAGCGCGCGCACGCGATTCGGATTGGCGAGGTTGAAATCCGCGTGGTGCGAGAGCGCCCGCACGCGTTCGAGCGCATCGGGCCGGGTCGACGTCGCCTGGATCGTGAACCATTTGTCCAGCACGAGGGGATCCTCGCGGAAGCGCGCGTGAAAATGGGCGAAGGCCTCGTCGCGCCGGGGATCGTCGACGTCGGACAGCACGAAGAGCGCGCCCTGGGCATCGGTCATGTTGTCCGCCGCGCCGTACTGCGCATGGGCCGCCTCGACGGCCGCTTCGTCCCCGGTAAAGGCGAGCGCGCGGAGCACGCCGTTGCGAAGGCGGCGGCGATCGATCTCCGCCCGCTCGTGACGGTACGGGCCCCGCGGCGCGAGCGCCCCGTAGAGCGCCCAGAGCGTCTGCGCATGGGTTCGGGCGAGGAACCGGCCGAGGCGCTCGCGCACGTCGTGGATCGCATCGGGATCGATGATCGGCACTTCCTGCGCGATCACCTTCTCGGACGGCAAGGCGATCGCGAGGGCGCGCAGCGAGCCGTCGAGGGATTCGTCGCCGAGCACTCGCCCCCAGGCCTCCGCATAACGCGCCACCCCAGCGCCGCGCTCGAAGCCGTCCGGTGCCGCGGCCGCCGCGACGAGCAGCGAGAGCGCGAGCTTCTCGCCCGCATCCCAGCGGTTGAAGGCGTCCTCGTCGTGGGCCATCAGGAAGGCGAGCTCTTCGGGCGAGCGCTCCATCTCGAGCCTCACCGGTGCCGAGAACCCCCGAAGCACCGAGGCGACCGGCCGCTCGGCGATGCCCTCGAAGACGAACGCGCGCTCGGCCTCCCGCAGCTCGAGCACCCGGGTCGTCGCCGGCGACGGCGCCGCCTCCCCGGCCAGCTGCAGCGGCAGCGCGCGACCGTCGGCCGCGAGCAGTCCGACGGCGACGGGGAGATGAAGCGGCTTTCGCTCCGCGGCACCCGCGATCTCGAAGGCGGTCGCGGGGTAGTCCTGGGAGAGCCGGAGCGTGTAGCGACGATTCGCGCCATCGAAATCGCCCCGGGCGCGCAGGCGCGGCGTGCCCGCCTGGAGGTACCAGCGCTCGAACTGCCCGAGATCGCGTCCGTTCGCATCGGCGATCGCGGCGCGAAAATCGTCGCAGGTCACGGCCTGCCCGTCGTGGCGCTCGAAGTAGAGGTCCATCCCCTTGCGGAAGCCGTCCTCCCCGACGAGGGTCGCCATCATCCGGATGATCTCGGCGCCCTTCTCGTAGACGGTGGCCGTGTAGAAATTGTCCATCGAGATGTAGGACTCGGGCCGGATCGGATGGGCCATGGGCCCTTCGTCCTCGGAGAACTGTCGCGCGCGCAGCTGTTTCACTGCATCGATCCGCTCCACGGCGGCCGAGCGCATGTCCTCGCTGAAGCGCTGATCGCGATAGACCGTGAGGCCTTCCTTCAGCGTCAGCTGGAACCAGTCGCGGCAGGTCACGCGATTGCCGGTCCAGTTGTGGAAGTACTCGTGGGCGATGACGGTCTCGATGCCTTCGTAGTCGTCGTCGGTCGCGGTCTCCGGGCGCGCGAGCACGAACTTCGAGTTGAAGACGTTGAGGCCCTTGTTCTCCATCGCGCCCATGTTGAAATCGTTGACCGCGACGATCATGTATACGTCGAGATCGTACTCGCGGCCGAAACGCTGCTCGTCCCAGCGCATCGAGCGCTGGAGCGAACGCAGCGCGTGCTCGCAGCGATCGATGTTCTGCGGCTCGACCCAGATCTCGAGCCGGACGGTGCGCCCGGAGGCCGTCACGAACTCGCCGGGATGACAGCGCAGATCGCCGGCCACGAGCGCGAAGAGGTAGCTGGGCTTCGGAAACGGATCCTGCCAGCGGACCCGTCGGCGCCCGTTCGGCAGCGACTCCTCGCCGATCCGATTGCCGTTCGAGAGCAGCACGGGGTATTTCGCGGCGTCCGCCTCGATCGAAACCGAATAACGCGCCATCACGTCCGGGCGATCGAGGAAATACGTGATCCGGCGGAAGCCCATCGCCTCGCATTGGGTGCAGAAATTGCCGCTGCTCCTGTAGAGGCCGGAGAGGCGGGTGTTCGACTCGGGATGGATGCGCACCCGCGTCTGCAGCACGAAGCGCGCCGGCGGCCGGAAGATCGAGAGCTCGGCCGCTTCGACCTGATACTCGCCGGCGGCGAGCGGTCGGCCGTCGATCGCGATCTCGAGCAGCTCGAGGTCCTCGCCGTCGAGGACCAGGGGCGGCGGCGCCCCCGCCTCGCCGCGGCGCCGCACCTCGAGCCGGGCCGTCACGAAGGTCTCCGATTCGCCGAGCTCGAATGCGAGGTCGACCGAGTCGATGACGTAGTCGGAAGGGCGGTAGGCGCTGCGCAGGATCGATTTCGGCTTGGCTTCACCCATCTACTGCGCCCTCTTTCCAAGCCCTCACGGTCGTGGTTCCGCTCCGCGTGTCGGGGTCCATCGCGCCGCGTCGGATCGCGGCCGCGGCCCCGATCGCACGGCCGCGCCCTGGCCTCCCGGGATGGGTCGGCGCGCAAAGTAGGAATTGGCGCAACCCGGTGCAAGGCAGTAGCTTGCGCGCTTGCCCGGGAGTCGTCGTGAAGCCGCCCCTTCTCTGCTCCCCGCTCTACTCGCCCGCACCTCCCCCGCCCCCGAACATGCGATCGGCCCGAGCACGGCGCGAGCGGATCGCACGGCCGCGCCCGCGGAGCCTCGGCTCCCTGCTTCCGGCCCTGTGCTTCGCCCTGCTGCTCGCGTGTCTCGCGTGCGTGCATCCCGGCGGCTCGAACGGGCCCGTCCTGCGGGTCGGTGTCGCGCCGGCCTATCCGCCGGTCGTCTTCGAGCAGGACGGGGAGATCGTCGGCATCGAAGCGGATCTCGCCCGGGGCCTCGGCGCGCGCCTCGGGCGACGCATCGAGTTCGAACGTTTCGACGAGCCCGACCTGATCGGCGCGCTCGAGCGCGGTGAGGTCGACGTCGTGATGAGCGGCCTCTCGATCACCCCGGAGCGTGCGGCGCGCGTGCGCTTCTGCCTCCCGTATCTGCAGGTCGGACAGCTCGCCTTGATCCGCTCCGCCGATCTCGGCCGCTTCGGGCGCATCCATACGATCCGCCGTCCCGGCGCGCGCGTCGGATTCGTCTACGGCACGACGGGCGAGCAGTTCGTCGCCTCGGAGCTCGCGCGGGCGACCAGCTTCGGGTTCGACGACGTCGAGGCCGGCGTGCGCAGCCTGCGCGCGGGCCGGATCGATTTCTTCGTCCACGACGCGCCGACCGTCTGGCGCATCGCCGGCGACCCCGAGCAGCGCGATCTCCACGGCCTCTACCAGCTGCTGACGCAGGAAGAGCTCGCCTGGGCGGTGCGCCGCGACGACGCCGAGCTGAAGGCCCGGCTCGACGCGACCCTCGAACAGTGGCAGCGCGAGGGCAGCCTCCAGCCCGTCATCGATCGCTGGATCCCCGTCCGCGTCACGATCCGCTGATCACCTGATCCGCCTGATCCGCCGAGCCGCAGCGCGCCGCGCCCCCGGCGAGCTGGCCGATCCTCCGCCGCGCCCCGGACGGTTCCGCGGCTCACCGCTCCAGCAGATGCTCGAAGATCCGGACCATCGTCTCGACCTCGTCGACCGGCACGAACTCCTTCGCGGTATGCGCGAGCGCGATGGAGCCCGGACCGATCACCACGCTGGGAATGCCCTCGCGCGAGAACACCCCGGCGTCCGTTCCGAAGGCGACGGTCCCCGGCGCCGCATCGAGATCGAGGGCGCGGAGCGTGCGGGCCGTCGCCTGCACGGCCAGGGAATGAGGCGTGTTGCCGAGCGGCGGCTTCTCCTCGCGACACGAGTCCACCACCACCTCGCCCGAGAGGCCCGCCTGGGCCAGCACCTCTTCGAGCTCCCGCTGCACCGCCTCGGGCGGCTCCCCGGGCAGCGAGCGCCGATCGACCCAGAGCCAGGCCTCGTCGGGCACGATGTTGGGCGCCTGACCGCCGCGGACGACACCGATCGAGAGCGTCGCGGCACCGAGGTCCGGATGCGGGCGCTCGGCGAAGATCCGCGCGCTCGACTCGATCGCGAGGATCGCGCGCGCGAGCAGGACGATCGCGTTGCGGCCGGCCGTCGGGTCGGAGCTGTGGCAGGCGCGGCCCCGGGCGCAGACCCGCGCGTGGACCACGCCCTTGTGGGCATGGATGAGGCGCAGGCTGGTCGGCTCGGTCGCGATCGCCCAGTCGGGGTGACGCCCGCCGAGGTCGGCCAGCACGTCGTAGGCGCCGGCGCTGCGGTACTCCTCGTCGGATTCGCCGACGACGATCACGTTGCGATTCAACGTACCGCGTGCGAGGACCCGCTCCAGCGCCTCGAGCAGCGCCGCCATGCCCGATTTCGTGTCGCAGGCGCCGCGGCCGTAGAGCCGGCCATCGCGGATCACCGGATCGAAGGGGTCGATCTCCATGCCATCGACCGGCACCGTGTCGAGATGGCTCGCGACGAGCAGCGTCTCGGCCTTCGGCCCCACCCTCGCCTCCGCGATCACGCTCGTTCGCCCGGCACTCCCGACCAGACGCGCATCGAGGCCGATCCGCGAAAGCGCCGCAGCGACATACTCCGCGACGCGCTGCTCGCCCACCATGTCCGGCGGAAGGTCTTCCCGCCCCATCGGATTGACCGAGGGAATCGCGACCAGGTCCCGCAGCAGGCGAATGCTCGCAGTCGGACGGCTCATGACCCTCCCGGGCGTCGAAGGAATGCCGCGCCGGGACGGCGCGCGCCCGCCGAGTCTACCGACCGCGGCGGCGCGCGGTCAAAACGGAGCCCGTGCAGACCGCGCCGAGGGCTCCCGATCGTCGTCAGCGCTGCAGCGGGGCCGCCGGACAGGCCGACTGTGCACGGGCGGGCGGCCGAACGCTTCGCCGTGCATCGACGAGCGCGCGCCGCACGCTGGCCGGGAGCGCGCCGGGCGGGCCCGCGCGATCGATGTAGGCGGATGCGCCGGCGCGCTGCGCCCGGGGCGTGCCATGGCCGGCACCCAGCGTGCCCCAGATGACCACCGGGATCCGGCGGGTCGCCGCGTCACCGCCCAGGAGCTGGCAGAGCGCGAAGGCGTCGAAGCCGGCGAGGTCGAGATCGACGAGGATGCAATCGGGGGCGTCCTCGATCGCGCGGTGCAGACCGGCGAGAGCGTCGGTCGCTTCGATCAGATCGTGGCCGTCCCGGCCGAGCAGCGTCCGCGCGAGATCGAGGGAAACCCGCCGGTCTCCGATCGAGAGAATCCTGGCCATCTCGGGTCTCCTCAGGAGGCGATCCATGCCTCGAAAACCGGAGACTGATTCGGTCGTATTTCAAAATGCATGACGGAGAATCAAACGTACCGGGAAAAACAGTGCAGCAGCATCCGGAAAAACCGGCATTCGATGCTAGGGCAAAACCCGGAGATCGATGTGCCCAGCGAGCCGCGCCCGATCGGGCCGGACGCAGCGGTCGATGGGCTCCTAGAGCCGGGCGTGGCGCAGCTCGGTCTCGAGGATCGCGACACAGCCGATCGCTTCGAGCGCATCGATCACGCGCTGGGTCGAGGCCTTCTCGACGAGCACCTTCACCGCGAGCCAGGCGGGATCCTGCAGATGGGCGATCGTCGGCGAGGAGAAGCCGGGCGTGATGCGCGAGGCCTCTTCGATCCGGGCCGCGGGGCAGTTGTATTCGATCAGGGTGTAGCGGGCCGCCGCGAGCACGCCGTCGATCCGCCGGAGCAGCTGATCACAGAGCGCCGGATCGCGCGGGCGCGTCCGCCCGATCAGGACCGCTTCCGCCTCGAGCACGCGATCGAGCTCG
The DNA here is from genome assembly GCA_041389425.1 of Myxococcota bacterium. Lineage (GTDB taxonomy): Bacteria > Myxococcota_A > UBA9160 > UBA9160 > UBA4427 > UBA4427. The sequence continues at coordinate 261,925 of JAWKRX010000001.1, forward strand.
ACGAGATCGTTCTCGAGCAGGCTGTTGCCCGTCTCCACGATCTCGACGATCGCGTCGACCATGCCCAGCAGGACCATGACCTCGACGGCGCCCTGAATCTCGAGGACGTGGACGTCGGCGACGCCGTGCGCCTCGAAATAACGCCGGGCGAGCCGGACGAATTTCGCGCCGACGACCCGGCCCGCGAGATCCGTCGCCGATCGATACGGCGCGTCCTTGTGCACGGCCACCGAAAGGCGGCAGCGGCCGAAGCCGAGGCGGCGATGCTCGACGACCTGTGCGTCTTTTTCGAGCACCTGGTCGCTGCCCGTGATCCCGAGATCGACGACGCCTTCCGCGACGAGTACGGGGATGTCGGCTGCATTGGTGAAGATGATGCGGCTGCCGGTCTCGCTGCAGACGCTGAAGAGGCGCCGCCCCGAGACGCGGAACCGCAGCCCGGCACGCTCCAGCAGCTCGAGGGAAGGCTCGCGCAGGCGACCCTTGGACGGCACGGCGATGCGCAGGGTCTCGTTCGGAATCACGCTTCTTCTCCTCGGCTCGGGCCCCGGCCGGCACGGCCGTCCCGGGACGCCTTCTCCTCGAGCCCCCCGATCCCGAACCGCCGGGCGAGCTCGCGATACGCGGCCTCGGGATCGATGCCCCGGGCGGCGAGCAGGACCAGCAGGTGGAAGAGCAGATCGGCGACCTCGCGGGCGAGCGCGTCATCGCTCTCGTGGAGGGCCGCCTGGACGACCTCCTCTGCCTCTTCCTGGACCTTGCCGGTGATCGTCGGGAGCCCGCCGGCCAGCAAGGAAACGACGTAGCTGCCCTCGGGCCGCTCGTCGCGCCGGCGTTCGATGACCTCGAAGAGTCGATCGAGTACCTGCGAGGGCTCAGCCAGACGAACGCTCATCGGTGAGGCCCTCCTTCAGTTCGGGGCGCGTAGGCTAGCCGAGAGGTCCCCCGGCGCATGCCCGCCCTCGGGCGCCCAGGGCAAGCCCCGCGCCTTCCCTGGAGCCGGTGGATTCTGCTCAGGCTGGCGCATTTTGCTCCAGAGCCCGCTCGAGCTGGAATAGCGTCAATCATTTCAGATACTTACAGACGTTCCCTGCAGATCGAGGCGGCCACTTGGTGCAGAATGCACCAGTCCGCCCCCCTCCTCGGACCGCTCACCGCGGCGCGTCTTTGCGTCCAAGCGCTGGCCAATCCAGGGGATTTCGCGTGACAGCCGCCTCTGGCATGGATCCTGCTTTATCTGTCGCCAGGAAACGTCGGATGCGACTCGCATGCGACCGCGAATTCGGAAGGGTTCTCCGCCAGACCATTTCGCGCTTCCAGCCAGTGTCTCGCGGGGCCTGATCCCTTGAGCAAGGATCAGGCCCCGAGGAGACGAAACCGGCCCCACCGGACCCTCTCCCCAGATCCTCTGAATCAGCCTTCCCCGTCGACGACGCGGTAGGACAGCCTTTCGCCTGCGAAGAAGACGATCAATGCGTCTTCTCCCTCGCCGAGGCGATCGGGCCCGGACCACGGTTGACGCTCGAGCACGATCCGGCCCGCGTTGCGCGGCCGGCGGTAGAAATCGGCGCCGAAATGGCTCGCGAATCCCTCGAGACGATCGAGTGCGCCTGCCCGCGCGAAGGCCTCTGCGTAGGCCTCGAGGGCGACCGGCGCGCTGAAGACCCCGGCACAGCCACAGGCCGATTCCTTGCTCGCCCGCGCGTGGGGCGCGCTGTCGGTTCCCAGGAAGAAATGCGGGCTGCCCGAAGTCGCCGCACGCACGAGCGCCTGGCGATCCGCTTCGCGCTTGAGAACCGGCAGGCAATAGTGATGCGGCCGCAATCCGCCCTGAAAGAGCGCGTTGCGATTGAGCAGCAGGTGCTGCGGCGTGATCGTCGCGGCGATCCGCGGCGGTGCGCCGGCGACCCATTCGGCGGCGGCGGCCGTCGTGATGTGCTCGAAGACGACGCGCAGTCCGCCGTGGCGCTCGACCAGCGGGATCAGGGCCGACTCGAGGAAGACGCGCTCCCGATCGAAGACGTCGCAGTCCGGATCGATCGACTCGCCGTGGACGAGCAGCGGCAGGTCGAATCGTTCGAGGGCGTCGAGGACGCGGCCGATTGCGTCGAGCCCGGTGACGCCCCGTGCCGACCCGGTCGTCGCCCCCTTCGGATAGAGCTTCACCGCCGCGACGCAGGCGGAGCGGCTCGCGCGCTCGATCTCGGCGGGCGTCGTCTCATCGCAGAGGTAGAGCGTCATCAGCGGCTCGAAAGCCGCGCCGGGCGGCAGGCAGCGCCGAATCCGCTCCGCGTAGGCCTCTGCCTCGGCCGTCGTGACGACCGGCGGATCGAGATTGGGCATCACGATCGCGCGTCGGAAGCGGCGGGCGGTCGCCGCGACGACCCGGGCCAGCATCGCGCCATCGCGTAGATGGACGTGCCAATCGTCCGGAGGGGTGATCTCGAGTCGGTCCAAAGACGCTCCACCGCCCGCTGCACGATCGCGCGATCCGGCGGCGCCGCATCATACCCGGGCGAGGCACGGCTTTCAGCCGCTCCGGGGACCGCTCCGCACGCTTGCGCGCGCGCCGATCCGCTCAACGTGGGCCTTCAGGCGGGCGTCTCGTCGGGCTTGGCATCGGCCGCGTCCGCGGTCCGAGGGCGCGCGCGCAGGCGATCGACGAACTCGTCCGCCGAGCAGGGGCGCCCGAAGAGATAGCCCTGGAGCTCGTCGCAGCCCCGCAGCTCGAGGAAGCGCGCCTGCGCCTCGGTCTCGACGCCCTCGGCGACCACGTCGAGCTGCAGGCCATGGGCCATCGCGATGATGGCCGAGGTCAGCGCCGCATCGCTCGCGTTGCCCGGGAGCTCGGAGATGAAGGTGCGGTCGATCTTCACGCGATCGATCGTGAAGCGGCGCAGGTACGAGAGCGACGAATAGCCCGTTCCGAAATCGTCGAGCGCGAGTCCGACTCCCATCTCCTTCAGCTGGCGCAGGGTCTGCACCGTCAGCACGTCGTCCTGCATGATCGTCGACTCGGTCAGCTCGAGCTCGACCTGCGTCGGCGAGACCCCCGTCGCCTGGAGCGCCTGGCGCACCATCTCGACCATCCCCGGCTCGCGGATCTGCTTGCCCGAAACGTTGACACCGATCCGGATCACCGCGCCCAGCTCGTCGCGCCAGCGCCGCGCCTGCTCGCAGACGTTCCGGAACACCCATTGTCCGAGCCCGACGATCAGCCCCGTCTCCTCGGCCACCGGGATGAAATCGTCCGGCGGGACGAATCCCCATTCCGGCTCCTGCCAGCGGACGAGCGCTTCCGCCGCGACGACGAGCCCGGTCTCCGCGGAGAAGATCGGCTGATAGTGGATCTCGAGCTGCTCCCGCTCGAGAGCGACCCGGAGCCGCGTCTCGATCTCGAGTCGATGGGACTGGCTGCGGTTCATCTCGGCGGAGTAGAACGAATAGCCGTTGCGCCCGCGTCCCTTCGCGAAGTACATCGCGGCATCCGCGTTGCGGATCAGGGTCTCCGCGTCCTCGCCGTCATCGGGGTAGACGGCGATGCCGATCGACGTGCTGATGAAGATGTCCTGGCCCGCGAGCGTCACCGGCTGCTCGAGGGTCGCGAGCAGGCGATCGGCGACGAGGGAGGCATCGATCGGCTGCGCGATCTCGCTGAGCAGGACGGTGAACTCGTCGCCGCCGAGTCGCGAGATCGACGAAGGCGGCTCGCTCGCGACCTCGTTGGGCCGGCCGAGATGGTCGCTGATCCGCACGACCTTCGAGAAGCGACAGGCGACCTCGGCGAGCAGCTTGTCGCCGACTTCGTGGCCGAGGGTGTCGTTCACCTTCTTGAAGCCGTCGAGATCGAGAAAGAGGAGGGCCATCCGGCGCTCGGCGCGCGCGGCGAGCGAGACGGCGGAGCGCAGCAGCTGGTGGAAGCTCTGGCGATTCGGAAGGCCGGTCAGATCGTCCCGATAGGCAAAGCGCCGGACACGCTCCTCCGCGAGGCGCTTCTCGATCGCCTGACCGACGATTCCGCCGAGGTGCTCGAGCATGTCGCCCGTCGTCTCGGTGAGGGCATGGCCGGGAAGATCGAAGAACTCGAAGACGCCGTGAAGGCGGTTCGAGATCACGATCGGGATCGCACACACCATCTCGACGCCGAGCGGCTCCCACCAATGCAGGCCGCGCGGATCGAAGGTCACGACGTCGCGCGAGAACGCCCTCCGGATTTCCTCCGGATCCCGGGACCCGCCCCCCTCGCCTTCTTCCGGCAGCGCCTCGGACACGAGACTCGGGCCGCAGTAGACGAGCCCCGATGCGACGAGCTGGCTGCCTTCATCGGTGTCCACCGAGCGCAGATAATGACCGACCGGGAACTCCATCGTGCGGGCGATCATGGCGAGCGAGGCGTCGAGGCCGTGCTCGATCGTCTCGGCCTCGTGGACCGTGCTCGAGACCTCGTGGACGAGCCGGACGTGGCGCGTCTGCCGCCGGTTCTCCTCCTCGATCTCGATCCGCTCGGAGATGTCGCGCAGCACGAGCACGCGGCTCTGGATCGCGCCCTGCGCATCGCAGAGCGCCGAGAGCCGGAGGTCGTAGGTGCGCGGCTCGGCGGTCCGGGAAGACGGCTTCGGGGCATAGACCGTATGGCCTTCGATCGCGCCCCGGCAGAGCTCGACGAGATCCGGATGATGGGCGAGGACCAGAGCCAGCGGCTGGAGCGCGAGCGCCTGCCCCCCGATCTCGAGGATCTCGCGCGCAGACTGATTGATCTCGATCAGGCGATCGTCGAGATCGACGACGAGCACGCCGTCGCTCATCGCCTCGAGCACGCTGCGATGGTGGACCCGATCCTTCGCGAGCAGGCCGAGGCGCGGCAGGCCGAAATACAGCACGCCCGCGAGGGCGAGATGCGCGAGCGGCGGGACGAGCACGGCCAGCGGACCCGGCCCGCTCGCGAGCGCGATCCCGGAGACCAGCCCGGTCGCGAGCGTCGCGATCCGGAGGCCGCGGATCGCCGTGTCGAAGCTCTGCCAGCTGCGGCGCGGCACGCGGTGCAGACCGTAGGCCGTGAGTGCCTGGAGGCCGGCGATCCAGAGCGCCTGGACCGCGGGACCGGCGAACGCGCCGACGCCCAGCGCGGGCAGAACGATCGCGATCTCGAGGGCGAGTGGAAGGCGCCGGGCGGGCTGGATCGCGAGCAGCCCCAGTCGCACGACGGAGGCGCTGGCCGCCGCCGTCGAAATCGCGACCAGGCGCATCAGCCAGGCCGGTCCATCCGGATCCGCCAGTGCCGCCAGGCCGGATACGACCGCCACGCCCGCCAGACAGACGAGTGCGACGTAGGCGCGACCGACGGCCGTCGTGCGGACCCGCCAGGCCGCCTGTCCGAGGGCGAACAGCAGCGCGGCCGAGAGCGGCAAAGCGAGATCCAGCCAGACCCAATCCGCGTGCATCGACGAAACGCCCCCGGTCTCGCGCAGGCCGGCGAGACACCCGAACGGGCGTATCGACCGGCGGTCCCCCTGCCGGAATCGGGACTAATGCCCGGAATCGCCTGGGGCATTCGCCTCAGCGCACGCGGCGCACCGCCGATCGCAGTGCGGGCTCGGGAGACGCGGCCGGCGAACCCGCTCAGCGCGGCGCGGCGGGCGGGGACTCGGAGGACTCGGCGCCGATCGCGAAGGCCTGGGCGACACCGCTGCCCCATTGATCGAAGACCGCCACCTCGACCTCGAAGCGGCCGCGCTGCTCCGGCGACGGACGCCATTCGACGACGCCCGTGGCCGGATCGACCTTCATGCCCTCCGGACCCTTCCGGATCTCGAAGCGGAGCGTCGCCCCGGGCGCCGGGCTCGAGGCGCGTACGGCATAACGGAACAATCCGCCCTCGAGCCCGGAGCTCGGCTCCGAGACGATCTCGGGCGGGCGGCTCGGCTGGAGCGCGATCGGCTCCGCGTGGATCGGCCGCCCCCGCCGGCCGCTCTCGGCCTGCGCGTCGGCCGGCCAGGCGCGCAGCTCGACGACGTTGCCCGGTTGGAAGGGCGCCGTCTCCAGCTCGGCCTCGGTTCCCACGACTTCGCCGTCGACGCGCCATTCGAGCAGCGCCTGGTCGAACCCGCCCTCTTCGTCCGTGGTTTCGACGACCGCCCGCAGCCGGGAGCCCACGCTCGCCCCCTCCGGCGCGTCGATCACGACGAGCGCGATCTGGCTCGCCTCGGCGGCGAGCTGGACGCGGTGGACGAATTCCTCGCCGACCTCTTCGCCGCGGCTCGGCGTCGCGACGAGCTCGAGCACCGTACCGGGCTCCAGACCGGCCGTATCGAAATCGGGGCCCTGGCCCAGCTCGCGGCCGCTCGAAGTGCGCCAGCGATAGTCGACGGCCGCGTTGCGCCCACCCGCATTGTCCAGCCGTGCCCGTGCCCGGATCCGGGCACCCGCGATGGGCCGCGCCGGATCGAGGGAGACCGACTCGATGCGCGGTGCCCCGTCGGCGGCCGAATCGCCCGCCGTCTCCGCCACGGGTGCGACCATCGAGGCGACCCGATCGCGCTTGCCCTCTTCCGGCCCGCAGCCGATCGCGGCGGCGCAGAGCAGCGATGCCAGACCGATGCCGCCGGAGACCCGCTTCCCCTTGCGATGCACACGCGCCTTCATGTCCCCCCCTTGTCGCAGGCGAGGCCGGGGCGCGTCGTGCGCCCCGGCCCGGATCCCGTTCGTCCGCCCGTGCCCGGGCTAGTCGAGCTCGCGCCAGTAGAGCGTGCCGTGCTCCGAGTCGGCGTTGCCGCTGTCGATGTTGATCAGCTCGCCGTCCTGCTTCGAGATGATCAGGCGATTGCCCCCATCTCCCGGCGCGATCGAGAGGCGCGCGTCCGTCGGCATGCCCTTGCCGAGGTCGAGCGAGCGCTCGATGCCGGCGATCGGGCTCGACGGGCTGGGCGGCCCGAAGAAGCCCTGGCCGCACTTCGCCAGGAATCCGTAGAGCGCCGAAAGACCGGAGGGCTCGCACACGTTCGAGAGATCCGGCGTGAAGGTCGAGACGAAGAAGAAGGCGTTGAACACCTCGCTGTTCGTCACGAATTTCTCACCATCGGCGACCTCGAAGAAGAAGCCCCGCGGCATGACGCCGGGGCAGCTGTCCTCGAAGGCCGTCACGTCCGTGAGCTCGCCCGTCGGCTCCTCGCGCCCGTCGATCGTCGTGAGCGTGCCCGAATCCCAGACGTCCCGATCCTTCAGCACGTAGTAGCGATTCAGGAGCGAGCAGCCCCGCAGCGTGCTCGAGCAGTTCAGGTCGGAGCGCTCGCCCGTCCCGATGCCGAGGTGGAGAATGCTGTTCACGAGCGTCGCCGCCGGCGCGAAGTAGAAGCTCCGCGCATGGCCCGACGAGCGCGACGGATCGTCCGAGAAGAACTTCCGGAAGGGCCAGTTCGGCTGGTAGAGGTTCGAGGCGCTCGGGGCATCGATGCCGCGGGCGCGAATGATCCACTTCCAGACGTTGCCCCCGAGATCCCCGATGTAGATCAGATCGGCGAAGCCGTCCTGGTCGTAGTCGAGCACGCCCGGGCTCGACGCGATCGCGTAGACCATGTCCGAAACGTCGCCCGTCGATGCACCGAACTTCCGGACCGCGATCGGCTCGCCCGTCTCGATGTCGAGCATCGCGACGCCGCGACCTTTCGTGCTGGTCGCGTTGTAGAGTGCGCCATTGTTCGGATCACTCGTCGGGTCGTAGCCGAAGCCGATCACCGCGACCCATTTCTCGACCGGATCACCCGATCCCGTTTCGAGCCGCACGCGCGTGATGACGGGCTGCGACCAGGTCTGGCCGACGTACGCCCGCCAGCCCGCATCGCCCTCGGACGGGAACTCCCACATGTACTGCGGATAGCCCGACGAGGCCGGATCGGTGACGTCGAGGGCGAGGTAGTGCTCGCCGCCTTCGCGCAGCCCCGTGACCAGCACGGTCTTCCATTCGTCGCCGTCCGCGTCCTTCGCGTTGTCGGGATCCGAATCGCCATCGATCCAGACGTCGGCGACCGACGGCGAGCCGTCGACCGTCAGCGGATGGAGCGTCGCGTCGCTCTTCGCGAGGTTCATGACCTTCGAGCGGGCGCCCCAGGGCATGAAGCCGAAGACCTCGACGCCGGTGCCCTCGTCGTAGCGCGCGGGCGCCGGCGACGCGACCCATTCGCCCGCGTTGAAGCCGTGGAGGAAGCCGTCGTTCGCCCCCGCGATGATCACGCGATCGCGATGGACGAGCTCCGCCTTCGCAGTGAAGGCGCCGTAGGAGGTCTCCGGGATGTAGGCGCTCGGGGGACCGACCACGACGGGGTTCGAGTGGAAGATGTCGCCCAGCTTGTCCGACTGGGTCACGCCGTTCACGACCTGGGTCCGCTCGACGCAGCTGGCGCCGAACGGATCGGTGCCGCTCGGCGACATGCCCGTGCCCCAGACGCAGCCCGCGAGATAGGCCACGAGGGCCTCGTCGAGATCCGAGTCGGAGGTCACGTTCGCCGACGGCGGATACATCGAGATCGTCCCGAGCGCTCCGCCGAGATCGGAAGCCTCGATCGCGTGATCGAAATCCTCGACGTCCGCCGCCAGGCCCGTCAGCGAGATCTTCAGGTTGCGATCGTTGGCGTCGGGCATCTCCTTCGAGGCATTCCAGAACGGCGGCGCCGCCGCTTCGGATTTGAAGGTGCCCTGGGCGCAGAAGGCGGGATCCGCCAGGTTCTCGAGGGCGCACGCGCCGTTGGCGTCGAGAATCTGCCCGTCGGCGGTGATCTTGTAGCTGCGCAGGAGGCCGGGCCAGAAGGGCCGCGCGTTGGTCGGCTGGAAGAGCGTCGTGTAGAGCTGACCGCCGTCGGCGGTGCGCGCCGCCGGCACGGTCGCGGCGGAGAAGCCCTGGGCCTTCGAGATGATGTCCTGGATCGCGCTCACGAGCGCCTGGGTCAGGAGCTCCGCCTGATTGCCGGAGAAGAAGAGGCCATTGCCGTTCGCGGCCGTCTTGCGCAGCAGTGTGTTCGCCGGCTCGAAGGTCGAGAAGCCGACGGTGTAGACGTCGACGAATTGATCGCCCTGTTGATCGACGGGGCGGCAGTCGTTCTCCTGCATGAAGAGCGCGATGTCGTCGAGCCAGCCAGACCCCGAGCTCGAGCCCCAGGGCGGCGAGCCCTCCTCCGGCGAGCTGTCGGTTCCGATGTCGAGATCACCGACCGCGTCTGGCGCGTAGTCGTCGATCAGGTCGTCGAAGTTGCCGAATCCGTTCGTGTTGCTGCCCGAGGTGTCGAAGGTGTCGCTGGTCGGCTCGCCGTCGGTCACCAGGATGATGAAGTTCTTCTGACAGGGCTCCGTGATCGGATCGTCGGCGACCTGTGAGGACGTGGTCGTATGGGCGCCGTCCGACATGCGGTAGGTGTAGGCGGGAAAACGCGTCGAGCCGTCCACGCCGTAGGGGCGCTGAGCCGTCGTGCGCGACATGAAGTACGTGTAGAGCTTGAAGAGCGTCTCGCCGAGAGGCGTCGCCGTCTCGGCGTCGAGGGCGTTGATCGCGCTCTGCAGGGCGAGCCGGTTGGTGCTGTAGGGCGCGATCTCCGCGGCGACGTAGCCGCCGTGGGACGAGGACTGGAACTTCGCGAGACCGAAGCGGACACGATCCTCGTAGACGCCGCAATCGCCCGCGTAGGCGGGGCAGTCGCTGTTCGTCTGGTAGATCACGTCCCGCGCGATGTCGCGGGCGGCCGTGATCCGCGCGATCTGGAACTTGCCGAAGGTATCGCCGTCGATGTAGTTCGTGCCGTTGGCGCCGTCGTCGATCTCCGCGAGGATCGTCGGCGCGGTCGCCTGGCGGCCCGGCGGGCCGATCAGCGTCGCGTTGTCGGCCGCATCCATGCTGAAGAGCCACTCCGCGTATTCGGAGTAGTACCAGGTGCGATTGCCGAAATCCTGGTTGACGCCGTCCGTATAGAGCCGGCGGGTCTGATTGCAGAATCGGCGCTCGATCCAGCCGTTCTGGGGATCGTCCGTCGGATCGGGCGTGGGCGTCCAGCCCGTATCCGAGGAGTGGACCTCGAAGCGACAGCCCGAAGACGCGCAGGTGCGCCGAGTCGGTCGGCCGAGCTGATCATTCTGGTTGATCGTCCCCGATCCGGTCGTCGGCATGATGTCGCACGTATAGGCGAAGGTCGTGAAGTCGAAGGACGGGTGCTCCATGATGGCGTTCATCGAGCCCGAGTTGTCCATCATCAGCAGCACGTTCGGGGGGACGTTCGCCGAGAAGATGTCCTCGTCGCCCGCCTGGCTCGCGAGCGGCAGGGTCGCAGCGATCGCGGCCAGGGCGAGCATCGTCCGGATGGATCGGGGATGGGATCGGGTCATCGGCTTGTCCTCCGAGGGCGCCTGCGCAGAGGCGTCCTCATCCTTCGAAATCACGCGCCGCGAAGAAGCCGCGGCAGAATCGTTCGCGCGGGGCGCGCTCAGTAACCGACCGCCAGCAGCCGGGTCGCGACGACCTCGAGCCGCTTCTGGTCACCGGACGGCGATTCGCCGACCACGTTGATCTGCCACTTCGTGTGGTTGTACTTGGTGCCGCCGATGTTCATGTTGCAGCCCTCGGTGCACTGCTTGCCCTCGCCGACGTAGCCGATCGGCGCCGGCGGATTCGGATCGGCGTAGTAGACCGGCTGCTCGCCCGTCGCGAAGTCGCTCGAGGTCGAGAGCGCGACGGGATTCGCCGCGTCCGGGAAATCCGCGGGGTACTGGGGGACCTGGGTCCGCTCGCCCATCTGCCGGACGACGTTGCGCGCCTCGGCGATCGCCGCCTCGGCGGCGTAGAACGCCATCGTCTCCTGGTTCTGGAAGCCGGCGACGGCGCCGTCGGAGGCCGCGGTCTGCATCGTCGAGAGGGCCAGCGCCGAGACGGTGATGAGGAGCAGGATCGAGAGCATCAGGGCCATGCCCTGCTCCCGACGCCGGCTCGCCGCCTTCGGCCGGAGGGATCGCGTACGTTCGCTGGTCATCAGATGCTCCCCGCGTTGCCGACGTTGCGCGGCCGGACCGAGCCCACGACCACACGCCGCCGGAATCCATCGTTGCCCCCCGCCGGCGCCGTCCGATTCTCGAGCGCGACGAAGTTGCCCTCCGAGAAGGCCTGATCCTCGGCGCGTGTGCGCACGACGATCGAGAAGCGGACTTCCTTCAGCTCCTCGTTGTTCCAGTTGGCGGGGTCGTAGGCGTTGCCGTCCTTGGTGCCCGGTTCCTCGGCCGTCGCCGCATCGACGACGCCGTCGTCGTCCACGTCGAAGTAGAAGGAGACCTGGAAATCGTCGACGCCCTGGGCGAGCAGCTCGCCGTTGCGCTCGAGGCGGCCGGTGCCCCCCGCGGCGTTCATCGCATAACGCGCCGCGGGCACCACCACGATCTCCTCCTCGGCATCGCTCGCGACGCTGGCCGCGAGCGCGCCCGCCATCGGCACCAGCGTGAGCTGCGTCGTCGAGGCGGCGGTGACCCGGCCGCAGATCGTTCCGCGGTGCGGATTGGCCATGTCGGCCAGGATGAAGCCCCCGCCGATGCGGAAGTCGGCCTCCGGGGTGCCGTTGCCATCGTTGTCGTAGAAGAGCGTGCCGTCGTCGTCGAGATCGCTCGTCGTCGAGTCGAGGTCGAGATCGAAGGCCGCGTTGATCGTCGGATTCGCCCAGGCGCCGGCCGCCGCCGACATGCGCGCGCCCATGTCCCCGGCGCGGGCGTCGTCGGGGACGATCGGCTCGGTCTCGGAGACGAAGAGCACGTCGCCGCCGGTCGTCGAATCGACACCGCAGACCGCGACCGAATCCGGGACCATGTAGCCGGCCATGCGGATCTCGCGCTCGATCAACGAGGCGATCGCCCGCACGTTGTTCTGGACCTCGACGACGCTCTCGGTGACGATCGAGGTGCGGTGCTGGCGGGTCAGGCTCTCGAAGACGCCGAGCACCACGATCGACAGGATCGAAACGCTGATCATCAGCTCGACGAGCGTGAAGCCGGCCCGGCGAGCAGCTGCGCCGGCACGCCGTACCCCAAGACGGGAGCCACAGAAGGAGGCGTTCCGGGCGCTCATTCGTCGACCTCCCGCAGCCGGGCGCTCGAGAGCACGACCGACCGGTTCTGCCGCTTCTCGTCCGACCAGCTCACGCGCACCTCGATCGCCTTCACCTCGGTATCCGGTGCGGCGACGTCGTTGGTGATGCGCTCGGAGCGCGTGAAGATTTCGTCTGCGATCGGGAGCACGGTGGCCCCGCCCCAGTTGCCGCCCGAGTCGGCGAGCACGGCGGCATCCCACGCGAGCCGCGAGAGCTCCTCGATGCGGTTGCGCGCGAGCGCGCTCGCGGTCGAGAGGTGCTGCCCCCCGCTGCTCTCGGTGATCGCGCGGACCTGCAGCGCCGCGACGCCGAGCAGTCCGAACGAGAGCACCACGAGCGAGACCATGATCTCGACGAGCGTCATGCCCGCCCTGCGCCGGGCGCTTCCCGGCGGCGATTCGAAGCTCCGCATGCTCATGAGGTCCACGCCCCCGTTCCGGAATTCCAGACGTGGACGCGCACGCCACCGAGCGGCGCGAGGGTCACGGCATAATCCCGATTGTCGGTCCAGAGGTAGATCGTTCCGCCGCCCGTCCCGAGCCGGCCGGCGGTGCAGCTGCTGTCGATCGCGACGGGCACGCCGTCGGGCCGGAACATCACCCAGGTCGCCTGGGTTGTTCCATCCGGCTCGAAGAAGCTCGAGCCCGCCGCGGGAATCGAAGTCACCGCGTCGTCGTCGGGCGCCTCTTCGCTCGCGGGCGCCGAGTTGTGGCCCCAGCCGACGCCCTCCTGCGGCTCGAAGACGACGGTCTGTTCGCCGGCGTCGATCTCGCAATTCTGGTCCGCGGAGCCGGGGCGCCCGTCGTTCAGCACCAGGATCGGCATCAGGCGCCCGTCGGCGGCGGTCAGCGGGGTCCCCGCGACATCGCCGGCGCCGTTCACCGCGAAGAAGACGACGTGGTTGTTGCCGGTGCGGATCGCCTGCGCCCGGGCGAAATTGAAGGCGTCGGCGACCGATTTCGCCGCGGCGCGGCCGCGGCCGTTCTCGAGATAGCGGGAGACGTTCGGAAGTGTCAGCGCGCTGATGATGCCGATGATGGCGACGGCGACCATCACTTCGATGAGCGTGAAGCCGCGCTCTCGAGCGGCTCCGGAAGGCGCCGCCATCGCGCTCTGCACTGCCGACGGACGACGCCTGTGTGCGCGCTTTCCTGCGGATCGTTTCTCGAGGTCGGTCATCGTTCGCTTCCCCGCCCGACGCTTCGTCCGGCGCTGATCTGCGCGGGTCTCGCGCGGCGTTGCTGGAATTTCCGGGCCGGCGCCGCCGCGAGTCCCGAGCGGGGGAATCGCAAGCCCCGTGCCATCGGAGATCGTTTCGGCAAGTCGGCGATCGGATTGAGCATTCCCGTCCGGGCCCCGCCGCGGCGAAGGCCCGCGACACCGCAGATTCCTGCGCACTGCGAAGCGCGTTGCGGGGCGCGGCGGCGCGCACGACTTGCTTGCAGCACCCGGAGCGCTGGGCTACTCGACCGAAAACAACCGACGATGGAGGGTGATTCCGAGCGATCGATGCTTCGCGCGCCGCGTGTGGCGAGGCCCTTCGATCGATCGGAACTGGTTCGGGACGAGGCCCGGGACGAGCGCAGAAGAGGCGCAGATCCGGGAACGAGAACCGAGCCAGCGGGAAGCCGGTGTGAATCCGGCGCGAGCCCGTCGCTGTGACCGGGGACGAGTTGCACACGAGCCACTGGCGCCTCCAGGCGCTGGGAAGGCGTGCAGTCTCGGCGGATCCGGGAGCCAGAAGACCGACCCTCCAGCGGCGCTACGACTCTCGGGTGCAGAGGGCGTAGGGCTCGACGGGCGTGTCTTCCGGCGCGGGCGCCTCGGGCGTCCCGTCTGCGCAGACCGGCCCGTCCAACCCCACTCTCCCCTTGCGTTCCGATCGGAATTCCGAGAGCCGTTCGTCGCGATCGTCCTCGACGGGTCCGACCGCCTGCGGTCGGACCCGGGTGCCCGGAGACGGCACCTGAGAGGATTCGCAATGCATCGCCCTGCCCGCTTCCGGCTCCGCTGCCTGCTCGAACCCACCACCCGCCTCGGCCTGCTCCTGCTCGTGGTCTGCGCCCGGCCTGCCCTGGCCGGGCCCTACACCGACGCCGGACATCCCGCGATCGACATGAGCGCCTGGGGCGACACCCTCGTGGAGCTCATCCGCGGTCCCCTCGACATCGCGAACCCCGCCGCCGGCAACGCGAGCTTCGGCGAGCCCGACGCCGCGACCGGCCCCGCCGCCGCGAACGCCCTCGATGCCGTCTCCCTCGGCGATGGCGGCTCCGCCACGCTCCATTTCCCGGACGGCATCCACAACGGGCCCGGCGACGACCTCGCCGTCTTCGAGAACGGCTTCGGATTCCTCGGCGGCCTCTTCGCCGAGCTGGCCTTCGTCGAGGTCGGGACGAACGGGCTCGACTTCGCCCGCTTCCCGGCAACGACCCTCGCTCCCCTTCCCGTCGCATCCTTCGACCCGATCGATCCGACCGACTACCACGGCCTCGCCGGGCGCCACTCGCTGGGCTTCGGCACCGGCTTCGACCTCGAGGCCCTCGCCGCCGACCCGCTCGTCCAGTCGGGCGCCGTCGACCTGCTCGACATTCGTTATGTGCGCGTCGTCGACGTGATCGGCGACGGCTCCTTCGTCGACGACGAAGGCCAGCCGATCTACGACCCCTACCCCACCGCGTTTGCCGCGGGCGGATTCGATCTCGAGGCCGTCGGTGCCCTCTACGTCTTCGAGCCCGGCCTGGCCCACGGCCTGCTCGCCGGCGGGGGCGGCCTCGCGCTGGCCGGTGCTGGCCGGCGTCCGGGAGCGCGCCGCCGTGCGCGGCGTGCGCGGCGCTCCGGCGCGAGGCGCCCGGGCGGATGGCCCGCAGCCCTCGCCGGGCGCCTGCGAACTCGCCTCCGCCTCGGGCTCGCCGCGATCGGCATGGCGTCCCTCTTCACGCTTCCCGCTGCCGCGCTGACGGCGACCTTCGACGATCTCGGTCTCGGCGCCGAATCGGTCCTCGACGGCTCGACCCTCGCAGGCGGATTCACGAGCGGGGGCGTCTTCTTCGAGAACACCTACGAGCCGACCTTTGGCTCCTTCAGCGGATTCGCCGCTTCCTCGACGACCGATACGACGACGCCGGGCTTCGGCAACCAGTTCAGCAACATCACCGGCACGGGCCAGGGCGGAAGCGCGGGCTTCGGGATCGGCTATTTCGACGCGCGCCTCGAGCTGCCGACGACCGAGATCGTGCAGGGCGCCTGGTTCACGAACACGACCTACGCGGCCCTCGCGATGCGCGAAGGCGACGCCTTCTCGAAACGCTTCGGCGGCGCGACCGGCAGCGATCCCGACTACTTCAAGCTGATCGTCGAGGGCATCGACGCCCTCGGCGGGTCCACCGGGATCGCCGAGCTGTTCCTCGCCGACTTCCGCTTCGCGGATCCGGCCGCGGACTACATCCTCGACGAGTGGGTCTTCCTCGACCTGTCGGGGCTGGGCGCCGTGCGCGCGCTGCGCTTCGGCTTCGAGTCGAGCGACGTCGGCGCGTTCGGGATCAACACGCCCGTCTACTTCGCCATCGACGACCTCACGACGATCCCCGAGCCCGGGCATGCCCTGCTGATCGGACTCGGCCTCGCCCTGCTCGCCCGCCGACCCCGCGACGCGCGTTAGGGCGCCGGTGGATCGCTCCCTGCGGAGAATCGGCGCACGCAGGCGCCGCCCTCGCCCCTCGCGGGCGGGGACGGCGCTCGCAGCCGTGATCGCCGCCGCCCTGGCCGCGCTCGGCGCGAGCGCCGTCGCGCGCGCGGAGCCAGACGGCGCGGAGCCGCCCGACGCCGCCGCCGATCCCTTCGAAGGGGTCGAGGAAGTGACGGCCTGGCGTGTCGAGACGGGCATGGTCCCGGAGCTCGTCGGCGCGAGCACGAGCGTGATCTCGATGGACGATTTCGTCGGCGAAGACAAATCGCTCGCCGACGTCCTGTCCGAGACGGCGGGCGTCAGCGTACGGCGATTCGGCGGGGCCGCGGACCCGGCGGAGCTCTCGATCCGGGGCGCGACGCCGAGCCAATCCGTCGTCACGATCGACGGGATCCGGGCGAGCAGCATCCTCACGGGCGGCCTCGATCTCTCGCAGACCTGTGCGCCCCTCGTCGAGAGCGTCGAGATCACTCGGGGCGCAGGCTCCGTCAGCGAAGGCAGCGGCGCGATCGGCGGGGCGGTGAACGTCGTGACCCGCGCCGGCGCCGATCGCGCGACGACCCTCGGCCAGCTCTCGGGCGGCGCCTTCGAGACGATCTCGGGCTCCCTGCTGCGCGCCGATCGCTGGAAGGGCCTCGACTACACCGCGGGCTACTGCGGCCTCTCGACCCGCGGCGACTTCGAGTTCGCGCGCCCGGTGATCCGGAGCGACGGGGTCGAGACGCGCTTCCATCCCGACACCGCCACCCGCATCAACAACGATCGCATCGTCCATGGCGGCAACCTCGCCCTCGGCCGGACCTTCGGCCCCGGCCAGCTGCGGCTGATCGATCTCGCGTCTTTCTCGTCCGGCGGCGAGCCGGGGCTCGACTCCGGCGACGGCCCGACCGCAGGCCAGCTGCGCACCGCCCACAGCCGGAACCTCTCGAACCTCGTCCAGCTGCGCTGGGATGGCGCCTCGCCCTTCGGCCCGGGCGACGAATTCTCGCTCGCCGCCTTCAACCGCTTCGAACGCGCGCGCTTCGTCGACGGCGAGCAGCCCCTCCTGCCCGAAGTCGATCTCGACACCCGTCTCGCGACGACGGGCCTGCGCAGCCGCGATCGCGTGCCCGCCGAATTCCTCGGGCGCTCCTTCGTCACCGATCTCGGCCTCGACGTCACCGGTGACGTGCTGCGCTCGAACGATCGCAACGGACGCAGCCGCATCAACCTCGGCGCGCACCTCGGCGAGGAGATCCCGCTCCTGCCCGGGCGCCTCGCGCTTTTCGGCGCCGCACGCCTCGATTGGACGGGCGACTTCGATCCGCGCCTGCTGCCCGACGTCGCCCTCGTCGCGACGCCCGCCGCCTGGATCCGGCTCAAGCTCCAATACGTCGGCTCGTATCGCGCCCCGAGCTTCGACGAGCTCTACCACCCCGATCGCGGCTTCATCCGCGGCAATCCCGCGCTCGATCCCGAAGAGGCATGGACCCTTCAGGGCGGGCTCGAGCTCGACCTCGCGCGGCTCGGCCCGTTCTCGGCCCTGCGCTTCGAGATCCAGGGCTTCCACCGCGCGATCGACGAATCCATCACCTGGATCCTCATCAGCCCGCGCACCCTCGCCCCCGTCAACACCGGCCGCGCTCGCACGAACGGCTTCGAGCTCGGCTTCTCCGTCGATTGGACCGAGTACCTTCGCCTCTCCCTGAACCACACCTTCATCGACTCCGAGCGGCGCAGCACCGGCGAACGCCTGCCCGGCCAGGCGGAGAACGACACGTTCGTGCGTCTGCGCCTCGGGCCGGAGCGGGCCTGGAAGCTGATCGGCGAGCTGCATCGGATCGACGAGATCCCCGTCAGCGAAGGCGGCTCGCGGACCCTTCCGAAGCGGCTCGTCGCGAACGTCTCGGCCGCGCTGAACCTGTCTGCGCAGACGCTCTTCCCGATCGCCCGGCCGCGGGCGCTCTGGCTCTTCGTCGACCTCGACAACCTGACCGACGAGGCCGTGCGCGACGCCCTCTCCTTTCCCCAACCGGGGCGCAACCTGACGGCGGGGCTCGATTTCCGATGGTGAGACGACGTCCCGCAGCGAACCGGTCCCCTGGCCGCCCGGCACCCGATTCGATCCGATGCGGCAGGCGCGGCGCGATCGCCGCCGCCGCGATCCGATGCGGCTGCTGGAGCGCGCTCGCCGCCGGCGCACTCGTGCTCGCGGGCTGCGAGGGCCAAGGGGGATCCGAGGGACTCGTGATCCGCAACGAGATCCTCGTCGGGAGCTGCACGCCCACCCCCTCCCTGAGCGCATTCCCGGCGGGCCTCGCCGTGCCGCCGCAGACGAGCGACGTCGCCCTGCTCACGCAAACCGATCCGAACGCCGTCGCCGTCTACGACCTGCGCGGCGACCGGCCGCGCACGCGCTTCGCCGGCACGCTCGGCGTCGACAGCGACGACGACGGCGAAGACGACGCCGAGACGATCCGGCCGGTGCTCGGCTTCGCGAGCTATCCCGTGATGGGTGAGATCCAGGTCGTCGCCGACGGCGTCGCGCTCGCGAGCACCAGCAACTACGAACAGGTGCTCGCCTTCGATCCCGAGACGGGCGCGCCGATCCCGCTGACCCTCGCGCAACCCGCCCCGCCGGACGGCGTCGAGTATCCGCTCTTTCCAGCCGTCGGGACGACGGCCTTGCGGACGGGCGTATCGACACTCGCCTGCGTCTACCCGGAAGGCGCCCTCGACTCGAATGGCGCCCCGCTGGCCCCCGACCCGCGCTGCGATGCGGCACGGCCGTCGTTCCTCACGAACCTGACCGCCGGCAAGGCGATCGCCGGCGGGCGCCTCTTCGTGGCGACCTCGAATCTCGCCCGCAGCAATCGTTTCCTGCCGGGCACCGTGCTCGTCTTCGACTGGACGCCGACGCCGGGCGGCATCGAGGTCCGGCCCGCCGAGGCGACACCCGTCCTCTACACGAGCGGATTCAACGCGACGGGTCTGGCCGCGTTCCGCACCGTCGGCGGCCGCGAGCTCGTGCTCGTCACCGTCACCGGCGCCATCGCGACCGGCACCGGCCCGGGCAACGTTCTTTCGGAGGGCTTCGTCGACGTCATCGATCCATCCGTGCCCCGGATCGTCGCGACGATTCCCCTCGGCTTCGCGGGGCCGTCCTTCGACGCGCCTGCGATCGATCCGACCGGGCGCATCGCCTGGCTCGGCGCGTCCTCGACCCGGGCGCTCTACGCGATCGACCTGCGCCCCCTCGACGATCCGCGCCTCTACGCGGGCGATCCCGACCCGATCCGGCTCGACGGCCTGTCGATCGGTGGACTCGACGCACGGATCTTCGACGGCGATCGCCCCTTCGCGCTGCCTCCGCGATCCGATGGACGCGCGTCGACCGGCTGCGAGGGGCTCACCGACGTCACGATCAACGCCGCCGGCACGGAGGTCTTCGCTTCGGATTTCTGCGACGGGACCGTGACGCGCGTCGGGCTCGAGCTCGGCGACCCCGTCGTCCCCTATCCCGCCGTGCGTTTCCCCGTACTCGCGCAGGCGAACGCCTTCGCACCGAACGACGTCGTCGGCGCCCTGCGTTCGCCCCTGATGCTGGTCGCGCGACCGGGCATTCCCGGGATCGACTTCACATCTCCGGACGCGCTCGCCCTGATGGGCCAGCCCGACGGACAGATCTGCGGGATCCGCATCGAGTCGCCCTGAGCGCACGCGAGCCTCGGCGCGGGCAGGACGGTCACGCAAACGTGCGCGCTCGAGATCCGGTCAATCGGTTGGCGCCGCTCGCATCCGTCCACACGCGTGGTAGCCGACGAGCCCCGCCGCGACCGCGACGTTCAGCGACTCGACGCCCCCCGCCATCGGGATCGAGAGCCGCTCGTCGATCACCTCGGCGACCTCGGCCGACAGGCCCGTCGATTCGCTGCCGAGCACGAAGACCGCGCGGTGGGGCGGCGCGAGATCGAAGAGCGAGCGCGTCGCGCCGGCATCGAGCCCGAAGCTGGCGAAGCCCGCCCCCGCGAGCAGCGAGAGCGCCGGCGCGAGCGCATCACAGACGACGATCTTGCACTCGAAGATCGCCCCTGCGGCCGCGCGGACGACGAGCCCGTTGACCCAGGGCTGCCCCTTCATCGGCCAGAGCAGCCCGTCGAAGCCCGCCGCGACGGCCGAGCGGACGATCATGCCGACGTTCTGGGAGTTGGTGACGCCGTCGAGCGCCAGCACCCGCATCGGTCGCCGCGCGCCCTGCCCCTTCGTCTCGGCGATCAGGGCATCGAGCTCCATCACGCGCAGCAGCCGCACGCGCGCGGCCACCCCCTGATCGTGGCGCGGGGCACCGGTGACCGCGTCCATCGCGGAGCGTGAGATCTCTTCATGGGGAACGTTCCGCTCGAGGCAGAGGCGGCGCAGCGCTTCGCGCTCCGCCGCGGCGCGCGAGCGCAGGCCGACGACGCTCGCGACTTCGGCGCCCGCCGATCGCAGCGCCGCTTCGACCGGGTGGCGACCGAAGATCACGATCTCGCTGGTGCCGCGCCGGAGTCCCGCTTTCGTCATCCGGGGAACATGCGCGATCAGCCGGCCGCCGAACACCCCGCCCGATCCGCCATGAGCAGCCCGCAGAGCGCCGAAGGCACGAAGGGCCGGCGAAGCAGGTGGACGCCGGCTTCCGTCGGCGGCGCCAGCGCGTGGTCCGCGTCCGCCAGCAGGACGACCGGCGGTCCCAGGATCCCGCCGCGAACCGCCTCGGCGAATCGATCGCAGGAAGGCGCGAGCGGTGAGATCGAAGCGACGATCCAGTCGATCGCCGAGGACGCGCGCCGGACCGTCTCCGCGACGCGCTCCGGCGACTCGAGCAGCTCGACCGCCCAGCGCTCGGCCTCGAGCGCCGCGCGGATCGTCTCCGCCGCGACGGGATCGGGCTCGAGCACCGCGACCCGGCCGAGCCTGCCGTCGAAGGGCGCTTCGCGATCGCCCGCCGCAACCGGAATCGAACGATCCGCCTGTGCACCGAGCCCGTCCTGCAGCGCCGGCAGATAGACACGCACCGTCGTTCCCTCGCCGATGCGACTCTCGATCGCGATCGCGCCCCCGTTCTGGCGCACGATGCCGTAGGCCATGGCGAGCCCGAGGCCGGTGCCCTGACCGACCGGCTTGGTCGTGAAGAAGGGCTCGAAGACCCGCCGCAGAGTCTCGGCGTCCATGCCGCAGCCGGCATCGGCGACGCGCAGCACCACCCACTGGCGCCGGGGATCGAGGCCTTCGAGCCCGGCTTCGTCGGGCGCGAGCCGCCGGCGCTCGGCGCCCATGCGGATGATCCCGCCCCCGGGCATCGCATCGCGCGAATTCACGAGCAGATTCACGAGCACCTGCTGGATCTGCACGGGATCGACGGCGAACTCGCCGGCCGCATCGTCGAGCTCGGTCTCGAGCTCGACGTTCGCCGGCAGCAGCGGCCGCACGAGCCCCTCGACGCCGCGCACGACCTCGGCGACCGCGACGGGCACGATCTGCACGGGGCTGCGGCGGGAGAACGCGAGCAGCGAGCGGGTCAGCTTCGCGCAGTGGTCTGCCGAGCGTTCGAGGTCCTCGATCGCGGCGATCACGTCGGGCTCGGCCTGCACCTCCTGCCGCAGGAAGCGCGCGTTGCCGAGCATCACGGCGAGGTGGTTGTTGAAGTCGTGGGCGATGCCGCCTGCGAGGGTGCCGACGGCCTCCATCTTCTGCGCCTGCAGCAGCTGGGACTCGCTCGACCGCAGATCCTCGACGGCCCGCCGCCGCCGCAAACAGGAGTAGAAGATCTCTCCCACCAGGCGCAGCAGCATGATCGTCTCTTCCGACCAGTGGATCTCGCGCTCGTAGTTCTCGAAGCCGAGAAATCCGACGAACTGCCCGTTCGACATGATCGGAATCCCGAGCATCGAGCGCACGCCGCGCTCGATCAGATCGCCGCGCTCGCTCTGTGCTTCGGGGGGAAGCGCGTCGACGCGCGGGACGTGATAGGTCTGCCCGGTCTGGATCAAGGCCGTCGAATAGGGAAAGCTGGCGATCGCGCGCTCGAGCGGGATCGGCACCCGCCCCGGCACCCGCTCCCGCCACCAGTCGAAGGCCTCGGGGCTGCCCTTGCCAGTCGTGAAGGAGTAGAGCCAGCAATGCTGCGCCTCGGCGAGTCCGGCGACCACGGGCAGCTGACTCTCGAGCCCTGCGGTGGTCGCGTCGACGTCGAGGTCGATGAAGAAGCGCGAGAGCTCCGCGACCCGCGTCTCGAGCTCGATCTGCCGTTCGAGGGCCAGGCGGGCCTGCTCGCGTTCGGTGACGTCGCGGGTCGTGACGACCACGCGCGGGCGGGCATCCGGGCCCTCGAATTCCCGGGCGGTGGACTCGACGGTCAGCGAATGGCCCGTGCGGGTCCGCAGGCGGTAGACGAGCGCGCCCCGGCGCCGCGCGTGGGCGCCCGGGCGGATCAGCTGGGCGACCCGGCGCCGATCGTCGAGCTCGACGCGGGCGAGCAGCTCCGAGCCGATCAGATCGCCCGGCTCGGCATCGCAGAGCGCGGCGAAGCTCGGGCTCGCGTAGAGGATGCGCGCGTCGTCTCCGATCTCGCAGATCCCGTCCCGGCTGTGATCCGCCAGCGCGCGGAAGCGTGCCTCGACTTCGCGGACCTGGCGCTCGCGCTCCTGGCGCTGGAGCAGCGCTGCGATCAGCTCCGCGTGTCGCTCGAGCAGGCGTCGGGACTCGCTGCCGAACGATTCCTCCAGAAAGCGCAGCTCGAGGGCCGCCGGCGGCGAGCTTCCCGGCAGGTGGCAGCGCGTCGTCCGGCGGGTCGGATCGGGCGCGCTCTCCGGATCGACGATCGCGGCCCGCTCGGCGCCGAAGAGCAGCGCGATCCGGTCGAGGCCCGCCGCGAGGGCTTCCTCGAGGCCGGCGTCCGCCCAGCGTGCCAGCTCGCAGGCGAGGCTCGCGATCGCGCGCTCGTCGGCGAGGGCCCGGCGCAGGCGCATCTCCTCGCCGACCCGGGCCGTCACGTCCGCGAAGTGCAGCTCGAGCAGCACCGCTTCGTCGTCGCGGAGGCCGTCGCCGGAGCGGACGGGGCTGGCGTCGATCTCGACCCAGCGCGAGCCACCCGCGGCCCGGATCTCTGCGACGACGAGGGCACCCGCCGAGCCCTCGAGGATTCCGCGCAGGACCTCGGCGATCGTCTCGCCCTCGACCAGCGGTGCCGATGCGGGAAAGGGCTTGCCGACGAGCTGCGCGACCGGAACGCCGATCAGGGATTCCACGTCGGTCCCGCCGCCGGCGATGCAGCCGAGCATCGGATCGAGTCGGAGCCAGGCTCCGGCGCGGGCGCTGCGCGGCCTCTTCGAGCGTCGCTTGCGACTCATCCGGCTAGACCCGCCACACGAAGCGCAGGCGACCGTCGAAGCGCTTCGCATTCATTCGCAGGCAGACGAAGTCGAGCAGCACCGGCGGAAATCGCGGCTCCGCCTGCAGCGTCTTCTTGAGGACCTCGGCCAGATCGCGCGAGAGCTCGCAGAGCGAACGGCGCGGATCCTGCGGATCGTCTTCGTCCCAGAGCACCAGGGCGAGATCGAAGGCCGGCGCCGGCCCGAGCAGGCCGCGGTAGATCTCGCGGTCGAGCAGGTCGAAGCGGCGCGGGCGGGTCAGCTCGATGAGGCTGGCGAGCGCACGCAGCAGGATCGGATAGGCGCTCTCGGATTCGCTGCGCGCCGTGAAGCCCAGAACCGGCATGGGCCGGGCTTCGCAGGTCACGGCGGCGTAGTCGATGCTATGCGCTGCCGGTCCGTCCGCGGAAGGCGCTGCCGCTTCGCCTGCCGCGCGGAATCCGATCGAGGTGCCGAGGCAGGTGAACGAGCAGCGGTCGCCGCGCACGAAGAGCTCGCGAGAGGGATAGAAGAAGGCGCCCTCGGCGATCTCCGCGGGATCGCGAAGGAGCTCGAGGCGTCCGCGCTCGGGGGCCGCCGTCCGGATCTGCTCGACGCTGCGCAGCAGCTCGTCGACGACGAGCTCCGGCGACTGCAACAGGTCGACGCATTCCATCATCTGCGCTTCGAGCGGCAGATCGCGCGAGCGGATCTCGAGCTCGCGCAGGGCCATCGCTGCGATCGGTTCTTGCGCCATGTCGACCGGCCCCTGGGGTGGAAACTCCGGGGGCTCATCGGCCGGCCCGCGCCCCAGGCTGAGGCGCCTCGCACCGGAATCGATCCGATCGGGCGGGTTTTCGGGCGGGCCGCGCTAGTGGGGAGCGAGCTGCCGGATCGCCGTGCGCAGATCGTCGGCATGCAGGATCGCGAGCACGGGGGTCGTCACGCCCGCTTCGCGGTAGCGCTCGACGTGCTCGCGGCATTCGCCCGGCGAGCCGTGGATCACGAGGGCGTCGACGACCTCGTCGGGGATCGCCGCTGCGGCGGCGGCCCGATCCCCCGCCTGCCAGTGGCGCCAGAGGCCCGCGAGCTGCTCGCCACGCCCGAGCCACTCGTGATAGGCGGCGTAGACGGGGACCGTCAGATAAGCCGCCGCGGCGCGCCGGGCGATCGACCGCGCCAGCGCGCGATCGGCGGACGGGATCACGAAGAGACGCGCCACGATCTGCTTGCCGGGGCCGCCGGCGTGGACGATCGGCGCGACCCGGCGCACGTCCTCGGCCGAGAGCCAGTTCAGGATCGCGCCGTCGCCGTGGCGGCCCGCCAGCCGGAGCATGCCCTCGCGCAGGGCGGCGACGAGGATCGGCGGCGGGCTCGCGAGCGGCCCCATCTGGAGGCGGAAGCCCTGCACGGCGAAGCTCGCGAAGTGCTCGTCGATCTTCTCGCCGGCGAGCGCGCGGCGGAGAAAGAGCAGCGTGTCCTTCACCCGCTGGTAGGGCGCCTCGAAGGGAATGCCGTTCCAGCGCTCGACGATCACGTTCGACGACGCCCCGATCCCGATCGAGAAGCGGCCCGGCGCCGCCTCGGCGAGGCTCGCAGCGCTCATCGCGAGGGTCGCGGGGCCGCGGGTGTAGGCGGGCACGATCGCGGTGCCGAGCCGGACCTCCGGGATCCAGGCTGCGGCGAGGGCGAGCGGGGTGAAGGCGTCCGTCCCACCGGCCTCCACCGACCAGAAATCCGTGTAGCCGAGATCGGCCATCTCGCGCAGCCAGTCGCGGTGTTCCGAGAGCGGGATGCCTCCGAGCGGGAGCGTCATGCCGAGGGGCTTCATCGGATTCCTCCGCGCGGCGCGCCGCAGGGCGGCGCCGGCCGTGCTAGTCGCCGGCGCCGGATTGCTTCGCGACCTTCGCCCAGGTATCGCGCAGGGTCGCGGTCCGGTTGAAGACGGGCTTGCCGGGGCGGCCATCGGGATCGGCGCAGAAATAGCCGAGCCGCTCGAACTGGAAGCGCTCGCCGGGCGCGGCCGTCCCGAGCGCGGGCTCGAGATACGCGCGCGGAACGATCGCGAGCGATGCGGGATCGAGGCCCGCGGCGAGGCCGGCGGTTGCGTGGGGATCGGGCTGCTCGTCCTTGAAGAGCGTGCCGTAGAGGCGGACCTCGGCGGGGATCGCGTGGCGGGCGGAGACCCAGTGGAGCGTGCCCTTCACCTTGCGGCCGTCGGGGGCATCGCCGCCGCGGGTGGCCGGGTCGTAGGTGCAGCGCAGCTCGGTGATCTCCCCGGCCGCGTTCTTCACGACGGAGCGGCAGGTCACGAAATACGCATAACGCAGGCGGACCTCCCGGCCGGGCGCGAGGCGGAAGAACTTCTTCGGCGGATCCTCGAGGAAGTCCTCGCGCTCGATCCAGATCTCGCGCGAGAAGGGCACCGACCGGGTTCCGGCCGCCGCGTCCTCGGGATTGTTGATCGCCTCGAGGACCTCTTCCTGCTCTTCGGGATAGTTCTCGATCACGAGCTTGATCGGATCGAGGACGGCCATCCGGCGCTGCGCCTCCTGGTTCAGCACCTGCCGGACGTGGAACTCGAGGTTCGCGAGCTCGATCAGGTTGTCGCGCTTCGCGATGCCGATCGCGTCGCAGAACTCGCGGATCGCGCGCGCCGGATAGCCGCGTCGGCGCATCGCCGCGATCGTCGGCATGCGCGGATCGTCCCAGCCGGAGACGTGGCCTTCGTCGACGAGGCGCTTCAGGAAGCGCTTGCTCGTCACCATGTGGGAGACGTTGAGGCGCGCGAACTCGATCTGCCGCGGGCGGCTCGGGACCGAGCAGTTGTCGAGCACCCAATCGTAGAGCGGGCGGTGATCGAGGAATTCGAGGGTGCAGAGCGAATGCGTCACGTGCTCGAGGGCGTCCGAGAGCGGATGGGCGAAGTCGTACATCGGGTAGATGCACCAGGCATCGCCCGTGCGGTGATGGCGCTTCTTCTGGATGCGGTAGAGGATCGGATCGCGCAGGGCGACGACGGCGGCGGCCATGTCGATCTTCGCGCGCAGCACGCGGCTGCCCTCGGCGAACTCCCCCGCCCGCATGCGGGCGAAGAGATCGAGGTTCTCGGCGACGCTGCGGCTGCGGAACGGACTCTCGCGGCCGGGCTCCGTCAGCGAGCCCTGGTTCGCGCGGATCTCGTCGGAAGTCTGGTCGTCGACGAAGGCCTTGCCCTTCTGGATCAGCTCGACCGCGAAGCCGTAGAGCGATTCGAAGTAGTCGGAGGCGTAGTGCAGATGGTCGCCCCAATCGAAGCCGAGCCAGCGGACGTCGGCCATGATGCCGTCGACGTACTCCGTCTCCTCGGTCGCGGGGTTCGTATCGTCGAAGCGCAGATGACAGCGGCTGTTCGGGATCTCGCGGGCGAGGCCGAAGTCGAGGCAGATCGCCTTGGCGTGGCCGACGTGGAGGTAGCCGTTGGGCTCGGGGGGAAAGCGGGTGACGACCCCGGTGTGCTTCCCCGTCGCCAGATCGTCGGCGATGATGGCGCGAATGAAGTCCTGGCCCTCGCTGCGGGCTTCTGTTCTGGCCTCGCCGCTGGCGGCTCCCCTTTCCTCTCCGGACACGGCATTCCTCGTTCGCTGGCGCGCAGGGCGCGGGGGTCGACTCGATCCCGGCCCCATCGCCGGGGGCAGCGCTGGGCTCGAGTCGGACCGGGTCGGGTCGCGGCGGAGTCTCGCATGGGTCGCGTCGTCGTCCAAGGCTCGGAGCCGGTCGCGCGTCGGCGTTCGCCGCCCGGCCCCGCTGCACCGGCGCCGGACGGAGGGTCTTCGCGGATCGCGATCCCGGCCGCCGGACCCGATTCACGCTGCTATTCTGCGCCGATTCCCGCGCCCGACCGGCCGAACCGAATCCTCCGCAGGAGCCTCTCGCCATGCGCTTCTTGACCGAGCCCCAGATCGAATCGATCCGCGAGCGATTCGGCACCCCCGTCTACGTCTACGACCAGAAGACCCTCGAGGCCGCGGCCGATCAGGTGCTCGCGTTCCCCGCGCCCTGCCGGCTGGTCGGCCGCTTCGCCATGAAGGCGTTGCCGACGGCGGCGGTGCTCCGGATCTTCGACGCGAAGGGGCTGCACATCGACGCCTCGAGCGGCTTCGAGGCCGAGCGCGCCCTGCGCGCCGGGATCTCACCGGAAAAGATCCAGATCACGGCGCAGGAGCTGCCGAAGGATCTCAAGGGCCTCGTCCAGCGGGGTGTGCTCTTCAACGCCTGCTCGCTCCACCAGCTGCGCCGCTTCGGCGAGCTCTTCCCGGGCGGCGAGGTCTCCGTGCGCATCAATCCGGGCCTCGGCTCGGGCCACAACAACCGCACGAACGTCGGCGGGCCGAGCTCCTCCTTCGGCATCTGGCATGAAAAGCTCCCCGAGGTCGCGGCACTCGCCCGTGAATTCGACCTGCGCATCAGCGGCCTGCATACGCATATCGGCTCGGGCGGCGATCCCGAGGTCTGGCAGCGCTGCGCCGCCCTCACCCTCGGCATCGCCCGGCAGCTTCCCGATCTCGATCGCCTCTCCCTCGGCGGCGGCTTCAAGGTCGCGCGCATGCCCGGCGAGCAGGCGGCGGACCTCGCGGCGATCGGTGCGGCCCTCGCGCCGCAGATCCGCCAATTCCTCGCGGAGCGCGGCCGCGGCGACGATTTCCAGCTCGAGATCGAGCCCGGAACCTTCCTCGTCGCCCTCGCCGGCGCGATCGTCTGCGAGATCATCGACGTCGTCGACACCGGCGAAGCAGGCCACCGCTTCCTGAAGATCGACAGCGGAATGACCGAGCTGCTGCGCCCTTCCCTCTACGGCGCCCAGCATCCGATCCACGTCGTGCCCCACGGCCGGAGCGCTTCGGACGAGAGCGCCGACTATCTCGTCGTCGGCCACTGCTGCGAGTCCGGCGACATCCTGACCCCAGGCCCCGGAGATCCCGAAGGCCTCCTCCCGCGGCGGCTCGCCCGGGCGGAGATCGGCGACACCGTCGTGATCGAGGGTGCCGGCGCCTACGCCTCCGGAATGGCGGCGAGCAACTACAACGCCTTCCCGAAGGCCGCCGAGGTCCTGATCGAGGGCGACGGCACCGCGCGCCTCATCCGCTCGCGCCAGACCCTCGCGCAATCGCTCGAAAACGAGCTCTGATCCCGAGCTCTGATCCCGAGTGAGGCGGAGCGCTCGGCGGATCAGCCGCGGCGCTGGGGCTTCTGCCGGAAGCCCTTGCGGAAGGGCATCGCCTGCACCGTGCCCGGCTGCTTCGGCGGCCGCTCGAGCTGCAGCCCCCACCAGATGACGCCGAAGCGCTTCATGGCGAGATCCTTCCCGTTCTGGAGCCGCGCGAGGTTCTCCTTCGTCGACTCGTTCCCGGGCTCGATCTTCTCGCAGGCGAGGAGCTTGTCGATTGCGGCGCTGCGATCGCCCTCCTTGAGGAGCATCCACGCGTAGACGTGGTACGGCAGGATCTGCTTCTTGTTGGCGCGGATCGCGAAGTCGAGGATCTCTCGCGCCTTGGGCCAGCGATTCGTGCGGTAGAGCAGCGCGGCGTAGGCCGTCTGCGCCTCGGTCGCGCGATAGCCCGCCTGCGCGAAATGCTTCTCCGCGCGCTCGATATCGTTCGTGGCGTAGGCCAGCATGCCGAGCTGGGCATGCAGCTGGCCTTCGAGCAGGATCTGCCAGCGGCCGAGCGGCATCAGGCTCTCGATCTGGCCCATCGCGAGGGGGATCTGGTTCGCCTGGATCTGCTTCTGGATCGCCAGAAAGCGCGGCTCGATCCGCCGCGCGACCGCCCGCGAGATCAGCACGAAGCTCGCGAGCCCCACGAGCAGGAAGAGCACGATCCCCATCTGCCAGCCCTTCCAGAAATCGAGGGCCGTCCAGATGCCGCCGGCCAGCAGGCCGATCAGAGCCGAAATCGCGATCGTGTACATCGAAGCAGCCGTCCCCTGGAGAGGCGGGCTCTGGCCCGCGCGGTCGGCACTCTAGCAGCGGGGGTCGGGGGCGGGCGACGGGGCCGGGGGCCGGAAACACGAAGGCCGCCGCCCGATCGGCTCGGACGGCGGCCTCGCGCTTCGATGCGGCGACTCGCGCCGCATCCCGATTCAGAACGTGTAGCCGAGACCGACGGCCGCGCGGGTCGTCAGGTTGTTGGTCCGAGCCGGCTGGACGCCGTTGTACTCCACGTAATACGAAGTTCGGAACGACCAGGCGGGCGTCAGCGGAATGCCGAAGATCACTTCGGTGATCAGCACGTAGGCGGCCGGGTCGTTGACCGGCATTCGCGCCGTGCCGGTGTGGGTGAACTGGACGGCGTCCTGGAAGAGCCCGTTCTTGTACTCGAAGCCCAGGCCTAGATCGGCGAAATGATCGTTGTCGAGACGACCCCGATCCGGAGCGCCGGGCGCCGTATCGATGTCGTACAGCTCGTAGCGATAGCCGAATCCGAGATTCGTATCGAAGTGTTCGAGGTCCGCCTCGGCCCCCTGCCAAAAGCGATAGCCCGGACCCGTACTCAGCGCGGCACGGACCTCGCGATCCTGGACCGAATTGCGGGAAAGCTCGGAGCCGCTCTGCCAGAAGAAGCGCTCGTGGATCGATCGCTTCCAGTCCCCGAACAATCCCTGCGCATCTTGGATGACCTTGTCGTCCGGGTCGGACTCTCCGCGATCCCGCGAAGTGCCGTACACCCCATTGAACCGGCCGCGGAGCCAGTCCTTGCCGAAGGTCTGCTCGCCGACGGCGTCGATGCTGCCCGCGAACGTGTCCACCTGGCCCGTCTGCGCCGTGATCGAGGCGCTGATGCCGCCGATCCAGCCCTCGTTGACCGGCGCTTCCGGCTCGTCGTGCGCGACGCTAGGTGCTGCGGCGAACAGCGCCACCGCGAACGTCGCCGCGGCAGCGATCCCCGCCCCGGCGAATCCCTTCTTCGAATCCGTCATGATCATCTCCCCTTCCCCTCCTGATGGGATTTGGGGCGGTACGATAACCGCGTCGGGCCGGCCGAAAAGGGAAGATTGCCGAGCCGGCGCGAACGCTTCCGATGGTGGACCGGCGCTCGCGTCGCGGAAAATCCGGGGCCACTGCTAGACTGCCGGCCGTTCGTGAGGCCGCCCCCCGACGCCGAGCTGTGAGACCCGCGTGAAGGATCGAAACGTGACGAGCGACGAGGCGAGGGACGCACAGGCGGCAGCAGCGACCGCGGTAGCGCCGCGGGCTTCTTCCACCGCTTCCGCGAGCCCGTCGCCGGCCTCTTCGCGGCGCCGCTCCCATGCCGAGGCCGAACACATCGCGATCGTCGCCGCCCGCACGGCGACCGCGCAGTCCGCCCGGGAGGCCCTCGAGAGCCTCTATCCCGTGAAGTCCCCGGAAGACGCCGACGTCATCGTCGCCCTCGGCGGTGACGGCTTCATGCTCGAGACGATCCACCGCTTCCTCGATACGGGCATCCCGATCTACGGCATGAACCGCGGCTCGGTCGGCTTCCTCATGAATCCCTACGCGAGCGAGGACCTGATCGGCCAGATCCGGCGCGCCGAGTCGGCGAGCCTGCATCCGCTGCGGATGATCGCCCATCTCGAGAGCGGCGCGCGCGTCGAGCTGCAGGCCCTGAACGAGGTCTCGATGCTGCGCCAGACGCGCCAGGCGGCGAAGCTCCGGATCCACGTCGACGGCGTCGTGCGCCTCGAGGAGATGACCTGCGACGGCGTACTGCTCGCGACGCCGGCGGGCAGCACGGCCTACAACCTCTCGGCCCACGGTCCGATCCTGCCGCTGGACGCCGGCGTGCTCGCGCTGACGCCGATCAGTGTCTTCCGCCCGCGGCGCTGGCGCGGTGCGCTGCTCCCGCGGACGGCGCGCGTGCGCATCGAGGTGCTCGAGGCGGACAAGCGGCCGGTCAGCGCGGTCGCGGACTCGACCGAGGTGCGCGAGGTCGTCGAGGTCGAGATCGAGGAGAACCGCGACGTGGCCGCCGAGGTCCTCTTCGCCGCGGGCCAGAGCCTCTCCGAGCGCAACCTCGCCGAACAGTTCAGTCTCTAGCGTGCGGCGAAGCGAACCATGACCCTGGGGACCGAATCGAACGACGCGCTCGCTGCCCTCGCACGCCTCGCTCCCTGGATCCATCCCTGGGCGAAGGCGCTTCACATCATCGCCGTGATCAGCTGGATGGCGGGCCTGCTCTACCTGCCCCGGCTCTTCGTCTACCACTGCGAGGCGCCGGTCGGGAGCGCGCAGTCGGAGACGTTCAAGGTCATGGAGCGCAAGCTCTCGCAATTCATCATGCGGCCCGCGATGCTGGCGAGCCTCGGCTTCGGGGCGCTCCTCGTCGCGCTCCCGGGCACCCCGGGCTACCTCCCCCATGCGGGGGGCTGGCTCTGGGCGAAGCTCGTCTTCGTGGCGGGGCTGCTCGCGAGCCATTTCGCGATGCTGCGCTGGCGCGATGCCTTCGCCGCGGATCGCAACGAGAAGCCCCAGCGCTTCTTCCGGATCGCCAACGAGGTCCCGACCGTGCTCATGATCGGGATCGTGATCTTCGTCGTCGTGAAGCCTTTTTGAGCGGCCGCGGCGCGCCGGCGCTTTCGCCGCCGCGTCGCCTCCGCCGCGGAACGGAATCGAGCATGCGCATCATCGTATTGGGATCGGGAGCGGGCGGCGGCTTCCCGCAGTGGAACTGCAACTGCCCGAATTGCCGCGGGCTGCGCGAGGGAACGATCCGCGCGACGCCGCGCACGCAATCTTCCCTCGCCGTCTCGGACGGCGGCGCGAGCTGGCTGCTCGTGAATGCCTCGCCCGATCTGCGAGCGCAGATCGCGAGCTGCCCGCCGCTGCAGCCGGCGCGGGCGGTGCGGGATACGGCGATCGCCGCCGTCCTCATCGTCGACGCCCAGATCGATCACGCGACGGGCCTCATGACCCTGCGCGAGCACCGCGCCCGCCTGCAGGTCCACTGCACCCCGAGCGTCCATTCCGATCTCACGACGGGCTATCCGCTGCTGCGCGTTCTCGAATCCTATTGCGGCGTCGAATGGCATCCGATCGACGCCGAGAACGAAAAGCCCTTCGCCATCGACGGCCTGCCCGGCCTCGAGCTGCGCCCGCTCCCGATCCCCGGCGAAGCGCCGCCCTACTCCCCGCGCCGCCACGCCCCCGCTCCCGACGACACGATCGCCGTCACCTTCGTCGACCGCGCCAGCGGCCGGCGCTGCTTCTACGCCCCCGGCCTCGCCGCCTTCACCGATCGCATCCGCGCCGAGGCCCGCGCCGCCGATTGCGTGCTGCTCGACGGCACGCTCTGGCAGGACGACGAGCTGAAGGCCCGCGGCGCCTCGCAGAAGACCGGCCGCGAGATGGGCCACCTCGCCCAGTCGGGCCGCGGCGGCATGGTCGAAGAGCTCGCCGCCCTGCCCGGCCGCAAGATCCTGATCCACATCAACAACACGAACCCGATCCTCGACGAGGACTCGGCCGAACGGCGGCGCCTCGACGAGCTCGGCATCGAGGTCGCGTTCGACGGCATGGAGATCTCGCTTTGACGACGCCCCGGAATCCCGAAGAGCCGGGCCGCCCCGCGCCGCGCACGCGCGCCGAGTTCGAGGCGGCGCTGCGCGACATGGACCGCTTCTACCACATCCATCATCCCTTCCACATCGCGATGAACGAGGGCGGCCTCCCGCCCGCAGCCGTGCGCGGCTGGGTCGCGAACCGCTTCTACTACCAGATCCAGATCCCGAGAAAGGACGCCGCCATCCTCTCGAACTGCCCTGACCGCGCCGTCCGCCGCCAGTGGATCCAGCGCATCCTCGACCACGACGGCGCCGCCGGCGAGGGCGAAGACGCGGGTGGCATCGAGGCCTGGCTGCGCCTCGGTGAAGCCGTCGGGCTTTCGCGCGAAGAAGTGCTCGACCTGCGCCACGTGCTCCCCGGCGTGCGCTTCGCCGTCGACGCCTACGTCCATTTCGCGCGCACGGCGCCTTGGCAGGAGGCGATCGCCTCGTCGCTCACCGAGCTGTTCGCTCCGACGATCCACAAGAAGCGGCTCGAGAACTGGCCGGCCCTCTATCCCTGGATCGACGCCGAGGGTTATGCGTATTTCCGGCGGCGGCTCGCGGAGGCGCGGCGCGACGTCGAGCACGGGCTCGACTTCACCCTCGGCCATTTCGTGAGCCGCGCCCAGCAGGACCGCGTCTTCGAAGTCCTGCGGCTCAAGCTCGAGATCCTGTGGTCGATGCTCGACGCGATGTGGGTGGCGTACGTCGACCAGCGCCCGCCGCCGACGCTCGCGGCACCGGTGCCCGCATGAGCCCGAAGAGATTGCGGCGCAGCGAGTCCCTGGTGCTCGATCCCGATGTCTTGCGGGCCGGACCGGTCGTCGAGTTCCAGTCTTCCCTCGCGGTCGAGGCCCAGGGTGGGACCGCGGTGCAGCCGTGGCGGGATCTCTTCCTGGCCGACGCGGCGGCGGGCCGGACCGTCGTCGCGAACGCGCGCGGGCTCGCGGAGGCTTCGTTTGCACAAGCGATCGTGCATCTGCAGAAGAGCCGGGCCGCGACCTTCGACGATCTCGCGGAGGCCTGGCGTCTGCTCGCTCCGAACGGCGACCTCCTCTTCTCGGGCTCGAACGCACTGGGCGTCGTCTCGGCGGTGAAGCGCCTCGCGGAAGAGCTCGATCAGCCGGGGATCGTCGTCGCGAATCGCGCCCGGGCGCGTGTCGTCCACTTCCGCAAGGAAGGGGGCCGTGCGCCGGCGCGCGAGGCGACCGAGCCGATCGAGGTCGTGCTGCCGGACGGGATCCTCGGCGAGCCCTTCCAGCTCGAGACGCTGCCGGGCGTCTTCAGCGCGAAGCGCCTCGATCCCGGCAGCGAGCTGCTGATCGAAGCGCTCGCGGGCACGGCGCAGCCGGCCCTTCCGTCTAAGGCGCCGAAGCCGCCGAAGCGGATCGTCGATCTCGGCTGCGGGACGGGAGTGCTCGGGATCGTCGCGGCGCGGCTCTTTCCGGAGGCCGAGGTGCTGCTCGTCGACGCAGACGCGCGGGCCGTCGCGTGTGCGCAGGCGAACGTCGCGCGCCTCGGGCTCGCGGATCGCGTTCGCGTGCTCTGGTGGGACGCGCGGGAGAAGCCGCCCGAGGACCGCTTCGATCTGGCGCTCGTCAATCCGCCCTTCCACCACCGCGGCCCCGAGGTCGACCTCGCACCCGCGCTCGCGCTCTTCGAATCCCTCGCCGGCTGGCTCTCCCGGAACGGACGCGCGCTGCTCGTCGCGAATCGGACGCTGCCCTACGAGGCCGCGCTCGCCCGTCAGGGCGAGGTCGCGCAGGTCCTCGATCGGCGCGGCTACAAGGTGCTCTCGCTCGAGAGGAGCGCGCGCTCGAAATCCGCGAGGGGCCGGACGGCGCCGGGCGCGAGATCGGGCGGGAGATCGAGACCGCCGACACGATCGCGATGAAGCGTCTCGACGACGGCGCCGAGCGCGCGAAACATGCGGCGCACCTGATGCGTCCGCCCTTCGCGCAGCACGAGCGTCGCCTGCCCGGGCCCGTCGAGGGTCAGCACCGCGGGGCGCGTCGGCCGATCCTCCCCGTCGAGCAGGATCCCGGCCACGCATTGCTCGACGGCGTCCCCGACGAGCTCGCCCGCATAACCCACGCGATAGCGCTTCGGCAGCTTTCTCGACGGATGCGTCAGGCGGTGGACGAAATCGCCGTCGGTCGTCAACACGAGCAGCCCCGAGGTCGCGCGATCGAGGCGCCCCGCGATCTGGAGCGGCCGCTGGCGAAGTGCCGGCTCCAGCAGATCGAAGACCAGCGGCGCCTCGCGCGCGTCGCGGCTGCAGGAGAGGCCCACCGGCTTGTGGACGAGATAGTCCCGGACCTCGGCCGGCGACTCGACGACGCCGCTCTCGAGCCGCACCTCCTGGCCCTCGATCCGGGTCGCCGGCTCCCGGCAGACGATGCCATCCACCCGGACATGGCCGCCGCGGATCCGCTCCCGCGCCTCGCGCCGGGAGGCGAGGCCCGCCCGCGAGAGGTAGGCATCGAGGCGCATCGAGGCGCGCGGTGCAGAGCGGTCGGGGGGCATGTGGGCGCGAGTCTATCCGATGCGGGGGGCACGGGCGGCGGCTCCGGGGCCGGCGGCGGCTGCTTCCGCCGAGCGGGCGTTGCCACTACACTGCGCCGCCGATTTTCCGGACGAAGCGAGCGACCGGCGGCGGCCGGGAGCGGACGAACGAGCCGGTCAGCGGCGCGTAGAGGGCCGGTCAGCGAGGCGTGATGAGCATCCGGGTTTGCAAGTTCGGCGGCAGCAGCGTGGCCGATGCGGAGCAGCTGCGAAAGGTGCAGGCGATCGTCGAGGCCCGCGAGGATCGGCGCTTCGTCGTCCCCTCTGCCCCGGGCCGGCGCCACGCGGACGACGAGAAGGTCACCGACCTGCTCTACCGCGCCGAGGCCGCGACGCGCGGTGCGGATGCGAAGGGCGAGGCTTTCGACGCGATCTTCGCGCGCATCGCCGCGCGCTATCGCGAGATCGTCTCGGATCTCGGCATCGCCTTCGATCTCGATCCCGCGCTCGCCGAGGTCCACGACCGCATCCGCGGCGGCGCCGGCGCGGACTACGCCGCGAGCCGCGGCGAACATCTCTGCGGGCTGATCGTCGCCCGGCTGCTGGACCGCCCCTTCGTCGATGCCGCCGACATGATCCTGTTCGACGGCTCGGGCCGCTTCCTCGCGGAAGAGACCCAGGTCCGTGTCGCCGACCGGCTGACGCGCGAAGGCCAGGCCGTGGTCCCGGGCTTCTACGGCGCGCAGGCCGACGGTCGCATCAAGACCTTCTCCCGCGGCGGCAGCGACATGACGGGCTCGATCGTCGCCCGCGGCGTCGCGGCCGAGCTCTACGAGAACTGGACCGACGTCTCCGGCCTGCTGATGACCGATCCGCGCATCGTCGAGCGCCCGGCGACGATCCCCTCGATCACCTATCGCGAGCTGCGCGAGCTGTCGTACATGGGTGCGACCGTGCTCCACGAAGAGGCGATCTTCCCGGTCCGCATCGCCGGCATCCCCGTGCAGATCCTCAACACCAACGCCCCGAGCGACCCGGGCACGCGCATCACCGCCGCCGGCCGCGCCGATGCCCCGGCCGGCCGCGTGACCGGCATCGCGGGCCGCAAGGACTTCACGATCATCGCCCTCGAGAAGACGCTGATGAACGCCGAGATCGGCTTCGGCCGGCGGCTGCTCGGGGTGCTCGAGCGTCACGGGCTCTCCTGGGAGCATCTGCCGAGCGGGATCGACACCCTCTCGATCGTGCTCAAGAGCGATGCCGTGAAGGGCCGGCTCGACGATCTGCTCGCCGACATCCGCACGGAGTGCGCGCCGGATTCGATCGAGGTGAACGCGGGCATCGCGCTGGTCGCGACCGTCGGCCGCGGCATGAGCCATCAGCCCGGCACCGCCGCCCGGCTCTTCGGCGCCCTCGCCGGGGCGGGCATCAACATCCGCATGATCGATCAGGGCTCGTCGGAGCTGAACATCATCGTCGGCGTCGAGAACTCGGACTTCGAGCGCACGGTGCAGGTGATCTACAAGGCCTTCGCGCCGGGGACCTGAGGGGCGCTCGCGGCGAAAGCAGCTCGCTTCCCGGCAATGGCTCCGCATCCGGTCCAGTCGGGGAGCGCGCCCTCGGCATCGATGCGGAGACGGACCTCGAGATCCCGACCGATGGCGATGTCCTCGTGGTGACCCCCGTTCGCGATCGGAAGAGGAAGAAGCGGGTCGCCGAGCGGGTCGCCGAGGCCCACGAGGAATACGGCGGCGTCTTCCGCCGGCTCGCCGAGTAGTCGGTGCGGGAGCCGACGTTTCTGGCGCTCGACGAAGCGCTCTCGATCCATGCCGATCAGATCCGTCGCTACGGCGGCGCGACCGGACTTCGCGACCTGGCTCTCCTCCGCTCCGCCCTGGCCATGCCGGAGACGACCTTCGACGGCGAGTACCTCCACACGACTCCGTTCGACCAGGCTGCGGCCTATCTGTTCCACCTGGCGCGCAACCATCCATTCGTCGACGGCAACGAGCGCACGGCATTGATGTGCGCGCTGGTCTTCCTCGGTTTGAACGGATTTCGGATCTCGGCGGATCACGATGCATTGCATGCCCTCGTCGACGGCGTCGCGGCGGGTACCATCGGAAAATCGGAAGTCGCGATCTTCCTCGGACATCATGCTTCTCGTCGCTGACGCGATGGGATCCGACCGGATTCGAATGCCCGGTCCGCCGACCGATCCGACGACCGGATCATGGAGACCTGCAACGTGACCGCCGAATCCGCCGCGACGAAACCGACCCGGGCCTCGGGCGATGCCCCGCGCGTCTCGGGCGCGATTCCCTGGGTCGGCGCCGGCCTCGCGCTCCTGCAGGATCCGACGGCGTTCTTCCAGCGCACGCGCGAGCGGGTCGGCGACACCTTCCTCGTCGA
This sequence comes from Myxococcota bacterium, assembly GCA_041389425.1. Taxonomy (GTDB): domain Bacteria; phylum Myxococcota_A; class UBA9160; order UBA9160; family UBA4427; genus UBA4427. Next base: position 299,562 of record JAWKRX010000001.1, read on the forward strand.
GGGCTTCGGATACCGCCTCTTCTGCGTCTTCTCGCCGGAGGGCGTGAAGAGCCTCTGGGCCCTGCCCGAGGCCCAGGCGAGCAAGGGCGTCGCCGATTTCGGGATGCTCGCCCACAAGGTCCCCGCCGAGCTCTTCGCCGGCCGCCGGACCTTTCCGCACATGCTCTTCGCGCGCGAGGACATCGAGGTCTACCTCGAGAACCTGGTGGCCGCGGTCGACCTCGAGCTCGCCTCCCTCGGCGCAGCGGGCGAGATCGAGGCCTTCGCTCTTTGTCGCCGGCTCGCCCATCGCATGGGCCTCGCCTCCTGGGGCAGCCGCGCCGCCACGGCCCCGGACCGGATCGAGCGCCTGATCGAGGCCTTCGATGCCCTCGACAGCTCCGAGTCCTTCGTGCATCCCGAGCGCGCGTTTCGGACCTGGGCCAGCGGCAAGCGCCGGGAGAAGGCGGCGCTCAGGGCGATCGAAACGATCTACGCCGGAATCCTCGCGGAGCTCCCGCCGCTCGCGGCCGACGGCGCGCCCAACGAGCCCGGGTTCTTCGATCGCATCCGCGCCGCCTGGCAGGACGAGAGCGGCGAGGCCCGCGTGCGCGGCATCGCCCGCGACGTCGTGCTCGTGCACATGGGCTCGCAGTCGAACCTGTTCGCGGCGATGGCCTGGACACTCGTCCACCTGCTGGAGCGCCCGGCGCTGCTCGCGGCGGTACGCGCGGGGGACGATTCGCTGCTCGAGCGCTGCGCCCACGAATCGATCCGGCTGCGGCAGCGATCGATCGTGCTGCGCCGGATCCTGAAGCCGTGCGAGCTCTCGGACGAGCACGCGACCTACCGCCTCGAGCCCGGGCTCTCCCTCGCGACCATGATGTCGGTGACCAACACGACGGCGGCGCCCGGCCTCGACCGCTTCGATCCCGAGAACTACCGCGGCCCCCTCTTCCAGCGCACCCGTGAGCTCCCCGGCAAGGAGCTCGTCTCGACCTTCGGCCACGGCGCCCACTACTGCCCTGCCGCCCGCTTCTCGATCTCGGCGATCCGGATCGCGACGAAGGCGATGCTGGAGCGTTTCGAGCTCGAGCCGCTCTTCCGGGATCCCGGCCCGCTGCGCCGGCAGATCGGCGGCGTGGCGCGCGCAGACCGCCCGTGCCGGGTCCGGTACCACCGGCGCCCCTGACCCGCCCCGTGAGCGACCCGCGAGGCGGCTTCGTGCCAATCCTCGATTCCGCTCCTATCCTCGCGGCCATGCAGGGATATCGAAGCCGTACGACGACCGCAGGCCGCAACATGGCCGGTGCCCGCGCCCTCTGGCGCGCGACCGGCATGACCGATGCCGACTTCGCGAAGCCGATCATCGCCATCGCCAACAGCTTTACCCAGTTCGTGCCGGGCCACGTCCATCTCCACGACGTCGGCCAGCGCGTGAAGAAGGTCATCGATGCCGCCGGCGGCTGGGGGGTCGAGTTCAACACGATCGCCGTCGACGACGGCATCGCGATGGGCCACGGCGGGATGCTCTACCCCCGCCCTCCCGCGACCTGATCGCCGACAGCGCCGAGTACATGGTGCAGGCCCACGTCGCCGACGCGCTGATCTGCATCTCGAACTGCGACAAGATCACGCCGGGCATGCTGCTCGCGACGATGCGCCTGAACATTCCGACGATCTTCGTCTCGGGCGGCCCCATGGAGGCCGGCAAATCGGCGGGCACCCGCGACCGCGCCGGCCGCAAGCTCGACCTGATCGATCCGATGATCGCCGCCGGCGACGAGGCGGTCTCGGACGCGGAGCCACCGAGATGGAGCGCCCGCCTGCCCGACCTTGCGGCTCCTGCTCCGGCATGTTCACCGCGAATAGCATGAACTGCCCAACGAGGCCCCGGGGCCTCGCGCTGCCCGGCAACGGTACGATCCTCGCGACCCACGCCCGCCGCTGGGAGCTCTTCGAGCGCGCGGGCCAGCGGATCGTCGAGATGGCGAAGCAGCACTACGTCGGCGGCGACGACTCGGTGCTGCCGCGCAGCATCGCGCCTTTCGAGGCCTTCGAGAACGCGATGGCCCTCGACATCGCGATGGGCGGCTCCACCAACACGATCCTCCACATCCTCGGCATCGCCCACGAAGCCGGCGTCGACTTCACGATGGCCGACATCGATCGCCTCTCGCGCCGCGTTCCGAACCTCTGCAAGGTCGCCCCCGCCACCGAGAAATATCACGTCGAGGACGTCCACCGCGCCGGCGGCATCTTCACGATCCTGGGCGAGCTCGACCGCGCCGGGCTCATCCACCGCGATCTGCCGACGGTCCACTCGAAGACCCTCGGCGAAGCCCTCGATCGCCACGACATCCGCCGCAAGAGCGCGAGCCCCGAGGCCCGGGCCCTCGCCCTCGCCGCGCCCGGCGGCGTGCGGACGACGGTCGCCTTCTCGCAGGACAAATACTTCGAGTCGACCGACGACGACGCGGCGAACGGCTGCATCCGCTCGCTCGAGCACGCCTACAGCCGCGAGGGCGGCCTGGCCGTCCTCTACGGCAACCTCGCCGAGGACGGCTGCGTCGTGAAGACGGCCGGCGTCGACGAATCGATCTGGGTCTTCGAGGGCCCCGCCCGGGTCTTCCACTCCCAGGACAGCGCCTGCGACGCCATTCTCTCGGGCCAGATCAAGCCGGGCGACGTCGTGCTGATCGCCTACGAAGGCCCGAAGGGCGGCCCGGGCATGCAGGAGATGCTCTACCCGACCTCCTACATCAAGGCGAAGAAGCTCGGGAAGGCCTGCGCCCTGATCACCGACGGCCGCTTCAGCGGCGGCACCTCCGGCCTCTCGATCGGCCACGTCTCCCCCGAAGCCGCCGAGGGCGGCACGATCGGCCTCGTCGAGGAGGGCGACCCGATCCGGATCGACATCCCGCAGCGCAAGATCGAGCTCCTGGTCGAGGGCGACGTCCTCGCGCGCCGGCGGGCGGCGATGCTCGAGCGCGGGTCGGCGGCCTTCAAGCCGAACCGCAAGCGCGAGGTCTCGAAGGCGCTGCAGGCCTACGGGATGATGACCACGAGCGCGGCGCGCGGTGCGGTGCGCGATCTCGACCAGCTGGTCGAGCGCCACAAGCGTTAGGTGCGGCCCGAACCCGGGTCGCGCCGGGTGTCCGCCGACGGCGGGCACCGCGCGCCGCGGACCGTCGTGCTGGTCGGCGGCGGCCATGCCCACGTCCAGGTCCTGAAGCGCTTCGCGATGCGGCCGCCCCCCGACATGCGGCTCGTCGTCGTCGTCGATCGGCCGCTCGCGGTCTACTCGGGCATGGTCCCGGGCGTCGTCGCCGGCGACTACCGGATCGAGGAGGCCCTGATCGACGTCCTGCCCCTGGCACGGCGAGCCGGCGCGGGCGTCGTGCTCTCGGCGGCGACGGATCTCGATCCGGTGCGGCGCGAGCTCGCGATCGAGGGCCGACCGCCCATCCGCTTCGAGCTGGCGAGCCTCGACGTCGGCTCCAGCGTCCGTGCCCTCGATCTCCCCGGCGTCGGCCAGCACACCCTCGCGACGCGGCCGATCGGCCGCTTCGTCGAGACGCTCGAAGCGCGGCTCGCGGCCTTCGCGCGCGGCGCAGGCGGGGCGGGTAGCGGCGCCGTGCGCGTCGTCGTGGTCGGGGGCGGCGCGGCCGGCTGCGAGCTCGCCTTCACGCTCGAGGCCCGTCTGCGCCGGGCGGGGCTCCGTCCCCGGATCACCCTCGTCACCTCCGACGCCGAGCCGCTCGCCGGCGCCCCCGCCGCTGCGCGCCGAAGACTGGCGGCACGGATGGCCGCGCGGGGCATCACGACCCGAACTCGGACACGCATCGTCGGCGCCGAAGCGGGCGTGCTCCTGCCGGACGCGGGCGAGTCGATCGCGGGCGATCTGCTCGTCTGGGCGACGGGCGCCGCACCGCTCGCCTTTCCCCGCCATCCCGCCCTCGCCCGCGATCCGGACGGCTACCTCCAGGTCCGGGACACGCTCGAGCTGGTCGGATTCGACGGGATCTTCGCGGTCGGCGACTGCGCGCGGCAGGTCGCCCATCCATGGGTGCCGCGCGCGGGGGTCTACGCGGTGCGCCAGGGGCCGGTGCTCGAACGCAACCTGCGCGCCCGGCTCGAGGGCCGAACACTCGCGCCCTATCGACCGCAGCGCGATTTCCTCTCGCTCCTGAATCTCGGTGACGGCGAAGCGATCGCGGCCAAATGGGGCTTCGCCTTCGCCGGACGCGCCGCGTTCCGCCTCAAGGACCGGATCGATCGCGCATTCATGAAGCGCTTCCAGCTGCTGCCGGAGGCCGGCGCGGCGGGTACGGCCGCAGCGCCTGGCGAAGCGGCGACGCCCCCCGCGCTCACGGACGTCACGGCGGACGGGATGCCCTGCGGCGGATGTGCCGCCAAGCTCGCCGCCGGGCCCCTCGAACGGGCGCTCGCGCGCCTCGCGCCGGCGCGCCCCGATCCCACGGTCGTGCTCGGGCTCGCCGAGCGCGAAGACGTCGCCGCGACCCGGGGCGCCGACGGCCGCACGACCCTGCATAACATCGATTCCATCCGCGCCTTCACCGACGATCCCTGGCTGATCGGCCGGATCGCCGCCGCGAACGCGACGAGCGATCTGTTCGCGAAGGGCGGTCGCCCGCGCCACGCCCAGGCCCTGATCGGCCTGCCCGAGACGAGCCCCGAGGCGGCGGAGGAGATCCTCTTCCAGGCCGTGAGCGGTCTTCGCAGTACGCTCGACGCGCTCGAGGTCTCGCTCGTCGGAGGCCATACCTCGACGAGCGACGGGCTCTCGGTCGGGCTCGCCGTCACGGGCGACGCACCCGAGGACGGCCGCCTGATGCGGCAGGACGGCGCGCGCGCGGGCGACGCCCTCTTCCTGACGCGCCCCCTCGGCACGGGCGTCGTGCTCGCCGCGGACATGCGCGGCCTCGCCCGCGGCCCCTGGGTCGCGGCGGCCCATGCGTCGATGGCGCGAACGCAGGCCGTCGCGAGCCGCCTCGCCCGCGCGGCGGGCGTGCGGGCCGCGACGGACGTGACCGGCTTCGGTCTCGCCGGCCACCTCGCGAACCTGCTCCGCGCGGGCCCCCTCGCGGCGCGGCTGGATCGCAGCTCGATCCCCTGTCTGCCCGGCGCACGCGAGCTCTGGCGCCGGGGCCTGCGCAGCACGGCCCACGCAGGCAATCGCGCCGCGTTCGGCGCGATGATCGAAGGCGCATCCGCCCGCGACGAAGCCTGGCTCTTCGATCCCCAGACCTCCGGTGGCCTGCTGCTCGCCCTGCCCGCCGCCGACGGCGAGCGGCTCGTCGCCGCCTTCGCCGAGGCCGGAGAGCCGCCGATCGCACGCATCGGCGCGCTCGTCGCCCCCGACGACGGGCGGTCGCGCATCCGGATCGAAGGGTCGGAGGCCGATTGAGCGGCGCGGTCCGAAACGTCCGCACTCGCCCCGCGCCGACGCCGGCGGCCGCTACACTGCGCCCGCCATGAAGGGGATCTCGCACGCCGCCCTCGAACGCTATTTCGCGACGCAGATTCCCGGCGTCACGCCGCCGCTGCGCTTCGAGCCCATCATCGGCGGCCATTCGAACTTGACCTACCACGTCTTCGACGCGAACGGTCGTCGCCTCGTCCTGCGCCGCCCGCCGACCGGCGCCGTGCTCGCGACGGCCCACGACATGGGCCGCGAGCACCGCATCCTCAGCGCCCTCGCCGATACGCCCGTCCCCGTCCCGCGGACCGTCGCCCTCTGCCTCGATGCCGCGGTCAACGACGCGCCCTTCTACGTCATGGAATGGGTCGCCGGCGACGTGCTGACCGGTCCCGAGATCTGCGAGCGCGTCGTTCCGCGCGAGCGGCGCGCGGCGCTCGGCCAGCACGTCATCGAGACCCTCGCCGCGCTCCACCGCGTGGATCCCGATGCCGTCGGGCTCGGCGATCTCGGGCGTCGGGAGGCCTATCTCGCCCGTCAGCTCGCGCGCTGGAAGACCCAGTGGGAGAAGAGCAAGACCCGCGAGCTGCCCGCGATGGACGAGGCCCATGCCGCGCTCGTCGCCCGCATGCCCGAGCAGACGGCGGTGGCGATCGTCCACGGCGACTATCGCCTCGGGAACTTTCTCGTCGACGGCGCGGCCGGCCGCATCGCCGCCGTGCTCGACTGGGAGCTCTGCACCCTCGGCGATCCGCTCGCCGATCTCGGCTACCTGATGAACGATTGGAACGGCCCGGGCGATCTCTCGCCCAACGCGAGCGGGACCGGGATCTCCGCGACTTCCTGCGGCGGCTTCCCGGCGCGCGACGAGCTGCTCGAGCGCTACGAGGCGCTGACGGGCCATTCGACGCGCAAGATCGCCTACTACCGGGCCTTCCAGTACTGGCGGCTCGCGGCGATCGTCGAAGGCGTGCTCGCGCGCTACATGAAGGGCGTGATGGGCGAAGGGGGGAACGTGGAGGCATTTCGTTCGCAGATCGACGCGCTGGCCGGGGCGGCCGTCGAGCTCGCATCGTCGGACGCGCTGCGATGAGCGGTCGACGGCTCCCCGAGCGCGCAGGCCGGGCGCAAACGGCGCAGCGAGCGGCCGCACTGCGGCTCTGCCTGGCCATCCTCTCGTTCGTGCTGCTCGCGGCGATCGTCCCCGGCTTCCCGGGAAGCGTCGCAGTCGCGAGGGCGCAGGCCGTTCCGAACCCCGCGGCGCCGCCGGCGACGACCGGCCATCCCCCGCTTCCGCACGGGCTGCTCGAGACCGAACGCAACACGATCGAGGTCTTCCGAGCCGCGGGCCCCTCGGTCGTCTTCGTGACGAACAACGCGCTGCGCCGGGATTTCTTCTCGGCCAACGTGACCGAGGTGCCCCAGGGCTCGGGCTCGGGCTTTCTCTGGGATGCATTCGGCCACGTCGTCACGAACTACCACGTCGTGAAGGGCGGCCAGACGTTCTCCGTGACCCTCGCGGACGGGACGACCCACGAAGCGCGGGTCGTCGGCTACGAGCCGCGCAAGGATCTCGCCGTCCTCCACATCGAGACGAAGGGCCTCGATTTCCGGCCGCTCGCGATCGGGGGCTCGGATGCGCTGCTCGTCGGCCAGAAGGTGATCGCGATCGGCAATCCCTTCGGCCTCGACCGCACGCTCACGACCGGCGTGATCAGCGCCCTCGGCCGCGAGTTCCCGACGGGCGAGGGCTTCGTGATCGAGGACGTGATCCAGACCGACGCCTCGATCAACCCGGGCAATTCGGGCGGGCCGCTGCTCGACTCCCACGGCCGCGCGATCGGCGTGAACACGGCGATCTTCAGCCCGAGCGGCGCCAGCGCGGGCATCGGCTTCGCGATTCCGATCGAGACCGTCTCGCGCATCGTTCCCCAGCTGATCCGCTACGGGAAGGTCCGCCGCGCCGGCCTCGGAGTCACCGTCCTGCCCGACCATTTCGCGCGCAGCTGGGGCCTCGAGGGCGTCATCGTGCGCGAGGTCGTCGCGGGCTCGGGGGCCGCGCGGGCGGGCATGCGATCGCTCGGAGTCGATCGGCGCGGCGCGATCGTATCGGCCGACATCATCCAATCCGTCTCGGGCAAGCGGATCCGGAGCTATGCGGAGCTCTCGAATGCCCTCGATCGGCGCACGCCCGGCGAGCTCGTCGACGTCGAGGTGCTGCGGGACGGGAAGACGGTGATCCCGATGAAGATCCCGCTCGTCGAGGTCCAATGAGCGGGAGCAGCGCGCGCTGATGTCGAAGGGCGAGGCGCTGCTGGCCGTGCTGGTCGCCTTCGCCGTCGGCGTGCTCGTCGCGGGCTCGCTTCCGCAATGGGGCGTCGTCGCGCGCGGCCCGGCCCCGAGCGCCGCGCAGGCGGGCGATGTCGCCGCCGCCGAGCCGATCCTGCGCTGGCGGGTCAGCAGCGCCTTCGGAACCCATCTCCCGGCGCTCGGCGAGAACGTCGTCGAGGTCGCGCGGCGGCTCGCCGTCGCCAGCGACGGCCGCATCGCCTTCACGATCGACGATCCCGACGAGGTCGTCCCCGCCTTCGCGATCGTCGATGCCGTCCGCAATCACAAGATCGCTGCCGGCTATACCTGGCTCGGCTACGAAGAAGGCCGACTCGCTGCCTCGACCCTCTTCGGAGCGGTGCCCTTCGGCATGACGCCCTGGGAATACAATGCCTGGTGGGTCGGCGGCGGCGGCCGCGAGCTCGCCCGGGCGCTCTACCGCCCGCTCGGCATCGAGCCGATCCTCTGCGGCCTGATCGGACCGGAGACCGCGGGCTGGTTCCGCAATGCGATCGAGAGCCCCGCAGACCTCCGCGGCCTCAAGATCCGCTTCGCCGGGCTCGGCGGCCAGGCGCTGCAATCGCTGGGCGCCTCGGTCACGATGCTGCCCGGCGGCGAGCTCTTCCAGGCCCTCGAGAAGGGCGCGATCGACGCCACCGAGTTCTCGCTGCCGGAAGTCGACGCGCGGCTCGGCTTCGACCGGGTCGCGAAGTACAACTACTTCCCGGGCTGGCACCAGCCGCACACCGCCTTCCATCTCGTCGTTCACGCACCGACCTGGGACGCCCTCCCCCCCGCGACCCGCGAGCTGATCGAGCTCGCCTGCGGCGACGGCGTCCAGCGCAACTTCGCACAGGCCGAGGCCGCCCAGGGCGCCGTGCTGCGCGCGTTCGAAGCGCGCGGCGTGACGACCCGCGCGCTCTCGCCCGCGCTGCTCGCGGCGCTCGAAGCCGCGACCCGGCGCGTGCTCGACGCCGCCGCCCGCGACGACGCGGACTTCGCCCGCATCCTCGCCCACCAACGCGCCTTCCACGCCGAATACACCCGCTGGCAACGGCTCGCCTATCCCGCGCCGCAAGACGCGGACGCGTCCGATCCATCCGGCCCCTCCGGCCCGTCCGAAGGCGCTGGCCGAACCGGCGGAGCCGATGAGCCGGCCGGGGCCCCCGATGGCCGCTGAGCCCGGGCCGTCGCCCGCTCCGGTCGAGCGGACGCTCGATCGCCTCGTCTCCGCTGCGAGCTGGATCTGGCTCCTGCTCGTCGGCGTCATCGTCGCGGGCGTCGGCCTGCGGACGTTCTTCGCCATCAGCCGCATCGAGCTCGAAGAGCTGCAATGGCACCTCTACGCCGTGGGCTTTCTCGTCGGCATCCTCGGCTGCGTGCTCCACGACCGCCACGTCCGGGTCGACGTCTTCCGCGAGGGCATGTCGCAGCGCCGCCGCGATTGGGTCGATCTCTACGGACTGCTCCTGCTCCAGCTGCCGTTCATCGCGCTCGTACTCTGGAGCGGCATCCCCCTCGTCGCCGAGAGCTTCGCGAGCGGCGAGCGTTCGGGCTCGGCGGGCGGCCTCTCCCATCGCTGGCTCCTGAAGAGCGCCCTGCCGATCGTCTTCGCCCTGCTCCTGCTCGCTTCCCTCGCGCGCACGCGCGCCATCGCGCGCCGCCTCTTCGCGCCGCCCGTCGCAGACGCCGCCGCCGCGTCGGATGCGGACGAGGCCAGTGCGACGCCGACCGCCGACCCGGCCCCGGGCGAGCCGCCGGACGCCGCCGGATGAGCCCGCGCGAATGGCTCGCCGTCCTGATGTTCGGCGCCTTCATCCTCGGAATCCTGACGGGCTTTCCGGTCGCCTGGGTCCTCGGCGGCAGCGCCCTCGTCTTCACCGCCATCGCGCTCCTGCTCGAGCGGGACTTCGGGGTCGAGACCGGCATCGACTGGGCCTATACCTCGCTCGTCGGCGATCGGATCTTCGATCTCATGGACAACTGGGTGCTGGTCGCGCTCCCGATGTTCGTGCTGATGGGCTTGCTGCTCGACCGATCGGGCATCGCCGCCGAGCTGCTGCGCGAGGTCTCCCGGCTCTTCGGGCGTGTTCGTGGCGGCCTCGCGGTCTCGATCGCCCTGATCGGCGTGCTGCTCGCGGCGAGCACCGGCATCATCGGCGCCTCGGTCGTCATGCTCGCCCTGCTCGGGCTGCCCCCGATGAAGCGGGCGGGTTATGCGGCGACCTACGCGACCGGAACCGTCTGTGCCATCGGAACGCTCGGCATCCTGATCCCGCCGAGCATCATGCTCGTCCTGATGGCCGACCGGCTCGCGATCTCCGTCGGCGACCTCTATCTCGGCGCGATCCTCCCGGGCCTGCTGCTCGCCGCGCTCTACATCGCCTACCTGCTCGCCCTGCCTGCGCTGCGCCCGACGATCGCACCCGCCTCGAGCCGGCCCGAGATCGTCGATCTCGAGCTCATCCTCGCCGTCTTCCGCAAGGTCGTGCCGACGGCGCTCCTGATCTTCGCGGTGCTCGGCAGCAGCTTCTTCGGGATCGCGACACCGACCGAAGCGTCCGGCGTCGGCGCCGCCGGCGCGCTCCTGCTCGCCGCTTCACGCCGGCGTTTGACGGTCCCGATCCTGCGCGAAGTGCTCCGCGAGACGACGCTCACGACCGGCTATCTCTTCGGAATTTTCGTCGGTGCGACGGCTTTCGCCCTCGTGCTGCGCGGGCTCGGCGGCGACGAGCTGATCGCCCGGGGCCTCTCGGGCCTGCCCTTCGGTCCGAACGGCGTCGTCCTCTCGATCCTCTTCGCGACCTTCCTGCTCGGCTTCGTGCTCGACTGGATCGAGATCACCTTCATCGTGCTCCCGCTGGTCGCCCCCGTCGTCGTCTCGCTCGGCTTCGATCTCGTCTGGTTCACCGTGCTCTTCGCCGTCTGTCTCCAGACCTCGTTCCTGACCCCGCCCGTCGGATTCGCGCTCTTCTACGCGAAGGGCGTCGCGCCGGACGTCGACGTGCGAACGCTCTACGTCGGAATTCTCCCCTTCGTCGCCTTGCAGCTCGTCGCATTGACCCTCATCTTCCTCTGGCCGGAGCTCGCGACCGAGCTGCCCGCGCGTGCCTATGGCCGGTGAGCCCACGGGAGGAGAGACGATGCCGAAGCGCTCCAGAGCCCTCGTTCCGGTCGCATTGCTCGTCGCGATCCTCGCGCTCGCGAGCTGCGAGCGGACCCCGACCAAGGCGGAGTTCGTCGACCATCGCGTCGAGATCGAATGCGCCGGGAAGACCGGCGAGGCGTTCAAGCTCTGCCGGCTCGACGTGATCAAGAAATACCTCGACGTCTCGCTCGAGCAGATGCAGGCGAACCTGCCGCCGCCGCCGGCCAGGAGCGTCTTCGCCTGCTCGCGGGCGAAGTAGCGCGGCTTCGATGCGCCAGCGAAGACTGATCCTGATGCGCCACGCGACCGCGGCAGCCAGCTCCGGCCGGGATCTCGATCGCCCGCTGACCCGCGCCGGTCAGGACGAAGCCCGGTTCGTCGGCGAATGCCTCCGTCTCGAAGGCCCGATCCCCGACCGGGTGCTGTGCTCGGCCGCCCAGCGTTGCCGCGACACCTGGCGCGCCGTCGAAGCCGGGCTCGCGGAAGGCAGCCCGCCCGAGGTCGAAGTGGCCTTCGAATCCAGGCTCTACGATGCGACGGCGGCGGCGCTCCTCGACACCGTCCAGAGCGAGAGCGACGCAGCCAACGTCCTCGTCCTCGCCCACAACCCGGGCATCTCGCTGCTCGCGCTCGAGCTCGTCCGGCGCGATCCGGAATCTTCGGCCCTGCTCCGGGAGGGCTTTTCTCCCGCGACGATCGCCGTGTTCGCGGTCGAAGGTCCCTGGGCGGAGCTGTCGGCGGAGACCGTCCAGCTGCAGCGATTCGATCGTCCGGAGCCCGACGAGCGCCGATGAACGGCGCCGCGGCGCTGCGCGCGACGGGCGACGCAGCGGACCGACCAGCGTGATAGAGTCGCGCGGGTTCTTCCCAACCGATGTGAGGTCCCTCGATGACGACTCCCTTCTGGTGCGTGCTCGCCGTCCTCCTCCTGCCGATCTTCCTCGCGTTCGCAGGCGGCTACTACCGGGGCAAGTCCTTCGGTACCGCCGACAACAAGAACCCGCGCGCGCAAGCCGCGAAGCTCGAGGGCCCGGGCGCGCGCGCCTACGCCGCCCAGGCCAACGCCTGGGAAGCCGCGATCCTCTTCCCCGCGACGATCCTGACGACCCACGCCGCCGGGCTCTCCGCCGAAGCCGCTGCACCGTTCGCGATCGCCTTCGTCGTCTTCCGCATCCTCCACGCGATCTTCTACATCCAGGATCTCGACAAGGCCCGCTCGGCCGCCTTCATGGGCGGGCTGGCCTGCATCGTGATCCTGTTCGTGAAGGCGGCCTGACGCGCCGAACCACGAGGCGCGAGGCGCGCTCGAAGCGCGTTCGCGACAGCCCCATCCCTTCCAGGAGCGAGCGTGAGCGACGTCGAGATCGAATATCCGCGGCCGGAGGTCGCGATCCTCCGGCTGAACCGACCACAAACCCTGAACGCCCTTTCCTGGGCCCTCGTCGAGCAGCTCCACGACGCGCTCGACGCGCTCGATCGCAACAACGCCTGTCGCATCGTCGTCCTGACGGGTGCGGGCCGCGGCTTCTGCGCGGGTCTCGACCTCCGCGATCAGGGCAACCCCGGCTCGATCGTCGCCGGCGCGAAGCCGCCCCGCTCGGGCCTGCTCGCCCAGAACCGCATGGCCAGCCTGATTCCCAAGATGCGGCGGATCCAGCAACCGCTGATCGCGGCGATCAACGGACCGGCCTTCGGCGGGGGCCTCGCCCTCGCCCTCGGCTGCGACATCCGGATCGCGGCACGCAGTGCGACGCTCTGCGTGCAGTTCATCCGGGTCGGCGTTTCGGGCTGCGACATCGGCGTCAGCTACATGCTGCCGCGGCTGATCGGCGCCTCGCGCGCCCACGACCTCATCCTCTCTGCCCGCCGCATCGACGCGACCGAAGCGGAGCGGATCGGTCTCGTGACCCGGCTCGCCGAAGACGGCAGCGTCGTCGACGACGCCCTCGCCCTCGCGAACGAAATCTGCGACTTCGCCCCGTTCGCGGTCTTCGCGACCAAACAGGTGATGTGGGCCAATCTCGACGTGAACCATCTCGAGACGGCGATTCAGCTCGAGAACCGGAATCAGATCATGGCGGGGTCTTCGGGGGAGACGGAAGAGGCTGCGCGCGCGTTCTTCGAGAAACGAAAGCCGGTCTGGCCTTGAGCCTCTGCGCCGATCAGAACCAGCGGTATTCGCTCATTGGATGCGAGTCGACCCGCTCCATCGCGATGAACGCCTCGCAGCTCTCGATCATCCGCCGCAAGTTCTCACGAAACTTCGTCGTGTTGCCGACCGCATCATAGAACGCCTCCGGATTCGAGAGCGCCTCACTCGGAAAGCCCTCCTCGATGATGCCCTGCCAGGGCGGCGCGTCCTTCGTCACGGGGCGGACGACCTCGTTGCGGATGTACGAAAACGTGCTCTGCGTATCGATGGCGACCTGGCGATGGCTCGTCTCCCAGATCTCCAGGAAGCGCGCATGGGACAGGCCCGCCTTCGCCTCGATGCAGCCCACGAGGCTGAATCCGCGCGTTCGGGATCCGCGGGCCGCGGGATCGGTCTCGAGGCGCAGGGGCTGGGATTCGACGACCAGATAGCCGGCGTGGCGTCCGGTCCGGCTCGCGATCCAGGCCTCGGCGGGCCCGCGATCCTGGATGCATTCGATCCAGAAGGCGAGCATCGCGTCCGGGCGTTCGGGGCCCATGTGGAGCGCGCTCCCGGCGGCGACGTCGCCGTCGCTGATCGACAGCTTGATCTGCGTCGCGCCCGCCTCTGCGAGCCCCTTCGGCAGGTCGGCCAGCAGCCGATCGCGCAGCACGTCGTTATTCGGATCCTGTTCGCGCTTCCAGAGCAGATAGACGAGCTTTTCCATGGCTCGGAGCATATGGGCTGGGATCCGGCTCGCCAGGGCCCTGGCCGTTCGCCCTACGCCTCGCTGGCGAGGCGTTCGAAGAGGCCGCGCGCCTCGACCTCGATCAACCCCGACTGGCGCGCATCGATGCCGAGCGCGTCGCGGGCACGAGCGAGGGTGGCTTCGCTCGAGCGGTCGACGTTCGTATGGGCGCTCAGCCAATCCTCGGTACCGACGGCTTCGATTGCGTCCTCGGGCTCCTCGTCGCCCGCCTCTTTTTCGTCGGATCGGGGTACGAGGCCGGCGCCGCCTGCATGGCTGAGCTCGTTCGCGACGGCGACCGTCGCGGCGAGCGGATGGGGATGCCCGTCCAGGAGCACCTGGTGATGCAGCGTGATCGCGAGGCGGATGTCCGCGGGGAGCTGCCAGTGACGCGCCATGATCTCGCCGGCGCGGGCATGGACGCGGTCGACGGCGGGCCAGATCACGAGCAGATCGGGCGGCGCGACGCGGCGCCCGCCCTTGCTCTTGCGCTCGCTCAGGGCGAGCAGCGTTCCGGCGATGCCGACGTCGTGGAGCAGTCCGGCCATGAAGGCGAACTCGCCCTCGATCGGGGTGTATTTGCAGACCAGACGCGCGGCGTGTGCCGTCGCGACGGCATGGCGGCGGATCCGCTCCATCGCGTCGCCGTAGGCATCGGATTTGAAGACGCGCAGGTTCATCGCGATCTCCATCACGAGATCGCGGATCCGCAGCAGGCCGAGGCGCATCGTCGCCTCGCGCAGGGACGTGATCTTGACGGCTGCGCCGAGGGCCGCCGAGCCGGCCTGCTTCAGCACGCGACCGGCGATCAGGCTGTCGCGCTCGAGCAGGCGGACGACGTCCTCGATCGCGACGTCCGCCCGGGTCGACATCGACATCAACTCGACGGCGACGGCCGGCAGCGTCGGCGGCCGGTAGTCGGGGGCCTCGAGGCAGGCGAGCAGCTCGGCCACCATCGCCTCTTCGTCGAAGAGCACGTCGTCGCCGGCGCGGATCTCTGCCCGTCCCTCGCCGTAACCCGCCTGCCCGCGCGTCTTGCCCTGCCCCGGTGATGCCAATGCCCGTCTCCTCGAACGGCATCTCCGCCTGCGATCCGCGGGACGCTGAGCAGCGATCGGTGCCTGCCGCGGCTGCTTGAGGAGATCACGCGCGGCGGAGGAAATCGCTCGCAGACTGCCGCGCGAAGCCGGATCCTCGAACCGCCTCTCGGGCCTTTCATCGAGCACGCCACGAGCGAATCGCCCAGCCGGTTCCGCGTCGCCTTCCGATCCGCTCGGAGCCGCTTCGCCCGGGCAGCGGGGCTTCGCCCGCGACCGGCGAGGGCACCGCCGCTCGCCGGCCTGTGCGACGCTGGGGCGATGCCGCGATCGTCTCTGCACGCTTTCGCATCCACCCCGCCGACCCCGACCTCCTGGAGCCCGCGCGTGCGCGGGGCGCTCTTCGCCTTCTGCAGTCTGCTGCTCGCTTGCGATGGGCCGGTCGGGCCGCTGCCGGGCGGGCGGCTCGCGGGACCGGATACGGCGTGCCCCGTCGAGTGGCAGGCGCTCGCCGGCGAGCGCGAGGTCGAGCTCGAGCTGATGCCGGACGCGCCGCGTTCGGTGCGGATCTGGAACGTCGTCGTCGCCGGGCGGCTCTTCGTGCCCGGGGATTTCCTGACGCCGATCAAGCGCTGGCCGCAGCAGGTCGTGGCGGACCCGCGCGTGCGGATCCGGATCGCGGGAAGGATCCATCGCTGCCTGGCGCAGCGGGTGGAGGATCCCGAGCTGATCGAAGGTTTGCGCCGCGCAGCCGCCGAAAAATACGAGCTCGAGCCGGATGGCTGGGCGGCGCAGAGCGAGATCTGGTGGTTCGAGCTCCGGCCCCGGCCGGAAGAAGCGGCGATCAGGGCGCAGCCAGCGCGTTGAGCGGTCGGCCGGCGACCCGCTCGGCCGCGAGACGCAGATCTTCACGCGTCACGGGCACACCGCGCGCAAGCGAGCGCACGACGTCGTCGAGCCCGGCCTTTCCGCCGCGCGCCGCGCGGATCTCCTCGTCGAGGGCCCTCAGGATTCCGACGGCACGCGCCGTCACCGCGCCGCTCGATCGATCGCCGTCGACGGGCCCCGCCTGTTTGCCCCACTCGGCGAGCTTCGCGTGCGCGCGCGCATGGCGACGCTCCGAGAGCGCCCCCGATCGGCGCAGCACCTCGAGCGAGTAGTACTCGGCGAGGCCCTCCACGATCCAATCGGCGCCGGGTGCGCTCCGGGCCCCCATCGCGACGTGGACGAGCTCGTGGATGAACGTGCTCGTGCCGTTCTCGCTGATGAAGGGGCGATCCGCATGCACGAACAGGGAGCCCGGCCCCGAGAGCGCTCCTCGCCACATCGGATCCCCGGCGCTGACGACGAGCAGGCGATCGGGAAAGTCCGGAAAGATCGCCTGCAGCGTCGGGAGGGTGAAGCGGAAGAACGCCAGCATGTCGAGACGCCGGACGCCCTGCCCCGTCGGCCCGGCGATCGTCACCTGCGTATCGCCCAGCTTCTCGCGCCGGATGCCGAGCTTGCCGGCCAGGATCCAGCCCGTCGGTCGATCGAAGAGCCGCTCGGGATTGTCGATCGCGAAACGACCGCTCGCATAACGCGGATAGGGCGTCGCGACGGACCAGCCCTCCGGCAGGTCGAGCGTCAGCTTCGACTTCGATCGGGTGCCGTCCCGCATGTCGAGATGCACGGGCGGGACGAGGTCGTCGGCGCGGAACAGCGCCCAATCCTGGGTGACGCGGCCGTCGTACCGACCGACGTCGCGCTGGCTCTCGAGGTTCACGCTGTACTGGAGCCAGGCGTCCTTGCGCGGCGGCGTCCATTCGACCTGGTCGCCTTCGACGCGGATGCGTCCGGTGCCCTTGAAATCCCGGTAGCGGCTCGGATCGATCCGCAGCTTCATCCAGCGCACCCAGTCCGGATGGCTCGCGAGCCGGATCCGCACGCTCGCCATCGGATCGCCCGGCTTCAGCCAGGCGGTGTAGACGACCCGATAGGTCGCCCGCTCGTCGGGGTCCGCGGCTCCGGCGGCCTGCGCTCGGGGCGGAGCGCCCGTCGCCACGATCGCGATCGCGATCGCGGCGATCGTGAACGCGAGGCGGGCGACGAGACCGGGGCCGCTCCAGGCCGGAACACGCGGGCCATGGCCGGTCCGCGCGAGCAGGGGGAAGCGCTCGTTCATCGCCCTTCCTGCTCGATCCTGGCCGCGAAGGGCAGCGGCGATTTGAACCCGGCCAGAGCGACCGCCTCGCGCAGCAGGCTGTCGACGCGGGGGGCCAGGGATTCGATGCTGGCCGGGTCGAAGACCGTCCAATGGGTTCCCTCGATCTCCTCGACGGAGAATCGGCCGCGAGCGAGAGGCCACCAGCCGAGCGCCGGATCATCGCCCGAGCGCTCCCGGGACTCCCGGGTGCGCAGCAGCGCGATCGGCAGCGCGGTCGGATGGCTCACGTATTTGAGATAGGCGACGTGGATCGTCCGCTGCAGGAAGCTCATGCGCTCGCCGGTGAAGCGCGTGACGATGAGCCCTTCCTGCGCCTCGGCCGGGCGGGCCGCCGCCTGACGCTCCGCCGCGCGGCGCTGCTTCCTTTCGGCCCGAGCCGCGCGCCGGGCGCGCCGATCGCGGCGCTTCGCGATGCCGCGCAGGGGATCGAGGCGCGCGCGGAGATAGGCGAAGCGCTCGCGCCGGGACTCGAGCGAGCTGTACTCGACGATCTGGCGGCCGAGCTTGCGCAGGCGCACGGGCATCTTCGCGCCGGGCTTCGTCTCCGGCCGCGCCTTCGGCTTGCGGGTATCGATCATCAGCACGAGGCCGACCCGCTGGCCCTCGGCCGCGAGCCGCTCGCCGAGCTCGAGCGCCAGGACCCCGCCGAACGACCAGCCGCCGAGCAGCCATTCGCCCTGGAAATCCAGGCGCCGCACGATCGGCATCAGCTGCTCGACCCATTCCCCGGTCGTGCGCGGATAGGCTTCGAGAGTCTCGAAATCGGGTGGCCGGATCGAGTAGATCGGCTGCTCGGGCCCCAGCGCGCGGGCGAGCGCCCGGAAATGCTCGCCTTCCTTCGACCAGGTGCGGATCGTGACCAGCGGCGGGCGCACGCCGCCCGCGTTGTAGACGAGCACATCGGCGGCGGCGGCGCGATCGCGATCGATCTCCCCGGACGCGGGAACCTCGAGCAGGTGGACTCGCTCCGGCGTCTTCGGCGCTTCCATGGCTCGCCCTCAGCCGCCGACCTGGTACATCTCGACCCGCCCCTCGCGGCGCGCGCTCGTCCCTTCGATCTGGAGGATCTGCTGGCGCTCCTCGCTGTAGCGGTCGCGCCGGGCGCGCCAGGTCTGCTCGATCCGCTCGCGCAGGAATTCGTCGCTCGAGCCGTCGCGCAGCGGTGTGCGCAGATCGACGCCGCCCGTCCCGAACAAACAGGTCACGAGCGAGCCCTCGGTCGTGAGCCGCGCCCGGGTGCAGGCGCCGCAGAAGGGCTGCGAGACGCTCGTGATCACGCCGATCTCGCCGCCGCCGTCGAGATAGCGCCAGCGCGCGGCGACCTCACCGCGATAGTTGGGCACCGCCGGCTCGAGGGGCATCGCCGCGCCGATCCGCTCGACGATCTCGGCGCCGGTCACGACTTCTTCCATGCGCCATTGATTGCGGGTTCCGACGTCCATGAACTCGATGAAGCGGACGATGTGGCCCGTCCCATGGAAATGGCGTGCGAGATCCACGATCCCGTCGTCGTTCACCCCGCGCTGCACGACGCAATTGATCTTGAGCCGCTCGAAGCCCGCCGCCTCCGCGGCGCGGATGCCCTCGAGCACCCGTTCGACCGACCACCGCTCGCCGCTCATGCGCTGGAAGATCGCCGGGTCGAGGCTGTCGAGGGAGACCGTGATCCGGCGCAGACCCGCCCGGGCGAGGGCCTCGGCGTGGCGGGGCAGGAGGCTGCCGTTGGTCGTCAGCGCCAGATCGAGATGAGGGCCGAGCGCGGCGAGCCGGGCGATCAGGTCCTCGAGCCCCTGGCGCAGGAGCGGCTCGCCGCCGGTGATCCGGATCTTCTCGACCCCGAGCGCAACGAAGAGCCGGACGACGCGCTCGATCTCCTCGAAGGTCAGGATCTCGTTGCGGGGCAGGAAGGCGTATTTCTCGCCGAAGATCTCGGCCGGCATGCAATACGGGCAGCGGAAATTGCAGCGGTCGGTCACGGAGATGCGCAGATCCCGGAGCGGGCGTCCCCGCTGGTCCGACAATCCCGGGGCAGGCTGGTCGAAATCGCTGGAAATCACTGGCACCCACGCATGAGGGCGGAACGGGCCCGGCCGGCTTGACCGGGCCGAATCGTATCGTAGGCTGCCCCGCACGCACGGTCCGCTTCGGCCAGCAGACCCCGCCGGTGATTCGACGTCCCTGGCGGGACATCGACCCGGGCCCGAGCGCGCGAGCCGGAACGCGTGGGAACGTGCAGGTCGGGCGCATCCGGTGATCGGACGCACCGACCGGGCCGGACGAACCGGCCGCTGCCGCTGGCCTCAGCGCTTCGCGCGCCGCGCAGAGCGTTCAGAGGAAGTACACCGCGCGGAGCGCCACTGAGGCGCGCATGAAGCGCACATGAAGAAAGTCGAGGCAAGATCGTGGTCCAGCTCGAATTGACGTCCGCCGCCGCCCGCAAGGCCCGGCATCTGCTCGCCGCGAGCGAACACGCGGGCGGTGCATTGCGGGTCGCCGTGCGCAACGGCGGCTGCAGCGGCATGCGCTACGAGCTGCTCTTCGACGGGGAGATCCGGCCGGACGACGACCAGCTCGAATTCGACGGCCTGCGCGTCGTCGTCGACGCCGAGAGCGCCCGCTATCTGGACGGGATCCGGATCGACTACTCGGATGCCCTGAACGACGCCGGCTTCAAGATCGAGAACCCGAAGGCGCAGGAGACCTGCGGCTGCGGCGAGAGCTTCTCGCTCTGAAGGGCGAGAGCTTCTCGCTCTGAAGACGGCGGCCTCGAAGGCAGCGCGCGAAACGATCAGTCGATCTCGTTTGCGCGCGTGACGACCCGGGAGACGAGGCCGTAGGCACACGCCTGCCCGGCGTCCATCCAGTAGTTCCGATCCGAGTCCTTCGCGACGCGCTCGATCGACTGGCCGGTCTCGGCGGCGATCAGCGCGTTCAGCCGTTCGCGGACCTTCAGGATCTCCTCGGCCTCGATCCGGATGTCGCTCGCCTGTCCGCCGGCGCCGCCCGAGGGCTGGTGCAGCAGGAAGCGCGTATGCGGCAGGGAATAACGCCGCTCGCGCGGCGCGCCGAACAGGATCGGGACGGCGATGCTCGCGACCCAGCCGGCACCGATCGTGACGACCGGCGACTCGATGAAGCGCAGCATGTCGTGGATCGCCATGCCGGAGTCGACGTGACCGCCCTGCGACGTGACCATCACCCGGATCGGATCGTGATTCTCGGCCTCGAGGATCAGGAGCTTCTCGATCGTCCGCTCCGCGAGCTTGTCGTCGACCGCGCCGGAGACGAGCACGGTGCGCGTCTTCAGCATGCGCAGCCCGAGGCCCTCGTCCTTCGGTGCCTTCTCCTCGGACTTGCCCGCCATGCTCTTGCCCAGGATGCTCATGCCCGCCGTGGCGGCCTGCCCTGTGCTCGGCAGCAGCCCGTCCCATCGCTCGTTCCGCTCGCGCCCGCCCAAATCGTCTCCCCTCGTGATCGCCACCCGGGGCGATCGAGCATGCGCCCGCAGGCCGCGCGCTCCGATGTCGCTCGCGCCGGTCGGAAGCCCTCGCGCTCCGACCGCCCCGAACGGCCCCGACATTAGCAGCCCGAGGCGCAGCGCATCCCGCAATCGCCGTCGCGGGCTCCCCGGAGCCGATCGTCCTGACTACACTCGCCGCCCGTACGGCGCCGCCCGCGGAATCCGCGCTCGGCTCGAGCGGGCTCCGCGCGCGGCCCGCCCCGCATGTGCAGTCGACGGAGGATCCGATCGCCGATGGAAGTCCCGCTCCTCGTCACCGACTTCTTCCGCCGCGCCGCCCGCCACTACCCGTCCAAGCTCGGCCTGGTCGACGGCTCCCGCCGCTTTCTCTACCGCGAGCTCGAGGAGCGCATCGACCGGTTCTCGAATGCGCTGCTCGCGCTCGGCCTCGCGCCCGGCGAGCGCGTCTGCATGCTCTCGCCGAACTCGCATTTCTACTTCGAGAGCTTCTATGCCACGGCGCAGGCGGGGCTCGTGCTCGTGCCCCTCAACTATCGCCTCGTCGGCGCGGACCACGAATACATCCTGAACCACGCCGGCGTCGCCGCCGTGCTGGTCGACGCCGAGTACACGGGCGTGGTCGACGCGCTCCGCGACCGGCTGCCGAAGGTGCGGCATTACATCGTCGCGCAGGACGAAGGCGAGGCGCCGGCCGGCTGGCTCGACTGGAACGCATTGCTCGCAGGCGCCCCGGCCGGGCGGCCGGTGCTCGCGAAGCCCCTCGCCGAGAACGACCTCGTCTCGATCAACTACACGTCGGGCACGACGAGCCGGCCCAAGGGCGTGATGCTCACCCATCGCAACTGCTACCTGAACGCCTACAACCTGATCGCCCACCTCGGCATCCGCCACGAAGACGTCGAGCTCTGGACCCTCCCGATGTTCCACTGCAACGGCTGGGGCGGCGTCTACGCGCTGACCGGCCAGGGCGGAACCCACGTCATCCTGCGCGCCATCGACGGCGAGAAGATCTGGCGCCTGATCGCGGACGAAGGCGTGACCTTCGCCTGCATGGCTCCGGCGGTGCTGCGGACGATCCTCGACTTCCCGGAGAAGGAACGCTTCGCGGTGCGGACCAGGCCCCGCTTCACCATCGCCGGTGCCCCGCCCCCCGCTGCCTTCATCGAACGGCTCGAGCGCGAGCTCGGCTGGTCGTTCCTGCAGATCTACGGCCTCACCGAGACGGCCCCGCTCCTCACGATCTCGGCCCCCGACTCCGCGACCGGGGCCTCCGACTGGGCACGGCGCGCACGCGCCGGCATCTCGGGCATCGGCGTCGAGCTCGCGGTGCTCGGCGAAGACGGGCTGCCCGTCGCGCGCGACGGCGTCGCGATCGGCGAGGTCTGCGCGCGCTCGAACGTCGTCTTCGCCGGCTATTTCGACCAGCCGGACCAGACGGCCGCCGCGATGCAGGACGGCTGGTTCCACACCGGCGATCTCGCCGTCTGGGACGCCGTCGAGAACGTCCACATCGTCGACCGCAAGAAGGACGTGATCATCTCCGGCGGCGAGAACATCAGCAGCTCGGAGATCGAGGACTGCCTCTACCAGCATCCCGGCGTGCTGGAATGCGCCGTGATCGGCGTTCCCGATGCGAAATGGGGCGAGACGCCGCTCGCGCTCGTCGTTCCGCGCGAGGGCGCCGCGCCCGACGCGCCGGCGCTGATCGCTTTCTGTCGTGAACGGCTCGCCCACTTCAAATGCCCGTCGCGCATCGAGCTCGTGGAATCGCTCCCGCGCACGGCGACGGGGAAGCTTCAGAAATTCAAGCTGCGCGAAGCCTGGTGGACCGGGGATCGGCGCGTTCAATGACGGAGGCGAACGGGATGAGCGGATCGGGCAAGGCAACGGGCATTTCGACGGGCATGTCGAGGGCGCAGGCGCTGCGCCTCGTCGGATTCTCGTATCTGGTCGCGCTGGCCGCGGGTCTGGCGACGCTCGCGCTCGCGCCGATCGAAGATCCGCTCTGGCGGACCTTCGCCGCGGACGCGGTGGCGACGATCGTGATCTTCGGGTTCAGCTTCGCCTACGACAACTCGAGCTTCTACGACGCCTATTGGAGCGTCGTGCCGATCGCGATCGTGCTGTACTGGGCCACCCTCGCGGATGCGTCGGTGCCGGCGCTGCGGCTCGCCGCCGTGGGCCTCGTCGTCGGCGTCTGGGGGGCACGCCTCACCTGGAACTGGGCCCGCGGCTGGACGGGACTCGACCACGAAGACTGGCGCTATGTCGGATTCCGCGAGCTCGCGCCCGGCTTCTACTGGCCCATCAGCTTTCTCGGGATCCATTTCTTCCCGACCGTGATCGTCTTCGCGGGGCTCGCCGCGCTCTATCCCGCCGTCGTCGACGGGAGCCGCCCGCTCGGCGCGATCGACCTCGCCGCCCTCGTCGTCGGCCTCGCGGGCATCGCCTTCGAGTGGATCGCCGACGACCAGCTGCGCGCCTTCACCACCGGCCCGAGGCGCCCGGGCGAGACCCTCCGCACCGGCCTCTGGCGCTATTCGCGCCATCCGAACTACCTCGGCGAAATCCTCGTCTGGTGGAGCTTCTTCCTGTTCGGGCTCGCAGCGGATCCGGACTGGGCCCGGCTCTCGATCCTCGCGCCCCTCGCCATGACCGGCATGTTCCTGCTGGTCAGCATCCCGTTGATCGAGAAGCGATCACGGGAGCGCCGGATCGACTATCAGCGCGTGATCGACGAGACGTCGATGCTGATCCCGCTTCCCCCGCGTCGCCGCAAAGGGGGCTGAGAAGGCGTGCGGTACGGGATCAACCGACCAGCAGCTGCTTGAAGATCTCGAAGGTGTCCCGCTCTTCGTCCTGGACGTTGCCGTCTGCCGCGATCAGCCCCTCGATCGCCTCGACGAAATGCCGGCGATGACCGGCGGGAATCGCCGTCGGATCGAGGTTCTCGATCCGCGGCGGCCGGATCAGCCATTGGTCGACCTGACGGCGCTCGTCGGCATCGAGATCGAGGCGCCGGATCAGGCCCGCGATGAACTCGCGCTCCTCGGGCTGGATCTCGAAGTCTGCCCAGGCGAACGAGCAGACGAACTCGACCAGGCGAAGCCGATCCCGGCGATCGAGGCGGTCGAGCATTTCATCCTCGCGGGTAGGGGATCCGAAGTCTCGAATCCGCTGCGGAGCGCGAGGCGCCGCGCTGGCGGATCGCGATCGGGCGGAGGTTAAACGCAACCGTTGTCCCATGCCAATTTCGCCCTTCCCTGAAGCCGCTCCGCCCCAGCAAGCCGTTCGACCAGCTTGCGCCGGCGGAGTGATCGGATCGACGACCGTGACGAAGCGGCGCGCACCCGACGCATCGAAGACCGCCCGAACGGGCGATCGCGCTCACGGACCCCGGCGACCCGCCGCCGGTTCCCGATGGGATTCGAGGCCCCTCTCGACGCCGCGGCCCGGGGCGACGGCATCCGCCCATCCAGCAAGACCCTCGACACGTCGCGGCGCAGCCGTGCGCACGGCCGGGGGCTCGACGCGGCGCGGTGATCGGATCGGCTCCGGCGCAACCGCTGCGAAGCCGAGCGACCGGAGCGCCGCCTCGAACGACGGACCGCCCGCCCGGGCGAGCCCCCGCAGCATGCGCGCGAGCGCATCCGCCGCGTCATCGCGGCCCGCCTGCTCGCTTCCCCCGGCGCCGAGCCGAAGCGGGGCGGGCGCCTGCGCCGGGCGACGCGCGAATCGCTCGATCCGCTCGTCCGCGGCGATCAGGGCCGTCGAGACGGGATCCCCGGACGGGCAAGCGAGGACCGCCAGCACGAGAACCTGCGTTCGGCCGAACAGATCGAGCAGGCGCCGCAATCCTCCGGCACGATGCCATGCCGCCGGATCGGCGACGTCGAGCAGCAGTGCAATCGGTGCATCTTCGCCGTGGGCCGTGCCGGGGGTGGTGCCGGGGTCAGCAGTCGGCTCGATCTCGGCTTCGGTCGAAGCGGCGGACAGTCCGCCCTGCCCCCCGCTCGCGCTGCCGACCTCGCAGGGCTCGAGCCGACTGGCCGTCGCGAATCGCAGTCTGAATCCCACCGAGAGGGCCTCGCCCGCTCGCTCGGCCAACCAGGCGAATCGCTCGGCCTCGCTCGGAAGGCATTCGACGACGGCGCGTGCCCCGCGCGTCGAGTCGTAGCCGAGCTCCGCAATGGGTCGCTCGAGGCCCTGCCCGCCGAGCGCCGCGTCGTCGTCCGTGAGCTCGATCGCCGATGCGACGAACTGGTAGCCGCGGGCGTGGACGGTCCGGATCGAAGAAGGGCCGCGACCGCTCTCTCCCAGAGCGTTGCGCAGCTCGTTCACGAGCCCGGACAGGGATCCGAAGCCGACGGCGGTCGTCGACCAGAGCCGCGCGAAGAGCTCTTCGCGCCGCACGACGCGCGTGCGCTCGCGGACCAGCACGAGCAGGAGGTCGAAGACCTTCGGACGCAGCGCGATCGCGCGTCCCTCGCTGGAGAGGATCAATCGTTCGTCGTCGAGCTCGAATCGGCCGAAGCGGATGCGCATGCCGGGCGATCGTATCACCGGCGCCTAACAATGAAAGCGCGGATTCGTCCGTTCTTTCTCGAATCGCGGGGGATCGGCGGGGACGAGCGGGACGAGTGGGGGGCGCGCAGATCCGCGGAGAACCGGTCGGTCATTCGTCGATCATTCGTCGAAGGTGACGTCGACCATCCAATCGCCGGCGAGGCGCTCGAGCGTCTGGCGGATCGCGTCGCGCCCGAGCCCCGACGGCGGCACGAGCTCGGCGCGCGCGCGGAACAGACGCTCCCCCGACATCGGCGCATTCTCCACGCGCGTCCACAGATCCTGGACGTTGATCGACAGCGAGGCGAGCGCACGCGACAGGTCCCGCACGATGCCGGGCCGATCCTGTCCGACGACCTCGAGGCGCAGGGCGATGCCGGAATCGGGCGTGCCGGCCGGTGCCTCGCTGTCGACGACGCCGACCGTGAGCCCCTGCTCGGCCAGCTGCGGCAACGCATCGATCAAGCCCTCGGCGCGCTCCGCGGGCAGGTGGATCTGAACGACACCCGCGAAATGCCCGGCGAGCCGGGCCATACGGCTCTCATCCCAGCTCCCGCCATGGGCGGCGATCTGGCGGGAAAGCCCCTCGACAAGCCCGGGTCGATCGGGTCCGATCACGGTCAAGACCAGTGTGCGCGTCATCGGTTCGAACCTCCCGGATCAAGAAAAACCACGCGTTTTCCAGCGCTTGAGGAGATGCACGAAAAAAACTTCGGCGATCTCGAAAAAACTTTGCCACCCGCGCCGCCGAAACGGCACTCCCTCTTCAGAACAAGCCGATATCCCCTTCCCAGGGAGGCCCGACGTGTCCATGACGCGTCGGGCCGCTTGCTTTCTGGCCCCCGATCGCCTTCAGCACACTCCGCGGCGCGCCCGGATCTCGGCCCAGCGCACGAGCACGGCGAGCGCGCCGACGGCGCGATGGGCGCTCGGATGGCAGAGCCTTCCGGCTTCGCGCAGCGCCGCCGGCCCCGGATTCTCCGGATTCGAGACGACGAGCTCGCTCGCGCAGAGCACCGGCTTGCCGTGCCGCCGGCTCGCCTCGATGCCGGCGAGCGCATAACGCCGATCCTGCTTTTCGTGGAACTCCGCCATGCGCGCGAGGCCGTGCTCGGGAAAGAACGGACCGCTGCGGAAGAAGGCCGCGGTCGCCGACTGGATGCCGATGCCGAGATGCAGCACGGCGTCGACGTCCGGATGCGCGCACACGAGATCGAGCACTTCCGGAATCGTGTCCCGCGTCTCACCGCCCGCGAGATCGATCGGATTGCCGCGGCTCCAGCGCGACGGCACCCGCGCGTCGATCGCCTCCCGGATCGAATCCGGGAGCCGCACCAGCTCGAGCCCCGCCGCCGCACACGCGTCCGCCGCGAGCACGCCCCAACCGCCGACGGACGTGAAGACGACGACCCGCCGTCCCCGCGGCAGCGGCTGCGTCGCGAGGGTCGCGGCCCACTCGAACGCCTCCTCCACCGTCTGCGCGCGCAGCACGCCGAGCTGCCGGCAGAGCCCGTCGAAGACGCGATCGTCGCTCGCGAGCGCCCCCGTATGGCTGGCCGCGGCGCGCTGTCCCTCCGAGTGCGCACCGCCCTTCACGAGTACGAGCGGCTTGCGCCGCGTGAGCCGCTCGATCGCGCGGCGCAGGCGCGCGCCGTCTCCGACGCTCTCGACATAACAGAGGGCGACGTCCGTCTCGTCGTCGACCGCGAAATACTCGAGCAGCTCGGCGAGCCCCGTCTGTGCCGAGTTGCCGAGCGAGACCGCGCGGCTGATCCCCACGCCGGTCGCGACCGCGAGATTCTGGAAGGAGGAGACGAGGTTGCCGCTCTGGCTCGCGACGCCGATCCGGCCCGCCGGCGGATAGGGCGCGACGATCTGGGCACACAGCGACGCCGGCGTCGATACCACGCCCTGCCCGTTCGGCCCGATGAGCAGCATGCCGAGCTCGTCGGCGACGGCGACGAGGGAGCGCTGCAGCGCCTGCCCCGCCTCGCCCGCCTCTGCATAACCGGCGCTCGTCACGAACGCAGCGCGGATCCCGCGCTTCGCGCAGGCCCGCAGGAGCGCTTCATTGGCGTGGTTCGGCGTGCAGACCACGATCAGATCGAGATCGCCGGGCGGCAGATCTTCGACCCGCGCATGGGTGGCGTGGCCGAGGACCGGTGCGGCGTCGGGCTTCACGGCATGGAGCGCGCCGCCAAAGCCGCAGCGCAGCAGGTTGTGGAAGGTCACGAAGCCGAATTTGCCCGGATGGCTCGCGACGCCCGCGACGACGACCCCGCGCGGCGCGAAGAGCGGCCGGAAGCGCTCGCGGACCTCGGCGTCCGAGCGCGCCGCAGGCAATGCCGGCGGCACGGCGCGCGCCGCCGCTGCGACCTCGACGAGGGCGTCCACCGCGACCGGCCGGCCCGCGCAGACGATCAGCGGATTGAGATCGACCGACTCGACCTCGGGCCGCTCTTCTGCGAGGCGCGAGAGGCCTTCCAGCAGATCCCCGAGCGCTTCACGGTCGAGGGCGGGCTCGCCGCGATGGGGCTCGGTGAAAAGGCGGCTCGTCGCGAGGCCATCGATCATGCGCAGCGCCTCGTCGCGCGACAGCGGCACGACGGCGAAGACCGCATCCGAGAGCGCCTCGGCGAGCACGCCGCCCTGGCCGAGCATCACGCAGGGCCCGAACTGCGCGTCGCGCACGATCCCGGCGATCAGCTCGCGCTGCCCCCGGACCTGCTCGGCGACGAGCAGCTCGACCGGACCGTCCTCGGGGCGTGCGCGTGCGAGCAGATCGCGAGCCTCGCGGAGGACGGCATCGCGATCGCCGAGTCCGACGCGGACGAGCTGGCGTTCGGTCTTGTGGGCAATCCCGTCGCCGGCGAGCTTGAGGACGACGGGGAATCCGATCTCCGCGGCCGCGCCGGCCGCCGCCTCCGGATCCGCAGCCGTCCGTTCACGCGGGAGCGGAATGCCGAACCGCGCCACGAGGGCCTTCGAGGCCGGCTCGGAGAGGGTGCGGGTTCGCGGCGAGCGGAGTGCCGGATCGTCCGGCGGCTGGGGACACATGCGGGGCACAGGCTATCCGACCCGGACGAGCCGGACAAAATCCGGGATCGACTCGCAATTGCCCTCGAAGACCCCCGAAATTGCGTATGGTTGCGCGTCATGTCGTCCGCAGCCGTCGAAGCCCCGGAGTCCGTCTTCGCCCTCGCCGAGCGCGCCTTCGCCGGCTGGATCGTCGCCCCGCTCGAGCGGGTGATCTTCTTCGACCTCGCCTTCTGGGACGATGCTGCGGGCAATGCGATCGTCGTCCCGGCCGTCGTCGCCTGGCTGATCGCGGGGGCGCTCTTCTTCACGCTCCGATTCCGCTTCGTCAATCTGAGCGGCTTCCGCCACGGCATCGACTGCGTCCGCGGGCGTTATTCGGAGGCCGACGAGACGGGCGAGGTCAGCCATTTCCAGGCGCTCGCCGCGGCGCTCTCCGCGACCGTCGGCCTCGGCAACATCGCGGGCGTCGCGTTCGCCCTCGGCATCGGCGGGCCCGGCGCCACCTTCTGGATGATCGTCGGCGGGCTGCTCGGGATGACCTCGAAGTTCGCCGAATGCAGCCTCGCCCAGCGCTACCGGCGCACCGACCTTTCGGGCCACGTGATCGGCGGCCCGATGCTCTATCTCCGGGATGGGCTCGCGGAGATCGGCCAGGCGGGCCTCGGCCGGGTGCTCTCGATCCTCTTCGCCGTGATGTGTGTCGGGGCGAGCTTCGGCGGCGGCAACATGTTCCAGGCGAACCAGAGCTTCCAGCTGCTCGCCCAGGAGGTCCCGGCCCTCGCGGAAGGCTCGGGGCAGATCGCAGTCGGGCTCGCGCTCGTGTTCCTCGTGGGCCTGGTGATCATCGGCGGCATCCGGCGGATCGGCGAGGTCGCATCGATCCTCGTGCCGGGGATGTGCCTGCTCTACATGGTCTCGGGCGTCCTGATCCTGGTCCTGAACGCGGGTGCGGTGCCCGCCGCCTTCGCGACGATCGTTCGCGAGGCCTTCAGCTTCGAGGCCGGCCTCGGCGGCTTCATCGGGACGTTGATCCAGGGCTTCCGGCGGGCCGCGTTCAGCAACGAGGCCGGCGTCGGCTCCGCGGCGATCGCCCACTCCGCTGCGCGGACCCAGGAGCCGATCCGCGAGGGCTACGTCGCCCTGCTCGAGCCCTTCATCGATACGGTGGTCGTCTGCACGACGACGGCGCTCGTCATCATCGTGACGGGCGCACTCGACGATCCGAACGCCGGCAGCGGGATCGCGCTCACGGCCAGCGCCTTCGCGAGCGTGTTCCCCGCCTTCCCGAAGGTCCTGACCGGCATCGCGCTGCTGTTCGCCTTCAGCACCATGATCTCGTGGAGCTACTACGGCGAGCGCGCCTGGATCTTCCTGTTCGGGGAGCGCTCGATCCTCGCCTACCAGATCGTATTCCTGGCCTTCACTTTCGGCGGCGTGATCTTCCAGGACGCGAAGGTCGTGCTCGACTTCGGCGACCTCATGCTGCTCGGCATGGCCTTCCCGAACATCCTCGGCGTCGTCCTGCTGTCGAACGTCCTCGCCCGCGAGCTCGCGCGCTACCGCACCCGACTCGCCGCCGGCGAGTTCAATCCGAAGCGCTGAGCGCCGACCCGACCCGGAGGACCTGCGGCGCCGAGAACTTCACCCGGCCCGAGGCGGCGGTCTCCCCGCCGAGCGGAAAGGGCGGGAAACGGGAATCGTCGGTTCGGGTCGAGAGCTTCACGGCCTTCTCCGTGCCGTAGAGATAGGCGCCGATGATCGGGTACTCACCCGGCTCGGCAGGGGCCTGCAGCTCGAAGACGATCTCGACCTTCGCCCAGCGATCGGCTTCCGCGCTCGAAGAGACGCCCTCGATGTCGAAGAGCGTGGGCACGCGCTTCACGACGACCGGGGCCGGCGACGCTTTCGCCTTGCCCGCAGCCGCAGTCGCGCGGAGCCGGCCGCCCGAGACGCGCGGATCGCCGATCAGCTCGAATCCCTTCGTCGCGATCGGGCGGGCAAAGAGCCGATGCGGGCGGTCGAACAGGCCGACGGCGACCGTCGGGCCCGCCCCTCCGGTGAGGACCACATTCACCTCGAAACGAGCGCCCGGTGCGACCGAAGCCGGCGCTTCGATGCGGATCTGCGAGTTTCGATCGACGCTCTCGATCAACGTCGCGAGGCGTTCGCGATCGGCGTCCGAGAGCGTCTGGTACGTGCCGATGCCGGCGCGGATCGCGCTCAGATGTTTCGTTTCGGCCAGCTCGCTCTCGGCCTTCGCCGCCTGCCCCTCGAAATCCGTCGTCGCCGTGGACGCGTGACAGGTCGCGCAATAGATCCCCGGGGCCGGTACGCCGACCGGCGTTCCTCCCGGATGCGCCGCAGCACCGCCGGCCAGCAGCACGGTCCCCGCGGCGATCCATGTGCAAATCGCTCCCCATCCCGAATTCCGATCTCGCATCTGCATCGACTCCTCTCGTCCTCTCTCGTCGTCGTTCCCCGGCTCGTGGCCGGCAGCCCCACGCGCTCGGATCCCTCGGCTCACCGACCTCATCGGTCCGAGCGGTGGCTCTTCTTGACCGCTCGGAGGGGTCCTCCGGCCGTCGGAAACCCGAGAGCCTGCTAGCGTTCCCCGTCCTCATATCGAAAAGGATCGTTCAATGCAGCTGGGCAAGCTCGGGATGTGGAGCCACGTCGACCATCTGGACGCGGAGGGGGCTGCGGCCTTCGCTCGCCGCTCCGAGGACTGGGGCTATTCGACGTTCTGGGTGCCGGAAGCGGTCGGCCGGGATCCATTCTCGCTGATCGGCTTCCTCGCGGCGAAGACCGAGCGCATCGTCCTCGCCACCGGCATCGCCAACATCTATGCCCGCGATCCCATGCTCATGAAGGCGATCTGGAAAACGGTCTCGGGCCTCGCGCCGGACCGCTTCATCCTCGGGCTCGGCGTCTCCCATCGCCATCTCGTGACGAACCAGCGCGGCCATGCGTACGAGAAGCCGGTCGAGACGATGCGGAGCTACCTCGAGGCGATGGACAAGGCGCTCTACATGGGCCCGCAGCCGCCGGTCGACGCGCCGATCGTGATCGGCGCCCTGCGCGACCGGATGCTCTCGCTCTCGGCGACGAAGGCTCAGGGCGCCCATCCCTACAACGTGACGCCCGAGCATACGAAGCGCGCGCGGGCCGTCATGGGGCCGAAGGCGCTGCTGCTGCCCGAGCAGATGGTGCTCGCCGAGACCGATCCGGAGAAGGCGCGGTCCGTCGCGCGGGCCCAGCTCAAGATCTATCTGAAGCTGCCCAACTACCAGAACAACCTCAAGCAGTTCGGCTTCGTCGACGCCGACTTCGAGAACGACGGCAGCGACCGGATCGTCGATGCCCTCGTCTGCTGGGGCACGCCCGAGAAGATCGCGCGCCACGTCGAAGCCCATCTCGCCGCCGGCGCGAACCAGGTCTGCATCCAGGCCTTCCGCCCGGACGGCGCACCCGGCGCCGACGAAGAGCTGCTCGAAGCCCTGCCGCGCCTGGTTCGTTAGTCGCACCGCACTGATCTTCCCTCGCCCATCCGATCCGATCCGATCCGATCCCATCGAAATCCCGCCCGAGGAATCCACGATGTCGAGCTCCGCCTCCGCCCTCTTTTCCCCGATCCAGCTCGGTCGCCTCGAGCTGCGCAATCGCGTCGTGATGGCGCCGATGACCCGTTCACGGGCCGGCGCCGACGACGAGCCGACCGACATGGTCACCGAGTACTACCGCCAGCGCGCGAGCGCCGGGCTCATCATCAGCGAGGGGATCTATCCGAGCTTCGACGGCAAGGGCTATTGCCGGACGCCGGGCCTCGTGACCGCGCTGCAGGTCAAGGCCTGGCGCAAGGTCACGGACGCGGTCCACAACGAAGGTGGCCGGATCGTCGCCCAGATCATGCATTGCGGTCGCGTCGCCCATCCCGACAACAAGCCGGACGATGCGGAGACCGTCGCCCCCTCGGCGATCCGCGCGAAGGGCGACATGTACACCGATACCAAGGGCATGCAGCCCCTCACGATGCCCCGCGCGCTGCGCCGCGAGGAGATCCCCGAGGTCGTCGCCGAGTTCGCCCGGGCGACCGAGCTCGCCTACGACGCCGGCTTCGACGGCGTCGAGGCCCACGGCACGAGCGGCTATCTGCTCGCGCAATTCCTCTCGACCGGCAGCAACGCCCGCGAAGACGAATACGGCGGATCCGTCGAGAACCGCGTCCGTTTTCCGCTCGAGGTGATCCGCGCGATGGCGGCGGTCGATGGTGCGGCCCGGGTCGGCTTCCGGATCTGCCCCGGCAACCCGTTCAACGATCTCTCCGACGCAAATCCCGAGGAGACCTTCCGCGCCCTGCTCGGCGAGCTGCGCCCGCTCGGCCTCGCCTACGGGCACGTGATCCGCCTCCACGGCGCTCCGCTCGACAACATCGAGCTCGCGCGCGAGGCGTTCGGCGGGCCCCTGATCGTGAACGACGGCTACAAGCGGGACGAGGCGATGGCCGTGGTGGACGGCGGCCAGGCGGCGGCCGTCTCCTTCGCGCGCGCCTTCATCGGCAACCCGGACCTCGTCGCGCGGCTCGAGCGCAACGAGGCGCTCGCGCGCTTCGACCCGGGCGCGCTCTACACGCCCGGGCCGAAGGGCTTCGTCGACTATCCACCTCTCGGAGGCTGACGCTCCACCTCTCGGAGGCTGACGCGCTACCTCTCGGAGGCTGACGCGCCACCTCTCGGAGGCTGACGCGCCAGCTCTTGGAGGGTGCTGCGATCAGCGCGAGCGCAGGGCGTCGCGGATCTCGGTCAGCAGGACCTCTTCCTTGGTCGGGCCGGGCGGCGGTGCGGCAGCCTCTTCCTTCTTCATCGAATTCATGGCGGTGTTCATCGCCTTGACGACGAGGAAGATCGCGAAGGCGATGATGAGGAAGTCCAGGATCACGTTGATGAACGAGCCGTAGTTGATCGAGACGGCGGCGGTGTCGCCGACCGCTTCGCTGATCATGATCTTCAGCTCGGAAAAATCGACCCCGCCGAGCAGGAGGCCGATGGGCGGCATCAGGATGTCGTTCGTGAACGAGGTCACGATCTTCCCGAACGCCCCGCCAATGACGACGCCGACGGCCATGTCGACGACGTTTCCTTTCATCGCAAAGTCCTTGAATTCGCTCAACATGCCCATCGAATTCGATCTCCCCTCGAGGCTTGGCTCGATTCGTTGCTCGATCCGCCGAACCGCGTCCAGTCACTCCGCCCGGAACGGACTCGGCAACGGCCCGAACCGGGTGCGCGACGGCATCGATCTGCGCGGTTGATTCCGCGGTGGAGCGCACCTTACTCAGCGCCGCTCCGACGGGTCAAGCCCCGGCTGCTAGTTTTCGCCGGCATTCCCTCCATGATTCCCATGATCCGATCCACTCGCCGGGAGTTCCCCCCCATGTCGTTCGCCGAGATCGTGCTCCGCCTGGCCTTCGCCGTCGGAGGCTGGCTGATCTTCATCGGCCACGCCCTGACGATCGCGGCACTTCGCCACGCCTCCTGCGACCCGGCCACCGCGTCGCCGATTCCGGGGACCGCGTTCTTCGCCGTTCTCAGCGCGCTGGCGCTCGCCGGCGTGGGCCTGGGCCTGCCCTGGCGCGCGGGCATCCGCTGGCTTGCGATGCTGGGCCTCGTGCTCGCGGGCTTCGCGGCATGGCGTGTCGCGCCGGCCGTCGCCTCGACCACGCTGGGCGGTGAAGGGCTGTGCGGGGCGGTCGAAGCGGGGGCTCTACAGGCCGAGGACGAGACGGATCCGATGCGGCCGGGCACCGGGGCTTCGGCGACCGATCTCGAGCGCCTCTGGCCGGTCCTCCAGCTCGGGGTGTTCGGCGCCGGCGCGCTCCAGGCGCTGCGTTTCGCCCTGCCCCTTCGGCGCGGCGAGCGCGCCGAGCCGATCAGGCGTCGATCCGGCGGTACTTGATCCGGTGCGGCGTATCGGCGTCGGCACCGAGGCGTCGCCGGCGATCCGCCTCGTAGTCCTGATAGTTGCCCTCGAACCATTCGACGTGGCTATCGCCCTCGAAGGCCAGGATATGGGTCGCGATGCGGTCGAGGAACCAGCGATCATGGCTGATGACGACGGCACAGCCCGGAAAGTCGACGAGCGCGTCTTCGAGGGCCCGCAGCGTGTCGACGTCGAGGTCGTTGGTCGGCTCGTCGAGCAGGAGCACGTTGCCCCCGGTCCGGAGCAGCAGCGCGAGGTTGACGCGATTGCGCTCGCCGCCCGAGAGATCGCCGACCAGCTTCTGCTGATCGGTGCCCTTGAAGTTGAACGACGAGACCCAGGCCCGCGACGGCACCTCGCGATTGCCGATCATGATCTTGTCTTCCCCGCCGCTGATCACCTGCCAGACCGTCTTCTTGGGATCGAGATCGCGGCGATCCTGATCCACGTAGGAGAGCTTGACCGTCTCGCCGAGCCGCAGCGTCCCCGCGTCCGGCTTCTCCTCGCCGGCGATCATCTTGAAGAGCGTCGTCTTGCCGGCGCCGTTCGGGCCGATGATGCCGACGATGCCGCCCGGCGGCAGTTTGAAAGTGAGGCCTTCAAAAAGCAGCTTGTCGCCGTAGGCCTTGCGCAGGCCGTCGGCCTCGACGACGACGTCGCCGAGGCGCTGCGGAACGGGGATCGAGATCTCCACCTTCTCCGGCGCCCGCTCGCCGCCCTGCTTGACGAGCTCTTCGAAGGCGTTGATGCGCGCCTTGCCCTTCGCCTGGCGAGCGCGCGGGGAGAGCTTGATCCACTCGAGCTCGCGGGCGAGCGTCCGGGCGCGGGCACCGGCCTGCTTCTCCTCGACTTCGAGGCGCTTGTTCTTCTGCTCGAGCCAGGAGGAATAATTGCCCTGCCACGGGATGCCCCGGCCGCGATCGAGCTCGAGGATCCAGCCCGCCACGTTGTCGAGGAAGTAGCGGTCGTGGGTGATCGCGACGACCGTCCCGGGATACTCCTGCAGGAAGCGCTCGAGCCAGGCGACGCTCTCGGCGTCGAGGTGGTTGGTGGGCTCGTCGATCAGCAGCATGTCGGGCTTCGAGAGCAGCAGCCGGCAGAGCGCGACGCGGCGCTTCTCGCCGCCGGAGAGCGTGTCGACCTTCGCATCGCCCGGCGGGCAGCGCAGCGCCTCCATCGCGACGTCGAGGGTGCGGTCGATCTCCCAGGCGTCCGCGGCGTCGATCCGGTCCTGGAGCTTGCCCTGCTTCTCGAGCAGCGCATTCATCTCGTCGTCTTCCATCGGCTCGGCGAACTTCTCCGA
This sequence comes from Myxococcota bacterium, assembly GCA_041389425.1. Taxonomy (GTDB): domain Bacteria; phylum Myxococcota_A; class UBA9160; order UBA9160; family UBA4427; genus UBA4427. The sequence goes on from JAWKRX010000001.1 coordinate 334,950, forward strand.
GAGCGCGTTGAACTCGTCGATCAGCGCCCGGATCTCGGCGACGCCCTCCTCGACGTTGCCGAGCACGTCCTTGCCCGGGTCGAGCTGCGGCTCCTGGGGCAGGTAGCCGATGCGCAGCCCCTTGGCGGGCTTCGCCTCGCCGAGGATGTCGGTATCGACACCCGCCATGATGCGCAGCAGCGTGCTCTTGCCGGCACCGTTCGCGCCGAGGACGCCGATCTTCGCGCCGGGGAAGAAGGAGAGCGTGATCCCGTCGAGGATGACCCGGTCGCCGATCACCTTCCGGAGGTCGTGCATCGTATAGACGAACTCGTGCGCCACGGATCGATTCCCTTCCTGAGGGCCACGGCGTGCCGCCCGCCTCGCGCAGGGGGCAGGCGCGCCCGATGGCCCGTTCAATGTTCGCGATCGCCAGACACTAGCAGCCCGTCGAAGAACTCCCGCTATCGCCCGGAACGGGATTCCTCCCGGAGAACGAGCATCAGGCTCGAGGAGTCGAGGCGCCCGCCGCCCAGGCGCTGGACCTCCGCATAACGCCCGTCGACGGCTTCGGTGATCGGGACGGGGATCTGCCGGCGCAGCGCTTCGTCCAGCACCATGCCGAGATCCTTGCGCATCCAGTCGACGGCGAATCCGAAATCGAAGCGCCCCTCGAGCATCGTCGACGCCCGGTTCTCCATCTGCCAGGACGCCGCCGCGCCCTGCGAGATCACGTCGACGACCGCCGCCGCGTCGAGTCCGACCCGCTCGGCGAAATGGAGCCCCTCGGCCAGCGCCTCGACGAGCCCGGCGATGCAGATCTGGTTCACCATCTTGGCGTACTGCCCGTGACCCGCCGGCCCGATCCGGGCTTGCTTGCGGGCGTAGCAGGCGAGCAGTGGCGCCGCGCGCTGGTAGTCGGCTTCGAGCCCGCCGACCATGATCGTGAGCCGCCCCTGCTCCGCGCCCGCCTGTCCGCCGGACACGGGCGCATCGAGGCATCCGAGACCGCGGGCCCGGGCCTCGCCGTGCAGGCGCTGCGCGAGGGTCGCGGAAGCGGTCGTGTGATCGACGAAGAGCGCGCCGGGGCGCATCGCGTCGAAGGCGCCGCCCGGGCCGAGGGTGATCGCCTCGAGATCCGGATCGGCGCCGGTACAGGCGAAGACGAGCTCGGCGTCGCGCACCGCCTCGGCGGGGGTCTGCGCGCGCTCGACGGCGAGGCCGGCGTGGACCCGGCAGAAATCCTCGGCCTTCGCGGTGGTGCGGTTGTACACGCGCACCCGATGGCCGGCGCGCGCCAGATGGCCCGCCATCGGGTAGCCCATCACCCCGAGACAGAGAAACGCGACGTCCCGCGCGACACTCATCGCCCCTCCTCCGGCAGGCCGTCGACATACACGACCTCGCGCTGCTGCAGCGCCGGAATCCGGTCGCCCGGCGTCAGGATGCCGACGAGATTGAGCGGATCGCTCCCGGCGACCACGACCCGCTCGCCCGAGCGCGGCGTCTTGCGGATGCGGGCGAGGCAATCGAGGGCTTCGGGAAGCGCGAACTGCTCGCCGGTGAAGCCCGAGACGAAGCGCCCGCCGCGGATCGCGCCGCGCGCCTCGAGACGCCGAAGCGCCCAGGCGATCTCGCGCCAGGGCACTGCGAGATCCTCGCGTGCGACGACGTCGCGGAACACGATGCCCCAGCGCGCGAGGAGCTGCTCGGCGATGGCTTCGGCGAGGCGATCGCGATCGTCGACCGGCGCCCGGGCGGGCACCCGCGACCAGCGCCCTTCGGCGCCCGACGCGACCCCCATCGCGCCGCTCCGGCGCAGCCCGCGCCGGGCCCGCCCCGCCGCCTGGCCACGGGCCCCCCGGCCGCGCGCGGCGAGCAGCACGCGCAGCGCCTGGAATCCGTCGGCGCAGACCTGCCCCCCCGCGACCAGCTCCCAGAGCGCCGCCTCGACCCGGGCCGGCTCGAGCCCGAGCGCCGCCGAGAGCTCGGCATGGAAGACCGCACCGCGCGCATCGAGCTCCGCGAGCAGGCGCTGCGCGGTCTCGCTCGGCACACGGGGCTCCCCCTCCTCCGCCGCACGATGCGCCTGCAGCAGCCAGTCCCGATCGCCGCGCAGGACGAGCGAGAGCGGTGTCGCCCGCGTCGTGCCCGCAAGGCTCTTTGCGCCGGGCGAGAGCCGAAGCCACGACACATGGCCCGACAAACAAGCGATGTCGAGCCATTCCGGGCGATAGTCGTGCAGGCGTCGCGGCAGCACCGACGCCTCCCAGGCGCCGGCCGCGATCTCGAAGCCCTGCAGCTGCTCGACGATCCGCGCGAGCCCGGGCGCGCCCTCGAGCGCAGTTCCCGCGGCGACATGCTGCCAGGCGAAGAGCATGCGCAGGAAATCCTGCGCCGAGACGGGCTCGACCGAGGCGCGCAGGCGCCGCTGGGAATCATCGTGGATCCGCGCGAGCAACCGCCGCGCACAGAACTGCTCGCCCGCGGATTCGCTCGCGCCCGGCTCCACTGCATCGAAACGGCCGCGCAGGACGAAGCCCTCCGCCTCGAGCGCCGCGAGCCCGGTCTCGACCAGCCCCGTCCGAACGGCGAGGCGCGCCGCGAGGGCTGCCGCGTCGATCGGCCCCGTCGTCTCGAGATGGCCGCGCAGGACGTGGGCGATCGCGACCTCCTCCGCGAGCCCCGCGGCATCGTCCACGCCCGCGCCGGGCCCCGGTCGGATCGCGGCCGGGAGCGGTGCTCCGGGATGAAGTGCCGCAATCCAGGCGAGCCGTTCGCGGGCCGCCCAGAAATCCCCGCCGTCCCGGGCTTCGAAGGAAAAGGCCCGGCCCTGGGCCTCGAGCGCACGGAAGTCCGGCCGCCATTCGGGGACGGCGCGCCACTGGCCCGTGCCGAGCAGGAGATCGTGGAGCTCTTCGGCATCGCGCGGGGCCGGACGCGCCTGCTCCCGGACCCGGGCGATCGCGTCGGCATCGAGCTGCGAGAGATCGCGCTCTTCGACGGGCAGTCCGCGGCGCATGCGGACCGCGCGTGTGCGGCGCTCTTCGAGGGGCGCGTCGTCGAGGTAGGTGAAGGGCCGGCCGTTCAGGATCTCGTGGGCGAGCGGAGACGGCTCGGTCGTGTCGACGCAATGGATCGCCAGCTCGCCGGACTCGATGCGCCGCACGAGCTGCGCGAGGCCCTCGCCGTCGAGCGCTTCGCTCAGGCAGTCCGCGAGGGTCTGACGCACGAGCGGATGGTCCGGGATCTCGATCGGGCCGGCGACGTTCTCCTGGCAGGCGGCGGCCTGGGGAAAGACGGCGGCCATCAGGTCGTCGGCCTCCATGCGCTGGATCGCGGGCGGATTCTTCTTGCCGCCGCGGAAGCGCAGGATCGCGAGGGCACGCGACAGATTCCAGCGCCAGCGCGCGGTGAAGATCGGTGTCGGGAGCACCGCCTGATGAAGCGTGTCTTCGAGACCGTTCGACGAGAGGAAGCGCGGGACGTCCGCGAGCGGGAAGCTGTGATGCGGCCCGAGCGAGAGGACCATCGCGTCGTCGTTGGCCGCCGCCTGCAGCTCGAAGTTGAAGTTGCGACAGAACTTCTTGCGCAGCGCGAGGCAGAGCGCGCGATTGAGCCGCCCACCACGCGGCGAATGGAGCACGAGCTGCATGCCGCCGGCGTCGTCGAAGAAGCGCTCGAGCACCAGGCGATCCCGGGTCGGCAGGCAGCCGAGCGCGGCACGCGAGACCGCGAGATAGCGCGCGATCTGCTCGCAGGCGTCGGCGGCGAGCCCCACCTCGGCCTCCAGCCAGTCGCGCGCACCCGCTTCGTCGCCCCGGGCGAGCAGCGGCTCGAGCGCCGCGCGCAGCGCCGAGACCTCGTCCGAGAGCTCCTCCGTCCGGGCCGGCGCCTCGCCCGCCCAGAACGGGATGTTGGGCGACGCACCTTCGGCGTCGACGACCCGGAGCTTGCCCGCTTCGACGCGCCGGATCCGCCAGGTCGCGCTGCCGAGCAGGAAGACGTCGCCGGGCAGGCTGTCGATCGCGAAATCCTCGCCGACGGTGCCGATGAAGGTCTCGTCGGGATCGGCGACGACGCGGTAGTCGGCGACGTCGGGGATCGCGCCGCCGCTCGTGAGCGCCGCGAGCCGCGCCCCCCGGCGCGCCCGCAGCATGCCGCCGATGCGGTCGCGATGGACCCAGGCGGCGCGGCGCCCGCGGCCCGTCTCGAGGCCGTTCGAGACGAGCTCGACGACCTCGTCGAAGGTCTCGCGCGCGAGCGATGCGTAGGGGGCCGCCGCGCGGAAGCAGCGAAAGAGCGCCTCCTCCTTCCAGGGCTCGGCGGCGCAGGCGGCGACGATCTGCTGGGCGAGGATGTCGAGCGGCGCCTCGGGCGGATGCAGCCGATCGAGCCGCCCGCCCCGGATCGCGCGCAGCAGGCCGGCGCACTCGACGAGCTCGTCGCGGGAGAGCGGATAGAGCCGGCCCTTCGGCAGCCCGCCGAGGAAATGGCCGGAGCGGCCGACGCGCTGCAGGAAGGTCGCGATGCTGCGGGGCGAGCCGATCTGGCAGACGAGCTCGACGGGGCCGACATCGATGCCGAGCTCGAGCGAGGCGGTCGCGACGAGCGCCCGCAGGCGGCCCTCGCGCAGCGCCGTCTCGACGCGCAGCCGGCGCTCCTTCGAGAGGCTGCCGTGGTGCGCGGCGACGCCTTCCTCGCCGAGGCGTTCGGCGAGCTGATGCGCGAGGCGTTCGGCCATGCGGCGGGTGTTCACGAACACGAGCGTCGTGCGGTGATGCTCGACCTCGCCGGCGATCTGCGCGAGCACCTCGCCCATCTGCTCGCCCGACGCGACGGCCTCGAGCTCGCTGCCCGGCAGGACGACCGCGAGGTCGAGCTTCCGGCTGTGCCCGACGTCGACGATCGTGCAGCGGGGGGCGCCGCTCGCATCGATGCGATCGGGACCGGCGCCGACGAGGAGCTTCGCGATCCGCTCGATCGGGCGCTGGGTCGCCGAGAGCCCGATCCGCGTCGGCGATTGATCGGCGAGGGACTCGAGCCGCTCGAGCGAGAGGGCGAGATGGGCACCGCGTTTGTCGCGGGCCATCGCGTGGATCTCGTCGACGATCAGCGTGCGCACCGGCCGCAGGATCTCGCGCCCGCGCGCGGAGGTGAGCAGCAGGTAGAGCGACTCCGGTGTCGTCACGAGGATCTGCGGCGGCGTCTTCACGAGCGCCGCGCGCTCCGCCGGCGAGCTGTCGCCACTGCGCAGGGCGACCCGGATCTCGGGCACCGGCAGCCCCATCGCGCGCGCCGTCGCCGCGATCTCCCGCAGTGGCCGCGCGAGGTTCTCCTGGATGTCGGCCGCGAGGGCCTTCAGCGGCGAGACGTAGACGACCTCGATCCCCGCCGGCCTCGCCTGCTCGCGTGCGCGGCGCGTCGGGCGCTGGGCCGGCTCGGCCTCGAGGCGGAAGGGCACGTCCGGCGAGCAGCCGAAATGCGCTCCGGCGAGCGATCGGCGATAGAGCTCGTCGATGCAGACGAGGAAGGCGGCGAGGGTCTTGCCCGAGCCGGTCGGCGCGGCGATCAGGGTGTGTTCGCGGCGGGCGATCGCCGGCCAGCCGGCGCGCTGGGGCGCCGACGGCCCTTCCGGGAATCGGCCCTCGAACCAGCTTCGCACCGCGGGATGAAAAGAGGCGAGCACGCTCATGCAGGCCGCCGAATCTAGCGGTGCTCCCGCCCGAGCGAAACCGAGGCGAAAGCGCGCCGGTACGCCCGGGGGCTCGATGTGAACGGCCGGGCTCGCTTCGAGGTGTCCGCGCGCGCTCAGGGCGCCGGCGCGTCGCCGCCTTCGGAGGCCGCGAGGGCCGTGAGGTCCTCGAGCAGGCGATCGTCCGCGCCGGGCTGCGGCAGGTAGCGCTCGAGCACGCGGCCGCGATGGACCAGGAAGGTCACGAGCGTGTGGTCGATCGTGCCGTCGTCCTTGCGCAGCGAGCCGACGCCGTAGGCGCGGGCGAGCTCGGCGAGGGTTTCACTCGGACCGCTCAGGAAGGACCAGTTCGAGAGATCCGCGCCGCGCGCCTTCGCATAACGCTCGAGCTCGGCCGGGCCGTCGTGCCCGGGATCGAGGGTGAGCGAGAGGAATCGGACGCGCTCCCGCAGCGCTTCGGGGATCCGCTGCTGCACGGCGACCTGCCGCGACGTCTGGACCGGACAGGGCCCCGGGCAGCGCGTGTAGATGAAGTCGACCAGCAGCACGAGATCGCCGAGCTCGGAGAAGACGACCGTATTCCCCGCCTGGTCGACCAGCGTGAAATCCGGCGCCGGGCGCGAGCGGACGAGTCCGTCGCCGAGCCGTCGCCAGCCCGCCTCGAAGGCGCCCTCGCCGACGACCTCGGCGGCGACCACGTCGTAGCTGCGACCGGTGAAATCGACCTCGAAATCGATCACCTGGCCGGGCTCGAGGCGCGCGAGCAGCGCCGGGTCGGGCACCGCGAAGTTCATCGTCATCGCGGGCATCAGGCCCTCGATGTCGTCGTGCTCGATCAGGACCTGGGCATTTTCGCGGTCGACGTCTTCGACGACCCCGTGCGCCGCATGCCGACCGATCGACGGATCGGCGCGGTCGCAGGCGCTCGCATTCACGAGCACCAGCAGGAGCAGGAGCAGCCGCGGAAACGCAAGCCGCCCGGGAAAAAAACGAGCGCCGCCGAGCACCGGCCCGCGCGTGCGCGTCAGAAGGCCCACTGCCAGCCCGTCGTGAGCGTCCAGTCCTGCTCGAGCTGGGGGCCGTCGACGTCCTGGTGGACGGGGATCGAAGCCTCGATCGCGAGGCGCTGGCCCTCGATGCCGGGTAGCGCGAAGGCGAGGCCGGGGCCGACGAAGAAGCGCGTGCCGCCGCGCGCCTTGCCGTTCTCGGCCGGACTCACGATCGGCTCGAGGCCGCGGTCGCGACTGCGCAGGTTGTTCTGCTTCTGCCACTGCACGCGCAGCGAAGCCGAGAGCCCGTCGAAGAGCTGGACGCCGCCCCAGAGCGAGGCCTCGAAGCGACTGCCCTCGCGATAGCCGAGACCATTCTCTGCGAGCGGATGCCGGCCCACCGCCTGCCCGCCCCAGGAAAATCCGTCGCGCTCGCCGCGATAGGTCCAGCCCCATTCGAAATCGACCGTGCCGTTGCCGAGCTGCAGGTCGTAGGGCAGCCGGCGGCCGCTGCCGTCCTCTTCCCGGTAGTCGCCGCTCGGCGCATCGAAGGCGATGTGGACATGGGAGGATTCGCGGCCCTTGCGGATGAACGGGACGACGAGGGCGAGGGCGATGTCGCCGACGCCTTCGGTCTGATCCCGGCGGCGATCGCCGCTCGCGCCTTCGATCGTCTCGAGATCCCGCACCACGAACGGCACCTGCAGCACGAGCGTCGTGCGCGGATGCGGCGCCCAGGCCAGGTCGATGCGATGGGTCGTGCGATCGAGGGCGCGCGGGGTCTCGGTGTAGAGCGGATCGATGGAGTTCGCCCGGACGGCGCCGGGGCGCGCGTCGCGATCGGCGCGAAGGAGGCCCTGAAGCTTCGTGCGCTCGAAGCGGTAGCCGACCCGCAGGCGCTCACCGCCTTCGAGCGGCTCGGCGAAGCGGGTCCCGACGGGCGGCGGCGGCGCCGAGCGGCGCGGGCGATCGGGCTCGACGGTCGCCTCCGCATCCGGAGGCGCCGATTCCGATCGGGCCGTGGAGGCGATCATCGCGATCAGCAGACCGACTGCGGTCCCGCGCGAGAGAAGTGCGCGAACCGGACGCCGCTCACGCCCCTCGCGCCCGCTCCGATCTCCCCGCACGCATCCACCTCGCTTCACCGGCGCAAGCTAGAAGACGGCTCCCCGCGACACAACCGGCTCAGGGCGCACCGAGCGAACGCCGGAACGCCTGCTCGAGCTGGGCGAGGTCCTGGCGATGGACGCGCCGAAGCCCGCGCTCGATGCTCCGCGACTGCAGGATCGCGCCGCAGAGCTCGGCCAGGCCGCGCTCGCCCTCGCGCCCGGCGAGAAAATCGATGAAGGCATACGCCTCGAGATACGCGAGCGAAGCGGTCTGTGCCGGCAGGCCGCCGAAGCTCGGGCGACTCAGCTCGGCGAGCGATGCGAGCCCACCGGCCCGGGCGACGCGCTCCAGCAGGGCACGCTCACCCCCGGAAAGGGACCGCTTGCCGACCGAACGCGCCTCGAACCATTCCGCGAGGCCCTCGTTCAGCCAGGCCGGGAGCACGAGGTTCGGCGCCGCGGCATCGAGAGCGGCGTGGACGAGCTCGTGATGGAGGACGCGGACGAGCGCCTCGTCCAGCCGCTGCCCCCCGCGAATCTGGATCGATCCTCCGTAGAAGCCGGCGGCGGGAAAACGAAAGAGCCCGGCGAAACGTTCGTCGAAGAGGTCGGGCGCCCAGACGGTGACGACGAGCTTGCGGCCGGGGCGCAGGCCGAGCAGTGCGTCCAACCGGTCGTAGGCGCCCTCGAGCTCGCGCAGCACGTTCTGCTCGAACTGACGCGAGCCCCGGACGCCGGAGTATTCGTCGAAGCCGACGTTCTGGTCCAGCGCGAAATGGAGCGACTCGCGGCGCTGGAAACGCCCATCCGAGTTCGCGGCGCCGTGCGCGATTCCGGAAGCCGCGAAGACGAGCGCCGCCAGGAGGGCGAGCACGATCGGCCGGCGGCGCGGCGGGCGCGGTGCGCGGCGCGAACGGCGGCGACCATCGAAGGGGGTCGGATTCATCGGGGCGCAGTCTAGGCGATCGGCTCAGCCCGGTCGGTGCGCAGCGTACGGATCGCGATCCGTGCCCGGCGGGACCGGATCGCGCCGCATCAGGGCATCGCACCGCCGGTGAAGTACTGGGCGGCGGCCCGGCCCGCGCGGGCGAGCATGCGGTTGAAGGCGCGGATCCGATCGATCGCGCGCAGGATGCGGGCGCGCTCCTTGCCGTACTCGGGGCAGAGGTCGGCGCGCTTGTTCCAGAGGCGCAGCAGCTGGGCGTCCGTCGCGGCCTCCCAGGCGCGGTCGCGGCGGGCGATGGCGAGGGGCCGGATCTGCTTGTCGTAGTACTCGATCTGCTTGGTCAGGCGCCGACACTGGCCCCGGTAGTTGCCGTGGATGCTCGCGTCGGGATCGTAGGCGCCGGCCGCGCTGGCCCACAGCAGCGCGACCGAAGCCAGGATCAGGCTCCGGATCAACGCGGCGCGGGCGAGCTCGGGACGCAATTGCATGGGCGCTGCATCGGCCGACGTCCCGCCGACCTGAAGCGAACTCTGCCGCCCGCCTGCCCTGCCCGCGCGGACCCGCTCGAACGAGTCCGCAAGACAGCGAAAATTCTCTTCAAATCCAATGCGTTCCGAGCGAAATCAAAGGCGTTCCGCGAGCGCGAGGGCCTGGCGCCGGGCCAGCGCCATCCCGGTCCACATCGGGTTCACCGACGGGCATTGCGGAAAGATCCCCGTATCCGCGATGTAGAGGTTCTCGAAGTCGTGGCAGCGGCCGTCCTCGTCGACGACGCCCCGGGTCGGATCGCCGTGCATGCGCGTCGTGCAGAAGACGTGATTGCCGCCCATCACGAGGTTCTCCGCGCGCACCGCCTCCGAATCGAGCACGCGCGCATCCTCGAGCCGATCGATCTGCTCCGCGATGCCCCCGACCCCGGGCAGGATCCGGGTGGCCCCGGCGGCGAAGAAGAGCTCGGCGATCACGAAGAGCGCGCGACGCAGGATCGCGAGGTCGGCGGGATGCAGGCGCCAGTGGAGCTCGGGCTGGGTGAGGAAGGGCCGGGAGCGCACCTCGCCGAGCGAACGGTTCGCGCTCACGATGGCGTCCCAGACCGCCATGCGCGGCAGCTCGGCATAACGTGCCTGCAGCTCCGCCCCCATCCCCGGAAAGCGCATCGAGAGCAGCGGCGGCGGCGCCCAGAGCGTCTCCAGCTTGAAGCCCTCGTGGAGGAAGGCGAGGCTCTGATAGCCCTGGGTCGCTCCGAATTGCGGATCGACGGCCTCGGGAAAGACGCCCGCGATCGCGACACCCGGATGGAATTGCAGGTTGCGCCCGACCTGGCCCGAGAGGTTCGCGAGATTGCCACTCTCGCGAAGCAGGACGGGCGTCGCGGTGCAGCCGGCGGCGAGCACCACGGCCTTCGCGTCGATGCGGAAACGATGGGTGCGCCCCGAGCGGCCGCCCCCCGAGAAGGGCACGACGACGTGACCGGAGACGCCCGTCGCGCGGCGGCCCGTGTGGTGGATCGTCAGGACCTTCAGGCTCGTGAGGACGCGCGCCCCGGCGCGCAGGGCCGCCGGGACATAGCTCACGTCCATGCTCTGTTTGGCGCGGCTGCGGCAGCCGGTGAAGCACTCCCCGCTTCCGCGGCAGCCCCGGACGTTGCGCTCGATCGGCTCGCTCGAGACACCGAGCGCTCGGCAGGCGTCGCGAAAGAGCAGGTTGCGCCGACCCTGGACCGCGTCGGGCGTCGGCGCGATCCCGAGGAACTCGCCGATCGCATCGAAATGGGGATCGAGATGGGCGCGATCGGTTCGCTCGAGATCGAAGCCCGAGGCCCAGCGTTCGAAGACGGCGTCGGGCGGGCGCACGCAGATCGCGGAGTTGACGAGCGAGCCGCCGCCCAGGGCCACCGCCTGCATCGTCGGCATGATCGTGCCGCGGGTCGTGCGCAGCCCGCCCTCGCGCATCGTGCGGGTCATCGAGAGATTGCCGTCGAGCTCCAGGTCGCGAACCGTGAAGGGCGGACCCTCCTCGACGAGGATCACGTCCTTGCCCGCCCGCGCGAGCTCGTAGGCCGCGACCGCGCCGCACGGCCCCGAACCGACCACGACGACGTCGGCGCGCTCCTCGAAGGGACCGTCGTACTGGGCGAAGACACGCACCCGCTCCCGCGCGGCGCGCAGCCAGTCGGCCTCGAGCGGCGGCGGCATGGCCGGCCGCGGCGGGCCCGCCGCCCGAGTCGGATCGTTCGTCATGGCGTCGCCCGCCGCGCATCCGAACCGGCGGGCGGGCCGGCGAGCCGGTCGGCGCGAGAGCCGGCGCGAAGCCGGGGACCGTGGGGATCGAGCGGGCCGAGCGCCGCCGGATCCGTGCGATCCGCCTCCGTGAATCGGATCGACATCGGGAGCGCACCGATCCGCGGGAAGAGCAGCTCCGCATCGCTGACCCCGGGCTCGATCTCGAAAGGCGCAAGCGAGAGGGCGCGGAGGTTCTCGGGATGGCCGAGATAGCCCAGGGCGACGAGCGCGCGGAGCGCGGTGAAGAGCAGGCGGACACGATCGTCGCGGTGGCCCGCGACCTGCTCGAGGACGTCGACGCGCGCCGCCGCCGAGAGGCTCGAGAAGCGGTCGCGGCCGCCGGGCCCACCGGCGGGCAGTACGAGGGAGAGGTGCTCGAAGAGCAGCAGCAGTGCGCGGATCAGGAAACGCTGCGTCCGCGGCAGCGCCGCGAGATGCCGATCGACGTAGAGCGGAAGCTGCGCGTCGACACCCACCACGGGCAGGCTCGCGCTCTCCGGAAAGAGGACCTCGGCAGCCGCCTGGAGAAAGGCCACCTCGCCGCGATGCAGCACCGCGAGGCCCGAAGGCGGCGCGGGATGGCCGGCGAAGAAGCGCCGATGGGACGCGACGGCCAGCACGATCGCAGCACCGATGATCAGGAGGCCGGTGAACACGGACCCCAGCATAACCGAGGCGCTCAGCCGAGCAGCGATTGCTGGAGGGCGTGCAGCCAGGCGAAGGCCTCGTGCTCCATCGCCTGCAGCTCGGCCAGGGAGATCCGCAGCTGCGCGAGCTCTTCGATGGCCCCCTCGAAGGCACCGCTCTCCGTCGCCTCGGCCAGGAGCAGGAGCCTTCCGAGCTCGCCCTCCCGCGCGATCAGGGCGAGCGCGATGTCCGGCCCGAGGCGCAGCTCGCGCACCACGTCCTCGATCGGCCGCCCGAGCAGCGCATCGACCAGCGAGAGCATCCCGACGAGAAAGGCGCGTTCACTGTCGACGCGCAGGGTGCCGCGCGAAGCCGCCAGCGTCGCGACGGCTTCCATCAGACGGCCGCGATGGGCCGCCGCCGTCAGCAGCGGATCGTGGATGCCCCCACGCTCGCCCTGGGCATAGAGCAGCACCGAGACCCAGCGCGAGAGCTGGCGCAGCCCGAGATGCCGGACGCCGTCCTCGATCGACTCGAGCCGCACGCGTGCGGCATTGCCCGCCGTATTCACGATGCGGATCAGGTTCACCCCGAGCTTCGCGTCCTGCTTCAGGCTCTCGACGATCTCGGCGTTATCGGCCTCGCAGCTGATCTGCTGCATCAACCGGATCAGGGTCGTCTGCGCCGGATCGATGCCCGCGCCTTCGAGCACCATCGGGCGCGCGAAGAAATAGCCCTGGAAGCGGTCGAAGCCCGCGGCATGGCAGGCGTCGAACTCTTCCCGGGTTTCGACCTTCTCCGCGAGCAGCAGCCGATCGTCGCCGCGCAGGCTCCGCGCGAGGCGCCGGAGCTCGCGCGGCGCCACCGCCGGCAGATCCACCTTCACGACGTCGGCGAAGGGCAGCAGCGAGCGGCGCGGATCCTCGAGGATCCAGTCGTCGAGGGCGATGCGGTAGCCGGCTTGCTTGAGCGCGCGGCAACGCTCCTCGATCTCCTCGTCCGGCTCGATCTCCTCGAGCAGCTCGATCACGACCCGCTCGCTCGGCAGCGCGAAGATCGTGTCCGAGAGCAGGACCTCGCGCGTGACGTTGAAGAAGCCGAGGTGGCCCCCGAGCACGGCTTCCTCGCCGAGCGTCGCGAAGGTATTCGCGATGACGCGCAACGCCGCGAAGTTCTTCTCGCTGAAGTCGGCGAACGTCGCGGTCCGCGAGCTGCGAAAGAGCAGCTCGTAGGCGACGACCTGTCGGTCGCGGTCCACGATGGGCTGCCGGCCGACGAACGCTTCCTGGCTCAAGGGGTCGATCCTCCGTCTCCCCCCATCGGTCGCTCCGCGCCCCGCCTGAGGCGGAGTGGCGAATCGGGCCGCGCTTCTCAGGGTTCGTCCGGAGTCAGGATTCGTAGGGCGGCTCGGCGACCCAGGGCAGCGTCGTCGGAAAGTCCTCGGAGACCCGCAGCGGGAACCGGGCCGGCCGCTTCTCGAGGAAGCTCGTGACCCCTTCCCGTCCGTCGGCGCCGGCGCCCATGTAGACCATGGCGGCCGAGTCGAGCCGGTGAGCGGCCATCGGATGGGGCGCGCCCAACATCTGCCACATCATCTGCCGGCCGAGGGCGACCGAGACGGCGCTGGTATTCGACGCGATCTCCAGCGCGAGCGCGCGGGCCCGGGGCAGCAGCTCGTCGGGGGCCAGCACCTCGGAGACGAGGCCTCCGCGCAAAGCCTCCGCCGCGTCGAAGACCCGCCCTGTCGCGACCCATTCCATCGCGCGCGCGATGCCGACGATGCGCGGCAGGAACCAGCTGCTGCACGCCTCGGGCACGATGCCGCGGCGGGTGAACACGAAGCCGAAGCGCGCCCGCTCGCTCGCGAGGCGGATGTCCATCGGCAACGTCGCCGTGACCCCGACACCGACCGCGGCGCCGTTGACGGCGGCGATCACGGGCTTCCGGCAACGGAACAGCCGCAGGGAGAGAATCCCACCCACGTCGCGCGGCGCGGCCGGCGAGCTCGAACGATCCTGCATCTCGCCTTCGCTCGGATCGAAGGTCCCTCCGCCCCCCGACAGGTCGGCCCCCGCGCAGAAGGCCTTGCCGGCACCGGTCACGATCAAGGCGCGGACGGCGTCGTCGGCGTCGATCCGGTCGAGGGCGTGCAGCCATTCCTGCGCCATCCGGTGGGTGAAGGCGTTCATGCGCTCGGGCCGGTCGAGGGTCAGCGTCGCGACGCCGCCCGAGGATTCGAGGCGGATCGTCTTGTAGGGACGCGGGTCGGAGCTCGTCTCGGAAGCGTTCGTCATCGGATCTCCAGGTTCGTTCGTCGGCCGATTGCCCGACCGAGGCGCAGCGGTGTGCCGATCGCCTGCGCGTCGAGCGTGAAGAGACCGGGCGGAATCAGGAGCACGATCGTCGAGCCGAACTCGAAATGCCCCCACTCCTCGCCGCGGGCGAGCTTCGGACCGAGGGCCCCGAGCGCGCGATCGACGGCCACCGCACCGGCGCGATTGGTCCGCAGCCCGTCGAAGGCGAGGCGTACGCTGCCGACCATCGTCGCCCCGACCGCGATCATCGCGATCGAATGCGCCGCGGCCCCCTGCCCGGCCGCGGCGGTGTCTCCGGCCATCGAGGTGGGTTCGCCCGCGACGCCGTCGCCGATGCGGGTGCTGATGCCGGTGCCGGTGCCGGTGCCGGGCTCGATCTCGAGCCAGGCGCAGATCCGCTCGTTGCGCGCAAAGACGCCCTCGACCCCCAGCAGGCCGATCGCGTTCACCGGCCAGAGATTGCCAGGCCGATAGACGAGGCGCGTGATGCGACCGGCCGTGGGCGCATGGAAGCGGTGGTAGTCGCGCGGCGAGAGATAGAGCGTCGCGAACGTGCCCCCTTCGAACGGGCGCGCCGCTTCTTCCGAGCCGAGCAGATCGGCGACGCGATAGGGCCGGCCCTTCACCTGGAGAATCGTGCCGCCCTCGATCCGCCCCGAAGCGCCCCAGGCCCCGTCGCAAGGCGATACGAGCACGTCCTCGCCGCCTTCGAGCGGACGGGCGCCGGGCGGAAGCGCGCGGGTGAAGAAGGATTGGAGCGAGTCGTAGCTCGCGAGCGGCCGAGCGAGCTCGCGCCGGTCGACACCCGCGAGCCGGACGAAGAGCGCGAGCAGGGGCCGCTGCAGCGGGCCCGGCAGCCGACGCGATGCGAGCCAGCCCATCGCACGGGAGATCGCGTTCTTCGGCAGCAGGACGAGCAGCCCGAGCAGCGCACGCGCAATGCCGTGAAGCTGCTCCGGTTCCGTTTGGGTCTTCGACATGCGCGGGAGCATACGAGATTCGGCGCGCTCCGTTGCGCCCCGGCTGCGACCGCCACGCCGCTCGACCGGATGCGCATGCGACCGGCATTTCGATCGGCAATCGCAGCGCAGGCGGCGCCATCAAGTGGGCGCTGCATTGGATGCGTTCGTCGAAAGAGGCCTCGGCGAGCGCCCCGAGACGATCCGCTCGTGTGCGATTTCCTGCGTCAAGACCCTGTGATGAATGGCCGAGTCGTGGCGTAAATCACCATGCGTGCAGACAGACCCAAAAAGACGGCAGCCCAGGAACGAACCCGCCCGCGGTCGAGCCGATCGCCTTCGCCCCTGCGCGAGCGGCCCGCCGGACCGCTGCCCCTTCGCCTCGCGCCCGCACCGGCGGCGAGCTGTTATGCGAGCCTCGCCCGCCTCGACGGACGTCATCCCCTGCGCGACCGGGTCCCGAGCGCAGTCGTCGGCTATCCCGCCCGCCGCCGCCACGACGGCGAGATCGCCTTCTTCAATTTTGGTCTCGCCCGCGAGATCGGCCTGCTGCCGCCGGATCATCCCGACGAGCTGACACCCGAGCTGCGCCGTCAGCTGCTCGAGACCTTCGACATCGTGATCGTGAACGAATGGGACCAGGCCCATGGCCATCTGCCCGGCCCCCGCGATCGCCTCCCCCACGAATTCATGGCGACGCGCTACCTCCAGCTCCAGCATCCCGACAAGCGCGGCCTCAACTCCGGCGACGGGCGCAGCATCTGGAACGGAATGCTCGAGACCGAACACGGCCGCTTCGACGTGTCGAGCTGCGGGACGGGTGTGACACGCCTCTGCCCGGCGACCTCGATCCACGGCGAATTCTTCCGGACCGGCAACGAGCTCGCCGACTACGGCTGCGGCACCGCGCACATCGAAGAGGGCCTCGGCGCCGCCCTGATGAGCGAGGCGTTCGCCCGCAACGGCATCCGCACCGAGCGCGTCCTCGCGATCGTCTCGCTCCCGGGCGGCTTCGCGATCAACGTCCGGATCGCGCCGAACCTGCTGCGGCCCTCGCATTTCTTCGGCCTGCTCCGGCGGCGCGAGGATGCCGACCTGCGCAGCTGCGTGCTCTACTACGCCGAGCGCGAGATCGAAGGCCATCGCTGGCCCTTCATCGCCTCGGAGCGCGAGCGGATCCGCTACCTGCCCGAGCGGGTCGCCATCGACTTCGCGCGCGCTGCCGCGACCTTCGAGAGCGAGTACATCTTCTGCTGGCTCGACTGGGACGGCGACAACGTCCTCACCGACGGCAGCATCATCGACTACGGCTCCGTCCGGCAATTCGGCCTCTACCACCACAGCTACCGCTTCGAAGATCCCGACCGCATGTCGACCTCGATCCCGGAGCAGAAGCGCAAGGCGCGCCAGATCGTGCAGCGCTTCGCCCAGATCCGGGAGCTGCTGCTGCGCGGCGAGGCGCCGTCGCTCGCGAGTCTGCGCGACGACCCGGTGCTCGCGCTCTTCGATCGGGAGTTCGAACGCGAACGCCGGCGGCTCTTCCTCGGCCAGCTCGGCTTCGAAGAGTCCGAGTCGCACCACCTGATCCACGCCGCCCCCGCCGCCGTCGATCGCCTGCTCCAGATCCACCACCGCCTCGAGAAGAAACGCTCTTCCCGCGGCCGACGGAAGGTCGCCGACGGGCTCTCCTGGGACGCCGTCTACTGCATGCGCGACGTCCTGCGCGAGCTGCCGGCGCGGCTCGCACCCGCGGCGAGCGGCGTGCGCCCGGAGATCCCCGCCGAGGCATTCTACGAGATCGCCCTCTCCAACTACGCCTCGCGCCGCGATCGCCGCATGACGCCGCACCGCCGTGCCGAGGCCCGCGCCTATCAGCGCGCCTACGTCGCCCTCTGCGAGCGCGTCGCCGCCCGCCGGCGCGTCGCTCTCTCCGACGTGCTCGCGGAGATCGCCCCGCGCGCCCACGTCCGCAATCCCTTCGCCCGCATGACGGGCGATGGGCTGACCCACGCCGCCGAGCGCCTCGCGACGAGCAAACGCCATCTCGCCGCCGAGGAGACCTATCACCTGATCGAGGCCTTCGCCGATTCCCAGGATCGTCGCGAGGCGGGCGCGCCCCTGCGCTCGGCTCGCGCGGCGATCGCGCGGGAGCGGCGCCTCGTCCGGCGTATACACGAGGATCTCGAGCGGCTCGCGATCGAGTACCGGGAGAGTCTCTGACGTGGCTCGTTGATTGTTCCCGGCACGATCCCTGCTCTCAGCAGGTTCATGCCGACCCCTTCCGATTCGCCCTCAGCCTTCAAGCCTCCCCACTGCCCCAACCCCGATTGCCTTTTCCATCTGGATTCAACGGGTTGGCGCTTCAAACGCGCCGGCTTCTATCACCGCGAAGCCCGCCCCCATCGCATCCAGCGATACCGCTGTTCACACTGCCGCCGCGCCTTCAGTTCACAGACCTTCTCCCCCACCTACTGGCTCCGTCGACCCGACCTGCTCGAGCCCGTCTTCCGCGCCGAGGTGGCCGGCTCCGGACACCGCCAGATCGCCCATAAAACCAGCGTCATCCACGCCACCATCAACGCCTCGTCGACCTTCAGAGCCGCCACTGTCTGCTCCTCCACGAGACCTTTCGCAAGAAGGCCCGGGCCCATCTCTCCAAAGAGCCCGTCGTGATGGACGGCCTCGGCACCTTCGCCGGCGGCCAGTACTGGCCCCTCGAGCTGACGGGTCTCGTCGGCGCCGCCACCTACTACAGCCACGACTTCGTCGTCACCGAACGCCGCCGTGGCGGCACGATGACCGAGCTCCAGAAGAAGCGAAGGGCGGCCTACGAGGAGAAGCTCGGCCGCCCCGACCCCAAGGCCCTGACCCGCGATGTGCTCGAGCTCCTGAAAACGAACCTCCCCACCGAAGGCCCGATCGAGCTTCGCACCGACGAGAAGTCCGAATACAGAACGGCCCTGAAACGACTCGGACACCCCGGAATCGAGCACGAGACGACCCACTCGAAGGCGCCGCGCACGGCGAAGAACCCGCTCTTCGCGATCAACGCGCATCACATGTTCGTGCGGCATAGCGGGGCGAACCACAAGCGCGAGACGGTGGCGTTCTCGAAGCGGATCCAGGCGGTGATTCACCGCCACGCGATCTTCCAGGTGTGGCGGAACCTGGTGAAGGTGGCGTCGGAGCGTCAGCCGACGAAGGGGACACCGGCACAGCGGCTCGGGATCACGCGTGTGCGATGGAGCATCGGGCGATTGTTAAGGGCACGTCTATTCCCGAGCCGGATCGAGATTCCCGAGCGCGTGAGGCAGAGCTACCGGGGGCAATTCATTAGTCGGCTTTTGCAGCGAGGACGGGAGAACCGACTCAAGCGAGCCTGCTGAAGAGTTTCGGTCGAACACGAGCTAGAGGTCCGGCGCCTTCCAAGCCTTCCATCAATCAGAGGCTCGCATTGCCCTCGACCTGCTCCATTCAGAGCCAATCTTCGAGCCACGTATGAGAGTCTCTAGAGCGGCCTGAGCTCGAGGCGGACCTCGGAGCGGTCGATGCCGACGATGCGAAGCTCGGCCGGATGCTCGACGTCGCGCGGTTCGATCGTCAGCGCGCCGCCCCCCCCCGCGACGTCTTCTGCATCGACGTGGATCTGGAACTCTCCGGTCGGCGCCATCATCAGGTCGCGGGCGCGGCCCTCGAACTCGATCTCGACTGCGGGCGGATCGATCACCGCAACGCGATAGCCGTCCGGC
The DNA here is from genome assembly GCA_041389425.1 of Myxococcota bacterium. Lineage (GTDB taxonomy): Bacteria > Myxococcota_A > UBA9160 > UBA9160 > UBA4427 > UBA4427. The sequence goes on from JAWKRX010000001.1 coordinate 353,600, forward strand.
AGATTGTCGATCACGACGGGCACGACCTTGAACCCGCGATCGAGCGCTTCCCGCGGCGCGCTGTAGAGCCAGAACGCGCTGGCGAGCAGGCCCGCGACGATGCCCTCGCGCCAGCGCTCGCGCGAGAGCGCCAGCGATCGTTTCAGCCACGACTCGCGACGCTTCGCCCCGGTCGTCTTGCGCACGAAGGATTCGAGCCGGGTTCGCAGCTCCGCCGCCGTCCCGACGCGCTCGAGCCGCGCGCGCCAGGCGATCCGGACCTCGCCGCGCTCCTCCGAGACGACGATGCAGAGCGCGTCGCTGCGCTCGGCGAGGCCGAGGCCGGCGGCATGGCGCGTGCCGCTGCCGCCGATCTCGCTCCATTCCGTCGAGAGCGGCAGATGCACACCGAAACGCGTCACCTTGCCGCCCCGGATCACGATCGCCCCATCGTGGCCCGGTGTCCCCGGATCCACGAGGCTGCGCAGCAGTGGATCGGAGACGCGGCCGTCGAGGAAGAAGCCGCCCTCGAGCAGGCGATCGAGGGGCTCGCGGCCCGGCAGCACGAAGAGCGCGCCGATGCGGCGATGCGCGAGGGAGAACGAGAGGGCCGAGAGTTCGTCGAGCTGGTCGGCTGCGGGCCGGGGACTCGCGTTGCGGATCACGACGACGGTGATCGTCTCGAAGAGCCGCCGCAGATCGTCCTGGAAGACGACGACGAGCACGAGCGCAGCAACGGCGATGAAGCCCTGCAGGAGCGTCGTCGTCAGCCGCAGGTCGAGCCATTGCGCGGTCCAGTAGAGCATGGCGATCGCGAAGACGCCGCCGAGGGCGATTCGCGCGCGCGCCTCGCGAACCCAGGCGATCAGGACCCAGAGCAGGCCGCCGACGATCGCGATGTCGAGGAGGTCGACGAAGCGGAGCGCGCCGAGCATCGATCCCATGCCGCCCCTCTCCTGGCCGTGGCGGACCCGTCCCGCCTCGCCGTGCCGGCAGAGCGGATCGAAGGGCCACAGGGCCTCGATGTGGGGGGTACGCGGGCGAAAGAGCCCCGCGGATTCCGGCGGTGTAGCGCAGGACGCCCGCCGTCGCGAGGGAGGGGAAGGCGAACGGAGCCAATCCGGGCGGCGCGGGGCTCTGGTACGCTCGCCGCGGCCGTTCCCGCGGCCGGCGCTGGCTCGGTCGTTCGGTGCGGATCCGGGCGGGCCTGGCGCGGAGCATGCGAACCAGGAAGGAGAAGGAGGAGAACGATGCGGTATCTGCACACGATGGTGCGCGTCAGCAATCTCGAGGAGTCGGTCGACTTCTATACGAACAAGCTCGGGCTGGTCGAGCTCAACCGCTACGACGTCCCGGCCGGCCGCTTCACCCTCGTCTTCCTCGCCGCCCCGGGCAACGAGCTCGCCCAGGTGGAGCTGACCTACAACTGGGATCCCGAGGTCTACGGCGGCGGCCGCAACTTCGGCCACCTCGCCTACGAGGTCGACGACATCTACGCGACCTGTCAGGGCCTGCTGGACAAGGGCGTCACGATCCACCGCCCGCCGCGCGACGGCCGCATGGCCTTCGTTCGCTCCCCCGATGCGATCTCGATCGAGCTGCTCCAGAAGGGGAACCCGCTCGCTCCGGCCGAGCCCTGGGCCTCGATGCCGAACATCGGAGAGTGGTAGCCGGGGCACCCGGGCCCAACGCGCCCAACGCGCAGACCACACCGGCTGCTGCCGCCTCATCGATCGCGCCGGCACACCCGCCGCGCCCGCTCCGGTGAATCCGGGAGACGATCCCGGGTCCACCGGATCCCCGACTCATTCGCGCGAAAATCTCGCGCAGCCGACCTGCAACGCGCTCAAGCCGGACTGGACCGGTTCCGATCCCGTTGCACATGAAGCGACGTGAAAGAAGTGCGCCCATCTGGCTCTTTTCGTTCGTCGATCTGGCATTCCTGCTGCTGATCGCGTTCACCTGGCTGGCGCCCGATCGGGCGAAATCCCCAGTCGAGCTCGCCGAGCTCGAGCTGCCCCGGATCGAGCGCATCGCGCCGTCCGATGCTGCGGCGACCGGCGCGCCCGTCTGGCAGGTCCGAGTCCAGCCGCTCGCCGGCTCGGACGATCCCGCCGTCACGCGCGCCCCCTTCGAACTCGTCGAGCCCGGGGTCGACACGCCGCAGGCGATCGATTCCGCCGAGCTCGAAGCGCGCCTCGCGCTCCTGCGTGATCGCGGCATGGCGCGCCCGCTGCTCGCCCCCCATCGTGACGCCCGCAGCGAGGATCTGCTGGTCGCCGTCTCGCTGCTCGAAGGCGCATGGCAGGGCGATCGCGGCGTCGCGGTGCAGCCCCTGCCCGCCGTCGCTTCGCCCGCCGGCTCCAGCGCGGACGATCGCGGAGCCCGATGACGCGCGATCCGATCCGTCGCCGCTTCGGGAAGGGCAGCGGACGCCTGCGCGTCGGCCTGCCCGCCGCGGCCGCGCGCCTCTCGGCGATCGCCCGGCGTCCGATCCGCTACGAGCGGCGGCTCACCGTCGTGCCCGTCGCGACCGCGGCGCTGATCGCCTGGCTGCTCGCGACGAGCCCGCTGCTGCACCCGCCGCTCGCGCCGGCCGTGCCCGACGCGATCCAGATCGTGATGCAAGCGCCGCCGGCCCGGCCCGAACGTGCACCGGAGAGCGCGCCCGAGCACCAGCCCCGCGCCGCCGAGCAATCGCGCCCCGCGTCGGCCCAGCCCTCGGCCGCGCGCATCGCACGCACCGAACGGAAGCCGCTGCCCCCGACCGCTGCGAAGGCGCGGAAAGAAGCGGACCGTCCCACCGCAGGCGAGCCCGCCCCGCGCCCCTTCGATCCGACCGCACTCGCCACCCGCGCCCCGCGCTTCGACGGCGCCGATGTGCTGCCCGCAGGCTCGACGAGCGCCCCGGCCCCGCTTCCCGCCGCCGGGCGCGAACGCGGGGCGCAGGCGCGCGGGATGCCCCGGGATCTCGCCTCCGCCGCCCGCGCGGCGACCGCTTCGCCTGCGCTCTCGCCGACCGGCGCCGCGGCATTGCCCGCCGCGAGCGCGCCCCTCGGCGAGCGCCCGGGCTCGGGCAGCGCCACGGCCGATCCGTCGGCCGAGCTCGTCGATACCGCGCATCTCGGCGATCGCCGCCGCGGCGAGATCGTCGCTGCGCTCGAACGCTCGGCGGCCGGCGCGCGAGGCCTCGGGGCGGGCAGCGACGCGCAGGCGCGCCGACCGGAAGTCTCCGCCCGCGGCTCGAGCGCCGGCGTGCGCGCCCTCGCCGCGAGCCGCGATTCGCGCGGGAGCGCCGTCGATGGATGGCAGGAAGTCCCCCTCGATGCATTGCCCGACTGCACGCCGGCCGGCCGACAGGACCTGCTCAAGAAACGCATCCTGCTTGCCGCTTCCTTGCAGCGGGAATGTTCCCATGCGAGCGGAAGCTTCCGCTTCGTCGAGACGCGGACGCTCGGCGGCTTCCTGATGTGGTCGAGACCGAACCCGGGCCCGAGCGCCGGACAACCGAGAGATCGCGACGCGTGTGACGTACTCGAAAGAGCGCTCACCTGCCTCGGCGATCGATCCAGCGAGGAGTCTTCGTCGAGATGAAGCAGCACCCCTTCCTGCAGAGCCCGCGGCCGCAGCCTCGCGCGCCGCGCGTCCGGCCCCTCGCCCGCCGCCTCGCGCTCGTGTTCGCGCTGGCGACGAGCGCCCTCGCCGCGGCGACGGCCAGCGCCGAAGACGCGCGCTGGAGCGACTACCTCGACCACGCCTACGTCTACTCCGCCGCCGACACGGACGATCTGCGCCTGCTGATCCGCCGCGCCGAGCAGAGCGTCGGCACCCGCCTCGCCGAATACCACGCCGAGACCTGGGCACCCGGCCGCGCCAGCGCCCAGCCGAAGAGCGAGCTCGAGATCCGTCGCAAGGCGATCGCGGAGCTCGTGCTCTACCGCACGGGCGCGCTCCCGGGCGGCCTCGAGCAGGCCGCGGCGACCATCAAGACCCTCGAAGACCGTCTCGACCGCCACGAGAACCGCTACTGGTTCCACACGATCCACGCCCATCAGGCCCTCTCCGCCGGCGACGCAGAGGCGTTCGTCGACGAAGTCCTCGCGCTCTGGCTCGCGGTCATCACGCCGCTCGAGGTCCCCTTCGAGACCTATCGCACGCTCGCCCTCACCGAGAACGGCAACGCCGGCTTCGTGCGCACCCTGCCCCATCTCTACGAGAGCGTCGCGCGCCTCGTGCTCGTGCACTCCCAGAGCGAGGCCCTCGACGGCGACATCGATCCGCTCGCGGCGATCGTCCGGGTGCTCGCCGACGAGCGGGTCGGCGCCGATCCCGAGACCGTCCCCGTCGACGCGTCTTCGAAGGCCTTCCTCGATCACGTCGTCGCCCGGCTCGACGGCCCCGAGAGCGACGGCGGCAGCCTCTCCTACACCCTCGCCCTCGTCTCCGCCGAGCGCGCCCACCAGATCGCGCGGGCCCGCCTCGCGGAGGAAGGCCTCGGCGAGGGAGCCCTCGCCGCCGTGCGCGATTCGGTCACCGCCTATCAGCGGGCGCTGCGCCGCGCGAACACGCTCCAGGGCCAGGTCGCGATCTACTCCCGCGCCCTGCGCCAGCAGAGCGAGGTCTTCGCGACCGGCGAGCGGACGAAGAGCAAGACCCTGATCGACATCCCCTTCAGCATCGATCGCGGCATCGAGCTCTACGACGCGCTGCATGCCGCGCGGGCCGGCGGCTGGGAGCGTCTCGGCTATCTCGACGCCGGGCGCGACGCCTACGTCACCGCGATGCAGGGCCTCTGGAGCGAGATCCAGGACGCCACCTTCAACGCCTCGCGCTACTACATGTCGGTCGAGAACGAGGCCGGCCGGCTCGACGACGAGGCGATCGTCCACGCGATCAACCACTACTCGCGCTACCTGCACGCCTTCCAGCGCTTCGCCGGCGACACGACCGGCGAGTCGCTGCCCGACTCCGCCTGGTTCGGCGCCTATCAGGCGGCGCGCGGGATCGGCGACGGCGTGCTCTTCTTCTCGGCGGGCGACGCGTCGCCCGAGCAGGTCGCGGAGGCGATCGCCCAGTACCAGACCGCCCTCGGCTATTTCCCCTTCGACCGCGCGCTCTGGGGCACGCTCGCCGTCGCGCTCCAGCGCTCGGGCCGAGAAGCGGATTTCCTGGCCGTCGCGCAGCCGATGGCGAACCGCGTCGTCCATTCGCGCCATCTCGACCGCTGGATCGGCAACCACTCGGCGAAGGCCGAGGTGCTCGAGAAGTTCCGGCGCGCCTTCGACAACGACCGCAGCCTCGTCTACTTCGGCTTCGCCGACGAGACGAAGATCGACGCCCTCGAAGCCGAGTTCGCCCGCATCGCACAGGAGCGCGAGACGATCTCGCGCTCGATCGCGGCGACCCGGGTCGAACGCGACGAGCTGAACGAACGGCGCCGCGCGGCCCATCGCCTGGCCAGCGAAGCCTCCGGCGAGAACGAGCTCCCGCCGCCGCCCCGCGTCGCCGCGAGCGGCCGCTCCGCCGAGAGCTTCGCGATCGAGAAGCTCGCGAACGAGCTCGACCGGCTCGACTCCCGCGGCGAGCGCCTCGATGTCCAGATCGAGGCGATCGAGCAGGCGCTCCCGATCTTCAAGGCGACCCTCGGCCAGGAGGGTCTCATCGGCGAGCTCGCGATGCAGCGGGACCATCCGCTGCACGCCCTGCTGCGCCGCCTCGCCGAGGAGGTCGGCGCCTCGCAGATCGCGCCGGCACCGCTCGCCGCGAGCACGAACGAGTCCGAAGCCGCTCGCAACCTGAAGCAATGGATCGGAGGATCGAACCGATGAAGACGAATCACGCATCGCATGGGTGGACGGCTCCCGTCGCCGCACGCCGCCCCGCGGCGACGAGCACGGCCCTTCCGGGACGGCGAGCGTCCCGCCCCGCACCGCTGGCGGCCGCACTGATCGCCGCGAGCCTCGTCGCCGGCAGCGGCTGCGCCCTCTCGAAGGGCGAAGACGGCTCCTTCTTCGCTCGTTTTTCCGGGCGCGAGGCCGTCGAGAGCCAGCTCACCGGCGAGGCACTCGCCCAGCAGAAATACTCGATGCGCAGGCTGCGGCGCGATCTCGCGAGCTTCCGCATCACCCTCGAGCAGCTGCGCCGCCACGGCAAGGATGCGGGCATCGACCGCTTCGAGCGCTTCGTGCGCCCGTACATCGAGACCCGAGTCGATACCGTCGTCGTGACCCCGGACTCGCAGTTCCACCCCGAGCTGCGCCCCTTCCGCGCCGAGCTGCTGCTCTCGAAGGGCGTGCTGATGCACGAGCTCGACGATCGCCGGGCCGTGCGTCAGACGATCGATCGCCTCGAACGCGATTTCGCCTCGATGACGAGCATGCTCGTGCTCTATCCGACCGGAGAAGCGGTCACCCTCGAGCAGGGCATCGCGCTCCTGCGCCGCCAGACGGGAGAGATCTGAAGATGGATGCGTCGTTCTTTGCGGGACTCCTCGAAATCAGCGGCGGCGCGGCGCAGGTCACCCTCGCCGTCTCGCTCCTCTCGCTGCTCGCCGTCTGGTGGCCGCTGATGCACGGCACGCTGCTCTGCTGGCGCGCCCGTGCCGCGACCCGCCTGCCCGATCCGGCCCGCGCGGCCGACGGCGGCGTGGGCGGCCGCATCGCCGACCTGATCGCCGAGGTGCGCCAGGCGACGGCCGCGGCCGCCTCGGCCGAGCCCGACGCCTTCGTGCGCGACGCCGCCAAGCAGCTCGTCGTCGACGAGTACGAGACGAGCTTCGCGGAGCCCATCTCGATGTACTCGAACCTGCTGCCGCCGATCGGCTTCATCGGGACGGTCTGCGGCCTCGCCCTGATGCTCTACTCGGTGCGGACCTCCCAGGATCTGCTGCAGCTCGGCGGTCTCGCGATGGCCCTCTCCTCGACGATCTTCGCGCTGATCGGCTACGCGATCCTCGAGAGCGTCAAGATCCATCTCTACGGTCGGCTCGCCCGCTCGATCGACGCGGGCATGCGGATCGAGGCTTAACGCCTCGAAACCTCGATCGCATCGCTCCCGGCCGGCAGCGAGACGAAGCTACCGTCTCGGCCGAGGGTGATGCCGCCGCCGTAGACGTCCGAGACGCCGTTCAGGAAGACGACGTCGAGTCCGGGCACCGGCAGCGGCGGGACGACGTGGTAGAAGAGCAGATGCTGTACGCCGGCCGCGGCGGCGACCTCGCCGGCCTCGACCGGGCTCGTGTGATAGTCGGGGATGTCGGCGGTGATCTTCGCCAGGTTCGTGCGGCCCGCGGCCGTTGCGGCGGCGTTCATGCGTGCGACGAGCTCCGGCGAGAGCGCCTCGTGGACCAGCAGGTCGGCGCCCCGGGCACGGGCCTCGAGGTTGGCGGATTTCGAGGTATCCCCGCTGACGACGACGGAGCGGCCGCGGTAGTCGAAGCGGTAGCCGACCGCCGGCTCGACGGGGGCGTGGTCGACGACGAACGCGCGGACCTCGAGCTCGCCCTGCGCGAAGACGACCGGCGCCTCACCCTCCGCGGGCAGCGGGAATGCGACGGCGCGAGCACCCGCGCCGGAGGGCGGCACGGTCGCCTCGCCGTGATGCGCGACCCGGTAGCCGACGTCCTGGCGATAGGCCTGCGTGAATCCCGCGATGACCTCCTCGACGCCGGCCGGGCCATGGACCGGGAGCGGATCGGTGTGTCCGCCGCCCGTCCAGCGCAGCAGCGCGAGCTCGCCGAGGCCGTCGATGTGGTCGGAGTGGAAATGCGTGAGGAAGAGCGCCGCGGCGCGGCCCGGGACGAAGCCGAGGCGCTGGAGATTGCGCGCGCCGCCCGTCCCCGCATCGACGACGACCATCGTCTCGCCCGCGATCACCGCCACGCAGGGCCCCGAGCGCACCGGATCGGGCAGCGGCCCGCCCGCGCCGCAGAGCAGGACGTGCAGACCGTCGGGCAGCTCTCCGATCGGATCCGCCGCCATGGTGCGCGCCAGCCCGCGCTCCATCACGCGCAGCGCGATCGGCGCGCGACAGCTCCAGAGCCCCGCCAGCAGCAGGGCCAGCCCGGCCACGACCGCGATCCGTCTCGACATGCTCCGCCCTCCCCTCGTCGCCCGGCGCGCACGCTGCGATCCGGATCGCTCCCGCGACCGGCCGCCCGCGCGCCTCAGGCCGATTCGTCGATCCGCTCGAACGCGTAGCCCTTCAGATATTCCGTCTCCGGAATCGCCGGCACGATCGGATGATCCGGCGACTGCGAATAGCTCGCCACCCGGCGCAGCAGGACCCGCGCGTCGACCGCGGCCGCCTGGATCACGTCCTGGAAGGTCTTGGCGTCGACGTGATGCGAGCAGCAGAACGTCGCGAGCACACCGCCCGGCGCCAGCAGCCGGAGCGCGCGCAGATGGATCTCCTTGTAGCCGCGGAGCGCGTCGGGCACGGCGCTGCGGCTGCGGGTGAACGAGGGCGGATCGAGGACGATCAGATCGTAGGCGCCCGACTCGCCCCGGCCGCCGGGACCGCCCTGCTTGCTGCGCGTCTTCAGCCAGTCGAAGACGTTGGCGACCCGCGCCTCGCAGCGCGCGGCCAGGCCGTTCGCCTCCGCATTGCGAAGCGACGCCGCGACGGCCTCTTCGCTCTGGTCGAGCATCTCGACGTGCCGTGCCCCGGCCCGCACCGCGTGCAGCCCGAATCCGCCGAGGAAGCTGAAACAGTCGAGGACCCGCGCGCCCTTCGCGAAACGGGCCACCGCCTCGTAGTTGACCTGCTGATCGAGGTAGAGGCCCGTCTTGTGGCCCGCGGCGAGGTCGACCTCGAAGTGCAGCCCGTTCAGCCGGATGGCCAGACGATGCGCCTCCGAGGCCTCGCCGACCCCCACCGGCGCCGAAGCGCCACCGGCTCCCGCACCCGGTGCGAGCTCGCCCGAGAGCAGGCCTCTCGCCTCCTCGAGCCCCTCGAATCGTCTCGACGCACCGTCGCTGCGCTCGAGGATCGCACGCGGCGCGCAGACCTTCTCGAGCGCCGCGACGATCGCCGATTTGCGCTGCTCGAGGCCGAGCGAGGCGATCTGCAGAACCAGCACGTCCTCGTAGCGATCGACGATCAGGCCCGAGACGAGATCGCTCTCCGAGTTGAGCAGCCGATACGAGGACGCCTGCGGCATGAAGCGCTCGCGGACGGAGAGCGCCGCGCGGATCCGGCGCTCGAAGAAGGCGGCGTCGATCGGAACGAGCTCGCGGGCGAGGATGCGGGCGCGGATGCGCGACTTGCCGTTGTAGGGGCCGATGCCGATCAGGCGGTGGGAAGCATCCTCGACCCGGACGATCGCGCCGTCTTCGATCGAGGGGGACTCGGATTCGATCGCGCCGTCGAAGACCCAGGGATGGCCGGCCTGGACGCGGCGGGCGTCGCGGGGGCGGAGGATCAGGGTCGGGAATTCGGCTTCGGGTCGAGAGGCGGGGGCGGGCGGCATGGGCACGCAGCGTAGCAGTCGAGGGATGCTCGACCGCGCGCTACAAGACCGGGCATGCGCATCAACAAATTCATCGCCGAATCCGGCGCCTGCTCACGACGCGAAGCCGACGCCTGGATCGAAGCGGGGCGCGTCGCCATCAACGGCATCCGGGCGACGCTCGGGAGCAAGGTGGCGGCCGGCGACTCGGTCATGGTCGACGGCAAACCCCTTGGCGCCCGCAAGCCGCCGGTCTACATCGCGCTCCACAAGCCCGTCGGCGTCACCTGCACGACCGAGCGCCACGTCGCCGGCAACATCGTCGACTACGTCGACCATCCCGAGCGGATTTTCCCGATCGGCCGCCTCGACAAGGACTCGGAAGGCCTGATCCTCCTGACGAACGACGGCGACATCGTGAATCGGGTGCTGCGCGCCGAGTTCGCCCACGAGAAGGAATACGTCGTCACGGTCGACCGGACGCTGACCGCCGAGTTCCTGGAGGCCATGCAGGCCGGGGTCGAAATCCTCGAGACGCGGACGCGCCCGTGCGTCGCGACGCAGATCTCGCCGCGAGTCTTTCGAATCGTGCTCACCCAGGGGCTGAACCGACAGATCCGGCGGATGTGCGAGGCGCTCGGCTACCGCGTGGTCCGGCTTCGGCGCGTTCGCATCATGCACATCCCGCTCGACGATCTCGAAGTCGGCGAATGGCGCGATCTCTCCGAGGAGGAGATCGCGGAGCTGCACCGCCGATGTGAACCGAAGACGAGCGGGGAGCCGCTCGACGCGATCGACACGGAATCGCCCGCCGCGGGCTTCGACTCCAGCGACGACGCCGACTAGCGCGTCGCCTCGCCGCGGATTTCGGCGAGCTTCGCGGCCGGGATCGGGAAATGCGAGATCTCGGTCGGCTCGGCCAGGCCGGCCAGCAGTCGCCGGAGGGCGGGCGCCGCCGCGCGGATGGCCGCCAGGTCGAGGGCGGATCGCAGGTCTTCGAAGCCGCCCTCGGCGATGAGCTCGCCCGCGCGAGCGGTCAGATTCTCGATGCCCCATTCATCGACGCTCGCCGCGCCCGAGGCGTCGATCTTCGTTTCCTTCTCGTTCGTCGCGGGGGCGTGATAATGCGGCCGCTCGCGAAAGAGATCGAAGCGCAGCAGCTCCCGCTCGTCTCCGGGCAATGCGCTCTGGACGTAGAGCGTGACGCCGCCGTCGATGACGTCGACCTCGCGGCGGCAGGCGACGAAACGGATCCCGCCGACTTCGAGGGCCGCGTCGGCGCCCTTGCGGATCTCGAGGCTGGCCATCGGCTCGGTCGGCTCGGTTCGTTCGGCGTTCATCTCTTTTCCCCTTCAGCCGCGACGCATGGATCGGGCGGCCGGCTGATCTCTGTCGAGTTCGGTCATGCGAAGGACCGAACGAAAGAGCCCCCCGGCGCCACGAGTGGACTGGCCGGAGGGCTCTTTCTGATTCGAATCGGGATCTCGAAACCGGCTTCCGTCGCGCTCCGCTTGCGGAATCCAACGGCGACCGGCCTGCCCCGATTCATTGCCGTCGCTTAAAGCCCGTCGTAGTCGCCCGCGACCGGCGTCAGATTGGTCGGCCCGTAGCGAACCACGATGTCGGCCGGACCGCCCGCGTTCGCCGTGCGGAGGAAGAACGTGCGGGTTGCCGGATCGTAGAGACCGACGTTGTCCGTGTCGTCGTCGTCCCAGTTGCCGACCACCGGCAGGTATCCCTGACCGCCCGCACCGAACGTGAACACGAAGTCGGCTGCGCCGCCGGTCGCCGGATTGTCCTTCAGCAGGAACTGCCCGGTCGCCGGATTGTAGAGGCCGATGCCATCGATCGAATCGCCCCCGGACCAGTTGCCGACCAGCGGGATCAGCGCCGGGCTCGCGTTCTTCGGACCGAACGGGGTCTCGACGTCGGGCAGGCCCGCCGTGTTCGAGTTCCGCAGCAGGAAGCGTCCATTGACGGGGCTGTAGAGACCGATCGTATCCCCGGACACGCCGTCCCAGTTGCCGATCAGCGACGGCAACGTCGAGCTCGTCGGGCCGAAGCGGAAGCGGGTATCGGCCGCACCGGGCGCATTCGTGTTCTTCAGGAAGAACTCACCGAGCGACGCGGAGTAGACACCGATCGTCGTCGTTCCATTCCCATCGAAGTCGCCGACCGCCGGCACCGATCCAGCCGGACCGAAGCTGACCACGATGTCCGCGATCCCGGCATCGTTGGAGTTTCGCAAGAAGAAAGTACGGGTCGTTGCGTTGAAGACACCGATCGTGTCGGTCTCCGTCGGTCCGACGACACCGCCGGCATTTGCGAGCCCCGCGGCGAATGCCAACGTCGTGACCACGAAGGCCGAAACGAATACCTGAGCGCGATTCAAAGGCATTGAAGATCTCCAGATTGATCGGCGGACGATTGGCTCATTCGTCGTCATCGGTTCGACTCGACCCCCCGAGACGACAGCTCGATTGAATCCGAAGGAATTCATCCAAGCTGAATCACCGGTCCTCCCCGGACCTGGTGCGTCGCAAGTATTGCGCGTTTTTCCACGCTGCCCCACCGGTTGTCGACCACTCGTCCAACCGATCCGCAAATTGACGCAGAATCATCCAGGTACGGGCTTCCCCTTCCGGTCCCCGGACGTCGGATTCGATCCGCACGACGAGGGGCGAGATCCGCTGGCCGGCGTGAGCGAGTCGATGCCATCCAAACCAGCGTTCGACGAGATCGAGGCCCCATGGGGCGTATCCGATCCGCCAATGCATCACCAGCGTTCGTCGCTGCGGATAGTCGACGATGAGGCGATCGATTGCCCCGCCCCCGCCCAGTCGCGCGTCCGCGTTGCCGGTCGTGCTCTCGTCGTCCCCCGTACGGCGGATCGAGAGCCAGCCGGAGCCGGGGATCGCCGTCTTCGGCGAGTATCCACTCCGACCAGGCCGTGTGAGGTCGTCATGGCCGATGAAGACCCGGATCGACTCGTCCTCGCGTTCGTAGACACGGTAGATCCGATGCTGGAACCAGACGCTTCCCAGGAAGGCCCGGTCGGCCCGCAGAGGTCTCCCGCGCCAGCCTTCGAGCGATTCGGGCAGCGACTCGATCGAGATCGCCGGTCGCGGGGCGGGCCAGCTCCCTCGCGGCGTGGCCGCGACTCCGCAGGCCGCGACGATCACGGCCGTGGCCACGATCCGGATCCGACGCGACCGGGCCGCCGTGATTCCGGATTCCGCTTTCGCTGCGACGTCCCCGCCCGGAAGCGGTGCGTCCGAGCGGAACACGGTCTTCGTCAGGACGACCTCGAGGACCGCGAGCACCACGACGCCCCCCACGATCATCGCGATGCCGATGGCGGCATGCTCGATGGATTCCGCGGGAATCTCGCCGAGCACGAGGAGGGTCACCCGGACGACATTCAGCAGGAGTCCGAGCCCCGGCACGATCGCGAGCAGGAGCGCCTTCTGAACGCCTCGACGGACCGTCAGATCGGCGTAGAGGATCGCAGCCAGGCCGAGGCTCAGCGTCGATTTGAGCCCGCTGCATCCCTCGACGACCTGGAAGGTCACACCGTCCTTGACGATCAGATCCCCGAGGAACGTGTGGTCCTGGCCAATCCCATCCAGCAGGAGCGAGGTGAGCGCGGCCGTCCAGAGCTGCAGCGGGAAGACGACCTGATTGACCAGCGTCGCCGGGAGCGGAGCCGCGAGCGCCAGCGCCAGAAGCGGCAATGCGACGGTCCGAAGCATTCGCGCCCCCCCGAGCAGGAGCGCTGCGCCCGCGAGGTGCAGGATCAGCGCCGGCATCCGCAGCTGATCCGCGTCGATCTGATTCGACCATCCGATCAGGCCGATCCCGAGCGCGAGTACGGCACTTCCGAGGAGTCGAAGAGGCCGGCCGCTCCGGAAGGCGTCGACGAGGGCGCCGCGCCGCTTCAGCATCAAAGTGCCGAAGACCGCCAGGCCGAGCGCGGGCGACGCGAGGGTGGGGTCGTAGATCGCGGCGTCGACGACTTCGCGAACGGAGTCGAGGCGTCCGGTTTCCAGCAGGAGATTCCGGTGGGTCCATCCGATCGCGAGGGCGGCAAGTCCCGCCAGAGCGAGGTCGGAGAAACGAGCCCGATGCGACCCCGGTTCCCACTCTCGACGGGACGTCTCGCATTTCTCGCCGGTCTGGACCGCCATCCAATCTCATTCCTCACTCTCGCCCTGGGATATAGTGCAGCCATGCAGGCCATCGATCGAACCACGCGGGGCGAGCTCGAAATCCGAAGCGAGAATCATCCGACCCGACGGGGCACCTCGAGATGAGCATGCGACCCGAAGATCCGGAAGCGGGGCGCGTGCCTGCGCCCGACGCGAGCAAGGACCAGGCCACGACGGTCGAGTTCTGGCAACCCAAGGGGGGACTCGACGTCCGGGCCTACGTCGCCCAGGAACACAAGCAGGGCATCCATCACCTCGGACGCTACACCTGGGCGCTTCCCATCGTCGAGAATCGGATCCGCCTGCTCGACATCGCCTGCGGTGCTGGATACGGATCGAAGCTCCTCGCCGATGCCCACCCCTCGCTCGAAGTCCTCGGTGTGGACTACGACGAGCGCGCAGTCGAGTACGCGCGCAAACATTATTCCGCGCCGAATCTCAGCTACCGCGCCGGAAACCTCGTGACCTGGACGACGAACGACGGCGCTCCGCTCGGCCGTTTCGACGCGATCGTCTCCTTCGACACCCTCGAGCACCTGCTCCACCGCGAGATCGCGTTGATCGAGATCGCCGAGAACCTGACGCCGGACGGCATGCTGCTCTTGTCGACGCCCTGTGGAAAGCCGCAGGACAAGCTCAATCCCGGCTGGGAGCATCACAAGATCGAGTACAGCTTCCATTCGCTCCACAACCTGCTCAAACGATTCTTCGCGACCGTGCTCCACACGGGCGAAGGCAACCTGCCGAACCAGGCCTTCTGGGACGAGGTCATCAACGCGGACAAGCCACGCTACCTGAACCGGATGAACCCCGTGGTCTGCCTGCAGCCGATCCAGCTCCGGACCGCACCGAATCCGGGTTGATCCTCAGCGCCGCGCGCGCGCCTGATCGCTCAGCACCGCGTCGAACAGGGGCTGCCCGACCGGGCCCCGCGCGCGCAGGAAATCGAGGACGCGCCGGCTCCCCGAGCGGCGGGCCCGGCATTCGGAGCGAGGCCGAACGATCGCCTCTTCCACGGCCCGCCAATGCGTCTCGAGACGATCTCTCGGGGGCGTTCCGAACAGCAGGGATTCGACGGCGTCGCGATCCACGCGCGCGGGTGCGACGAGCCCGCCATCGTCCCCGATGCGCCCTTCGACCTCCTCCCAGCTCGACACCCAGTGCAGTCCGGGCTGCGTTCCGCCGCACCGCGCGCGGGTCCACTGCGCGATGAATCCACTGAACTTGGCCGAGCCCCGGCTCGACTCCCGAGCCACGAGGATCGCAGGACGGCCGAAAGCGCACGCCGTGATCAGCCCGTGGAGCGAGCTGCCGACGTAGGCGACCGAGGCCTCGATGCAGGCAGCGGCCTCGCAGAGGCTCCGCAGCTCGTCGAGCACGAGGACCGGGCCCGGCAACGTGCCGCCGACCCGACGAGCGAGCTCGCCGTCGCCGTGGCATCCGCCCAGCGCAGCGAGGATCGGCAGCGCGTCGAACCGCCTCGCGATGCGTGCGACGCGCTCCGCGATCTCGCCCGCTTCGCCCGTCGCATAGCGCGAATTCAGATGGATGAAGACCGTCCGCTCGGGAATCGCATCCACCTTGCGCGCGGCGAACGCGTCGCGAAATGCCGCTCGCCGCTGCTCGGCGGGCCAGAGCGCCGCCACTTCGATGGCGGTATCCGGGACGATCGCGATCGGCCCCGCGTACCCGGCGCTCCGCAGCCGATGCGCACTCCCGGAATCCCGGACGGCAAGCCGATCACAGCTCGCCGCCGCCCACGCGACGAACGGCGCCGTGGCCGGACCGAAGGCAGCCGGCACGCCCGGCGCGTTCCAGACGAGCGGAACCTCGAGTCGGGCTGCGAGCGCACTCGCGCCGAGCCAGAGCTCCGCGTACGCGAGGCGCGCCCGCTCGGGACTCTTCCCATACGCGGGAAGCGACGTCTCGCGGGCATGGAGGATGTTGCCTCCGCCGACCATCACGGCATCGAACTGCGATTCGAACGCTTCCTTCGACGCCAGACTCGGCCGCGCATCGGGGAGGACGGCCGCCCCCCCCACCGGCGACACATGCACGATCTCCGCCCCGAGATGCGCGAGCCGGCGCTCGAGCACGAGGGGAAAGAGCAGATCGCCGTAGTTCTCGACGTCGAAGGTGCCGAAATGGGCGATGCGCATCGGGCTCGATCGGTCGGCCGGCCGGCTCACCACTCGCCGAGGGGACGGGTGCAGTGCACGACGGAACCCTGGCTCGGCAGCATCCGGGCCCTCAGGAACTCTGCCTCCGGCAGGTCGGAGAACGTCCGGATCTCGAAGCGGCGCTTCAGGAGATCGAGCCAGTCGTCGACGGCGTAATAGCGTTTGTGATGGCGATTCTCGGGCTGATCCACGCGAAACTTGCGCAGCGGCGTATCGATCAACAGAACGCCCCCCGGCTTGAGGAGCGCGCGGAGATCGTCGAGAAACTGCGCGTCGTCCTCGATCGACTCGATCGTCTGGAAGCTGACGATCGCGTCGAAGCTCGCTTCCTTGAACACGTCGGAGAGCCGCGCCGCGTCGAGGCAATGCCAATCGATCCGCGGATCGTCGTAGCGCTCGCGGGCCATCGCGATGGCCTCCTCGAAGACGTCGACGGCGTCGACGCGGCCGAAGACCTCGGCGAGCTTGCGACTGCCGTAGCCGACGCCGCAGGCGCAGTCGAGCACGCGCTCGCGGGATTCGAGCCCGCCCAGCACGCGCACGGCCCATTCGTAGCGGCCGAGATGGTGCAGGTTCTGTTTGTCCTGATAGTGGACGGTGCTCTCGTAGCCCGGCATCGGGACATAGCAGGCGCCACTGCGGGTCACGGGGTCGAAGGATTCGCGACGCCAGGTCTTGAACTCTTCCTCGCCGATCTGGCGCGGCCGCCCGAGCAGCCGCCCGACTCTCTCGCCAATGGATCCCAGCAGCGTCATCCCTGCTCTCTCCTCATCGCGAGCCCGCCCGCAGCCCGCGGACGCCACGGCCCTTTCGCTCCGCTTCGCCTTCGTCCGGATTTCCGATTGCCGAAACTGCGTCGTAGCGCTCGTCGTCGCGCAGCGCGTAGGCCGCGGGCAGACCGTCCTCCCAGCCGAGGCTCGCCGCGAAGAGCCGGCTGGTGGTGCGGGCTTCGACGTCGCAGGAGAAGTCCTCGACGGTCCGGATCCCCTCGGCGACGAGGCGGGCCCGCAGCGCCGGATCGTCCACCAGCCGGAGCACCGCCGCGACGATGGCGGATTCGTCGTCGGGATCGACCGCGAGGGTGTTCTCGCCGTCGCGGATGTACTCCGCGATGCCGCCGAATTTCGTGAGCACCGTCGCGGCGCCGCAGGCCATGCCCTCGAGGCCGATGCGGCCGAGGGCCTGATAGTCGGAGAGATCGAGCACGATCGACGCCGAGTTGTAGACCGCGCGGAGCCGTTCGTTCGGGATTTCGCCGAGATCCGTGTGCTCGAAGGGCAGCCGGTAGTCGGCGAGGTTGTCGCAGCCGAAGAAGGCGATCTCGACCTCCGGCCGCGCAGCCTTGACCTTGGCCATGGTCCGTGCGGTCCGCTCGAAGCCGCGCCGCGGCGTCCGGGGACGCATCATGGCGAGGATGCGAAGCGGGCGGGCCGCCGGATCGGCATGGCAGTAGAACGAGTCCTGATCGAAGCCGACCGGCACGATGTGGGCATCGTGGCCGAACTCCGCGATCTGGTCGCGCAGCCAGTGGGTCTTCACGATCCGGTTCGGGATCAGGCCCCAGCTGTCGACGACGCGCTGGCGGCCGGCGGCGTCGATCTCGTGGAAGAAGTTCCGCTCGTCGTCCTGGATGAAATACCAGGGCACCGCCCCGGGCATGCGCTTCACGATCCGATCGACCGTCGCCGCGGTCGACCAGAGCGAGGCCACGACGACGTCGCTCTCGGGGAAGTGATCCACCAGCGCGTCCAGCGTCGGGAAGACGTAGGGGTGGTGGTAGAGCATGTAGGCGTCGAGATTCGATTGATCGTGGTCGTGATGAGTGGCGATCTTGGCGTCCCAGCCGAGCAGCTGGAGCCGGTTCACGAGCTGCACGATCGAGAGCACGCCCCCCGCGATCGCGAATTTCTCGAGCACGTAGGTCAGCCGCGGCCGGCGCGGCGACTGCCGGCCCTTCGGCATCGGATGGCGCGAGTGGCGCGGGCGCATGAGGCCGCGCTCGCGCACGAGGGTCGGAATCTGGCTCGCGCCGCCGTGGTCCCGGACGTAGCGGCCCGCCTCGGTCACCGCATGCCCGGGCCCGCCCTGGCGCATGCGATCGACGAAGGCCGAGAGGACCGGGGGCGGTGAAGGCGATTCCATCCGCACGTAGGCGTTGCGGACCTGCGAGAGCGCGTCCTTGCGCTTGTACTGCGCGATCGCCGCCGAGTATTCCTCGCCGTAGCGCGACATGAAGGTCTGGTAGTTGCCCTCGCGGAAGGTCTCGTCCTTGAACGATTTGAAGGAGACCTTGCCGCGGTGGTAGACGAAGACGTCCTCTGCGCCAACGACCTTCCAGCCGCGCCGGCGCGCCCGCATGCACCAATCGCTCTCCTCGCCGTAGCCGCGGCCGTAGATCTCGTCGTAGAGCCCGACGTCGTCGAGGGCGGCGCGGCGCATCAGCAGACAGAAGCCGCCGACGGTCACCGCGTCGAAGCAGGTGCGCCGCATGCGCCGCCCGAGATCGGCCGAGTACTGGAAGATGTTCCAGCCCATCGGGATCGCGAGGGAGTGGAACGAGCACTGGTTGCTCATCGGCATCACGCAGGCGATCCGCGCATCGCTCTCGATCGCGTACACGAGCCGCTCGAGCCAGGCCGGCGTCACGACCGTATCGCTGTTGAGGAGCGCGACGAACGCGCCGCTCGTCTCCCGGAAGCCGCGATTGGCGTTCTGGACGAAGCCGAGCGCCGTCTCGTTGCGCTTGACCTCGACCGGCAGGCGGCGCGGCCCGGCCGCCCACTGCTCGATGCGCGCCTTCACGAAGGCGTCGCTGCCGTCGTCGAGAATCACGACCCGCGCCTTCGGATAGGGCGTGAACGCTTCGACCGATTCGAGACAGGGCCGCAGGACGTGCCACTCGTTGTGGACCGGGATCACGATGTCGACCGTCGGCGCGGCGGCTCCGGACGGGAGCGCGACCGGGAGCGTCTCCTCCGGGTCGACCCGCATCCGGATCATCGGCGGCTGTTCGTCCAGTCGCGGCCGGCGCTCGTCCAACGCTTCAGCCCCCTTCCGCGAGGCGAACGCCCGCCTGGATCGCCGGCGCGCCGCCGGGCGCGGCCACGCCCCGGACGCATTGGCGCTGGAGCGCGCGGCGCTTGCGGTAGGCGCGCGGCGCGAGCCGGAGCGCCTCCCGATAGGCGCCGAGCAGGCGCGGCTCGAAGAAGAGCGCGAAGGCGAGCCGCGCGATCTCGACCGGCAGGATGAAGGGCAGATCCCGCAGCAGGGCGAGCGGCCGTTCGTTCTTGACGAGCTCGAGGTATCGGTTCTTGAACGAATGCCGGCGAATCGCTTCGGAGCGCCCTCGCCGCTCGCCGCGTCGCCAGCCGCGGACGTGGATCGCCCGCGCCGCCGGGACGTAGAGCCGATCCCAGCCGAGCTGCGCGGCGCGCCACGCGAGGTCGGTGTCCTCGTGGTAGGCGAAGAAATCCTCGTCGAAGAGCTCTCCCTCGATGCAGAGGCTCGCGAGCGCCGACCGGCGCAGGAAGAGCGCGGCCCCGGAGAGCGCGAAGACCGACTCGACGGCGTCGTGGCGGCCGTCGTCGGGCGCTTCGCTGCCCCGGTCGCGATAGCGCCGGCTGCGCCGCCGCTCGATCCCGGCACTGTCGATCTGCTCGCCGCCCGGGCGCAGCAGCTTGCCCGAGGCGAGCGCGACCTCGGGACGGGGCTCGAGGGCGTCGAGGAGGGTCGCGGCGAACGTCGGCTCGAGCGCGACGTCGGGATTCAGGACCAGCAGGAACTCGATCTCGGGCGCCCGAGCCTGCAGATGCGCGATGGCGCGGTTCGCCCCGCCGGCGTAGCCGCCGTTCGGGGCATGGATCCACTCGACTTCCGGGTGGGCCGCTCTCAGTGCGGCCCGGCCCGCATCAGCCGGGTCCAGTGGATCGTGGTCGATCACGACGAGGGCAGCCGGGGGCGCCGTCTGGGCCCGCAGCGAGGCGAGGCAGGCCGCGAGCCCTGGGTCGCTGCCGAAATGGACGATGCCCGCCCCGTACGCTGCCCGCTGGCTCATCGTTCTCCCGACTCGGATCGCTGCGCTGGATGAAGCCGGCCAACGATATCCCAATGGCCGTTCGGCTCCACCTTCCGAGCCTGTCGACCGGGCCGGCCCGGCCGGCCCGAGCCGGGTGCGGCGTCGCTGGCCTCGGCGCGGCGCGGCAAGACCGCTGCTGCCTGGCCGGTGGGATCGAAGCGATCAGCCAGCGGCCCCCAGTCGATCCTGTTCACTGCGGGCATCCGCGACGTAGTCCGAGATGATCGCGTCGGGGGGACCCTCGGCGCGGATCCGGCCCCGATCGAGCCAGAGGACCCGATCGCAGTGGCGCTGGAGGATCTCCATGCTGTGGCTCGCGAGGACGATCGACTTGCCGGCCGTCCGGAAGCGCTCGAGGATCGAGCCCGCCTTCTCGCGAAACGCGGCGTCGCCGACACGCAGGATCTCGTCGAGGATCACGACCTCGGGATCCACGAGCAGCGCGACCGAGAATCCGAGTCGCGCGCGCATGCCCGCCGAGTAGGTCCGCACCGGCGCGTCGATGAACTCCGCGAGATCGCTGAACGCGATCACCTCTTCGATCTTCGCGGCGATGCGCGCGCGGCCGATCCCGAGCACGGCGCCGTTCAGGAAGACGTTCTCGCGACCGGAGAGATTGCCGTTGAAGCCGGCGCCGAGCGAGAGCAGACACGAGACGCTGCCCCGCCGGACGAGCCGCCCCTCGTCGGGGAGGAAGACGCCGGCGAGGGTCTGGAGCAGGGTCGTCTTGCCGGCGCCGTTGCGGCCGACGACGCCGACGACCTCGCCGCGTGCCAGTCGGAACGAGACTTCACGCAGCGCCCAATGCGCCTGCCCGCGCCGCGCCCGTGCAGCGCGGCGCCAGCGGCGCGGATCGAAGGTCTCGACGAGCGCTGCGCGCAGCGTCGCGTTCGCGCGCTGATGCCGCACGACGTAGCGAACGCCGATCCGCTCGGCCTCGATCAGCACGCGATCCGGCGCCGCCGGCTGCGGCTCGGTCGGCTCCCTTGCGGCGTTCGAATGGATCATGCGGCGGCAGGGTAACGAAGCCGGCCCCGGACTCCCGAGCGGCTCCGATCCGCGCTGGCGGGAAGGACTCGCGCAATACGCCGGAGCCGGAGGCCCGCGGCGCCCGGCGGTTTCGAGCACCCCGGCGATCTCATAGACTGCGCCGGACGCCATGCCCGACGTGCCCTCGACCCGCCCCCCCGCGCCGCCGCCCGCCGTGCCGAGCGCATGGGCCGTGCTGCAGCGCGTGCTCGCCCGGGGCGAGACGATCCGGCTGCTGACCCGCTCCCAGCTCGCCGCGGGCCATCGCGACAAGCTCCTCGGTCACCTCTGGAGCCTGCTCGATCCGCTCGCCAGCCTCGCCGTCTACTACCTGGTCTTCGGGATCGGATTCCGCCAGGCCGGGAGCTCGCCGCGGACCTTCGTGCTTCATCTCTTTCTCGGGATCGTCGTCTGGCGCTTCGTCTCGGAGTCGATCGGCCAGGCGACGGGCTGCCTGCGCAGCCAGCGCGGCCTCGTGCTGGCGGCGGATTTTCCGAAGGCGGTGATCCCGATCTCGATCTGCCTCGCCCGGCTCTACGACCTGCTCTGGGGGCTCGTGGTCGTGGCGGTCGCGGCGGGCCTGCTCGGGCTGCGATTCTCGGGCGAGCTGCTCTGGCTGCCGGCGCTGCTCTCACTCGCCTTCGCGATGACCCTCGGCATCAGCTTTCTCGTCGCCCGCCTCGGGCTCTTCTTCGGCGATACGGCGAACGTCGTCGGCGCGGGGCTGCGCCTCTGGGTCCTGCTCTCGCCGATCTTCTATTTCGCGCGCAGCGAGCACGGCCATACGGGCATCATTCCGCCCGGACTTCTCGACTACTACATGCTGAACCCGATCGCCGGGCTGCTGGGCGCCTTCCGCAGCGCACTGATCTGGCACGAAGCGCCGCGCGCCGACGACCTCGGGACGGTCGCCCTCTTCGCCGCCGCCGCGCTGATCGCGGGCTTCGTGATCTTCGCCCGGGGCGAGGGGCGTTATGCGAAGTACGTCTGAGGCGGTGCGGCGCTCGCGGCGCCGGATGAAATGCGTCAGGTGAAATAGCGCTGGAAATACTCTTCGAGCTTCGCCTCGAGCAGCCCGCGCATCGGCCGCATCACGAACGGCAGATCCACCTCGATCGAGACCGTCGTCGCGTCGTAGAAGACGCTGGCCCGCGCCCCGCGCGCCTCGCAGACCGCGCGCTCGCCCTGCCAGCGCCAGACCCCGCCGAGCCGCTCGGCCATCCGATCGGCGAGCTGCTCGATCTGCCCCCGCGCCTGCTCGGCGCCGAGGGCATGCGTCCGCTTCATGGAGATCTGGGCCATCGGGATACCTCGTCGGCTTGCCTGCGCGCATCCGTCGCGCGCCACCAGGCGCGCTCCGGGGTTCGAGTCTAGAGCCGCGGCGGGTCCCGCCCAAGCGCCCGCTCGGCGGAAGACCCGAAGCGGATTCAGGCGATCGGCCGGGGCCGCGGCCAACGGCGCGGCCAAAGAAGCCGGTGGCCACGATTCCCGGGCGACGCGCAGGCCGCCGCTTCAAGTCGGTGTCTTTCGGGGTCGAAGACGCCGAAGCGCTGCGTCGATGCGCGCGCACGACCGCGAGAGCCCCGATGTCCCTTCGCCCGACAGGAGCCCATGGCCGGGTCGACCGGCCCATCGCCGCCGTGCACGCCGTGCTCGCCCTCCTCGCCGCGCTCGCCGTGCTGGGCCCGGCACCGCCCGCGGCGGCCGCTCCGGGCCAGGTGCTCTTCTCCGACCGGTTCGAATCCGGATTCGGCCAGTGGACGACGACGAGCACGGCGCTCTCGGGCATCAACACGATGACCGCCTCGTCGAGCTCGCGCTCGCTCTACGTCCGCGGCACGACGGTCGCAACGACCTCGATCCCCATCGATGCCCGCGTCCCCGCCCTCCGGATCCAGGCCTGGATCCGCCGCGGCTCGGACCGCTTCAGCGAGCAGCCCGACTCCGGCGAGGATCTGCGCGTCGACTATCTCGATGCGTCCGGAGTCTGGCAATCACTCGGAAGCTGGCCTGGCTCCGGAACCGCCGGCGCGATCCTCTCCCTCGATCAGACCCTCGGTGGCGGCGCCCTCCACGCGGGCTTCCGCCTGCGCTTCCGCCTGCTGCGCGGCAGTGGCGGCCCGCCGGACAACGGCGGCATCGGCTGGGACTACTGGCATATCGACGACGTCGTCGTCAGCGAGGCGATCCCCTCGAACGGGCTGGCGCTGGGCCGCTGCGAAGAGTTCAGCGGCGGCCTCACCGGCTGGACCGTGGCGGCCGGATCCGGCAGTGCGGGAACGACGGGCCAGGCCGTCAACACCCCCACCCAATCCCTCGCCCTGCAGGCCGGCACCGTCACGGTCACGTCCCAGGTCGTCGATCTCGGCAGCGTGCGCGATGCGACCCTCGCGTTCTGGCTGCGGCGCGGCTCCGACGCCTTCAGCGAAGATCCGGATCGCGGCGAAAACTTCTACGTCGATTATCTCGACGCCGCGGGGCGCTGGAATCGCATCGGGACCTGGGCCGGCGATGGCCTCCCAGGCGAGGTCCTGGAGCCGAGCCTCCGCCTCAGCGGCGCCGCCCGGCATCCGGGTTTCCGGATCCGCTTCGGCATGACGGGCGGCAGCGGGCCCGATTGGGATTTCTGGCACGTCGACAGCGTCTGCCTCACGAGCGAATCCCCCGTCGGCGACTGGCGCTTCGACGAAGCCCGCTGGTCGGGGATCGCGAACGAGGTCGTGGACGCCTCGGGCGGCGAGCGCCACGCCACCGCCACCGGGCATGCGACGACTGCCTTCCTCGACCCCGCCCTCGACGGCGATCCCGGCACCTGCCGCCACGGCAGCTTCGACGGCGATGGCGACGGCGTCTACCTCGGCACGGGCTCGGGCATCGATCAGACGAGCACCGCGACCTACACCGCCTGGATCCAGCCGCATACGAGCACAGGCATTCGCCACGTGGTCGGAACCAATACCGATGCCTCGAACAGCGGCCGGTCCCAGATGAGCCTCTTCGCCTGGGACGGCGCGCTGATCGGCCGCGCCGTGACGCGCGCGGGCACCTACGCGATCAAGGCGGCCCTGCCGCCCCTCAAGACCTGGTCCCACGTCGCGCTGCGCTTCGACGGCAAGAGCCTCACGCTCTTCCAGAACGCAGAGGCCGTCGCCACCACCTCGTTCGCCGAGACGACGCTGGTGGCGAACGATCGCGATTTCGGGATCGGCAACGTACCCGAGACGAAAAATGCCTCATTCCTCGGCTATCTCGACGAGGTCCGCGTCTACCCGGCGGCGCTCGATGCGAGCCGGATCGCGGCGGTCATGAAGGATCGCCACGACTGCGCCGCGGCCTCGGTGCATTTCGTTCTCACACACGACGGCAGCGCCGCGCATTGCCAGCCCGAGTCCATCCGCGTCCGCGTCCTCGATCCGCTCGGCAACACGGTCACGACCTACGGCGGCACGATCGTCCTCGACACGCAGACGCGTACGGGTAGCTGGTCGCTCGTCCGCGGCCAGGGCCGCTTCGCCGAAGGCACCGCCGGAGACGGCCTCGCCCGCTATGCCTTCGATCCCGCGGACCAGGGCGAGGCCGTCTTCGCGCTCACCTATTCGACGGGCCCCTCCCCGATCGACGTCGACGTCTACGACGCCGCCGGCCGCGACGACGACAGCGAAGGCCTGCTCTCCTTCGCGCCCGCGAGCCTGGTCCTGACCGCGAACGCCGTCCCAAGCCCCCCGCCCGCCACGATCGACGATCCCCTGACCACGACGACCGCCGGAGCCTGGTTCCCGCTCCACCTCACCGCCCTCGGCGGGAGTGCCGGCGGCGTCTCCTGCGGCGTCATCGACGCCTACGACGGCGACAAGGTCCTCCTCTTCTGGATGGATGCCCTCGATCCGAGCACGCCCCCGCTCGTCCCCCTCGTCGACAAACAGCCGATCGCGCGGAGCGAGGCGGCGGCGGCGAAGCAGATCGTGCGCTTCGCGAAGGGCCGCGCCGTCGTCTCGGTCCAGTACAAGGACACGGGCCGCCTGTCGCTCGGGGTCGTGGATGCCGCCGCGTCTCCGGAAGTCCGCGGCGCGACGGGCGCGTTCGTCTCGCTGCCCGCCGATCTCCGGATCGCCGAGATCCTCGACGCGAACGGCAACGCCAATCCCGCGAGCGCGGTCCCGGACGGAAAGCTGTTCACGCGCGCCGGCGACCCGTTCTACGTCGCGGTCGAAGCCATCGACGCGGAAGGCGACCGGACGCCCAGCTTCGGCCGCGAATCGACGCCCGAGGGCCTGCGGCTCGATTCGGCCGGCCTCGTCGCACCCGACGGCGGACGCAATGGAACCACGGACGAAGGCGTCATCGAAAACGCCACGGCCTTCTCGCCGGACAAGCCCGCTGGCCGCTTCGTCGGCAAGGCCTTCGCGTTCGACGAGGTGGGCGCGATCCGCCTCCGGGCGAGTGTCGCCGACGACGATTTCCTCGGCGCGGGCCCCATCGTCGGGAGCGAGTCCGGAATCGTGGGCCGCTTCGCGCCCCACCACTTCACGCTGGCCGCGAACGCGCCGCGCTTCGCGACGGCCTGTCCCGTCGGCGCCTTCACCTGGATCGGCCAGCCCTTCGGTTATGCGAAGGGCTTCGAGACCGAGCTGCTCGTCACGGCCGTGAACCGCGCCGGCGAGACGACGGCGAACTACGTCGGCGATTGGCTCCGCCTCTCGAACAAGACGCTGTCCGGGCGCCGCTACCGCGCGGCCGGGCTGGACGTCGACGAGACGGGGCTGCCCGATCCCAGCGCCGACCCTCTCATCGTCTCGAACGAAGACGGCAGCGCGACGCTCCGCTTCTCCACGGGCGCGGGCCTCGCGCTCGTGCGCGGCGCACCGGTCGCGCCCTTCGACGCCGAGCTCGAGCTCTCGCTCGAAGTCCGCGACGCCGACGACACCACCCCGCCCGAGAACCCCGTCCGCGTGGGCGGCACCGCGACCGGAACGGGCATCCCCTTCGACGTCTCGAAGCGCTTCCAGCTCGGCCGCCTGCGCCTCGACAACGCCTTCGGATCGGAGCTGACGCCTCTCGCGATGCGCCTGCGCGTCCAGCGCTTCGACGGCACCGCCTTCGCCGACGACGACGCGGACAGCTGCAGCGCGATCCCGGCCTCGGCGCTCGTGCTCGCGCCCTCGCCCGCGGCCCTGCCTGCGACGCCGACGCTCGCGCACGTGCCGCTCTTCGCGGGCGACGCGGGGCTCGTCTTCGCGGCGCCACGGATCCCGGGACAGGTCGGCGTGCGGGTCGACCTCGGCGCGAGCGGCGCCAACCTGCCCTGGCTCCGCTCCGACTGGCCGACGGACGGCAACCAGGACGGCCTGCTCGACGACGATCCCGAGGCGCGCGCGACCTTCGGCGTCTACGAGGGCCGCGACGTCCTCATCTTCGTCCGCGAGCTCTACTGACCGGAAGCCGGTCCCATGAAGTCGGTGAAGCCGTAGCGCTTGTGCGGCCCGAGATGGATCTGCTCGAGCACGCCGACGCCCTGCTCGACGCCGTGCGGCCCGGTCGCCTTCGCGCGCACGACCTGCTGGATGTGCTGATTCGAGAGGTCCTTCTCGTCCGCTTCCTCGATCTTCCAGGACTCGCCGCCGATCGCGAGCTCGCCCTTCCATTTCCCGTGGCCCCATTCGGGATGCGAATAACCGATGCCCTTCATGCGGTAGAGCAGCAGCGGCTCGAGATCGATCTCCGTCCGTCGCCCTTCGAGATCGACGAGCCCGATGACGGCATGGCGCGCGCGGCGCGTGCCCGGCACGAACTCGAGCCGGTGATCGACGGCGGCGAGCGGCTCCATGCGCGGATCCTCGACGCCGGGCAGCTCCTTGGGATCGGCGTAGGCCGGCATGAGCATGCCGTCCCAATGCCATTGAATGCCGTGCTCGTTCTCGAAGATGCCCGCGTGCGTGCAGCGCGTCTCGAAGTGCAGGGGCGCCCAGAGGAAGAAGACCTGGGGCATCTTCGTGGGCGGCGCGCCGGGCGGTGCGGGATCGCCGACGGGCCGGATGCCCCAGGAGCGATCCTTCGTCCCGAGCACGCGTGCAGGATCGATCCGAACGCCACCGCCGGGATGGCGGATCTCGCCCTGCCAGCGGCCGAATTGATTGAAGCGCGTGGCCTCCATGTGCGTGAAGGACCCGGCGTGGGGATCGCGGACGGAGCGCTGATGGCCCTCGGCGAAGTTCGCGGTGCGCGGAATCCAGAGCAGATTGGCGGAGATGCCCGTCTCGTTGTCGTCGAGCGTGACGCGCAGGCTCTTCATCGGCTCGAGGATCTCGAGCGTGAAGGGCCCGACCTGGATCTCGCTGCGCTCGGGCCCCGCCCGGCGCGAGCCGTGGAACGCATACTGCCGCCCCTCGTGGACGATCGAGAGGCCGCAGTCGACGATCCCGAGATTCGGGTACACCGCGCAGCCGATCCCGAAATAGAACTCGCCGTCGTCCTGATAGCCGTTGAACCAGTAGCGGTCGTAGGCGTGGCGATCGGTCGTCGCGACGACGGCGATCGGCTCGCTCGTCTGGTGGATCGGGTAATCGTCGAATTTCGTCAGCATCGCAGGCCTCGCTCGCACGGAAGAAGACAAGTAGGAAACAGGTCGGACCGTCGGGGCTGCCCGCTGGACCGGGAGGAGAGGATTAGCGGATCTCGCCTGCGAGTGGCGGCCCCGCGGCTTCCGCCGTAGCAGCCGCCTCCGGCGACGCCGGCGCGACGAGCGCGGCCGGGGCCGGGGCCGGGGCGTCCGGCGCAGCCGGCGCGGTGAAGGGCGGTGCGCACAGGTCCGGCGGCGAATCGGGCGAGGCGGCCAGGTCGTAGACGAAGAGGCCCGCGCTGTTGCCCTCCTCGCCGCCGGTCTCGCGCAGGGCGTGCAGCATCGTTCGGCAATCCGGATGCACGACGGGGTTGTTGGCGCCGAACCCGCGGTACTCGCTGAAGCGCGTCATGCGCGTGAACTCGCCGCTGCCGTCGAGGCGGAGCAGCCAGAGATCGATCGCGCCCGAGGGCCGCAGGCGGAGCGTGAACTCGCGCTCGACGAGGGCGAAGCGGCCGTCCGGCGTGACGCCCTCCATCTCCTCGTACCAGGGGCTCTGGGAGTAGTTCACGATCTCTCCGGTCTCGAGATCGATGCCCATCGCCTCGCCGCCGCGATGGGCGTAGGCCGTGAAGAGCAGCTCGCGCTCGTCGGGCGGCCGGAAATCCTGGGGCTCGAGCATCGCGAGCCCGAGGAAGAAATCGCTGCGATCCGCGAGCTTGCGCTCGTCGACGATCCGCGGGACGTCGCCCGTCGGATCGACGATGCCCGTCCAGAGCTCGGAGCGCGCACGCACGATGCGATCGGGCACTTCCGTCCGCACCCACGCGATCCGCATCGACCGGCGCGCGACCGCAGCGCCCTCGAAGCAGCGCTCGCCGAACGGGCGCGCCGCGCGGTCGAGCGACCCGTCGAGCAGCCAGAAATCGGCCCGCCAGCGCCCGCGTTCGGGATCGGCGGGGTCGACGCTCGTCGGACCGCAGAGCAGGTAGTCGCCGTTCGCCAGGTAGTAGGCGCGCGTGAATCCGTGGTGTGGGAAATGGCGCGTCAGCGGACGTGCGCTCCGGGAGGCGACCTCGTACTCGAAGACGTCGCCGACGAGCGCGTCCAGATAGAGAAAGCGCGTTCCGTCGGCCGACCAGGCGGGCCTCGCGACGGCCCCGAGGTCCGAGAGCGGGCGGATGTGTTCCGGGAGCGCGTCGCGCGGCGATCCGTCGCGGAAGCCGGCCTCGGGCGCACCGCAGCCGAGCGCGACGGCACACGCGACGCCGGCGAGGTGGAGCAGCAACCGGTCGCAGTCCGTCATGGCGCCCCCTCTTCGTCGTCTCGCTTCCGCGCTCCGGATGCGGGCGCTCCCGCGCGCGTTCAATGATCCGGATCCCGAGCGAGCTGCGCGCCGAGGCTCAGTTCCCGGGGATCGTCGGCCGCACGACGCCCTTCTCGCTGGCATAACGCCGCCACTGCGCCTCGAGCGCGGCCAGCGTCTCGGGCTGCGCTCCAGCGAGATCGTGCACCTCGCCCGGATCCGCGACGACGTCGTAGAGCTGCCAGACTCCGGGGCCGGTCGGCGGCGGGATCAACACGGCCTTCATCCGGCCCCGCTGGGCGTACAGCCGGCCGAACATCTCGCCGTTCGCGACGATCCCTTCGATTCCGGGCTCACGCGCCGCGTCCTCGACCCACGGGCGGATCGAGCTTCCCTCCGGAGCGAGCACCGCCCTGCCCCCGACCTGCCGCTCGACCGGAACCCCGGCGTAGTCGAGCAGGGTCGGCAAGACGTCGCGCACCGAGACGTACTGCCCGGAGATCCCGCTCCGCACCCGGCCCGGATTCCAGAGAAACGCGGGAACCCGCGTCCCGCCCTCGGTCGGAAAGGATTTGTAGAGGCGGGACGGTGCCGTCGCCGCCTCGGCCCAGTTCGGCCCGTACCAGATGTAGGAGCTCGCCGAACCGATCGACTCGAGCCGGTTGTCGCCGCTCGCGAGCAGGCGCTTGCCCTGCTCGGCGGCGATCACCGAGCGGTCGAGCTGGTGGCCCTCCGCGCCGTTGTCGGAAAAGAACAGGATGATCGTGTTCTCCCGCAGGCCGCGCGCGTCGAGCGCGGCGAGCAGTCGGCCGATGTTCTGGTCGATCCGATCGACCATCGCGGCATGGGTCTCCATCAAGCGCGCTTCGATCCGCTTGCGCTCCGGCGGCAGCGAGTCCCAGGGGACGGGCTCGCTCGGCGGATGGGGCTCGGCGCCCTCCGCGTGGAGCCCCATCGCCTCCATCCGCGCGAGCCGCTCACGCCGCAGGACCTCGTAGCCGGCATCGTATCGCCCCGCATGGCGCGCGATGTCCTCGGCCGGCGCGTGCAGCGGGTAATGGGGCGCGGTGAAGGCGAGATACCCGAAGAACGGCTGGCCACCGCTCTTCTCCGGCAGGAAATCGATCGCGCGCTCGGTGAAATAGTCCGTCGAATAGAAGGGTTGTGGGGTCGGGACGCGTTCGCCGTTCTCGGTGTAGACCGTGCCTGCATTCGGAATCACGGCGCTGTAGTTCGGATCCTTCCCGAAATGATTGTGGCCGCCGCCGAGCAGCACGAACGAGCGGTCGAATCCACGCGCGGCCGGGTTCGCGCGCGGGTCGTAGCCGAGATGCCATTTGCCCGACATGAAGGTCGCGTAGCCGGCCTCCTTCAAGCGCTCGGCGATCGTCGCGACCCCCTCGATCAGGTAGCCCTCGTAGCCCGGCGCGTCCTTCTGGTTGTCCTGGCGGAGCTCGGGAAAGTTGCCGATCCCCGTCCGGTGATGATCGACGCCCGTCATCAGCTCGGCTCGCGTGGGGGCGCAGACCGGCGTCGTATGGAATTGCGTGAAACGAAGGCCGGAATGCGCGAGGGCGTCGAGATTCGGCGTCTCGATCTCGCTGCCGAAGGCGCCGAGATCCGAGAAGCCCATGTCGTCGACGAGCACGAGCAGGATGTTCGGCCGAGCCGGCGCCGACGGCGCCGCGGGCGCGGGCTCGGCGGCCCGGGCACCGCGCGGCGTCAGCGTCATCTGCATCCCGCAGAGCGCCATGCAGAGTGCGGCGGCGAACGGCACGACGCTCCGACGCCTCCGCAGCGATCCCGGCAATCGCGACGGCCGCGAGGCGATCCGGAGCCCGCGAAGAATGCCTCGACCGAATCGACCCACGGATCCCTGCATGCGCATCCCCCCTCGCGGCATGGCGGGCACGGTAGGAAGCGCGGTCGCGACGGGCAAGCGGCGTCGACCGCCGGTACAGCGCGGTCGCGACCCGCATGCGCCTTCGTGATCGACCGCCCCGGCGCGAGCGCTGCGATCGATCACGAAGCGCCGGGGCTGCGCTCGACCGTTCAGCCGATCCGCTGCGCGACCCGGTCGAGCTGCGCGAGATCGTCGCTCGTCGGAATCAGCTGGACCTCGTCGACTCCGAGATCCGCGAAGCGCCCGAGCACGCCGAAGAGCTCGTCCTCCGTCCCGGCGAAACCCGTGACGGGCAGCATCGCTTCGAGCGCCTGCGACGGGATCCAATTGAAGTAGTGGCGCAGATGGCGCGCGACCTGGGCTCGCGCTCCGGCTCCGCTGCCGGGCTTTTCGCCGAGCGCGAACCAGAAGGCGGTCGTGATGCGCGGCGCCGGACGTCCGGCCTCACGCCAGACGGTCCGGACCTCGTCGAAGCTGCGCTCGGCTTCCTTCAGATCGAGGTCGAAGCTGAATCCCGCGATGCCATCGGCCCAGGGCGCCGCGGCCCGGACGGCCTTCGGGCCCTGTGCCCCGATCAGCAGCTCGGGCCCGCCCGCCTGGACCGGCGGCGGCCCGACGGGCAGGATCGTGTCGACGACCTTCTCCCCGGCCCAGACCCGCTTCATGACGTCGACGCGCCGCGCGAGATCGCGATGGGTGCGCGTCTTCGGATCGACACCCGCCGCGACGTAGTCCTCGACGCGCCCGCCGACACCGAGCCCGGCCGTGAGGCGACCGCGCGAGAGCTGGTCGACCGTCGCGAGGCTCTTCGCGAGCACGACGGGATCGTGGAGCTGCGCGACGATCACCGTCGTCACGAGCCGCACGCGCGATGTCCACGCTGCGCAGGCCCCGGCGAGCGCGATCACCTCGGGATTGTCGAACGCCATCCGCTCGCCGAAGCAGAGCGACGAGAACGGCCCGGCCTCGATCGCGCGGGCCCAGCGCTCGAGCCCGTCGCCGTCGATGCCGGGCTCCATCAGGGGAAGGGTCATTCCGATGTTCATGGATTCCTCATTCGAACGGGCGCGGCTGGATCAGCAGCCCCTCGGTTGGATCGGCGCGAAGCCCGAGATGGGCTGCCCGTCGAACGTCATGCCCTCGAGGCGCGCGCTCGTCGCGTCGCAGGGAAGCCCGGTGTCCTCGATCAAGAACCGAAAACCGATGCGCTCGTCGGCCATCTCGTTCGGATTCGGCTCCTCCAGCTCGACACGCCCGAGCACTCGGGCGGAGCCGATCCGGATGGATTCCGGATCGATCAGGCCGACGGCATCGAATCGGGAGGGCACGGACCAGATCACGACGCTTCTCGGTTGCGTTCCGACTCCGCCGAAGGACATCGGCAGGGCGAGCGGATCGAAGCCGCGCTCTAGCCGCACCTCGGCTTCGGCGAAATCTCCGTCGACGTCGAGCATCCGGTAGGTGAAGGAATCCTCGCGCACGAGGGCGTCCCTCGGTTCGTAGCGAATCGTCGTCTCGTCGATCACGATCGCACGACCCAGTTGGGGAAGTCTCGAGGTGGCGACCCGAACCGGGGTGTTTCCCAGATCGTCGTTTCGCAGGACGTCGATCGAGATCGGGTGCCAACCCCGGATCGAAGCCCGGTCGGGTCGCGCGACGGGCTGCTCGTCGGCCACGACCGACACCGTGACCATCGCCGTATCCTCGTCGGCGGCGATCGGAATCCCGTTGGACGTCGCCCTGCGCGCATCGCGGACCGCGTAGCGAAACGTCTCCGTCCCGAGGAAGCCGTCCGGGTAGTAGTAGGCGACATGAACTCCGTCCGGCGTGAAGGCGAATCCGCCTCGATCCGGAAGCATGAGCCCGGCGCCAGCGACGAGGGTGAGTGGATGATCGTTGGCGCATTCCTCGTTGGCGAGGACGGGCAGCAGGACGGGGCGCGACGCCGGTTGCTCGACGACGACGAACGTGTCGTCGACTGCGTCCACCACGTGACACGGACCGAAGATCGCATTCGCGAGCGCATATCCGGCGAGCAGGTGGCTGGGTGCGTAGGACTGGAAGTACGAGAAGCTCGTCGATTCACCGGGAACGAGCCGGGCATCGCCGCCGACGATCAGGTTCCGATCCTCGACGCTCAGATTCGGATCGGCGAAGGAGAGCAGACCGATCGGGGCGAAGGGCGAGATTCTCGAAATCACGCCCGCTCCGAGCGCGGCGCGTGGGTCTCGCGACGTCATCATCACCCCATAGATCGTCTGGCTCCACGCATACGCGCCGCGGAGGCCGCGCGGAATCTCGACGATGTCGTTGCGCGAGTCGTTCCAGCGGGCCAGAGGGTGTCGAAAGTCGGGGTTGAATACCTCCGCGAAGCGAAGGTCGATCGTCCGCTGGGATCGATTGAAAAATTCGAGATCCACCCGCAAAACCGAAGTGTCGGGATCGATCGAATACCGCCGACGGAATTTGACCCGGTCGCCCGAAGGTGGCCGGTAGTCCCCCGAGACGGTCACGACTCCGCCCGAAGAGTTGACCGCTCGTACGACCAGTTCCTGACTGACGAAGAGCCCGTCCCCTTGCACAAGTGCGGCCCGATTCCCGCGAGCGACCACCTCCATCGCGTAGTCGGAGATCCGCTTGTCCTCCGGGTAGAACTCGACCCCCGCGTAGTGAACGTTCGAGATCGAGCCGCTGCGATCGTCGATTTCGACGATGAAGCTGCCATTTGCCAACGTCGAAGCCATCGCGGGGAGAACGACGAACGGGAACGTCGCCATCAGGATCCCGAGCACTGGGAACGCACGGCGTCCGAGTTTTGTCGACATTCGAGCTCTCCCGGCTTCCGGCCGAATCGCCGGATCTTCGGAATGGATCACCGCACCCGCTGCCCCGGCTTCGCCCCCGAATCCGGCGAGAGGATGAACAGATCACTGCCGCCCGCGCCCGCCGCCAGCACCATGCCCTCGCTCATGCCGAACTTCATCTTGCGCGGCGCGAGATTCGCGACGACGACCGTGAGCCGCCCGACCAGCGTCTCGGGATCGTAGGCGGCCTTGATGCCGGCGAAGATCGTGCGCCGCTCGTCGCCGCCGAGCGAGACCTCGAGCTCGAGCAGCTTGTCCGCCTTCGGGACCGCCTTCGCCGAGACGATGCGGGCGATCCGCAGATCGATCTTCGCGAAATCGTCGATCGAGCATTCCGGGGCGAGCGGCTCGCCGGCGAAGGCCTCGCCCTCGGTGGCCTCCGTCGCCGCTCCGGCGCCGATCGACTGCGCGGCGCCCGCGACCGGGCCCGTCGCTTCCTCCGACATCGCGCGCGCCGCCGCGAGCAGCGCCTCGACCTTCGCCGGATCGACACGCTCCATCAGGGACCGGAACTCCGCGACCGTCCTCCCGACGACCGGCTTCGCCGCATCGTCCCAATGCGCCTCGCCTTCGAGCGAGAGCAGGCGCGCCGACTCCTCCGCGAAGCGCGGCAGGACCGGAGCGAGATAGATCGTGATCTGCCGGAAGAGGTTCAGCGCGATCGCGCAGACGTCGAGCAGCTCGCCGTCCTTCGCGGGATCCTTCTTGAGGTTCCAGGGCGCCTGCGCCTCGACGAACTCGTTCGCGCGGTCGGCGAGCGCCATGATCGTGCGCATCGCGCGACTGGTATCGAGGGATTCGTAGGCCTCGGCGAGCTCGGCGCCGGCGGCGGCACCCGCCGCGAACAGGCCGCCGTCGCGGGCGGAGGGATAGACCGCCGGCAGCGTCCTCCCCTTCACGAAGCGCGCCGTCCGGCTCGCGAGGTTCACGACCTTGCCGACGAGATCCGCGTTCACCTTCGCGATGAACTCCTCGAAGTTGAGATCGATGTCGTCGACCCGGGCCGAGAGCTTGCTCGCGTAGTAGTAGCGGAGGTACTCGGGTGAGAGGTGGTCGAGGTACGTGCGGGCCAGGATCGCCGTACCGGTGCGCTTCGAGAGCTTCTCGCCGTTGACGGTGAGAAAGCCGTGGACGTGGACCGCGGTCGGCAGCTGGTAGCCCGCCGTCTTCAGCATCGCGGGCCAGAAGAGCGTGTGGAAGTAGGCGATGTCCTTGCCGATGAAATGATGGATCTCGCAGGCCGGATCGTTCCACCAGCGCGAGAGGGACTCGCCCTTCTCGTCGCACCACTCCTTCGTCGCCGCGATGTAGCCGATCGGTGCGTCGAGCCAGACGTAGAAGTAGTTCCCCGGCGCATCCGGGATCTCGAAGCCGAAATAGGGCGCCGGTCGCGAGACGTCCCAATCGCGCAGCGGCGCCGAGAGGAAGGTCCCCTTCAGCCAGTTCGCCGTCTCGGAGGGCATCCGACCGGGAGCCTGCGTCCATTCCTCGAGGAAGGCATGGAAGGGCTCGAGGTTCACGAAGAGGTGGCGATGGCTTCGGGTCTCCGGGACGGCGCCGGTGATCGCGCTCTTCGGGTCGATCAGGTCCGTCGGCTCGTAGGTCGCACCACAAACCGCACAGTTGTCGCCGTATTGATTGGGCGATTTGCAGCGCGGGCAACCGCCGACGACGAATCGATCGGCGAGGAAGATGCCGGCCTGCGGATCGAAATACTGGGTGACGTCGCGCTCGAGGACGCAGCCGGCCTCGCGGAGACTCCGCCAGAAAGCACCGACCAGAGCCTCGTTCGCGGGCGTATGCGTGTTGCTGAAGCGATCGTGCACGACGCCGAAGCCGTTCAGGTCCCGCTCGTGGGCGAGCTGCATCTCGTCGATCAAGGCTTCGGGGGGTCGGCCCTCTTTCTGGGCGCGCAACATCGTGGCGGTGCCATGGGTGTCGTCGCCGCAGAAATAACGAACCTCGTGGCCGCGCAGCAGCTGGAATCGGCGCCAGACATCGGTCTGGATCGCCTCCACCATGTACCCGAGGTGCACGTCCGCGTTGACGTAGGGCAGCGCGCTCGTCACCAGGATCCGTCGACGCGACATCGATTCTCTCTCTCGTTCGATCCGGCCCGGCCGGCTCGGGCCGCCGGGCCTCGGGTTGCATCGTTCGTCCGGCGCGGCTTCGCCCGATCCGCGGCGCACGGCAGGCTCTTCTCCGCCGGCCCCGCCGTCCTGCACGAACGGGCTGATCCGGCGAACGCGCGAGAATAGACGATCGACGTCGACCGACCGCGCGGATCCGGATCGCACTCCGATCCGCGCGCCATCGCCGCGCCACGATCGCACGACCGGGTGCGAATTCCCACTCTCGAGACGACGACTCCGATCGTGACTTACGACCTCGGGAATCGCGCCGTGCCCCTAGATTCCATCTCCGGGCTGGATAGAATGGGCGCACTTTCGCGAAAGGAATCCGACCATGGAAATCTTGACTGGAAATGGCATCGAAGTCCTGCTCCGCTGGCTCCACGTAATGGCCGGTATCACCTGGATCGGCGTCCTCTATTACCTGAACTTCATCCAGACCCCGTTCTTCGGCAGCGAGCTCGGCGGCACCGCCAAGAGCGCCATGACCCGCGGCCTCGTGCCGAACGCGCTCTGGTGGTTCCGCTGGGGCGCGATGTTCACCTTCCTCTCGGGCTGGACCATCGTGCTCTACCGCGCAGGCCACCTCGATATCCCGCTGACCGACGGCTACATGACCAAGATCCTGACCGGCGGCATCATGGGCACGATCATGTGGTTCAACGTCTGGTTCCTGATCTGGCCGGCGCAGCAGGTCGTGATCGCGAACGCGCTCCAGGTCTCCGGCGGCGGCCAGCCGATTCCGGAGGCGGCGGCCCGCGGCGCCAAGGCGGGGATGTACTCGCGCACGAACGTCGTGCTCTCGATCCCGATGGTCTTCTTCATGGTCTCGGCGGCCAACCTGCCGGGATTCCTCTCGGGCACCAACGACCTCCTCTACTGGATCGTCGCGCTCGTGATCATCGGCGCCGTGGAGCTGAACGGGCTGATCGGCCCCGGCAAGCCGACCCAGAAGCCGCTCACCTCCGTCAGCGGCACGATCCATTTCGGCCTCGCGGTCTGGCTCGTCCTCTATATCGCGGGCGCCGCGCTGAACAGCTGAAGCGAGGCGTCGGCCGCGCTGCAGCCCGAAGCCCATCCGGGCATCGCTGCGCACGAACCGGAGCCCATTGCGCTCGAAGACGGGAGTCGACCACCGGAGACGGCGGTTCGGCTCCCGTCCTGCTTTCGTGGTCCGCTCTGTGGGATCGCCTCGCCGCTGCGAGCGCGGGCCGCGGTCCCGGTGCGGGACGCTATTCGAGGGATTGGAGATAGGCCGTCAGCTCGGGCAGCTTCGGCTCGAGATGCGGCAGGGGCACCATCACGCGCGTCTCGCGCTTCGGCGTATAGCCTTCCGGGTATTCGGCGCGCAGCACCCGGGCCGCGATCAACTCCGCCGACGCGCCGGCCACCGCCGGACCGAGCGCCCCATCGATGCGCGGGTCCATGGCATGGCACGCGATGCAATTGGCGTTGTAGACCCCTCGGCCCGCGGCGGCGAGCGCCTCGGGCGAGCGGGTATCGGCGGACGCCCCGGAATCGGAAGTCGCCGGCTCGGCAGGGCTCGCCGGGGCAGATCCCGCGGCTGCTGAGGCTTCCGTCGACGGAGACGAACCCGCCGCCGCGGACCGGGCATCGCCCGCTTCCTCCGAGCAGCCTGCTGCGAGGCCGCCGGTCAGCAACGCGACCACGATGAAACCCGTTCGAATCCGCCCCACGCTCGACTCCTCGCATCCCGCTCGGCGGATCCATCCCGCGGAGCGGCCGGAGAATATCCGCCCGATCCGGCTCCGCCCAATCGGATCGCCCCGCAGTCGGCTCAGCGAGGCGCGGATTCCTCCGCCGTCGCTTCGTCGAGCGCGCGGCGAGCGATGCGGGTGATGAGGAAGGTGACGGCGGCCGTCGCGGCGAGGCCGACGCCGAGCAGCGCCCAGTCGGCGGGGCCCCGCTCCGTCCGTACGCCGCCCGCGACGGCGGCGACGTCGCCGCCGAGCTTGCCGAGATAGACGTAGAGGACGGTTCCCGGAAGCATGCCGACGGCTGCGATCAGATAATCGATCAGGCGAACGCGCGTGAGCCCGAGCGCGTAGTTCAGCAGACTGAACGGGAAGACGGGCGAGAGGCGCAGGAGCAGGACGATCCGCCGCCCCTGCTCGCCGATCGCGCGGTCGATCGCGCGAAACCGCGCATCCCCTTCGATGCGCCGCGCCACCGCGTCCCGGGCCAGATGGCGCGCGATCAGAAAGGAAACCGTCGATCCGAGCACGGCCGCAGCGAAGACGTAGACGACGCCGCGAGCCACGCCGAAGAGCGCCCCGCCCGCGAGCGTCAGCAGCGATCCCGGGACGAAACCGACGACCGCGGCCGCATAGCCCGCCACGAAGACCGCCGGCCCGAGGGCCCCGAGCCCTTCGACCCAGGTCGCGAACTGCGGCAGCAGCGCCGCGACCCGCCGGCCGAAGAAGAGCGCCGCGACGACGAGTCCGACGACGACGACGCCCCGCAGAACGTTCGCGCCCCCGTGCCCGGCCCTGGAAGCGTCGCTCCCGCTCGCCTCGCCCTCGCCCATCATCCGATTTCCTCCGGCGCCTGCGCGCGTGCGAGCTGCTGATCCGTGTGCGCGAGTCGCAGGTTCATGAAGCCCGCCACGGCGACCACCGCGACGCCCATTCCGAGCAGCACCCGCCGCTCGCCGAACGCGTCCGCCAGCAGGCCGAGCGGCAGGGCCGAAAGGCTGAACGCGGCGAAGGCGAGGAACGTGAGCGACATGACGCGCCCCATGTAGGCGGGCTCGGTCTCGCGGGCGACGACGGCGCCGTTCAGGGCATGGAATCCGCCGCTCGACGCACCGAGGAAGAACATGGCCGCTAGCCCTGCTCCGAAGCTCGGGACGGCCGAGAGCGCCGCGAGGGCGAGCCCGAAACCGATCGCCATCCCGCCGTAGATGCGGACGGCGGCCGGCGAGTCGGCGAAGCGGGAGACGGTCACGCTCGTCACCAGGGCGCCGAAGGCCGCGGAGAGCGCATAACGGGTCACGTCCTGCGAGGGGCGACCGAGCTCGTTCTCGAGCAGGCCGGGAATGAGCGTGACGTGCGGGAATCCGATCAGCATCACGCTCACGAAGAACAACAGCAGCAGCCGGAGCTTCGGCGCACGCCACGCGTATTGCAGCCCGTCGACCAGATCGTGGACGACGTGCTTCTCGGCCGAGAGCGGGCGCACCCGGGATTTCGGCAGCATCAGCAGCGAGAGCGAGGACGCGGCGTACAAGCAGCTCATGACTCCATAGGCCGCCGCTGGACCCGCGGCCTCCCAGTCGAGCAATACGCCGGCGACGACCGGGCCGGTTACGCGGGAGAGCGTGTTCGCGACGTTCGAGAGCGCCATCGCGTTGCCGACGCGCGCGGGCGGCACGAGGTCGATCGCGAGCGCCTGGCGGGCCGGCCCCAGGAATCCGAAGGCGCAGCCGAAGACGAACGAGCTCGCGACGAGATGCCAGAGCACCAGGCGGTCGGCCGCGTAGAGCACGCCGAGGGTCCCGAAGCTGAGCGCCGCGATCGTCTGGCCGACCGCGACCACCCGGCGCTTCGGCAGCCGATCCGCGAAGGCGCCCCCGAGCGGGCCGCAGAGGACCATCCCGAGCCCCTGGCCGAAGACCGCCGTCCCGACGGCCGCGTTGCTGCCCGTCAGCTCGAAGGCGACCACACCCTGGATCACGGTGGACGTGAAGAACGCAGTGAACGCCGCGAGGGTCCCGAAGAACAGGATGCGAAAGTCGCGGATCGCGAGCACGCCCAGGGGACCCGATTCCGATCGCGGCATCGGGCCAGCTTATCACCCGGGCGCTACGAGCGAAGGTCCTCCGCGAGGGCGACGAGCCGGACGAACTCGGATCGTTCGCCCCGTTCGTCGGCCCCGATCGCGCTGCGTGCGAGGCGGCTGACGAGCGCGTAGTCGCCGATGCCGCGGTGCTCGCTCTCCTGGAGGAGCATCCCGAAGAGGGCCACCGCAGCGCTGAAGCGAGTGCTCTCGCTGGCCCGCTCGATCGGCCGGGCGGGTCCCGAGAGGACCTGCTCGAGCTTGCGGCTCTTGCCGCCGCCCGGCGGCTGGTAGCGCAGCTTGACGGTGAGCCATTCGCCGCTCGCGTCCTCCGCGATCGCCTTCGCCGGCCGCGCGTATTTCAGCGGATCGACGCCCGGATCGAAGGGGGCGCCCGTCGGCACGATCTCGTAGAGCGCCGTCACCTGGTGTCCCGCGCCGATGTCGCCGGCATCCTTCGCGTCGTCGTTGAAATCCCGGTCCGCGAGCCGGCGGTTTTCGTAGCCGATCAGACGATAGGCCCGGACCCGCGCGGGGTTGAACTCGGTCTGGATCTTCACGTCGCGGGCGATCGTGACGAGGGTGGAGCCCGCCTCGTGGACGAGCACGCGGCGGGCCTCGGCCGGCGAGTCGACGTAGGCGTAGTTGCCGTTGCCGTGATCCGCGAGCTCTTCCATCCCGGCATCGTTGAGATTGCCGCGACCGAAGCCGAGCACGGACAAGAAGACGCCGCTCGCGCGCTCCCGCTCGATCAGCTCGACGAGCTCGGCGCGACTCGTGACGCCGACGTTGAAGTCGCCGTCGGTCGCGAGCACCACCCGGTTGATGCCCTCGGGATCGAAGTGGCGACGGGCGAGTTGATAGGCGAGCTGGATGCCCTCGGCACCCGCGGTCGAGCCGCCGGCAGAGAGGCGGTCCAGCGCCGCGAGGATCTCGCCGCGCCGATTGCCCGGAGTCGGCTGCAGGACGACGCCCGAGGCGCCGGCGTAGACCACGATCGAGACGCGATCCTCGGCGCGCAGATGTTCGGCGAGGGCGGCGAGGCCGCGCTTCACCCACGGCAGGCGATCGGGCCCGTCCATCGATCCGGAGACGTCGATCAGCAGGACGAGGTTCCGGGCCGGCATCGCGTCCGCGTCGATGCTCCGACCCGTCACCGCGACGCGCACGAGCCGGTGGTCCGGCTCCCAGGGCGCGGTCACGAGCTCGGTATCGATCGTGATCGGGCGATCTTCCGAGGGCATGCGATCCGGCGAATCGACCGAATAACGGAAGTAGTTCAGCATCTCCTCGATCCGGACCGCGCCCGCCGGCGGCTTCGCACCTTCCTGCAGGAAGCGCCTGAGATTGCTGTAGGACGCCGTATCGACGTCGATCGAGAAGGTCGAGAGCGGCCGGTCCCGGACGGCGACGAAGCCGGTCTCGGCGAAGCGGTCGTAGCGGTCGAGGTTCGTCGGCGCCGGGGCGGGCGTGGGATGAACGAACGAATGGCCGGCCGCTTCGAAGGCCACGGCGGCTCGCGGCGCGCGCAGCGTCCGCACCGCTTCGACGTCGCCCACACCGGCGTCGTCGAATTCCGCCAACGTCTCGCTCGCCGGCGGGCGCTTCGCCTTCTCCCCCGCGGCCGGGCGCGCCCCATCGCCGGGAGTCCCCGCTTCGGTGGGATTCGATCGCTCGGCGTGCTCGATCGGCGGTGTCGGATCCGTGGGCTGGATCGCGACGGGCTCGCTCGTCGAGGGGGCCGCCTCTTCCGTCGTGCTGCAGGCCGCCAGCGTGAGCGAGGCGAACACGGCCAGCAGGGTGCCGAGGCCGGGAACCGCCGCCTTTCGAATCGAATCTCGCCGGATCGACCGGGAATGCATCGAAGTCATGCTCGCTCCTCTTGTTCACCGAATGCTCGATGTGCGGATCTGCCGGTCAGAGGAGGCGTTCTCGGGCCCGGTTCCCCGTCATGCCGAAAATTCCAGCGGTCGAAGGCGGTCCTGCGCATCGGAATCGACGGGCGGCGCCACCGCGCCGACCCGCGTTGACACCCCCGAGCCGCCCCGGTACGTTGCGCGGCCTTCCTTCGACGGTGGGCGTAGCTCAGTCGGTTAGAGCGCCAGATTGTGATTCTGGAAGTCGCGGGTTCGATTCCCGTCGCCCACCCCATCCGCCCTCTCCCGGCATTCCATCTTCCCTCTCCGAGGCCCCGATCCGCATCGCTTGACCGCGCAGATCGCACCGTCGCGGCGCTTCCGGCCGCGTACGCATCACGCCCCCGCGACTCCGGACCATCGGATGCCGGAAGCGAGCCGGGGGCCGGTGGCAGATCGCTCCGGGTGCGTGCCAGGCCTGAGCAGCGCGCGAGCGGGCTCGAGCGAGAGGTGGGAGAGCGAAGAGAGGGAAGAGAGCGAAGAGAAGGGTTCGATCGGCCCTGAAGCGCCCGCCCTGTTAGGCCACGTGCGGCGCGGCGGCAGATCGTACGGCCGCATAGCGCTCGGCGGGCGTGATCCCCAGCTTTCGCCGGACGTCGTCGAGCGGCTCCGCCAGGAGCGACTCCCAATCGGCGGCCGGCAGCCACTCCGACCGCCCCGCTCTCGCGATCCCGTCCCGGATCATCGCGCGACCGCCCGGCAGATCCCGCCCCGCCTTCCACCAGGCCGCGAGCACGATCAGCGCGATGCCGCGGTTGCCGGTCTGCCGCCACGTGAAGGCGAGCAGCGCCGCCTCGCCGACGAGATCACGGCCGTAGCCGGTGACGACGTGCCAGAGATCGTGGCTGTCCCGCAGACGCTCGGCGAAGCGGATGCGCTCGGGGCTCGCGTCCACCCCCACCGGCGGCGCCTCGAGCGAGGCGTCGACGAGGCCCTGGGGCGAGATGGATTCGGCACGGGTGAAGTCGGCGTAGGCCCGACCGAGGGAGCCCCGCGGCAGCCGTTCGAGCGCGGCGCGGTCGGCGAGGCGATCCAGCAGCGTCCCTTCCCGCGCGAGGATGCGCTGCCCCTGC
The DNA here is from genome assembly GCA_041389425.1 of Myxococcota bacterium. Taxonomy (GTDB): domain Bacteria; phylum Myxococcota_A; class UBA9160; order UBA9160; family UBA4427; genus UBA4427. The sequence continues at coordinate 396,067 of JAWKRX010000001.1, forward strand.
GGCAGGCGACGGAAACGTTCGAACTGGCGATCGAGCGCGCTGCTCGAGAAGGCCCGGATGATCCGGAAGACCTGCGCGGTGTCGTCGGGATCGCGGATCAGCGCGCGAATCGCTCGGAAGGCTTCGAGCCAGCGATGAGGTGCCGTCGTTCGGTTCATGGCGCTCCCGGGCCTCCAGGCTGGGGAAGGCGTACGACCCGAGTCTGGCCCGCCCGGGGCGAGGGGCGCAAGTCTCGCGGAATCAGGGTTCCACCCGATGAATGCGCGGGGAGCGGCAGTCGATGAGCAACCCGATGTCGTTCGACCCTTCGTCGCTCTGGTCCTGGATTCCGATCGCCGCGGGCCTCCCCCTCTATTACGCAGGGGGGCTCCGCTTCCGGCGCTGGGCGGTCAAGGATCGACCGGGCATTCCGCGCTATTCGATGCACCTCGAGACGGTCTATCTCTGGCTGATCTACAGCGGGATGATCTCGATGTTGATCGTGTTCGTGAAACAAGCGATGCGCCGCCTCGTCTGAGCGAGACGGCGCATCGTGGTTCTCGAAGCGGCCGGGCGGTCCGGCTCGGGATCAATGACCGCCGATCGGATCGACCCAGAGGAAGCGCGCCGGCTTCACCACCAGCTGCTCGAAGGGCTTGTTGATCTCCGTGGGTCGCGTGATCAGGACCAGCGGCGTCAGCGCCGCCATCAGGCCGACACCCACCACGAGACTGAAGAATCCCACCGGCCGCAGCAACATCACATCGAGAACCGGAGACGCGTTGGCCGCGTCGTCCCGGAAATTCGATTCCGCCAGCGAAGGCGTGGCGGCGGCGGTCGACAGGAGCAGCGCAGCCGTCGTGGCGGCGATGGAACGACGAATTCGGTTGGACATCGAGGGTCCTCCAGATGCTAGTGTCGGCCTCATCGGCCGCCCCCCGCCGTCGCTGAACCCCAACCTCGGATGGAAGAATTCGTGGCGAACTGGATCGTGTTCACCCGCGCGCATTGCGCGATCTATCGCGGCACCCGCGGGCTGATCGGCGGCCGATTGCTCGGCATCCAGATGCTCCTGCTCACCACCACGGGCCGGAAGACCGGGCGTGCACGCACGCTTCCGCTCGCCTACGTCGAAGACAAGGGCGATCTCGTGGTCGTCGCCTCCAACGGCGGCTCCCCGAACCCCCCGGCCTGGTGGCTGAACCTGCAATCGCAGCCGACCGCCCGGGTCCAGGTCGCGGGCGAGCGTTTCGAGGTCGGCTGGCGGACGGCGCCGAACGAGCAGCGGATGGAATACTGGCGGAAGCTCCAGGCCGCGATCCCCGCCTACCGCATCTATCGCGTCCGCACGTCCCGGGAGATCCCGATCGTGCTGCTTCGGCGGCTGCCCCAGGGCTGGGAGACGCGCGAGCTGGAGCCCGTCTCCGCGCGCTGACCCCCGCTGAATCCCCCGCCGCGCCGCCCCCTGAATCGCGTGCCGCGCCGCGCCATCCCAACCCTCGCCCCTCGGGCGATCGGACCGGCTCCGTACGCCCCGGCCGCTGTCCCTCCGCTTCCGTGATGAAAGTCCTCAACCGGACTCTCTGGCGGGTCGAAAGCCCCGCAAGTGAGGGAGGGACCACCCATGTTCGATCGTCCTTTATTCCGACGCTGCCTGGCCGGTTTCCTGGGCGGACTCGCCCTGTTCTTCGGATCTTCCGCCTCCATGGTCCGTGCCGCGGAGCCCGCGGCACGCGCCGCGCTTCCGGTCCAGAGCCTCGACGAGCAGGTGCAGGAGATCAAATCCGACGTCCTATCGATCGCGGCCGAGCTCGGCAATCTCGAGGAAAAGCTGCTCTATCCGTCGGATACCCAGCTCGCGGTCTTCGTCGCCCTCGAAAAGGGCGACCCGATCGAGATCGATTCGGCGCGCATCTCCCTCGACGGCCAGCTCGTGGCCCACCACATCTACAGCTTCAAGGAGCTCGAAGCCCTCGCGAAGGGCGGGGTCCAGCGGATCCACACCGCCAACGTCCCTTCCGGTGGCCACCAGCTCGAAGTCGCGATCGCCGGCCGCCGCGGCGGCGACGCGCCCTTCGAGGTCGTCGAGCGCTTCGACTTCCGCAAGGACGTCGGCCCGAAGAAGCTCGGCGTGCGGCTCGCCCGGAGCGCGACCTCCAATGCCACGGTCACGATCGAGGACTGGTAGGCCATGACGCCGCGACTTCTCGTTCGCGTCCTCGCCGGCGTCGCGCTGGCCCTTCCTCACGCCGCGTTCGCGGAGGGGGCCCCGCCGAAGGATCCGTTCTTCGGCGAAGCGCTGTTCCATGCCTACCAGGGCGAATGGTTCCAGGCGCTGGAGCGCCTCGACGCCGAGCTCGCGCAGCACTACGGCGTCGACGAACGTCCGCTCGACTCGCTCTATCCGTGGGTCGACGACGCCGAGTTCTCGGTCGGGGATTTCGAGCTCGAGTACCGCATGCACCTGCGCGCGGGTCGCGCCATCCGCGCCGTGCTGGAAGGGGACGTCGACGAGAAGATCCGCAACGACGCCGCCTTTCGTCTGGCGCGGATCCACTTCGAGAAGGGCCAGCCCGAGACGGCGCTCTCCGTGCTCGATTCGATGCACGGCGAGATTCCGGAGCGCATCCGCGACGACGTGGAGTTCCTGCGCGCGAACGTGCTCATGGGACTCGAGCGCCCGGAGGAGGCCGCGCGCGTCCTGCGGCGGATCCAGGATTCCCGCTCCCTCGAAGGCTTCTCCACCTACAACCTCGGCATCGCGCTGCTCGAGAGCGGCAAGCTCGTCGAGGCGGCGCGCGAGCTCGATCGCGCCGGTCGCATCGCCGCGAAGGAGCGGGACGAGAAGGCGATCCGCGACAAGGCGAACCTCGTGCTGGGAACGCTGTTGTTCGAAGGCGAGCAGGTCGACCGGGCACGCAGCACCCTCGAGCGCGTCCGTCTCGAGGGCCCTTTCTCGAACCAGGCCCTGCTCCGCGCCGGCTGGGCCGAGGTCGACATCGAGCAATTCGAGCGCGCCGTCGTGCCGTGGTCGGTCCTCGCGCGGCGCGACGCCACCGACCCCGCGGTCCAGGAAGCGAAGCTCGCCCTCCCCTACGCCTACAGTCGCCTCGACGTTCACGGCCGCGCGGCGGTCCTCTACCAGGAAGCCGTCGAATCCTTCGCAGCGGAGCTCGAGAAGCTCGACGCCTCGATCCGGAGCATCGAACGCGGCGACTTCCTGGCCGCCCTCGAGCGCGAAGAGATCAAGCAGGACAAGGACTGGGTCGTCCGGCTGCGCGACCTTCAAGGCGCCCCGGAGACCTTCTACCTCGTCTCGTTGATGGCCTCCCACGACTTCCAGACCGCCCTGCAGAACTACCTCGACCTGACGGATCTGCGACGCACGCTCCAGCGCGCGGCCACCAGCCTCGATGCCTTCGACGACCTCATCCTCGCCCGCGCGGCCTACTACGAGCCCCGGCTCCCGGACGTCGACCAGGACTTCCGCAAGCTCGACGCGCGCATGCGTCTCCGCCTCACGCAGCGCGAGCATCTGCGCCAGCGGCTCGAGCGGATGCTCCGCGATCCCTCGCCGGAGCTGCTCGCGACGGCCGAGGAGCACGGCCAGCTGACGACCCTCGCGAGGCTCCGTCGCCAGGTCGACGATCGAGCGGAAGACGCACAGAGCGACCTCCTCCTCGCCCGGATCGAGCGCCTCGAGGGCGTCCTGCTCTGGCGGCTGGAGTCCGAGTACCACGATCGGTTCACCGCGGTGAACGAACATCTGCTCGCGCTCGAAGCCGACGTCGCCGCCCTGAAGGCGCGCTACGACGAATTCGTGCGCGTGCGCCAGGCGGCGACCCACAGCTATGTGGGCCACGGCGAGCGGATCGCCGGCTTGCGCGCCCGGGTCGAGCGCGCGCTCGCCGAGATCGACGATCTCAAGCAGCGCCAGGGCGAACAGCTCGAGTCGGTCGCGACCGCCGCTCTCGCGGCCCGCCGTGAACAGCTCGCCGCCTATCAGAATCAGGCACGATTCGCCTTCGCGGACAGCTACGACCGCGCGGCCAAGGGGGGCACGCCTTGAAGAGGTCTCCTGCGCTGCCGGTTGGACGGGATCGCGGCCGTGGCCAGACGGCCGGAGCACTGCTCTTCGGCGGCCTCGTCGCTCTCGCCTGCTCGGGGAATCCCGATCGACAGACGCTCGCAGGCCTGCGCGCGGTCGAGCCGGATCTCGCCGAGGTCGCGGTCTCCGACGGCATCGATCGGGCGATGGCCGGATATCGCGCCTTTCTCGAAGAGGCGCCGACTTCGGCCCTGACGCCCGAGGCGATGCGCCGGCTGGCGGATCTCCAGCTCGAAAAGGAATACGGCGTCGGAGGCGAGCCCGCGCCCGGGACCCGCGCGCCCGCCGCGTCTCCCGGCCGCCCGTCGACCTTCGCCACGACCGATGCGACGTTGGCGCCGCCTTCGCCGGCCGCACCCGTTCCCGTGCGCGCCGAGCAGCGCGCGCCCCACACCGCGACGCCGGGCCCCGCCGAGTCGCTGCACGAATTCGAAGCCCGCGCGACCGGCACGAGCGCGCTCGCCTATGCGCCCGGAGCCGCCGGAATCGACCTTCCGGGCGGCACCTCCGGATCGGCTGCCGGCCCCCTCGAAGCCCTCGCCCTCTACGACCGGATCCTCGCGACCTACCCGGACTACCCCCACGCCGATCAGGTCCTCTATCAGAAGGCCCGCGCCTTCGACGAGCTCGGCCGCGTCGACGAGGCGATCGAGGTCTCCGCGCTACTGGTCGAGAAGTACCCGCGCTCCCAGCATCTCGACGAGATCCAGTTCCGGCGCGGCGAGTACTACTTCACGCGCAAGAAGTTCATCGAGGCCGAGAAGGCCTATGCCGCCATCGTGCCGCTCGGCGCACGCTCGGACTTCTTCGAGCTCGCCCTCTACAAGCTCGGCTGGACCTTCTACAAGCAGATGCTCATGCCCGAGGCCCTCGACAGCTACGTCCAGCTCCTCGATCACAAGGTCGAGTCCGGCTGGGACTTCGAGCAGCAGCAGGACGAGGCCGACGCACAGCGCATCGCCGACAGCTATCGCGTGATGAGCCTGTGCTTCTCGGACCTGGGCGGCGCCGAGGCGATCCGGTCGTATTTCGCGACGGCGGGTGCCCGGGAATACGAGCATCGCGTCTACCGCCACCTGGCCGAGTTCTACTTCGAGAAGCTGCGCTACCAGGACGCAGCCGATACCTACGAGGCCTTCGTCGGCCTCTACCCCGTCCACGCGTCCTCACCGCATTTCGGGATGCGCGTGATCGAGATCTATCGCGCAGGCGACTTCCCGAAGCTCGTCCTCGAGGCCAAGAAGAGCTTCGCCTCCCGCTATGCGCTCGACGCGGAGTACTGGCGCCACTTCGATCCCGCGGCCTCCCCCGAAGTCATCGCCTATCTCAAGCAGAATCTCGAAGACCTCGCGAACCACTACCACGCGCTCTACCAGAACGCCGAGACCCCCGAGGAGCGCGTCTCGGCCTTCGCCGAAGGCACGCAGTGGTACCGACGCTTCCTCGCCTCGTTCCCGGATGCCCCCGAGACCCCGGCGATCCACCACCGCCTGGCCGACCTGCTGCTCGAGAACGAATCCTTCCCGGAGGCCGCCCGCGAATACGAGCACATCGCCTACGTCTATCCGCCCCACGAGCGCTCGGCGGCCGCAGGCTATGCCGCGATCTTCGCCCATCGCGAAGCCGAGAAGCGAGCCGAGGCGGCCGCCCGCGAGACGATCCGGCGAGAGGCCGTGGCGAGCACGATCCGTTTCGTCGACCGATTCCCCGAGCACGAACAGGCCGCCAAGGTGCTCGGCGTCGCCGTGCAGGATCTCTTCGAGCTCCGGGAGTTTCCGCAGGCCGTCGAGCTCGGACGCAGGCTGACCGCGAGCTATCGCACCGCAGAGGTCGGAATCCGCCGGTCGGCCTGGCTCGTGGTCGCCCATTCCTCCTTCGAGCTCGGCGACTTCGCACCGGCCGAATCCGCCTACGCCGAAGTCCTCGCCCTCATCCCCGAGGACGACGCATCGCGCGGCGAGATCGTGAACAACCTCGCGGCCTCCATCTACAAGCAGGGCGAGCGCGCGAACGAGGCAGGCGATCACCGGGCCGCGGCGGACCATTTCCTGCGCATCGCGCGCGTCGCGCCCCGCTCGGAGATCCGCCCGATCGCCGAATACGACGCCGGCGCCGCCCTGCTCCGGCTCGAGGACTGGGACGCGGCCCTCGAGGTCCTCGAGGCCTTCCGCTCGAATCATCCGGACCACGATCTGCATCAGGAAGCGACCCAGCAGGTCGCCTTCGTCTACCGCAAGACGGGCAACGCCTCCCGCGCCGCCGAGGAGTACGAAAGGGTCGCACGCGAGGCCGAGACCCCCGAGCTGCGCGCCGAATCCCTGCTCGTTGCCGGTCAACTCTACGAAGATGCCGGTCTCGTCGATCGTGCCCTCGGATCGTATCGGGCCTATGTGAGCGAGTTCACCGACCCGATCGAGACGGCGGTCGTAACGCGGTTCAAGATGTCACAGCTCTTCGAGCAGACGGGAGACGCCGAGGGCCGACGCGCCGAGCTGAGGCAGATCGTCGCGCTCGACCGGCAGGCCGGCGACGGCCGCACGGGCACGATTCGCGGCCTGGCGGCGCGCTCGGCGCTCTTCCTCGCGGAGGATCTCTATCGCGAGTTCCAGGCGGTCTCGCTCCGCCTGCCCTTCGAGCGCAGCCTCCAGGAGAAGCAGCGCCGGATGAACGACGCGCTGAACGCCCTGGCCCTGCTCGTCGACTACCAGGTCGGCGAGATCACCGCCGCCGCCACCTTCTACATGGCCGAGGTCTACGGCGACTTCAGCCAGTCCCTGATCGAGTCCGAGCGCCCGACCGACCTCTCGCCCGCCGATCTCGCGGACTACGAGGGCGTGCTCGAAGAAGAGGCCTACCCCTTCGAAGAGAAGTCCATCGCCGTCCATCGCAAGAACCTCGAGCTGATGGCGAACGGCGTCTACAACGAATGGATCGATCGAAGCCTCGGGCGCCTCGCCGAGCTGATGCCCGGTCGCTATGCGAAGCCCGAGGAGTCGACCGGCCCCCTCGCCTCGATCGAGGCCTACACCTACCGAACGCCCGCCTCCGCGGTGCCCACAGCGACCGGAGCGACCGACGTGACGGCTTCGACCGCCTCGCCGGCGGACGCGCAGGACGGAGCACCCACGGCGGACGCCACGCCGATCGCGGAGCCCATGCACGAGCCGGAGGCCGCTCCCGCCCCGACGGCGGCATCGGCGGAATCGGAGGCGGAGCCCGCCGAGCAGGCGCCCATCGAAGCGACGCACCTCGACCTTCCGGCCGCGCCCGATCCCGCGGCGCTCGACGAATCGGCCGAGCCGGCACCGCTCGAGTTGCCTGCGGAGGAGTCCATCGATGCGATCCCGTGAAGCCCATCGCCGATCCGACCGCGCCGCGTTCGTCCCGATCGCGGCCCTGCTTCTCGCCGTGGCGGGCACCGGCTGCACCGCCATCGCTCCGGGACCGCCCCGGGCCGTCGAGAGCCTCGACGCCTCCGGATTCACGATCTCCGAGAAGGCGCGGATCCCGGCGCGCGCGCGGGAGGGATTCGACGACGCGAATCGCGCGATCGCCGCCGGCGATCTGGACCGCGCGATCGCCCTGCTCGAAGAGGCCGCAGCGGCGGCGCCCGAGCTCTGCGCGCCCCGGATCAACCTGGGCGTAGCGCTCGCCCGCAAGGGCGACCTCGCCGCGGCCGAGACCGCCCTCCTCGGCGCCCTCGCCCTGAGCCCCCGGCATCCGGTCGCCAAGAACGAGCTCGGCATCGTCTACCGCCGGATGGGACGATTCGCGGACGCGCGGAGCCGCTTCGAGTCGGCCCTCGAGACCCACCCGGATTTTCATCCGGCGCATCGCAATCTCGCGATCCTCTGCGACCTCTACCTGGGCGACGCCGCCTGCGCCCTCGAACACTACGAGCGCTATCGCGACGCCGTTCCGAGCGACCCGAAGGTCGAGATGTGGATCGCGGACCTGCGTCAGCGAAGCCAGCGCTAGGAGGACATCCCATGCGATCGGAACTTTCCATCTTGCTGCTCGGCTCCTGCCTCTGCCTTGCCTCCGCGAGTGCCGGCGCGGCGGGAGACGCGCCCGTGCCCGCCGGCGACAAGCAGGTCGCCGGCATGTCGATCCTCGGAAACGACGAGGCACCGAAGTCGCTGGTCATCGTTCCGTGGAAGAGCTCCGACCTCGGAAATGCGCTCGCCGTGGCGAAAGGCCTTGATGCAGGGCGAGAGCCTGTCGACAGGAAGGTGTTCGCGCGATCCGTCGACTACTACGAGATCCGGGCGGGCGAATCGAAGAAATGACCGGGCGGCGCGTCTGCGGCGCGCCCGGAAAGAGCGGATCGGGTTTTTCAGCACGCGCGTCCGAGATCCGGATGCAGGAGACAGGCCATGGACATCTTCTACTCAATCGTCGACTTCTTCGTTTCGGGGGGCGTCTTCATGTACCCGATCCTGATCGTCTTCGCGGTCGGCGCGGCGATCTCGATCGAACGCTACGTGACGCTCACGCGCGTGACCTCCCGCAACGAGAATGCGTGGGAGCGGGTCCAGACCGCACTGGTCGAAGGCGACTTCGAGAAGGCCCGCGAATTGACGCGTGAGGACGATTCGGCGATCTCGAAGCTGCTCGCGATGGGCCTCGACCGCCAGGGCATCGTGCGCCGTCGCGAGGACATCGAGACGGCGATGGAAGAGCAGATGATGGAAATCATCCCGCAGCTCGAGAAGCGCACGCCCTACATCGCGCTCGGCGCCAACCTCGCGACGCTGCTCGGCCTGCTCGGGACGATCATGGGTCTCATCACCGCGTTCACCGCGGTGGCGAACGCCAATCCGGCGGAGAAGGCGGACCTCCTCTCCGCCTCGATCTCGGTGGCCATGAACACGACGGCCTTCGGCCTGATCGTCGCGATCCCGCTCCTGATCACGAACCAGGTGCTGCTCGCGAAGACGAGCGCGATCGTCGACAGCCTCGAGATGGCCTCGGTCAAGGCGCTCAACGTGATCTCGGCGAACGCCAAGCGGCGACTCGAGGCCTGATTCCCATGCCGAAGCGGCACCACTATCGCCGGCGCTCGGCGTCCACGCCCGAGCTCGACATGACCACCTTCATGAACCTGATGGTGGTGCTGGTGCCGTTCCTGCTGATCACGGCGGTCTTCTCGCGCATCACGATCGTCGAGCTGACCCTGCCCTCGAGCTCGGGTGGCGCGGCGAAGGCGACGCCGGAGTTCCGGCTCGAGGTGATCGTCCGGGAGAACGGCATGGAGCTCTCGAACGGCGAGGCGGTGATCGCCGCCCTGCCGAAGATCGACGGCGAATACGACCTGGCGACGCTCGGGGAGATGGTGATGACGCTGAAGCGGGACTACCCGGATTCGAAGTCGGCGTCGGTGCTGCTCGAGCCCCGGATCGAATACGACCATCTCATCCAGGTGATGGACGTCGTACGAAGCGCCCCGCTGCCGGAAGGCGCCCGGACGGTGCCCGTGAAGACGACCGACGGCGAGCCCGCGGCGCAGCGGATCGCGCTCTTCACCGACATCTCGATCGGAGACGCGCCGTGAAGACCTCCCGCCGCATCGAGCGGATGCAGCGCAACAAACAGAACGTCCCGAAGATGAACCTGACGTCGCTGATGGACGCCTTCACCATCCTCGTCTTCTTCCTGCTCGTCAATTCCGCGAACACCGAGGTGCTCGAGACCCCGAAGCAGATCACCCTGCCCGCCTCCGTGACGGAGACGAAGCCGCGGGAGACGGTCGTCGTGTTCATCAGCGCGACCGAAGTGACCGTCCAAGGCGAGCGGGTCGCATCGACCGCCGAGATCGAATCGGCGACCGGGGCCACCCTGCCGAGCATCGCGTCCCGCCTCGCCGAGGTTCGCGATCAGGTCATCGGGACCTCGACCAAGGCGGTCGCGGACAGCCAGGAGGTCACGATCCTGGCCGATCGCTCCGTTCCATTCACCGTGATCAAGCGGGTCATGTCGACGTGCACGAGCGAGGGGTATGCACGCATCTCCCTCGCCGTCCTGCAGAAGTCGCCCGAGACCCAGCTGACGCAGAACTAGCGGGGCCGAGCGATGCAGGACATCCGCCCCGAGGACGACGCCGCCCTGCGCAGGGACCTGCGCGAGGCACGAGTCCGGGTCGAGAAGCTCGTCGAAGACCTGCGCGGCGTCGACACGGCGCTCCAGACCCTCGAGCTCGAACGCCCGAAGCACCGGCTGCTCGAATCGGCCTGCGACGCGCTGGAGCAGCTCCAGGCGGCAGGCGCCGGCGCCCTCTTCTGGGGCGGCCGCGATCCGGGCCTCCCGGTCGACGAGCATCTGCGCCAGGCACGCAGCCGGGTCGACGAGTTCGCGAAGCAGATCGCGGGCATCGAGGAGCGGCGACAGCTGCTGCTCGAGGAGATCGAGCTCCAGCAGGACGTCGCCGATCGTGTCGCGGGCGAAATCCTCGACGCCGAGCGGATCGCCGAAGAGAAGAAGTTCGAATGGGAGATCGAGCGCGAGGGCGCCTTTGCCTCGATCCACCCGACGGTCATGCCCTGGGCCCGCAGCCAGGAAGACGATCGGCGCTTCCGCAAGACGCTCTTCGCGATGCTCTTCGCGAGTGCGGCCCTGGGATACCTGCTTCCGCTGATCGACATCCCGATCCCGGAGCGCTGGGAGATCCTCGAGGAGCAGGAGCGGCTCACCCAGCTCGTCCGCGAGGCGATCCCGATTCCGCCCGCCGTCGTCGCCGAGCAGGAGCCCGCCCAGCCGACGGAGACCGAAGAGCCGGCCGATTCGAGCGACGACTCGGCCTCGCCGATGGTCGCCGACAAGGCGCAGCCGGAATCCAATCCCGCACCGGCCGCGACGAAGCAGCCGACCGGCTCGCGCGGCATCCTCGCGTTCCGGGAGAAATTCTCGGGGCTCGCGAAGAACGACGCGGTCGATCGGCTCGGCTCCAACGCCCAGATCCAGGATCCGAACGCCATCGCGGACGGCCTGCCCCAGCGCTCGATGGTCACGAGCGATGCGCCCGGCGCGAGCGGCGGCATCAACGTCGCCGCGCTCTCGCGCGGAACGGGCGGCACCGGGACCGAGCTCTCCGCCGTCGCCGTGACCCGCGCGACCAGCACCTTCGGCAGCGGCTCGGGCAATGGAACCGGGAACGGCACCGGCAGCGGCCGGAACGGCAAGGGCAAGGGCGGCGATCGCGCGCTCGGCGGCTCGGGCGCCGCGCTCGGACGCACGGACGAAGAGATCCAGATCGTCTTCGATCGCCACAAATCCGCCCTCTACCGGCTCTACAACCGCGAGCTCCGGCAGGACCCGACGCTCAAGGGGCAGATGGTGCTGCGCCTCACGATCCAGCCCGACGGCTCGGTCTCCTTCTGCGAGGTCAAGTCGACGGACATGAAGGCGCCGCAGCTCGCGTCGCAGGTCGTCGAGCGCGTGAAGACTTTCGACTTCGGCGCCAAGCCCGGCATCAGCGCCGTCACGATCGTGTACCCGATCGACTTCCTGCCCGCGACCTAGCAACTCGTACGCAGAAGGACGAAGGTCACACGATCCGGAGAGGGAACGGACGAACAAAAGCCCCAGGCAACGACATCGCGAGGCCCGCGCTCGCTCCGATTCTGAATCCCTGCTCGCAGGGAAGGGCAAAACCACCGAGAGGTGGTGACGCAAAGTTACCGGTCTAAAGGGCGCGCAGGCGCCCCATGACAGCGGGACCGCCGGAATCCAGTCCGATGGTCGGACTGTCTCTCGGTCCCCACTTTGCGCAGCGCGTTCGCGCGCGGCGCATGCCAATCCGGGTGGACCGACTCCCATGATCCGCGTGGATCGACGTCGTTCGGGGATCGCGCGCGCGAGCATCGTCTCCGCGTCATGGGCCGTCCTCGCCTTCGTCGCGGCCCTCCTCGGCGCGGCGCCGGCCACGGCGCAGGGCGTACCCGCGAGCTGCCCGGCCGCGCTGGGCACCGCCGACCTCATCGACCACGACTTCAGCGTCTCCTTCTGCGAGCTCTGTACGACCGGCAGCGTCCGCATCGAGATCGAGAACCCCTTCGACGCCGGCGACGACGTGGACTTCGCCGATCTCGTGATCCAGGAAGACCTGCTCGCCTCGGGCCTCACCTACGTCCCGAACTCGACCTCCTTCTCCGGCGCGAACGTCACGCTCCCCGGCACCGTCCAGCCGACCGTCTCGGGGCCGAACGGCTCGATCCTGACCTGGGACCTCTCCGCCACCGGCTTCGAGATGCCCGGCCGAAACGGCGGCCCGGCCAACCGGGCGCGCTTCTTCATCGAATTCGACGTCGAGCGCGCCGCGGCCGTCGGCGACGAAGGCCTCGTCGCCGCGAACCGGACGATCGACGCCGAGCTGACGCTCGAGCCGAGCTGCGCCCCCGGCGAGACCTACACGACCTCGACCGGACCGGGCGTGCTGCCCCTGCGCGAGCCCGAGCCCGTCGTCATCAAGCAGGGTCGCAACGTCGACGCCGCCCAGGGCTCGGGCAGCTATTCGGATCCGGTCTACGGCCACGAAGGCGACGACGTCATCTGGCGCATCCGCATCCGCAACGACGGCGACGCTCCGCTCCAGGACTTCGTCTTCAGCGACACGATCGCCCCGGGCAACTTCGAGTTCAGCCACGTCTGCGACAGCGAGGCGGGCGCGACGGCCATCGCGACCGGCGGCGCCTCGGCCGACTGCGTGGCCCTCGGCGCCGTCACGACCGTCGCCAACCTCGACGTCGCCGCGACCTTCGGCGGCGGCGCGAATCCCTACATCGTCGCCCCGGCCGGCGGCAGCGGCTTCTACTACTTCGTCGGCCGGGTCACCGACTCCTGCTCGAACCGGACCAACACGGTTTCGGGCGTCGAGTGGGGCTGTCAGGCGGAGCCGCCGGCGGGCGGGATCGCCGCGACCTCGGGCGGATCCACGGCCGGCGATTCGGCGGACCTCAGCACGGCGTCGGTCGCCGCGAACGTGAACGTCTCGGTCGCATTGACCGGCGTCGTGACGAGCCAGCCGATGGGCGCGACCGGCACGGTCACGATCACGATCCAGAACGTCTCGGGCGGCACGATCCACGGTGAGGCGGCGGGGCTGCGCCTCAACCACATCCTGCCCGCCGAGTACGTGATCGATCCGACCTTCACGCCGACGGTCTCGATGGACCCCGCCTACGGGACCTATCCCGGCATGATCGACACGATCGCCTGGACCAATCCCGCCGCCGGGACCTTCCCGCTGACGACGACGGATCCCGCACTCCCGCTCTCGAACACCGATCTCGATTTCCTGCTGACCAGCAGTACGACCCAGGCGAATCCGAGCCTGTCCAACCCGGGCCACATGATCCGCCACGGCGACGTCCTGACGATCACGCTCCGCACCGTCCTGATCGACCCGACCTACTACGACTACGTCGCGAACCTCGACGTCCGCCAGGAGGATCCCGCGAGCAGCCCGCCCGGGACCGACCCCACCGAGAGCTTCCCGATCACGACCCGGACCGAGATCTGGTGGGAGGAGTTCTGCACGGCGACGCTCCACAACGACGTCGTCGTCGAGAACGATACGGCCCAGCCCGAGGACCTCGACGTCGACGTCTTCGGGACCGAGCTGATCTTCATCCTGACCAACACGGGCGATCCCCTGCCCCTGCGCGTCGACCTCACCAACCGCGGCGGCCACCGCGCCGACGACTACTTCGCCTACGTCACCTTCGGCGAGGCGATGACCGTCTCGACCGTCCCCGCCGGCTGCGCGGCGACGACGAATCCCCCGGCCCGTCCGGTCTGGAGCGACCCGGTCGTGCTCCCGGCGACCGGCTCCGTCTTCGCCTGCGACCGCGGCGCGATCGCGCCGGGGGCCACGGCTTCCCTCGAATTCGAGGTCGTGAAGAACACCGCGCCGGCCTTCGACGACGACCTGACCTTCCGCGCCGACGTGATCGGCGAGGTCACGCTCAGCGACGGCACGCCGCTCTGGTTCCCGACCCCGACCGCCCGGGCCGACGGCATCACCGACCGCGCCAACGACTACTCCGTCGACTCGCTCTGGGCCCGCGTCGTCGGCTACAACCTCTTCAAGGATCAGCTCGGCCTCTGCTCCGAGAACATCGTCCCGCCCCAGAGCCCGGACGACGAGATCGAGATCGGGGAGGAGTGCAGCTTCCACATCGAGTCGGGCGGCTGGTTCGGCTTCGATACCCCGGGCTTCACCTACATCGCCGTCCAGAACGCCCGGGTCATCGACAACCTGCCCGATGGCCAGGCCTACATCTCGTCGACCGATCCCGCGCTGCAGAGCACGGCCGCGATCCAGGGCATCGCCCTCAATCCGCCGCCCTCTCCCCTCGACGAGGGCCCCTTCGACTGGACCTCGAATACGATCGTCCCCGCCGAGCGGATCACCGAGCTCGACCACTGGTTCCGGGTCGACGTCACGACCCGCCTGCTGAACGATCCGGTCGATACGCGCGCCGTCCCGAACGTGCATGCCGCCGAGAGCTCGAACATCATGACGTCGACCTTCGACGCCGTGTTCTTCAACCAGGCGACGAGCATGGAGGAGCTCTACAACCTCGGGCCCAACACCGTCGGCTATCCCCGTGAAGTGCATCGCCGCGTTGATCTCACGGTGACCGAGCCCAACCTGATCGTGACCAAGGAGGTCTGCAACGAGACCCGCTACGGCAGCGGCCCGGCCTGCAGCAACTTCCAGACGCTCGTCGACGACGGCGATGCCTTCGATACCTACGTCTACCGCATCACGGTGACGAACGAAGCCACGAGCGGCGGCGTTCCGCGCGCCCCCGCATACGACGTCACCGTCACCAGCACGACCGATCCGACGGACCTGCTCTTCGTCGATCCGCTGACGGGCGACGTCCTCGACAACGACGGTGATCTGCTCGTCGACGCCGGCGACGCGGCGGGTGAAGGCACGATCACGGACAACGTGCTCGAGAACGCCGTGCCGGCGCAGGTCATCGCCTCGTACACGCACAGCGACGCGCTGCTGAAGATCGACGCCGGCGAGAGCGTCGTCCTCTACTACCGCGTCGATCCCGACGACGACGTCGCCCCGCTCCAGGGGCTCGTCGCCTCGGCGATCGCGACCTACGACAGCCTCGAGGGCCCGTCGGGCGCCCAGAGCGCGCCGCAGGGCAGCAATGGCCAGATCGCGGGGGCCCGCCAGTACACCTCCGCGCCGGCCGAGGCGACGATCCAGATCATCCCCGTCGAGGTCCGCCCGAAGCAGATCCTCGCGACCTCGAATACGCCCCTCGTGCTCGCGCCGACGCCCCAGCCGGTCTCGATCGGCGAGGAGGTCCGCTTCCAGATCGAGGCGCTGATCCCCGTCGCCCAGCTGCGCAGCTTCCAGATCGTCGACGAGCTGCCGGAGGGCCTGCGCTGCATCGATGCGCCGATCGTCGATCTCGACGCGCCGCCCTACGACGCGGCGGGCTTCGTGCCCGGCGGCTCGTTCACGCCCTCCTGTACCGACGACCAGGTCAGCTGGAACTTCGGGAACCAGACCGTCACGATGTCGAACCGGGTCGATCGGCGCTTCGAATTCGAGGTGCAATTCGTCGCGCGGGTCGAGAACCTGATCGGAAACCAGGAGGCCACGGCGATCGTCAACGGCGGCGCCGCGACGGTCACGGAGATCCGCTACGTCAACGAGGCGCTGGCACCCGTCGTGCTCGAGGTCGGCGAGGTCGCGCTCGTCGTGCGGGAGCCCGAGCTCGCGGTGACCAAGGCCTTCTCCGTCGCCGACGTCGACGCCGGCGACCGCCCGCGCGTGACGGTGACGCTGACGAACAAAGGCACGGCGACGGCGTACAACCCGCGCGTGCTCGACGATCTCGTCGCGCCCCTCTTCACCTACGTCGGTGACATCCTGGGCGCGACGCCGCCGACCGCGGACGTCGCGACCCTCGGCCCCGACCAGCCGATCTTCAGCTGGCCGCCGGGCTTCGCGATCGCGCCGGCGGAGACCGTCGAGTTCTCGTTCGCCATCGAGGTCGAAGGCACCGTCCAGCCCGAGCAGATCCTCGAGAACACCGCCCAGGCCGACTGGACCTCGCTCCCGCTCCAGACGACGGCGCTGAATCCCGCTGGAACGATCGGCCTCGATGGCGCGGTCGACGGCAGGCGCAACGGCGCGCTCCCGAACGCCGCCGATCCCCTCAACGACTACGAGGCCGAGGCGACGGCGGACATCCCCGTTCGCGCGGTGGCCGTCGACAAGAGCGATCTGCTGCCGCTCGTCGCCCCGGAGATCGGCGCCCACAAATCGTTCCAGATCGAGATCCAGCTGCCCGAGGGCACGACGCAGGGCGTCGCCGTCGCCGATGCTCTCGATTCGGGCAGCGTCGGCTACGTGCTCGAGCACGACGCCAGCTACGACATCACCTACGAGTTCGTCGGCATCACGACGATCAACGGCCTCGCCCCCGACGAGTCCGCCTTCACGGCGCCGCCGCCCCTCGACGAGACGACCGGGACCGCCAGCTGGACGATCGGAACCGTGGTCACGTCCTCCGAGGACGATCTCGCGGCCATGGCCCTCTCGCCGGTGATCCGGATCCGTTATTTCGCACGCGTGAACAACGACCTCGTGACGAACGTCGGCGAGACGCTCCAGAACACGGCGACCGTCTCCTCGCTCCACGGCCAGACGGGCCTGCCGACGACGGTCCTCGACGCGACGAACGTCGCCACCGTGATCGAGAGCGCGCTCACGGCGACCAAGACCCTCTCCAACGTGACGGCGGGCAAGCAGCCGACCGATCCGCCGGCCTTCCAGGACGTGCTGCAATACGTCGTGCGCGTCGTGAACGGCGGCAACGCGACGGCCTGGGACGTGAACCTCGTCGATACGCTGCCCGCCGAGGTGGGCCTGTTCGCCGGCTTCACGCCGACGGCCGTGATCGACGCCGTCCCCGTCTCCGGCTTCGCCGCGACGCCGACGGGCGGCCCGGCGGGCCCCCTCGTCTGGGGCCGCGCGAATGGCGACGGAACCCTCGATCTGCCGCCGGGGAGCTTCCTCGAGCTGACCTATCAGGTGGAGGTCTCGACGCCGCCCGCCGACGGCGCGACCCTCGCCAACAGCGTCTGGATCGACTGGACCTCCCTCGACGTCGATCCCGGCAGCCTCTTCGAGCGCACGGGCGCGGGCTGCCCGACGATCACGCCGCCCAACGACTACTGCTACGGCCCCGCCGTCGCGACGGGCACCGTCGATCCGGCGCCCGCGGCCTCGCCCCTCGTCAAGGCGACGACCCAGGCGACCGCCGCCGTGGGCGAAGTCTTCACCTATCAGATCACCGTCCCGGCGACGCCCTACGCCTTCCCGGCCTACGACGTCCGCATCTACGACGACCTGACGGCGTCGGCGGCGGATCTGCGCTTCCTCTCGGTCACGAAGATCGCGGGCTCGGCACCCTGGACGCCGGCCAATACCGGGACCCCGACGAACCTCGTGCTCGAGGATGCCTCGGTGGGCATCGACATCCCGGCCGGCGAGCAGGTGGTGCTCGAGATCTCGGTCGTCCTCGAGGACACGCCGACGAACGTCACGGGCCTCTCGTTCACGAACACCGCGAACTACGTCTACAACTACGTCGACGGCAACCTCGCGAGCCAGCGCATGGGCGCGGCGGGCACGTCGGGGGCGATGACGATCGTCGGGCCCGATGCCGTCACGCTCGAGAAGAGCGGCCCGCCCTCGATGACGCTCGGCGTCCCGGCGACCTTCACCCTGAACGTCCAGAACACGGGCACCGGCGCCGCCTGGAACCTCTCGCTCCTCGATCGCCTTCCGAACGCCGCGGCCGCCGGCACCTGCGACGCCCCGGCCTCGGCCTTCACGGCCCAGGTCTTCGCCGCCGACGGCACGACGCCGGTCTCCGCGCCGCTCGTCTCCGGCACCGATTTCAGCGTCACGAGCCGGGGCGAGCCGGACTGCGACTTCACGGTCGCGCTGCTCACCCCCGCGACGACGATCGGCCCGAGCGAGCGCCTGATCCTGACCTATCAGACCGAGCTCGATGCCGACAGCCAGGAAGCCCAGACGCTGACCAACGTCGCGGGCGCAGTCGCCTGGTTCAGCGCCGACGGCAGCATTCCCGAGACCGCCCTGGATCGCCGCGCGTTCACGCGGGTCGTCACCGATGGCACCGTCGGCACCCTCGACCACGAAGACGCCTACACGACGACCGTCGAGCTCCCGCTCTACCGCTTCGAGAAGACCGTCGTCAACGTCACGACGAGCCAGGATCCCGCGACGACGGCGAGCCCGGGCGACGTGCTGCGCTACCGGCTGCGGATCGAGAACCTCCGCAACGCCCCGCTCGACGATCTCTCGATCGTCGACGAGCTCGACCGGCTGAACACGCCGCCCGCCTTCGCCGCCGGCAGCCTGACCCTGACGAGCGTGCCCGCCGGCGCGGACGTCACGAACACCGATCCGAACGGCGGCGCCGCGGGCACGGGCCTGCTCGACGTCCGCAACCTCTCGCTCCCGGCGATGGCGAGCCTCGACGTCGAATTCGAAGTGACCCTCGCGCCGGTGCTCGCGAACGCGAGCCTCGTCGCGAACCAGTCGCAGCTCTCGACGGGCGGCGTGCTCTTCGCCCAGAGCGACGATCCGAACGTCAACGGCCAGGCCGATCCCGGCGTCGCCGGCGACGAGGATCCGACGCAGATCCAGATCATTTCGGCCCCGCTCTTCCGGGTCGAGAAGATCTCGGACGACGTCACCCTCGATCCGGCCCTGCTGCTCGCGGGCGAGACGCTCCGCTACACCATCACGGTCAAGAACGTCGGCAGCGACAATGCGACGATGACGGCCCTGCGCGACGCGGTTCCCGTCAATACCGCCTACGTCCCCGGCAGCACGACCCTGAACGGCATCGCCCAGCCCGACGGCCCGGGCGGCACGTCGCCCCTCGCCCAGCCGACGGGCATGCTGATCTCGGCGCCCGAGAACATGGTCGCCGGCGTGATGCGGGCGGATGCGTCGCCCTCGGCGAACAACGTCGCGACGATCCGCTTCGACGTGGTCGTCGATCCCGCGGCGATCGACGGCACGGTGATCTCGAATCAGGGCTTCGTGAACGCGTCGGGCCTCGCGGCCGAGCAGCCCTCGGACGATCCGGATACCGTGCTGCCCGACGATCCGACCCTCGACGTGGTCGGCGCGGCGCCGCTGCTCTTCGCACCGAAGACGGCCGCGCTGCTCGTCGACGGCGGGACGGTCGGCGTCGTCGATCCGGGCGATACGCTCCGCTACACGATCACCGTCTACAACAACGGCGCCGTCGACGCGACGCTGGCGACCCTGCAGGACGCGGTCCCGGCGAATACGACCTGGGTCGCCGACTCGCTGACGCTGAACGGCCTCCCCGTCGGCGTGCCCGACGGCGGGATCTCGCCCCTCGCCGCGGGCATCCCGATCAGCTCGAGCGATCGCACGCCGCCGCTGCCCCTCGCCGGCGAAGGTGTGCTGACGCGCGGCGCTTCCGCCGTCGTGACCTTCGACCTGATGGTGAATGGTGGAACGCCGGCGGGCACGCTGATCACCAATCAGGCCCGGGTCACGACCGCCGAGCTCCCGAACGTGCTGACCGATGGCGACGGCAATCCGGCGACGGGCCCCGAGCCGACGGTCGTCGTCGTCGGCGGCGGCCAGCAGCTCTCGATCGCGAAGCTCGTGACCGTCGTGGGCGGCGGCGCCGCCCTGCCCGGCTCGGTCGTCGAGTACACCGTCTTCGTCCGCAACATCGCGACGACGCCCGCGACGAACGTCGTCCTCACCGACGACCTCGCCGCCCCCGACAACGCGGGCTACAAGACGCTCGTCCCGGGCACCGCGACGCTCAACGGCGCCGCAACGGGCGTGACCGTCGTCGGCGATCTCATCACCGCCGACTACGGCACGACCTACGGCCCCCTCGCCCCCGGCGCGAGCGTGACCCTGCGTTTCCGCGCGACCTCGGCGCCGGCCTCGCGATGGGCACGGTCGTGACCAACACGGGCGTCGTGACCTGGAACGTGCCGCCGCAGCAGGCGATGGCCAGCGTCTCGCTCTCGATCGGCGGCATGCCCGGGGTCGGCGCCCTCGCCGGCTCGCTCTGGCACGACGCGGACTTCGACCGCACGCGCGACGCGGGCGAGATCGACCTCGCCGGCTGGATCGTCGACCTCTACCGCAACGGCACGCCGATCCTCTCGGCCGTCTCCGACGCGAACGGCGACTATCGCATGACGGGCATCCCGCCCAACGACGCGAGCGGCGACGCCTACATGCTCCGCTTCCGCGCCCCCGACGCCGGCCCGAACACCGCCGCCCTCGGCCGCGCCGAGTCGGTCTTCACGAATGGCCCGCAGGAGATCACGAACCTCGTGATCCCGGCCGGCAGCAACCTTCAGGGCCTCTCGCTCCCGATCGATCCGGGCGGCGTCGTCTACGAATCCGTGCTGCGGACCCCGATCGCCGGCGCGACGCTGACCCTGCTCAGCGCGGGCACCGGCTCGCCCGTCTCGGCCGGCTGCTTCGACGATCCGCAGCAGCAGGGCCAGGTCACGGGCAGCGCCGGCTACTACAAATTCGATCTCAACTTCTCCGACGCCGGCAGCTGCCCGTCGGGCCAGGGCTATCTGCTCTCGGTCGTCCCGCCCGGCAGCGGCTTCGAGCCCGGCGTCTCCGCCATCATCCCGCCGCAGACCGACGCCTCGACGGCGGCCTACGACGTGCCGAGCTGCCCCGGCGACGCGGTCCCGGGCACCGTGCAGCACTGCGAGGTCCAGGACGACGAGCAGGCGCCGCCGCCCTCGATCGCGGCGCAGACGCCGGGCACCGACTATCACCTCCACGTCACGCTCGACGCGAGCGCCCAGCCCGGCACGAGCCAGCTCTTCAACAACCACATCCCCCTCGATCCGGTGCTCGGCGGCGCGGTCGCGATCTCGAAGACGACGCCGAAGATCAACGTCAGCAAGGGCGACCTCGTCCCCTACCAGATCACGCTGAACAACAGCCTGCCCGTCGCCCTCGCGGATCTCTCGATCCAGGACGACTACCCCGCCGGCTTCCGCTACATCGAAGGCTCGGCCCGCGTCGACGGCGTCGCCCTCGAGCCGACGCAGAACGGCCGCCGGCTCACCTGGACGAACCTCGGCATCGGCGCCTCCCAGGGCCGCACGATCGTGATGCTCCTCGCCGTCGGCGCCGGCGTCTCCGAAGGCGAGTTCGTGAACCGCGTGCAGGCCTTCAGCAGCGTCACGAGCCTCGCGCTCTCGGGCCAGGCGACCGCGACCGTGCGTGTCGTTCCCGATCCGACCTTCGACTGCACCGACGTGCTCGGCAAGGTCTTCGACGACGCCAATCACAATGGCTACCAGGACCAGGGCGAGAAGGGCCTGCCCGACGTGCGCGTGATGTCGATCGAGGGCCTCGCGGTCCACACCGATCCCCACGGCCGCTTCCACATCACCTGCGCCGTCGTGCCGAACGCGACCCGCGGCAGCAACTTCATCCTGAAGCTCGACGACCGCACGCTGCCCTCCGGCTACCGCATGACGACGCGCCAGACCCAGGTCCTGCGGGCGACCCGCGGCAAGGCGCTCCGCTTCAGCTTCGGCGCGTCGATCCATCGCGTCGTCGGCCTCGATCTCGCCGACGCCGTCTTCGAGCCCGGCACGAGCACGCTGCGCACCCAGTGGAAGCCCTCGCTCGACAAGCTCCTCGCGGAGCTCGAGAAGAGCGACGCGATCCTGCGCCTCACCTACATCGCCGACATCGAGCCGAAGAAGCTGGTCGAAGAGCGCCTCGAAGCGATCGAGCAGCAGATCCGCGAGGCGTGGGCTGCACGGGGCGCGCCGGTGACGGAAGGCGCGAAGGGCCGCGCGGCGATCGAGATCGAGACCGAGATCTACTGGCGCCGCGGCGGGCCCGTGAAGCGACCGGCCGGAACGCCCATCGGCGAGACGAGCGCGCTCGAATCGACGCTCCCGCCGGTCGGCGCGGGTCCGCCGGACCTCGATCGGGCGGCATCGGCCTCGGGCGAGCAGATGCTGCCGTCGAACGGAGCGCTCACGCAGTGGACCGTCGATCCGGCGGTGCTCGAGGCCCAGCACGCGGACAAGCTCGAGCAGCGGGAGGTCATGACGCCGACGGTCGAGACGGTCAAGCTGCGCGACGTCGTGCCGCCGATCCGTTTCGAATCGGGCGTCGCCGACATCTCCTCCGAATCGGTCGCGAAGCTGCGGGGGATCCTCGACGACATGCAGCACCTCGAGAACGTGCGCCTGCATCTCGTCGGGCACGCCGACGATCAGCCGCTCTCGGGCGCCCTCGCCGCCCGCTTCGGCGACAACGCGGGCCTCTCGAAGGAGCGCGCCGGCGAGGTCGCCGAGCATCTGCAGCGGGCGCTCGGGCTGCCGCCGGAATCGCTCTCCTACGAATGGGCGGGCGCAGCGCGACCGATCGCCTCCAACGCCTCCGCCGAGGGCCGCGCGAAGAATCGCCGGGTCGAGGTCGAGGTCTGGTACGACGTTCCCGGCCAGAAGCCGGTGCTGCAGGAAGTCGTCGTTCCCGACGAGATCCGCCGCTTCAAGGTCTGCCGCACCGAGCGCGTCTGCAAGCTCCGCTACAAGGAAGGCCAGCAGCGCCGCGCGCGGGTCAAGAACCTGGTTCCGCCCCTCGAATACCAGAGCGATTCGATCGAGCTGCCGGAGGAGTTCGTAAACCAGGTCGCGCAGGCGCTCGAGAACCTCTCGGGCAAGCCGAACGTCACGGTGAAGTTCATCGCGCATACCGACGACGCGCCCCTCGAAGGCCGCGCCGAACGCATCTACGGCAATTCACTCGCCCTCTCGAAGGCCAGGGCCCACCGCGTCGCCCTCGCGATCAAGGATCGCCTCGCGCTCCCGACGGCAGCGATCGCGAGCGACGGCTTCGGCGACGCGCGACCGGTCGCCTCGAACGCGACACCCGAAGGCCGCGCGAAGAACCGCCGGATCGAGGTCGAGTTCTGGCACGACGATCCGCTGCTCGAGCTGCCGGACGAGCTGCAGACCTGCCCCGACGAAGCGGGCGCCGAGACCGTGACCCGCGTCTACGATCCGCCGTGGGGCGAGCTCGAAGCGCTCCCGATCGAGGGCGGTCAGCCGGTCGTGCCCGCGGACTACGCCCAGAAGCTGCGGCGCGCGATGGACGACGTCGCGAGCGAACGGAACGTGCGGCTGCGATTCGTCGGGTACACGAAGAACGAGCGGCTGACGCGCCGCCTCGCCGACGTCTACGGCGACGACATCGGCCTCTCCGCCTCCCGCGCACGGCGGACCCTCGAGCGGATCCAGGCCGAGATGGGCCTCGCGGCCGAGCAGGTCGAGCACGAGGGCCGCGGCTTCGTGCACGCCGAAGACGTCGTGAACGGCGGCTTCCTGCCGGGCCAGACCGACCACGTCGTCGTGCAGGTGGTCTACGACGAGGACGCGATCGTCGACGACTACGACGGCGTCGAGGTCACGCCGATCGTGCGCGAGCTCTCGCCCCGCGATCCGCTCGCCCTGAATCTCATGCGCATCACCGTCGACGGCGAGCCGATCGACGATCCCGGCCGCAGCTCCGCGGACATCCAGCGCTGCACCGACGTCGCCCTCGACCGCACCCGGATCGCGTTCCGCTTCGACGAGCTCGAGGCGAAGCGCCGCCTCTCCGTCACCGCCGAGCCGAAGGCGATCGCCGCCGATGCCGGTACGCCCGTCCGCTTCCGGACGTTCAGCAACTACGCGCCCTTCATCGAGCGCGCGGAGGTCCGCATCTTCGCGGCGGACGATTCCACGCGCGGAACGCCGATCGCCGTCCTGCCCGTCGACGCGCAGGGCTTCGCGGCCTGGGCGCCCGATCCCGCCGCCCTGCCCGCGCCGAAGACCCCGAGCGAGCCCCTCGCCTTCGTCCTGCGCGCCTACGATGCGAAGGGCCGCTTCGACGAGACGGCGCCGCAATCCCTCTGGCTCGCACCCGGCGGATCCGTGGCCCCCCTCGCCGACGGCGACGCCGCCGATCCGGAGCTGCTCGCGGGCTACGGCGACTCCGAGCCCCTGAGCCGCAACATCGAGATCGGAACGACGGGCGAAGTGCGCGTCTCCGGCAGCGGCATTCCGCCCGAGCACTCGGTCTGGGTCGCGGGGCAGTCCGTCCCGGTCAACGGCGAGGGCGAGTTCGTCGGCGAGGTGCTGCTCCCCTCCGGCCTGCATACCGTCGAGGTCGCGGTCCTCGACGAGGCGGGCAACGGCGAGCTCTTCCTGCGCGACCTCGAGCTCGAGCAGAACGACTGGTTCCTGATGGCGATCGCGGATCTCACGCTCGCCCAGGACCTCACGGACGGGCCGGATTCCTCGCTCGGCGGCAACAACGCCGACTCCGTCGACGCCTTCGCGAACGGCCGCCTCGCCTTCTTCGGGAACGGCAAATGGGGCCGCGATTGGCGGCTGACCGCCAGCGCCGATACCCGCGAAGGCCCGATCGAGAGCATCTTCACGAACTTCCTCGACAAATCGCCCGACTCGCTCTTCCGGCGGCTCGATCCCGACTACCACTATCCGACCTTCGGCGACGATTCGAGCATCGAGGAGCTGGCGCCGACGCTGGGCAAGTTCTACGTCAAGCTCGAGCGCGGCGACGACCACCTCATGTGGGGCAACTTCCTGATCCGCTATGCGGAGAACGAGCTCGCCCTCGTCGAGCGCGGCCTGTACGGCGCGAACGCGCACTTCCAGTCGACGGACGCGACCGCCTTCGGCGAGCGCCGCGTCGTGATCGACGGATTCGCGGCGGATCCCGGGACCGTCTCGAGCCGCGAGGATTTCCGCGGCACGGGCGGATCGCTCTACTTCCTGAACCGCCAGGATCTCCTGATCGGCTCGGAGCGGCTGCGCGTCGAGGTCCGCGACAAGGCCTCCGGCATCGTGCAGGAGGTCGTGAACCTCCAGCCCGAGCTCGACTACGACGTCGACTACATCCAGGGCCGCATCCTGCTCTCGGAGCCCCTCTCGACGATCGCGAACGATCGCCTGCTCGTGCGCAGCGATGGCCTCTCGGGCAACGAGATCTGGCTCGTCGTGCAGTACGAGTACACGCCGGGCTTCGAGGAGATCGACACCCTGAACAGCGGTGGTCAGGCCCACGCCTGGCTCGGCGACCACGTCCGGATCGGCGCGACGGCCAGCCACAACGGACAGGACGGCAACGACAGCAGCGTCTACGGCGCCGACCTGACCGTGCGCAAGACGACCCGCTCCTGGATCAAGCTCCAGGCTGGGCGCAGCGAAGGCCTCGTCACCCACGCGCTCCGCTCCGACGACGGCGGCTTCACCTTCGGCGATCCCTACGGCGCCGCCCCCGACGACGAGATCGCCTACGGCTACCGCGCCGACCTCTCCGTCGAGCTCGCCGACTGGCTCGAGGGTTTCCGCGGCCAGATCGCCCTCTACGGCCAGCGCCTCGAGGCGGGCTATTCCTCGTCCGGTCTGAATCGCCTGCGCGACACCGATCAATACGGCGGCGTCGCGCGCCTCCCGATCACCCAGGCGATCGACGTGACCGCCAAGGGCGACCGCGTGGTGGAGGATCGCGGTCTGACCTCGACGGTCGGCGAGGTGAATCTCGGCTGGCAGATCGACGAGAACTGGCGGGTCCAGACCGGTGCGCGCCACGACGCGCGCGAGGACGACTCGGCGGTCGTCGTCGTCACGCAGAACGAAGGCGACCGGACCGACGTCGTCGTCCAGGCCGAGTACGACACCCGCGGACGCTGGAAGAGCTACGTCTTCGGCCAGGGCAGCGTACTCGCCACCGACGACCGCGAGGAGAACCACCGCGGCGGCATCGGCGGCGCCGTCCGGGTCAGCGATCGGATCGCCCTGAACGGCGAGGTCTCCCACGGCACGCTCGGGCCTGCCGCGCAGCTCGGCTCGACCTATCAGCGCAGCGAGCGCAGCAAGCTCTACATGAACTACGCCCTCGACAGCGAGCGCGGCGAAGACGGGCTCGCGGCCCGGCGCGGCGGCCTCACCCTCGGCTCCCGCTCCCGCCTCACGGACCACGCCTCGGTCTTCGCGGAGACCCAGTACCAGCACGTCTCCGCCGTCGGCCTCACCCGCTCGATGGGCGTCGACTACGCCCCGACCGAGCGCTGGAACGTCGGCGTCAACTGGGAGGACGGAACGCTCCGCGATGCGCGCACCCACGCCGAGACCGAGCGACGCGGAGCCGGCCTGCGGGTCGGCTACCGCTTCGACGCTCTCTCCCTCTCGTCGGGCGTGGAATACGTCTTCAACGACACCGAGGCGAGCGACGGTTCGAAGTCCGAGCGCTCGACCTGGCTGTTCCGCAACAACCTGCAATGGCAGATGAACGACGACGGCCGCCTGCTCGCGAAGTTCAACCACGCGATCTCGAACAGCTCGCAGGGCGATTTCTTCGACGGCGGGTTCACGGAGGCCGTCCTGGGCTACGCCTTCCGCCCCGTACTCCACGACCGCCTCAACGCGCTCGTGAAGTACACCTACTTCTACAACGTCCCGACGACCGACCAGGTCGGCCAGAACGGCTCCTCGACCCAGTTCGTCCAGAAGAGCCACATCGCTTCGATCGACCTCTCCTACGATCTCACGAAGGACCTGACGATCGGCACCAAATACGCCTATCGCCTCGCCCAGGTGAGCGTCGACCGCGACGATCCGGACTTCTTCGACAACGACGCCCACCTCGCGATCCTGCGCGCCGACTACCGCTTCCTCGAAAAGTGGGAGGCCTCCCTCGAAGGCCGCCTGCTCGAGATGCCCGACCTCGACGAACGCCGGGCCGGTGCGCTCACGACCCTCTACCGCTATTTCGGCGACAACCTGAAGGCCGGCCTCGGCTACAACTTCACGGACTTCTCCGAAGATCTGACGGACCTCTCGTTCGACAACCACGGCATCTTCTTCAACCTCGTCGGCTCCTTCTGACGCGGTCGGGGCGCGCCCGGCCGGCGTCCGCCCGGGCGCCTGCAGCGCCCCGCCGGATCGGTCGGCCGCGCCCGCCCGGCTCCCGGAACAGGTAGAGCGCCACCATCTCCGCGGTCGCCGCTGCGGCCGCATCGAGCAATGCGGGACTGCCCTGGAAGAAGGCCTGGGTCGCGTTCCACTGCACCGCGTTCAGGATCACGAAGGGCGCCATCTCCCGATCGACGCCCTGCCGCAGCAGGCCCTGCTCGTCGACCGCATCGATGAACTCGACGATGGCCCGCCGGATCCGCGCCCGGACCGCTTCGAACGGCTTCTCGAAGTCGGGATCCTTGAAATAGCGAGCCCAGAGAATCCGCTGGATCCCCGGCTGCCGTGACTGGCTGCGAAAGATCGCATCGATCAGGGCGCGCGTGATCTCGCGAGGGTCGTGCCTTCCCCGCCAGGTCGCCGGATCGAGCCCCGCGACGACCGGATCCGCCTGCTCGCGGTCCGTCTCGGCGAGCAGCTCGAGGATCAGCGCGCGTTTGTCGACGAAATGGTTGTAGACGGTTCCGACGGCGACGCGGGCGCGTTCGGCGATCATCGCCGTCGTCGTCTCCTCGAACCCGTGGCGCTCGAAGCAGGCGATCGCGGCCTCGATGACGCGCCGGCGTGTCGCCCGGCTGCGCGCCTGCTGCGGCAGCGGCGGCGGCGCCTTCGCCGGGACGCGCCGCTTCTGCACGCGCGCCCCCGGCTTCCCCTTCGCGGATCGGCCCGCCGCTTTCCGCCGCGAAGGCTCGCCGGTCGACCCCACCGCCTTTCGCCGCGACCTCGCGCCCGCTCTTCCCACTTTCTTTTCCAGCGCTTTTCCCACCGCCGCTTTCCCCTTCTTTCCCACGCTCTCCCCGGATCTCCGCACCCTTCTCACGGAACTCCCAGTCAGAATCAGCTTGAAGGGCTCCCGGGCCGTGGTCAAGACCTGAATTCCACGTCATCTTTTCCGGCCAGCGCCCCGGACGCCCCACCAGGAGAGAGCCGCCATGTCGAACCCCGCTTCCCTTCGGTCCGATCGCCCTGCCCGCGCCGACCAGTACGGCTCGCCGGATCCGAGCACGGCGAGCGAGCGCGAGATCGAGTCGATCCTGACGTCCTTCGACAGCAACTACGTCTGGAACTACGGCTGCGTCAAGGAAGGGCTCCGCGAGCTGTACGAGAAGGCGAAGCGGGAGCAGTGGAACTCGACGACGGAGCTCGCCTGGACCCTCGACGTCGATCCGGAGCTCGAGATCGTCCCGCCGCAATTCGACCCGCTCTCCGATTTCGCGCCGGCCCGAAAGCTCGACGCACGCGAACGGACCCGGCTCGGACGTGCCCAGATCGCGAACCAGCTCTCGCAGTTCCTGCACGGCGAGCAGGGGGCGCTGATCGTCGCCTCCCAGCTCGTCGGCGCCGTTCCCTGGATCGACGGCAAGTACTACGCGGGCTCACAGACGATGGACGAGGCCCGCCATGTCGAGGTGTTCGCCCGCTACGTCAACGAGAAGCTCGAGTGGGAGTGGCCGATCAGCGAATCCTTGAAGGAGCTGCTCGACGCGACGATCACGGACCCGCGCTGGGACTTCAAGTTCCTCGGCATGCAGATCATCATCGAGGGACTCGCGATGGCTGCCTTCGGCAGCCTCTGGAAGACCGCCAACGAGCCCCTGCTCAAGCAGCTGCTGCACTACGTGATGAAGGACGAGTCCCGCCACGTCGCCTTCGGCATGCTCGCGCTCCGCGATCACTATCGCGGCCTTTCGCCGGGCGAGCTCCGCGACCGGGAGGATTTCATCATCTACGCCTGCGAGCTGATGCGCAATCGGCTTGCCGGAGCGGAGATCGCCCGGGCGATGGGGTGGGAGGTCGAGGCGGTGCGGCAGGCGATCCTGAGCTCGCCGACGGGGCAGCTCTTCCGCTCCATGCTCTTCATGCGAATCGTGCCCAACTTGCGCAGGCTCGGGCTGATCACGCCCCGGGTTCGCGAGGCCTTCGAACGCCTCGAGATCATCCAGTTCGAGCACCTCGATCCGGAGCAGCAGGACCGGGAGCTCGGGCTCGCCTAGCAACCCGCCCTCGAGCTCGCACACGGCGACTCGAGCGCGGCCGGGCTGGGAGAGGCGAGACAAGGCCGCTGCGCCGGTGTGCGAGACCTCAATAGCCGATGCGGAGGCCGACGCGCGCCTCGTGGGATCGGTAGGGCGCATCGACCCATCCGATCAGGTCTTCACCGGTCCGGAGCTGCCATTTCGCGTCGCGGGATTCGAGGTAGCGGTAGCCCACCTGCAGGCCGACACGGCGGGTGATCGGAACGTCGACGCCCGCGAGCACGTTCCAGGCGAGCTCCGCTTCCTCGCCGCGGATCTTCCGCTCCGGGGTCTGCCCTACCGCACGCAGCTCCGCGCGCGGCTTCGTCCAGAGCACACCCAGACCGACTCCCACGTAGGGAATCGCATAGGGCAGCGAGTCGCGCTCGATCTGGGCACCGAGCGGATAGTCGAGGAACACGTTCGCGAGGGCGCCGAGCACGTTGACGTCGCCCTTGTGGGCGAATCCATCGACCCCTTCGCCGTCGACGTTGTCGATGTGGTGCTGGCGGTAGTTGACGTTCGCTTCGATCCGGACGTGCGGCATGACGCGATAGCCGAGCGAGAAATCCACGAGCCCGGCGTCCTGGTAGTCGATGTCGACTTCGTTGTTGCCGATCTCGGCGTCGCTCGATCCGACGATGCCGACCCCCGAGCCGATCACGACATAGGGCCCCGTCTCCTGGGCCGCCGCCGCCGCCGGCCCGAGGCTCGCGGCGCCGAAGGAGAGAAGAAAGCCGATCGGAGCCAGGCGTCGCATTCCGCGTCGATTCACCACTTCTCGCACCCCTCTCTACTGCTCTTCTCTCGTCTCGTCTCGTCTCGCTGCGACTCGTCGCCGCTCTTCACAGTCGCCTCGACCCGTCTCGACCCACCCAGAACCGCCACGACTCGTCTCGTCTCGCCCGGATCGCTCTCAGCGACGCGGCGGCGAGGACGAAGAAGCCGGACTCCGGGTGCAAAGCTCGGCCAGCATAGTCGGCCGGACAGCGAGCGGCGACGCCCAAGAACCCTCCGCGCCGAACGAAACGTCTCGACGGGCGCACGAGCAGGGCGGGACTCGCAGTCATTCTCCCGCCGAGACCCGCAGGACCGCCGCGCCGCTCACCTGGCCGGCCCGCAGACGTGCCATCGCCGCGTTCGCTTCGACGAGCGGGTGGACCTCCGTCTGGCAGCGGACCGGGACGCGCGGCGCGATCTCGAGAAAAGCGCGCGCGTCCTCGCGCGTCAGGTTCGCGACGCTCCGGAGCACGCGCTCCTCCCAGAGATCGCGATAGGCGAACGAAGGAATGTCGGACATGTGGATGCCCGCACAGACGACGGTGCCACCCTTGCCGACCGCGCGCAGTGCCCGGGGAACGAGCCCGCCGTCGGGCGCGAACAGGATCGCGCCGTCGAGCTCCGCCGGGGGCGATTCGAGCGAGCTCCCCGCCCAGGCGCAGCCGAGCGATCGGGCGAAGGCCTGGGCTTCGTGATCGCCCGCGCGGGTGAAGGCGAAGACCTCGCGTCCCTCGAAGACCGCGACCTGGGCGATCAGGTGGGCGGCGGCACCGAATCCGTAGAGTCCGATCCGGCGCGCCGCGCCCGCCATGCGCAGCGCGCGATGACCGATCAGGCCCGCGCATAACAAGGGAGCGGCCTCGACGTCGTCGTAGGCTGCGGGGATGGGGAAGCAGAACCGCGAGTCGGCGACGCAGGCCTCGGCGTAGCCTCCATCGAGGGTGTAGCCGGTGAAGCCCGGGTGATCGCAGAGGTTCTCGCTCCCGCGGCGGCACGGCCCGCATTCGCCGCAGGTCGAGCCGAGCCAGGGCACGCCGACCCGATCGCCGATCGCGAGCCCCGAGACGCCGGGCCCGAGGGCCTCGACGCGACCGACGATCTCGTGCCCCGGAACGATCGGCCGCCGGGCCGTGGGGAGCTCGTCGTCGACGACGTGGAGATCCGTCCGGCAGACGCCGCAGACGGAAACGGCGATCCGGACCTGCAGGGGCCCGGGCTCGGGACGCGGGATCTCGTCGGCGGTCAGACCGCGACGATTTCCGTGGTAACGCATCGCCAGCACGCCCGGATCCTAGACGAACGGGACGCTGCCTCAATAGCCCTGGATGAACTCGGTCTCGCGGTCGAAGCGATCGGCGAGGAAGCGCACGATGTCCTTCGATTCGGGCAGCCAGCGGATCGTGCCGTCGCGCATCTCGATCCGCAGGACCGGAACGGTCTCGCGTCCGGTCGCCGCGACGAGCGCCGCGTTATGCGCGTCGTCCGTCATCGTGTTTCGCAGGGGCACCTCGATGCCCAGCATCGAGATCGCGTTGAGCACGCGCGTGCAGTAGGGGCATTGGGGATAGCCGTAGAGCTCGACGCTCTTCACGTCGTCGACGTATTCGCCCTTTTCGCCATCCGCATCGGTGGTCATCGCTCGCTCTCCCTTGCCTCGTGTCTCGGCAGACGTTCTTCCGTCTCGCTTCGGACTCTCTTCGAATTCTATTCGGACTCTCTTCCGTCTCTCTTCGGACTCTCTTCGGTCTCCAGGCCGGACCTCGCCCGCTTCTCGCCCGGCTCTCATCGCTCGTCCCACGTCTCGTCGCAGCGTGCGCAGCGGGCTCGCGGATTCTCGACCGCCCTTCGCTCGATCGCCGGTCTGCGAGCGCAATCTAGCAGCCGGAGTTGAAGGCCAGCGATCCGGTGAACCGAACTTTCGGATCGCGATGGGATCCGCCGCCCCGGACTGTTCCGATTCGTACGCTCGAGAGCGGCGGCCGTCCCGAAACGTCCGATTCCCGGCGCGCGATCTCCCCGTTTCTCCCCGGCAACCGCCACCGATTCCGCCGGCAAGCCCGCTCCTGCCCGACTTTCCTCGGCTTTCGACGCTTGCCGACGAGCCGATGTCGTCGCGACGCGCCTGGCACGTTTTCTGCTTTTGGATCGAGTCGACGGGGGGACGAATGAACGGGACGGCCGAGTTTCAGGGTTTCGGGATCCAATGTCCGGTGACGAATGCGATCGCCTTCCTCGATCCGGAGCCGATCGAGCTCGGCAGTCTCGTCGCCGCCCTGGCCGAAGAGACCGAAGACGAATTCGAGCTCGACCTCCGCGTTCGTCGCTTCATCGAAGCCGGTCGCGCCCGCGTGTCCCGTGGCAGGGCAGACCGCCGACTCGAAGTCCCGTCCGCCCGCACACCTGCGCGCCGATTCGCCGCCGTCGCCCCTGCGCCCCGAAATTGAAGCCACCAGCGCTTCCTGATAGCCTCGCGCCGCGGCCGACGACGGCCCCCTTGCGCACACGGTCTCTGGCCCCCGGAGACCGGCGGCTTTTCAGGAGATCACGGCGATGGCACGCATCAACGACCACTATCAGAAGCTGGCCGCGGGATACCTCTTCCCCGAGATCGGCCGCCGCGTCGGCGCGTTCCAGAGCGCGAATCCGAAGGCGGACGTGATCCGCCTCGGGATCGGCGACGTCGTCCTGCCCCTCGCGGCCTCGGTGCGCCAGGCGATGCACGATGCCGTCGACGAGATGGCGGAGGCCAGCGGATTCAAGGGCTACGGCCCCGAGCGCGGCTACGCCTTCCTGCGCGAGGCGATCGCCCGGCACGATTACGGTGACCGCGGCGTCCAGATCGATCCGAACGAGGTCTTCGTATCCGACGGTTCGAAATGCGATTCCGGCAACATCCAGGAGATCTTCGCCGAGGACGCGACCATCGCGATCCCGGATCCGGTCTACCCGGTCTACGTCGACACCAACGTGATGGCGGGCCGAACCGGACCGGCCGGCGCGAACGGGCGCTATGCGGGCATCCAGTATCTGCCGTGCACCGAGGCCTCCGGCTTTCTTCCCTCGCTCCCGACCCGGCCGGCGGACCTCGTCTATCTCTGCTCTCCGAACAATCCGACGGGGGCCGTCGCGTCGAAGGCCGAGCTCGCGAAATGGGTCGACTGGGCGCGCGCGAACGGCGCCATCCTGCTCTTCGACGCGGCCTACGAACGCTTCATCACCGATCCCGAGCTGCCGCGATCGATCTTCGAGATTCCCGGCGCCCGCGAGTGCGCGATCGAGTTCCGCAGCTATTCGAAGACGGCGGGATTCACCGGCATCCGCTGCGCCTTCGTCGTGATCCCGAAGGAGCTCATGGGCCGGAACGCCCGGGGCGAGGCCGTCTCCGTCGCGAGCCTCTGGGACCGGCGGACCAGCACGAAGTTCAACGGCGTCTCCTACCCGGTCCAGCGTGCCGCCGAGGCGATCTACTCGGAGGCCGGCCGCAAGGAGATCCAGGCCAACATCGACTACTACATGGCCAACGCCGCGATCATCCGCGCCGGCCTCTCGAAGGCGGGCTTCACGACCTTCGGCGGCGTCAACGCGCCCTACGTGTGGATGAAGACGCCGAAGGGGCTCGACTCGTGGCAGTTCTTCGACGCGCTCCTCGCGAAGGCGAACGTCGTCGGTACGCCGGGCTCGGGCTTCGGCTCCTGCGGCGAGGGCTATCTGCGACTATCGGCGTTCGGGTTTCGCGAGAAGGTCGAGGAGGCCGTCGGGCGGGTCGTCCAGCACTTCGCCTGAGGCATCGCGATCGCGGGCCGAGCGCGCGGGCATGCCGAGCAGGCTGCGGACGTGGGACGCAACGCGCTCGAGCTCGCTCGTCGGCGGAGGCGGAAAGCCCATCGGATCCGCGGCCGAGAGCACCGCGTCGAGGGAACGCACGTGGCCCGCCGCCAGCAGCCGCGCCCGCAGCGGCGCGCGCGTGCCGTGCGGCCTCACCCGCCCGGATTCGATCGCCCGGGCGCAGAGCCACTCGAGCCCTTCCTGCGGCCGTGTCGTTCCCCGATCGTTGGCCGGCTTCGCGCGGGCGCGCGCGACCACCGCGTCGGCGATGCGCCGTCGCAGCGGATCCAGCCCCCTGCCCCGGGAAGACCGCTCGGCTCGCAGCCCCTCCGGAGCGACGAAGACCGGTCGTCCCGTCGCGACGAGCTCGGCGAGCGCCGCTTCCGAATCGCCGAGATGGATGAAGAGGTCGCCGGCGGCGAGCAGTGCGCGCCCGATCTCTTCCTGCGCCGCCGGACGGCCCGTCTCGCCTTCCGTGCCGCCTTCGGCCTCGTCGAAGGCGATCGGAGCGAGCGCCCGACGCCAGGCCTCGAGCCGCTCCTTTGCGACGCCGGGCCCGTGCCAGAGAACCACCGAGCCGCCGAGCTGCGAGGCACTCGCCGCGATCCGCCTGCCGATCTCCTGGATCGCCCCCGCGGCCCAGGCCTGCTCCTCCCCTTCGGACTCCGCTTCGGCTTCGAGGCGCACGACGATCCGCGGCCCGGCGAGCGCCGCGATCCGCGCAGCGAGGGGCCCGGCGCGCGCGGCGGCGCGGGCGGGGGCAGCGACGAGCGGAAGGTCCGTCTCGAGCAGCTTCGGATGGGGAAAGATCGCGTCGCCTCTCGGGATCACGGCGAGATCGACGGCATCGATCGGCACCGCCGCCGCCTGGCCGAGGGCGACGACGAGGCACTGGCCATGGGCCTGCGCCCGGAGCCGTCGCGCGCGCTCTGCGACGCGCTGCCCCGCGACGATCAACAGGTCGGGCCAGGGCGGTGCGAACGGCGGACTCTCCGGCCCGAAGGCGCCGCAGGCGCCCCCCAGCGCGTGCGCGAGCGCGCCGACCTCGCGCTCCTGATCCGGCTGGCCGTCCGTGAGGGTCCAGATGCGCGGCGGCGTGGCGCCGGGGCGCGGGCCACCGGCGGCGAGATGATGTCCGTCGTGGGCGAAATCGCGGCCACCGGTCGTCAGCAGCGTCCAGCGGACCTGCGGATGACGGACGGCGGCCGCCTCGAAATGCGAGCGCCACCAGGCCGCGGTGAACGCGGTCCCCGCCGGCGGATGCAGCAGCCGTCGGCGGGGCGTGCCCTGACAGCGGACCGCCGCGAAGACGAAGCCGCGCGCACGCGCGAAGAGCGCGTCGACGACCCAGGGAATGTCCCAGACGGGCAGGCCCTCGAGGCCGTCCGCGCAGACGACGCCGTCGACGGCGGGGCCGCCACCATCGCTCTCCGCGAGGAACTCGAGCAGGCCCGAGCGCTGCTCGAAATCGAGTCCGAAGCGCCCGGGCCGCGACGTCGAAGCGCCGCGCAGATCCGGCAGCAGCTCCAGCACGCTGCGGCCCTTGGCCTCGCGGACGAGCTGCTCGAAGGTCCGCACGATCTCTCCGCTCGCTGCGATGGCACTCGGCAGTTCACCGAGGGCAACGCGCGCGAGGCGCGCCTTCAGCGCGGCGAAGCGCTTGCTCGGCGCGGCGCGGTGGAAGAGCTCGAAGCCGCAGGCGATCGCCTCGCGCTCGAGCCCATGCCACAAGCCCGTGTAGGCCCCCTCCTGATACACGAAGCGCTCGGGAAAGGGACGCCAGGGCTGGGTATGCAGGGTCGTGTAGTGGAGCAGATGGCTCTGGCCCGGAACGAATTCCTCGTCGCGCGCGTTCCAGCCGGGATCGAGGTCGCCGCGATGGCCCGTCGCCTTCGAGGCCTTGCGCAGCAGGGCCCGCTTCCAGGCGTGCTGCGCTTCGTCGAGGCTCCAGACGGAGGCCATCCGCTCGCAATCGATCAACATGACGGAGGATTCGGTGTCCGAGATCGCGAGGTAGCCGCGGTCGCCCAGATCGAGATCGAAGAGCCGGCCGGGATCCGTGAGATAGATCTCGTCCTCGTCGTTGTAGATCGCGCGGCCCCGGCCGAAGGCCAGCGCGGGGATCGCGAAGCGGTAGTTGGTGAAGCCGGTCGTCCAGCCGCGGCGATCGAAGCCCTCGAGCTCCGACATCAGATGGATGCGGACCTCGCGGCCGGGATCACGGACCTTCTCGATCGAGTAGCCGAAGACGCGGTTGGCGCGGTACTGCGCCGGCTCGGTGCCCAGGAAGATCTCGACGGGCGGGCGCCCGGTGGGCGGAGCACCGGGGCGGGCGGGCAGGACGACGCATTCCATGGCTTCCCGCAGCGCGTGCGCGTGCGCCGCGTCGGCTTCCCTCGTGCGTCGGCTCATCCGGGCCGCTCCTCCCCGTCGTCGTCCCGCGGTCGATCGCCGTGCGCGGGCGGACCACCGGCCACGTGCGGGCGGCCGGGTCCGGTGGGGGGCATCGGGCGCGCAGTCTAACCCAGGCCGGAGATCGGCGACGCACTGGGTCGAGAACCACCCCGCTGAGCGCCGATCGGGCGCTCCCGATGCTGCTCGCGTTCATTTTGCTACAAGAACGTCGTTTGTTTCGCCGAGAAACCGGTCGAGTGACTCCGGAGTCCTCGACGCCTGACGGGATCCGGGGATACTTAGCGCCGCGAATCGGCCGTGACCGAACGCCGAGGGGGCTGCACAGGGGGTCCCGGGGCATCAATCGGGATGCTTCCGGAGTGTGCACACGAGAGAGGATGCGAATGAAGATTGGCAATCTTACGGTCGGCGATGGTGCGCCGCTGCTCCTGATCTGCGGTCTCAACGTGATCGAGAACGAGCCGGACACCATCGAGGTCGCTCGCACGATCCAGCAGCTCGCCGAGAAGCACGCCTTCCCGCTCGTCTTCAAGGCCTCTTTCGACAAGGCGAATCGCTCTCGCCACGATTCCTACCGCGGCCCCGGCATCGACGAGGGCCTGCGAACGCTCGCCGCCGTCAAGCGCGAGACGGGCCTCCCGCTGCTCACGGACGTTCACGACCCGAGCCAGCCGAAGATCGCGGCCCAGGTCGTCGACATCATCCAGATCCCCGCGTTCCTGATGCGACAAACCGATCTGATCGCCGCCTGTGCGGCGGCGGGTGTCGCCGTGAACGTGAAGAAGGGCCAGTTCGTCGCGCCCCACGACATGCGTCACGCGGTGGACAAGCTCAAGCACTACGGCTGCGAGGACGTCCTGCTGACCGACCGCGGGACCTGCTTCGGCTACAACAATCTCGTGACGGACATGGCCGGCCTCGTCCAGATGCGGGCGTTCGCGCCGGTCTGCTTCGACGCGACCCACGCGGTCCAGTACCCCGGCGCCAACGGCGGCTCCTCGGGCGGCGATCGCCGCTTCGTCGCGCCGCTCGCCCGCGCCGCGGTCGCCACCGGCATCGACGCGCTCTTCCTCGAGACGCATCCCGACATCGAGAACGCCCCCTGCGACGGCCCGAGCCAGATCAGCTTCGAGGATCTCGACCGGCTGCTCGCCGAGGTGCGCGCGATCGATTCGGCGCTGCGCAACCTCGCGCCCGTCCTTTAGCTCGACTGCGGCACGCATGGGTCCGCGGCGTGTGATCGTGCTGGCCGGGCGCCGCCCGGGGCCGGACGCGCTCGCCGAGGGCGATGGCGCACCCCACCGTGCGCTGCTCGACATCGAAGGCGAGCCGATGCTCGTCCGCGTGGTGCGCCGCCTGCTCGCCTGGCCGTCGATCGAACGCGTGCTCGTCAACATCGATCGGCCCGAGCTGCTGGACGCCCTCCCCGATTTCGAGCGCTGGCGCGCCGAGGGGCGTCTCGAAATCCTGAAGAGCACGGGCTCGCCCTCCCGCAGCGTGCTCGAGAGCCTCGACCGGCTCGGCCTCGAGGCGGGCCCGATCCTCGTCACCACCGCCGACCACGCCCTGCTCGACGACGCGATGCTCGAGCATTTCTTCACGGCGAGCGCCGACCGCGCCGCGGATCTCTGTCTCGCCCTCGTCCCCCGCAGCCGGATCGAGGCACGCTTCCCCGAGACGCGGCGGACCTATCTCCGCTTCCGCGGCGAGGCCTACTCCGGCGCCAACCTCTTCCTGTTCCGAAGCCCCGCGGCGCGCGGCGCCGCGCTCTTCTGGCAGCGCGTCGAGGGCCTTCGCAAACGCCCCTGGCGGATCGCGCGGGCCTTCGGTCTGCGCAACCTGCTGCGCTTCGTCATGCGCCGTCTGACGCTCGCCGAAGGCTTCGAACGGGTTTCACGCGTCCTCGGAATCCGCGTCGAGGCGATCGCCCTGCCCCAGGCCGAAGCGGCGGTCGACGTCGACAAGCTCGAGGATCTCGTGCTCGTGCGAAAGATTCTCGCCGAGCGCCGCGCGGCCGCCGGAGGCGCCTAGGCGCCCGACCGCGATGGCCGCCTGCCAGGCGGTCGCAGCTGCAGTCGATCGATCAGAGCAGCGTGTCGGGAAGCGCCTCGAAGACCCCGCGCGCCGGATCGAAGCCCCGCACCGCGACCGAGAGCGCGTAGCCCTCCCCCGGCCCCAGCGGACGCACGGAATAGACGTGGTACTGCGCCCTTCGCTCCGGCCGGCTGCCGACCTCGGAAGCCGACGGAACCCCGATGGCGGGAATCGGCTTCTGCGGCCCATCGAGAAAGTGGACGCGCCGCAGGTGTTTGTGGCCGTGGAGCACGAGCTCGGCGCCGCGGGCCGCGAGCACACGCCGCAGCGCTTCGCCGTCCCAGAGTGCGCGGCGTTCGGGCTCGCCATGCGGATGGACCGGATGGTGGATCAGCAGGACGCGGAAGAAGCCGCGCCGGCCGAGCACGTCGAGCAGGCCCTCGAGCCGCGCGAGCTGCACCGGCCCGAGCTCGCCGCCGGCCTTGAAGACCGGCGTCGGAACGACCGAGCAGAGACCGATCACCGCGATCCGATCGAAGAGCCGCAGCGTCGGGTAGTCCGCATGGCGCGGGGCGGCATCCGGCGCGGGCGGCGACGCGAGCAGCGGCGCGAGCTCCGCGTCGACCTCGCTCGGCAGCCGGCCGCGCAGATAGGGCGCCCAGCGGTCCCAGCCACGCGAAGCGTCGACGGGGACATAACAATCGTGGTTGCCCGGAATCAGGAAGACGCGATCGGGCGGGCCGAGGCGCTCCAGCTGGTCGCGGGCGACGGCGAATTCGGCGGGGAGCGAGACGTGCGTGAGATCGCCGGTCACGAAGATGCGATCGACGCCCTGGGCCTTCACGTCGCGAAAGGCCGCTTCGAGCACCTCGGGGCTGTGATGGTGGCGGCGGCGAAGGGCCCACGACGCGAAGCCGGAGAGGCGTTTGCCGCGAAACCGCTCCAGGCCGCCGCCGGCGAGGGTCGTGGCATGCCAGTCCGAGAGATGGGCGAATCGGAAGAGCCCGCTCACGCCTTCGCCTACCCCGCTGCTTCCCGGCCGCACGCCGCGCTTCGAGCTTCCGCGGCCCGTCCTGGGAACCCGACCGCTTCGGCGTGCCTCAGATCGGGTCCGGGAATCGGCCGGATCCGCCCGGCTTCGGCCGGCGGGGTGTGTGATAGCCTCGATCGCCGTCGATCGAAAGCGGACTCGGAAAGCGACGTCCGGCGTGGCGACGCAACGGAGGGGGGTTCGATCTTGAACGAGCAATCCGGCAGTGAGCATTCGGGTCCAGGTTCGTTCGCCCATCTCGACGCAGTCCTCCACGGGCATTCATCGGATCGCGCGGCTTCTTCGAAGCCGGAGGTCGGTGCGCATCGGCCGACATCGCCGAGGCGCATGCGCCGGCTCCGCGCGTGCTGCGCGCTGCTCGGCGCGGGCCTGATTCCGATCGTCGCCGCCGCCCAGTCGCCGGCCCCTGCGAGCCAGCCCGAGCCGGCCGCGGCACCGGTCGAAACGACGCTGTCCCCTGCCCCGCTCGATCCGAAGGCGCGCATGCTCTCCGGCGACAGCGCGAGCGAGTACTGGACGCTCTACGTCGAGCTCGACAGCGGCCATCGCATCACGCAGCGCTTCCTGATCACGAACGCCGGCCCCGGCGACCACAGCGCCGTCGCCGTCGGCCATCTGATGGAGAAGGGTCGCCCGCCGTACCGCTACGTGAACGGCCGGCAGCGGAGTGCCTGGACGCTCTCCCCCGATCGGCTCTTCCTCGACATCGCGGCGAGCCATCTCGACCTGCACCGGCCGAAGGGTGCTCTCAAGATCACGAAGGACGACATCGAGATCCGCCTCG
The DNA here is from genome assembly GCA_041389425.1 of Myxococcota bacterium. Classification (GTDB taxonomy): domain Bacteria; phylum Myxococcota_A; class UBA9160; order UBA9160; family UBA4427; genus UBA4427. The sequence goes on from JAWKRX010000001.1 coordinate 436,167, forward strand.
GCTTCGACTTTTCGAACAAGGCCGCCTCGGGCAAGGTCCCGGCGGCGCAGCTCCCGCGCCGCTACTTCGTCGAGGTGCTCGCCGTCGCCGCCGCGACCGAGGGCACGATCCAGGCGCCGTGGATGACGGCTCCCCTCGCCGTGAAGGGACAGACCTGGCTGATCCACAGCTGGACGCCCGACGACGAAGCCGCGCTCCTCGACCGCCGCGTCGACGTCTTCGGGCGCGCCCAGGGCGTCGCCTTCTACGCGCTCCAGGTCCACAAGAGCGACGGATTCGCCGGCGCCTGGCAGGTCCTGTCGCGGCCGGACGCGGCATCCGGCCCCCAGGCGGCGGACGCGTCGGTCCAGTTCGCGTCGCGCTGGCGGGACGGCTCGGCGCTCCTCGCCGAAAGCCCGGCGGCGAGCTACCCGGTCCCGGACCGATTCTCCCTCGCAGGCGGGTCCGAATCGGGTGAAATCCACCTCAGCAACGAATGGCTGCGCTTCGATCCGCTCGAGGTGATCCCTCAGCCCTTCCGCTGGTTCATCCGAAGATCCACGCAGCCCCAGGAGGTCTGGGCGGACAGTCGGATCGCGGTTAGCATCCGCCCCGCGCTGGAAGACCCGTCCCACCCCCAGTCCGGCGATGCGTTGCGCGTTTCCAACTCACAACGGGAGATCGAAGTCGAGACCGCGGAAATCGATGTGAAGGGTGTGGCATCCATCACATTCATGAATCCGATCGGCCGCCGTTAAGTCCATGTGCGCTCTGCCCGGCCAGTCGGGCGAGCGGCCAGAGGACCGGTCGAGTCCCGAGCTTCCCTCACGTCCGGGGACCCATTTGAGAATCGGTGTCGTCAACAACCTGCGCGCTGGCAAGAGCCAGGAGCAGGTCGGTCGCATGCTCGGCTTCCTGCGAAGCCATCCCGATGTCCTCCATGTCGAAACGGAAAACGCCGGCGTCATGCCGGAGGCCCTCGCCGAGCTGGCCGCCCGGGAAGTCGACCTGCTGGTCGTGAACGGCGGCGACGGGACCCTCCAGTACGTGCTGACGGAGATCCTCGCGAGCAGCGCCTTCGGCGATCGCGTTCCGCTGATCGCCCCGCTGCGCGCGGGCCGGACCAACATGAGCGCCATGGATCTCGGAGCGGACCGCAACGCCCTGCGTGGTCTGGCCGCGATGATCGCCTCCGCCCGTGAAGGCCGGATCGCCGAGCGGGTCGAGCCGCGGCGCGTGCTGCGCATCGCCTACGGCTACGGATTCGAGCGCCAGGTCCAATACGGCATGTTCTTCGGCGCCGGTCTGATCAAGCGCGCCATCGAGCTGAACCATCGACTCTTCGATCAGGACGGCCAGCGCAGCGTCGTCGAGGGCGTCCCCGGCGCGACGCTCGTGACCGCCGGCCTGCTCGGCCGCGTGATCACCGGCGACCAGTCGGGCATCCTGACTCCCGACAAGGTCCAGATCCAGCTCGACGGCGAAGAGCTCCACCAGGGCGAATACCATCTCGTGATCGCGTCGACCCTGTCGCGCCTGTTCGCCCGCATGCGTCCGTTCTGGGGCAAGGGTCCGGGCGGCGTGCGCTTCACCTCCGTCGCCGCCCCCTGCGAGCGCTTCGGCAAGGCGGCAATCGGCATGCTTCGCGGCCGCCCCTCCGACTGGGTCACCGAGGAGAAGGGCTACACGAGCCGCAACGTCGACCACGCGGAGCTCCGCATGAGCTGCGGCTTCACCGTGGACGGCGAGCTCTGGCAACCGGATCCCGACCACAGCGTCGCGCTCTCGGCCGAGCGGGTCGTCCACTTCGTCCGGGCGTGACGCGAGGGCCCGAAGAGCTCCAAACGATCGTCTCTCGTGAGCTCGCGATCGGGGTCCTGCCCGGCGTCGAGGCCCTCGCCGCCGAGCTCGCGCGGCGCCATGGCGAGGCGGTGCTCGGCGTCCTCTTCTACGGCTCCTGCCTGCGCCAGACGACCGACGAGGGCGTGCTCGACTTCTGGCTCGTCGTCGACGCCTATGGCCGCGCCCACGACCGCTTCCTGCACGCGCTCGTGAATCGGATCGCGCCGCCGAGCGTCTACTACCTCGAGTGGCCGTACGAAGGCCGCACGCTCCGGACCAAATACGGCGTGATCGACCGCCGCGATTTCGAGCGGGGCAGCTCCCTGCGTGCGCGCCATCCCTACGTCTTCGCGCGCTTCGCACAGCCGGCGCGCCTGCTCGCCTGCCGCGACGAGGAGGCGCGGCGTTATTTCAGCGTTTGCCTCGCGAACGCGATCGTCGCGATGGTGTACCGCCTGCTCTTCCTGCTGCCGCGCCGCGGCGGCTGGCTCCGCTTCTCCCTCGCCGCGTTCTGGAACGAAGCCTTCCGCCGCAGCTACGACAGCGAGCGCCGCCCCGAGGCGGAGGAGACGATCCGCGGGCTCTACCTCGCGAATGCCGAGCGCTACGACGAGGTCGGTGCCGCGGCGATCCGCTGGCTCGCGAACGAGGGGCTCTTCGGCGAGGTCGTCGAACATCCGCGCTCGTATGCGATCCCGATGACCGCCGGCGCGATCACTGCGGGCCGCCTGCGCTGGCGGGCGATGCGACTGCTCGGCCGCAGCCTCGGCCTGGTGCGCCTCTTCAAGACCGCGTTCACCTTCGGCGATTGGGTACCGTACGTGCTCTGGAAGCTCGAGCGGCATACGGGCCGCAAGCTCGAGCTCTCCGAGCGTCAGCGCCGGCATCCGTTCGTCTTCGGCTGGCCGATCATCCTGCGCCAGATCGCGCGGCGGAACCTGCGTTAGGAGCGGAAGTGGCGGATCGACCGAGCGTCCTCATCACCGGCGCTTCGTCCGGCCTCGGCGCCGCGATGGCGAGCCGCATGGCCGGGCTCGGCTGGCGCGTCTTCGGCACGAGCCGGAAGCCGCGGCCGGAGCAGGCCGCAGCGGTCGGCAGCACGGGCTCGGAGGGCGCGATCGAGTGGATCGCGATGGACGTCTGCGAAGACGCATCCGTCGACGCCGGGCTCGCCGAGGTCTTCGAGCGCTGCTCCCGCCTCGACGGCCTCGTCTGCAATGCCGGCTTCGGGATCTACGGCTCGGTCGAGGAGACCTCCCTCGAGCGGGCGCGGGCGCAGTTCGAGACCAACGTCTTCGGTGTCCTGCGCGTCGCGCGGCCGGTGATCGCGCACATGCGCGCTGCCGGTGCGGGGCGCCTGCTCTTCGTCGGCTCGCTCTCGGGGCGCGCGCCGATTCCGTTCCAGGCCCATTATTCGGCGACCAAGGCCGCGATCGAGGCGCTGGTCTTCTCCCTCGCGAACGAGGTCCACCCCTTCGGCCTCTCGGTCAGCCTGATCGAGCCGGGCGACATCGACACGGCCTTCAACGACGTCATGGACTGGGGCGAGTCGCCGCCCGGCTCCGCCTATCGGGATCGGCAGGCGCGCTGCGAACGAACGATCCGGGAGTCGCTTCCAAAGGCGCCGAAGCCCGCCGTCGTCGCGGACGCCGTCGCGCATGCGCTCACGTCGCGGCACCCGAAGCTCCGCTATGCAGTGGGCAACGAGGCGCGCCTCGTCGGCCTCGGCAAGCGGCTGCTCTCGGATCGCATGAACCTCAAGCTGATCCGGGACCATTTCGGGATCTGAGCGGAACGGGCCCCGCGGAGCCCTTCGTATCAGGCCTCGACGACCTCACGATGGCCGGCTGCACGCAGCGCCGCGCGGATCTTCTTCGCCTCCCCCGCGATGCTCTCGGCGCTCGCCTTCGCATCCGCGCGCCCGAAATCGAGATCGTGCGGGCTCCAGATGCAAGAGACGTGGAGGTGCACGTGGGGCACCTCGAGGCCGAGGATCGTGAGCCCGACCTTCTCCGGCCGGTAGATCTGGTCGAGGGCGCGGGCGATCGACTGGGCGACGCCGACGAGATGCTGCATGACCTCGGGATCGAGATCCGTCCACGCCTCGACCTCTTCGCGCGGGACGACGAGCGTATGCCCGGGCTTGAGCGGCGCGATCGTGAGGAAGGCGACGCTGAGCTCGTCCTTCCAGACGAAATGCCCGGGCAGCTCGCCCTGGATGATCTTCGTGAAGATGCTGGCCATGTCGGGCGGTCTCCTGCGATCGGGTGCGACGGGCTCGCGACGGGTCGGAGCGAACGGATACACGAGATCAGGAGCCGCTTCGAGGGGCGGCTCGAGCGGCTGTTCGAGGGGCCGGAGGCGAGGAGATAGAATGCGGGCGACGATGCGCATCCTGCCTTCCGCCGCCGCCCTCGCCGCGATCGATCCGCCCGATCTGATCGTCGCGCTCGGCTGTCCGCCGCAGACGCGGAGCGGGCGGCCGAGCCGCTTTCTCACCGGCCGTGCCCTCGCCGCCGCGGCCGCACACCATGCCCTCGGCGGGCGGCCCATCCTCTGCAGCGGACGCGGGCATCCGAACGCCCCGGGCGCGGAGATCGAAGCGGGCGGCGACGAGGTCGGCGCCCTGACGGCCCTGCTCGTGGCTGCACGCGTTCCGCCGCAGGCGCTGCTCTTCGATCGCGAAGCGCTCCGCACCATCGACTCGATCGACCATCTCGCCCGGCGCTTCGCCGATCGCCGGCTGCTGCTCGTCTCCCAGGCATTCCACCTCCCCCGCGTCCTCTTCCTCGCCCGGGCTCGCGGACTCGACGCCTGGGGCCTCGTCGCGAACGGCCCGCCGCTCGGCTGGCGCGGGCAACTGCGAGAGGATTTCGGGCGCCTGAGAGCGATCTGGGATGTCGGCATCGCTCGGCGGGCGCACGGCCGGAGAAGCGACCGGAACCGTTGACGGCGCCCCTGCGCACCCCGCAGAATCCCCGTGATCGCCTCGGCGCGGTCGCACCATCCCCGCCCGGAGAGGAGGCCCGTGCCGAGCCCTTCGAAACACCGCCTCTCCCCCCTCGTCCGGCCGCAGTCCGCCGAGCTCCGCTTCGAGCTCGACCCCGCGAAGCCCGGATTCCGCGGCGAGGCACGTTATGCGCTGCAGCTCGCCCGCGCGACTCGCGTGATCGAGCTGCACTCCGCGGACCTGAACGTCTCGCGGGCAGCCGCGCGCTGCGACGGCCGCAGCCTGAAGGCCCGCATCGAGGTGCGCGCCCGGGACGAGCGCATCCGGCTGCATTTCGAGCGGCCCCTCGCAGCCGGCCCCGTCCGCCTCGAGCTCGCCTTTCGCGGCCGCGTCCGGCGGGACCTGCGCGGCCTCTATCGCTCGAGCGATCGCGAGTCGCCCTGGCTCGCGACGCAGCTCTGTCCGACCGATGCCCGGCGCTTCTTCCCCGCCTTCGACGAACCGGCGCTGAAGCTGCGCTACCGGATCGCCGCGACGGTGCCCGCCGACCAGACCGTGATCTCGAACTCGCCGATCGAATTCGAGGAGGAGGCGCCTCGCGGCCGGAAGACCGTCCACTTCGCGCCGACGCCGCCCCTCTCCGCCTATCTCGTCGCCCTCGTCGTCGGCCCCTTCGAGAGCTCGCCGGCGCTCCACGTCGGCCCGACACCGATCCGCGTGCATACCCTGCCCGGACGCCAGAACCTCGCGAGCTTCGCGCGCGAAGCCGCAGCCGAGAGCCTCGCGCGGCTCGAAGCCTGGTTCGACTCTCCGCATCCCTACGAGAAGCTCGACCTGATCGCGCTGCCCGACTTCGCCTTCGGCGCGATGGAAAACGCCGGCGCGGTCGTGTTCCGCGATTCGATCCTGCTGCTCGACGCCGCGAAGGCCAGCCCCGCCGAGCTCCGCCGCTCGGCCGAGACGATCGCCCACGAGCTCTCGCACATGTGGTTCGGGAATCTCGTCACGATGGCGTGGTGGAACGATCTCTGGCTGAACGAATCCTTCGCGACCTGGATGGCCTACGAGATCCTCGACGGCTGGCAGCCCGATTGGCGCGTCTGGCGCGAGTTCGCCCACCGCCGCGAAGAGGCGCTCGAGCAGGACGCCCTCTCGACCAGCCATCCGATCGCACCCCCGATCCGCAATGCGCAGGAGGCGCACGAGAACTTCGACGCGATCACCTACACCAAGGGCGCGTCGGTCCTGCGCATGCTCGAGCGCTACCTCGGCAGCGAAGTCTTTCGCGACGGCATCCTCCTCTACATGCGGCGCCACCGGGAACGCCATGCCTCGGCCTCGGATCTCTGGACGGCGCTGTCCGAGGTCGCCGATCAGCCGATCGAGAAGATCATCGCGCCGTGGACGCTGCAGACGGGCTATCCGCTCGTGCGGGTCGAGCGCGACGACGGCGATGGACGCGACGCGATCCGCCTGCGCCAGGAGCGGTTCCGGGCCGGCGCGGGCAAGTCGCCGGGCGCCGGCACGCGCTGGACGATTCCCTGGGTCGGGCGCGTCGGCCGCGGAAGCGACGGCAACGCCCGCGCCATTCGCCACCTCGTATCGAAGGCGCGCGATCGGGTCTCGGGCCAGGGCGCTGCGCTGACCTGGATCTACGGCAATGCCGGCGAGGCGGGCTTCTTCCGCGTCCAGCACGGCGAGTCCGAGTGGATCGATCTGCTCGCCGAGCTCACGAGCCTCTCGCCCCTCGAGCGCATCGGACTCGTCGGCCATCAATGGGCCCTCGCGCGCGCCGGCCGCGAGCCGCTCGACCGGCTGCTCGATCTCGTCGCGAGCCTCGGTGAAGAGCAGGATCCCGACGTGCTCGCCTCGGTCGAGCGGGTCCTGGATGGGCTGCTCCGCCGCGTCGCCGCCGGCCTCGATCCCGCAGTCGATGCGCGGCTGCGGGCCTGGGCCGAGATCTACTTCGGCGGCCAGATCGATGCGCTCGGGCTCGAGCCCCGCGCCGGCGACGATGCCGTCACGCGCGAGCGCCGCGCACGCGCGGTCTCGATCGTGGGCCGGATCGGCCGCGCCGGCGCCGTCCGCGAAGATTGCGCGCAGCGCACGGCACGTGCCCTCGCCGGCGGCCCGCCGCTCGTGCCGGAGCTCGCCGATGCGCAGGTCCGGATCGCCGCCAGCGCGGGCGACACGGCGCTCCACGCCCGCTTCGTCGCCGCCGCCCGCGCCGCCGAGACACCCCAGGCCCGCCGGCGCTGGCTGCTCGCCCTTGCCGACTTCCCCTCCGCGAGCAGCCTCGCGCACACGCTCACGGCCGTCGGCGACGCGGCCCTCGCCCCCGCTGTCGACCGCGCAGCGCTGATGATCGCCCTGCTCGCCCGCCCGGACTCCGCCGAGGCCGCCTGGCACCACCTCACGGCGCGCTGGCGAAGCCTCGAGCGCGACTGGCCCCCGATCCTGCTCGCCCGGGTCGTCGCCGGAACGAGCGCCGCCCTCGATCCCACCCTGGCGCGCCCGCTCGCCGCCTTCTTCCGCGCCCATCCCCTCGCCGCAGGCCCGCGCACCGTGCGCCAGGTCCTCGAAGAGCTCGGTCACGCCCGCGCCTTCGCCCCGGCGCTCGGACGCCAGCTCGAGCGCTATCTCGGGCGGCCAGGCGCCGCCTGAAGGGCCGACCCGTGGCCCGGGCCCCGGCCTGCCGCCGGGTCGCGAAGGCGAGCTCGCACCATCGCCCCGTTGCTGCCGCCCGATTTTCTCCTTACTTTCGCCCCGTGCCCACCCCGCAGCCGACACGCCCCCACGCGCCCTCCGCCCCCGCATTCGCCGCCCCGGACGGCCTCGGCGCCAGCGCGCCGCGCAAGGGCCGCGGAGCCGGGTCGAACCCGACCGGCCGCTTCGAGCGCTACCAGCTCGAGATCGACCTCGAGGCCCGGGCCGAAGCCGAGGCCACCGATGGCCCTGCCCCGGCCCGCCGCACGCAATACCTCCCCGACCCGTCGCGAACGGCCCTGACCTTCAACCGCAGCCCCGACATCCCCTTCGACGCCAGCCTCAACCCCTACCGCGGCTGCGAGCACGGCTGCGCCTACTGTTATGCGCGCCCGACCCACGAATACCTCGGCTATTCCGCCGGGCTCGACTTCGAGACGAAGATCCTCGTGAAGGAGCGGGCGCCGGAGCTGCTGCGGCGGGAGCTCGCCGCGGCGCGCTGGGTGCCACAGGTCGTCGCGCTCTCGGGCGTGACCGACGCCTATCAGCCCATCGAGCGGCGGCTCGAGCTGACACGGCGCTGCATCGAAGTCTTCGCCGAGTTCCGCAACCCGATCACGATCGTGACCAAGAACGCGCTCGTCGTTCGCGACATCGATCTCTTCCGCCCGCTGGCCGCCGACGGCGCGATCTCGGTCTCGCTCTCGCTGACCACCCTCGACGCCGCGCTCCAGCGCTCGCTCGAGCCGCGCGCCTCGTCGATCCAGGAGCGCCTGCGCGCGATCGAGGCCCTGGCGCGCGCCGGCGTCCCGGTGGGTGCGATCCTCGGCCCCGTCATCCCGGGCCTCACGGACCACGAGATCCCTTCGCTGCTCGAAGCCGCGAAGAACGCCGGCGCGGGCCATGCGAGCTACGTCGTCCTGCGCCTTCCCCACGGCCTGAAGACGCTCTTCGCCGACTGGCTCGCCACGCATCAGCCGCTCCGGCGCGAGAAGGTGCTCCACCGGCTCGAGAGCCTGCGGGATGGCCGCCTCAACGATCCGCGCTTCGGCAGCCGCATGAAGGGCGAAGGCCATTTCGCGGACCAGATCGGCGCGAGCTTCCGGATCTGGGCGCGCCGCCACGGCCTCGATCGCCCCTCCCCCACGCTCTCGGCCGCCGCGTTCCGGCGCCCCGGCGGCCGCCAGCTCGAGCTCGGCCTTTGACGCGCTGCCCGGAATCCGGTTCGATCGGGCCCCAACCCACGCTGCGAGGATCCCGATGCCCTGGCGCTGCCCGTCCGAGATCGACCTCTCCCTCGAAACCCGCTCGATCAGCTTCGAGAATCCGACGGGCGCCCGCGGCGCCGGCGGCACGGCCCATGCTGGCCGCAAGGGCGCGCCCTTTCGCGAGATCGAGGCGGGCGAGCGGATCGTGCTCGCCGACATCGAAGGCCCCGGCACGATCCGCCACGTCTGGCTGACGATTCCCCCGGCACCGCCCGAACGCATGCGCGGCGTGCGGCTCGAAGTCTTCTACGACGGGCTCGAAGCGCCGTCGATCAGCGTGCCGCTCGTCGACTTCTTCGGTGCTCCGCTCGGCCGGCCCGTCCCCCTCGTGACGGCGCTCTCGGCGATCCAGGAAGGCCGCGGCTTCAACTCGTGGCATCCGATGCCTTTCGAGAAGCGCCTGCGCTTCGAGCTCGTCAACGAATCGGCGGGGCGGCAGATCCTCTACTACCAGATCGATTACACCCTCGACTCCGCACCGGGGCGCGCGCCCTCGTATCTCCACGTCGCCTACCGGCGCGAGAACCCGACGCACCAGAAGCGCGACTTCGTGATCCTCGAAGGGCTGCGCGGGCCCGGCCGCTTCCTCGGTTCCGTCGTCGGGATCCGCGTGCTGCAGGACGAGCTCTTCGCCTGGTACGGCGAGGGCGAGGTCAAGATGTACATCGATGGCGACACGGCGCTTCCGACGATCTGCGGCACCGGCCTCGAGGACTACGTCGGGACCGCCTGGGCGATGGGCCCGCATCAGACGCCCTACCAGGGCGTCCCCTTCGAGATCCGGGATCCCGAAAAGCCCGAGCGCCGCATGCCCGACCTGACGAGCTTCTACCGCTGGCATCTCCCGGATCCGGTCGTCTTCCGAGAGAGCCTGCGGGTCACGATCCAGCAGATCGGCGCCGTCTTCGTCCTGCCCCACGAAAAGGAGAAGCGCGCCGCCATCGACGCGCGCCATCCCGTCGCCGGGCCGGGCTGGCGGCGCTCGCAAGGCGCCTTCGTCGCCGACTGGGCCATCGCCGAGCGATCCGACGACTACTGCGCCGCCGCCTTCGCCTACTGCCGCGAGCCGCAGGCGGTGCGGCGTTATGCGCCCGAAGAGGCGACGGCCGGAATCGGCCGCCTGCCCTACGAGCAGCCCTCACCGGCGGAGGGGGCGCTGGACTTCGTCGGAGCTTCGATCGAGGGCGAATAGCCGCCCGTCGTGCCCGCCCGGCTACCAGCCCGCGAGATCCGCCGCGCGGTTCTTGTGCTCGCGCGGCGTGCCGAGCATGACCCGGTCGAACATCGCGCGCTTGAACCAGATCTGGACGTCGCCTTCCCAGGTGTAGCCGATGCCGCCGTGGACCTCGGTCGCGTCGCGGGCGACCTGGGAATAGCGCTCGCTGAGATGGCTCTTCGCGATCGAGGCGATGCGCGAGGCCTCTTCGGGGGCGTGGTCCTGGGCGTGGGCCGCGTACCAGTAGAGGGCGCGGGAGGGCTCGATCTCGATCGCCATCTCCGCGAGCTGGTGCTTCAGGCCCTGGAACGAGCCGATGATCACGCCGAACTGCTCGCGGTTCTTGGCGTAGGCGACGCTCGTCGCGACGAGCTTGTCGGCGCCGCCGAACGCGTCGGCCGCGAGCAGGACGAGGCCGACGTCGACGACCCGCCGGGCCGCCTCGATCCCCGCACTGCCGAGGATCTCGACGGGCGTGTTCTCGAAATGGATCCGGCCGAGGCGCCGCGTCCGGTCCGCCGATTCGACCCGCTGGATCTCGATGCCCTTCGCGCTGCGGTCGACGACCCCGAGCTTCCCGCCGGCGAGGCCGACGACGAAGAGATCGGCGTGCTCCGCGGCCTCGACCCGCTCCTTCGCGCCGGAGAGCGTCTTTCCGGCCGCGAGCGTCCATTGCTCGGGCAGCCAGCCTCCTTCTTCCTCGGAGAATGCGATCGTGGCGATGCGCTCGCCGCTCGCGAGCGCCGGCAGGAGCCGCTGCTTCTGCTCCGCCGAGCCGGCGAGCTGGATCGCGAGGCTGGCGAGCGCATGGGAGAAGAACGGCACCGGCGCCGCGTGGGCCCCGAGCGTCTCGGCGACGACCGCGAGATCGAGGATCTCGAGCTCGCTGCCGCCGTATTCGGCCGGCAGATGGATGCCGGCGACGCCGAGCTCCGCGAGGCCCTTCCAGAGGACGGGATCGAAGCCGATCTCGTCGTCGAAGAGCTGGCGCAGCTTCGCCATCGGACACTCGTTGTCGAGGAACTGGGAGACCGTCTGCTGCAGCATCCGCTGCTCGTCGGAGAGATCGAAATCCATGCTCATTTGCTCCGATCGGCGGCCACGTCGCGCGGCAGCCCGAGACCGCGCTCGGCGATGACGTTGCGCTGGACGTTGGCCGTCCCGCCGGCGATCGCGATGCCGACGGTCGCCATGTAGTAGTTCGTCCAGGTCGAATCCGAATCCATCTCGGCACCCATCAGGTTGCGCTCGCCGGGGGCGACGAAGCCGTCGTCGCCGAGGATCTCGATCGCGAGCTTCGCGATCCGGTGGCCGATGTGGGTCGAGTTGATCTTGTTCATGAGCCCCATGACGCCGGGGCTCTCCTTCTTCAGATCCTTCGTCATCTGGAGGAAGCCCGAATACTGATGAGCGCGGATGTAGCCCTCGACCTCGATCAGGCGGCGCCGGATCTCGGGATCCTGGATCGCCGGCCGACCGTCGATCTTGCGCCGCTTCGCCGTCGCGACGAGGGCGTCGAGCAGGGCCGTCATCTGGCCGGCGTTGCCGATCGAGTTGCGCTCGTGCTTGAGGGTCGTGCGCGAGACGAGCCAGCCCTCGCCGCGCTGGCCGACGATCCAATCCTTCGGCGTCCGCACGTCGTTGAAGAAGACCTCGTTGAACATCGCGCCGCCCGTCATCTCGCGCAGCGGCCGCACGTCGATGCCCGGCTGCTTCATGTCGATCAGCAGGTACGAGATTCCGGCGTGCTTCTTCGCCTCCGGCTCCGTCCGCACCAGGCAGAACATGTAGTCCGCCTCATGCGCAGAGCTCGTCCAGATCTTCTGGCCGTTGATCACCCACTCGTCGCCGACGAGCTCGCCGCGGGTCTTCAGGCTCGCGAGATCGCTGCCCGAGCCCGGCTCGCTGTAGCCCTGACACCAGGCGATCTCGCCCATCAGCGTCGCCCGGACGAATTTCTCCTTCTGCCATTCCTCGCCGCGGTCGAGCAGCGTCGGGACCAGCATCATCATGCCGATGCCGCGCGGCTCCATCGGCGCGCCGGCCGCCGCGAACTCTTCCTGGATGACCTGGCCCTTCAGCGGATCGGGGGCCTGCTCGGAGCCGCCGTACTTCTTCGGGATCGCGCGCCCGAGGTAGCCCTTCGAGATTCCGAGCTCGCGGAAGCGCCGGAGCTGCTCTTCCTTCGAGCCCTTCGCGGCCTCGCCGGTCGGCGGCCAGCTGGCCTTGAGGAAGGCCTTCACTTCACCGCGGAAAGCCTCGATTTCCTTGCCGTAACTGAGATCCATGCGCGCCTCCGCGCCCGCGCGATCGGGCGCCTGGGGCGGCACCTCGGATTTGGGGCAGGCGGAGTCTCGGATGATGGGACGGGGGCGTCAAGAGACGGGGAGTCCGGCCGATCTCGATCGATCGGATCTCAGAACGACCCGGCGCGGTTCAGCTCGGCAAACCCGTCGGCACCTTCGTCACATCGCTCGACGGCTCTCCCGATGGGGCGCAGCTGCGAGCCCTGCCAGACCGAGGCCCATCGGGACGGCCGTGCCGGGCTCCGGCATGTAGAAGAAGCTCACGCCAACGGCCTCCTCCGTCAGACCGTTCGGCAGGTCGACGAGGTCTCCCTCATAAGAGGTGTCGACGAAGAACGCGAAATCCGGCACCCACTCGAGGACCTGAAACGTCACCCGAAACATCGCGGTCCCCAACACACCATCGAGCCCCTGGTCCGCCTCGCCCAGGGCGGTGATCGGGCTCCCTGAGGCGGAGAGCGCGAACTGGACGCGGGGGCCGAAGGCGCCGAGCGAATTCTCGACCAGCGTTCGCTGCGTGCCGTTCGCGGTGCCGGCCCCATTGGTCAAGCCGCCGAAGCAGAGGCCGGGGCCGAGGCAGGTCGCGTTGAAGTAGTTCCCGACCGCTTCGCCGCGGATGAATCGGAAAATGCCACCGTAGCCGTGGACCGACGCGCCGATCCCCTGAATCGGCGAGCCCGCCGAAGCGGTCATGACGATCTCGAGCGTGAAGACATCGCCCGGCACGAGCCGATCCGGAGCTCCGGTCGCGCTGATCGTGACCAGCGCGCCCGCGGTCGAGGCCGCGAAGAAGGCCGCCGCAGTGGCGAGCGTCGAGACGAACAGGTTCATGCGGGGCCATCTCATCGGCGATCTCCTCGGCGCGCGATGGAAGTCGCAGGGCGCGACGAAGCGCAGCCGCGCGACGATCCATCGCGGATCGGTCGACATCGAAATGGAGTGGGGCCTGGCCGCGGGAAGTGGCAGGGAAGCCCAATCCTTGAGGCCGAAGCGGGGAAGCCAACACGTGATCGGGTTCGGCGGCGACGGATCGGGGTCTCGCCCTAAGCCGCCCCGCCCCCGAAATCGATCGGGCAGTTGAGCGCCCGATCGAAGAGACCGACCGGCTTCTTCTCGACGAGGTCCGCGCGATAGGTCGCCTCCGGCGGCAGGAAGTCGAGCGCGGCGTCGACCATGCAGGCCAGCTCCTCCCGGGCCAGATTCGCGCCCAGGCAGTAGTGCGGGCCGTAGCCGAAGGTCAGCAGATCGCGGGGATTGCGATCGATGTCGAAGCGGTCGGGATCGGGGTAGACCGCGGGGTCGCGGCTCGCCGCGCCGGAGCTCAGGACGAGCATCTGGCCCTTGCGGATCGGCTTGCCCCGCAGCTCGAAGTCCTCCTTCGCGAAGCGCCACATGCCGCCCGCCCCGCCGAAGCCGAAGCGCAGGATCTCGCTGATCGCCTGGGGGATGAGCGATCGATCCTTGCGCAGGCGCCCCAGCGCGTCGCGATGCTCGAGCAGGGTCGTGATGGCGAGGGTGCCGCCCGAGGCCGTCGTCTCGCTGCCGGCGGAGAGGATCGCGCTCACGAGCGCCACGATGTCGTCGTCCGTCAGGCGATCGTCGCCTTCGCGCGCCTGCACGAGATCGGTGATCAGGTCGTCCTCGCCCTGCTCGCGGCGGCGCTGGATCGTGTCGCGGACCCAGCCCGAGAGCTCCGCGTAGGCGAGATTCGCCTTCTGCACGATCTCCTCGCTCACGAAGTTGAAGAAGCCCTGGATGGTCTCCTGACCGAGGCGGCTGAAGCGCTCTTCGGCATCACCGGGGGCGGCGACACCGGTGATGCGGCTGACGACGGCGATCGGAATCGGCGTCGTGAACTCCGCCATCACGTCGACGATGCCCGTGCGGCCGTGCAGCGGCTTCGCGTGACGCTCGACCACCTCGCGGATCTGCCGGTTCATGCGCGCGATGCCCCGCGGCGTGAAGCCGGTGTTGAGCATCCGGCGCTGGCGCAGATGCTCCTTGGGCGAGACGGCCATCATGCCCCGATCGTCGATCCAGCGAAAGAACGAGCCCTCCTGCGGCGGAACGTAATGCTCCCACGCCCGCCGATCGCCGGTCACCCGCGGATCGATGAACGTCGCGCGCACGTCGTCGTAGCGGGTCAGAAGCCAGAACCCCATCTCGCCGACCCAGTGCACCGGATCCTCCTCGCGGAGGCGGTGGAGCAGCGGATAGGGATTGGTGCGGACCTCGGGCGAGGCGAAGGAGATGCGCAGGGCTTCGGGTTCGGCGGACATCACGGCTCCTTTCGGGTGGCGGGGATCTTCGCGTGCGGGAGACGACTTCTTCGCGGGCGCATCACTCGCGCAATCCGGAGACGAGAAAGCCCTCGATGAGCCGGCGGTCGTCTCCCTTTTCCGTCGGCATGGTCACGAACGAGATCACGATGCGGATGATCCATTCACAGGCGCGCTCGACGTCGAGATCGGGACGCGTCTCGCCTCGATCCCTCGCGGCTTCGACGAAGGGCCGCCAAAAGAGCGCCATGCCCGGCGCCATGGCGCGCAGGCCCTCGCCTACCGTCACGGCGAAGGCCTCGGGCTCCTCCGCCCGCAGCCGGAGGGCGAGCGCGCCCGGCGCCCTCGCGAGCGAGAGCCGGATCGCCTCGACGACCTGGGCGCCGAGCGTCCTTCGGGTCGCGACGCGCGCCGCCGCGCCGCGCCAGAACGCGTCGTCGAGATGGGCCAGCGCTTCGATCACGAGCGAGGGCTTGTCCGTGAAGTATTTGTAGAGCGCCGCCCGCGAGACGCCCGCCTCCTCGGCGACGCCGATCATCGTCATCCGGCGGAGTCCGTCGCGTTCGAGACAGACTCCGGCGGCGGCGAGGAGCCGGCTGCGCGTCGAATCGCTCATCGGGCCCCTCTGCCGAACGCTCAGCCGAAGACGAAGTCCTGGGGATCGACCGTCCGGGTCCAGCTCCAGTAGTCGACCAGCCGGAACGGGCTCACGGTGTGGATCTCGCCCGCGGCGTTGCGGAAATGCGTGTGCTTGATCGTCGGGCTCGACCAGACGAGCTGCTTGATCTCGGCCTGGTGCTTGGCGTGATAGGCCTCGTAGAGCTCCGGCCGCGGCTCCATCGACTGCTTGCCGCTCCCGGCGAGCAGGTCGAGGGCGGCGCCGATGTAGCGCATCTGGCACTCCGAATGGAAGATCAGGCTGCCGCCGTGATTCAGATGGGTCGAGGGGCCGTACATCATGAAGAGGTTCGGAAAGCCGGGAACCGTGATGCCCAGATAGGCGGAGGGCCGATCGCACCAGAACTCGTTCAGGCTGCGCCCGCCCCGGCCGCGGAACTCCATCGGGAAGAGCACCTTGGCCATCATGAAGCCGGTCGCGAGGACGAGGATGTCGGCTTCGTAGCGGGCGCCCGACTCGGTGACGATGCCCGTTTCGTCGATGTGGTGGATGCCCTCGCGGACCAGCTCGACGTTGTCTCGCTTCAGCGCTCCGAGCCAGCTTCCGTTGTCCTGCAGCGTCCGCTTGCCCGTCGCCGGATAGTCGGGGAGGACCTTCGCGAAAAGCTCCGGATCGTCGCCGACCTGGCTCGTGATCCAGTCGGTGAACATCTGGCGCGCGAAGTCGTTCGCCTGGTTCACCGAGCGCTCCTGATGCGGCCAGCTCGGATCGATCTTCGCGCTGGCGAGCGAGCCGTCGGTCCCCGGCCAGAACAGCAGGAAGCGGTACCAGCGGCCGAAGAAGGGCAGATGCCGGATGGCCCAGGTCATGCCGGCCGGGATCTTCTCGTGGTAGTTCGGGTTGGGGAACATCCACTGGGCCGTGCGCTGGAACACCGTCACCTGCTCCACCTGCGGCGCGATCGTCGGCACGATCTGGAAGCCGCTGGCGCCGGCGCCGATCACGGCGATCTTCTTTCCCGCGTAGTCCACCGAGTGGTCCCAGCGGGCGGAGTGGAACTTCGGGCCCTTGAAGGTCTCGAGGCCGGGGATGTCCGGGTACTGCGGCCGATTGAGCTGACCGACGGCCGTGATCACGGCGCGGGCGTCGAGCGTCTCGACCGCTCCGTCGCGAGTCCGCACCTTCACGTGCCAGACCCCGGCCCCCTCGTCCCAGGCGGCTTCGACGACCTCGGTCTGGAAGCGGATGTCCTTCATCAGATCGTGGCGCCGGGCGACGTCCTCGAAGTAGGCCTGGATCTCCGGCTGCTGAGCGAAGTACTCGGTCCAGTGGTCGGAAGGCTCGAACGAATAACAATAGAAGTGGTTGCCGACGTCGACGCGGCAGCCGGGATAGGAGTTCTCCCACCAGGTACCGCCGACGCCCGCGTTCTTCTCGACGATCGTGAACGGGATTCCGGCCTGCTTGAGGCGGATTCCGGCCAGCACGCCGGACTCGCCGGCGCCGATCACGAGGACGCGCAGCGCCGCCCGGGCCTCGGCCGGAGAGGTCGTCGGCACCGCGCGCGCGTCACTGCCGTCGAGCTCCATCTCCTCGAGCATCATCGGCACGTACTCGCCGGGGACGGGCGCGCAGACGAGCCAGGCCATCATCTCCTGGATCAGCTCGTCGGAGGGCGGCGGCGGCAGCACGCAGCCCCCGTCGCGATAGGCGATGATCGCCGCGAGCGCCTGCTTCCGGATCGTCGCCTTCTGCTCGTCCGGCATGAATCCCTGGATCTCGTTCAGGAACAGGCCCTGCGGACGGATCGGCCCCCGGATCCACGCGGGATCGCCGGTCATGTGGACCATCGAGAGGACCAGCGTCGGGATGCTCACGTGTTCGAGCATCGCGGCGATCGTGGCGTCGTCGTCCGTGATCTTCAGGCCCGCATGGGGATTGCTCGTTTGCGTGTTGCCGCCGGCCATGATCTCTCCTCGACGTCGTCCGTTCGCCCCGCCCGCGCGGACCCCTGTCCGGCGGAGGCGGGGTAGACAGATAGATCAATCTGTCTACCCGTCGCAAGCGGGACCACCGGGCCCGCGTCCGCCGCACGGTGAAGCGATTCGCGCCGCTCGCGCGTGAAGTCTTCCAGCGGACCCTTTCCGCGAGAGCAGCCAGGTCGGGTGGACACGACGAAGGAGCTCGAAGTCGGGGAAGAATCGGGGGCTCGTATCGGCGTGGCGGTCATTCAGGGGCAAAGCTCGCGCGGCGACCGATCTCGTCCCCGACGAAGGCTCCGATCCGCTGCGAGCGAGGGCGGCGGAGGGCAACCGAGAAGTCCAGCGCCCCAATCAGTCCGAGGGGCTGCCTTCGATTCGTTCGTGCTGTCTCCAACGCTCGAATCGACGATGTCGCCGTGGACCGACGCGCCGATCCCCTGAATCGGGGAGCCCGCCGAAGCGGTCATGACGATCTCGAGCGTGAAGACATCGCCCGGCACGAGCCGATCCGGCGATCCGGTCGCCCTGATCGTGACCAGCGCGCCCGCGGTCGAGGCCGCGAAGAACGTCGCC
>JAWKRX010000002.1:0-331289 GCA_041389425.1 Myxococcota bacterium
GCGCATGGCCTTCGGACAATCCGCGCAGGAAGAGATAGAAGGCTCCGCCGAAGTGGCGTTCGTAGTCGTACCCGACAATCCGGCTCGCGAGATGGCGATCGACGGCGACGGTGTAGAGCAGGTACTGCAGCACGTAATCGCTCTCGATCATCGGCTGGACGAGGCGTTCGGGCAGATAGTCCGCCTGGCGCGCGCCGAGATGGTTCGATTTGTAGTCGACGACGAAATAACGCTCGCCGTCGCAGAAGACCGCATCGATGAAGCCCCGCAGATGACCCGCGAGCTGGGGCCAGGCCAGCGTCCCCACGCGATCGGCATAACGCGCGAGCGGCGATCCGGCGGGCGCATCGGCGAGGATCTCGGCGAGGGCGGCGGCGGAGAAGCCGCGTCCGCGTGCCTCGCCCGGGGTGGCGGAGACGCCGCGTCCGCGTGCCTCGCCCGGGGCGGCGAGGGTGAATTCGAGCTCGGCCCGGAGCTGGCCCGGCGCGATGTCGGCGAGGCGGAGGGGCCGCGGCGAGGACGTGAGGGGCGTCCGGGCGACGGAGCGGACGACATGCACGACGGACGGCACGAGGGCGCGATCGAGCCCGCTCTGCCCGAGCCACTCCTCGGCGAGGCGGGCCGCCGCGCTCTCGTCGAACGCCGCGAAGTCGCAGCGCTCGAGCACTTCGTGGAGCAGCGTTCCGGCCTCCGCGCCCCTCGGAAAGGCGTGCATGTCGCCATCGAGATCCGAGGGCTCGTCCGCTTCTCGCGGGCGATCGTCGACGCCGGCATCGAGGTCGCGGCCGGTCGCGAGGGGCCCGGCGACGACGGCGCTGCGGCGATGCGCGCCGCGCACGAGCGCCGAGAAGCTGGTCGTCGCGAGCGCCCGCAGCGCGAGGGGCTGCACGGGCTCGAAGTCGAAGGCCTCGTCGCCCGCGGCCGGCGATCGCCAGGGGCCCCGCGGCCGGAGATCGGCTTCTTCGATGCAGATCGATCCGGGGGGCGCCGCGTCGGCGATCGCCTGCCAGGCCGCCCGCCAGTCCGCGTCGCTCTTCGCCTTGATCGCCTCGTCGATCGCCTTGGGATCGTCGCCGGCGGCGCGGATCGCATCCGCGAAGACCAGCCGCGCGAGGGGCGAACGTGCGTAGGCGGATCCCGCGCGGCCCCAGAAGACGACGCAGTGGCGCTTCGCCCGGGTCAGCCCGACGTAGAGAAGCCGCTGCTGCTCCGCGCGCATCTGCGCCTTCTCGAGGGCGAGATGCGCTGCGTAGGCCTCGCCGGGCACGCCGAGATCGAGGCTTCTCCGGCCGTTCGCCTCGGGATCCGCGAAGCGGACGGGGGAGCGCTTGCCGGTCTCGCTCGCGCTCTTTCCGCTCGCTTCGCGCGATTCGAAGGTCTCCCAGAGACAGGGCAGATAGACGACCTCGTACTCGAGCCCCTTGCTGGCGTGCAGCGTCACGAGCTGGACGGCCTCATCGTCGCGTTCGAGGCGCAGCAGCGTCGCCTCGCTCTCGAGCCCCTGGCGCGACGCTTCGTCCGCGATCGCCCGATCGAGCCAGGCGACGAGGCCCGCGCGCGAAGCGCCCCGCTCGCTCGCGACCCGCGCGAGCAGCTCCGCGAGATGGAGCCAGTTCGTCAGCCGGCGATCGCCGTCGGGATGGGCGAGCAGCCTCTCGCTGACTCCTTCGCGCGCGCGCCAGCTCTCGAAGGCCCGGGGCAGGCCCGCCTGGGCCCAGAGCCGGCCGTACTCCGCGAAGCGCTCGGCGATCCCGGCGAGCTCGGCGGATTCGTCGTCGAGCGCCGCGAGCTCGGCGGCGCCGTATCCATGGGCTCCGCTCGAGAGCGCCGCGCGCAGGCGGCGGAAATCGCCCGGATGCAGCCAGGCCGCGAGCACGCTCGAGAGCTCCCAGGCCTCGCGCGATTCGAAGACGTTGCCGTCGCCGCGACTCACGCTCGGGATCCCCACCGCGTCGAGCGCGCGGCGCACGGCGTCGAGCTCGCTGCGCCGGCGCGCCAGGATCGCGATGTCCGAGGGCGCGAGCGCGCGGTCGCCGATCATCGCTCCCGATTCGAGCAGCTCCGCGACGTCGCGGGCGACCGCCTGCATCCAGCCCGTGCGCGCGAAGCGGAGCGCGATGCTGCCCTTCGCCTCGGCCTCGCCGGGCGCCGCCTGCTCGGCGTCCTCGCTCGCGAGCAGCGAGACGCGCAGGCCCGCGCGGTAGCGCTCGTCCGCGGTCCACTGCGGCCGCTCGCGATCGGCCGCGGCGACGGGATGGAAGGCGATCGCCGGCTCCGCGAAGGGATCGCTCGCGGCGCCGAAGACCGCGTTCACGGCGGCGACGACCGCCGGCTCCGAGCGGTGGTTCACGCCGAGGGTATGGATGCCGCCGCCCGCGTCCGCGCGGGCCGCGAGATAGGTATGGATGTCGGCACCGCGAAAGGAGTAGATCGCCTGCTTCGGATCCCCGATCAGGACGAGCCCGCCCCCCGCCGCCCGCGTCGCCTCGTCGTTCCAGACGCGGCTGAAGATCTCGTACTGCACCGCGTCGGTGTCCTGGAACTCGTCGATCAGCGCGAAGCGGTAGCGCGCGCGCAGCGCCGCGCCGAGCAGCTCGCCCCCCGGCGCCGCGAGGGCGCTGCGCAGCTGGGACAGCAGATCGTCGAAGAAGAGCACGTGCTCCTCTCCCCTTCGCCGCCGATCCGCCTCGCGCACCGCCTCGACGAAGCGCCGGCGCAGGGCGAGCGCCCGCGCATCGAAGCTCGCATCGAGTGCCGGAAGAAGCCGGGCGAGCGCGCTGCAGGCATCGAAGAAGGGATCGGAAGGCGGCGGGACGTTCTTCTTCATCCCCCCGGCCATGCCCTCGTTCGTCAGCTTTTCGAAGCAGGCGGGCCGCTCGAGCCCGATCCGCCCGGCCGCCGTCGTCGCCGCGAAGACATCGCGCGCGAGGGCGTCGAGATCGGGAATCCAGCGCTTGCGGATCGTCTCCGCCTTGTACTGGGTTCGATTGAATCCGGTCGCGTCGTCGAGCCAGAGCGGAATGATCGTCTCGCGCCGCGCCGTCCAGAGCTCGGCGATGCGGAGCCAGGCGGCGTCGACGGCGGCGGCGATGCGGCCCGGATCGTCGTCGGCGCCCGCCGCCTCCGCCTGCTCGAGGGCGGGCCAGACGGGCATCGTCTCGTCGGCGCCGAGATGCTCGCGGATCAAGGCGAAGAGCGCGTCGGGCTCGAAGCTCCAGCGGCGTCGACCGGCGCCGGCGGTCAGCCATTCGCGCAGGGCGTCGTCTTCGCCTTCGAGCAGGCGCATCCAGAGATCGTGGGCGAGGGTGCGCTGCAGGATCTCGGGCTTCGTCGCGAGCTCGGCTTCGAAGGCGAGGCCGCTCTCGAAGGCGCTCTCCTGCAGGGTTCGCTGGCAGAATCCGTGGATCGTGAAGATCGCGGCTTCGTCGAAGCGCTGGAGCGCGCGGCGCAGGCTCGCCTCCCCCGGCCCGGGATCGCCCGCGAGGGCCTCGCGGATGCGGCCGCGGATGCGATCGCGCAGCTCCGCGGTGGCGGCCTGGGTGAAGGTCACGACGAGGATGTCGGCGGGCCGCAGATCGTGCTCGGTCAGGAGACGCAGATAGAGCGTCGCGAGCGCGTGGGTCTTGCCGGTTCCGGCGCTGGCTTCGATGAAGGTCGTTCGGCCGGCGAGCGGGATCGCCTCGGGTTCGAAGGCCGCGGGCGGCGCGAGCGGGATCGATTCCGCGCTCATTCGGCGAGCCGCCGACGCGCTTCGAAGAGCGGCTCGAAGAAGCCGCGCGCGAGCTCGTCGAAGCCGAGGGCGACACCGTTCTCGCCGGCCGGCGCGATCGGCGAATGACCCTCCCAGATCCGCACCGTCTCGAGCGCCTGCTCGCCCTCGGCCTTCCGGCGCCCGGAATCGTCGCGGCCCTCGAACTCGGCGCGCGCCGCGCGCCAGGCCGCCGCCAGGGCGCCCTCCTTTTCGGACGCGCATTTCTCCGCGAACGCCCTCGAAGCGCGCTCGAAGAAGGGCAGCGGCGCATCCGGCACGTGCCAGGCCCAATCGAACAACAGGGCGAGCTGTTCGAGCGGTGAAGAGACCGGCGCGAACACGACGACCGCGAGCCGCTCTTTCTTGCCCTTCTCGTCGTTCGGCGGCCGGCCGATCCCGACGCTCTCCCGCGGCAGCGGGTGGCCCGAATCGGCGAGCGCGCAGAGCACGAGATGCCGGATCCAGAGAGCCGAATCCCGGTCGCCCCCGAGCCGGCCGAACTCCGCTTCGATGCGCGCGTCGGACCAGAGCCGATCGATCCGCCCGACCAGCCGCGCCGGCGCGCCGGCGCCGCGCGCGGGCAGCACGAGCTCGAAGTCGAGGTCGGGCAGCGGCGCGCCGACGCGGCGCGCGGCGGCGATGCGCGCGATCGTCTGCGCCTCGCTGCGAACGCCCCGCACGAGGATCTCGCCGGGAAGACCGGCGGGCAGCAGCGGGCTTGCACGCATCCGCTCGAGCGCCTGCTCGAAGGGAATTCCCGCGGCGAGATCGGCGAAGAGCGCGCGGCCGAGCCCCGCCTTCTCGAGGGGCGTGAGCGCGAAGGGATCGAGGTCCCCCTGCACCGCCTCGGGACGCGGCAGCCGGAGCGCGAGCACCTCGCGCGCGAAATGGCGCGTCGAGCGCAGGATGCGATCGACGAGGACGTCGAGCGAGAGCACCGGTCCGCCGGACTCGGCCGCCATCGCCTCCGCCCGGAGCGCGACGAGGCCGGTCCCGCCCGGCGTGAGGAACGTGCGCGGCGTCCATTCGCGCGCCGCGAGGGCCGCCCGCCGCGCGAGCGCACCGCGATGGGCCCGCTCGCTGCGCGAGACGAGGCGGGGATCGCGATCGCGCTGGAAATAACACGGGCTCGTCGCCTGGAGTGGATGCGAGACGACGAGCGCGTCGCGCAGGCGCAGCGGATCGCCCGCCGCCGGAGCGAAGCTCGCGTCGAGGGCGTCGAGCAGCTCGCTGACGACGATCGAAACCGGGCGCGCCTGGCCGTTCTGCAGATCGCGGGCGGGCACGGTGAGGACGAGCTTCTCGCGGGCCGAGAGCAGCGCTTCGAGGAAGAGGTGGCGATCGTCGTCGCGCACGGTGCGGTCGCCCGCCCGCGCGTACTTCGCCATCAGGTCGAAGCCGACGGCGGCACGGCTGCGCGGGAAGTCGCCATCGACGAGGCCCGTGATCACGACGACGCGGAACGGAATCGCGCGCAGCGGGACGAGCTGGCAGAACGTGACGCCGCCGGCGAGGAAGGCCTGGGGCGACGGCGACTCCGCGAGCGCCGAGACGATCCGGTCGCGCATCGCTTCGAAGGCGATCGCGCGCGTGAAGCCGACGGCTTCCGCGGCGGTGCGCAGGCGGTGGAGGAGCGCGACGATCGCGCCATGCTCGTGGCTGTTCTCGTCCCGCTTCGCGACGCTGCGCCCGAGCAGTCCTTCGAGCCAGTCCGCCCACTCGCCGACGCTGCGGGCGCTGCGGCTCCCGTCCACCGCAAAAGCGAGCAGCGCGTCGACCTCGGCGATCGCGCCGATCCAGGCCGGATCCGCGAAGGCGTCGAGGCCCACGGGCGAGAGGCCGCGGACGACGTCCTGCGTCTCGCCGAGCGCGTGGGCGAGTACGAGGCGGTCGAGGCTGCCGGCGAGGGTGTGGCCCCGAAGCGCGGGCAGGCCGAGCGCTGCGCGCTGCGCTTCGTCGAGGCCGAAGCGATGGCCCGCGCGCTCCGCCCAGTCGGCGAGCGCGAGAACACCCGCCTCGTCGAGCGAAAAACGCGCGGCGACGTCGGGGAGCGCGAGCCAGTCGAAGACCGCGCTGCGGCTCATGCGCGTGCCGACGAGGCCGAGCAGCCCGCGGAAGGCGTCCGCGACGGGGGAGCGGCGATAGGTGCCGCGATCGGCGATGCGGTAGGGGATGCCGTCGCCCTCGTCGGCGCCCGGGCCGAAGACCGCATCGATGTCGGCGGCGATCGCGTCGATGTCGGGCGCCATGACGATCACGTCCTCGGGCGCGAGCGTCGGATCCCCCTCGAAGGCCGCGCGCAGGACGTTCTCGACGACCTCGAGCTCGCGCCGCGGGCCATGGCAGAGATGAACCCGGATCGAATCGTCGTCGGGGGCGACTTCGCCGGCGGGGCCCGCCTCCGCCCCCTCCTCGAGATCGAGCAGCCGCGCCTGCAGACGCACGAGCAGGCTCGCGTCGCCGCCCGCGCCCGCCGGCGCCACGAAGAGCTCGCGGTCGCCGCCGTCGGGCGATAGGCCGTCCTCCAGCGTCTGCTGAAAATCGGCGCCGAGCCGGCCGAGCCCCACGAGCAGCGAACCGATCGCGCCCGGCGGCACGGCGTCCGGATCGCGCAGCTCGCGCCAGAGATCCGAATACCACGCGCGCGACGGCGTCAGGACCGAGAGCCGCACGTCGACGACCGCCGCGAGCGCGCGCACGACCTCGAGGTGGAGCGGCGGCAGCGTCGCGACGGCGAAGATCTCGATCGCATCCGGGAAGCGGCGGCGAAGGTTCGCCTCGAGCGCGCGGCGGCCCGGGCCGGAGACGGCGGCGCAGAAGGCCGCGGCGCGATCCGCGATATGCCCCGGGCCGAGCTGCTCCCGCAGCGTGCGAAAGAGCCGGATCTGCCAGGCGAGCGACGACACCTCGGCGATCGCCGCGGGCCCCTGCCCTTCGCGCTCCCAGGCGCGCGTCCAGTCGGGCCGGTAGGTGATGTACTGATCGAAGACGTTTGCGATCTGCCGCGCGAGGGAGACGAGCCGTGCATCGCGATCGGCGCCGGCGAGATGCCGCAGGAGGGGCGCGTAGACGAGCGCGCTCTCGTCCGTCGCCGGCGCTTCGCCCGCCTGCGCGATCGTCCGGGCGATCGCGAAGGTCATCCGGTCGAGATCCCAGACGCGCGGCGCCTCTTCGCCCCGGCTGCCGGGCATCGCCTCGAACAGGCTCTCCAGAAAGGGCCGCGGGAAGGGGAATTCGACGTTCGCGCAGACGCCGCTCCGGCGGGCGACCTGCTGCGCGATCCAGCGCTCCATGCCCGCGCCCTGGACGACGACGACCGCCCGCGCGAGCGGGTCTCGCCCCGGCGCGGTCAGGCGCTCGGCGAGCCCTTCGAACAGCGCCTCGGTGCGATTGCTGCGTTCGACGAAGAGCAAGCTCGCCGCCCGCGCCCGGCCTAGAAGGCCGACTTCTGGTTGGCTTCGTAATCCCAGTAGGAGCGCAGCAGCGTGATCTTGCCCGCCTCGTTCACCTCGTAGACGTTGATCACCTCGTTCCAGGCATAACGCCCGTCGAAGCCCTTGGCGAAGATCGTGCCGACGTTCACGCAGGCGCCGCCCGAGGTCAGCGTCTGGCGGATCTCGAAGCGGATGCGATCGGGCTGGATGTAGGCGGCGCAGAATTTCTCGATCGCGGCCTTGCCGTGGTGGCCGTTGCCCTTGGGATCCATCGGCGAGGGACCGTAGGGATCCTGCACGATCGCGTCGTCGGCGAAGAGATCGAGCCAGGCCTTCGCGTCGCCGCGCATGGAGTACTCCATCGACTTGATGCTGGCGGTGCGGGCGGGGGTCTTCGGGGCGTTGCGGACGAGATCGATCGACATGGGGGCTTCCTTCGAGGTGGAGCGGGCGATGGACCGGTGGCGGACACCGGAGGGATGAAGAGGCCGTGAGCACGACGAACGGGGCCGCGCGACGGCGCCGGCCGAGCATACTCGATCGCGCTGGAGGTGGGGCGCGGCGGCGCGGAAACGGCGAGGGGACGACGCGTGGAAGGCGCGCGGCTCAGGCCGTTGCGCGAGCGCGGCTCAGGCCGGCGCGCGAGCGCGGCGCGCGAGCACGCCTTCGAGCCGCTTCGCGGCTTCGATCACGCGGTCGGCGGGGGCCGCCGTGTAGCTGATCCGAATCCAATCGGCGTAGTCGGCTCCGCAGGCCGCTCCGGGCGCGACCAGCACGCCCTCGGCGAAGCAATCCTCGAGCAATCCCATCAGCCCGCGCCCGTCGAGCCAGCGGCGCACGTCGAGGAACAGGAACGTCCCGCCCTCGGGCTCCGGCAGCCCGAGCCGGGCGGCGACGGCCCGGCCGACGGCGCGATCGGCCTCGCGATTGGCCGCGAGCCATTCGGCGCCGTGCTCGAGCGCCGCGAGGGCGGTGTGCTGGCCGATGACGGGGGCGTGGTAGTAGACGTGGGTCGCGATCTTGCGGGCGTTCGCGACGATCGGCTCGGGGCCGGCGAGGTAGCCGACGCGCTGCCCGGCCATCGCATAGCTCTTCGAGACCGAGTAGACCGAGACCGTGCGCTCCGGCGCGAAGCGGCCGATCGAGACGGGCTCGCCGGCGTAGGCGTAGTCCTCGTAGACCTCGTCCGCGAAGATCCAGAGATCGTGGCGGCGGGCGAGCGCGGCGAGCGCCTCGAGCCAGTCGCCCGGGATCATGCGGCCGGTGGGGTTCGACGGCGTCGAGACGTAGAGCACGCGGCTGCGCGCCGTGATGCGCGCGGCGACGGCGGCGACGGCTTCTTCGCGGGTCGAGACGCGGTCGAAGAACGGCACCTCCACGGCCCGCGCGCGGAAGCTCTGGGCGATTCCGCGGATCAGGGGCCAGAACGGCGCGAGGATCAGGATCTCGTCGCCCGGTGCGAGCGCGGCGCCCGCGAGGGCGGCGAGGCCACCGGTGGCGCCGGCCGTGACGAGGATCTCGGCGGGCTCGTGGACGAGACCGTTGCGGCGGCGGAGCTTCTCGCGCACCGCTTCGAGCAGCGCGGGCACGCCGCGCGTATCGCAGTAGGCGTGCAGGCGCGGGTTCGCCGCGGTCTCGATGTCCTCGCTGCGCGCGCCGACGAAGGGATCGCGCCATGTATCGCCGACGTGCAGCGGGAAGAGCGGGCCGGGATGGCCGTGGATGCGATCGGCGAAGGGCGAGTAGATCGCGCCGGGCATCGCGAGGGTCGCGGCGGCGAGCCTCGGCGTCACGAAGCGGTCCGGCGCGCCCGGATCAGCGCGCCGTAACCCTCCCGGAAGGTCGGAAAACGGAACGCGTAGCCGCTCTCGCGGGCGCGGCGATTGCTGCAGCGCTTGCTCCCGACGCCCGGGCGCCGGGTGCTGGACTCGCCGGATTCCGCGAGGGCCGGCTCGGGCAGGCCGAGTTCCTTGGCGAGGAAGGTGTGGAGGCGGGATTCCTCGGCGGGCTCCGAGTCGACCCCGAGGTAGAGCGCCGCCGGCGCCGGATGGAAGAGCAGATGGCGCACGAGGCCGGCGGCGTCGTCGCGGTGGATCCGGTTCGAGAAATGCTCGCCCTCTCGGATGCGGAGCTCGCCGGCGAGGGCCCGTTCGATCAGGCTCTCGCGCCCCGGGCCGTAGATGCCGCCGAGGCGCACGACGACGGTCGACATGCCCGATGCCGCGAGCAGCCGCTCGGAGGCGAGCATCGTCGCGCCGCGGAACTGGGTCGGATGGGTCGGGGAATCCTCGTCGATGTGCTCCCCGCGGCGCTGGCCGTAGACCGAGGTCGACGAGGTCATGACGATCCGCTTCGGCCGCTGGCCTTCGTCGGCGAGCCACTCGAGGAAGCCGGCGAGCCCGTCGAGATAGGCCCGGCGGTAGGCCTGCTCGCTGGATTCGTCCGCGGCGACCGCGAAGACGGCGTACTCGACCCGCTGGGGCGCGGGGCCGAGGGAGCGCGGATCGGCGAGATCCCCGCGGATCGCCTTGACCCCCTTGGCCAGCTCGGACGGATTGCGCCGGATGCCGAAGACTTCGTGGCCCTCGGCGAGCAGCATCCGCGCGAGGGCATTGCCGACATAGCCACAGCCTGCGATCACGACCTGGGACATGCGGGCAGGATGCCGCAGGTGGCTATGCTCGTGCCATGCACCGCCCTCGAATCGGGATCCCGCTCTCGCTCGACGATCGAGGCCGCTGGCGTTCCGGACGCGCGTACCACTACATCGATCGCAGCTACGCCGACGCCGTCGACCGCGCCGGCGGGGCGCCGATCCATCTGCCGATCCAATCCGAGGCCGCCGCCCTCGTCGAATCGATCGACGCCCTGCTGCTGCCCGGCGGCGACGACCTCCCGCCCCAGGCCCCGCTCCCGCCCGAGGCCCTCGCCCTGCTCGACCTCGTCCCCGCCGAGCAGCTGGCCTTCGATCGCATGCTATTCGAGGCCGCCCGCGCACGCGGCCTCCCGATCCTCGGCATCTGCTACGGCATGCAGCTGATGGCCACCGCGACCGGCGGCCAGCTCGACGCCCATCTCCCGACCGAGCGGCCGGACGCAGCACCCCACAAGCTCGCGCCGGACGACCTCCATCCGATCGCGATCACCGCCGGCAGCCGCCTCGCTGCGATCGCCGGCGAGACCCGCGCGTACGTGAACAGCCTCCACCACCAGGGCGTGCGCAGCCCGGGCCGCGATCAACGGATCGTCGCCCGCAGCCCCGACGGCATCGTCGAAGCCATCGAAGGCGAGGCGACGACCGCGGACCGCCCGGCCCCCTTCCTGCTCGGCGTGCAATGGCATCCCGAGAAGCAGCGCGATGCGTTCGCGCAGCGGCTCTTCCGCGCCTTCGTCGACGCCGCGCGCGAGGCGGGCCCGTGATGATCCTCCGGCTCGTCGGCTCGCTGCTGTTCTGGGGCTTCGTGGCGATCTCGTCGATCGCGCTCTTTCCCGTCGCCGTCCTGCTCTGGGTCGTCACGGCGGCCTTCGATCCGCGCCGCGCCGTGCTCCACCGCTTCACGTCGCTCTGGGCCTCCCTCTATACCTGGCTGAATCCCGCCTGGCCGGTGCGCGTGATCGGCCGGGAGCGGCTCTACGAAGCGGGGCCGGCGGTGATCGTCGCGAACCATCTCTCGCTGCTCGACATCCTCGTGCTCTTCCGGCTCCAGAGCCATTTCAAATGGGTGTCGAAGATCGAGAACTTCCGGGTGCCGCTGATCGGCTGGAACATGTCGCTCTGCGACTACATCCCGCTGCGCCGCGGCGACAAACAGAGCACGCTCGCGATGTTCCGCCGCTGCGACCGCGCGCTCGCGGGGGGCAGCTCGATCCTGATGTTTCCGGAGGGCACGCGCTCGGCGACGGGCCGGCTGCGCGCGTTCGGGACCGGCGCGTTCCAGATCGCGGCGCGCAATCGGGTGCCCGTCCAGCCGATCCTGATCCGCGGAACGGCCGAGGCGCTCCCGAAGCGCGGCTTCGTACTCCAGGGCCAGCATCCGATCTCGATCGAGATCCTCGATCCGATCCCCGCCGAGGAGATCGCAGAGCGCGACCCCGAGGAGACGATGCGCCATGTCCGCGAGATCTTCCTGAAGCATCTGACGGCCGAGGGGGATGGCTGAAATCGGGCACCGCGGGGGCCGATCTCAATCGCCTCCGCCCTGCCCCGCGGCCTCCCGCGCGAGCATCCGCCGCAGCAGCTTCCCCGACGCATTGCGCGGCAAGGCCTCCACTGCCCGAAACGCGATCGGCACCTTGTAGCCCGCCAGCCGCGTCCGACACCAGGCCGCGAGCCGCGCTTCGTCCCGCGCCGCTCCCGCGCGCCAGACGACGAACGCGAAGGGCCGCGCACCGAAGCGGGCATCCGCGACGCCGACGACCCCCGCTTCGACGATGTCGGGATGTTCGGCCAGGACCGACTCGATCTCCGCCGGATAGACGTTCTCGCCGCCGGAGAGGATCAGGTCCGATCGCCGATCGAGGATGCGCAGCCCCCCGGCCGCGTCGAGGCGACCGACATCCCCCGTCGCGAGCCAGCCCCCCCGGAGCGCCCGCGCCGTTGCCTCGGGATCCCCGAGATAGCCGCGCATCACGATCGGCCCGCGCAGCTGGATCTCGCCCTCGCGGCCGACCGGGACCGGCTGATCGGCGCCGTCCACGATCCGGACCTCGACACCCGGGAGCGCCACGAGCCCGCCCTGCGCCCGCGGCGGTCGGGTCGCCACCTGCGAGGCCGCCTCCGTCAGGCCGTAGGTCGGCGCGATCGGATAGCCGAGGGCGATCGCGCGTTCGAGCAGCGACTCCGGTGCAGGCCCGCCGCCGACCAGCACGACGCGCAGCGAAGCCGGCGCCGGCCGATCGCCGCGGGCTTCGAGCAGCTGGGCGAGGGTCGTCGCGACGAGACTGATCTGCGTGATCTCCTGCGCTTCGACGAGCGCCGCGATCTGCGCCGCCTCGAAGCGCGGCTCGAGCACGACGCACGCGCCGGAACGCGCCGCCCGCACCAGGATCGAGAGGCCCGCGATGTGGAAGAGCGGCATGCAGAGCAGCCAGCGATCACTGGCCTCGCTGCCGAGCAGCCGCGCCGAAGCCTCCGCGCTCGCGATCAGATTGTCGAAGCCGAGGACCGCGGCCTTGGAGCGGCCGCTCGTGCCCGAGGTCAAGAGCACGAGTGCGGCGTCGTCCCGCGCAAGCGCGTCTCGCCGGGCGTCACCGGCGGATTCGCCGGGCGCGCTGCCGGTCGCGGCGCCGGGCTCGGCCCCGATCGCACTGCCGGTCGCGGCGATCGCGTCCACCGCGCCCGCGATCCGATCGAGCGCCGGCGCGAGCTCCGCCGCGCTCGCCGAGAAACACACGAGCGCACACCCCGCCGCCGCGGCGACGCGGCGCGCGAGGGCGGGATCGATCGCATCCGAGACGAAGAGCGCCGAGACCGCCGCCCCTGCGAGTGCGCGCACGATCTCGGGCTCCGTGAGCCGCGTGTTGACGGGCATCAGGACGATCCGGCGCTCGAGCAGCGCGTGGAAGAGCACGACACCCGCCGGCGACGGCGGCGCGAGGACGGCGACGAGATCCCCCGCGCGAAGGCCGATCCCGGCGAGCCGATCCGCAGTCGCCCGGGCAGCCCGGACGAGCTCGCTCCAGCTGTGGGCGCGATCGGCGAAGACGAGCGCCTCGCGATCACCGGGATGTGAAGCAATCTGTGCGATCCAGCCGCGCGCGGGGCACACGCCCTCGGCCTCGCCCTCGCCGCGAGGCGGCGCTGCGCGGCGATCCGCCTCGAAGCGCTCGAGCGCTCCGAAGGGCGCGCCGTCGAGCGCCCAACACGGGCCGAGCGACGTGCCGAGACCGGGGCCGGCGCCGGGCACCAGAAAAGACGCCGGTGTGCCGGGCCCGGGCTCGAGATCCCGCGCGAGCAGCGAGGCGGTCCCGAGACCGTGGACCTCGTCGCCCTCCGCCGGCGCGAGCCCCGCCGCGAGGGCGAGCGCCAGGCCGCGGCCGACGCTCCCTTCGATGAGATTCGAGTAGACGATCCGGATCCCTGCAGCCCGGGCCCGCGCCGCGAGCGACAGCGTCCCCTCGACACCGATCAGCGACGGCTTCACGACGAAGATCCCGGCCGCGCGCCGCGCGAGACACGCTTCGAGACCGCCGCCGAGCAAGGCCTCGTCGGCGGCGATGGCGATCGGGCTCGTGCGGGCGAGCTGCGCGAGGGCGGCGAGATCGCCGCGCGCGACGGGCTGCTCGATCAGCTCGATGTCGAAGCGCGCGAGCTGCGCGAGAAACGTCTCCGCCTCTTCGGGGCGCCAGGCCTCGTTCGCATCGAGCCGGATCCGGCCCCCATCGCCGATCGCCGCACGCAGGGCCGCGACGCGCTCGAGATCGGGAGCGAGATCCCGCCGCTCGGGGGAGACGGCGAGCTTGAGCTTGAAGGTCCCGAAGCCCGCCGCGAGGGACCGCGCGGCCGCGGCGTGAACCGCTTCCGGTGTCGCCCCGGAGACGAGCGCCTGGACCCGCACACGAGAAGCGGGCTCCCCGGGCAGACCGCTTCGCCCGCGCAGCCAGGCCGCGAGCGAGCGGCCCGCGCGCTGGGCGGCGAGATCGGCGAGCGCCGCCTCGATGGCCGCGTGCGCGCAGGGCGTCGCAGGGCTCGCGCGCTTCGACGAGGCCACCACGCCAGCGAGTCCGTCGCCCTCGCCGCCCTCGCCGGATCTCCCTCTTTCGCCGCGTTCGTCGCGGCCGTCGACGAGACGGCGCAGACCCGCCGCGAGCGCCCCGCGGCAGCTTTGCAGGTCCTCGCCGCCGAAGGCCGGCAGCGGCGTCGCTTCGCCCGTCCCGATCCGGCCCGCCTCGTCCTCGAGGCTGACGAGCAGGCCCGCGCGGGTCGTGATCGTGCCATGCGCGGTCTCGAGCGGCGCGACGAGGGGCAGCTCGAAGGCGCGCATTGCGGCGCGGACGATCCTCATGCGGCGAGGCCGATCGCGAAGAGCAGCGAGTGGAAGAGACAGAGCTTCGCGGTGCCCGCGAGCGCTTCGTTCAGCGGCGGGCCCGCTTCTTCGCCCCGGATCGTCCGGCCGAGGGAGAGCGCGAGGGGCAGTGTCAGCCAGGGCAGCAGGACGAAGGGCGAGGCGCCGAAGACGAGCCAGGGAAGCGCGGCGAGCAGATAGGCGGCGGCGACGAGCAGCATCCATTCGGCGCGCGCCCCGGTGCGGCCGAGCCGCACGGCGAGGGTCCGCTTGCCGGCGGCGCGATCGGTCTCGACGTCGCGCAGGTTGTTGACGACGAGGATCGCGGTGGCGAGGGCGCCGACCGGGATCGACGCGACGAAAGCGAGCGCCGGAACTTCGCCGAGCTGAACGAAGCAGGTCCCGGCAACGGCGACGACGCCGAAGAAGACGAAGACCGCGACGTCGCCGAGGCCGTGATAGCCGAGGGGCCAGGGCCCGCCGGTATAGGCGATCGCGGCGAGGATCGAGAAGACGCCGATCGCGACGATCGCGGGGCCGGCGACGACGGTGAGGTAGAGACCCACGACGACGGCGAGGCCGAAGACGACGAACATCCCGCGCTTCAGCGCCTGCGGCGAGAGCAGACCGAGCTGGGTCGCCCGCGGCGGACCGATGCGGGTCTCGGTGTCCGCGCCCTTCTCGAAGTCGAAGACGTCGTTCGCGAAGTTCGAGCCGATCTGCAGCAGCAGCGCGCCGAGCGCAGCCGCGAGCGCGGGCAGGACCCGCAGCCCCCCGAGCTGATGGGCCACCGCCGTGCCGACCACGACCGGCGCGAGCGAGACCGGCAGCGTGCGCGGACGCAGCGCGAGGATCCAGGCGGCGGGGCTCCCGGGTCGAATCGCGGTCATGCAGCGCCTCCGAGAAAATCGCGGACCACCTCGGCGACGCGATCCGGCGCCTCGAGGTGGGCCGCATGGCCGGCCGCGGCGATCGTCTCGATCCGCGCATCCGGCAGCCGCGCGGCGAGATCCCGCGCGATCGCCTGGAATTTCGCGTCTTCGTCGCCGACGACGAGCAGCACGGGATGCTCGAAGGCCGCGAGCCGATCGTGCAGCGGCGGCATCGCGCCGGCGCCCATCCCGCGCAGGCTGTTCGCGAGGCCGTGCGGGCGATTCGCGAGGCGCTGGCGGCGGGCGTGCGCGAGGGCGTCCGCGCCGAGGCGGATCTGACTCGCGAAGAGCGGCTGCGCCATCCAATCGTCGACGAACCGCTCGAGCCCGCCCTGCTCGATCGACTGCGCGAGGGCTTCGTCGGCCGCGATCCGCGCCGCGCGGGCGGCGGGATCCGCGATCCCGGCCGTCGCCCCGACGAGCACGAGGCGATCGAAGGCCGCGGGCTGCGCGAGGGCGGCGGCGAGCGCGGCGCGGCCGCCCATCGAGTAGCCGAGCAGATGCGGACGCACGAAGTCGAGGGCACGCGCCGCCTCGGCGATCTGCCGCGCGCAGGCCTCCATCGCATAGGGCGCGAGCGCCGTCGGCGCTTCGCTCTCGCCGTGGCCGACGAGCTCGAGGCGGGCGACCCGCGCGAAGCCGGCGAGCCGTCCGGCGATCTCCGCCATGCTCTCCGCCGAGCCGGTGAAGCCGTGCAGCAGGAGCAGCGAGGGCCGTGTGCCATCGCGGGCAGGTGCGGCCGCCGGCTCGTCGACGACGGCGGAGAGTCGAAGCCCGCCCGCCTCGACGAACACGCGGCGCGCCGCCCCGGCGCTCACGCGCTCCCCCGGCCGCTCGCGGCGAGCCCCTCATCGACGGCGGCGCAGCCCCGCGCGATCGCAGCCCGGAACTGCGCCCCGTTCGCCGCGGGATCGACGCGGGCGTGGACGATCGAGACGCGCGGCCGCGCGAGCGCCGCGGCCAGGGTCTTCGGCAGGGCGGCGGGCGCATCGACGCGCTCGTAGTCGAGGTCGAAGAGCGCAGCCGCGCGCGCCAGGTCGAGGCCGTGCGGCGTCCGGAAGAGGCGATCGAAGGCGACGGCTTCGCCCTGCTCGGCGACGGGAAGGAAGGAGAAGATCCCGCCGCCGTCGTCGTCGAGCACCGCGATCACGAGCGGGATCGCCTCGCGCCGCGCGAGCAGCAGTCCGGAGAGATCGTGGAGGAACGCCAGATCCCCGGTGAGCAGCAGCGTCGGCTTCGCCGAAGCCGCGGCGACGCCGAGCGCCGTGGAGGTCACGCCGTCGATCCCGCTTGCGCCGCGGTTGCAGAAGATCCGCAGCGGCGCGCGGCGCACGGCGAGGGCGAGATCGAGCAGGCGGATCGGCATGCTATTCGAGGCGAAGAGCTGCCCGCCTGCCGGCGCCGCCGCGGCGACGGCCGCCGCGAGGCCGAGGCCCGAGAGCTGCTCGGCCGCCGCCGTCTGCGCAGTGAGCGCCGCGCGCGCCCGGGCGTTCGCGGCGACGAACGCCGCGCCGAAGGCGCGCGACGGCGCGAGGGATTCCGGCAATCGCTCCGCCGCGCGTTCGAGCAGGGAGGCCGCCCCGCCGACGATCGTCCGCGTCGCCTGGCGCGAGGGCTCGCCCCATTGCCCGCCTTCATCGAGCCACCAGACGGCTTGGGGCACCGACCGCTCGAGCCAGAGCCGCTGGGCCTTCGAGACCGGCGCATCCCCGATCCGGATCACGGCCTCCGGCGCGTGCGCCGCGGCGAAGCCCGGCGCGCGCGCGAGCAGATCGCCGGCATCCATCACGGGCGCCTGCGCGCTCCAGCTCCCGCAGCGCAGCTGCGACGCCGGATCGGCGAAGAGCGGCCAGCCCGCCCGCGCCGCGAAGCGGGCGAGCGCCGCGGCGAGGCGCGCGTCCGCATCGATCGGCCCGGCGCAGATCACGCCGCGCTCGCTGCCGAGCGCGAGGGCGACGAGCTCCTCGACGTCGGCCTCCGCCGCGACCGGCTCGGCGCGCGTGAAACGAAGGGTCTGGCCGGAGCGATTCGCTTCGCGCTCCACGCGTGCGCCCGCGCCGTTCGGCGGCGGCGCGAGCGGCTCGCGCAGCGGCCAGTTGAGGTGGACCGCACCAGCCGGCGAGGCGCTCGCCCGCTCGACCGCGCGCGCTGCGAGGATCGCCGCATGGCGCAGCGGTCCTTCGCCCGCTTCGGGGATCGGCACCTCGACCGCCCAGCGCGGATGGCGTCCGTAGAGCCCGGCCTGCTCGATCGTCTGCCCCGCGCCGAAATCGCGCAGCTCGCTCGGCCGATCGGCGGTCAGCACGAGCAGCGGGACGCGGGCGTGGTGGGCCTCGACGACGGCGGGTAGATAGTTGGCGGCGGCGGTGCCCGAGGTGCAGACGAGCGCCGCCGGCCGGCCGCTCGCGCGCCCGAGGCCGAGGGCGAAGAAGCCGGCGGAACGTTCGTCGAGCTCGATCCAGGTCCGCAGCCCGGGGCAGCGCTCGGCGCTGATGGCGAGCGGCGTCGAGCGCGAGCCGGGCGAGACGACGACGTGTTCGACGCCCGCGGCGGCGAGCGCTGCGAAGAATTGCCCGGTGTAGGCGTAGACCGCCTCGGGATCCGCCTCGAATTCGCCGCGGCGATCCGGACCACTCGGCGGGTGCGTCACCTCAGATCTCCGTCAGCGGCGCGAGCAGCGCACGCAATTTGATCCGCGTCTCGACGAGCTCCTGCTCGGGATCGGAGCCCGCGACGAGGCCGACGCCGGCGAAGAGCCTTGCCCGGCTCGCGCCGGAGCGCCCGACGGGGCCGAGGCCGTTGCGGATCAGCGCCGAGCGGAGCCCGACGCAGAACGCGCCGCCGGCTTCGGCATCGAGCCAGCCGATCGGTGCCGCATACCATCCGCGCTCGAGCCCTTCGTGATCGCGCAGCCAGGCGGCGGCCGCGGCGGCCGGTGCGCCGGCGACGGCCGGCGTCGGATGCAGCGCTTCGACGAGGGAGAGGATCCCGCCGTCCGGATCGCTCGCGATGCCCCCCGGCGGCGCGGGCGCGAGCTCGCCTTCGATCGTCGTCTCGAGGTGCTGGATGCCGAAGAGCCGCCGCAGGCTCGGCGCCGGCGCGATCTCGAGGCGCGCGCAGCGCGGCGCCAGCACCGCGCGCATCGCGTCGACGACGTGGGCGTGTTCGGCGCGCTCCTTCGGGCTCGCGAGCAGCGCCTCGGCGAGGGCGAGATCCTCGTCGGGCGTGCGGCCGCGGGCCGTCGATCCGGCGAGGGCCGCGGTCTCGAGGCGCCGCCCCCGGACGCGGACCAGGGATTCGGGGGTCGCGGCGAGGAAGGTGTCGCGGCCGCGACCGACCGCCACGAGGGTGCAGCTCGGATAGAGCGCGCGCAGGCGGACGAGGAAGCCGGGCACGTCGAAGGCGTCGTCGTGGTCGACGGTGAGCGAGCGCGCCAGCACCAGCTTCGCGAGTCGCCCGCTCGCGATCTCGGCGAGGGCCCGTTCGACCTGCTCGAGGAAGCGCGCATGGCTGCGGTCGGACCGCACGCGGTACTCCGGCCCATGGTCGGCGAGATCGCCGTCGCCGCGCGCCCCTTCCCGCCGCGGCTGCGGCCCGCGGAGCGCGATCGCCGCACGAACTTCTCCCAGCCGGCGCGCGAGCTCGGCTTCGATCCCGGCTGCACTCGCCGCCGGATCGACGCGTGCGAACACGACCGCGCGGCCGACGCCGTCGACCCGCTCGACCAGGCCCTCGGGCAAGCGGAATCGCGCCGCCGGAAAGCTTTTCCAATCGGGATCCGCGCTGGCGTTCGCCTCGAAGCCGAACCCGCCGAGGCAGATCGGGCTGCCTTCGGGTCGCGCGGCGCCCGCGAAGCGCAGCCGGGCCACGAGATCGCGATGCCACGCGCGGACCGCCGCGAAGCGCTCGCTGCCCTCGTGCTCGAGCTCGTCGAGGCTGCCCCAGGCGCAGAAGAGCTCGCCGGCGTCGACGCGCTCCCAATACGATCGGTCCCGGCTTTCGGCCCAGGCGAAGGCGCGCAATCCGTCGGCGGCCGCGAGCGAAGGCAGGGCCTCGACCCAGGCGACGAAGCGGGGGCGCCCCGACGTCTTCGCCTCGGCGATCGCCGCGCGGATCTCCGCCGCGAGCGCCGCGGGGATCGCGGGCGGCGCCGTCGGCGCAGAAGGCGCAGAAGGCGCAGAAGCCGCGGCGCTCATCGGGCGCGGCTTCCGACCGGCGTCAGCGGGCCGCGCACGCCGGTCAGGATCTGCGCCGAGCCGAGCAGCAGGACCTCGCGTTCGAGCTCGAGGAAGCCCGCGCCCGAGAGCAGCGTCCGGATCGCGGCCGGCGGCGGCAGGTAGGCGGTCGATTTCGGCAGGTAGCGATAGGCGCTGCGATCGGAGAGCAGGCCGCCGACGAAGGGCACGACGCGGTCGAAATAGAGCGAATGGGCGGCGCGCAGCGGTCCGAAGGCGGGGCGATCGACGTCGACGAGCGCGATGCGCCCGCCCGGCCGCACGATCCGGGCGATCTCGCGCAGCACGCCCTCGAGCGACACGAAGTTGCGCAGCGCGAAGCCGCAGGTGACGACGTCGACCGAGGCGGTCCCGAACGGCAGCCATTCGCCGTCGCCCTGGACCTTCGGAAATCGGAGCCCGCGCGACTGGGCCTGGCGCAGCATCTCGCGGGCGAAGTCGACCCCGACGGCCCGGGCCCCCCGCGCCTCGACGAGCTCGCAGAAATCGCCCGTGCCGCAGGCGAGATCCACGACGAAATCCTCCGGACCGACCGCGATCTTGTCGAGCGCCCGCCGGCGCCAGCGCTGGTCGAGCCCGAGCGACATGATGCGGTTGAGCGCGTCGTAGCGCGGTGCGATGCGGTCGAACATCTCCCGCACGCGGACGCGCTTCTCCTCCCCGATCGGCAGATCGCCTAACGCCACTGGACCTCCAGGCGCCCGGCGCGCGCGAGCGCGAGCGTCTCTTCGAGGGCGCCCGCGTCGCCCTTCTCGCGCAGGCGGGCGAGCGCGCGCGCGACGAGCGTGCGCTGGAAATGCAGGGCGACGATCTGGGTCGCCTGCGGCAGGAGCCGCTCGAAGGCGCGCCGCACCGCGTTCTCGTCCTCTCCGCGCGGCTTGCGGACGTGGTCGTCGAAGAGGTCGATCGCGCGCTCGGCCAGTGCGGCGATGCTCGCCGCGTGCTCGGCGGCGAGCTCGAGCAGCTTCTCGAGGGGCAGGCCCTCGCCGAGCATCTCGAGCCCCGCGGCGAGCATGTCGAGATCCGAGCGCGGGAAGCGGCGTTCGCCTCCGACCTCGATCGGTGTCAGCAGCCCCGCGCGCACCGCCGCGACGACGAGCGCTTCGGGAACACCGGTCTCGCTCGCGAGCTCCTGCTGCGAGAGGGTGCCGTCGCCGACGCTCTCGGCCGCCAGCGAGGCGAGCAGGCTCGTCGCCTCGCTGCGTGCGGGCGCCGCCGCACGGCGGGCGCCGGCCCGTGCTCCCTTCGCTGCGCCCGATCGTTCGGTGCGTCGGCGGGCGTCGTTCCGCTCGCGCCCTTCATCGAGCAGCCGTCGGATCTGGGCGAGGCTGAATCCGGCCTCGAGCAGGGCACGGATGCGGCGGATCCGTTCGAGATGGTCTGCGGTGTAGAGCGCGAAGCGGCCCTGGCGGATCGGCGGCGGAATCAGGCCGCGCGCCTGGTAGAAGCGGACGGTGTCGACCCCGACGCCCGCGGCGTCGGCCAGCTCGGCCACTCGAAGATGCATGTGGGGACTCTAAGAGTGATCGCTCCGAATGTCGACGCGCCGGACCGGCGCCGGCGAGTCCCGAGCCCCTGCTTCCCTGTG
The DNA here is from genome assembly GCA_041389425.1 of Myxococcota bacterium. Lineage (GTDB taxonomy): Bacteria > Myxococcota_A > UBA9160 > UBA9160 > UBA4427 > UBA4427. The sequence continues at coordinate 20,945 of JAWKRX010000002.1, forward strand.
GGGCAGCTCAAGCGGGACCGGCTTTCGCCGACACGGGAAGCATTCCCCTGCCGTTGGACGGCCCCCCGCGACGGCGCCCACCCGGCGGCCTGTTCGAAACGCCCGTCGAAACGAGAGCCCGTGGAGAAGCCCGAATCCGAGCGACGCCGCCTGATCGTCGAGGCGGGCCATCTCTTGATCCTGCACCCGAACGGGCCGGCGGGCGGCTACCCCATGGTCGTGCCCGTCGATCACGTCGCGGATGGGCTCCACTGGTTCCTCGGCTCCTGCGCCCCCCTCGAACGGGGCGAGGCGCTGATCGTCGAGTCCCCGATCCAGAACGATGCCCGCTATTCGACCTCGGCGACCGTCGCTGCGAGCAGCGCCGAGACCTTCGCGCTCCGCCTCTCGAGCGAATGGGAGCGCCTCCAGCAACGCGCCTTCGTTCGCATTTCCGCCCACGGGCTCCAGGTCCGGGTGGTCCGCGAGCGCGGCCGGTCCGGAGCTGGAGACGCCGGGGACGGCGCGGGCGAGGTCGTCCACGAGCTGCTCGATCTCTCGGCCGGCGGCATCCGCTTCCGTTCGGCGACGGATTACGCCGCGGACGAAGAGGTCGTCGTCCATCTCGAGCTGCCGGGCAGCGAGTGCTTCGTGCTCCCGGCTCGGGTGGTCCGCAATCCGAACCAGGTCGTGAAGAGCGGCGGCCGGTCGAACGTCGCCGTCGCCTTCATGGGCCTCGACGAGGGCACCCGCTCCCAGCTCCTGCGCTGGGTGTACCGCGAGCAGGTCCGCCGCCATCGCGAGCTGTCTCGCCAACGCGATCGCCGTTAGGCGTTCGTCTCCGGGCGCCGAGCGCCATGACGCGAACTATCTCGCCCCCTCCACGAATCGCGCGAATCGCGGCAGCACGCCGCAGAGCTCGGGCGTCTCCTCGATCTCCGCGAGCATCGCATCGGGATCGCGTCCCTCTCCGAGCAGGACCTCGCGCCGCGCCTCGACGTAGCTTCGCAGGATGTCGGCATCGAACTCCGGATGGAATTGCGTGCCCCATTGGCGCGGCCCGTAGCGCAGCACGGAATGGGGATCGAGCGCCGTGCGCGCGAGGACGCGGGCGCCGCGGGGCGGACGCAGGACCGCCTCGAGATGCGAGGTATGGCCGCGAAAGACGCCCGCCTCGAAGAGCGGTGGATCCGCCATCAGGTGGACGTCGACCGTGCCCATCTCGCGGCCGTTCGGATTCGCACCGACCTCGCCGCCGAGGGCATGGGCGAGGAGCTGATGGCCATAACAAAGCCCGAGCGCGGGAGCGGCGTCGGCCCCGACCAGCTCCGCGAGCCAGCTCGCCGCGCGCTCGCTCCAGGGCTCGCGATCGCTCACCATCGAGACCGACCCGGTGATCACGACGCCGGCGATCCGCTCGGGCGCAGGCAGGGGATCCCCCAGATAGACCGCCGCGACCTCGACCTCGCCCGGCGCCAGACGGCGTCCGAGCCCGTTCGCGATCCAGCCCTCGAAATCGCCCCAGGCGGCCTTCACCGGGGGCAGCGCCTCGCCCGTCTTCAGAATCAGGATCGGTTTCGCGTCCACGCTTCAGCCTCCGTCGAGATCTCTGCCTGCGTCGGCCGGCGGACGGAGCGCATGAAGCCCGATCGCCGCAGCCATCGCCACGTTCAGCGAATCCACCCCCGGCTCCATCTCGATCCGGACCCGCCGCGTCGCCCCGGCGAGCGCGGCTGCGGAGAGTCCCTCTCCCTCGGTCCCGAGCAGCAGCGCCAGGGGGCCGCCGAGGCGCGAGGGCGCGCTGCCCAGCACCTCGCCCGGCGGCTTCGGATCGAAGGCCAGCACCCCGAAGCCCGCCGCGCGCAGGCCCTCGATCAGCGGCGCCGCCTCGCCGCCCCGGGTGAAGGGCACGCAGAGCGAGCCGCCCATCGAGGTGCGGATCGCCTTGCGGTAGAGCGGATCGCAGGACTGCCCGCAGAGAAAGACCGCCCGCGCACCGAGCGCCATCGCCGCCCGGAAGATCCCGCCGACGTTGTCCGCATCGCGCACGCCTTCGAGCACGACGACCCGCGGCGCCCGCTCGCCAGCGACGATCGCCTCGGCGAGCGCGCGCGGATCCCGCGGCGGCGGGCGGCGACAGACGGCGAGCGCACCGCGGTGGACCCGGAATCCGACGATCGCGTCGAGCACCGCCTGCTTCGCGACGAAGACCGGAACGCCGGCGAGCCGCGCCGCCCCGCCCGCCACGGATTCCGTTCCGAGCGAGGCGAGATCCACCTCGAGCGCAGCGAACGCGGCCTGGCTGAGCAGCAGCGAATCCGGCCGGAGCGCCGTCCGCGCGAGCAGCACGCGAAGATTCCCCCGCCCTTCGACGATGAATCGGTCCCGACGCAGCAGCAGCTCCGCGTCCTTCAGATTCCGATAGTCGGCGAGACGCGGATCGCCGAGATCGGCGATCTCTTCGCGCTCGAGCGATGTCCTCATCGCGCAAACGAAGCACAGGCCGCCCCGCCGTTCGAGGGGACGGCGGGGCGGCGGTCCATTCAGGGAAGAGATGGACCGTGGGAGTGTTCCGGACCCGAAGACCGATCCGAGGACCGCGCGGTGATGCCCGCCTTCGCCTTCGGCGCCGGCGCCGACGAAGTCGGCGAGACCGCCGCGATCCCGAGCAGGATCAATCCAAGCGCCGCCTGAAACCCATATCCGAGCGCGATGAAGAAACGTCGCATCGCCCGGTGAGTGCCCCGCCGCCCCCACCGCCGTAACGCCCCAACCCCCAAGCTGCGATCAATCTACCGCCCCACCGCACCCCAACCCGCGCGAACCGCAGCGCCCCACCCAACCCAGCAGCAGGACGCACGCATCGATCCGGCACCCCGGCCCGAGTGCCCGAGCAGAGCGGTTCGGGGTGAGATGTAATGGACGTGCGCGCAGCACGGCGCCAGACGCGCCGGCGATCCAGAACGCGCACGTCCGAGCCACGAACCCCGAGCCGCTCGGCTCGGGCACCCGGCACGGCCCCCGCCTCTCCCTGCGCGCGCCCTCTACCTCAGAAGCGGGAGAAGAAGTCGTTGCCCTTGTCGTCGACGATGATGAAGGCCGGAAAATCCTCGACCTCGATCCGCCAGACCGCCTCCATGCCGAGCTCTTCGTACTCCTCGATCTCGACCTTCTTGATGCAGTTCTGCGCGAGGATCGCGGCGGGACCGCCGATCGAGCCCAGGTAGAAGCCGCCGTGCTTCTGGCAGGCGTCGGTCACCGCCTTCGAGCGGTTGCCCTTCGCGAGCATGACCATCGAGCCGCCCTGGGATTGGAAGAGATCGACGTAGGCGTCCATGCGGCCCGCCGTCGTCGGCCCGAAGGAGCCCGAGACATAACCTTCCGGCGTCTTCGCGGGCCCGGCGTAGTAGACCATGTGATCCTTGAAATACTGCGGCAGGCCCTCGCCGCGGTCGACGCGCTCCTTCAGCTTCGCGTGCGCGATGTCGCGGGCGACGATGATCGTGCCCGTCAGCAGCAGCTGCGTCGTCACGGGATACTGCGAGAGCTCCGCCCGGATCTGCTCCATCGGCTTGTTCAGGTTGATCTTCACGGGCTCGCGGGTCAGCTCGTGGGCGACGAGATCGGGCATGAAGCGCGCCGGATCGGTCTCGAGCTGCTCGAGGAAGATGCCCTTCTTCGTGATCTTGCCGAGGATCTGGCGATCCGCCGAGCACGAGACGCCGATGCCGACCGGGCACGACGCGCCGTGGCGCGGCAGCCGGATCACGCGCACGTCGTGGCAGAAATACTTCCCGCCGAACTGCGCGCCGATGCCGACCTCGCGGGTGATCTGCAGGATCTTTTCCTCGAGCTCCACGTCGCGGAAGGCGCGACCGTGGACGTTGCCCGAGGTCGGGAGCGTGTCGAGGTAGCGGCAGCTCGCGAGCTTGACGGTCTTGAGCGTCATCTCGGCGGAGGTCCCGCCGATCACGACGGCGAGGTGGTAGGGCGGACAGGCGGCGGTGCCGAGCAGCTTGATCTTCTCGCGGAAGAACTTCTCGAGCGACGCCGGGTTGAGCAGCGCCTTCGTCTCCTGGAAGAGCAGCGATTTGTTGGCCGAGCCGCCGCCCTTCGTGATGAAGAGGAATTTGTACTCGTCGCCGGGCGTCGCGAAGAGGTCGAGCTGGGCGGGCAGGTTCGTGCCGGTGTTCTTCTCCTCGTACATGTCGAGGGGCGCGACCTGGCTGTAGCGCAGGTTCGTCTCGGCGTAGGTCTTGTGGATGCCGCGGGAGAGGGCTTCCTCGTCGTTGCCGGCGACCCAGACGTCCTGGCCCTTCTTGCCCATCACGATCGCGGTCCCCGTGTCCTGGCAGGAGGGGAGCACCATGCCGGCCGACACGTTGGCGTTCTTCATCAGCTCGAGGGCGACGAAGCGATCGTTGTCCGAGGCCTCCGGATCCTCGAGGATCTTGGCGAGCTGGGCGAGATGGCCGGGGCGGAAGAGATGCGAGACGTCCCGGATGGCCTGGGCGGCCAAAAGCGTCAGCGCCGCGGGGTCGATCTTCAGGATCTCGCGGCCGTCGACCTTCACGGTCTGGACGTACTGATCGCTCAGCTTCCGATAGGGCGTCTCGTCGGGGCCCAGCTCGAAGAGCTCCTGGTACTGGAATTCGGCCATCTCATCGTCTCCGTTCGCTTCGATCGGGCCCGCGGCGGGCGTGCGCCGGACTCGTTCCGGCCTCGCCCCTCTGGACGGCGAGCTGGGCGGCGAAAGATGTCGCCCATGCGCCGTTGCGTGCGGCCTGCGCCCGGGGCGGAGCCGCGCCCGTGTTTTCGGGTCGCCGAGCGTAGCTTGTCTCGACGGGCCTCAGCTCCCCGTGCCCGGATGCCGAATGGAAATCGGCTGCCGATCCGCCGGTGAACCTGACGTTGCCAGCGCTGGTCTCTATGATGGGAGGAATGATGCGCGCAAGCTTCGTCCGTGCCGGTTCGTTCTCGAATCCCGTTCGCCCTTCGGTGACCCGCCGCCCGTTCGGCCGGATCGTCCGGATCGCTGCGATCGCCGCGCTGTTCGGGATCACATCCCCCGGGCCCTCCGGGGCCCAGATGTTCACGCCGCCCGAGCTCGACTGCCCGCGCAGCTGGGAGCTCATCCAGAACCTGCTGAAGCGCCACATCAGCTTCCGCGCCCTGAACCCCGAGCTGCGCGAGCGCGCCATCGACGCCTACATCGAGCGCATCGACCCCTCGAAGACGCTCTTCCTGACCGCCGAAGTCAAGCGCATGCGCGCCCGGCTCCAGGGCGTGTTCTTCGCCGTCCAGAACGGCGAGTGCCAGATCCTCGACGACATCCAGGTCGATCTCGCGAAGCGCTACGAGCGGATGGAGAACGACGTGCGCGAGTTCGTCTCGCGGCCCGACTACGCCCTCGACCCCGACGTGCGCCTGATCCTCGACCCCGAGAAGCGCGGCCATCCCGCCGACGAAGCGGGCCGCAAGGACCTGATCCACCGCCTCGTCCACTTCCAGATCTCCAACTACCTCTCGAGCGACATGGAGCTGCCGAAGGCCAAGGAGCGCCTGATCCATCGCTACGAGCTGATGACGAAGCAGGTCAAGGAAGTCGAGCCGCGCGATACCTACGCGGAGTTCCTGAACGCCTTCGCCAGCGCCCTCGACCCCCATTCCACCTACTACACCCCCGAAGCCGTCGAGGATTTCGAGATCCAGATGAGCCTCTCCCTCGACGGGATCGGCGTCGCACTCTCCTCGAAGGACGGCTACTCGATCGTCGAGCGGGTGATCCCCGGCGGCGCGACGGACAAGCTCGGCGTGCTCGAGCCCGGCGACAAGATCATCGCCGTGGCCCAGCAGGGCGAGCCGCCGGTCGACATCATCGATCTGCCCCTGCGCGACGTCGTCGCAATGATCCGCGGCAAGCGCGGCACGAAGGTGAAGCTGACGGTCCTGCGCCAATCCGACGAGACGAGCCGCTTCGACGTCGAGATCGAGCGCGCCGAGGTCACGATCGAGGACGCGGCGGCGACGCTCGAGTTCGAGGAGGTCGAAGTCGGCGGCAAGAAGCGCAAGCTCGCCATCCTCGACCTGCCGACCTTCTACGGCGACCAGGATCCGAGCAAGCGCCAGAGCAGCCGCGACGTGCGCGACCTCCTGCGCCAGGTCCAGGAAGCGAAGGCCGACGGCCTGCTGCTCGATCTCTCGCGCAACGGCGGCGGCAAGCTCGAGAGCTCGGTCGAGATCGCCGGGCTCTTCATCCGCCAGGGCGGCGTCGTCGCCGTCAAGGACGTCTTCTCCGACGTGCAGGTGCTCGCCGACCAGGACGCGGACATCGCCTGGTCCGGCCCCCTCGTCATCCTCACCTCGCGCATCACCGCCTCGGCTTCCGAGATCGTCGCCGGGGCGATGAAGGACTACGGCCGCGCCGTGATCGTCGGCGACGACCACACCTTCGGCAAAGGCACGGTCCAGAGCTTCGTGCACCAGCCCGGCCGGCTCGGCGCCATCAAGGTGACGACGGCGCTCTTCTTCCGGCCCGGCGGAACGTCGACCCAGCACGACGGCGTCGCCGCCGACGTGGTGCTGCCCTCGCTCTTCGCGACCGACGACCTCGGCGAGCGCTACACGCCCTACTCCCTCGAATCCCAGGTGATCCCGCCCTTCCTCGGCGTCCTCGGCCGCGTCTCGAACGTGCCGAACGGCGATTGGAAGCCGATCGACGCGAACCTGCTCGCGGAGCTCCAGCGGCGCTCGGCCGCGCGCATCGAGGGCGACGAGGAGTTCAAGGAGATCAACGAGAAGCTCGCGAAGCGCGCGCAGGAAGACGACGTCATCCACCTCGGCGAGTTCATGAAGGAGCGCGAAGAGGAAGAGGCGGAGGCCGCCGCCCGCAATGGCGGGGCGAACGACACGAAGTCGAAGGCCACCGAGAAGAGCGAGGCGAAGTCCCCGAACGGCGAGAGCACGAAGCCGGCCGATCCGAAGGCCGCCACCAAGACCGACAAGACCGAGAAGGCAGACAAGGCCGAAGAGAAGCCCGAGCCGACGCCCCAGCGCGAGGAGGCGCTGCGCGTCCTGGCCGACCTGGTCGAGCTCCAACGAACGGATCCCGCGACTTGGCACGCACAGCAATCGGCGCTCTCCTCGGAATCGCATTCATCTCCGCAGTGATCTGGGCCGCCTTCGAGGCGACCCGGGTCCAATGCGAGATCTGCGTCGAGTACAAGGGCCGACAGGCCTGCTCGACGGCGCAGGCCGCCGACGTGCTCCAGGCCGAGGCCCAGGCCCATTCGGGGGCCTGCTCCCAGGTCACGGGCGGGGTCACCGAAACCCTCGAATGCGACCGCACCCCGGCGAGCGTCCGCCGCTGCAGCGAGTAGGCGCCCTACGCTCGGGGTAACTCCCGATCCGCCCCGCTTCCGCCTTCGATCCCGCTCCGGCCCGCCCGGGCCCTTTCGGCCATCGATCCGCCGCTCCGGGCGATCCAATCCTCATGCAAAGCTCCGCTCCGGTCGAAAGAGGCCTCCGGGGAGGGCAGACCTCCCGCGTCGACCCGAGCCCGGCTCGGCCCCGCACGAAGGAATGCGTTCATGAGCAATCGACTCGCGAGCTACCTCAAGGCGTCGGAGGGAGACCTTCCCACGATGCCCGCCGTCGCGGGCCAGGTCATCCAGGCGGTCGACGATCCGGACAGCTCGATCGACGACATCCGCCGACTGATCGAGCGCGACGCCGCCATCGCGGCCCGCATCCTCAAGATCTCGAACTCCGCCCTCTACGGCTTCCCGTCCGAGATCCAGAGCCTCTCCCACGCGATCTCCCTGCTCGGGACGATGACGGTCCGCAACCTCGTCCTGGCCGCCTCCATGAAGGAGACGTACAAGAAATTCGGCCTGCTCGAGAAGCTGCTCTGGCAACCTCCTCGCTCTCTCAGGCCCCGTCGCCTCCATGCTCGCGCGCTACGGCACGATCGGCGTCGATCCCGACATCGCCTTCACCGCCGGCCTGATGCACCACATCGGCAAGACCGCCCTCGCGAACAGCCACCGGGCCGAGTACGAGCGCGTCATGGCCACCGTCTACAACGAGGCCCGCAGCTTCACCGAGGTGGAGAACGAGGTCTTCGGCTTCAATCACGCCGAGCTGGGGGCGGCCGTCGTCCAGCAATGGGGCCTGCCCGATACCCTGGTCCTGACGATCCAGCACCACCACAGCCCGGGCAAGCTCTCCGAGCTCGACGACCACGTCGCCCGCCTCTGCGCCCTGACGACCGTGACCAGCATGTGCCTCTCGAAGCTCGGGGTCGGCCGCTCCAAGCCGATCGACGACCTCGACCTCGCCGCCATGCCGGCCTGGGCCTTCCTCGACCTCTCCGAGAGCGACGTCGAGCCGATCCTGTCCCGCTGCGCGGACCGGATCAAGGAGAGCCAGGCGCTGATCGGCTGAGCCGGTCTCTGCTAGCCTGCCGCCCGGCGCCCGGCCCGCCCGGCCTTCCGATTCCAGCGGGATTCCTCGACCCTCGATGGGCGCGAACCTATGGTTCTCGCCGGCGAACGGCTGCGCCTCGCGAAGCGGCGGGCCGCGTCGCGCCGACCAGCGGCGCGAGAAGCGGCGCGAGAAGGAGATGCGATGAGCCTCGATGAGAACGTGCGACAGGAAATTGCGGAGCTGATCGGATCGAGCGAGGTGGTGCTCTTCATGAAGGGCAACCGTCGCCAGCCGCAATGCGGATTCTCGGCGACCGTCGTCGGGATCCTCGACGCGATGCTGCCCGAGTACAAGACGGTCGACGTCCTCTCCGCGCCGCACATCCGCGAAGGCATCAAGACCTTCTCGTCGTGGCCGACGATTCCGCAGCTCTACGTGAAGGGCGAATTCGTCGGCGGCTGCGACATCGTGCAGGAGATGTACGGCTCGGGCGAGCTCTTCGAGGCCCTCGGCCTCGAGCCCGTCGAGACCGTCCAACCGCACATCACCGTGACCCCCGCCGCCCAGCGCGCCCTCGCCGCGGCGGCAGCCGAGCACGGCGGCGGTGGCCGCGAGCTGCATCTCTCGGTCGACGGCGACTATCAATCCCACCTCTCGATCGCGCCGCGCAGCCGCATCGACGTCGAAGCGATCTGCGAAGGCGTCGTCCTGCTGCTCGATCCGGTCTCCGCCTCGCGCGCCGACGGCATCACGATCGACGTCGCCGACACACCGAACGGTCAGGCCTTCCGCGTCGACAACCCGAACGCCCCGCGCGTGCGCGCGATGTCGGTTCGCGAGCTCAAGGCGATGATCGATTCCGGCGACCGCTTCGAGCTGCTCGACGTGCGCACGCCCGAAGAGCGCGCGATCGCCTCGATCCCCGGCGCGGTCCTGCTCAACGAATCCGAGGCCGCGCGCATCGAGTCCATGCCGCGCGACACGCCGCTCGTCCTGCACTGCCATCACGGCGGCCGCTCGCAGCAGGCGGCCGAGCAATTCGTGGCGCTCGGCTTCTCGCAGGTCTGGAACGTCGTCGGAGGCATCGATGCCTGGAGCCAGGAGATCGATCCCGACGTCCCGCGCTACTGAGACGCCGACCCGAGCGAGGCGTCCCACTCCGGAGCAATTGCCATGGCTCTCCAGATCATCAACGCCGGACCGAACGGCGCCGCGAGTCCCGAAGACGTCGCGGAGCAGATCCGCAAGGCGATCGCGCAGGCGCTGCCCCAGGCAGTGATCGATGTCAGGCCCCAGGGTCCGGGCCATTTCGAGATCGCGGTGACCGACGCGGCGTTCGCGGGCAAGCCGCGCGTCAAGCAGCAACAGCTCGTGTACGGCGCGATCGCCCACCTCATGGCGGGCACGAACGCGCCCGTCCACGCCGTCGATCGCCTCGACTGCCGCGTCCCCTGATGCAGAAGCGTGCCGATTCCTGCACACGCGGCGGAGAACTGGGCGAATTCCTGCCGAATCGTTTGATTTGATGCCCAGATCGGATTAGAACTGCGCAGCTCGAAAGACTGCGCATGCGCGATCCGGGGACGGCTCTCCGGCAGGCGGTGCGACCATTCGCGGTCCCGAACCGGGTCCGCTCGAGGAATGAGCGCCCGATGTCAGGCCCGCTGCGCCCGTGTCCCGCCCAACGTCTCCCGCTCGCCATCGCAGAAAAGATCGGATTTCTTCTCCCGAAGGCGCTCTCGAAGCGCCGGTCCGCGGCGCTGGTCCCCCTCGCGATCCCCGTGATCACCGCCCTCCTCTCGCCCGCGATCGCACACGCCGAGGAAGGGCTCGACGCGGGCAACACGGCCTGGGTGCTGACCTCCAGCGCGCTCGTGCTCTTCATGACGATCCCGGGGCTCGCGCTCTTCTACGGCGGGCTCGTCCGGACCAAGAACGTCCTCTCCGTCCTGATGCAATGCCTCGCGCTGACGGCGCTTCTCTCCCTCGTCTGGCTCGCCGTCGGTTATTCCCTGGCCTTCGACACGACGGGCATGGCGGCCGGCGCGGGCGGACGTGCCGCGTTCATCGGCGGCTTCGGCCGCGCGATGCTCGCCGGAGTGACCGCCGAGACGCTCTCCGGCTCGATCCCGGAAGTGCTCTTCTTCGTCTTCCAATGCACCTTCGCCGTCATCACCCCCGCCCTCATCATCGGCGCCTTCGCGGAGCGCATGCGATTTTCGGCCGTGCTGCTGTTCTCGGCGTTCTGGCTGATCCTCGTCTACACACCGATCTGTCACATGACCTGGGCCGGCGCGGGCGGCCATTTCGCCGATCTCGGCGTCTTCGACTTCGCGGGCGGGATCGTCGTCCACATCACCGCGGGCGTCTCGGCGCTGGTCGCCTGCATCGTGATCGGCCCGCGGCGCGGCTACCCGAAGACCCCGATGCCGCCGCACAACCTCACGATGTGCGTGACGGGCACGGGCATGCTCTGGGTCGGCTGGTTCGGATTCAACGGCGGCTCGGCCCTCGCGGCGAACGGCAGCGCGGCGATGGCGATCACCGTGACGCACATCTCGGCCTCCGCCGCGGCGATGACCTGGATGGCGCTCGAGTGGTTCAAGCACTCGAAGCCCTCGGCGCTCGGCATCGCGACGGGCGCGATCGCGGGCCTCGCGGCGGTGACGCCCGCGGCCGGCGTGATCGGGCCCGTCGGCGGCGTCGCGATCGGGATCGCCTCGGGCTTCGTCTGCTACCAGGCCTCGACCGCGCTGAAGCATCGCTTCGGCTACGACGACAGCCTCGACGTCTTCGGCGTGCACGGCGTCGGCGGCTTCGTCGGCACGATCCTCGCGGGGCTCTTCGGCGCGAGTCTCTTCGGCGGCAATCAGGAGGGGCTCGCCATCGGCAGCCAGCTCGGCAAGCAGCTGTACGCCGCGCTCGTGACGGCGGTCTGGTCCGGCGTCATCAGCTGGGCGCTGCTCAAGGCGGTCGACGCGATGGTCGGACTCCGGGTCGCCGAAGAAGCCGAGTCGCGCGGCCTCGATCTCGCGCTGCACGACGAGCGCGGATACAACCTCTGAGCGCGCGCGCTGCCGCTTGCGCCCGGCGAGGGTGGAGCGGCGCGGGACGGGGCGTGTAGAGTGTTCGGGTGCCGGTGCCTCCCGACGAGGCGCCGGCACCGAGCTCCATCGCGAGCTCGACTCGAACGTCACACCGAACCCCGAGCCCGGAGAACGACATGATCGCGACCCCGCCCGTATTCGCCGACCTCACGCCCGAGATGAAGGCCCGCCTCGACCGCTTCCGCGACGAACACGCGAAGGATCCGATCGGCGGCGTCGGCGGGCGCATCCTGCTCGAGGACGAGAACGTCCGCATCTGGGAGCTGATCCTCGAGCCCGGCGAGGCCTCGGATCTCCACAAGCACGAACACGACTACTACCTGGTGATCTTCGAGGGCGACTACGTCGCCGGTGTGACGCCGAAGGGCTCGCCCGTCGACTCCTTCGTCGGCGTCGTGCCGAAGGAAGGCAACACGGTCGCGATTCCGAAGGGCGGCCTCGAATGGGCCTACAACGTCGGGCAGAAGCGCTACCGCGAGATCATCGTCGAGCTGAAGAAGAGCTAGGGGCGCGGCCGACGAATCGGCCGGTGCCGCGGGTCGTCTTTCCGGCCCGTCGCGTACTGCCCTGTTCGGGCGCGATCCCGGTCACGGCGAAGAGGGGTTGCCGACCAGCCGACCGCCATCTTCCGCGCCGTCGCCTTGCGCCCGGGGCCCCGATCCATTGGCCGGATTCAGGGGCGCCTTCATGCCATGCCCCGCAGCGACTCGTGAAGTACACGGACGTGACGGCGGTCGACATCGGGATGCCGGGGCGGCGGACTCGAATCCCGAGAGGGAGCCCGCGACGTAGATCCTCCTGCGTTCGACGACTCTCGATTCGGATTTCCCGATGCTCGATACGAACATGCCCGTCCGCCGGTCCAGAACCATCTCGTCGTGCGACGACTGGGATTCGAGTTCGGCGCGCACGTGTTCGTCGTCGACGATGTCCGTGATCCGGAGCGTGGAAGTCTCGACCTGCGTCGGGGCGAACGATCGCCATCGCCGGATTTCGACGCTGCTTCCGACCGGATTCGCGCTGGCGAGCAGCTCGCGGACGTCTCGGATCGATGCGAGGATCGTGTCGGGACCGCGCCGGCCTTCGAGAGGAGCGGTGAAGTTCTCCCCGTCGTTCTGCCCGTGGACGACCCATCGCTCCTGATTCCCGGACCATTCGAGCTTGACGTTCAGGGCCATGGTGCCGTTGACGACGCGAACCATGCCGGCGTGGATCATCGACAAATCCTCGGGGTCGACCCATTCATAGGCGTACCGGGTCAAGGCGGCGAGCTGCTTGCCGCCCGTCGAGTAGAGCCGGTGATAGTGCTGCTCGTCCTGGACGTATCCATCTTCGTCTATGCGAACGGTCTCGACACTCAATCCGACCGGCTGACCGTCCCAGGAGACGAGCGTGATGTCCTCGAAAGCTGCCGCCCTTCGAGGCTTCGCGAGTTCGAGGCGCTCGAGGAGTTGGGAGAAGACCGCGAGGAACTCGAGACGGAATCCGATGTCGATCTTCGTGCAGAAGACTCCGGCACCCTCCCGGATCCCGTAGAGGAGGTCGACGGATCCCGCCGTACGCCCCTCGGCGGATTCGAGGACGACGTCCCACACGATCTCCATGAAGATCGCTCCATCGATCGCGCCGACATCGATGTCCGCAATGCCGTAGCGATCGACTCCGGCGGATTCTCGCGCGAGCTCGCTCAGCGTCGCTCGCGAAGCATTCTGGAGGAAGTACGGAGGATCCGGAGCGTCCCGCAACACGGCGCAGGCAATCGGATGGGGCGCTCCGATGTCGAGCCGCAGCCCGTACTGACCGTCTTCCGCGTCGACGATCGCTTCCATCGGGCGGGCGGGCACCGTCGCGCGGAACCAGCCGTCCGATGCGCGGACGTCGTATCGTTCCATCTGCCCGGCCTTCGCTCGAGCCTCGAGCAGCCACGCTGGATCGCCTGGGGCCGGGCTCCGCGGATCCGAGACCGAGGCGCAGGCCATCGCCACGACACAGAGCGGAACGAGAAAATGCAGCTGCATCGAATTCCTCGTCGATCCGGGAGTTTGCCAGAAGTCACGGGAGGTGGACCGAAGAGTACACCCGGCATGGTCCCAACGTCGTCGCTGTCGCGGAGGGGTCGGGCTTCGACCGAGCAGCCGGATCTGGAGGCGTGATGCCCGAATCCGCTGAATGAGCGTCGATCTCGTCGGGAACCTCGGACTGCGGACTAGAGCTCGACCCCGTCCATCATCGCCCGAAGCACGAAGACCTGCTCGCCCCGCGTGAGGGTCGGCTTGTTCACCAATGCGCCGAGCCGCTCGCGCATGGCTTCGCGGGACGCCGGATCGCTCGAATCCGCCATCGACGGATCGGCGGGATCGGCCGCGAGAGTCACGATCTCGATTTCGCGCTCGACCCAGCCGGCGCCCTTGATGATTTCCCCGGCGCGATCGAGGCTCGCGGCGACCACGCGCCCGCTGGCCAGGGCAAAACCGGCTTCCCCTTCCCAGACGACGGATTCGGGCGCGACGGCCGCGCGAACGCGAAGCGCGCTCTCCGCCAGGGGAACGACGAAGACGAGAATCGGATCCTCTTCGAACCATCCGAGCTGCCTTGCGAAGCTCTTGCCTTCGAGCACCGCGAAGCTGCCCGCGACGAGGACCGTCAGAAGCAGACCTGCCTGAAATCCGCCGAATCGCATGGCTGGTCATCGACCGGCACGCGTCGAACCCTGAGGCAGGCACGCGCGAATTTCGAGAGGCCCGCGGCAAGTCCGCGCCAATGACACATTTCAGTTCATTCTCCCGATGAGGGGGCCTCAATCGAGGGCGGGCGCCCTCAGTCGGGCTCCGGCACGGCAGGACATGCGCAATTTCGCGAGATCCGACTCGAGCGGGACGCCCCCGACCGGCGCGCTCTTCGCATCCGCGAGCGCCCGAACGACGCGAGCAGCCCCGCAGCCACGCCGCCGCCGAGCGCGGGCTCGGGCACAGGGATCGACGGGCTGAATTCCGACGTATTGGAGAGCCCGTCGGTCGCGGTCGCCAGGATCCGGCCTCCGAGCGCCGTGAGCTGCGCGGCGGTCCCTGGGAAGGGAAGCGAGAGGATCTCCCGGGGCCCGTCGGTGCCTTCGGTCGAGAGGCGTCCGATCCAGATCGCACCCTCCTCTCCTTCCGCGTCGGCGACGTAGAAATCGAGGTCGACCGGGAACACAGTCTGCGCCGAATCCGTCGGCAGGCCGACGGAGACGAGGATCTCGTCGGCCGCGTCGTCGAGGACCGCGGCGCCGAGATCGGGATGGTTCTGGAGATGGTTCGCGCCCTCGTCGACGTCCCCGGGATCGTTGGGCGTCGCGCCGACGCCGGCGCCGAGCTTGATGCCGAGCGCGCCGTTGGCCGCCATGCCGTTGCGAACGATCCGGTTCCGGACCGCCGACGGCGCGAAGACCTGTACGCCGTGGACGAGGTTGCCTGCGATCAGATTGCCCGCGCCCGCACTGGTTCCGCCGACGGCGGTCCCCGTCACGCCGACGCCGATCGACACGCCCGTCTGGTTCGGGATGACCTGCAGCGCCGTGTTCACGCCGATCCAGTTGCCCTGCACGACCGTGAGATCGGTATCGGCCCCGAAGAGCCCGATCCCGAAGCTCGCATTGCCCGCGACGACGTTGCCGCCCACTCCGAAGAGCCCGCCGACGACGTTCGACGAGCCGCCGTCGATCCGGATGCCCGATCCGTTGGGAATCGCGGCGGTCGCGCCCGAGTTGGTGCCCACGAAGTTGCCGAGCACGAAGTTGTGGTCGCCGACGACCTCGACGCCGACGTCGAGGTTGCCGCTGATCAGGTTCGTGTCGGCGACGGCCGGGCCGCCGACGTGGACGAAGACGGTCCGATCGAGGAAGACGCCGATCGCATTGGGCACCGCGATCGCGCCATTCGCGCTCGTTCCGATGTAGTTGCAGCGGAGGTCGTGCTGGCCGAGGACCCCGGCGCCCGAGAGCTGGACGCCGGCGTCCCCGAAGCCCTGGATCACCAGCCCCTGGATCGTGTGGCCCGAGCCGAAGAGCTGCAGACCATCGGCCGCGGCACCGGCCTGGCTGCCGTTCAGGGCGACGAGCAGCGTCGGCGGCCAGCTGTCGCAGTGGGCGCCGGGCTGGGTCGATCCGTCGATCGTGATCCCGCTTCCGACGAGAGCCGGCAACGGCGACTGCGGGAAGATCGTCTTCACGCCCAGCCCGGGAATGTTGAACACGATCCGATCCTCGTCGGGATTCGCGTCGTTCGTGGCGTCGACGATCGCCTGACGCAACGAGCCCGGTCCCGCGTCGTTCGTGTTCGTGACCAGGAAAATGTCGACCGCGCTCGCGACCGAGGCCGCCCAGAGCGCCGAGACCGTTCCCATGGCGATGCCGATGCCGATCGAGAATCGGAGCGAGCGAGGGAATCCGATGGCCATGCGTCGTCCTCCTCGGGCGGCGATGCCTCGTGTGCATCGCCTGACGACGACACTAGAGGTCGACCTCGCGCCGGCGTATGAACCGCTTCACACGTCGGATCGATTGCTGCGCCCAAAGAATCCGCGAGCAGCGCCTCGCTGCGACGGCGCAGTCCCCCGCCTCCGCGTCACCCGACGGCACGATTCCGCCCGGCGGCCGATCGGTCTAGACTCGTATCGCTCGGCGAAGCACGACCGCGGTCCAGAGCCACCCGCCCGGCGCCGCGCCCCTCGCCCGAGCCGATCCTCCACCCGAAAGGACCCGCCATGCAATTCGTCCCCAGCGACGCCGTCTCGAAGATCCGCCGCCAGCTCGACCATCCGGTCGTCGATGGCGACGGCCATCTGATCGAGTTCACGCCGATCGTCCGGGACTTCATCGTCGAGCTCGCCGGGGAATCCGTCGCGGAGCGCTTCGACGCGCTGCAGAACGGAAGCCGCCTCGCGCGCCAGGTGCCCATCGAAGCCAAACGCGGCCTCGGCATGACCCGCTTCGCCTGGTGGGGCGTCCCGACGCGCAATACCCTCGACCGCGCGACGGCGATGCTGCCCCGCCTGATGTACGAGCGGCTCGACGAGCTCGGCCTCGACTACGCCCTGCTCTACCCGACCTACGGCCTGACCGTGACCGCGCTCGCCGACGACGAGCTTCGCCCGGCGCTCGCGCGCGCCTACAACCGCTACTACGCCGAATGTTATGGCGCCTTCCGCGACCGCCTCGAGCCGGTCGCCGCGATCCCCTGCTTCAACCCCGACGAGGCGATCGCCGAGCTCGACCATGCGATCGGGACCCTCGGGCTCAAGGCCGCGATGTTCTCCGGCGTGATCGCGCGGAAGATCCCCGGCGCCGAAGCCATCCGCGGCGCGAACTGGATGGACACCCTCTGCCACGACAGCGACTACGACTACGACCCGCTCTGGCGACGCTGCGAGGAGCTCGGCGTCCCCATCACCTTCCACGCCAGCGGCCAGGGCTGGGGCACGCGCATGTCGCGAACGAACTACGTCTACAACCACATCGGGAACTTCGCCGTCGCCGGCGAGGCGGCCTGTCGCTCGATCTTCTTCGGCGGGGTCGCGAAGCGCTTCCCGAAGCTCCGCTTCGGCTTTCTCGAGGGCGGCGTCGCCTGGGGCGCCAACCTCTTCTCGGACCTCCTCGGCCATTTCGACAAGCGCAATCGCGAAGCGATCGGCCACTACGACCCGAAGGCGCTCGACCGCCCGCTGCTCGAGAAGCTGATCGCGGAGCACGCGCCGCAGGCGGTGCGCGACGCGCAGGGACGGCTCGACGACGCGCTCCTCATGCTCTCCGACCCCGACGAGGATCCCGCCGCGATCGACGAGTTCCGCGACGCGCAGATCGAGCGCCGCGAGGACATCCGCGCCCTCTTCGAAGAGCGCTTCTTCTTCGGCTGCGAGGCCGACGACCCGATGAACGCGATCGCCTTCGACCGCGAGAAGATCCCGATGGGCGCGCGCCTGAACGCGATCTTCGCGAGCGACATCGGGCATTGGGACGTCCCGGACTTCCGCGAGGTCCTGCCCGAGGCCTGGGAGCTCGTCGAAGACGGCCATCTCGACCGCGACGATTTCCGCGCGTTCACCTGCGACAACGCGATCGATCTGCTGGCCGGTGCGCGAGCGGATTTCTTCGACGGCACCGTGATCGAGAGCCACGCGCGCAAGCGGCTGGCGGCGAAGCGCGGCTGATCCAGGCCGGATCGCTGCCCGAACGCGACGCCTCGCGAGCGTCGGCGCGGCAGACGCGCCGATTCTACGCGCTCGCGGGATCGTCGGCCGCGTCGAGCCGATAGACCCGCGTCGCCGTCCCCCGGAAGAGCGCTTCCTTCTCGTCCTCGGACGCGCCCGCGACCATCTTCTTGAAGGCGTTCCAGAGCACGTCGTAGGAGAGGGACAAGCGGTCGACGGGAAAATTGCTCTCGAACATGGACCGCTCGGCGCCGAAGCACTCGATCGCGTGCGCGTAGTAGCGCCCCAATGCGTGGACGTACTCGTCGGAGGTCGGCGGGCGCTCGCGCGACTCGAAACCGAAGCCGTTCCACGGCATCGCGAGCCCGCCGAGCTTCACGACGACGTTCTCGCAGGTCGCGAGTTCCGCGAGCCCCTTCGACCACTCGGCGAAGATCTCTTCACGCCGGCCGGCGTAGGGCCCCACGCCGAGGGGCGTGCCGAGGTGGTCGAGCACGATCGTGACCTCGGGAAAGTCACGGGCGAGATCCCGCACGTACGGCGTCTGGAAGTGGTAGTGGTAGGCGTCGTAGGAGAGGCCCAGATCGCCGAGGACCGCGAAGCCCTCGCGGAAGGCCCGATCGGCGTAGAGCGCGGGTAGATCGGTCATGCACGCCGCGGCACCCGTCGGATCGAAGGCCGCCCCATCGCGAATGCCGCGAAAGAGGGGACTCGCCTCCGCATGCGCATCGAGCACGTCGCGCACGCGACGCCCGAGCCGCAGGTTCGCAGTCGCGACGATCGCCCCGATCCGCGGACGAACGCCCGGCGCCGAAGCGGCCTCCCGCGCGATCCGCGCGACCGACTCCGTCTCGCCGACGCATCGCAGATGCTCCGGCCCCTCCTCGCGGTAGCCCTCCTGGCATTGCACGTAGACGGTCTGCTCGACGCGGTGTCCCGAAACGTCGCGGCGCAGGTCGGCGAGCGCATAGGGAAAGAAGGGCTCGGCGTTCGCGAAGAAGTGGTGGTGCGGATCGACGATCCGCCGCGCGGGCTCCACGATCTCCTCCTGCACGAGAGCGAGCCACTCGGGGCGATCTTCGATTCCCATGTGCTGAACATCCTGGAGCGTGGAGTTGGAGCCGGTGCCGGCGCGGCGCGGCGCGGCGCGACCTGCAGGTTCGCCCGGCCAGGAGTCTACCCGGCGCGCTCGCGTCGCGCGGGCGCCGGCGAGCCGATCGCCGCGCGGAGTGAGGCACGGCCCGACGAGGCGCCCGAGATCAGCCGGGCGGGCACTGATCGAGCTCCGCCCGGTCGCCCACGCGCAGCTCGCCATCGTTCAAGATGCGGCAGACCACGCCCGCACGGCGTGCGAGGGCGAGACGGACGTCGCGGCCGAGGGCGTCGTCGAGCAGCTTGCAGGGTGCCGCGTCCCGCACCACCTCGAGCTCGATCTCCCCGATGCGGAATCGATGGCCGGGCTTCCGGGAGAGTCGGCCGGCGGAGAGCGTGATGTTGCGGCGCGTCTTGCCGGGATCGATCGCCCGATCGTGAACGCGCGCCGCCTGCTCGAGCTCCTCGAGCGACTGCACCGTCACGTTGCGCACGCGCGAGCCGTGGTAGCGATCGCCGACCAGCCCCCTGCCCGCCTCCGCACGCACCGCCTCCACGGCGCGCATCGGCAGCCGCCGCGCCTTCGCCACATGGATCGAGACGACGACGGGCCCCTCGCCGGCGAGGAGCTTCGCCGCTGTCGTCCCCGCTTCGCCCGGTTCTTCAGGCATGACTCGGTCGGTCCCCGCTTCTTCGCGTCCCAGAACAGGGCGCGAGAGCGAGCGAAGGCATGCAGGCGGGCTCGGGCATCGGACGATCCTCCTCGAGAATGCGAGCGGGGCGTCGATTCGGAGCGGATTTCGTTCGTCGGACGACGCTTCGCCCGCGCCGGAAGCGGCGCCTCGGATCGCGCGGGCCTAGACCATCCGCGTCGGCGCCTCCGGGTTCAGCGCCGCCCCGAGCGCCGCGTCCAGCAGCCGGGCGGCGAGTCCCGCCGTGCGGAGGTCGAGCGGCGGCGCGCCGTGATAGGCGCCCGGGCAGTTGTAGAGCTCGACGGGGACCCCCGCCGCCATCAGGCGCAGGGCGTACTCGATGCCCTCGTCCCGCAGCGGATCGAGTCCGTTGGTCTGGACGAAGGCCGGGGGCAGGCCCGAGAGGTCCTCGGCGCGGGCTGGCGCCGCATAGGGCGAGGTCCGGCTCCGATCGGCGCCCTCGCCCAGATAATGCAGCCACATGCCCTCGCTGCCGGCGGCGTTGAACCCGGGCGCCCCGACGGCTTGCCGATGGGAGGCGGTCTTCAGGCGATCGTCGAGGACGGGGATCATCAGGGCCTGGTAGGCGATCTTCGGCCCCCGCCGGTCGCGGCTCATCAGGGTCAGGGCCGCCGCGAGGGCGCCGCCCGCGCTCGCACCGGTGACGACGAGCCGCTCGAGATCGATGCCGAGCTTCTCGGCGCTCGCGGCGACCCAGAGCAGCGCGGCATAGCAGTCCTCGGGCCCGGCCGGGAAAGGATGCTCGGGAGCGAGTCGATAGTCGACGCTGACGACGACACAGTGATGGTGCAGGGCCCAATCCGCCTCCATGGCCGCGAAGGTCTCGGGGTGCATCAGACAAAAGGCGCCGCCGTGGATCTGCAGCAGGACCGGAAGGATCTTCGTGCGGCGCTGCTTCGGCTGGTAGACGACCACGCGCACGTCCGGCGCTCCGGGCGGGCCGGGGACGAAGCGCTCTTCGATGTCGAGAGCGGCACGATGTTCGTCGCGCAGCGCCATGCCGGGCATGGGCTCTTCGGGCAGGTCGCGGGGCGGGATCGGGAGCAGCTCATGAGCTCGGGACATCGGGCCTCCTTCGCGCGGACGCGATCACGGCGCAAGCGACGTTCGAGGACGCAACGCAGCCGCCCCCGACGGATCACGATCTTGCCGCATGCGCCCTGGCCCCGCCCCCTCCCCGCGTTCGACGGCAACCGAAATGGCGACCCGGGCCAATGCCCCTGCCGGGCCCATGCGTCGAAGCGTCGCGGATCGGTGGTGACGGAATCGGGGCGGCAGGAAGAACGAGAGACCTGCTCTGGACCGCATCCAGGTCCAGCCTGGTCGACCTCGCCCCGTCCGGGGCCTCGATTCCGCGCCCGCATCGCGCGACGATCGACCGCACAATCGCGAGACGAGACTGCCCTCTCGTCGCCCCATCGGAGGACCCCATGCGCGCGAATTTCTGTTTCGACTTCGTCATCCGAGTCGCCGATCACGACGCGAGCGTCGAGAAATTTCGGCGTCTGCTCGGAATCGAGCCGATCGAGCTGGCCCGGGACACGATGCCCGACCCCACGACCCGCTGCACGATCTTCCCGCTCTGGGACCTCGGGGATCGCGGCATGGTCCTGAGTCTCGTCTCTTCGACCGATCCGGCGAGCCCGCTCGGCCGGCAGGTCGAGCGAAACGGCGAAGGGCTGATGCTATTCGGCATCGACGTCGACGACGTCCGTGCGCTCATGCAGCAGGGGAGCTCGGCGGGCGTGGATTTCCGGACGCCGGAGCCCGTCGAGTACGACTACGGTCACATGGTGCACACGAAGCCGGCGTCGACCTGCGGCATCCCCATGCTCTTTTCGACGCACAAGCCCGGCTGGTGGCAGAAATCGCTCGCCGGTGGCCATCCGTCGACGGACGAGGACGGTGGTCGCGAAGCTTGAGGCGCTGGCTCAATCGGGATTCGAAGGTCGAGGGCGTCCAGCCAAAGCCAGACCGATGAGACCGGCTCCGAGCAGGAGCGCGGTCGTCGGCTCGGGAATCACGGCGATCCAGGCCTCGATGTCCCCATTCGGGTTGTAGCCGGTTCCCGCGATCGTCCGGCCGTCCGCGGAGATCGCGCTCGCTTCGGCGAGAGTCCATCCGCCGAGATCGACGCCGAGCGACGTGAGGAGGACGTCGAGCGGACGATCCGTCCCCCGCCCCGTCGGGGTCCCTCCGACCGGCGGAAACGCGTGCAGCGCGCGCCCCGGACGGATCTACGGCCGGGGATCAGCGCGGCACGCGCTCAGGCGCATGCCCACGCTCGAACTCGCATTCAATCGCGCCGTCGCCTCCGGAGCGCGAGACTCCGCAGCCAGCCCAGCCCCGCGGCCAGCGACGCGCACATCGCCGGCTCCGGCACGGTCTGCGTGATCGTCGCGATCCCCGTCGTCCGGTCGAAGGCGAGCGCCATGCCGGTGTTGTCGACGACCACGACGCCCGGATCGATCGCGACGGCGCGGCTCGCGAAGAGATCGAGCTGGGCGCCTACGTCGCCGGTGTAGCCATCGATGACTTCGAAGCGAATCGTGCCGCCGAGGACCTCGGCGCCGCCCAGCGCATCGATCACGTCGAACTCGCCCGCGTTCGGCCCGCCGATCTCGATTTCGAGCTCGCCATCCTGCTGCAGGTAGCGGCCCGCGATCGTCAGCGTCCCGGGCGAGCAGCCGGGGGCAACGCTTCCGCCGGCGAGCATCACGACGTCCGGACTCGTCGCGAGCGTGTCCCCGCCGATGATCCCGCTGCCGGCGAGCTGACCGTCCTGGCCGACGACGACGTTCCCGGGCTGCGGCGCAGCCGATCCCGCGGCCGCGATCACGACGCTGCTCGTCGCGTCGAGACGAATCTCGCTCGCCGCGTACTCGTCGTGGGCGGGCGCCAGGGCGATCGACGGGCGGATGCCGATCGGATCGCCCGGATCGTTCTGCGCGTTCCCGACGGCGAGGCTCGCTCCGTTCGTCACCTCGACGACCCCGCTTCCGATTCCGAACGCGACGGGGCATTCGCTCGCAGCGCCGTAGTGGGCCGCGTAGCCCGGCAGTCCGATCGACAGGCTTCCCGTGTCGTAGCTCGATCCGGGGTCCGCAATCTCGAGCCAGCTCGGCGCGATGCCGGTCGCTATGCCGGAAGCGCTTCCGCCGACGAGCGTGCTGCGGACGTCCGTCCCCACCGCGCCGCCTTCGAAGCGCGCGGTCGATCCGGAGTAGACGGCGAGCGACAGACCTTCGCTCTCGAGCCGGCTGTCGGTCGTATGCCACGTCGCCAGCGAGGGCTCCTGGCCGAGCTGCGCGAGCGGGTCGCTCAAGCTCAAGGCTTCGGCTCGCAAGATGCCTTCCGAGACGTCGAGCGCGGCGCCCGCGAGGTAGAGATTTCCATTCGTGACGAGTCCGCCGGTCGCGACCTCCAGCGCGGCGATCCCCTGCGGCGAAGTCGGCGGGGCGCCGAGCTTGTGGCCGCGGGCAATGGCCGTGTGGCTGCCGCGCACCTCGCCGCCGTGATCGACGCGCAGGGTCGCCGTTCCGCCCTCCTTGGCGACGACCGAAACGTCGAAGCGCGCCGAGGACGGGATGACGGGGGGGAGCGGCGTGGTCACCTTCAGCAAGCCACCATCGACCTCGAGCAGGGCATGGCCCGGATCGAGGCCCTCGCGCGCGATCACTTCGATGTTCGAACGATACGTGGCCGAGGAATCTCCGGTCAGCTCGACCTCGCCATGGGGCGCGACGATCATCTCCAGATCGCGGCCCGCCGCCTCGAGCCGGACGTTCGAGGATTGTCCTTCGAACGCGGCGGTTTCGAGCAGCAGTCGCGCCGTTTCGGAGACCGCGTCGCCGATTTCGATCCGCGTCGTCCCGGGCAGGAAGGCGGGCGGAGTCTGGATGTTCTTGACGTCCATGTTGTAGACGTTGACTCCGGCGCCATCGGTGACGCGAAGCGCCGTGTCGTCGATCCCGACGATGATGAACGCGTGAATGCGCGCGGTCGGCGCCGTGTACGGGGCAGCCCCGTGGCCGGAGACGACGAACGACGACCGGCTCGGATCTTCGAGGGCCGGCTGCCCTCCCAGCTGAACGTAGGGCGAGATGAAATGCGACCCGAACAGGAACGACGAATCGACGGTCTTCGTGATCGCGAGGGTGCCCTGAATGAGCTGGGCGTCTCCGGTCATGATCGTCGGGGCATCTCGCAGCTCGAGTCCGGTGCCCGGATCCGCGGAGACGACCAGGGAACACTTCGTCCCGTCGATCCGACAGTTCAGGTCCGGGCCCTGCTTCAAGCTCAGGCCGCCCCGCGGCGATGCCGGCTGGTCTCCGGCCCCATCGATCGTGACGGCGTCGGAACCGAGCACCGCGAGACTGAAGATCTGGCCGCGGCGGGCCGGCTCGTCGATCGTCTCTCCGAGCAGGAGCTGAAGCGGCGCGAGGGTGCCCGAAATCGTCAGATCGTCGGTCGGCCCCGGCGAGACGTTTCCCCCGGCCGAATCCCAGAGCGCCGCGGACCAGAACGAGCCGCTGCCGCTCGGCGGGGGAATCAGGTTCAGGTCGGCTGCGGCGAGCGGGGTCGGGGCGGCGACGACGAGGCCGAGCAGGGCGGAGACGACGAGCGCGGCTGCCGGCGCATTGCTTCGGCCGTGCGCAGCTGGATTCCGTCCGAGACGCATGATTCCTACCCCCGATGGCGAACCGCGAGCGGCCGCAAGTCCAGATGCAGTAGCGGCAGTCGGCACGTCGCCCGAGGCGACGATCCGGATCGTCAGTACCCGTTGGAGCGGATCGGTGACGCCGCGGAATTCTACGGGTTCGGAGGCCCGACCACTCGACCGCATCGAGCCGGCACCAGGAGCGCAAGTCCCGGGACGGGACGGCCGGCGCTCAGGCTGGTCCGTCGAAAAAAGGCCCGCCGTGCCCCCGATCCAGACCCGGGCAGATCGGCCCGTCCGGAGTTCCTGCCAGGGTGATCCTGCTCCGCCCGCGCAGGGCGCCCTCAGGCATCGACGAGCTGTTCGAACGCTTCGAGCAGCTGCTCCGCGATCCGGTGGACGTGGAGATCCCCGGCTTCGAAGACGAGCTCCGCCTCGCGCAGCAGCATCGCCCGATGCGCGCAGACTTCGCGAAGCCCGACGGGCTCGCCGCTCGCGGACACCAGGTCGCGCAGGATCCAGTCGCCGGCGCGGCGGAGCTCTTCGTCGAAGTGGCGGGCGAGATGGGCGTACGGGCGATCGAGGCGCGCGAAGAGCGTCCGGCGACGGAGCACGTCGCGCACGGCCAGGGAGGGCCAGGCGCGGTCGATCACGACGATTCCGAAGGGCGTCTCGTCCACGATCCGTTCGAGCAGCGCATCGGTCCGAGCGACGAGTCGCGCCGTCCCCTCTTCGACCGCGAGACGCGCGAGCGCGCAGCCGGCGTCGTGCTCGATCAGCCGATCGATCGATCGGAATCCGATCCCCGTCTGCGCGGCGATCTGCCAGGCGACCGCCGCCGCGCCGCAGCCGACGTCGCCCGCCAGGACGACCGGCCGCGAGAGGCGCAGCCGCGGATGCGGATCGTAGTAGTCGCTCATCGCGAGGCCTTCCCGCGCGATGCGCTCCGCCCACCCGAAGCCGAGCAGCGGCGCAACTAATACGCCTGCTCGGGATCGACCCGGTACAGCAGCTCCTCCCCCCGCTCGAACCGCCCGAGGTTCTCGAGGAACCGCTCGAGGATGACCGCGTTCGCGTCCGAGCCGCTCCAGGAGATGTGGGCCGAGACGCGGACGCGCGGATCGCCGTACATCCAATGGCCGGCCGGCAGCGGCTCGGGCTCGACGCAGTCGAGGGTCGCGCGGGCGACGAGGCCGCGATCGAGGGCGCGCCGCAGTGCGTCCTGATCGACGAGGCTGCCGCGGGCAATGTTCACCAGATGGGCGCCGGGCTTCAGCGCCGCGAACGCCGCGTCGCCGAAGAGATGATGCGTCGCCTTCGTCGCCGGCGCGGCGAGGACGACGTGATCCGCGTCGGCGAGCAGCGACGGCAGGTCCCGGGCGATCTCGACCCCTTCCATTCCGCTCGGCGCATCACTGCGTCGGAGCGCCCGCACGCGCATGCCGAAGGGCAGCGCGCGCCGGGCGATCGCCCGCGCGATGCCGCCGAATCCGACGAGCGCGAGACTTCGGCCCGCGAGGGTCCCGAGCTCCGCGCGATGCCAGACGGGCGGCGGAGCCGAGAGCCAATGCTCGAGCAGGCGCTTCTCCGCCTCGAGCAGCACGGCGATCACCCATTCCGAGATGGCGGTCGCGGAGGCGCCGCGCGAGCAGGTGAAGGGCACCCCGCCGAGGGCGGCGAAGGGAAAGCCGTCGACACCGGTTCCGTAGGCATGCACCCAGCGGACGCCGCGCGCGAGGACCTCGGCGAGATTCGGAGCGCCGTTCGGCAGTGTCAGCAATGCGTCGAAGCGTTCGAAGCCAGGCCCGCTCGGCAACGGTCCCTTCATCGGGAGCTCGACGATCTCGAGCCCGGGCCGGGCCGCGCGGATCGGATCGAGCATCGCGCTCGGAAGATGGGTCGCGAGGCGCTGGATCGGCTGGCGGGTCAATTCGATCTACCTCGTCCCGGCGCGTCGCCCGCGTCCGCCGCTTCAATCTTCCTTCGCCAGGCCGCTCGCGAGGATCTGCTCGACGAGCAGCGTGCGCTGGACCTGATTCGTCGCTGCCGTTCGGGGCAGCGCGGCGAGCCGCGCGATCCGCCGCGGCTTCTTGTAGCCCGCGAGCTTCCCCTCGCAGAAATCCCGGAGTCCGGCGAGCGTGATCTGCGCTCCGGGCCGGACGACGACGGCGGCGCATAACAGATCGCCCCAATGCGGATCCGGCAGCCCGACGAGCGCGACGTCCTCGAGCTCGGGAATCGCCCGCAGCACGGCCTCGACCTCGGCGGGCGATACGCTCTCGCCGCCGGTGCGCAGGATCTCCTTCTTGCGGCCGACGATCGAGAGATGGCCCTCGGCGTCGATCGCGCCGAGGTCGCCCGTCTGGAACCAGCCGTCGACCAGCGCCGCGGCGGTCGCCTGCGGATCGTCGAAATAGCCATCGCAGAGAAAGGGGCTGCGGACCTGGATCTCGCCGTCCGGGGCGAGCCGCACGTCGACCGAGACCGCCGCCGGACCGACGCTCCCCGGCTTGCGCAGGACGTCGGCGTCGCAGAGCGCGTTCGCGGTGCCGACCTCCGTCGAGCCGTAGTAGATCCGCACGCGCGCCTTCGGAAAGCGCGCCTTCATCTCGCGCAGCATCTCGATCGGCGTCGCCGAGGTCCCGGTATCGAGCTGCTCGAGGCTCGAGAGATCGTAGGCGGAGAGATCGGCTTCGAGGATGCGCTTCCACACGACGGGCAGGCCGTAGAGGCGATTCGCCCGGCGCGCCTCGACCATGCGCAGCAGGGCATCGGCCGAGGCGGTCGAGTAGGCGATCTCACCGCGGGTCTGCCAGGCGGAGATCGCGAGCGTGAAGCCCGCCATGTGGAAGAGGGGGAACATGCAGACCGTCCGCTCGGGCTCGTCGCGGAAGACGCCCTGGAAGCCGCGCAGCCAGTTCGCGCGATGGGAGAGGACGACGCCTTTCGGGCGGCCGGTGCTCCCGCTCGTGAAGAAGATGACGTGGGGATCGGTTTCGACGAGGCGCGGCTCGAAGACGGGCGCCGGCGGATCGGGGAGCTGGCGGGCGTCGAGGGCGAAGTAGCGATCGGCGGCGACCGCGCCCGAACCCGACCCGGCGACCGCCGAAGGCGCGCCCGGCCCCTCGTCGCCCAGCGAGCGAGCGACACTCAGCATTGCGATGCGATCGATCCCCGCGCGCTTCGCGAGGCGTTCCGCATCGGATGCCCGCGCGGGATCGACGACGAGCAGCGCTCCGCGCGCGAGCTTCGCGACCTCCCCCGCTTCGTCTGCGGAGAGCCGCGCATTGAGCGGAGCGAAGACGGCGCCCAATCTCGCGAGGGCGATGAAGAGCGGCATCACTTCGATGGCGGTGTCGATCCAGCCGATCACGCGATCGCCATGGCCGATGCCCATGGCGCTCCGCAGCGCGTGGGCGAGCCGCTCGGCCTCTCGCTCGAGCTCCGCGAAGGTCCGCTGGTCGGGGCCGACCGCGACCGCCGGGCGATCCGGCACCGTCGCCGCGGCGCGCCGAATGATGTCCGCGATCAGCAGTCCCTGCCCATCCCGCTGCATGCGCTCTCCCGTCATCGCGCCGCAGCGCAGGACACCCTTCACACCGAGCGCCGCGCCCGGCTCTGGCTCCGGCTCCGGCCCGGGCTCCGGTCCAGCCGGCCCGGCCCTTGCGGATCCACGCGCCCGAGAATACCGTTCTCCAAATGGAGAACAACGTTCCCAGCCTCCGCCGCCGCGAAGCGTCCACACGGACCGGGCGCCTGGCCGTCGACGAAGCCGTCGATCGCAGCCTCGCCCTCCGGCGCGCGGCGGCGCGCGGCGAGGTCGAACGGCTCGTTCGCGCCGCCTTCGCGATGATCGAGAAGACCGGGGGCCTCGACCCGAAGGTCTCGGACATCCTCGCCGAGGCGGGACTCTCGAACCAGGCCTTCTACCGCCATTTCCGCAGCAAGCACGAGCTGCTCGTCGCCGTCCTCGACGAGGGCATCCGCGGCCTCGCCGACTATCTGGCCGCGCGCATGGACGCCGAGCCCTCGCCCGTGCCCGCCATCCGCGAATGGGTGCGCGGCATGGCCGCCCAGGCCCAGGATCCGGCCGGCGCGAAGGCGAGTCGCCCGTTCGCCCTGGCCCGGGGTCGCCTGGCCGAAGCGTTTCCCGCCGAGGTCGCGCGATCGCGCGAGCAGCTGACGACCCCGCTGCGCGCGGCGCTCGCGGCGGCCCTCGCGTCGGGCGATCTGCCGGCCGTCTCGCCCGACGAGGACGCCGAGCTCCTCTATCACCTCATGATGAACTGGATCGAAGCGCGGCTCGTCGAGGAGCGCATCCCCTCGCCGGCCGAGGTCGAGCGGATCGAAGCCTTCGTGCTCTCGGGCCTCGCGCGGCGGGGACTGGCAGAAGCGCCCGATCTTTGAGGCCGGGATGAAGCAGCGCGCCGCGACGAAAACGCGCAGCGTAGGAGGTTCGGGCTTGGCGAACGAACGCGAACGAGAGCGGGAGATCCTCTGGACGGGCATCGGCGGTCAGGGCGTCCAGCTCGCCGCGACGATCCTCGCGCGGGCGGCGACGCTCGAAGGGCTCGAGGTCCTCTCACTCGGGACCTACGGCGGGACGATGCGCGGCGGCAATACCGACGCGACGGTCGTGATCGCGAGGCACGTCATCACCTCGCCGCCGATCGTGTCGCGTGCCTGGGCGGCGATCGTCGTCCATCCGCGCTTCTTCGACCCGATCCGGCCGAAGCTGCGGCCGGACGGGCTCGTCGTCGTCAACCGCGAGCTGCTCGAGGCGCCGCTCGACGTCGCGACCGGGCGCCTGATCGAGCTCGACGCGACGACGCTCGCCCGCGAGGCGGACGCGCCGAACGCCGCCGCGCTCGTGCTGCTCTCGGCGTTCGCGACGGCGACCGGCATCGTCTCCCAGGCGGCCCTCGCCGAAGCGCTCGCGGATTCCCTGCCGAGCTATCGGAGCCAGTTCCTCGAGACCAATCGCCGCGCGCTCGCCGCGGGCGCCGGCGCCGTCGCCGCGCGCTGCGTGCCGGCCTTCGCGAAGGAGGCCGCATGAGCCGTCCGCAGCCGAAGGGCACGATCGTCCTCGACACCACCCGCTGCAAGGGCTGCGAGCTCTGCATCCCCGCCTGCCCGCCGCACGTCCTGCGCATGTCGACGCAGCGCAACGCCTCCGGCTACCTGCTGCCCGAGCTGCTCGAGGGCTGCACCGGCTGCGGCGCCTGCCTGCTCGTCTGCCCCGACTACTGCTTCGAGATCTATCGCCTCGGCGGCGAGAAGCCGGCGACGCGCCCGGCGAGCGCATCCAAGGCCGATACGCGCGAGCTCCCCATCGCCCAGGAGATCCGATGACGACCGCGATTCCCGCAAAGACGCCCCGGCGCCTGATGGAGGGCTCCGAAGCGATCGCCGAGGCGGCGATCCTCGCCGGCTGCCGCTTCTTCACCGGCTACCCGATGACGCCCTTCACCGAGGTGCTCGAGAACTTCGCCCGCCGTCTGCCCGAGGTCGGCGGCCATTGCATCAACGCCGAGAGCGAGCTCGAGGCGATCGGCCAGGCCTGGGGCGCCGCCGCGACGGGCTTCCGCGCCGCGACCGGCTCGACGGGCCAGGGCCTCGCGCTGATGCAGGAGTCGATGTCGGAGATCACGCGCGCCGAGATCCCGATCGTGATCTTCAACATGTCGCGAGGGCAGAGCGACTACTACCAGGCGACCCGCGGCGGCATGCGACGCTATCGCCACATCGTGCTCGCCCCGCAGAGCGTCGGCGAGGCGGTCGAGCTCGTCAGCTCGCCTTCCATCTCTCCGACCACTGGCGCCATCCCGTCCTGATCTACGGCGACTATCTGCTCGCGCGCATACCAACGAGTCGGTCGCGATCGAGGCGCGACTGCGACGCCCTCCGCCCAAGGACTGGGCCGTCGACGGCAGCCTCGGCGGCACCGGCCGCTCGCGCAACCTGAATCCGATCGGCATGGACAAGGGCAGCAAGGGCATCGATCCCAGCAGCTTCTGGCAGAGGCTCTGGGAGAAGGAGCAGCGGATCGAGGCCGCCGAGCAGCGCTTCGAGGTCGAGGACGCCGACGACGCCGAGATGCTGATCGTCGCCTTCGGGACCCTCGCCCGCTTCGCCCGCGCCGCGATCCGGCAGCTGCGAGACGAGGGGCTGAAGGTGGGCCTGTTCCGGCCGATTTCGCTCTGGCCCTTTGCGTCGGAGCCGCTCGCGCGCGCAGCGAAGGGTTGCCGCGTCGTCGCGTGCCTCGAGCAGAACGCGGGGCAGATGATCGACGACGTCCGGCTCGCGCTGAACGGCAGCCATCCGGTCGTCCCGATCGGCGGCATCTCGACCGACGCCGCGAGCTTCGGCATCGGCCCGCTGCTCGACGGCGATCGCATCGCGGCGCGTGCCCGCGACGCCTATCACGGCCGCCCCGTCCCGCGCGGCGTCGTGGCATGAGCGGCCGGAGAGACAGGGAACCGAACGAGAGGGGGAGCAGGACATGAGCGACGAATCAGCGAGCGACGATCGGCTCCGGGTCATCGCGACCGACGCCCCGCCCGGCGGCGCGAGCCGCAAGACCGGCGACTTCGAGCCCGCGCTGACCCTGATGGGCGAGCACGATCTCTGCCCCGGCTGCGGCGAGCCCGTGGCCCTGCGCCAGATCCTCGACGCGATCGACGGCATGAACCTCGGCCAGAAGACGATCGGCGTCATCGGCATCGGCTGCTACACGGCGCTGACGAGCCTGATGGACGTCGATCTCATCCAGGCACTTCATGGACGTGCCCCATCCGTGGCGACCGGGGCCAAGCGCATGCGCCCCGATTGCCTCGTCTTCACGCTCCAGGGCGACGGCGACATGGTGAACGAAGGCCTGCAGGAGGTCATCCACACGGCGGCGCGCGGCGAATCCGTCACCTGCATCCTGCTCAACAACGGCGTCTTCGGCGAGACCGGCGGCCACATGACCGCGACGACCGTCCTCGGCCAGCGCACGAAGAACACCATCGACGGCCGCGATGCGAAGCGCGACGGCTACCCGATCCTGATCTCCGAGATGCTGGCCCAGCTCGAAGGCACCGCCTACGTCGCCCGCGGCTCCGTGCACGATGCGAAGGGCGTGGCGCGCCTGCGCCGCTTCCTGGATCGTGCGTTCTCGTCGCAGATGAAGGGCCAGGGCTTCTCGTTCGTCGAGATCCTGACCATGTGCCCGACGGGCTGGTTCCTGCCGACCGCACAGGGGCCGAGCTACCTCGACGAGGAGCTCGGCGCGGTCCACGAGGTCGGCGAGATCAAGAAGGACGGGATCCTGATCGAGCGGGGGAAGCGCTGACGGGCGCGAGGACGACGAGCAATGCCGACGCGAGCCGAAATCGAACGTATCGTCGATCGATATGCCGAATGCCTGACGAAGGGCGACGCTGAAGGGGCCCACGCTTTGTTTCGGGGCGACGCCGTCGTGCGAGATCCCGCCGATCGGGCACCGATCGCGGGCGAAGCCGGGTTGCGATCGCTCTTCGGTCAGGCAGCCGCATCGGTCGTCGCGATGCACCGAATCGGAGCCGTTCGCGTCCTGGAGGACGGAACGGAGGGCGCCGCGGCCTTCGAGGTCCACCTCGAGATGAACGGTGCGCGTCTCTTGCTCGATTCGATCGACGTCTTCCGCTTCGACGAACGCGGCCGGATCGAGTCGATGATCGCCTACTGGGGTCCGGAGAACATCCGCCCGGCCTGAGGTGATCGGGCTCGTCGCCCGCTTCGATCCATTCTTTCGCCCATCGGGGTGCAAACACGGAGAGATCCTCATGGCTTCCCTCGCCGACTATCACGGACACATGGTCAATCACGTCGAGACCCTCTATCAGACCGGCGAGCGCGAGCTCGCGATCCGCTTCGCGGAAGCCCTCGGCTGCACCGTCGTGGACTCCGAGACCGCGATCAGCACCGGCAGCACGATCCTGTACGCGTTTCCGGATCCCAAGGAGCAGGACCGCCTGAACAACGTGCTCTACATCTCCGAGATCCGGCCTGCGCAGAAGGCGCTCGAGGACGCGCTGAAGCCCCTGCTCCACGACGCGGGCCCGGCGGCGAAGGCGTTCGGCGCCTACGTCCACAAGGCGCTCCATCATCCCCATGGAACGCCCCACTTCGGTCTCCGCTATCCGTCGTTCGCCAGTCTGGAGCGAACGATCGATCGCCTCGAGGAGGCCTTCGAGCACGAGTTCAAGGGCCGCGCTCGCTTCTCCCAGATCGTGCGACCCAACCACGGCGAGTCGATGACCGGGGAGCTGATTCAGGCCTTCGTCTACACCGACATTCTCGTCTCCGGTCTCTTCTCGCTCGGCCAACTGATCGAACTCCAAGCGCAGGAGCTCTGAGATGTCGCGGTGGCGCAATCGTGCCTGAGTCGGTCGTCGGCGTCGTGGGACTCGGCGCGCTCGGGACGCCGCTCGCGCGAAACCTGCTCGCCGCGGGTCGCGAGACGTGGGTCTTCGACGTTCGTCCCGAGGCCGTCGCGCCCCTCGAGGCGCTGGGCGCCCGGGTGGCGAGCACACCGGCCGCGCTCGCCGCCCACATCGACGTCGTGCTCGTCGCCGTCTCGAGCGGTGAGCAGGTAGAGGCAGTCCTGAAGGGGGACGATCCGGGAAGCGGCATTTTCGCGACGGCGCGTCCGGGGACGATCCTGGTGGTCCACAGTACGATCGGTGCGGAGCGCTGTCGGCAGATCGCCTCACTCGCCGCCGAGCACGGCATTTCGGTCGTCGACGCGCCCGTCAGCGGCCGAGACGGAGGCCCGGCCAGCGCGGCGCGACGCGAGATGACATACATCCTCGGCGGTCGGCCCGAGGTCCTGGCTCGTGTGCGCCCGGTGCTCGAGATCTCGGGGCGGACGCACTTCGACGTCGGCGAGGTCGGCGCAGCTCAGGACGTCAAGCTCGCGACCAACGCGCTGACCCTCACGCAGATGCAGGCGACCCACGAGACGATGCGCTTGCTGTCGGCCCTCGGCCTGGATCCGACGACCGCGGCAGCGATCCTCTCCGAAAGCTCCGCTTCGAATTGGGCCGTCGACCACTGGCAGGCGATTCGCAAGGCCACCGACGCGCCGGGCGATCCGACGGCCATTCCTCGCAAGGACCTCGCCCTCGCTCTTCGAACCGCCGAACGCCTCGGCCTCCCCCTCGACCTCGCGGAACGCGCCCTGGAGCTCGTCTCGCAGCCGGGTCGCGGATTCCTGGGATGAGCCGATTGAACGATCGTCCATCCAGCTCCAAGTCGGAGCGCTCGAAGCGGCTTCCTCGCGATCCCCTCGAGCAGGTCGACTTCGGCGACCTGCATGTCCACACGGCCTGGCCTCTCGATCCTTCGCCTTCTGCGTCCGCGTCGGCCTCGAGGGTGCCCATCGCTTCGCGCGGGACGGCGAGATCGACCACATCTCCGGCCAGAAGGTGCCCCGGGTCCGCGACATGGGAAGTGAAGAGCCCGAGCGCAACCGCGTCGCGATGACCGAGGTCTCGAGCCATCTCACGGCCGAATAGCCGATGCCGGGCCTGCACGAATCGGCCTGGATCGAGTCCGCCTGGCTGCGCCTCGTCGAGCTCCCCGATGCGAATACCGTCCCCGGCGAGTTCACCGACTCAGTCGGCTACGAATACGCTCGATGCCCGAGCGCCAGAACCTCCATCGCAATGTGATCTTCCGCAGCAGCGACGTCCCCGCCCGCCCCTCCTCGAACAAGGACGGGATCCTGATCGAACGAGTGAAGCGTTGGCTCGCCGGCCGGTTCGGATGGCCGCTTCGTCCGGTCGATCCACCCGCTCCTCGCGGCCTAATCCGGAATCTCCGCCTCGACGAGCATCGCCAGCAGGGTCAGCGATTCGTGCCAGCCGAGCTGGCAGGCGTCCGCCGGAATCATCTCCGGCACGCCCGTCTGCTCGATTTCGATCTCGGTTCCCACGGTGACGGTCCTCAGCGAGACCGTCGTCTCCATCTCGCCCGGCATGGCCGGATCGTCGAAGGCGTCCGAATAACGGATTCGCTCGTTCGGCTTCAGCTCGAGGTATTCGCCCCCGAACGAATGGCTGTTGCCCGTCGTGAAGTTCGTGAAAGCCATGTGGTAGCGGCCGCCGACGCGGGGCTCCATCCGGTCGACGTGGCCGGTGAAGCCGTTCGGCGGCAGCCATTTCGCCATGGCATCGGCATCGAGGAAGGCGCGGTAGATCCGCTCGGCGGGGGCACGCAGGACGCGGTGAAGGCGGATGGTCTGGCTGGGCATGGATCTTCTCCTCGTGGTTCGGGCGCTCTCCTGGGATGTCGGATGAGGGCGGGCGATTTCGACGCTGCTTCGCCGGGCCGAATCCGGTGATGCGGTGGACGTCCGGCGAGGCGGCGGGGCCACCGACCGGGTGCGCGAAGGCAGAGCCGGAAGCAGGGCCGGAAGCCGGATCGGCCGTGCGCTATTCGCGGGGCGACGGGTGGTCGATCGCCGCGCGACGGGCCCGGATCTCGGCGATCGAGTCGTCGACCGTGATCCCGGAATCCCCCTCGCCACAGGCCGGACGAGCCCGCTGCAGCAGCCCCCGCGCTCCGACTTCGTCACCGCGGGCGAGATGGGCCTCGGCGAGGGCGACCAGGATCTCCGTCGACCCGGGGTGACCTGCGGCCGCGCGATTGAGATGGTCGAGAGCCATCGACGCATTCCCCCCCGGAAGGAGATGCGAGATCCCGAGCCGGGCCTGGACCTCCAGATCCGCCCCATCGAGAATCTCGGCGAGCTCGAGCTGCTCCCGCGACCGCGCGAGATGGCGCTCCCGAGACGCCGGGTCGTCGGCCACCCGAGCCTGGGCTTCGTAGAAGACTCCGAGATCGAGGTGACCACGGGGCCGGGCGGGCGCGAGGGCGAGGGCCCGCACGAGCTCCGCCTCCGCTTCTGGCCAGCGCGCCTGCCTGCGAAGCGCCTCGCCGAGGCCGGCATGTGCACCCGCGTCGTCCGCCTCCAGCGCGAGCGCGGAACGGAATTGCCTCTCGGCAGCAGCCGGGTCCCCGGCAGCGAGCAGCGCTTCACCGAGCGCGACCGCGACCTCGTTCCGCGAGGCCGACCGGATCTCCGGCGACGACGCCGATGCGTCGAGCTCGCTGAGCGGGATCTCGATGATCTCGATCTCGCGGTCGAAGAGCGCATGCTCGATGCGACGTTCGGCCTGTTTCGTCGTCATCCCGAACGCCGTCGAAAAAGCGATCTTCGGCGAGACGCCGAGGTCGACGAGATCCAGATAGCGCTGCAACCCGACGTCCCGGGTCCCCAGCTGCCCGGGCCGCTCGAGCAGCAGGTACCGCACGAGCGCCCAGGACTGGGCGAGGAAGGATCGGCGCGCTTCGGAGTCGAGGCGATCCTCCGGTCCGATCTCGATCAGCTCGTCGACCGTCCCCCAGGCCGGGCTCCGCGCGTTCGTCTTCAGGCTCCACGGGAAGTCCCCGATCACGAGCGAATCGCCGCGAACGCGCGCCGCACTCAGCAACGCGACCAGCCCCTCCTCGTACCAGCTGGGATGCGGCCGCATCGCCCGACTGCGCAGCGCGGCGTGGATGTACTGGTGGAGCACGCGCTCGGAGACGAGCGAGCGATGGGCGGCTGGCGCATGACCGATGATCACGTTCGAGCGCAGGCCCAGCGAGAGCAATCCGATCGTCTGGGCCGATCGCAGATCGGCGAGCTGCGTCGGCCGCGCGAGGGCGAGGATGCGGGTCGGCACGTTCGAAGCCGGCTCCGGCAGACCGGTGATTCGCCGGATCAGGACGTCGAAACGCTCGATCTCCCGGACGACGGCCCGCGCCTCGTGCTCCGAGAGCGTCGTCATCAGCTCGAAGCGTGGCACCTCGAGCACCTGCCAGCGCTCTTCGTGGAGCGGCTTCGCGCAGCCGATCACGAGTGCGCAGAGCGGCAGGACGAACGCGACGACCCGCGCCCGAGCCGGCGCGCGCCGGCTCATGCCTTCTTCCAGAGCGGCTCCGGGATCTCGAAGCCGAGCGGCGTGTTCCATGCGTTGCGGTAGGCGACTTCGTGGGCCGGCCGGCGCGGGGCGACCCCCCATTTGCCGGTCGGATAGCCGAAGGTCACGCAGCAGTTGAAGTTCCAGCCGCCCTCGTCCGGAACGCCGAGGATCTTCTTCAGTTCGTCGACCTTGAGGAAGAACGCGCTCGTCAGCGAGCTGCCCACGCCCTCGACGCGAGCGGCGAGCATCGCGTTCCAGACGGCGGGAAAGATCGAGCCGCCGGTCGTATCGAACTGACAGAAGGCGAAGAGCATGAGCGGCACGTCCTCGAAGTGCTGCGCGAGATGATCCGCCGAGCGGAACATCTTCATGAACTCGATCGACTCCGGATCGTTCGGCGCCGCATCGGCAGCGTCCCGGCGCGACTTGTAGAAGGAGCCCCAGACGACGTCCATGCAGCTTCGGTAGAGCGGGCCGAGCTGCGCCTTGACGGCGGGATCGTCGACGAGCAGGAAGCGCCAGCCCTGGGTGTTGCCGCCCGACGGCGCCCGGATCGCCGCGTCGAGGATCTTCTTCTGGACGGACTCGGGGATCGGATCCTGCTTGAGTCGCCGCATCGCGCGCGTCGTGTAGAGGGCCTCGTAGGCGTCCATGTCCTGCTCCTTTTTCGGATTCCCGTTTCGTGGTTCCGGCTCGAATGCTTCACGAGGGCCACGGCGACCCGCGACACGCCGGGCCCCGCCCGCCCATCGACGCGGTTCGCCGACGATACCAGCCTCGGCGCGCCGCGGGCCACCGGCGTGTATCGTCGCGCGGATCGAGGCCAGGCGACGCCCGCGCGCGCCCACCGTCTCGGCCGGCTGGCGCCGGAGGGGGTCCGCTTGTTCTACGGCTGGGTCATGGTCGCCGTCGCCTTCGTCACCCAATTCGTCTCGTCGGGCGTCATCTTCTACACCTTCGGCGTGGCGCTGAAGGAGTGGACCGTCGAGTTCGAAGCCGGTCGATTCGGCGTCTCGGGCATCCACTTCGTGATGCCGTGGGCCGGAGCCGCGATCGCCCCCCTCGTCGGGCGGCTGGCGAGCGACGGCCATCTCCGTCTGTTGATCCCGGCCGGCGCGCTGGCCGCGGGGCTCGGGTTCTGCGCGATCTCGCAGGCGACGTCGCTCTGGCAGCTCTACGTCGTCTACCCCCTGCTGATGGCCTACGCCGCGGGAACGCTCTCCGGTGTCGGCGCATCGACGCTGGTGGTGAACTGGTTCTCGAAGTCCCGCGCGACCGCCCTCGGCATCTCCCAGATCGGCGCCTCCTTCGGCGGGATGGTCATGGCCCCCCTCACCGTCTCCCTCTTCGGCGAGCACGGCTGGCGCAGCGTCTACCTCGGCTTCGGACTCGTCATCCTCGCCGTCGCACCGCTGCTCGCCTGGCTGATCGTCGGCCGACCCGCCGATCGCGGACTGCATCCCGACGGTGCCACCGCTCCAGCCGCCACGACCGCCGCGCCATCGACCGGTGCTTCGAGCCAGACGCCTCATCGGGCCCGAGGCAGCTCCCGCATCGCCCTTCGCAACACCAACCTCTGGCTGATCGCCTTCATCACCGGCGTCGGCTTCATGCTCTCGAGCGTCGTCGTGACCCACCTCGTCGCGATGGCGACCGACGCCGGCGTCGAGCTGCAGCGCGCGTCGCGACTGCTGACGATCATGGCGACGGTCGCCGCATTCGGGAAGATCGTATTCGGCCGCCTCGCCGATCGCGTCGGCGTCCAGACCGCCTACGCGACCTCGATCGTGCTCGAGGTCGTCGCGCTCGCTGGCATCCTGCTGCTGCCGACGAGCCTGGCGCTCGAGGGCATCACCGCGATCCTCGGCCTCGGGATCGGCGGCAACCTTCCCCTCTCCGCGGCACTGATCGCCCGGACCTTCGGCCCCACCGCTTTCGGCCCCATGATGGGCATGAAGACGGTGCTGATGACGCCCCTCATCGCCACGGGCACCCCGTTCGCGGGCTGGATCTTCGACGAGACGGGCAGCTATCGCATCGCCTTCTCCGTCTTCCTCGCGCTGATCCTGCTCTCGCTCGCGGCGCTCTGGCGCGTCCGGCCGCCGGTGGCCCAGCCCTGACGGCGACGCATGCCCGGAGCTCGCGGCCGATTTCTCCACCTAACCGCAGCAGGCTTCGCCCTTGCGCGGCTCGGCGTCGCCGCCCGGGGCCTGGACCGGCGCATCCGGCACGGCGAGCCCGGCCGGCGCCGCCCCGAACGTCTCGCTGTTCTCGAGCACCCGGTAGAACTCCCAGCGCAGCCCCTGCGGCTCGATCGCCCAGACCTTGTCCTGCTTCGCATAGCAGCAGGTCGTCTCGTCCTCGACGAGCGTCTCGAGACCGGCCGCCTTGAGCCGCTCGGTCGCGGCGGTCACCTCTTCGCCGCCTTCGACCTCGACCCCGAGATGGTTGATCCGCTCCGGTGCGTTCTTCACCTCGAAGAGCACGAGTTTGAGCGGCGGATTCGCGATCGCGAAGTTCGCATAGCCGGGCTTGCGCTTGGCGGGCTGCGCATCGAAGAGCTTCGAATAGAACTCGACCGCCTGATCGATTTCGTCGACGTTGAGGGCGAGCTGCAATCTCATCGCTGGACTCCTTTCCTGCGCTGGGCAGGCTTCTTCGCGCTTCTCGCGCGCTCTTCGATTCGCGGCCTCTTCGAAGCCGGGGACGCTCCGGTCCTCGCAGCGACGCCGGGACCACATTCGCTCGCGTCGCGACAGCAGTTCTCGCCGAGATAACCGACGAGCTCGCCGATCACGCCGAAATCCGGCGCGTACCGGATGACCCGGCCTTCGCGCTCCCCCGTCACGAGCCGCGCGCTCCGCAGCTCCTTCAGATGGAACGAGAGCGTCGCGGGCGGGATCCCCAGGTCGCTGGCGACGCGGCCCGCCGCCACCCCGCCCTGCCCCGCACGCACGAGGCGCCGGAACACGTCGAGTCGGGTTTCGTGGGCCAGGGCGGCCAGGGCCGCGAGGACGTCCTGCTTTTCCATATTTCCATAGTTATCGAATTATTGTCCGATCGACGAGAGGGAAGAATCGGGGCATCGCGTGACCGGCAGTCGGCCCGCCCGGCACGCGCGGTCCCTTCGAGCCGGCGGACGGCGGATGCGAGAACGAGCGCGCGTGGTCGTGGACTGCGATCGGCCTTTCCAGTCCCGCCGCGAGATCGCATCATCCGGCCGGGCCGGGTTCCGGCCCCCGGCGGGGTCGGGACGGCTGCCACGACACGCGACGTCCCGGCAGGTCGCCGAGGCCGAGCGATGTGCGCGCCGGGGTGCCGCGCGGGTGGTTGAGAGGTCGTGCGTGGCGCTGGCCGCAAGAATCGGGCTGATCGTGCTGGCCGCGGGGCTGTCCAGCCCGGCATGTCTTCCCGAGGCCGCTCCGCCCGAGCAGGATGCCAGTCGCCCCGCCGCCTCTCTGCTCGCGGTGGGCGACACCGGATCGCCCCACGGCGCGCTGCCCTTCTTCTTCGACGGTCAATTCGCCGTCGGCGCCGCCCTGCAGCGCGCCCATGCGGCGAGTCCCGTCGACGCCCTCGTCCTGCTCGGCGACAACTTCTATCCCGATGGCCTGCGGGCCGACGCGCTGGCCCCGCGCATCCTCGACAACGTGGCTCGCCCTTATTGCAGCTTCGTCGAGCCGTCCGGCCAGCTGTCGAAGCTGCTCGGCGACGACTGCCCGGCCGTTCGCATGCCCGTGCCTCGTCTGCTGGTCGCCCTGGGCAACCACGATCTCCAGACGCCCGGGAGCGCGGAGCTGCAGCAGAACGAGGTCCCGCGCTTCATTCTCAATTGGGAGGTGCCGACGACGCGCACGCCCGCGGTGCGCGAGCTGCCCGGCGGTCTCAGCCTCGTCTTCCTGGATACCGAATGGCCCTGGGGCGCCGAGGAAGTGGAGGCGCTCGCGCATGCGCTCGAGACCGCCCGGGGCCCGTGGCGTGTGATCGTCGGCCACCGGCCTCCGATCGCAGGCCATCCCCAGCTCTCGAAGATGATCGAGCGCGCCGCGCAGCGATCCGGTCGCATCGTCCACGCCTATCTGGCGGGTCACGTCCACGGCCTGGTCGCGATCCGCGGAGCGGGCACGGCACCTGCGCTGACGCTGATCGCCGGCTCGGGCTCCGAGGTCGATCTGCAGAGCGCCCCCGAGTACCGGATCGAAGCGACCGGCCCGGACGACGTCGTCGCGGCGAAGCTCGGCTTCGTCCGGCTCGACGTGTTCGCCGATGCCGGGCCGGCGGGCGATCCGGCCCGGCTGCGCGTCACGCTCGTCGCCGCCCGGTCGAGCGCGGCCCTCGCTCCGCTCGGAACGGAGGAGCTCGCACGTTATGCGATCGCCCTGGACGGAGCGGTCGAGCGCATCGATCCGTCGCGGGATTGAGCGTCAGCGGGGGACCAGCGTCGCCAGATACTGCGCGAGCCAGCGAACGGCCTCGGCGCCCTCCTGCTCCGAGACGGGCTCTCCGGACGGCCGGCCATCGCGCCCCCACTTGCCGAGGAAGCGGATCGCCTCCCGCTCCCCATCGAGCCGCCACGCATA
Organism: Myxococcota bacterium; assembly: GCA_041389425.1. Taxonomy (GTDB): domain Bacteria; phylum Myxococcota_A; class UBA9160; order UBA9160; family UBA4427; genus UBA4427. The sequence continues at coordinate 61,682 of JAWKRX010000002.1, forward strand.
ACGCGGGCCGTCCGACGCCAGCACGACGAGATCGTCGCCGCGTCTCGCGCGCGCGGCGATCAGCGGCGCGAAGGGCGCCGGGCCCGTGTCCATGTCCAGCAGATCGCGACCCGGGTAGGCGGCCAGGGCATCAGGCGCGAGGCCGAGCCGGGCGAACAGCGTCGGGAGGACGTCGGCGTGGTCGGTCGGGCCCGGCCGACCTGCGCCGCGCGCGATGCCGGGGCCGGTGAGGACGAGCGGGACGCGGGTCTGGGCATCCGAGAGCCGGCTCGAATGCGCGATCGTGCCGTCGTCGAAGAGCGCTTCGCCGTGGTCCCCGGTGACGACGACGAGCACTTCCTCCGGATCGAGCTGCGCCAGCAACGAGCCGATGCGCGCGTCGACGCCGTGCGCGCTGTTTCGATATCGGTTGACCAGCGGCGCGCGGTCGCGCTCCGGATCGAGCTCGAGCGCGTTCGGCGGCGCGATCGCCGGGTGGAAGCGCGCCTCTTCGTCCGGATAGTGATATCCGAAATGCGTCGACATCAGGAAGGCCAGCACGAAGCGCGGGGCTCGCTCCCCGGGCGCGAGCAGCTCGGCGGCGCGCGAGACGACCTCGCCATCGCAGGCGGGCAGCGACGCGCCGCGCAGGCGACGGGCCTCGAAGTCGGGGGATCCCATGAAGCGATCCATCCCGCGCCAGGCGATGTCGCTGCAGGTGAGATGGTGGCTCTCGTAGCCCCACGCGCGCAGCTGGGAGGGCAGCGTCGGGCGCTCGCCCGAGTCGAGGGTCTCGAAGTAGAAGAGCGGGCTGCGGCCGAAGAGGAGCGCGAACAGGCCGTAATGCGACGCGTTCGACGTCGCCGAGTGCTCGTCGAATCGCAGGCCCCGCTCCGACCAGGACCAGAGCTGCGGCATCGTCACGGGCTCGAGTGCGTCGCCGCGAAGGCTCTCGACCACGACGACGAGGATGTCCGGCCGCCGGATGGGCTGCTCGCTTCGCAGCAGCGGCGCGAGGCTGAGCGGCGAGGCGAGATGCGGCTGCAAGCGGGCAAAGGCGACCTCGGCGGCGCGCTGGGCCTCGCCGAAGCTCGAGGCGCCCGCGAGCAGGCCCGCGAGCCCCGACCAGGGCAGCTGCTCGTTCAGGTGAGCGAGCGGGCCCGCCACGCGCCCGCTCCGCTGCAGAGCCACCGGAGCGATCGTCACGAAGGCGACGAGGCCGAGCACGATCGCCAGAAGGCGCCGTCCGCGGCGCCGGGACACGCGCGCGATCCGATGTTCGGCGAGCCAGGCGATCACCAGCGCCGGCAGGACGGCGACGCCGAGGCTCCGGGCGACACGCAGCAGGCCCGGTGCGACGGCGAAGCCCTGCCCGGCCCAGACGAACGTCTCGGGATCGAGCAGGTAGGGCAGATAGTCGACGAGGTGGTTGCCGGTGTTCTTCTGCAGCTCGAGATCGACGGCGACGAAGCCGAGGACGCCGAGACCGATCGCCAGCGAGACGCTGCGCAGCATCCAGGGCGAAACCCGGCGCGCGAAGAGCAGGAGCGGAGCGACTCCCGCGGCGAGGGCGAAGAGCGACTTCGAGAGGATCGCCATCAGGACGGCGATCCGAACCGCCGTGTCTTCCGGTGCCAGCGCGAGCTCGCGCTTGTAGTAGGCGAACTCGGCGGGCAGCAGGAGGATCGCCGCGCCGAGCGGAAGCAGCGTCGCGAACACGCGCGGCGGCTCGCCCGCGAAGCGGCCTCTCAGCCGCACGGATCCGCCGAACGATCGCCGCGCGGGGCGGGCGCGCCCGGGTCCGCGGCTTCCCAGAGCGTCTCCGTCATGATCGCGTCGAAGCCCCGCGCGAGGTCCATGAACTGCGCGGCATCCTCGCGCCCGCGCTGCGCCTCGTCGGGATGTTCCGCCCAGCGCGCGGCGAGCTCGCGCGCCGTGCGGAAGTGGAGCACGGCGAAGCCGTCCTCTCCGCCGTCGCCGCGAAGTGCCTCGACGACGACGTTCTGACCGTAGCGCCAGATCGGGACCGTGAACGACATCGCGATCGCAGCATGCCGCGTGCGCCAGTGCTCGGCGAACGCCGCGCGAGCGAGCCCGGGCCTGCGAAAGACGCTGCTCACCCGCCGCAGACCGGGGCTCGGGCTCCCGGACGGCCAGCTCCGCGGCGCATCGGCAGGCCGCGTCTCCTCGACGAGCCAGGCCGAGGCCGCCTCGGGCCAGCACGCGACGGCGGCGCGCAGCGCCTCGGCTTCGCCCCAGAGCTCGACGAACGCGGCGACCATCGCCACGGGCGCCGCCGGCGGCGCGCCGATCGATGCGTCGGGAGCCGCTGCGGTCTCGCTGAGGGCTCGGCGCGGGAAGGCGTCGAGGCCCGCGACGTAGGTCGCGAGCCCGGGCACCGCCTGACGGTGGACGAGGATCGCCTTCGCGAGGCCGCTCCCGCTCACGGCTCCCACCCGAAGCGCGCGTAGAGCGGTGCGAGCTCGCGGTGGAGCCGCGCGCGCCCCGGGCCCTGGCCCTCCGGATCGTAGTCGTGACCGCTCACGAAAGACGCCGCGGCCTCGCGTTCCCGCTCGAGGAACGCCGCGTATTCGGGATCCACGCCGAATCCGAAGCGCGCGTAGACCGCTTCGACGGCGGCCTTCGGGTCGCGGCAGAGCGCGCGGTAGTCGACCACGGCGCAGCGATCCGCCGGGAGCTCGTCCGCGAGCTCGGCCATGAATCGATAGTTGTCGACGTTGGCCTCGGCGAGGGCGCGAGCGGCCGCCTCGACCTGCTCCGGCGGCGAGCCGAAGCCGCGCCAGTACCACGACATCAGATCGACGAGGCTCGGAATCGACTCCGCGGGATGGCGCATCATCATCACGAAGCGCGCGTCCGGAAAATACGCGCGCAGCACACGGATCTTCATCGTGAAGCTCGGGCTCTTGCAGCAATGGATCCGCTCGCGGCCGTAGAGGTAGAGCTGCCGCTGGACGAGGCCCCGGTAGAAGCGGAACTGGCGACGCTGCGCCGCCTCCGACTGGCGATCGCCGTAGAGCTGTTCGATCAGCTCGGCGTAGTCGAAGGGAAACACGAGCGAGCCGCTGCTCCAGTTGTTGAACAGGAGGAAATCGTCCTCCTCGGGGCCGTCGAGGCGCCAGTTGTGCTTGCCGCGCACGTCCGCGAAGACGGCGTCCTCGGTCGACTGCAGGCGGCGCGCGATCCGGCCGCCGAGCAGACGCCGGTCGAGCGCAGCGAGCCCGTGGACGAGCCTGCGCTGCACGATCGAAGGCAGCAGCATCTCCCAGGTCCGAAACCAGCTGAAGCGGTTGGCGTCGCCCGCGAGCAGGCGGTGCATGTGGGTCGTGCCGCTTCGGCCGTTGCCGACGATGAAGACGGGCGAGGCGACGCGGACCTTGCGGAAGCCCGGGTAGAGGATCCGGTCGAGCGCGAGCCCCAGGCCGCTCGCCGCGCTGAAGACCGACAGCGCGAGGAAGACGCCGTAGAGGAAGAGCTTGCGTTTCCAGCGGAACGGCTCGCCGGCGATCCGCCGCAGGATCAGCCACCAGTTCGCGAAGTCGAAGTCCATCATCGCCCGCCGAGCAGCCTCTCCGCTGCCTGCTCGAGCGCGCTGCGCCGATCGGCGAGGGTCATCGCACTCGCGTCCGCCGGCCAGGGCGCCGGATGCAGCAGCACCGTCATCCCCGCCTCCTCGAGCCGTCGCCTCGCCTCGCGGTCGGGCGCCGTCCGCAGCGCGAGCGCCACGTCGAACGGCCGGTTCGCGCGCCCCGCCTCCCGCCGCAGCCGATCGATCTGCGCGAGGCGCCCGAGCGCCTCGTCCACGTCGTAGTAGACGCCGAGCCAGCCGTCCCAGCGCGCGGCGCGCGCCAGCGCCGCCGGACTCTCGCCGCCGATCCAGACCGGGGGGCGACGCGCCGGAACCGGCCGCATCTGCAGCGGAGCGAAGCGGTAGAACTCGCCCGCGTGCTCGACCATCTCGCCGGAAAAGAGCTTCTCGAGCACGAGCAGCATCTCGTCCGTCCGCCGGCCCCGGGCGGCGAAGCGCTGGCCCGTCAGCGCGAACTCCTCGGCCATCCAGCCGACGCCGACGCCCAGCACGACCCGATTCTCCGAGAGCACCGCCGCGGTCGAGACGGCCTTGGCGACGCTGAACGGATCCCGCAGCGGCATCACGTAGACGTTCGAGACGAACCGGACGCGGCGGGCGTGCTGGGCGAGCGCCGCGACCGTCACCCACACGTCGGGGTACGGGGTCTGCGTCCCCGCCTCCATGCGCCCATCCGCCGCGTAGGGATAGCGGGAGGCGACCTCGCGCGGGCGGACGAGATGGTCGCTCAGGCCGATGCCGTCGAACCCGAGGGACTCGGCGAAGGCGGCGAGCTCGGGGAGCTCGCCGGTCGGCGTGCGCGAAAGGACCTGGAAGACCTGCATGCTAGGCCCTTCCCGTGAAGGCCGGAATCCCGTCGAAGGGAACGACCCGCTGCTCGACGACGGGCCGCCCGCGCCCGTTCACGATCCGCAGCCCCATCGTCCCGCGCGCATGGAAGGCGGTCTCGATCCAGTTCGGATGGCCGGGATCGCGGTGGGCGACCACGATCCGGACGAGGCCGTCGGCCTCGGGACGGGCAGCGACGTGGTTCAGGTCGATGCGGTGGTCGCGGTGATCCAGCGACTCGAGCCAGTAGTTGTTGAGCTGGAAGTTCCAGTAGTCGCACTCCGGCGGGCGCAGCTCGAGCAGATACGCCTCGTCGGGCGCGAGCGCCCAGTAGCCCTGCAGGTAGAAGAGCGACGGATCGCCCTGGGCGCGAGACGTATCGAGGGGCCGCAGCTGGTTCGGCGCGCTCTGGAAATCCCGCGCCCAGTCCGCGAAGAGGGCGGTATTGCTCTTCACGTAGCTCGCGGCCGCGAGCAGCCGGTCGTGGAAGCGCGCCGCGTCGAGCGGCGGCGCGCCCGCCGCACTGCCGACCCGCTCGAGCGAAAGCTCGGCCACCGTCTCGCGCCGGCGGTCGCCGAAGGTCTGACGCACCACGAGCTGATGCACCCCGCCCTCCGGATCGAGCGCGATCCAGTTGCCCGCTCCGGGCTTCGCGCCGAGCCCGATCTCGAAGCGCCCCTCCGCATCGACGGCGATCTGCGACTTCTCGAGCGCGCCGCTGCAGCCCGAGCGCGCGCTGCCCATCCCGCCGAAGTAGGCGCCGAAGCTGAGCACCGGCACCGTCCCGAGCCGTCCGCGGATGCGGTACGCGCAGGCGCCGTCGAGCGGCGCCGTCAGGTAGTACGAGTCCGGATTGTCGCAGCCGAGCTTGATGTCGGCGCGGCAGCCGAGCGCGAGGCGCGGCGTCTGCGGCTCGGCGTTCTCCACGTTCATCTCGAGCGCGAGCCGCAGGATCCGCGTCAGGTATCGGTAGCCCTCGGCGCGATCGAGCGGATCGGCCGGCACCTCGGGCCGCAGGATCGTCTCGCCCGCGCTCTTCAGGCGATCGCAGAACTCGTCCCAGAGCGCCCCGGAGAGCACGCGCTCGACTTTCTCGTCCATCCGCCGCTCCTCGCGCCCGATCGACGATGCCGACCGATCGACGCCGCCGACCCATCATCGTGAAGCATGAACGGGTTCGCTACGGGCGGAAGGGGAGATCGGGCGATGCACCCGGAGGTCGGATGCCGTCATTTCGCTCCGTCGACGGGCAGGTTCAGCGTCAGGATCTCGCCGGCCCAGGATGCGTCGAATGCCGGCAGCCCGATGCGGAGCCATTGATTGAGCGCACGCTTGGTATGCCGCAGCGGCGCCCGCGGCGTCGCGGCGAGACGCTTCGCCCAGTGCATCGCCCGCTCGACGGACTCGCCGCGCTCGACCACCTCCGTCACGAGACCCAGGGCGAGCGCTTCGTCGGCACTGATCGGATCGCCCGTATAGAGGTATCGCTTCGCGCGCAGGAGCCCGAGCGCGAGGGGCCAGACGAGCACGCCGCCGTCGCCCGCCGCCACGCCGGCGGGAACGTGGGGATCGGAGAGCTCGACGTGGCGCTCTGCGACGATGATGTCGGCAAAGAGCGCGAAGGCGAGCGCTCCACCCGAAGTGGTTCCGTTCAGCGCGGTCACGACCGGCTTGTCGAGATCGATGTGGCTCTGCACGATCGCGCGCACGTCGCGCATCAGATGCATCACGAAGGCCGGATCGTTCTCGCGCACGCGCGCCATGAACTCGGGTGTCGGGCCGACGCAGAACTCGTCGCCCGATCCGCGGAGTACGATGACGTCGACGCGGTCGTCGCCCCCGAGCCGCGGCAGGATCTCCGCGAGCTCCGTATGGCCTTCGACGGAGAGCGCGTTGCCGGGCCGCCCGCCGGCCATGGACACGACGGCGATGCCTGCGTCGATCCGGACGTCGAGGTAGTCGGACTCGCGATCGATGTTCACGGCGATCTCCTTGCGCTGATGCGACCCAGCGCGGATCGGGATTCTTGCTGCGAGGAAGCGCCGGCAGCCGCGCCGCAGCGCGATCTAGAACAGATCCCGCTGCCCCGACCCGCCGCCGCTGCCCTTCGTCGCCTTGCCCGACTTCGCATCCGTCCCGCTCGCCGAGGTCGCATCGGGCCCCGCCTTCGCGCCGCTCCCCGACTTCCCGCCCTGTCCCTTCGCGCCCTTGCCCGGCGGCGCCGGCGTGAAGCGCACCTTCGCGACCGGCTTCGGCGCCATGCGCGTGCCCCGGGCCGTCGCACTCGTCGGCTCGAGCGTGCCGAGATCGAATTTCATGTCCTTGAGGCGCTGGCGCTTCGCGGGCACGAACTCCATCTCGACCGTGCCCGTCTCGCCCTCGGGCAGCAGCAGATCGATCTTGCCGCCCTTGTCCTTGATGAGCTGGTATTCCTTGTTGCGGATGAACTTCTCGATCCGGATGCGCTTGGCGAAGGCGGTGCGGGATTTGTCGCGGTAGACGACGGTGAACCCGACGCCCCGGCTCTCGTCGAAGACCTCGGCGTAGAGCAGCGGCGCCGTGAAGAGGACCTTCTCGGGGGCGGTCATCACGCGGTAGGTCCCGTCCTTCGCGATCGCGAGGACGTTCTCGAACTCCGAGACGTTCAGCTTGAAGAGCTCGCCGCGGACTTCCGTCCCGAAATAGCCCGAGTCCTTGTCGAAGGAGAGCTTCAGGTTCTGGCGGGCGACGGCCTTCTTGTCGACGGCCTGGATCTCGGTGATGCGCGTCCTGCGCGGGTAGCGCGCGCGGTACTTCTTCAGCATCCCCTCGAGATACTGGATCGTCGTCCGCACCATGTTGCGGAGCTTCTTGTCGATCTCGTCGATCTTCTTGTCGATCTCCGTGATCTCTTTGCGATTCTTCTCGATGTCGTAGGCCGAGATGCGCCGGATGCGCAGATCGAGCAGGCGCGTCACGTCCTCGTCGACCATCGGGCGGACGAAGAGCTTCTCGTACGCCTTCATGCCGGAGACGACGGCCTGGCGGACGGCGTCGGAGGTCGTCTTGTCCTCGATCTGCTTGTAGACGCGCTTCTCGACGAAGATCTGCTCGAGGGTCAGCCAGTGCTTGCGATCGACCAGCTCGCCGCGGTCGTATTCGAGCTCGCGCTTCAGCTGGTCCTTGAGCCGCTCGGTCAGGCGGCGGGTGATGTCGCTGACCGTCAGCTGCACGGGCTTGCGATCGTCGATGACGATCAGGTTCGACGAGACCGAGACGGAGCAGTCGGTATAGGCGTAGAGCTGCGGGATCACCTCGTCCGCATCGACGCCGCGGGGCAGCTCGAGCTCGATCTCGACGCGCTCGGTCGTGAAATCGTTGATCGAGGCGATCTTGACCCGGCCCTTCTGGACCGCCGCCTCGATCGACGCGATGACGGATTCGGTCGTCGTGCCGAACGGGAGCTCGCGGATGACGACGGTCTTGCGGTCCTTCGCCTCGATCCGCGCGCGCACGTCGACCTTGCCGCGGCCGTCGTCGTAGGCCGAGACGTCCATCAGGCCGCCCTGCGCGAAGTCCGGATAGAGCTCGAACTCCTCCTTGTTCAGCACGGCGATCTGGGCCTCCCAGATCTCGGGGAGGTTGTGCGGCAGGATGCGCGTCGACATGCCGACGGCGATGCCCTCGGCGCCGGTCATGAGCACGACCGGAAGCTTCGCCGGCAGGGCCGTCGGCTCTTCGTTGCGACCGTCGTAGGACGGCACGAACTCGGTGAGCGCCGGGTGGAACATCGTCTCCAGCGCGAGGTCGGTCAGCCGGCATTCGATGTAGCGCGGGGCGGCGGCGGCGTGGCCCGTCAGCAGGTTGCCGAAATTGCCCTGCCGCTCGATGAAGTAGTCCTTGTTCGCCAGCACGACGAGCGCGTCACCGATCGACGCGTCGCCATGGGGATGGAGCTTCATCGTGTCGCCGATGACGTTGGCGACCTTGTGGAAGCGGCCGTCGTTCATGCGGAACAGGGTGTGGAGGATGCGCCGCTGGACGGGCTTCAGGCCGTCGCGCAGATCGGGGATCGCGCGATCGAGGATGAAGTAGCTGGCGTACTCGATGAAGTGGTCCTTCATCAGGGATTCGAGGCGGCTCATCGGCGGGCTCCGGGCGCGGGATTCGGGAGAGCGGGAATCGCGTTCGTCACAGCACGTCCGTCGCCAGATTGTCGACGATGAAGTCGCGGCGCTCGGGGGTGTTCTTGCCCATGAAGAACTCGAGGCTGCGGCCGACCTCGCCCATCGAGCCGACGTCGACCGGCACGAGCCGGATGTCCTTCCCGATGAATTGGCCGAACTCCTTCGGGCTGATCTCGCCGAGGCCCTTGAAGCGCGTCACCTCGGCGCCCTTGATCGCGGCGGTCGCAGCGTCCCGCTCGCTCTCCGAATAGCAGTAGCGCGTCTCGGCCTTGTTGCGGACGCGGAAGAGCGGCGTCTCGAGGATGTAGACGTGACCCTTGAGGACCAGATCCTCGAAATAACGCAGGAAGAAGGTCAGCAGCAGGTTGCGGATGTGCATCCCGTCGACGTCGGCATCGGTCGCGAGCACGACGCGGTTGTAGCGCAGGCCTTCGAGCGAGTCCTCGATGCCCAGCGCCCGCATGATGTTGTAGAGCTCTTCGTTCTTGTAGATCGCGTCGCGCTTCAGGCCGTGGCAGTTGAGCGGCTTGCCCTTCAGCGAGAAGATCGCCTGGGTATAGACGTCGCGGGTCGGCACCATGACGCCGGCGGCCGAGTCGCCCTCGGAGAGGAAGATCGTCGTCTCGTCGCGGCGCTTCGCCGAGGCGTCGTCGTAGTGGTATTTGCAGTCGGTCAGCTTCGGGATGCGGATCGCGACCTTCTTCGCGCGGTCGCGGGCCTCCTTCTTGATGGCCGAGAGCTCCTTCCGGATGCGCTCGTTCATCGTGACCTTCTCGAGGATCGCCTTCGCGTCCTCGGGATGCTCGTGCAGGAAGCGGACGATCTTGTCCTTCACAGCCGGGACGAGCCAGGTGCGCACGTCCGCCGAGCCGAGCTTGTTCTTCGTCTGGCTCTCGAAGACGGGATCCTGCAGCTTGACGGCGACCGCCGCGACGAGCCCGTCGCGCACGTCTTCCCCCGCGAAGCTCTTCTTGAAATGCTCGTTGACGGCCTTGAGGATGCCCTCGCGGAAGGCGCTCTGATGCGTACCACCGTCGTTCGTGTACTGGCCGTTCACGAACGAGAAGTAGGATTCGCCGTAGGAGTTGCCGTGGGTGAAGGCGAACTCGAAGCGGTCGCCCTCGCAATGGGCGATCTCGTAGAGCGGCTCGGCGTCGCCGAGCTCGTCGGAGAGCAGGTCCTTGAGCCCGTTCTTGCTCTGATAGGTCTCGCCGTTGTAGGCGAGCTTGAGGCCACTGTTGAGATAGGCGTAGTAGCGCAGGCGATGGGCGATGAATTCCTCGCGCCAATCGTATTTTCCGAAGATCTCGGTATCCGGCGTGAAGCGGATCCAGGTGCCGTTCGGCTCGTCGGTCTTGCCACCCTTCTCGCTCTTCAGCTTCCCGCGCTCGAAGGCGGCGTGCTTGAACTGGCCGTCGCGGACGCTCTTGACCTCGAACGAGGACGACAGCGCGTTCACCGCCTTCGTACCCACGCCGTTCAGGCCGACCGAGAACTGGAAGACGTCGTCGTTGTACTTGCCGCCCGTGTTGATCTGGCTGACGCAGTCGACGACCTTGCCGAGCGGGATGCCGCGGCCGAAATCGCGGATCTCGACCGTCGCGCCGTCGCGGGCGATCTCGATCTTCTTGCCCGCGCCCATGATGAACTCGTCGATCGAGTTGTCGACGACCTCTTTCAGCATGACGTAGATGCCGTCGACCGGCGTCGAGCCGTCGCCGAGGCGGCCGATGTACATGCCCGTCCGCAGGCGGATGTGCGACAGGGCGTCGAGGGTCTGGATCGCCTTCTCGTCGTAGGCGACCGAGCCGGGGGCCTTACCTGCGGATTGGCCGGCGGATTTGCCGGGGGGCTTGCTGGCGGAGTGGGCGCCGGGGGCGGATGCCTGGGCTGCAGCCTTCGTCATCGGAGTGTGTTCAACCTCTCGTCTCGATCCGGTTTCGTTCGCCGCGCCGGCCCGCCTCGATCGCGGATCCCGCTCGACCGCAGCCGCCCACCCACAGACCTCGAGCCCGGCCGCGGGCCGGACTCACCCCCGAACCCGGTCGGCTTCCCCGTCCCCGGCGATGCGCAGGGAAAGAGCCGTCGCGAGCTTCCCGCATGGGAAATTCGCGCGCCGGGCACGGGCTGGGGTGGGGGCGGGCCTAGGGTCGGCCATCTCGGGCGATCGTCAAGGCGAGAACGGGACGGAGGGCGCTCGGAAGCGACTTCGAATGGATCACGCCACCGCACCCCTCGGGGCCAGCGACGCGACCGGGTGCTGGAGCGCCTGCGCAGCGTCGGCCCGGCGGCTGCGGCTTCGGCACCCCCGCTCAGTCGAGCTCGCGCACCCGATACGTCCAGGCCGCGCGCGGGCCCGAGAAGACGAGGATGCGCTGATCGGTCCACAGCGTTGCGAGGGTGTCGTCGGCCTCGATCGACTCGAGCGACTCCTTCAGGCGGAAGGGGATCGCGGCGAAGGTCCCGTTCTCGGGAGCGAGCCCGAGCATGCGGCGATTGGTGGCGGCGACCCCGACCGACGATCCGGCCCGGATGGCCTCGAGCGATTCGCCGGGCGTGAAGCTCTCCTCGATCCAGCCCCCGAGCTGCCCGACGAAGCCGAGGGCGCGCTGCTTCGTGGCGACGAGCGCCACCCGGTCGGAGACGACCGCGAAATCCGGCGCGCGCTCGGCGATCCGATAGCGGGCCTCCTGGAAGTTGCCGCCGGCGGTGATGCCGAGGGCGCGGCGATCGGTGAGCACGATGCCGACCCGGCCGCGGCTCTCGTTGAAGAGGACGAACTCGTCGATCTCGAGCCGGACGCGCGCGCGGCTCCCCGTCACGGCGTTGAAGGCGTAGAGGTTCCGCCCGTCCTGCTCGATCGAGATCACGTTGAGCCGATCGACCTCGGCCGGATAGAGGGAGACCTGCGCCCTCGCCGGCGTGCCCGCCCAGACGAGGCTTCCCAGCCCGAGGACGACGAGGCCGGAGAGCGGACGCATTCGGGATCGCAGGCTGGGCATCGGGCGATTGGACCCCTTCGCGCGGAGGTGTGCAACCCGGCTGGACCCCGCCGCTCGGGCCCGGTTCCAGATCACCGGATCTGTTATCTACCCGCCGATGGATCCCGTCTACACCAGCCCCATCAACCGCGGCGTCGAGCCCGCCCGCCCCGGCGAGTTCCCGCCGGTCGCGATCGGCCCGATCTGCGCCGATCCGCCCGTCGTCCTCGCGCCGATGGCCGGCATCACGAACGCGCCCTTTCGCAGGCTCTGCCGGGGCTTCGGCGCCGGTCTCTACGTCTCCGAGATGATCACGGCCCGGGCCCTCGTCGAGCGCAACGCCAAGACGATGCGGCTTTCCGAATTCGATCCCGACGAAAGCCCGCGCAGCCTGCAGCTCTACGGCGTCGATCCGCATTACGTCGGCGAGGCGGTCAAGCTCCTCGTCGGCGAGGACCGCATCGATCACCTCGACATGAACTTCGGCTGCCCGGTCCGCAAGGTCACCCGCCGCGGCGGCGGCGCCGCGATTCCCGCGAAGCCGCGGCTGCTCGAGCAGATCGTGCGCGCAGCGGTCCGCAACGCGGGGCCGATCCCGGTGACGATCAAGTTCCGCATCGGCATCGAAGACGGCTGGCATACCTTTCTCGAAGCCGGCCGGATCGCCGAGGGCGAAGGCTGCCGCGCCGTCGCGCTCCACGCGCGGACCGCAGCGCAGCTCTACGACGGCGAAGCCGATTGGAACGCGATCGCCGAGCTGAAGCAGGCGGTGAAGACGATTCCCGTCTTCGGCAACGGCGACATCTGGGAGGCCTGGGACGCGCTGCGCATGATGCGGCAGACGGGCTGCAACGGAGTCGTCGTCGGGCGCGGCTGCCTCGGGCGGCCGTGGCTCTTCCGGGATCTCGCGGACGTCTTCGCGGGGCGCCAGCCCGAGAACCCGCCGCGCTTCGGAGAGATCGCCGAGACGATGCGCCGCCACGCCCGGCTGTTGTGCGAATGGCAGGGCGAGCGCTGGGGCATTCGCGACTTCCGCAAGCACGCGACCTGGTACACCAAGGGCTTTCCCGGCAGCACGAAGATGCGCGACAAGCTGATTCGCATCGAGTCGCTCGCGGAGCTGGACACGATTCTCGACGAGGGGGATCCCTCGCTCGAATTCCCGCCGACCGCGATGCGCGCCAAGCGGGGCAAGAAGGGCGGGAGCCAGAAGGTCGTGCTGCCGGAAGGGTTCCGCGACGATCTCGAGGATGCGACTCCGCCGGCGGCGGAAGAAGAAGGAGACGGGGGATGAGTGCGAGACGAGCGGCCATGGCCAAACACGATTTCACGGGCCGCGTCGCCCTGGTCACCGGCGCCGCCGGCGGCATCGGCCGGGCGACCGCCCTCGAGCTGGCCCGCGCCGGGGCGAAGGTCGCCGTCGCCGACATCGATCTCGAGCATGCGAAGAACACCGTCGCCCAGATCGAGCAGGCCGGGGGCACCGCCCTCGCCCTCCGCGTCGACGTCGCCGATCCGCTCTCGGTCGCCGCGATGGTCGCGAAGACCGTCGATGCCTTCGGCCGCCTCGACTTCGCCCACAACAACGCCGGCGTCCTGGGCGGCAGCCGCCCCGTCGTCGAGATGCCCGACGAGGTCTGGCTGCGCGGCATCGCCGTCATGCTGACGGGCGTCTTCTACTGCCTGAAGCACGAGATCCCGGCGATGATCCGCGGCGGCGGCGGCGCGATCGTGAACACCTCCTCCGGCGCAGGAATGATCGGCGTACCCAACCAGGCCGACTACGTCGCCGCCAAGCACGGCGTCATCGGCCTCACGAAATCCGCCGCCCTCGAGAACATCGGCCACAACGTCCGCATCAACTCGATCTGCCCGGGTACGGCGCGCAGCCGCATGGTCGACGCCTGGCTCCAGGGCTCGGAGGAGGCGGAGCGGCAGGTCGCGAGCCTGCATCCGATCGGCCGCATCGCCGAGCCCGAGGAAATCGCGCGGGTCGTCTGCTGGCTGCTCTCCGACGACGCCTCGTTCGTCGTCGGCGCGACGATCGCGGCGGACGGCGGGTACACGGTGCCGTGACCAAGACGCTTTGGCGCGCCGCTTCCCGAAAGTGGGCGCCGCGGGAGCAACGATGGGCGGGCTGGCTTTTCTCTGGCATGAGTCCGACGGCTGGCATGCCCAACGCCCCCTCGGACCCACAGGGATCGGGGCGAGCCGGGACGACGCGCTGGCGGACCTTCGTGCGGCACTGCACGACCCGCAGCGCTCGTCCGATCGGGAGCCCGTGTCGGAGGTCTCGCTCGTCCCTGGAAGGGTCGAGCAGCAGGCGCCGGAGCAGGCGAGACGAGAGCGGACGCGGTCGATCGACGACCTCGACATCGAACAATGTCTGCTGATCTCGCCTGACGCATTCGAATCGATGCTCGCGCAGCAATGCCCGCTCGCAACGCACTTTCCGACCGGACCCGCCTTCTCGCAACACGCCGTCGGCGCTCTCTACGATTGGCCGATCGGCTCGAGCTTCTTCCGCCGCAGCCGCATCCTCCAGGTCTCCAGCACACGCTACGCGCTCGAATTCCGATCCTCCTGGCTTCCCGTCGGGTTCGGGGTGTTCGCCTTCGACGGCAACCGGCTCCTCGCCCTCCATCGACGGACGGAAAACCTTCGAGTCGTGCTCTCGGCAGAGCAGCGTCGACTCGACGAAGCCGATCCGGAGGACATGGCGCGCTTCCTCGCCGGGAACCTCGGGGACGACGGAATGCTGAGACACGACCTCGTCACTCTCGATTCCCTCCACCAGATGGAGGCGAGCGGCGAGTACCTGCTCGATCCGCACGAGCTCTGGCGGATCGCCTCTGCCCTGGCCCCCGCATCGATCGAGGCGCATGCCGGCGGCTGGACGGTCGGTTTCGCTTCGCTCTTCGGATGGTCCGTCGAAAAACAGGTGGTCGTCGACTGGCGAATCGACGTCTCACGTCGATTCGAGGTCACGGCACGCAAGCGGATCGTCTCCGAGCGGATCTTCCGATCCACGCCGATCGTCATGGAATGAGACGTGGACCGATGAATGCACCCGGCACGAACCCTGCGTAGTCGGGGTTCATGTCGAACCTCGCCTACCTCCGCCGACCTCCCTTCTGCCCCAACCCCGACTGCGATTCCCGAACGAATCCAGCCACCTGGCGCTTCCAGCGCAAAGGCTTCTACCCACGCAGCCAGCCCCCGTATCGCATCCAGCGATACCGCTGTTCACACTGCCGCCGCTACTTCAGTTCACAGACCTTCGCGGCCACCTACTGGCTCAAGCGCCCGAGACTGCTCGAGTCCGTCTTCCACCGCCTCGTCGCCTGCTCCGCCCTGCGTCAGATCGCCCGCGAACACCAGGTCTCCCACTCGACCATCCGGACCCTCTCGGACCGATTGGGCCGCCACTGCCTCCTCTTCCACGAACGCCTACGCCCCAAGACGACGCCCACCGAGCCCCTCGTCCTCGACGGGTTCCGGACCTTCGAACACAGCCAGTACTGGCCCATGGATGTGAACCTCGTCGTAGGCCCCTCGCTCTTCGTCTACGGCTTCAACGACGTCGAGCTGCGGCGAAGCGGAACGATGCGGCCCGCCCAGCGGACGAGGCGCGCCGTGCTCGAGAGGCGATACGGCCGGCCCGATCCGGATGCGACCCGCAAGCGAGTCGAGGCGCTGCTGCGGCGAGTGATTCCGTCGAGGGGGGCGGTCGTGCTTCGAAGCGATGAGCACCCGGCCTACGTCCGGGCCATCGCAAGACTTCGGGACCGGACGATCCTGCACGAACGGACCAGCTCGAAGGCGGCGCGTACGACACGCAATCCGCTCTTCCCTGTGAATTTGTCGGACCTGCTGATCCGGCACAGCAGTGCGAACCACAAGCGGGAGACGATCGCGTTTTCGAAGCGACGTCAGTCGGCGCTGTACCGGATGGCGGTATGGGTGGTGTGGCGCAACTACATGAAGGGGCGGTCGGAGAACCGGCGGCTCGGGCCGCCGGCGATGGCGTTGGGGCTGATCGGCAAGGCGCTCACGGTTCGGGAGATCCTTCAGAAGAGGTTGTTTCCGGAGCGGGTTCTACCGGAGCGGGGCTGGCTGCGGGAGTGTTATTTCGGGCGGATCCCGACGCGGGCAATCGCGCGCTGTGCGTCGCATCGGGCGAAGTACGCGGTCTAGACAAATCGGAGTATCGATCAGCCGACGGACGATGCGTTAATTCGGAAGGGGTGCATTCTTCGGTCCACGTCTCATGGAATGAATGCGCCGAGCGCAGAGTCCGGCACCTAACGATACTTCGCGATCACCCCGTCCCCGAAGCGCTTGACCGCGTCGATCTTCTCTTGAAGCGAGGTGGGGGGCGCGTAGACGTTCCAGACCGACGCGACGCCGTGGGTCACGCCGATGTCCTCGACCTCCTTGAACGCCGCGACGGTCGCGAGGGTCGGATCGCCGGCGTGGATCTGGAAGTCGTCCTTGTCCCGGCCGTACTCGCGCCGCAGGGCGCCGAGCTCGCCGATCATGCGCACGAGCTCCTCGCGCGAGGAGCCCGCCGAGGTCCAGCCGTCGCCGAGCCGCGCCGCGCGCCGCAGTGCCGGCTTCGAATGCCCGCCGACGATCAGCGGCACGGGATTCTTCGGCGTCGGGTTCAGCTTCATCTCCCCGAACTGGAAATGCTCTCCCTCGTACTTGAAGTAGCCGCCCTTCATGAGCCCGCGCACGATTTCCATGCATTCGTCCATGCGCTTGCCGCGGCTCTTCCAATCGATGCCGAGATAGGTGAGATCTTCGACCCAGGGCGTGATCCCGACGCCGAGCAGGATGCGACCTTCGGCGAAGCACGCGAGCGAGGACCACTGCTTCGCCGCGAGGATCGGATGCCGGCTCGCGAGCTTGTAGACCGAGGGGTAGAGGACGAGCGTCTTCGTGACCGCGGCCATCGCCGAGAGCAGCATGACCGGGTCGTACATCGGCATGTTCTCGAGGAAGCTGCGGTCGGTCTCGTAGTAGGGATATTTCGAATCCGAGTGCTTCGGATACATGTAGCTGTCGCCGATCTGCAGCGCGTAGAAGCCGGACTGCTCCGCCGCCTGGGCGAGGGGAAGGGCGTGGCTGATGTCGCTTTGCAGACCGATGCCGAGAACGAATTTCATGAGGGGCTCCGTCGTTTGGAGGACCGGGCGCCGCGCGCCCGGGAGGGAAGCGTTAGCGAATCGCCCGCGCGGTCGCCCGCTGTCGCATGCCACCCGGCAACCGCTAGGCCTCGAGCCCGAGCAGCCGCGCCGCGTTGCCGCGCAGGACGAGCGCGAGCTCGTCGTCGTCCAGCAGAGGCGCGAAGCGTTCGATCGCCGAGCGGCCGGCGGGCCAGGTCGAATCCTGATGGGGAGGTGGGCGAGCCCACCCCTACCCGTTCTTCGCCGTCTCCTTGGCCCCGTCGTCGACCTTGAAGTTCTTGTCGCGCAGCTTCGCGATCAGGTCGTCGATCGTCCCCGTGTTCAGGACTTCCTGGAACTGCGAGCGGTAGTTCGAGACGAGCGAGACGCCTTCGATGACGACGTCGATGATCTTCCAGGGCTCCCCTTGCTGGCGCAGGCGATACGAGATCTCCGCCCCGTCGAACTGGCCCCCGACGATGCGCGTCTTGACCGACACGTCGTTTCGCTGCTCGACCTGGGCGGCGTAGACGTCGACGCGCTCCTGGTCGTAGCGGTCGAGGCGGGTGCCGTAGGTATGCGAGAGGTGGCGCTTGAACTCCTTCACGAAGGTCGTCCGCTGCTCGGGCGTCAGGTTGCGCCAGTTCCGCGCGAGCACGAGCTTCGACATGGTCGAGAAATCGAAGAGCTCGTAGGCGATCGACTCGATCTCGGCGACGCGCTTCTCGGTCGGTTCGCTCTTGCGGGCGAGGATCGCGACGATCTTGACCGCCGTCTCGTCGATCAGCTTGCGCGGCGCCTCGGTGAGCGCCGCGCCCCCGGCCGCAGCGGCTCCGCCGGCCGCCGCCTGGGCGAGGGCAGCGCCGGGCACCATCGAGGCGAGCAGCACGATCGCGACCTGGCACGCGACGAACGACGCGAAGCCGAACCGGACGGCCGAACCCCGCACCCCCTTCATCGCACCCGACTTCTTCATGACGCCGTCCGCCCGCCGCTCGTCAGCCGTCATCTCGAACCTCCGCGCCATCGACCGCTTCGACATCATCGACACCTTCGGCATCTTCAGCACCTCCCGTGCCCCCCTCGTCCGGCGCTTCGTCCGGATCGACGTCGTAATCCTCGTAGTCCTCGTCGTCTTCTTCGTCGAGCTCGTAGAGGTCTTCCTCGATCCCGGCCGCCGTGTCCGTGGAATCGAGCACCCGCGCCTGGCGGTTCGAGAGATAGGCGTTGCGGACGAAGGAGTAGTAGTCGAAGGCGTCCTTGCGACTGCTGGCGATCTCCTCGAGATAGATCGCGCGCAGGTTGACCAGGCGGAAGGTGTAGGACCCGATCGAGGTCCCCGTCGTCTCCCAATTGCTCAGTCCGACGACGTCGAACCAGAAAAAGTTCATGTAGGCGAAGGCGCCGGCGGTCGTATCGGCAATTTCGCCGAAGCCGTCGCGCAGCGTATAGGGCCCCAGGATGGGGACGACGAGATAGGGCCCCGGCGGGACGCCCCAATGGCCGAGCGTCTGGCCGAAATCCTCGTCGTTGTCCGGGATGCCGACGCGGGTCGCGACGTCGAAGATGCCGCCGATGCCGAGGGTCGTATTGAAGAAGAAGCGCGCGACGTCCTCGACGACCCGCACCGGCTTCGCCTGCAGGACCTCGTTCGCGATCACGATCGGCATGTTCAGGTTGCGGTAGAAGTTCTCGATCCCGTCCTGGACCGGGCCGGGCACGACGAAATCCCAGCCCTTCGCCACGGGCTCGAGCGCATAACGATCGAGCCCCTCGTTGAAGGCGAAGATGCCGCGGTTCATCTTCTCGAGCGGATCGGGACGCTCGGGCGTCGCGCAGCCGGCCGCGGCGAGAAGCAGGCCTGCGAGCACGAGGATCGGCCCGAGCCGCCGCACCGCCCGGCGCAGCTCCGGTCGCGGCCTTGCCGGCCGGGGCGACCGGCGCGGGCGACCGCCCTGCGCTCCGCCGTGGGCCCGCATGCTCAATCCGATACGCCGGCGTCGTGGACCAGCCGGCCCACGAGCTTGTCGATGGAGAAGGCACTCTCGGTGTACAGGAAGGCCTCGCCTTCGGCGAGCGCATCCTCTTCCGCGCCCAGCTCGACCGAGATGAACTGATCGCCGAGCAGCCCCGCCGTCCGGATCGCCGCGCTCGAATCGCTCGAGATCGCGACGGCCTCGTCGACCTCGAGGGTCACCTTCGGCCGGCTCTCCGCGTCGAGCCCGATCGCCGAAACCTGTCCGATCTTGACGCCCCCGATGCGGACCGGTGCGCGCACCGAGAGCCCGCCGATGTCGTCGAAGGTCGCCTCGAGCCGGATGCGCCGCGCCGCACCGAACTCGATTCCGCCCACCTGCAGCGAGAGGTACGCGAGCGTCGCGAGCCCCACGAGCACGAAGAGGCCGACGATCAGATCCCGCGTCGCATGATTCTGCATCGAAGCTTCCTTTCCAGCTGCCTAGACGCCCCAGAGCGCCGTGATCACGTAGTCCGCGAGCAGGATGCAGACCGAGGCCGTCACGACGGTGGAGGTCGTCGCGCGCGCGACGCCGGCGGCATCCGGCGCACACGAATGCCCCTTGTAGGTCGAAATCAGGCCCAGCAGCAGACCGAACACGAGGCTCTTGAGCAGGCTCTGCCCGACGTCGTCACCGAACAGCACCGCATCCTCGAGCCCCGAGAGATAGACGCCGCCGTCGAGCCCCTGGCGCCAGACGCCGACACCGTAGGCGCCGGCGATCGCGAAGACGATGAAGAGCCCGTTCAGGAGGGGCATCGCGATCGTCAAGGCGAGCGCCCGTGGCAATGCGACGAAATGCATCGGGTCGATCGCCATCATGCGCAGGCCATCGAGCTGCTCGGTCGACTTCATCGCACCGATCTCCGCCGTGATCGCGGAGCCTGCGCGCCCCGTCACGAGCAGGCCCGTGAGGACCGGCCCGAGCTCGCGCACGAGCGAGAGCCCGACCACCGCGCCGAGCCCCTCCTCGGCGCCGAATCGCGTCAGCGTCGTATGCAGCTGGAGCCCGAGCACCATCCCGACGGTGAAGCCGGACAAACAAATGAGCGCGACCGAGAGCACGCCGGCGTCGAACAGCGCCCGGACGAAGAAGCCGAAGCGGCTCGGCGGCCTCGGCACGGCCGCGACGAGATGGCCGCCGAAGCGGGCGACGCGCCCGAGGCCCTCGACGCCGGCCGTGACCTGCGCACCGAGCTCGCGAATCGGTCCGATCATGAAGCGCTCCCGCCGCGCAGCTCGTGGAGTCGCGCGAGATAGCTGCGGCCGTCCTCGCCGAGAAAATCGGTGACCTCGGCATCCGAGCTGCTCGCGAGCTCTTCGGGGGTGCCGGCGATGCAGCCGCCACGCCGCAGCAGGATCATCTGATGCGCCATGCGGAGCGACGAGGCCATGTGATGCGAGGTGACGACGATCGTGAGGCCGAGCGCACGGTTCAGCTCGACGAGCAGATCCTCGATGCGCGAGACGTTGATCGGATCGAGGCCCGAGAAAGGCTCGTCGCAGAGCAGGATCTCGGGCTCCATCACGATCGCCCGCGCGAAGGCGACGCGCCGCAGCATGCCGCCCGAGAGCTCGCGCGGCAGCAGCGCTTCGACGCCGTCGAGGCCGACGGATTTCAGGACTCGGGCGACGTGCACCGCGATCTCGGACCACGGCTGGCGCAGATGCTCGCGCAGCGGCAGGCCCACGTTCTCGAGCACCGTCATCGAATCGAGCAGCGCGCCGTTCTGGAACAACATCCCGATGCCCTTGCGGATCTCGCCGAGCTCGCGCTCGCTCTTCTCCGAGAGCAGATGGCCGGCCACGCGGACCTCGCCCGAATCCGGCCGCTGGAGCCCGCCGATCATGCGCAGGAGCGTGCTCTTGCCCGTTCCGCTACCGCCGAGCAGGAGATGGATCCCCCCCTTTCGCATCCGACAGGACATCCCGTCGAAGACCCTCCGCTTGCCGAACGCGAGCCGCACGTCGCGAAGCTCGATGAACGCTTCGGGCGAGACGGGCACATCCGGAGCCGGAGTCGAGTGGCGGATTGCGGACGAACGCGCGGACGCCGCGGAGGCGGGGGCTTCGGCGAGGCTTTCCAGGGTCGATCCTCCGACTCGGAGACGTTCTCTGCCGTGATCCCGACGAGTGCGACCACACGGCTCGCGCGGCCGGCCTACAGTAACGCAGGCGCTCGAAGAACGTCCATGCGATTCGAGGTCCCGGAGCCCTGGGCGAGCGGCCTCGCGAACCACGCGAACCGGCGCTCCGTGTTCGATGAAGCACGAGCGGCACGATCGAAAGACACCCGGGACGGCGGACACGGCGAGGACCGCGAGTCATGCGATTCGGCATCGCACTTCGAACGATGGGCACGGCGTCGACCGGCGAAATCCTGCGAGCGAGCGCGATCCGCGCCGAAGCAGCCGGGCTCGACACGCTCTGGATCCCGGATCACATCGCGATCCCCCCCGACGACGCCGAGGGCTCGGGGGGCCGCTACCTCGATCCGCTCGCGACCCTCGCCTGGCTGGCCGCGCTGACGTCCCGCATCCATCTCGGCACGGCCGTCCTGATCCTGCCCTATCGCGCCGCGCTGCCGACGGCGAAGGCGATCGCGACGATCCAGACACTCTCGGCGGAGCGGCTGGAGCTCGGCGTCGGCATCGGGTGGATGGAGGCCGAGTTCCGCGCCGTCGGCCGAGAGCGGCGGGAACGCGGCCGGACGAGCGACGAGGTCCTGTCGTTCCTGCACGGGGCGTTCGACGCCCCGGGCGACGTCGCGGTTTCGAACGGCCAGCCCTTTCTCTTCCGGCCCAACCCGCGGAAGCCGCGGATCTGGATCGGCGGCGGCCCGCCGGGAGCACTCACCCGAACGCTGCGCTTCGGCGACGGCTGGCTCCCGATGACCGACGATCCCGCGAAGCTGCGCGCCCCGATCTCGGAGCTCGGCGATCGCGCACGCGCGGCCGGGCGCCCCGTCCCGGAGATCGCCGTCTTCGGCGCCCTCGGTCGCGGATCGCGCGACGAAGAGCTCGGAAGGCTCGCCGAGCTCGAGGCGCTCGGGGTCACGGAGTTCATCCAGGGCGCGCGCTACGAAGATCTCTCGGGCTTCGAGCGCTCGCTCGAGCCCCTCGTCGAACGGCGAGAGGCGTTCCGGATCCGTTAGTCGCGAGCGGGCGGAAATCGCAGGGCGGGGCCTATTCCGCGGAGGGAACGACGAGCGGCCGCCCCGCCGTCGGCGGCATGAACTCTTCGAGGCGTCGCCGCTGCCGCCCGTCGCCATCGAAGTTCGCGGGCGCGAGCCAGGCCTCGAAGCCCGCCCGCAGCGCCGGCCATTCCGTGTCGATGATCGAGAACCACGCCGTATCGCGATTGCGCCCCTTCGAGACCATCAGCTGGCGAAAGACGCCTTCGAACCGGAAGCCCAGGCGGGTCGCCGCCGCGCGCGACGGCGCGTTCAGGGCATCGCATTTCCACTCGTAGCGGCGGTAGCCCCAGTCTTCGAAGACACGCCTCATCATCCGGTACATCGCCTCGGTCGAGGCGACGGTGCGCTGCAGGGCCGGCGAGTAGGAGAGATGCCCGACCTCGATCGAGCCCGTCTCGGGCGCGATCCGAAGATAGGCGGCGACACCGAGCGGCCGATCCGTCTTCGGATCGACGATCGCGAAGAACACCTCACTCTCGGAGGCCTGCTTGCCGGCGAGCCAGGCACGGTATTGCTCGACCCTCTCGAAGGGGCCATAGGGGAGATAGGTCCAGTTCGCGCCCTTCGGATCCGCGGCGTAGGCGCCAAACAGGTCCTCCGCGTGGCGTTCCGCGTCGAGCGGATCGAGCCGGCAATGCTGGCCCGGAATCGACTCGCGCCGGGGCAGCATCGCCCCCTGCCAATCCGGGACGGCATGACCGATCGGCTGCCCGTGCTCGTTGATCCTCGGCTGTGCGCCGCCGCTCGTCATGCGCTCCGGGCCTCCCGCTTCCCATCGTTCCGAAGCCCTGCGTGCGCCGCTTCGCGAAGGCGCGCTCAGAGCGTCTGGGCCATCAATCCGTTCACGAGCTCGGCGAATCCGCTCGGATCATCGAGCTGCCCGCCCTCGGCGAGCACGGCCTGACCGAATAGCAGACGTGCCGACTCGGCGATGCGGGGATCCTCCGGATCCGCCTCGAAGCGGGCCGTCAGCCGCTCGAGCACCGGATGGCCCGGATTCAGCTCGAGGATCGGCTTGCGTTCCGGGATCGCCTGCCCGGCCTGGCGCAGCATCGCCTCGAGTGCCGGCGAGAGATCGCCCTCCTCGTGCACGAGGCAGGCCGCCGAAGCCTTGAGCCGCCCCGAGAGGCGAACCTCCTTGACGTCGTCCTGGATGGCCGATCGAAGCGCCTGGAGCAGATCCGAGAGATCCGCTTCGCGCTTGTCGAGCTCTTCCTTCTTCTTCGCCTTCTCGTCCTCGTCCCCGAGCAGCGCTTCGCCATGGCCGACGCTCTGCCACGCCTTCTCCTTGTACTGGCCCGGCCCCTGCCCGGCCCAGACCTCGTCGACCGGATCGACGAAGAAGAGCACCTCGATCCCCTTCTCCTTGAAAGCCTCGAGATGCGGCGATCGGCGCAGCACGTCGAGCTTCGGTCCGACCAGGTAGTAGATGGCGTCCTGGCCCGCCGGCATCCGGTCCACGTACTCGGCGAGGGAGACCAGCTTCGTGTCGTCCGCGGACGACGGTGCGAGCACGAGATCGAAGATGCGCTCGCGATCCTCGCCGTAGTCGAGCAGCCCTTCCTTGATGACGGGGCCGAACTCGGCCCAGAACTTCTCGTAGGCTTCGCGATCGTCCTGAAGGAGCTTCTTGAGGCGGTCGACGACCTTCTTCACGAGGTGCTTGCGGATCGCCTGGATCTGGCGGTCCTGCTGCAGCATCTCGCGCGAGACGTTGAGCGAGAGATCCTCGGCGTCGACGACGCCTCGCACGAAGCGCAGCCAGTCGGGCAGCAGCTCGCGGCATTCGTCCATGATGAAGACGCGCCGGACGTAGAGCTGGACGCCGTTGTGGCGCCGCTCGCGGTGGTACAGGTCGTAGGGTGCCCGGGAGGGGACGAAGAGCAGCGCGCGGGCCTCGAATGTGCCCTCGATCGAGGTCGCGACGCGGAGCATCGGATTCGCGTGATCGCGGGTGATGTGTTTGTAGAACTCGTCGAATTCGCCCGCCTCGACCTCGCTCTCGGGCCGCGTCCAGATCGCCTTCATCGAGTTGAGGGGCGAATCGATCGAGCGGCGCGTCGGGAGCTCGCCCGGCGCCGCGACGCTCGCGTCCGATCCGTCGCTCGACGCTTCGCCGTTCGCAGCGCTCGCCGGCTCGATCAACGTGAGCCGGATCGGATAGGCGACGAAATCCGAGTATTTCCGGACGACCTGCCGCAGCACCCACTCGTCGCAGAAATCCGCGATGCCCGCGTCGGAATCGACGGCCTTCAGATGCAGGCGGATCGTCGTCCCGGCCGCTTCGCGGGTCGCCTCCTCGAGGCCGTACTCACCGGCGCCCTTCGAAATCCAGCGGGTGGCGGCGTCTTCGCCCGCCTTGCGGCTGACGACCTCGACCTCGTCCGCGACCATGAAGCTGGCGTAGAAGCCGACTCCGAACTGGCCGATCAGATCGGGCGCGGCCTCGCCGCCTTCGCTCGTGCGCTTCAGGAATTCGAGGGTGCCGGAGCGGGCGATGGTCCCGAGATGCTCGATCAGGTCGGCGCGACTCATGCCGATGCCGTTGTCGGAGATCGTGAGGGTCCGGGACGTGCGATCGGCGACGAGCTCGATGGCGAGCTCGCCCTCGGCGGCGAGTGCCGGGTTCTGCAGCGATTGGAAGCGGCGGCGATCGAGGGCGTCCGATGCGTTGGAGATCAGCTCGCGGAGGAAGACTTCCTTGTTGGAGTAGAGCGAGTGGATCATGAGGCCGAGCAGCTTCTGGGTCTCGGCCTGGAAGGCGTGGGTCTCCATCGATCGGCTCCTCTCCGGGCGAGATGGTCTCGCGCCCGGCGAAAGGCGGTGACCCGCGGGAATTCACGGGTCGGGGCCGCAATAGAATGAAACGTCGCCCGGGCGCTCCGCCCGCGGCGGCGCGAAGCTTGAACACGCGAGCCGAGGTCGCAACCCGCCCTGCTTGAATATCTGGATATCCAGATATAGGGATGATACGCTCGGCCGCCCATTGGGAGCCCGCATGACGACCCGCCCGAACCGCACCGAGCGCCTCGCAACCCTCGAACGCCTGCTGGCCGAGCGCGTGCTCGTCCTCGACGGCGCGATGGGCTCGATGATCCAGGGCTACGGGCTCACGGAAGCCGATTTCCGCGGCGAGCATTTCCGCGACCATCCGCGCGATCTGAAGGGCGACAACGAGCTGCTCTGCCTGACGCGCCCGGACGTGATCCGCGAGATCCACGACCGTTATTTCGAAGCCGGCGCCGACATCGCCGAGACCAATACCTTCGGCTCGAACGCCATCTCCCAGGCCGATTACGGCCTCGAGTCGACGGTGCGCGAGCTGAATCTCGCCTCGGCGCGGATCGCGCGCGAGTCGGCCGACGCCTTCACGGCGAAGGATCCGGCGAAGCCCCGCTTCGTCGCCGGCGCCCTCGGGCCGACGCCGAAGACGCTCTCGATCTCTCCGGACGTCAACGATCCGGCCGCGCGCAGCATCGACTTCGATACGCTGCGCGCCGCCTATCACGAGCAGGTCCTGGCCCTGATCGACGGCGACGTCGACCTCCTGCTCGTCGAGACGATCTTCGACACGCTGAACGCCAAGGCCGCCCTCGTCGCGATCGACGAGGCGTTCGAAGAGCGCGGCCTGCGGCTTCCGATCATGATCTCCGTCGCGATCACCGACGCCTCCGCGCGCACCCTCTCGGGCCAGACGATCGACGCCTTCTGGCGCTCCGTCGC
Organism: Myxococcota bacterium; assembly: GCA_041389425.1. Taxonomy (GTDB): domain Bacteria; phylum Myxococcota_A; class UBA9160; order UBA9160; family UBA4427; genus UBA4427. The sequence continues at coordinate 87,353 of JAWKRX010000002.1, forward strand.
CCATGCGAACCCGATCTCGGTCGGCGTGAACTGCTCGCTCGGCGCCGTCGAGATGCGCCCGCACGTCGCCGAGCTCGCGCGCATCGCGACCTGCCGCATCTCGAGCTACCCGAACGCCGGCCTGCCCAACGCCTTCGGCGAATACGACGAAGCCCCCGAGACGACCGGCCGCCTCGTCGGCGAGTTCGCCACGAGCGGCCTCGTGAACATCGTCGGCGGCTGCTGCGGCACGACGCCGGACCACATCCGCGCGATCGCCGAATCCGTCGCCCGGGTCCCGCCGCGCCCGCTCCCGGCCGCCGATGCCGACGCCCGCGCGCGCACGACCTACTTCTCCGGCCTCGAGACGCTCCCGATCCGCAGCGACTCGAACTTCCAGATGATCGGCGAGCGCACGAACGTCACCGGCTCCGCGCGCTTCCGGAAGCTCATCGAAGCCGACCAGTACGACAAGGCGCTCGAGGTCGCCCTCGACCAGGTCCGCGGCGGCGCGAACCTGCTCGACGTCAACATGGACGAGGGCATGCTCGACAGCGAGGCGGCGATGACCCGCTTCCTGAACCTGATCGCGAGCGAGCCCGAGGTCGCGCGCATCCCGATCATGATCGACAGCTCGAAGTGGAGCGTCATCGAGGCGGGCCTGCGCTGCGTCCAGGGCAAGGCCGTCGTCAACTCGATCTCGCTGAAGGAGGGCGAGGCCGACTTCCTCGAGAAGGCGCGGATCGTGCGGCGCTTCGGCGCCGGCGTCGTCGTGATGGCCTTCGACGAGGTCGGCCAGGCCGACACGGTCGAGCGCAAGGTCTCGATCTGCGAGCGCGCCTATCGCCTGCTCGTCGAGCAGGCCGGCTTCCCGCCCGAGGACATCATCTTCGACCCGAACATCCTCGCGATCGCGACGGGCATCGAAGAGCACGCCGACTACGCGAAGAACTTCATCGAGGCCACGAAGCTGATCCGCGAGCGCTGCCCCGGCGTCCACATCTCCGGCGGCGTCTCGAACCTCTCCTTCTCCTTCCGCGGCAACGATCGCGTGCGCGAGGCGATCCACTCCGCCTTCCTCTACCACGCGACCCGCGCCGGCATGGACATGGGCATCGTCAACGCCGGCCAGCTCGAGCTGTACGAGGACATCCCGAAGGACCTGCTCGAACGGGTCGAGGACATCCTCTTCAACCGCCGCCCCGATGCGACCGAGCGGATGGTCGAATTCGCCGAGCGCGTGAAGGGCGCCGGCAAGGAGCGCGTCGTCGACCTCGCCTGGCGCGACGCCCCCGTCGAGGAGCGGATCAAGCACGCCCTCGTCCACGGCATCATCGACTTCATCGACGCCGATACCGAGGAGGCGCGCCAGAAGCTCGGCCGCCCGATCGACGTCATCGAAGGCCCGCTGATGGACGGCATGCGCGTCGTCGGCGATCTGTTCGGGGCCGGCAAGATGTTCCTGCCCCAGGTCGTGAAGAGCGCGCGCTCGATGAAGAAGGCGGTCGCCTATCTCGAGCCCTATCTCGCCGCCGAGAAGGTCGAGGGGCAGACCCGCGGCAAGGTCGTGATGGCGACGGTCAAGGGCGACGTCCACGACATCGGCAAGAACATCGTCGGCGTCGTGCTCGGCTGCAACAACTACGACGTCGTCGATCTCGGCGTGATGGTGCCGGCGGCGAAGATCCTCGACGCGGCGATCGCCGAGAAGGCGGACCTCATCGGCCTCTCGGGCCTGATCACGCCCTCCCTCGACGAGATGGCCACGGTCGCGAAGGAGATGGAGCGGCGCGGGATGCAGCTCCCGCTGCTGATCGGCGGCGCGACGACGAGCCGGCAGCATACGGCGGTCAAGATCGCGCCGAACTACAGCGAGGCCGTCGTCCACGTGCTCGACGCGTCGCGCGCGGTGAACGTCGTCTCGGATCTGCTCTCGGCGGAGCGGCGCGGGCCCTTCGTCACCGGCATCCGGGACGAGCAGGAGAAGCTGCGGGCGCTTCACGCCGGGCGGCAGGAGAAGCCGCTGCTCCCGCTCGCCGCGGCGCGGGCGAACGCGGCCCGGCTCGCCTTCGACGAGACGACGTCCCCGAGCCCTGCCTTCCTCGGACGGCGGATGGTCGACGACGTCTCCGTCGAGGACCTCATCCCCTACATCGACTGGACCTTCTTCTTCTCCGCCTGGGACCTGGCGGGGAAGTTCCCGAAGATCCTCGACGATCCGAAGGTCGGCGCCGCCGCGCGGGACCTCTACGACGCGGGACGCCAGCTGCTCGACGAGGTGATCGCGAAGCGCTGGCTGACGCCGCGGGCGGTCTACGGCTTCTGGCCCGCGCGCAGCGACGGCGACGACATCGTGCTCTACGGGGCCGAGGATCTCGCGAGCGAGGTCGCGCGCTTCCCGATGCTGCGCCAGCAGGCGGTCCAGGCCGAGGGCAAGCCGAATCGCGCGCTCTCGGACTTCGTCGCGCCGGTCGGATCGAAGGTCGCGGATCATCTCGGGGCCTTCGCCGTCACGAGCGGGCGGGAGACCGAGTCGATCGCCCAGCGCTTCCAGAAGGACAACGACGATTACCGCTCGATCCTGATGAAGGCCCTCGCCGACCGCCTCGCCGAGGCCTTCGCCGAGTACCTGCATGCCCGGGTGCGCCGGGAATGGGGCTACGGCGCGTCGGAATCCCTCTCGAACGAGGAGCTGATCGCCGAGCGCTACCGCGGGATCCGCCCCGCATTCGGTTATCCGGCCTGTCCGGATCATCTCCCGAAGCGCCGGCTGTTCTCGCTGCTCGGCGCAGACGAGGCCGGGATCGAGCTCACCGAGACCTGCGCGATGATGCCCGCCTCGAGCGTCTCCGGTCTCTACTTCGCCCATCCCGAGGCGCGCTATTTCACGGTCGGTCGCCTCGGTCGCGACCAGATCGAGGACTACGCGGCGCGCATGGGCCTCGCCGTCGACGAGATGGAGCGCTGGCTGGCATCGAATCTCGGCTACTGATCTGCCACAATCGCGCGACTCCGGATTCCACCGCTCCAAGGAGATCCCGATGTCGCGTGTGCGCCATTCCGTCCTGCTCGGCCTGATCGCTCTCGGATCGGCCGCCCTCGCCTGCTCGTCGGCGACGACTCCATCGACGCCGGAGGCACCGTCGACTGCACCGGCCACCCGGGCCGCAGAATCTGCGGCCGCCTCTGCGAGCTCTGCTGCTGAGTCGCTGAGCTCGGCGGCCGCCGTCGCCGCGACCTCGAAGGCCGTCGCCGCGGCTTCGGTCGCACCCTTCCGCAGCCCCGAGAACATCGCGCGCAACGCCGATCGCCATCCCGTCGAGACCCTCGCCTTCTTCGGCCTCGAAGACGACATGACCGTGATCGAGGTGCTTCCGGGCGGCCTCTGGTACACCGAGATCCTCGCCCCCGTCCTGCGCGAAAAGGGCAGGCTGATCGTGGCGAGCTTCGACATGGAGGCGCCGGGCATCGTCGACTACCAGAAGAAGGCCCACGAGCTGCTGCTCGGCCGGATCGCGAAGGAGCCCGGCGTCTTCGGGAAGGTCGAAGTCGCGAAGCTCTCGCCGCCGGACGGCGTCGACCTCGGCCCGCCCGGCTCGGCCGACATGGTCGTCACCTTCCGCAGCACCCACGGCTGGCTCAATGGCGGCGTCGCGGATCAGGTCTACGCGGCCTTCTTCGAGGTGCTGAAGCCGGGTGGCGTACTCGGCGTCGAGCAGCACCGCGCGGGGCCGAAGACGAATCGCGAGGCCTTCACGGGCTACGTGCCCGAAGAGACCCTGATCGCGATCGCCGAGCAGGCCGGATTCGTGCTCGAGGCGCGCTCGGAGATCAACGCGAATCCGAAGGACACGGCGGACCACGCCGCCGGCGTCTGGACGCTGCCCCCGAGCCTGCGCCTCGGCGACCGCGACCGCGAAAAATACGTCGCGATCGGCGAGAGCGACCGCATGACCCTGCGCTTCCGCAAACCCTGAGCCGAACGAGCCCGACGAGAACCATGCTGCCCGCCGCCACGCTCCGCATCGCCCGCACCCACGCCCAGCTCGATCGCCTCCTCGATCGGATCGAATCCGGCGAGCTGCCGAAGCCCGATTGGATCCGGCTCGAGTCGCGTTGCCGCCTCTCGGCCCTTCCGCTGCCCGAGCGCAAGAAGCGCCTCGCCCGCCTGCATCGCTGCGTGCTGCGCGGCTTCCGCGACGTCTGCCCCGCGCCGCGCACGAAGGACAAGCGCCTCGAGCTCTGGCAATCGATCGCGCGCTGCGGCTTCCACGATTTCAGCGATTTCGGCTGGATGAAGAACTACGACTCGCCCTGGGTCGAGAACTACGACTACGTCGAGCCCTTCAAGAAGGGCGGGCTCGAGGCGCTCGATCCCTACAAGGTCTACTCCGCCGTGCTCGGAACGGTGGACTTCGGCGTGCGCGACTTCGTCTCGACGAAGCTCTGCCAGAACGTCCGCACGATCGTCGAGCCGATGTCGGGGACCGCCGAGTTCAGCTATTTCGGGCATTTCTGGTATCCCGACTTCCGCTACATGATGATCGATCTCGACCAGGACGCGCAGAAGCGCGTACTCGCCCAGCGCTGGCTGCCGCAGACGTCGAAGGACTACATCATCGGCGACGTGCTCTCGCCCGCCGTCTGGGAGCGGATCAAGGCCCAGTCGACCGGCGAATCCCTCGCCTACATCGGCAAGCAGAGCCATCACTACTTCGATGCGCATCAGCTCTACGACCTGATGAAGCTCGCGACCGACCACGTCGACTTCCTGATGCTCGAGACGCTCCAGATCTGCCTCGTCTCGGAGATGGGCGATACGGAAGAGCTGAGCCGCCCCGAGCAGGCGGATGCGGGCTTCTCCTGCGCCCTCGTCGGCGAGGAGGGCGGCGAGCCGAATCCGCTGACCCACGCGCTCTCGTTCCGCCTCGAGGCCCGCGCGGGCAAGGCGCGCCGGACGCTCTTCAACTACCACGGCTGGACCTCCTGGGCCCATTCGACGCTCGTCGCCTTCGCCGATCTCCTCGGCCTGCACTCGTATTATTTCCACGCCGCGAAGGAGGAGTTCGTTCCCGTCTCGCAGTGGGACGACGGGGCGGACTGCGAGGAGAACGTGACCTTCATGCTGTTCAGCAAGCGGGCGCTCGCTTAGCTGCCTCGGGCGCGGGCGTCGTGCCGGGTGCCCGGGCGGAGTCGCGCGGGGTTCGTGGCTCGGACGCACGCGTTCAAACTCGCCGGCGCGTCCTTCGCCGTGCTGCGCGTGCGTCCATTACATCTCACCCCACGCGACTCCGCCCGGACACTCGTTGCGCTTCTGCAGGTCGAAGAAGACGCGAACGTCGGTCTTGGGCTTTTGGGGGTGGGGAGGGGGATCGTATGGCGAGGGGGTTGCAGGAGCTTTTTTATCGGGCGCTGAATGTGCCGATGCGGGCGCTGCTTCGGTCGCCGCTGCATGGGATCGCGAGCTCGAACCTCTGTGTGTTGACGTATTCGGGGCGGCGCAGTGGGCGGCGGTTCGAGACGCCGCTCAGCTACGTGCGCGAGGGCGGGCGGGTCTGGCTGCTCTCGAGCGTCGATACGCGGTGGTGGACGAATTTTCTGCCGCCGAAGGGGGATCCGGGCTGGCAGGGGGAGGCGGTCGAGGTCCTCGCAGCGGGGGAACTCCTGCGCGGTCGGGCGCGGACGATCCAGCACGATCGCGAGCGGCTCCGCGAGAGCGTGGAACGCTTCCTGACGGCGTTGCCTCGGGATGCGGTCGTCTACGGGATCGGGCTCGACGGCGAGCGGCGCCCGAAGGCCGAGGATCTCTCGCGTGCGCTCGCGCGGCTCGTGATGGTCGAGGTCGCGCTCGAAGCCGCCTGATCGGACGTCGAAGCGGCCGCGGGCGTCGGCTCAGATCTGACCGTTCCGGGGCGCGGGCGTCGCGGCGTCGTCCGCGAGATGCGCGATGCAGGCGAGCAGCTCGATCGCATGGACCGCGCCGAGCGCGGGGGCGGGGGCGACGCGGGTCACGGCGGTGTTCCCGATCGTGACGCGGCCTTCGCCGTCGCCGAAGCGGGCGAGCAGCTCCGCCGTGAGCAGCCGCCGCTCGAGCAGCGAGCGCAGGAAGAGCCCGTGGCTCACGATGACGAGATGCCCGGCCCGTCCCGGGCGCGCGTACTGGTCGTACCAATGGCGCTCGATCCGCTCCCAGGTCCGGTCGACCCGTTCATGAAAGGCGTTCCAGCCCTCGCCGCCCGGCGGATCGAAGTTCGCGACGAAGGGATCGACCTGGAGCTCGGAGTAGGGCGTTCCGCGCAGGTCGCCGAAGTTGCGCTCCTCGAGGTCGGCATGGATCGCGAGGGGCGCGCGGGTCGTGCGCTCGATGGCCTGCGCCGTTTGATGGGCGCGCATCAGATGGCTCGACCAGATCTCGGCGATCGGCTCGGCCGCGAGCCGGCGACCGAGCTGCTCGGCCTGCAGCAGTCCGCGCTCCGAGAGCGGCGTCTCGGGGACCTGCACGATGCGATTGCGATTGCCGGCGGTCTCGCCGTGCCTGATCAGGAGGATCGCCATGGAGCGCAACGTAGCCCCGACCGGCGCCGGCGCGCGAGGCGGGGATCAGTGGATCGGCGCGGAGAGCGAGGCGAGCAGCCGGCCGAAGGATTTGGGCTCGAGCAGCAGGTGGACGACGCCGCCGAGGGTCTCGTCGCGGGCTTCGATGCGCAGGCGGGCCGAGACGACGAGGGTATCGGCGGGGGCGTGGGTCCCGGCGAGCAGGCAGGGCTCGGAGTCCTCCCGGAGCCTCGCGTCGACGAGCGCAACCCGGCTGCGAAGCACTTCCTGGAGCGCCGTCGCCACGCCCTCGAGCAGTCCGCGACCGAGGGCGAGGAAGGCGGCGAGCGGATCGGGGCGATCGCCGGTCGTCGACCAGACGAGCGCATCTTCGGGCTCGAGCGCCAGACAGAGCGAGCCGGCGAATCCCCCTTCGATGCGGCCCATCACCGACGCCACGAGGTCGTCGCCCGCGCGCAGCCCGCGATCGCCGAACTCGTCGAGGACCGTGCAGCGGACCTCGGCGACCTCGACCTCGGTCGCACAGCCGCTCAGCTCCGCGAGCAGCGATTCGCCGACGGCTGCGCCTTCGGCAAAGAAGCCGTGCAGCGCGATCATCTGCTCGGTCGAATAGGATCCGCGATTCATGGTTCGGGGGCTCTTCCGCAAGACGCCAAGGCTATCGTCCTCTCGGCTCGAAGAAGAAGTGATTTCCCGTCGATCCAGACGCATTTCCGATCGGGCGCGCGGGCCCGCCGCAGCCCGGCGGCAAGGCACCCGCAGCGCCCGGGCAGTCGGCGCCTGCGCAGCGCCGCGCAGCCCTCTGCCCGGAGGCGGACGCTTTCGGATCGGGGGCATGCCATGGGAGAGGCTCGCTTGCCGCTGATTCTCTGCAACGACGACGGTGTCCACGCCGATGGCCTCGCGACCCTGCACGGGGTGCTGCGCGAGTTCGCGGATTGTCTGGTCGTGGCGCCCGCCGGGCCCCAGAGCGGGGTCGGCCACGCCGTCACGACCGACGTCCCGATGCAGCTCGAGGCCGTCGGCCCGGGCCGTTACGGGCTCACGGGGACCCCCGCCGACTGCGCCCGCGTCGCCCTCGCGCGTCAAGCCGCCTTCGCCCGCGCCGAGCTCGGCGAGGCCGCGCGCGCTCCGGACCTCTGGCTCGTCTCGGGCATCAACCACGGCGCCAATCTCGGCGTCGACACCTACATCTCGGGGACCGCCGCAGCTGCCCGGGAGGCAGCGATCCTCGGCTACAGCGCGATCGCGATCTCTCAGTACGCCGGGCGCCATCGCGCCATCGACTGGGTGGCGACGGCCCGCCGCGCGCGCCGCGTCTTCGAGTTCCTGCGCGCGCGGCCGCCGCGGCCCGGGACGTTCTGGAACGTCAACCTGCCGCATCCCGCGGACGAGTCGTGGGATCAGGAGATCGTGCTCTGCGCCCTCGATCCGAGCCCCCACGCCTTCGACTACGAGCGCCGCGACGGCGCCCTCCACTGGGTCAGCGACTACCACAGCCGCCCGCGCCGGAGCGGGCACGACATCGACGTCTGCCTCTCCGGACACATCGCCGTCACCGAGATCCCCGTCCAGCCGGGCATGCTCCCCTAGGCGCCCGGCCCAGGATGGCCGCGCGGCGCCTCTGCGCCGATCCATCGCCTTTCGCGGCGCTGGGCGCGAATTCCCGCTTTGACTTTCCGCGCGATCACCGATACAAACGCAGCCATCCGAATGGAGCCCACTCCCGTGACCGCCTTCGATCCCCGCAACACGCACGCGTTCGCCCGGCACGCCGCGCTGCAGGCCATGCGGCCTGCCGCCCCGCTCGCCGGGACGAAGCGGACGTGTACGCGTTGGGCCGCCGACGCCCATCGCGTCGGGTCGCTTGCCCCGCGCGGCGACGGAAAAAAGAGGGAGATGGACTCCATGGACGAGGTCGACTGAAGCGAAGAGCCGAAGACCTCGAAGCTCCGCAGGACCCGAAGGGTCGAAAACGCAGAGCCAGAACCACGAGAACCCCTCCCGCCCCAGACGGCCGGAGGGGTTCTCGCCGTTTGGGGCCTCGAGGAACGCAGGGACCGCCCGCTCGGCCGGGCCGTCCCGAAGCAGCGAACGAAGAGGACGAAGCGATGGAACGACGAAGCACGGCCCGGACCGGATTCAGCCCCCGGCTCGAGTATCTGGCGTGGAACGCGGCGGCGGGTGCCGCGATCGCCGTCATGCTCCTCGTGCTGCTCGCCTCGCTCGAATGGCTCGACGCTCGCGCGAAGCCGCCGATGCCGCCGATGCCCCGACCGGCCTTGCTGGAGAGCGCGGGTGCGCGGGTGCTGCCCGCGGTCGCGGGGGCGCCGCCGGTGGCGGGCGAAGCGTGTGCACCCGTCTCCGGCGGGTCGGGCTGATCCACGCCCAAAAAAGAACCGACCGGCGGGCAGCCGAGCTGCCTCGCCGGTCGGTTCTGTCGGCTCCACGAGCTCGCCGCGGCGAGCCGGTACGGAGCCCGCGTTCTGCGCCGGACTACTCGGCCTGCTGGAGCGCCTTGGCCGCAGCATCCGCTTCCCTGGCCGCCGAATCGAGCGCGTCCGCCGCGCCCGCCGCCGCCGAGGCCGCCGCTTCGTTCGCCGCCGCGCTCGCGTCGCTCACGGCGCCCTCTGCGCTGGCCTTCGCCTCGTCGGCCGCCACTGCTGCCGCATCCACGGCCTTGTCGACCGCTGCCGACGCATCCTCGCCGGCCTGCTCGAGGGCCGCTCCGGCCGAAGTCGCCACATCACCGGCCATCTCACCGGCCGCCGCTGCCGCATCCTGCGCCTCGGCGCTCAGATCCGCTGCCCCTTCGCCGACCGCATCGGCCGCGTCCTGGGCCTGCGCCGCCACGCTGCCCGCGGCTTCCTTCATCGCGTCGGTCGCCGACTGCGCACCGCCCTTGTCGTCCTGTCCACAGCCCACCAGGGCTGCCAGGGCGAGACCGAGCGAAACCACACCGATCGCCTTCCAACCGAGCATTCGCATCTTGATTCCCTCCGCTCCCCTCGATCACCGGGCGGCGACGCTCGTCACCCCCGCGATCGAAGAATTTCCGTGTGGCGCGCACGATAGGCGACGATCACACCCAACACACCTGCCAGCCACGAGTTCGTCGAATTCGGTTCGGGTACGGCTGCCAATCCGGCCGGTGTGAACGTGTCGAGACTGAGGGTCTCGACGCTGGTTCCGGTGGTCGGATCGACGACGTCGTAGAACGTTCGCTCGCCGCCGAAGGCGGTGCCGACCAGGTAGAGCATCCCGCTCGAACGCGAAAACGAAAGACTCGCGTCTTCCCGGAAAAGTCCGGCGCCGGCGACCTGATTCGCATTACACGGTGAGGGCGGGCAGCTCTCGAGATCGATCTCGTAGAGGCCGTCGGGGCCGAAAGGCGTCGCCGCGAAGAGCCGGCCGTGGAGACTGTCGTAGGCGAGGCCCGTGAACAGGGCGGCCGGCGTCCAGATCAGCGATCCGAGCAGCGTCGAAGAAGACGGTGAGGCGGGCGAGATCGCGCGCAGCTCGCCGGTCGCGCCCCCGACCTCGAAGACGAGGAGCCGGTCGTCCCCCGGCGCGCTCGTCGGGCCCGGGTCGTACGCCATCGAAACGATCTCCTCGGTGCCGTTCGCCAGGGCGCCGACGGTCGCGAGGATCTGGCCCGTCGCGGGGTCGATCGTGACGATCGAATCGTCGCCGATGGTGGGCACGACACCGTAGAGGGTCGCGCTGTCGTCGGCCCATTCGAGGGCGCGGACATCGTCGGCGGTGGGCGCGAAGGGGCCCAGCGTCGACCAATGGCCCGCCAGCGCGGAGATCTCGAGCGCATCGTCGGGGGGTCCGCCGGCGGCGGTCCCCGGTGCGGCGGCGGCGATCAGGCGAACGCCGGCCGTTCCGAGGGTGCTGCCCGTGCCGCACAGGCCGCCCGAGCAGAGGCCGACGGGCGCGTTGGAGCAGAGTGTCTGATCCGGCTCGATCGCGCCGGCATCCGTATGGCAGCTGCACGACTCGCCGCTCGAGCTCGTCGTCCGCGCCGCTCGGAAGTTCGTGCACTCGCTGGCGGCGAGACAGGTTCCCTGGCCCGGCGTGAAGACCGAGGCCTGCATGACCTGGCATTCGGCGTCGGCGACGTGCACGAGGCAGGCGTTGTGCCCGCGCTCATGGGCCGTCACCGAGGCGAGGACGTCGTCGTCGAAGGCGTCGACGGTGACGACCATCCAGAGGTTCGGATCGTCGTTGCCGTTGCCATCGCAGCCCGGCCGCTCGGCGCAGCCGATCGCCGAGGGCGCGGAGCCTCCGCAGTAGGTCATGCTGTCGATCAGGAAGGCGTTCGAGCCGGCGCCGCCCGCCGAATTGAAGAAGTTCTGGTCCGACAGGGAGTCGAGGACGTCGCGGCCGTCGCCGGGCGACCCGAAGGTCGCCACCGCCGCCGCCCGCTCGAGGCGCGCGCAGCAGGCGCGGTCGAACGGGCCCTGCCGGCCTTCGACCAGGGCATTGGCGCTGGCGACGGCGGCGTCGATCACGCCCTGCCAGTAGGCGAGGTCGCGGCCCGCGCCGGCATCGATCAGATCGACGTGGACGTACCAGGTCAGCTCGTGGAGATCGACTTCCGGCGCCGCTTCGGCACGACTCGCGGCGAGGGCGCCAGCAAGGCAGAGAACGAGGAAGAAGCCGAGTGCTCGCCGGGCGAGGGAATGCATCGCGTGCAGGTGCCCCTTCATCGCGCACCTCCCGCCGCCCGCAGCGCGGCTTCGGCGCGCACGGCGCGCACGTGGCCGACGAGGGCGGGATCCGCGCCGCGGCGTTCGACCGCATCGAGGATGCGCTGCGCTTCGGGCAGACCGGTCTCCGCGAGGGCGCCCGCCGCTGCCCGGCGCTCGATCGCCTGCAGGCGGGCCCCGTCGAAATGACGAAAGGTCCAGCCCGGCGGATTCGCCTCGAAGCAGGCCGCGAGCGCGTTCAGCGCACGCGGATCGCGCGGCGCGAGCCGGCCGAGCGCGAAGGGAAGCGCCTGCCAGGCGCGGAATCGATCGCGATCGATCTCGCCCGAAGTCGGCTGTGAAGCGGCCCAGGCCGTGATCGCGGCGTAGGCCTCCGGCCCGCCGACGATGCCGAGCGCATACAGGATGCGGGCATGACTCCGGGTCTCGGCTGGATCGCCGAGCATCTCGATGAGGCGCGCGACCCCGGCGGCACCGATGCGTGCGGCCTCTGCCTCCGGGAGTCCCTCGAAGTGGACCTGCCGGACGAGATTCTCCGTCGCTTCGACGCCGAGCTCGCCTCCGACGCCCTGGGCCAGCACCGGATCCGGCAGCCCGGCCATCGCGGCGGCCGCGATCAAGGCGAGCACGAATCCCTCGCACCCCCGCCCTCGCCGGCTCTTTCGACTCGTCCGGCCGCTGGCGTCCGGGCCGTGACCGGCCCCGCGCACGGGACCCGGCCCCGCCCTTCTCCTCACGATCGGTCCTCCGCGAAATCCACGCCGCGCGATCCTAGCGCCTGCCCCGGCCTGCACGTTGACACGATCGTCAATTCGGCGATTCTGGCGGCCAGGGCGCGAGCAGGCCGTGATCGACGACACGACCCGCTCACGCTGATCCCCTTCGATCCGACCGCGCACCGAATTCCGGGCCGCCGCCCGAGAGGCTCCGGTCGTCTGCCGGCACCGGCCTCCGACGAGCGCGACGAGACCGGGTAGCGAGACGAACGGGTCGCGAGAGAAAAGAGAGAAGAGAGAAAGGCCTCCCCATGAATTTCGATTTCTCCGACGAGCAGAAGCTCCTCCAACAGACCGCCCGCGACTATCTCGCCGAGCACTCGCCGCTCTCGACCTGCCGCGAGATCCTCGAAAGCGATCAGCCCTACGCCGCCGCGCTCTGGAAGGGCGCGGCCGAGATGGGCTGGCAGGGCGCCGTCATCCCCGAGGAGTTCGGGGGCGCGGGCTTCGGCCATCTCGAGCTCGCGATGATCGCCTACGAAGTCGGCCGCGCCCTCGCGCCGATCCCCTTCGGCCCGAGCGTCTTCGTCGCGACCGAGGCGATCCTTCGCCACGGCAGCGCCGCCCAGAAATCCGCCTGGCTCCCGAAGCTCGCGAGCGGCTCGGCGATCGGGACCTTCGCGCTCACCGAGAAGCCCGGCCAGAACGCCGCCGAGGCGATCACCGCGAGCGTGAAGGACGGCAAGCTCTCGGGCCTGAAGTCGCCGGTCGCCGACGGCGACGTCGCGAGCCTCGCGATCGTCGCCGCGAAGGAGAACGGTGCGACCGGCCTCTATCTGGTCGACCTCGCCGGCGCGGGCATCGAGCGCAAGCCGCTCGAGTCCTTCGACCCGAGCCGCTCCCAGGCGACGATCCGCTTCGACGGCGCCCGCTGCGAGCCGCTCGCCGGCGCAGATGCCGCCGCCATCGCGCGGCTGCTCGATCGCGCCGCCGTGCTCACGGCCTTCGAGCAGATCGGCGGCGCCGACCGCGCCCTCGAGATCACGCGCGCCTTCATCGTCGGTCGTTATGCCTTCGGCAAGCCGATCGCCGCGAACCAGGCGATCAAGCACCGCATGGCGGATCTCTGGTGCGAGATCGAGATCGCGCGCTCGAACGCCTACTACGCCGCCTGGGCCCTCGCGAACGACGATGCCGAGCTTTCGGTCGCGGCCTGCCTCGCGCGCATCGCCGCCGCCGACGCCTTCGAGAAGACGACGATCGAGATGATCGAATTCCACGGCGGCGTCGGATACACCTGGGAGTACGACTGCCATCTCTTCTACCGCCGGGCGAAGCAGCTCGCCGGCCTGCTCGGCACGCCCAAATACTGGAAGAACCTCCTGATCGACCGCCTCTCGATCCAGAAGAACGCGATCCAGAAGAACGCGACGAAGAAGGGCGCCGAGAAGGCCGCCTAGGAGAACACGATGGACTTCAACGACACCCCCGACGAAGCCGCCTTCCGCGCCGAGGCCCGCGCCTGGCTCGAGAAGAACGCCCGCCCGCGAACCTCGATGACCCCGACGATCAGCGGCGAGGACCTGACGCCCGAGATCGTCAAGCAATCCCAGGCCTGGCAGAAGAAGAAGGCCGAGGCCGGCTGGGCCTGCATCACCTGGCCGAAGGAATACGGCGGCCGCGGAGCGACCCCGATCCAGAACGCGATCTGGGGCCAGGAGCAGGCGAATTTCGAAACGCCGCCCGACGTCTTCTCGATCGGCATCGGCATGTGTGGCCCGACGATCCTCACCCACGGCACGCCCGAGCAGAAGCAGCGCTGGATTCCGAAGCTGATCACCGGCGAGGAGATCTGGTGCCAGCTCTTCTCCGAGCCGTCCGCCGGCTCGGACCTCGCGGGCCTGCGCACGAGCGCGGTCAAGCAGGGCGACGAGTGGGTCGTGAACGGCCAGAAGATCTGGACCTCCGGCGCGCAGATCTGCGAATGGGGCATCCTCGTCGTGCGGACGGACGCGGCGGTCGCGAAGCACGCAGGCCTCACCTTCTTCGTCGTGAACATGCACTCGCCCGGCATCGAGATCCGGCCGATCACCCAGATCAATCGCGGCCAGGGCTTCAACGAGGTCTTCTTCAGCGACGTCCGCATCCCCGACGATCAGCGCATCAGCGGCGTCGGCAACGGCTGGGCCGTCTCGATCACGACCCTGATGAACGAGCGCATGTCGATCGGCTCGGGCATGGGCGTCGGCGCGATCGAGGATCTCGTCGGCTTCATGGACGAGCTCGAGATCGACGGGCGCCCCGCCAGCGAGGATCGCCAGGTCCGCGAGCGCATCGCCGAGTTCGTCGTCAAGGCGCGCGGCCTGAAATACACCTCGCTTCGGACCCTCTCCGCCCTCTCCCAGGGCAAGACTCCGGGCCCGGAAGCGAGCATGAGCAAGCTCGTCGGTGCCGTCCTGCAGCAGCACGCCGCTTCGTTCGCGATGGAGATGGCGGGCACCTCGAGCGCGCTCCGGGGCGAGGCTGCGCCGGCCGCCGCAGCCTGGCAGGAGCGCTACCTCTCGCTCCCGGGTCTGCGCATCGCGGGCGGGACCGACGAAATCCTGCGCAACATCATCGCCGAGCGCGTACTGGGCCTGCCGCCGGACGCCCGCGCCGACAAGGGGCTCGCGTTCAAGGACGTGCCGACCGGCCCGCCCAAGGCCTGAGCGATCGGCCCGCCCGGGCGCGCGCTGCGCGGGCCGGACGGATCGCCGAGGAGAACGCATGCCGGAGAAATACGTCCGCCAGGGCGGCCTCCCGATCCTGCTGCGACACACGGGCGCGTCGACGCTGCCCGAGTGCCCGCCCGCGGGCCGCTCGGGCCGCTCGGTCGTCTGTCTCCACGACGCCGGCCTGCAGAGCTCGATCTTCGTCGACCTGCTCGCCGCGATCGGCGACGAAGCCTGCGCCCTCGCCTTCGATCTGCCGGGCCACGGCCGCTCCGGCGGCCTCGACGCGCTCCCCTCGATCGAGGCGATGAGCGAGTGCGCTCGGGGCGTCGCTGCCTGGTGCCGCGCGGAGCGGCCGATCCTCGTCGGCCACGGCATGGGCGCCCTCGTCGCCCTCGACTGGGCCCGGCGCGCGCCCGAGTCCGTCTCCGGCCTCGTGTTATGCGCCACCGGCCGCGCCCTCGGCCTCCGGGACGAAGCCATCGAGACGATGCGGAGCGTCACCCTCGGCCGCGCCCCGCGCCCCTTCGACGCCGCGCGCCTCGCCCCCGGCGCCCCGCGCGAGCGCATGCAGCGCTTCTACATGGAGAGCATCCAGACCGATCCGCGCGCGACCCTCGTCGATCTCGAGGCCTGCCGCGCCTTCGCGCGCGGCGACGAAGGCAGCGCCGGAGCGAACGCAGGCGACGCCCTGCGCACGAAGGCCCCCGTCGCGACCCTGATCGCCTGCGGCGAAGCCGAGCCCGAAGCCGATCGCACCGCGGCGCAGGGCCTCGCCGAGCGCCTCGGCGCGCGCTGCGAGACCGTCCGCGAAGGCGCGAGCCTGCTCCCGCTCGAATGCCCGGCCGAGCTCGCGCGCGAGATCCTCCGCCTGGCGGGCGCATCGGAGGCCGCATGACGATCTCGGGCAAGATCGCGATCGCCGGCGTCCACGAATACGAGAGCCGCTATGCGCCGGACAAGACCGAGCTGCAGATCATGGCCGAATGCGCGCGGGAAGCGCTCGCCGATGCGGGCCTCACCCTCGCCGACGTCGACGGGATTCTCGGCGCGTCCATGACGATGGGCGCGATGGGCATGGTCCAGCTCTCCGAGTACCTGAACATCAAGCCGCGCTTCTTCGACGGCAACAACATCGGCGGCTCCTCCTTCGTCGGCCACGTCGCCCATGCGGGCGCCGCGATCGCGGCCGGCCTCTGCGAGGTCGCCCTCATCCTCTACGGCAGCAAGGCCGCCTCGGACGCGATGGCGATCGGCACCGGCGACGCCAGCGGCCGCGATCCGGGCGCCGCCTTCGTCGCGCCCTACGGCATGACGCTCGTCTCGTCCTACGCGATGGTCGCCGCGCGCCACATGCATCAATACGGCACGAAGCCCGAGCAGCTCGCCGACATCGCCGTCTCGACCCGCCACCATGCCAGCCTCAATCCCCACGCGAAGATGCAGCGGCCGATCACCCGCGACGAGGTCCTCGCCAGCCGACTGATCGCCGACCCGCTGCATCTGCTCGATTGCTGCATCATCAGCGACGGCGGCGGCGCGGTCGTCGTGACGAGCCTCGAGCGCGCGAAGGATCTGCGCCGGCGGCCCATCGTCGTGCGCGGCTCGGGCGAGGCCGTCGCCCACCGCGAGATCGGCTCGCCGGACCTGCTCACCGTCGCCGCGAAGCAATCCGGCGCCGACGCCTTCCGCATGGCCGGCATGACGCCCGCCGACATCCACTTCTGCACGATCTACGACTCGTTCACGATCACCGTCCTCGTCACCCTCGAGAACCTCGGCTTCTGCAAGCCCGGCGAGGGCGGCGCCTTCGTCGAGAACGGCGCCCTCGGCCTCGGCGGCCGCCTGCCCGTCAATCCCGACGGTGGCGGCCTCTCCTCGAATCATCCCGGCATGCGCGGGATCTTCCTCGTGATCGAGGCCGTGCGGCAGCTGCGCGGCGGCCTCGGCGCGCGCCAGGTCGAGGGCGCCGAGATCGCCCTCGCCCATGGCACCGGCGGCTACCTCGGCCTCATGCACAGCGGCTGCACGCTCATCCTCTCGAAGGACTGACGCGCCGCAGGCCGCCCCAATCTCCAAGGAATCGCCGTGACGAACCCGACCCCCGCGAAGCCCGATCCGAAGTACAAACGACCCGTCGTCGACTGGGAATCGCGCGCCTGGTGGGAGGGCGCAGGCCGCGGCGAGCTCGTGCTCCAGCGCTGCCGCGACTGCGGCACCGTGCAGCACCGGCCGCGCGGGCTCTGCGTCTCCTGCCTCTCGGATTCGATCGAGCATTTCGTCGCGAGCGGGCTCGGCAGCGTCTACACCTGTTCGGTCGTGCGCCAGAACCAGATGCCCGAGTTCCGCGAGGCCGTTCCCTACGTCGTCGCCTACGTCGCCCTCGACGAAGGCCCGCAGCTGCTGACGAACGTCGTCGGCTGCCCGCCCGAGGACGTCTCGATCGGCATGCGCGTGCGGGTCGAGTTCGTGCCCGTCGACGCCGATCCCCGCGGCGGAACGCCGATCGACGCCCCGCTCGCGGTGCCGAGGTTCCGGCCCGCATGATCCTCGATCTCCATTCGCATTCGATCGCCTCCGACGACGGGCGCGCCAAGGTCGAGAACTACTGCCAGTGGATCGAGCGCCGGAAGCTCCCGCTCGCCGGTCTCGTGCTGACCGAGCATCGCCAGTTCGACGACGCCTCGGACTACCGCGCGCTCGAGGATCGCTACGGCCTGCTCATCCTGAAGGCCTCGGAGGTCGAGACCGAATACGGCCACGTGCTCGTGTTCGGCGTGAACGACGACCTGCGCGCGGCCTTCGACTTCGCGCGCATCGACAACCGGCTCGAGGTCGTGCTGGAGGCGGCGAAGCGCTGCGGCGCCGTCGCCGTGCCCTGCCATCCGGGGCGGCCGAAGGTCGGGCTCTGCGCCCATTGGGAGACCCGCGGCCCGGTCGCCGGGGTCACGATCGTCGAGACCCTGAACGGCGGCAGCCGCGAAGGCGAAAACGAGCTCGCCGAGCGCTTCGCCGAACGCGAGGGCTGGCGCCGCATCGGCGGCTCCGACTCCCACATCGTGAGCCACATCGGCCGCTGCGCGACGCGCTTCGAGGATCCGATTCGCGACATCGATTCGCTCGTCGCCGCCCTCGGCGCGGGCCGCTTCGACGCCTGCCGGGTCGCCGCGCCGGACGCGCTCGCGTAGAGTCCCGCTCATGAACGCCGCCGAGATCAAAGCCCGCTTCACCGGCTCCGTCTTCGACGAGATCGACCTCGACGTCGACGCCGCCTCCCTCGTCGACTTCGCCCTCGCCTGCGGCGAGACCGATCCGAAATTCACCGATCCCGCCCATCCCGATTTCCAGGCGGTCCCCAACTACCCGACGCGCATCCACGGCACGCGCCAGCTCCCGAAGGACTTCCCCGTCGAGATGCAGCGCTGCTTCGACGCGGGCAAATCCGTGGTCGTCCATGCTCCGGTTCGCGCCGGCGAGAAGATCACGGGCAAGAGCGAGATCGCCGACATCTACGAGAAGACCGGCCGCAGCGGCAGCATGCTCTTCATCGTCCACCGCATGAATTTCTACGGCCGCGGCAACCGCCATCTCGCGACCGTCGACTGGCGCCTCGTCCAGCGGGAGATGAACCCGTGAGCGCCCCGACCGATACCCCGACCGATACCCCGACCAATTCCCCGAACCAGGCCGCGCCGCGCGCCTTCGAGCAGATCGAGTTCGGCGAATCCCTGCCCGATTTCGCCCCCGACGTCTCGCTCGCGAACGTGAAGCGCTTCGCGCAGGCCGCCTCGATGATGGCCGGCCGCTTCATCGACCACGAAGAGGCGCGCGCCGCGGGCCTGCCGGGCGCGATCGTCCCCGGCATCATGAGCCAGGGCATCCTCGTCGCCCTGATCCATCGCTGGCTCCCGAACGCCGAGGTCCTCTCCGTCGACACAGTCTTCCGCGCGACCGTCCTCGTCGACTCGCAGCCCGTCGCCCGCGGCGTCGTCACCGACATCGACGAAGCCGCGCGCGTGATCGAGCTCGACCTCATGCTCCAGAACGAGCGCGGCGAGACGCCCGTCGTCGGCACGGCGCGCATCACGCTCTGAAGCCGGCGCTTCACGGCGCCCGCTGCGCCTCCCGCTCCGTCGACGTCGCCCTCGACGCCGGCCGCCGCACGAAGGGCAGATCCCGCACGAACGCCGCCCGCGCCGCCTCGTCCTCGAAGACGCCGATCCGCACGCCGCGCGCCCAGCCGAGGGGCCGCACGAGATCCACCGGCCGCTCCCCGATCTCGACCAGCACGAATTGCCGCGCATGCGCCACGGCGAAGCCGAGCCAGGCCTCGCGCCCGGCTTCGTCGAGCACGGCATGGACCGCATAGCGCACGGGCCCGCCTCCCTCCGCCGCGGCCTCGACGGCGAGCTCGACGGATTCGACCCGGGCGGGCGCGAGACGCAGCAGCGCCTCGGGATCGACGCGCACCGTCACGACGTCGCCCCCCGGCAGCTCGATCCGCCGCAGGGCGCAGGCGGGGCAGTCGAGCGCGGGCGGCGCGAGCAGCGGATCCGTATCGAACGGATCCGCCGGCGCCGGATCGACCAGCGCCACGGGCCGGAGCGTGATCGCCGGCTCTTCCTCGCAGGCCGTCAGCGTGATCGCGAGGGCGAAGAGTGCGGCGAGCACCGTGAGCGATCCGAAGCCGAGCCAGTCGAACGAACGTGACATCACGGGCTCCTTTCAACGCGCCTCGACGGGGACGCCGTCGCGCAGGACGGGAACGAACTCGTGGAACCGGAACCGATCCCACGGCACCGCGGGGAGCAGGGTCGGCGTCGGACCGCGGCCGGCCGGGACGACGACCGGCGTGACCTCCACGCGATTCGGCAGCAGATGCTGCCCGAAGACCCGCGTCGGATGCGGGAGACGCGGCCCCTCGATCAAAACCTCCGCGAAGACGTCGATGCCTTCGCGGCCGAGGTACTGCGCCCGGATGTCGCGGATGGCCGCATGCACCTTCGCGAGCGCCGTCTGCTGCGCGAGCTCGAGCATCCGGCGCTGCGCCTCGAGCGCATAGCGCTGGGCGGTCCTCGGCGACATCGCCGTGCGGACGACGCCACCGGCCTCGGAGGCGGAATCCCCGCTCGCCGGCGGCGCCGCATCGGCACCTGGCGAGCCCGCCGGGCTCGGCCGTGCGAGGCTGCCGATCGAGTAGGCGGCGCCGGCCAGCGAGAGCGCGAGCCCCGCGCCCGCCAGGATCGTCCCCGAGAGATCCTGCGCCGACGCGAGCCCGTAGACCGACGCGCCGGCGCCGGCGACGGAGATCGACGTATTGATCGCCGCCGCCGAGGTCTGGGAGATCCAGCCGGCCGTCGCCGCCGCTGGCGCCGCGAGGCCGACGACATAGCCCGCCGCGAGCGCCGCGACGCCGATGCCGAGGGTCTGGAATCCGATCGAGGCGCTGCTCGACTGGACCCCCGCGACGATCGCACCGGCGACGATGAGCGCGGCGGAGAGGGCCAGCAGGATCGCAGCGACGAACGCGATCTCCGCGCCGTTCGGATCGACGGCGTTGATCGGGTCCCAGCCGACGTAGGCATAGGGATTCGCGTGCTGATCGGCCGGATCGGGCGTGAGGAAGCTGGCGAGCTCGGGATCGTAGTAGCGGCTCCCGGCGTATTGGAGGCCGGAGCCCGGATCGGTCGCATGGCCCGTGAACTCGCGCCGGCTGGTCGAATCGGCCGCGGCGGGCTCGCCCGCGCCGTCGAAGCGGCGGACCTTGCCGTAGGCCGAATAACGGTACTGCCGCTCGAGCACACCCCCCGCGCCGGTGATCGCGATCGGGCTGCCCAGGTGGTCGAGATGGTAGTGGCGGATGCCCGCCTGCTCGGCACAGCCGGCGAGCGGAACGACGGGCAGCACCAGGGCGACGACGAGCAGGCTCGAGCCGAGCGCGCCGCTCCTCGCGATGCAGAGCCCGAGCGTCCGCCGCGAGCGGCCGAGCGGGACGATGAGCAGCAGGCCCCCGAACGCGAGCACCGCCATCCGGACCGGAGGCGATACTGCGCCCCGGGCGATCCCCTCGCCCGCTGGCGGCCCGGCCGCCGCCCCCGCCTCGGCAGGCCCGGAGGTCCGCATCGCCACCAGCCGATCGCCCAGGAAATACGATTTCACGAGCGTGTCGCCGATCTGCTCGGCGTGGCGGCCGAAGAAGCGCCGGGTCTGGCCCGCCCGCGTCTCGACGACGCGCCGGCCTTCGTGGTCGTAGCCCAGGAGGGCGACCTCGCCGCGGACGACGTGGGCGCGCAGGGCACCGAAGGCGTCGTAGGCGTAGTACTGATCGTCGCTGCCGTCCGAGCGTCGCCGTGCGGTGCGCCGACCGTTCTCGTCGAAGGCGAGCGTCGTATGGAGCCCGGACGGATCGCCGAAGCGGTCGAGCTGATGGGGGCCGAGGGGCGCGGCGCCGCCCGTCGACTGGCCGAAGGCGATCCCGTCGATCGCGCGCAGGTTGCCGATCTCGTCGTAGGCGAACGTCTCGGGCCGGGCACCGGCGACGCTCGTCAGGCGGCCGACCGCGTCGTACGCATACACGGCGGACATCGAGAGCGCACCGGAGCGATCGCGCGCATCTTCGATGCGGACGAGGCGCCCGTCGGCATCGTAGTCGCGATAGTCGAGATCGCTGTAGACCACGCGCGGATCGAGCACCGTCGCCGAGCGGCTCCGGCTGCTGATGCGCGCGAGGGCGTGATTCTCGGCGGGACCGTGGTATTCGAAGGCGTCGACGGTCGTATTGCCGTGCTCGATCGCGAGGGGCCGGCCGCGAAGGTCGTAGAGGACCTCGCGGACGTAGTAGGCGAGCCAATTGCCCGCGGCATCGACCTGGGCGAGCCAGGACGGCTGGCCCGCGACGTCGTAGCCGTGGCGAACGATCTCGCCGTCGGGATAGGTCGTCTGTTCGAGGCGGTCGAGGTCGGCGCGCCAGTCCCAGCGCCTCACGCCGGAGACGCCCTGGATCTCGTCGATCTGGACGACGATCCGGCCGCGCACGTCGTACGCGCGGCGATGGCGGCTGTCCGGCCCCTCGATCGTGGTGAGCCGCCCCAGGCCGCGATTGGGCGTTCCGAGGATCGGCGTCGCTTCGTCGTAGCGATAGCGGTAGGCCATCGTGCAGGCCGGCGCCGCCGACGCACAGAGGGCGGGATCCGGCGCGTCGCTCGCCCGGACGCATTGGAGCACGACGCGGTTCAATCCGTCGTGACAGCTCTGGATGCTCTGTCCCGGCTTCGGATCGTCGCGAAAGATCTCGTTGCCGGCCTCGTCGTAGCGGACCGTCCAGTGCCCGGCGTCGGGATCGTCGGTCGCGACGGCGCGCCCGAGCAGGTCGTAGGTGCGCTCGATGCGGGTCGCCTCCGAGCCGCCGAACCACTCCGCCACGACTGCGTCGCGCCCGTCGTATTGCGCGTTCCAGCGCGCCCGTTCGACGGCTGCGCCCTCGAGCGAGCGCCGCAGGACGACGCGGCCGTGCTCGTCGAAGTATTCGACGGTCTGGCGACCGCCCGGGGCTCCGGCATCCGGATCGATCCGGCGGCGCGCACGCCCGAGGTAGTAGGTGCGGGAGCGGCTGCCGTCGAAGCGGATCGTCTCGAAGACGCGGCCGGCGGGATCGAGCAGGCCCGCGGCGTTTCCGTTCAGCACGTAGCTCGTCTCGACCGCCGCGACACCGCCGGGCGGATCGAGCGCGAGGCCCGAAGGCGGAGCGGCATGGGGCTCGTAGGCGCGGACCGGCTTGCCATTCGGGCCGTATTCGACGTGTCGCAGGACCACGTCCTGCAGCACCGCGCGGCTGCCGGGCTCCGCCGACGTCGCGGCGTTCTGCTCCTGGGTCGCGAGCCGCTCGCGCCCGAGCGCATCCCAGTAGCTGCGCGTCACGATGAAGCCCCGGGGCGCGTTCGGCTCCCGGCGGCGGACCTCCACCGTCGAGAGGCGCTCCAGCGGATCCGTCGCCCCCGCGACGCCGAAGGCATAACGATATTCGACCGAAGCCCCGAACCCCGACGCCGCACCGCAGACGGTCCCCGGCGCGTACTCGCAGACCGGCCGCCCGAGGCCGTCGTAGACCGCCCCGGCGACGTCGCCGGCGCCGCGGCCGTGCAGACCGACCGACTCGGTCCGCAGGCCGTGCCGGAGGTCGTAGCGACTCTCGACCCGGCGCTCGGCGGACGCACCCGCGTTCGAGACCGAGGCGATCTCGCGGACCGGATGGAGCGCGAAGGCTTCGTCGAACTCGATGCGCGTCGGAACGCGCGCCTCGCCGGTGACGGGGACGTGGATCGACGTGATATTGCCCGGACCGGACGGCGCGCCGCCGTCGTAGCCGAAGAGCTTGAGCGCGAAGGCGCCGGACCCGGTATCGACGCGCGCGGCTTCGGTGGTGAGCCGGCCGCGGTCGACGAGGCCGTGGACCAGCCCGTCGTAGACGTCGTACACCTCGGCCGTCGTCTGCAGCGCGCCGTTCGCATCGACATGGCGCGTCACGATCGCCGCGGGCCGATCCCAGACCGGCCGCGCGGCGCCGGCGACGGGCTCGGCCCAGGTCGTATCGATCTGCTTCTTGCCGGGCGGCTCCGGATCACAGAGCGCGTCGGACTCGCCGGCGCCGGCGCAGGCCATCGAGCAGGTCGTCTGGATGCGCGTCTGCGGATCGGCCGCGCCGTCCGGGCGGAAGATCGAGTTGCGGTGGACGACGCATTGGGACGCGCCATCCCCGAAGTCGGCGTAGAGGGCGTGTTCCTCGACCCGCTGCTCCTGCAGGTAGACCTGCGTGCGCACGCCGTCCGGAACCGTTCGCCAGTCGTAGCTCGAACGCGAGAGCAGATCGGTGCCCCCGGCGAAGAGCGATTCGGAGGCCACCTTCCCGCGCAGTGCCGGCGACTGCTCGAAGACGATCTCGCGCAGGCTGCCCGTCTCCGCCGGCCCCTCGAACACCCGCGTCCGTCCGAATCCGCGGAACTCCCGGGCGAGGCCGTCGTAGAGGCCGTCCGCGTACTCGAAGCGCTGGACGATCTCGTGACCGGCGGCGAGGCAGGGATTGCCCGCGAGGCTGAACCAATCGCTCGGCGGGAGATCGCAGAGGCCGTCGGTGCGCCGGATGCCCGTCACCAGCCAGCTCACGAAGGGAAGGCGCGGTGCGACCTCGGGCGGGGGAACGAAGCGCGTGCTCGGTGCGTGGCGGTAGTGCGTCACGCCGCCGGTGCCGTCCTCGACGCGGGTCAGGAGGAGCGGCCGGGTCTGGAGGCCGTCCTCGTCCTCGAAGCGCAGCCGCCGCAGCGCCCAGCGATCGCCGCCCGCGAGGCCGAAGGCGCGGACGTGTTCGGCGAGGCCATCGCCGTCGACGTCGAGCACCATCATCTGGCGATCGCTGCGATCGTCGGGCTGGGTGTGCTGGAAAGATCGGCCGAGGGATTCGTCGACGTCCGCGATCCTGCTCAGCGGCCGGACACGGCCGAGATGAGCGCCGCCCGGCGTCGCCGAAGCCGGCTCGAGGACTTCGAGACCGCCGCCGAAGCGGCCATCGCCCTGGTTGTAGAGCACGTACCAATCGTCGCCCCCCTCCCAGGGCCGGCCGCTGCTGACCCAATCCACACGCCCATCGCCGTTGACGTCGACGAAATCGCGATAGGTCCGCGTCTCGCGAGAGCTCGACGCGGTCCACGAAGCGCGCAGGCGATTCGAGGTCTCGTGGGCGTCGTCCCAGAACGGCGCGGGCGAAGGGATCGGCTCGCTGAATCCGGAGCCGGTGCTCAGCTGGACCGTCGCCGCCCCGACGATCGCCCAGCCCGCCGGCAGCGCGTTCGCCCCCGTGCACAGCGGCGCCCAGGCGCTCGAGCCGGACGGCGGGCAGAGATAGACGCCGCTGCCGAATGCGAAGGGGCCCGTGATCTCGCCCGCTGGCCCGACGCCGAAATAGAGCTCGGGCATGCGATCGTTGTTCTCGAGCGGATCGCGATGCTCGGCGCCGCGGACCCGATCGACGAGGCCGTCGTCGTTGACGTCGATCAGCTGCCGCTCCGCGGCCGCGCTCTCCCCGTTGTTCGGCGAGTAGGTGATCAGATCGTCGATCGCGGGCAGGACGAGCGCCGTCGTCTCGAAGCCCGTGCCGAGATTCCGGTAGACGTCCCAGTCGCCGTTCGCGCGCGCCTGCACGAGGTCGGGCCGGCCGTCGCCCGTCAGGTCGACGAGGTCGCGGAGCGTCTGGCGACCGCGATTCCCGGCCGTGGTCCTGCGAAGCGAACGATCCGAGCCGGGATGGGGGTTGTTCCAGACCTCGTACTGGTCGGCAAAGCCGCAGTCCCGGCCGCTCGTGCACCCGCCGCGATAGACGTGGATCGAGCCGGATGCGTCCGGGCGGTGGACCAGATCGAGCAGGCCGTCACCGTCGAGGTCGAGGGTCAGGTAGACGTCGCGCCCGTCGACGACCTTCGAGATGCGATTGAGATCGACCCCCGGAATGCTCGGCACGTGCCAGTTCCCCGCGCCGGAGCAGGACGTATACCCCGAGAACTGGACCGCCCCGGTGGCACCGTAGGCCGCATGCCAGCGGCCCGTTCCGCTCACACAGAGCCGGTCGAGCAGGCCGTCGCCGTTCAGCTCCATCAGCGCGAGCGTCGACCCGAAATCGCGGCTCGTTCCGAGGGAATGCGCGTCGGGAACGGGCTCGGAGAAGTCGTCGACGATGACCGGGTTCGGCGTCGAATAATGGAAGCTCCGCCGCGGCAGATCCGTGGCTTCGACGGCGGCGAGCAGGAAATCGGCGGTATCGAGCCCGTCGTCGTATTCGAGCGAATAGCGATGGATCTCCCCGAAATCGGCGCTTCCGCTCTCGCGCGCCTCGACGACGATGTGGCGAAGGCGCTGCTCGAGCGTCTGGTCGACACCCGACGCGAGCCGGCGCAGGATCGGGCGACCGAGCGCCGCGAGATCCTCGCTCTCGAACCGGACCCGGAAGGGATGCGGGATGCCGGCCTCGGCGTTGCCCCCGTAGAGCAGCTCCGCCGGGATCGGCGAGCTGCCCGCCTTCGCCCAGGCGAGCTCGATCGTGTTGCCGTTCGGATCCTCGAGGCGGGTCACGTGCCAGGCGGTCGTGAAGGCACATCCGACGGGATCGTGAAAACGATCCGCGCCGGCGAAGACACGCGCCTCGGCGGTGGCGCCGAAGGTATAGGTCATGCCCTCCCGGGTCCGGACCGTCCAGGTATTCGCGAGGCGATCCGGGATCGCCTCCGCATACCCTTCGTCGAGCTCGAGCAGGAAGCGATCCGCGCCCGCCCGCACGAGGTCGTTCGACGATGCCGAGAGCGTCAGGCGGAATGCCTCGGGATCCGGCGCGAGACAGGAGGGTGTCCCGCGCTCGGTCACGCGCGCGAGCACGCCGAGGGGCAGCGACCAGCCGAGACCCACGAACGAGAGCCCCGCGTGACTCGAATAACGCAGTGCGAGCTCCGGCGTCGCCTGCTTGCGGCCCGGCGGCAGCCGGATCGGGACCGTCACCGCCGCCGCGCCCGTGAAGAGCGAAGTCGAGGCATCGCCCTGGAAGGCGGCGAAGGGATCCTCCTCGCCGCCGCCCGGCCCCTCCATGGCGAGGGCGGCGGGCACGCCGCTCCCGAAAAACGCGACGAAGATCGCCGAGCAGAGCGCGATCCACGCACCGAGTCGCCCCTCCGCCTTCCACTCCGCCTTCCGCCGCAAACATCCAGCACGCTCGACCGGCATCGACACACTCCAGACGGCGGGACCGAACGGGGTGAAGTCGGATGAGCGATTGCATGACTAGCATCTGGGGCGAGTGGATCCACGCCTTCCGCGCAGATCGGAGAAGATCCGAAGAATCGCGGAATTCCGGAGAGAGGCGTGGATCAGCGAGGAGCTCGCGGCCCAGCGGCCCTGCGCGGGGCGGCGGCGATGCGCGGCGCGATGGCTATTCGCGGTGCCCCAGCAGGGCCCACGCGCTGCGGGCGCCGTCGATCGCGGCGCTCATGATGCCGCCGGCATGGCCCGCGCCCTCGCCGACGGGATAGACGTTCCCGAATCCCGTCGAGCAGCGCGCGACCGGATCCCGCGTCATGCGCAGCGGACCGCTGCTGCGCGACTCGATGCCCACGAGCAGCCCATCCCCACCCGCATAGCCCGGGATCTCCCGGTCGAAGCGGCGGATCGCGGCGGCGAGCGAACGCGTCATCGCCGGGGGCAGCAGTTCGTCGATCCGCGCGGGCGAGGTGCCGAGCTTGCAGCTGCTGCGCGGCAGCGTGCGGCTCTCGCGGCCGGCGAGAAAATCCGGCACGCACTGGGCGGGCAGTCGATAGTCGCCGCCGCCCGCCGTGAAGAACGCACTCTCGAGCGCTTCCTGGAAGCGCCAGCCGCCGAAGACTTCGCCGCCCCATTCGCGCGGCCCGAGGGTCACGACGAGCCCCGAGTTGGCGAAGGGCGAGGAATGGCGCGAGTTGCTCATGCCGTTGGTACAGAGCAGGCCGGGCTGGGCGACCGCGGCGACGACCTGGCCTCCGGGGCACATGCAGAAGCTGTGGACCCCGAGCGCGTCGCCGGCGGGCTTCGCGACGAGCGCATAGTAGGCATGCCCGAGGCGCTCGGGATCACGCGCCTCGCCATAACGACCGGCGTCGACGAGGGCCTGCGGATGCTCGATGCGCAGGCCGATCTGGAACGGCTTCGCCTCGACGGGCAGGCCCTCGCGGGCGAGCACCGCGATCGTGTCGCGGGCGCTGTGGCCGAGGGCGAGCACGACGGCATCGCAGGGAATCTCGCCTTGCGAAGTCCGCAGGGCCCGGACACGGGGCGGCGAGGACGCCGCCGCGAATCCGAGCAGCCGCGTCCCGAAATGGAAGCGCACGCCCATCGCCTCGAGGCGCGCGCGCAGGACGGGCAGGATGCGGTGCAGCCGATCGGTGCCGACGTGGGCGCGGGCATCGAAGCGGATCGCTTCGGGCGCACCGGCGGCGACGAGGGTCTCGAGGATCGGCGCTTCGAGGGCGTGCTGCGTGCGCGTGTAGAGCTTGCCGTCGGAGTAGGTGCCTGCGCCGCCCTCGCCGAAGAGCAGGTTCGCTTCGGGATCGAGCGCGCGCGTGCGCGTGAATCGCGCGACGGCGTGGCTGCGCTCGCGCAGCGCGGGGCCGCGCTCGATCAGGTCGACACCCACCCCGTTCGCCGCCAGACACCATGCAGCGTAGAGGCCCGCCGGGCCGCTCCCGACGACGGCGACGCGCCGATCCGACCACGCGGGATCTCGAACCGGGAGCTCGAAGCGGGCCGGCGGATCGACCCGCCGCGCGCGGCCCGCGCGCAGCGCGCGGTCGAGAGCCGGCGCGACCAGCTCGGCGGGGAGGTCGAGATCGACGTGGTAGACGAAGCGGAGCGCATGCCGACCGCCGCGGCGGCGCGCGTCGAGGGCGCGGCGCGCGATGCGCAGGCCACGGACGTCTCCAGGCTCGATGCCGATCGCCTGCGCGCTGGCTGCACAGAGCAGCGACTCCGGCTGGTCGACGGCGAGCTCGACCGCGAGCGCACGGATGCGCTGGGTCACGGGCTCGTCGCCCGGATGCGTCGATCGATCATTCGGTTCGGTCACGGGCGCCGGAGCATACCGCCTCAAGACGCCCGTCGGGGGCGCCGATGCCGCGCGAGACGAACGCGCGAGCCCGTCGTCCGCGGCCGGCCGCCCGAGTCGTGGAACCAGGCAGAAGGAAGAGCGATGCACGCGGCCAGTCCGACGACCCGAAGCCTCCCGGCCCGAAGCGCAGCCCTCGTGATCAGCGAAGATTCGGCCTTCCGCCGCGCGCTCGTCCAGGAGCTCGTCGGCCTCCCGATGAAGGTCACCCTGGCAGCGAGCCTCTCGGAAGCCGCCCGCTCGGGCGAGGTCCACCGCAGCGCACCCCAGGTCCTCCTGATGCCCGAGCGCGAGATCGTCCCCGACGCCTTCGAAGAGATGCTCGCCGAGATCCGCGTCCGCTCGGGCGCGGCGCGCCTCGTTCCCATCGTCTTCGGTCGCGCGCCCGGCCCGGAGCGGCGCTCGGCCCTGCGCGAAGCCGGTGCCGAGCTCGCGCTCTTCGGCCGCTTCGGCCGCCATGCCCTGCGCTTCCAGATCAATCGCGCGCTCACGCCGGCCGCGCGCCGGTCGGCCCGGGGCGAGCTCCGCGCGCCCATGGAATGGCGCACCCGGGCCTTCGCCGCCGGCCGCGAGAAGCTGGTCCGCTGCTACACCCTCTCTTCGGCCGGAGGTTATTTCGTGACCCCGCGGCCCTTCGTCGTCGGGGCCGAGATCGATCTCGAGCTGCCGTCCTCGAGCGTGCCGCGCTTCGTCCTGCACGGCCGCATCGTCTATACCAACGCCTCGGCCAGCGAGGCCGAGAAGCGCCTGCCGCGGGGCATGGGCGTGGCCTTCGACCGCCTCGATGCGGGGCTCGAAGGCGTGATCCGCCGGGGTGTCGAGGCGAGCCAGTCCGCACTCGAGGTCTGAGCGGCTATTTTCCCGCGCGAGGCCGCTCGTCCGGCGGCATTCGGCGGTGGGGGCCCAAGGTGGACGCGGCACGACTCGATCCGGCCCAGCGCGCGAGCGATCTCGCGGCGATGCAGCAGACGCCCTTCGATCTCGTCGTGATCGGCGGGGGCGTCGTCGGCGCAGGCACCGCCCTCGACGCCGCGAGCCGCGGGCTCTCCGTCGCGTTGATCGAACAACGCGATTGGGCCTCGGGGACATCGAGTCGCTCCTCGAAGCTGATCCACGGCGGCCTGCGCTACCTCGAGCAGCTCGAGTTCGGCCTCGTGCGCGAGGCGCTGCGCGAGCAGACGCTGATGCTCGAGCGGCTCTGTCCGCATCTCGTGCGCCCCGTGCCCTTCCTGTTCCCCTTGACGCACACCGCCTGGGAGCGCGCCTACATCGGCGCCGGCGCCCTGCTCTACGACACCCTCGCCGGCCGCCGCGCCCTCCCCCGCCATCGCCACCTCTCGCGCCGCGGCGTGCTCGCGCGCTTTCCCGGCCTGCGCGCCGATCGCATGGTCGGCGGCATCCAGTACTGGGACGCCCAGGTCGACGACGCGCGCCACACCCTCGCCCTCGTCCGCACCGCACGCCTGCACGGCGCGCGCACCCTCTCGAGCGTGCGCGCCGAAGGCTTCGAGATCGCCGGCGCCCGCGTCGCCGGTGTGAAGGCGCGCTGCCTCGAGACGGGCGCGACCTTCACGATCGAAGGGCGCCAGATCGTGAACGCGACCGGCGTCTGGACCGACTCGGTGCAGAACCACGCGGGCCGGGGCCGCATCCACGTGCGCGCGTCGAAGGGCATCCATCTCGTCGTGCCGCGCGACCGGATCCACGTCGACTCGGGCCTCATCCTGCGGACCGAGAAGAGCGTGCTCTTCGTGATTCCCTGGGAGAGCCACTGGATCATCGGCACGACCGATACCGATTGGAACCTCGACCTCGCCCATCCCGCCGCCAGCCGCCGCGACATCGACTACCTGCTCGAGAAGGTCAATGCCGTGCTCGCCCAGCCCCTTCGCCACGAGGACATCGAAGGCGTCTACGCCGGCCTGCGCCCGCTGCTGCAAGGCGACGACGCCGCGACCAGCCAGCTCTCCCGCGAGCACGCCGTCAGCCAATCCGTCTCCGGCCTCATCACCGTCGCCGGCGGCAAGTACACGACCTATCGCGTCATGGCGAAGGACGTCGTCGACGTCGCCACCCGCGCGCTCGATCGGAAGATCCCGCCCTGCTGCACCGACGAAATCCCGCTCGTCGGCGCCGCCGGCTATCGCGGCTACTGGAACCGCCGCGAGCTGCTCGCCGAACGCACGGGCCTCCATGTCCACGTCGTCGAGCATCTGCTCGCCCGCTACGGCGCGCGAACCCAGGAGCTGCTCGATCTCATCACCGCCGATCCGCGGCTCGGCGAGCCCGTCGATGGTGCCCCGACCTATCTCGCCGCCGAGCTCCACTACGCCGCGAGCCACGAAGGCGCGCTGCATCTCGACGACGTGCTGACACGCCGGACCCGCATCTCGATCGAGACCTTCGATCGCGGCCAGATCGCGGCACGCGCCGCCGCGCGAATCATGGGCGGGATCCTCGGCTGGGACGCCGCGACGCAGGCCCGCGAGATCGAGCACTACGATGCGCGCGTCGAAGCCGAACGCGAGAGCCAGACCCAGCCCGACGACCGCACCGCGGACGCGGCGCGCCTCGGGGCGCCGGACGTTCGAATGGGCGGGCTGAAGGCCGGCGGGGATTCGGACGCTCAGATGTGGAGCGACTCGGGCAGCCAGCTCTCGCGCGTCGCGAAGCGCTGACGGCCGAGCGGAGCGAGATCGCAGCTCGAGGAGACGCCGTCGACGATCCACTCCGCCAGCGCCCGTGCGACGCCGTACGACTGCATCACCCCCCGGCCCGTGAAGGAATGCGCTTCGTAGAGGTTCGCGATGCCCGGGACGGGCCCCGCGATGCCACTGCAATCGGGCGTCACGGCGTAGAGGCCGGACCAGCCCCGCACGTGCCCGCAGCGCTCGAAGGCCGACGCGCGATGGGCGAGCCGGGGCCAGATGAAGCTCTCGAAGAAATCGGTGCCGTCGTAGGCGAAGTCGAAGCCGGGCACCTCTGCGGGGATCGAATAGCCCGCCAGCACATGTCCGCCCTCCGGATGGAAATAGAGATCGCTCGCATCGACGACCATGCCGAGCGCATCGAAGTCGAAGCCCTCCGGCAGCGCCGCGCGCTCGAACCCCACGAGGCAGATCTGGCGCCGCACGGCCTCGGTCACGTCGCGGATCCCGAGCTTGCCCGAGAAGACCGTCGACCAGGCCCCGAGGCAATTGATCAGGATCTCGCATTCGATGCGCGTCTCGCGCAGCCTGCGCCCGCGGTCGATGCGATGGCTCGTCAGGATCTCGCGCAGCGCGCCCGAGGCGTCGGCCGCATCGGCGCCCGCGACCTCGATCACGTCGATCGCCTCGACGCGCCGCGCCCCGCTCTCGCCCCGAACGCGGGCGGTCACGACGCCGTCGACGTAGTGGCGGTTCAGGAAGCGGACACCGAGGGCCTCGGCTTCGCGGCGATAATAGGCGCGCACGGCGTTCGGATTGATCAGCCCGTCGCGCGGTGAGAAGGTCGCGCCGACGATTTCGTCCAGATGCGAATCGAGCAGCGGGCAATGGGCCGCGATCTCGCCGGGACCGAGCAGCTCGACGCCGAGGCCCTGGGCGTTCTGGAGCGTCTGCTTCTCGCGCGCGATCCGGAGCGCCTCGGGATCATCGTAGAGCCAGAGGTAGCCCCGTTCGCGGAAACCGAACTCTTCCCGGCGCTCCCGGAAGAAATCGAGCGTCTGGCGGCAGGTCTCGATGTTCACCGGCTGCCACCACGTCGCGCGCACGCCCCCCGCGTTCAGCTCCGACGAGGCGTAGATCCCTGCCAGATCGAGATCGACGACGCAGACGTCCCGCCAGCCCCGCTCGGCGAGACAGTAGGCGACGGCCGATCCGATGATCCCGCCGCCGGCGATGACGACGCTCGTTCGCATGCGCGCGACTCCCGGGCGACCGCCCCGATCGGGCTCTCGCCCCGATGAGGCTCCCCGAGTCTGCCGCGTCCCGCGCGCGCCGTCGCCCCTTCGATCGCTAGACTGCCCGCTCGGCCACTTCGAGATCCTCCCTCCCCGAACGCTTTGCCAAGGAGCGCCCCATGCCCGATCAGCCCCGAGTTCCCTCCGCCAACCGCATCGGCGGCCCCGGCAGCCTCGCCGGCAAGCGCGCGATCGTGATCGGCGCGAGCAGCGGCATCGGACTCGCGACCGCCGAGGCGCTGGCGGTCGACGGCGCGTTCGTGCTGATGTGCGCCCGCGGACGCGAGCGGCTCGAGGCGGCGGCCGGGCAGCTCGTCGGCGCGCTGCCCGAGGCGAAGGACCGGATCGCGACGCGCGTCGTCGACGGGCTCGTCGGCGCGGAGGTCCGGGAAGCCGTCGCGGCGGCCGGCGGCGCGAGCGGCCTCGACATCGCCGTCAGCGTGCCCGGCGGCGGCAATTTCTCCCCGGTGCTCGCCTACGACGACGACGACTTCAGCGCGACGATCGATGCGAACGTGCGGCCGATCTTCCTGCTGCTCAAATACGCGGGCAAGGCGATGGTGAAGAAGGGCGGCGGCTCGATCGTCGCGGTCTCGTCGACGGCGGCCGTCATGTCTTCACCGTTTCTCGCCGCCTACTGTGCGGCGAAGGCGGCCTGCGATCAGCTCGTCAAGGTCGCGGCCGACGAGCTCGGGAGGCAGGGGGTGCGGATCAACGCCGTCCGCCCGGGCCTCACGCGGACCGGTGCGACCGACGGGATGTTCGGCGCGCGCCCCCTGATCGAATCGTTCCTCGCCGAGCAGCCGATCCGGCACGAAGGCGAGCCCGCCGACATCGCCCGCGCGATCCGCTTCCTCGCCGGCCCGGAATCGGCCTGGATCACGGGCGAAGCGCTCACCGTCGACGGCGGCCACACGATCCGGAAATTCCCCTGGCTCGAAGAGGTCGCGAAGGGCGTCGTCGGGGAGCAGGTCTACACGGCAGCGATGCAGGGGGACTGAAGCGCGGAGAGGGATGCCCCTCCCCGCGCTCGATTCACTCGGCGCCTGCCGCGCGGCGGGCCCGCGGCGCGGCGGCGCGGGCTGGTGTTCCAGCCCGCGCGCGGTGGTCGCTCAGAACGTCGGGGTCCGGAAGACGAGCGGCTCGTACGACAGATCCGTCCAGGTCTCCGAGACCACCTGGCCGCCGTCGATCTCGCGGGCGAACTCGTAGATCCGGCCGCCGCTCGTGCGTCCGACGACGACGATGCGATCGCGCGTCCCGTCCTCGATGACGCTCGAATGCGTCGTCCGGAAGGTCTGCCCGTTCGGTGCGGTGCGCGGCGCCGCGAAGCGCCAGCTCGCACCGTCCCAGTGGAACTCGATCAGCTGGCCGACGGGGCCCGAATCCTGCTCCGAGTACCCGAACGCGCTGATCCGGAGATTCGCCATCTGGTTCGGGGCGCCGTTCCAATAGACGACGGCGGAGGTCAGCTTGAACTTCACGCCGCCGAGCGAAGCCGGCGCGCCCCAATGCTGCCAGCTCGAATCCCAACCATGTCCGTTGTGAAAGCGCGACTTCAACACGTAGTCGCCGTTGCCGTTTCGGGCGACCGCGAAGACCACGATGCGGCCGAGGCCGCCGGCGATCGGAACGCCGGTGTAATAGGGAATCGCGAGGGGCGCACCGTAGACGAGCCCGCCCACCGATCCGAGGCTGTGCCAGGCGTCGCCCTGGCTGTTCGTCCGACGATAGGCGACGACGTCGCCGTTCAGCCCGTCGCCGTAGCCGTCCTCGGCGGGATTCGTCGAGACGAAGACGTAGCGCTGCTCCTCGCGATCGACGGGATTTGGCGCGCTCAGGTAGTCGTGGATCACCGAGGTCGCGCTGCCCGGGCCGACGTCGACGCCGGTCGCACCGGACGGAACGCCGTGGTTGATCCAGCTGGGAGACTGCGAGTCGTGATCGCGTCGCAGCTCGACGAGCGGAATGTTCGCGCCCGCGAAGCGGGAGGAGCGCACATGGCCACGCGGGACGCCGGTCCCGAAGACGTGGCGCACGACTGCGCTGCCACCGCGCGGCGAGGGCGAGGTGAGGCTGGTCAGCGGATTGAAATGGCGGAAGTTCGCGGGCAGCGCCGACGAGCCGCCTGCCGTGACCGTCGAGAAGTTGGGGACGGACTGCCCGGCGACCAGGGTCCGCGTGATCGGATCGATCTGGTGGAGGCCCGTCTTGAAGTCGACCTCGAGGGTCGGGATGGTCGTCGGCAGCCCGACGCCCTGATGAACCATCCAATCGTTCCCGCCGATGACGAACCCCGGGATCATCGTCAGCCCCGTATCGATCCCGGGCGAATCGCCGCTGCCGGAGATGCGCTCGATCGGCGCGCCGAGGGGATTGCCGTGGTGGACCCAGTCCGACCATTTGCGCGTATCGCTCTTCCAGGTCCGGGACGAAATACCCTGCTTCGTCTCGGCCATGACCGCGAGGGTGTGGACGGTCTCCCATCGCAGGAATCCGACATAACGGGAGTATTTGCGGACGCCGCTCGCGGGCAGATGCCGCGAGAGCTCGCTCGAGACCACGTTGGCATCGGTGCGGAGATTGATCGTGCTGCCGCCGATCACGATCTGGGCCTGGGCAGACGAAGCGAGACATAGAGCGGCCGAGCCGGCGAGCAGGATGCGCGCCAGGGTGCGGCGGGAAGGAGTGGACCGAAGCGAGACACCGAACATTGCGAGCTCCTCTCGAGTGGATGGACCGGACGCCAGCTCGACCCGGTCTCGAGTAGGAAGTTCCCGGCGATCGAGAGTGGGTCCCCGTTCGCCCCGGCACCCGTGCAATTCTTTCGTTCTTGCGTGAAGCCCTTCACACAAGGGACGAGCCGCAAGGGGCACCTTCTTCGCGAGCCCGGCGATTTGGGCTCGTGCAAGGAGCATCGACATGGAATTCCGCGCTTCGATGCGAGCGATCCACGCTCTCGGGACGACCGGACGGAGCCGGGCAACGGGCACCGCCGTCGTCGCCTGCTTCATTCTCTCCGTCCTGTTCTTGATCGCGAGCGCGTCCCGGCTGCACGCCGCACCCGTCTCCTGCATCGGCGACCACGGGAACGCGCAGATCCCCGGCGATGCCTGCTCGGTCCCCTGAGCCCGCGCGCCGCGCCGCTTGCCTCCGGCGGTCGTTGCAATCCCCCGCGCAAGGTCGCAAGCTGGAATCTCCCCGATCGCGCCCGAGAAGGAGATTCCCATGCAGATCACCAGGCGCGCGAGCGAAGACCGCGGCAAGAGCGAGCTCGGCTGGCTCCACGGCCGCCATACCTTCTCGTTCGCCGAATACCGCGACCGCGACCACATGGGCTTCCGCAACCTGCGCGTCCTCAACGACGACATCGTCGAGCCGGGCCAGGGCTTCGGAACCCATGGCCACCAGAACGCCGAGATCCTCACCTACGTGATCGAGGGCCGCCTCGAGCACAAGGACTCGATGGGCAACGGCAGCATCATCGAGCCGGGCAAGCTCCAGTACATGAGCGCCGGCAGCGGAGTGACCCACAGCGAGTTCAACCCTTCCCGCGATCAGCGCGTCCATCTGCTGCAGATCTGGATCCTGCCCGACGCGAACGGCGGCGAGCCGCGTTATGCCGAGCACGCGCTGCCGCCGGCGGCGGACGCGAGCGCCCTGACGCTCGCCTTCGCGGGACGGCCCCGGGACGGCGCGGTCGCGATCCGTGCCGATGCCGATGTCTACCTCGGCCGCCTCGCGCCCGGCGGAGCGCTCGCCCATGCAACCTCTCCGGGCCGAGGCGTCTGGATCCACGTCTTCGAAGGCGCCCTCGCCATCGGCGGGACGCAGCTCGGAGAAGGCGACGGCGCCGCGATCGAGCAAGCCGCATCGATCGAGATGGCGAGCACCGAGGGTGCGGCCTTCCTGCTCTTCGATCTGCGCTGAGTTCGCCCGGCACGAAGCGGATCGCGGCCCTGAACGGCGTCAGAGCCCGCGCGGATCTCCGGCGCCGAGCGGTGCCAGCACCCCCGGCTGCGCCAGCCCGCGCCAGGCCCCGAGCGGATCGAGCATCTGCCGCACGGCGCGGCGCGACTCCGGGGCGAGCGCTCCGATCTCCGCGGCGATCGCGGCGCGCCGCACCTCGTGTTCGGGCCAGGCCGGAAGAACGGTCTGCCCGAAGCCGAGATCGATGACGACACGATCCCCACCCGCCGCGAGCGCCTCGCGATTCGCTTCGAGATAGGCGAGCTGGTCCCGCGCGATCTCCGCGAGGACCGGCAGCAGCGAAACCGGAATCGCATCGTCCCCATCCGCTCGCGGGCGCGGCCGCGCGCGCCGGACGCTCTCCGGGTACAGCCGCAGTGCCGGTGCGAAACGCACGACGCGCTCGCGAAGCCGTGCATCGGCGAAGACCTCGCTCTCGAGCCAGGCCGCGAGCGATCCGTCCGGCCGCGTCGGCGCGTCGCCGAGCAGGAAGCCCGATGCCGCGAGATGAATCGCCATGCCGTCGAGCAGCGCCGGCGCACGCTCGGGCCAGAGCGGCAGCCAGAGCTCGATCCAATCCTCGAGCAGCCGCGCGCAGATCCGCCGCACCGGCGTCGTCGGCCGCCACGCCGGCTCGGGCCGGATCCGCTCGAGATAGTCGAGGGTCGCCGCGAGCTCGCCCAGCACGAAGCCCTCCGGCGTCCGCAGATACGGCCCCTCTTCGCGCCCCGCGCGCGCCGCGAGCGCGAACGCGAGCGCCGGCGTCTCCGGGACCAGCTCGAAGTCGATGCCCTTCGCGACGAGCGCCGTCACGAGCGCGATCGAATCCCGCCCCGAAGCATCGCCGTAGACCGCGTGCCGCATCTGCCCTCCGCGCACCGCGCGCCCGCCGCCCGTCCAATCGCCCCAGCGGATCGTCAGCTCGACCTGCGTATCCGGATGGATCGAGCAGGCGACCGGACACCGATCCGCCGCCTCCCGCAGCCGCTCCCGCGCCGTCCCCGGCACGCCCTTCGGCATCTCCATCTCGACGACGACACGCCCGACCCGCCGCCGCGGCTCGAGACTCATGTGCTTCTCGACGCGGGCCCGCGCGCCGTCGATCTTCCAGCCCTCGCGCTGCGCCAGGATCCCCATCGTCGTCAGCATGCAGGTCCCGAGCGAAGCCGCGAGCAGATCCGTCGGCGAGAACGACTCGCCCTTGCCCTGATTGTCGACCGGCGCATCGGTCTCGAGGCTCGCCTTCGACGGCCCATGGACGGCCGTCGTATGCAGCCCTCCTTCATAGACGAGCTTCATCTCCACCATCGCGACCGGTTCTCCTCTCGTTTCGCTTCTCGCTTCATCCCCGCCTCGACTCACCAGCGGGCCTCGATGGCCGCCGGCGCATCCGCGAACGCCCGCCCCGATCGATTCGACCGTGGACCCGCGCCCGCACGCGCCCAGGCGCGCCAACCCGCGGATGTTGCCCGAATCCCCGGGTTCACGCCCCCGAAATCCCGCCCCCGCGTGCTAGCGTCGCGGGCCTCCATGCAACCCACGCTCGACAGCGCGCCCCTCTCCCCCGGGCCCGAGCGGGACGCCCGCCTGGCTTCCGCCCTCGAACGCCTCGGCCATGCCGAATTCCGCCCAGGCCAGCGGGAAGCGATCGAAGGCCTGCTCGACGCGCAGCGCCTGCTGCTCGTCGCCCCGACCGGTGGCGGCAAGAGCCTCTGCTATCAGCTGCCCGCTCTCGTCCTCGGCGGCACCACCATCGTCGTCTCGCCCCTCATCGCGCTCATGCGCGATCAGGTCGACGCCCTCGAGCGCCGCGGCATCGCCGCGACCTTCCTCGCCTCCACCCTCGACGGCGCCGAGCTCGGCCGCCGCCTCGACGGCCTCGAACGCGGCCTCTATCAGCTTCTCTACGTCGCGCCCGAACGCCTGGTCTTCCCCCAGTTCCGCCAGGTGCTGCGCCGCCTCGAATGCCCCCTCTTCGCGATCGACGAAGCCCATTGCATCAGCGAATGGGGCCACGACTTCCGCCCCGAATACCTCGAGATCGGCCGCGTCCTCGCCGAACACCCGGCGGCCCGCGTGCTCGCCTGCACCGCGACCGCGACCCCCTACGTCCGCGACGAGATCATCGCCCGCCTCGGCCTGCCGCCCGAAACGCCGCAGATCGTCCGCGGTTTCGCCCGCCCGAACCTCGCGCTGCGAATCGCCGAGGTCGAGCGCCGCCGAACGCCGCCGCCTCGTCGACGACGTCCTCTACGAAGCCCTCGGCCTCCCCGGTTCCGGCCGCGGAACCGCCATCATCTACGGTCCGACCCGCAAGAGCACCGAAGCCGAGCGCGACCGCCTCGTCGCCGACGGCTGGAAATGCGAGACCTATCATGCCGGCCTCACCGGCGAGCGCCGCGACCAGGTCTCCATCGCCTTCGCCGCCGGGGAGCTCGAGATCGTCGTCGCGACCAACGCCTTCGGCATGGGCATCGACCGCGCCGACGTCCGCGCCGTCATCCACCTCGCCCCGCCCGGCTCCATCGAGGCCTACTACCAGGAGGTCGGCCGCGCCGGCCGCGACGGCAAGGACGCCATCGCCCAGATGCTCGTCGGCCCCGGCGACATCGCCCGCCGCCGCGCCCTCGTCGACGGCGACTCCGACGGCACTCCCTCCAGCATCGAAGCCGCCAAACACCGCTGGTCGCTCTTCCTCGAGCTGATGCGCTTCTCCGAGGGCGGCAGCTGCCGCCACGACGCCGTGCTGCGCTATTTCGGCGACGAAGAGGAGACCCTCTCCGGCTGCGGCCGCTGCGACGTCTGCGAACGCCTCGCCCGCGGCGAATCCGCCGGCAACGAAGAGAGCGACGAAGAGGTCACCCTCCTCGTCCGCAAAGCCCTCTCCGCCGTCGCGCGCCTCCAGGGCCGCTACGGCCTCTCCGCCGCCGAAGCCCTCCTGCGCGGCGCCGACGACCCGCGCCTGCGCAGCGCCGGCCTCGACCGAACCCCGACCTTCGGCATCCTCTCCGACCGTTCCGAGCTCTGGCTGACGAAGCTCCTGCGCCGCTGCGTCACCGCCGGCTGGGTCGACTTCGACGGCGGCGACCGCCCCGTCATCGTGCTCACCCGCACGGGCCTCGCCGTGATGAAGGGCGAGCGCGAAGCCCGCATCCTGCTCCCGCCCGACGAACGCAGCGCCACCCGCCCCCACGCCGGGCCCGGCCGCTCAACCGCCGGCGCGGGCAACCCGTTCATCGTCCGCAAGCGCAACGCAACGCCCGGCGCCGAAAGCGCCCCCGCCCTCCTCGACGAAGCCGCGCGCGCCCGCTTCGAAGCGCTCCGATCCCACCGTCTGCGCGTCGCCCAGGCCGAAGGCGTCCCCCCCTACGTCGTCGCCAGCGACCGCACCCTCCGCGAAATCGCAGAGCTCAATCCACAGAGCGAGAGGGAGCTGCTCCGGGCACATGGCATCGGCGAGGCGAAGGCACGCAAGTACGGGGAAGGCTTCATGAACGTGCTCCGCGACGGCCAGGAATGACCCGAATTGGAGCGCATCCAGCGCCTCGCGCGCCGGACCCGAAGGGAAAGCAGGAATCCCGCCGCTGGTTATTGCGGACCTGGCTATCTCCGGAGCGCCTCGAACGCAGACCGAAGACGCTGTTTAGAGTCGCGACGCCAATGAAGCGGGCTACGATGATCGGGCTGGTTATACAGACCGGCTCGCAGGCTCCGGGTGGACTCGGCGGGTCCTCTGGTGCTGGATTATGCGGCGTGGCAATCTTGCCGAAACGGCCGATCGAAGTTCTGCTCATTGTCTCTTTTGGTGTTTGCATGGCAAGCACGCCGGGACCTCGACCATCATCCGCGACCCGAACTGCGACTGATCCGCGCGAAGTAGCCATGGCGTACTCCCGCTACCACGCGAGGGACCGGACGCCGTATCAGACAGATGGAATCTTCTCCGGACGGCTCTACGGCTCTTTCGAGACCGCCTGGTTTCGGGATTTCCGCGAAGATCAAGTTTGGATCTTTTATGGTCAGGAGCCGATGAATTCTGGAACCTATGGGAGAGGAAGAAGGTCGTTCCTCTTTCGTCGTCGGGGAAAGGACGACGCGGAACCAGAAGTCGACCCAGACGAAGAATTTATCCCTACCTCTGCGTCGAAGCGGAGTTCCGAGGACGTTGGCAAGAGGGATGTGGGGATTGTGTTCCCGGTGGACGAGATCATGATCGAAGAAATGCTGGCGATGAATATCGCCAACATGCCTCGGACGACTGCATTCCCGCAATCGAAGCGATCTCCAGTAGCTGGCCCGTCACGCTCGGCCCCGCCGCATAACAAGCAAATGAACTGACGAATCCGAGGCTGAACAGGGTCTGTATCTAACTCTGGTTTCAGTCGTCTGGTCTGGTGATTGCACTCATTTCTCATTACGTACCAGAGCGCCCTGCACGCGTGGTCGAGCCGCCGGCAAAGCCGACTGCTCCGTAGGTCCCGAGGATGGAGCCTGCTCCGCATCGTAGATGGCCTGGTCGTGTCGTCGATCGACGCGACGCGTGACTTCGAGTACGCAATTATCGAGAGATATAGCCTCGAGAGCGCGCTGTTCGAGCTTTATCAAGGTGAGTCTGCTGCAATTCCGAATGTCAGATCCGGGTGGCGAAGAGGCGGTCACGAAGGTGCTGCAGATCAAATGGCCTCCGCCAAGAATCTCCGCTGGTCGCTCTGGATAGTCCGCCGCACCGCAAAGCCAAATGAACCTGACGAATCCGAGGCCGTGACCGTCTGCTGTTTCTCGATCCTCCGCGCTTCGCGCTCCGGAAAGGGCGGCTTCGTGCGGCTTCGCGGCGATCGCTGTACCCTCGCCAGAACTCTTCAGCGCGGACTCGCAGGTTATCTGCGATCCGTTATGGTGCGGCAGGCGATGCTCGGCGAGTACCTCGAAGACCTGAATGTCGCAGCGAGTTTGCAAACGAGACGCCTTGTCGTATCTCCTCGGTCTTACGGAGATGACTTCTTTGGCTCATCGATATTGATGATTCCGGCGATATCCCTTCTCATCGTCGGCAATCCCGAAGACGTGCTATCCGCCGTGCAGGGGTGGTCAGCGTTGTTCTGCTTTTCTTGTGGCTGCGTCGGTTGTGTATCTATCAACAAGACATACGACCTCTATCAGTTTGCTACGCTCAGACCAAACCGGACGCACGAATCAAGACCGTATCTGTTTTTGAACGAAGGAACTGGACTGTTCGCAGAAACAACAAGTTTTACCTGGCTGGATTTGACGATCTACTGGGGCATCCCGCTTGTGATCTACGTCATCTATGGCGACGGTTGCGTGCTGGCTCAACATTAGATGCGCGTCTCTAGGAAAGTTCGGCAGAATGCCATTTCTTGAGACGCATCTCCGAAGAGAGCGGATTAGCTAGAGCGAGCTCTTCTCGGCCGAGCTATCCGCGCCGGCCGCATAACAAGCGAATGCAGACGGACGAGCCTTGGACGAGACCGTAACGGCTTCGCCGCTCACAGGCCTGCGGCCTTTGGGCCTTGGAAGCGGCGGCTCGTGCGGCTTCGCAGCGGACTGTGTACCCTCGCCGAAACTCTTTAGCAACGGCTCGCCGCTGATCCGCGATCCGTTATGCGGCAGGACGCGAAGTGCAAACCGACGACGCGCACCGAGCGGGACGAGAAATGGATCTTACTCATGTGCAATACGGCCATGGATGGATCCCCAGTCGTATTGAAGTTCGGTGCCCCGCCTGTGACGCGCTCGCAACTGCCGAGACCAGTGCCTTCGGACCTGACGGCCTCTTCTCCTCCATCACGTCTGGCGAGACGTTCTGGTCCGTATCTTGTAGCGCCTGC
The DNA here is from genome assembly GCA_041389425.1 of Myxococcota bacterium. Lineage (GTDB taxonomy): Bacteria > Myxococcota_A > UBA9160 > UBA9160 > UBA4427 > UBA4427. The sequence goes on from JAWKRX010000002.1 coordinate 129,456, forward strand.
GCATACCGAGGTGTTGACATCCCGTACGAGAGTCTTCCGCCGCTATTCTGGCGTGCCCAGTCTGCCAAGATCGAGATCTGGGGTTGGAACCGACGCCATTTCTCGATGTTGGGAGAACTTCTCGCGAGCGGGCAGCCTCCCGAAGACAACGAATATTCGCGACTGGCGATCTACGCTAAGCGAGAATGGCTACTACCTGCTCGGAGAAAGGCGTTTTCGAAGAAGATTCGAAAGCTTTTGGAGAGTCCTGCCGCATAACAAAACGCTGCAGTCGGACGAGCCCGAGGCCGTGACCGTAGCGGGCTTCGCCGCCCGCTAGGCCTGCGGCACCAGTGCCTTGGAAGCGGGCGGCTCGTGCGGCTTCGCGGCGATCGCTGTACTCTCGTCGAAACCTTCTAGCGCGGACTCGCCGCTGAGCGTTGATCCGTTATGCGGCATCCGGCCAAGGAGCAGGATCAAGCAATGGCGATCCATCGACCATCCAAGCAACGTTTTGCGATGTTCAACGCGCTCGGCGTTTCCGTGGTGGTACTCGGATGCGCGGCTTCATCAAGTGATCAAGAGTCGCGGTCAGGCGCCCAGCGGCGCGCAGCAGACTGCAAGCAAATTGAGAACGAATGCGGCAAGACCGACTGTCAAGTTCGTGTTCTTCTGGAGTTCGATATCGACCTGGAGGGCCGTCCCTTCGACATTGAGGTTGTTCAGTCTTGCCCTGCTGCAAGATTCGATGCGGTGGCAGTCGAGGCTCTGTCAGCCTTTCGATACCAAGCAACTCAGGAGATTCAGGAGAACGAACGTACTGCCTTGGTCTTTCCGCCTGACAAGTTCGATACGAAATAGTTCGGGACGCCGCATAACCAGCAGCTGAACCTGACGAATCCGAGGCCGTGACCGTCTCGGGCTCCGCCGCCCTCGATCCTCCGCGCTACGCGCTCCGGAAAGGGCAGCTCGTGCGGCCTCGCAGCGAGCGCTGTACTCTCGCCAGACCTCTCTAGCGCGGACTCGCAGGTTAGCTGCCATCCGTTATGCGGCGCGGGCGGAGCGGTGGCCAAGCTTCTATCGGGCGTTCTGATCGGGATCCTCTTGTGCGGCCTCGCCTTCGCCTCTCTCTTTTTCTGGGGAGTCTATCAACCTCTTCAATTGATTGCGAAGGCTCAGGGTCCCAATGGCGAATGGTTCGGCGTATTCGCCGATTATCCAGCCGGCGATTACGATCCCTCGTGGCATATCTACCGGTTCAGCTCATTGGACGAACTTGAATCCGCGAAGATTGAGAATGTCTTTGGGAAGGGAGCTCTCCTTGAGACCTACGAAGAAGGAGGAGACCACGACGAAGACGCGACGATCGAAGTTGTAAACGACCGATTCCTGGTGTTCTCAAAGGCTGGAATGTTTCACGCTCTTTACGACCTCCGTTGCGATCGCGTAGTTGTGGAAGACGGTAGTCCGTGGAATTCAGCGTGGGAGCATTTTGGGCAGGACAGAAAGCTCGATGACCCAGAGTGGCCAAGGTTCTACCTTCAGTGGAAACTTGACCACCTTCATCGTCCGATAGCTGCCGCGATCGCGGCAAATAAGCGCTGCGCCGCATAACAAGCAAATGAACCTGACGAATCCGAGGCTGTGACCGTCTCGCGCTCCGCTGCCCTCGATCCTCCGCGCTTCGCGCTCCGGAAAGGGCGGCTCGTCCGGCCTCGCAGCGAGCGCTGTACTCTCGCCAGACCTCTTTAGCGCGGACTCGCAGGTTATCTGCGATCCGTTATGCGGCGCGACGGCCATGCCTCGAAGACTCGCTGCACTACTCATTTCGATTGCCTCAGTAGGGCTAGCCGCTGCGCTCCTCGCTCGGATGCTTTCGCCGGACTCAAATATTCCGACTGGTGAATCTCTGACTTCAGGGCCCCGGGTACAAAGCGCGTTCATTCGCGATCTGAATCGTGTCGTCCTTCCGCAAGCCTCGGTCGATTCGTTTCCTATTACGCGCGAACCCGCCCCCGATCAGGCCGTTCCTTTGTCCCTAGAGGGAAGATTCTCCGGACGCTTCTACGGTGCATTCGAGACAAGCTGGTTCCAACCGAGTGGTGTTCAGGAGGTCTGGGTTCTTCTCGGGGATGACGCAGATGTTCTGTGGGCCCTCTGGCATTCAAACCGAACGATCCCATACGGACCCGACCATCCGGATTTCGACCCGAACAATTCCCGCCCTCTCGAGGATTGGTTCTGGCCGTACGTATGCATCGAAACGACCTTTGATGGGCGATGGGAAGAAGCAAGACCAGACTCAAGCTCTGGCCAAGACCTGATCTATGTCGATAACGTCGTGAGTGCCGAACCAGTCCGGATGACGATCGACGAATGCGTTCCTTCGTGGCGCTTATAGGCATGACAGAGGTGACCAAACGTGTAGCGCCGCATAACAAAACGCTGCGGACGGACGAGCCCGAGGCCATGACCGTAGCGGGCCTCGCCGCCCGCTAGGCCTGCGGCCGCAGGGCCTTGGAAGCGGGCGGCTCGTGCCATCTGGCGCCGGCCGCTGTACTCTCGCTGGACCCTTCTAGCGCGGACTCGCCGCTGAGCGTTGATCCGTTATGCGGCACCGAATGCTTCTTCGAACCACGGCGCTCGTAATCGTGCTTGCGTGTTCAGCCTGCGTGGCAGTCTTCAACCAAGATTCGATCGTTGCCGAGATCATTGCTGTCGATCGCAACTCTGGGAATGTAGTACCTAATGCCCCTGTGCTGATTTCATACCCCTACGATTCCTATTTCTATATCTATGCCTTTGGAGAGCCCCAGCCGTCGACTGGCCGTACCGATAGTTCTGGATACGTCTCGCTAGAGATCGCCGAATTCAAATACGGCGCGGTGGTTGACGTTGACGGCGCCTATACGAGATTGTTCCCAGAGCAACTGCGAGTCGGGGGAGAGTTTGAGCTTACCGGCGGAAGCAGTTCTTCCGGTAATGCCCTCGTCGTCAGGATCACGCCGAGGCGAAGAACCGCGCCGCATAACCAACCAATGCAGACGGGTGATCTTCCCCCGGTAAAGTGGACACGAAGTTAAGCGATTGAACGTTTCCGTTCGTACTCCTCGGGCGACCGATAGTCAAGCGAAGAGTGCAGTCGGATCGGGTTGTAGAACGTCTCGATGTACTCGAAGATCGCCAACCGGGCCTCCCTCCTCGTCTTGTAGTGCGCGTGATAGATCCATTCCGTCTTCAGCGTATGGAAGAAGCTCTCCGCGGCTGCATTGTCTAAACAACGACCCGGTCGGCTCATGCTGCAGCGGATCCCGTGCCCATCGAGCAGATCCTGGTAGGCCGCCGAGGCGTACTGGCCGCCCCGGTCCGTGTGGTGGATGAGTCCAGGACGCGGTCGTCGCTGCGCCACGGCCATCTCCAGCGCCTCGAGGGCGACATCCTGACGAGGGTTGGCCGCCGTCGACCAGCCGACGATCTTCCGCGAGTACAGATCCAGCAGGATCGCGAGATACAGCCAGCCCTCGCCCGTCCGGATCTGCGTCACATCCCCCACCCATACCCGATCCTTTCGGGGAGCCCTGAAGTCTCGGCGCAGCAGATCGGGCGATGCCGGCTGCTCGCTGCGGGTCGTTGCGATCCAGTGGAACTGCTTCATGCAACGTGCGCGAAGGCCCTGTTCCCGCATGATCCGAGCCACTCGGTGCCGGCCCCAGCACTCGCCCCGCCTCTGGAGCTCGCGATGGATGCGCGGAGAGCCGTAGATACCGTGCGAGGCGCGATGGAGCTCCCGGATCTGCTCCGAGAGCGCCTCATCCTCGACGACACGACGGCTCGGCTGACGCATCAGCCAGGCGTAAAAGCCGCTGCGGGAGACCTTCAGGACGCGACACATCTTGCCTACCCGGAAGGTCTCCCGGTGCTCCTGGACGAACCGGAACTTCACTTCTGGTCGTCCGCGAAGTAGGCCAGCGCTTTTTTTAGGATATCCCGCTCCTCGGTGACGTCCGCGAGCTTCTTGCGAAGCTCGCGGACCTCTTCGTTGGCGGATCGGGGATTGCCCTGGCCGGGGAAGGGATCCACCTGCTCACCGTCCAGCTGGGTCTTCCAATACTGAAGCAGGCTACGGGCGATCCCTAACGACCGGGCGACTTCGGTGACGGTCTTGCCTCGACGAATCATCTCCACCGCATCCTTCTTGAACTGCGGCGTGAAGGTCCTGCGGACTCGGGCGCTTGCTCTCTTGGCCATGAACACCTCTCTCGGTCAGAATAGACCGGGTGGGTGTCCACTTATCCGGGGAGGGTCAGGGCGAGCCGTAGCCTCAGTCCGGCTCGGAAACGCCGCCCAAACCGGCCTTCGGCCGGAGGGCGGCCTGCGCCATCTGGCGGCGACCGCTTTCCTATCGTCGACCTTCTATAGCGCGGCTCGCCGCTGATCGGTGATCCGTCATGCGGCGCGGCCGACGAGAATGCCATGATGCAATGCCTGCATCTTCTGATTTTGGCGGCCCTGGCAGTTTTTGTCTCCGCCTGTGCGAAGAGTTTCGCCGACAGAAGGCCCCTTGGAATTACCCTCGGGACGTCTGGGTATGTTCGGCTATCCCGAACTCCAACAGGCGATGCATTCGTCGAGCATCAATCCGAGTCTCCCCTCCCAGCGCCTTATGTGCGGTTCCGATTCACGGACAATCCAACCTTTCGGCTTCTCATAACTGAGAACGAATACCCCTATAATCTCGATTTCGACATCAAGGTGTGCATAACTGAAACGCAGGCTTGTTCATTGGCGAACATCAATCCCGTAAAGGCCCATGGATCGAACGGCGATGCGTGGTCAGAGCCCATTGATGCCGTGATTCTTTCGAACTTTAGGCTGCTCGATCCGGACTAGAGATCTTCGCGCCGCATAACAAAACGCTGCAGACGGACGAGCCCTTCGCCGTGCTCGTTGCGGCCTGCGCCGCCCTCGATCCTCCGCGCTTCGCGCTCCGGAAAGGGCGGCTCGTGCGGCTTCGCGGCGATCACAGTACCCTCGCCAGACCTCTCTAGCGCGGACTCGCAGGTTATCTGCGATCCGTTATGCGGCAGCACCCATGCGCCAAAGTGTGATCGCAGCCGTCGTCTTCACGACGATTGGCTGTTCTCAAGTCGTAGCTATTCCGATCCCGCCGGGACCGCTTTCCCTTCGAGCCGGCCTTGTTCCGCAAGTCATTGAGCCTGACGTGCGGCTCCATGAGGTCTCGGCAACGGATACCGAGTATTTTCTTGCGCGCATGCGCGAATGTCGCTGGAAGTCCTACCCAGTAACGACGCCAGCCCCCCAATACCATTTCGAGCTGTCCGGCCCCTCCGGAGACCGCCAGAATGTTTTTGCGAACGGCTCATTCTTCTTTGTGAGCCAGTCCTACTGCCAACTTTCTCCTGCGTCCGCATTCCTCATCTGGAGAATGGCGGACGCGCCAGATGCTCCGCCTGCCGCATAACCATCAGCTGAATCTGCCAAATCCGACACTGTGACCGTCTCAGGCTTCGCCGCCCTCGATCCTCCGCACTTCGCGCTCCGGAACGGGCGGCTCATGCGGCCTCGCAGCGCTCGCTGTACTCTCGCCAGACCCCTTTAGCGCGGACTCGCAGGCTAGCTGCGATCCGTCAGACGGCGAGGTAGTGGCGATCGTGACGCTCGAAGATCTTGGCAACCTCGGCGACTTCCTCGGTGGCATCGCCGTCATCGTCACGCTCATCTACCTCGCACGCCAGATCCGAGAGAGCACGAAGGTGGCCCGTCTCCAGACGATTCAAACCATCAAGAGTGACGCCCTGCAGCTTCGAATCGCAGGGATCCAGAGCCCAGAGATATCCGTGATCATGGCCAAGTCCATCGAAGACAGCTCCTCACTTACCACCGAGGAGCGATTTCGCTTCAACCTGCTGTGTGCGGGCGTCTTCGAGAACTTCGATCAGTCCTACCAAGCAGCGACCATGGGATTGATCGACTATTACGGAAGCGAGCATCTTCTCCGTTCGTATCTGTCGCAAGAAGCGGTCCGGCAGTGGTGGTCCGAAGCGCGCGATCTCTTCCACCCGGACTTCGTCTCGCATGTCGAGAAGGACGTCCTGCCTGGCCTCAAAAAGACTCCAGCCCACTGGCAGGCAGGGAGCCAGTCCGCCGTCTAACAAGCGGTTGCAGCTGACGCCCAACAGCTGGTTCCAATCAATCCGTGGTACCGTCGTGTCGGCGGGCGCCGTGCCCCAGCGTTGGCAGTCAGCGCTGATGGGCGCAGCCGAACCGCAGGTCCGTTAGGCAGCGCTCGGTGCGCCCTGCTGTGAAGCCTCCAGACCGCCAACGGGTAATCGGCTTATGATCTCCGCGTCGTTGTCTGTCGTCCTCGGATTCCTCGCCTGGTCCGCAGGCCCTCCGGCGGTGGTACCAGCCATTGGGCTTGCGCTAGGACTCAATTCGATCCTCAAGAGCAAGGGCGAACGCCCGCGTCGCAAAACGTTCTGGCTTGCCTGCGCTGGCTCGATCCTTTCCGGGAGCGCCGTCACTGTCGATCTCGTATCGCTCTCGGGCGCACTCTAGTATTGCCCCGATCTTCGCACTTTGATTCTCGGAGCCAGGCGTTGCCTAACAATCGAACGTAGACAGCCGAACCTTGGTCGAGCCCGCAGCGGGCTTCGCCGCCCGGCTGGCCTGCGGCGCCAGCGTCTTGGAGGTAGAGCACCTCGTGCGGCTTCAAAGCGAACTGTGTACTTTCGCCAAGACTCTTCAGCAACGGATCGCCGCCAATCCGCAGGTCCATTAGGCAGCAGAGGCGAGGTGCCAAGGCAGTTCGAGCAGGTGTTCACCTCCGCCATCGAGGCCGGAGTCGCGGTCGCGGGTTTCTCGGGCATCGTGGCCGTGCTGGGCCAGCGAGCTGAAGGCCAGTGGAGCCCGAGCGATCGGCTCCGGGTCATGCTGCTTCTCCAGACCAGTTTCGCCGCGATCGGACTGAGCTTCTTGGCCTTGACGATGAACGGCGCAGGCGTGGCCGAGCCCACAATCTGGAGAGTGGGCAGCTCGTGCTATGCACTCTACGTCGCGCTCTCCGTTCTTCCTCGAGTTCGGCTGCTCCGAACCATCCGGGGTTTGGATCCCGCATTCCCTCAGACGCGAGCCAGGGGATTGGTTGTCGTTGCCATTTCCGTCGCGGCTCTCCAGGCCCACAACGCGTTAGCCCTCGGTATAGGCTGGCCGTTCGTGCTAGCAGTCATATTTGAACTCGTCGTGGCGCTCGCGGTCTTCGTTGTTCTCTTGCGGAGCGATTGGTCATCGTCTGATGCCTAACAATAGATCGCATCCGGCACCAGCCAACTGGGCGTTCCGTGGTCTGGCAGGCTTCCGGGATTCAACTACGCGACTTGAGTGTGGCCGGCCAGCGCTGGCCGATGACGCCGAGTTCCGATCTCTTATGCGGCGATGATGCGCGCCAAGACAACCCACCATGCTTTCTCATGGGTCCCGGTCGTTGCTCCTGCCGCAACCGTATCAGTGACTTAGGTTGGACCGCCGACAGCCAGGCTTTCCGACATCGCCTAACTCTCAGAATAAGTGCCGGGGGATGGCCCATGCATATCCCGCATTTGCTGATCGTCGGCCGACATCTTCGAAATAGACCGATTGAGCAGTATTGGTAGTGGTCACTCCTGAGCCCAATTGTTGTCGCGGGCTTCTTATTCGCAGAGCATTTCTCGTGATTGGCGGGATTCGCTAACCACGATGCTTCGCTCGCGCAAAACCTGAATCCTCCCGCCGTTCCAGCAGCTTCTGGATTATTCGCCGGTGCCACAATCACGGGTCTACTCCGTCCAGTTCCAGGCATCGGCCAGTGGTGCGGCTGGATCGAGAAGTGACGCGCAGTCGCATAACCAGAAAATGAAGCTGACGAATCCGAGAGTGCAACCGTCTCGGGCTTCGCCGCCCTCGATCCTCCGCGCTTCACTCCCCGGAAAGGGCGGCTCGTGCGGCTTCGCAGCGACCGCTGTACGATCGCCTGAGCCCTCTAGCGCGGGCTCGCAGGTGAGCTGCGATCCGCAATGCGGCGAGACGCAGGGCAGCATGAGCCGATCGCAGAATTCACATTTGGGCGTAATCGCAGTCGCCGCGTTCGGAATCTGGTTCTTTGTCCACTTCCTGTCGAGGCCGTCAGCTTTGCGACGAGCTTTAGTGCATTCGCATCAGGCGAGATTCCAACTGCATTCCTGCTTCCTACTGCAGTCTATGGAGTGGCTGGAGTCTTCCTGCTGCTCTTTCGAACGCGAATCTCGAAAGAGCTCTTTGGTGGCGCGAAACCAGATTCGGAGCATGACGGATCGATCGATCCGACTCGCGCGAATTTCTGGTATCTCTAATGGGACTCTGGTTCATCGCCTCCGGTCTCGTCGACGCCGTGGCGATTGAGCAGCAATCGCTCCTCCTCTTCTCTTTCGACCACGGACAGGAACTGTACGAGGTCGGTACTCCTCGGTCGCTCGTGACAGCCAAGGCATGGTTGGCCCGCGCTCCGTACGCCTCGAAATTGGCGATTGGGGCTGCGTTGTTTGCCTCAGGAGGCCGACTGATCGAGCTATGGATGCGAGTTCGTCGGGCCGGAAATGCGAGACAGGATGCTCGTGGCATAACAAGCGAATAAGCCCGACGAATCCGACGCCGTGACCGTCTCGGGCTCCGCCGCCCTCGATCCTCCGCGCTTCGCTCTCCGGAAAGCGCGGCTCGTGCGGCATCACAGCGATCGCTGTATGATCAACTATCTTAGTGCGGACTCGCCGCTGACCCGAGATCCGTCATACGGCAGATGCGGATGCCATGCGTGATCGACTTCCGATAGGCATTCTCCTCGTCTCGGGGCTACTTGCTTGCATGACCTCCATGGAGATTCGCCCTGGAGGGCGCCTCTACGTCGAGGCCGAGCAGGGTCGTAGCGAGGGCGGTTACTGGGAATTCGCCGATACGACGGAGGACGAGCGGGTACGGTCGGGATGTCCCGACGGGTACGAAAGCGTCTGCTTCTCAGGAGTCTCCCATCCGCCGTGTGCGAGATTCATTGTCGCTGTCCCGAAGGCGCAACAGGAGCCGGAAGCCGGCTTATCGCCGCGCGGTCTTGAAGAGCTGTCCCCAAGCGATCTCTGTCGCGAGGGCTGGATTGAGCTCTGCAATGAGACGCCCTCCTCATGAAGGCATCCGCCGCACGACAAGTCCCTGAAGCAAACGAGGTGTTCTCCGGGCTTGTAGCGGAGGCCGAGGCCTAGCTGGCTTCGCCGAAAGGTCCGGTTGAGGTACTCGGGCGGCGAACCCCACCTTCCTCGAGGTGCCTCTGCGGCTATCCTCGGAGCTCATGGACCGCTCGGATTCCCAGCCCATGCGCGCCTTTCCGTTCGTGCCGAAGTCGATCAAGTCTCTCGAGCCTGGTGACTTCTTCCCGGTCTGCTTGGAAGATGGGCGCTACGCGTGTGGCCGCGTGTTACAGCTGTCGGGGGATGAACTCCCGACGAAGACCCGGTCGTTCTTCGAGGCTTGCACGACTGGGTTGGAACCGGTCAACCGACAGAAGCCGATGTTGCTCAAGCGCCGCTGCTGGAATTGGAGCAAGCATGTTCGCGCAATACAGGGGGTCGGGGCGGGCGTGATCGGCAACGTGCCGCTTTCGCCAGGGCTGGACGAGATCCCGATTCTGCTCGACAGCATGGGCGGTCCTGCGGCGTGCGTGCTCAAGGGTGTGGTGACTCTTCGGCCCGCCCGCCGTGACGAGTGGGGCAAGTTGTCGGTGCTTCGAGTTCTGGGGTCTCGAATTCATCAAGTGCCTCGCGGAGCGTAGGTTCGCTGGCCAACCCGCCGATGCGGCCGACGATCGCTTCTCCTCACGCCGCTCGTATACTCGAGCCGACGCGCCGGACCGCTCGCCCGCGGCGGACGCGCCCGCGGCTGATCGGCGGAGACGTGATGCGGAATCGAATGACACTCCAGCCAGGACTCCTGTGTCTCTGCCCGCTTCGCCGAATCGGGGCCTGGATACGCAACCCCTATTCCGAGGGTGCCGACTCCGCGAATGGTCGGCCGCTTCGTAGAGGGCGATGCCCCCGTCTAGAGCGTAGAAGTGCGTCTAGCGTTCGGGAAACCAACGACAATGCCCCGTTGCCGCCCAAAGCGATCTCGGATTCGAAGAATTCGTTCTCGTTTCAGCGCGGCGATGCAGGCCGAATGAAAGAGGGGGCGCCGTTTGCCGGAATGTGACGTAGCTGCGGAGAAGGGGCCGATGGGACAGGTGCGACTCATGCAGCGCCCTGGGATCGGCTCCCGAGGTAATACATTCGCTTCCATGAAATGCGATCTGGCATCAGCCGAAGAGATGCCTTGCGAAGCGGCCTGGCTTAGCGAATGACGCCGCATGCCCAGCAACTGAACCTGACGAATCCGACGCCGTGACCATCTAAGGCTCCGCGGCCCTCGAGCCTCCGAGCTTCGCGCACCGGAAAGGCCGGCTGTGCGGCCCCGCAGCGATCGCCGTACTCTCGTCAGACTAGTTGAGCGAACTCGCAGGTTTTCTGCGATCCGTCATGCGGCATCAAAGGAGCGCCGTGGAGAATGCCCCGTCGCAGCTTCCGTGGAACGCGCTCGATGCCAATCTGTGGTTTGTCATCCCAGTAGCAATCTTCGTGACGCTGCTGGGCCTGCTGGTTGCTTTGATCGCCAGCCGAATCTGGTATTCCCTCGGAGGAGCACGAGATCTGGATCGCGCCGAATTCGAGGGCAGGCTCTCTCGAGATTTACGGCGTAGGTGGGACCGGGATCGCCTGATCTTCGTCTTGTTCGTCGTCGCGTCATTTGCTCTCTTCGCTTTCGTCGTGTACTCGATTGACGAAATGCTGTCCGGTTGACGCTCCACAACCAGCGGAGCCGCCGCCGCTGCGGAGCCACAGCGTGTTCGAGCCGACCTCGGATGGAGTCATTTGTCGAAAATGGCCGTTTCGGTCCAGCCACGGATCCGCTGCGGCTCGCACCCGAGCGACAAATCCATCATCCGGTCTGCTCGTCGGGCTGTGCCAGTACACGTCGAAGGACCACACGCTCTTGCCCTGGATTCTCCTTCCGCTTGCGGCAGCCCTGTTTGCGCTCACAGCCTGCTCCCCAGGCGAGAGCGGCGAGACAAGCTCCGGCCAGGCGGATCACGCCTCGGTTGACTGCGCCTCGGGCTCGACGGGCTGGGTTCGGGCGACGGCCGTTACCCCTGATGTCGTTCCGCCCTGCATGACCGGGAGTTCCGGCTCCTGCCCCGGCGTTGGCTTTGCCTACGTGTCGGGTACGGGATGGTGCAGACCGAGGTGAGCCTGTCTGTGCGGAAGCACGCCGCATAATACGCACCGGAGCCGGACGGCGATTCGGCCGAGGCCATACCGGCCCCTGCCCGCTCGACTCTCGGATCTCGAAGACCGAGAGGAGAATGCTCTTGCCGGTCTGCGCCGGCTTTGTACGTTGTCGGCAACCTGCCGCGGCGGGACGGCAGGTCGAGAAGCGATCCGTTAGGCAGCACGACGGGCAACCTCAGCTGCAACTTCGAAACCCCATGCACGCCCAGAGCCTCGCCCATGGGCCCGTTCTTCCGTTTCCATCAGGCGCGAGGAGCAGCCGGCTCGGAGGCCTGGCACGCTTTTCATCCGGAGAGTGCATTGGCCGCAGACAAGCGCAAACCGAAAATGCACACGGAGTATCACAAGGACGGCTCCATCTGGGCCGAGGGCCAGATGCTCGACGGCGTGCCTGTCGGTCATTGGGAGTGGTTCCGAAAGGAAGGCACGAAAATGCGATCCGGCACATTCGACGAATCCGGCAATCAGACGGGAGAGTGGACCACCTACGATAGAGCCGGTGAGCCGTAGAAGGTCACCGTCATGAACCGCAATCGCAAGCACAAGGGCCGGAGCGAGTGACCATTCTCGCAGTGCGTTTCGCGGAGCCTGGCGTGGCGCAGCCCACCCGTGGGATGCGGCTACTCTGTTCGAATCTGATCCGAGCTGTTATTCCGTGCGGGTCGGGGCAGTGACGTCGATTCTCCTGGTTCGCCACACTCACGCACCATGGTCTCCTGACGAGATGCGCTCTCTGTCCCGAAACGGCCAGCTCGCTGCCGAGCAGCTGGCAGACCAGCTCGTGGCTCTTCCGATCACAGCGGTCTACTCCAGTCCCTACACGCGCTCCCTCGAAACCGTGGCGCCGCTGGCAACTCGCCTGAGTCTACCCGTACACGAGCTGCCGGACCTCCGTGAGCGTGATCTCGGTTCGTTTGGCTCCCTGTCCTTCGAGCAGGCCGTGGCGTCGACATGGGCAGATTTCGACTTCGCTCACGCCGGAGGAGAATCCAACCGCGAGGCGCAGTGCCGCGGCCTCTCGGTGATTCGCTCTCTGTCCGCTCGCCATCGGGATGAAGTGATCGTCGCAGGCACCCACGGAAACCTGCTCGCCCTCATCCTCAGCGCCTACGACGACCGCATCTCCTTCGATTTCTGGCGATCCCTGGCGCTCCCCGACGTTCTGAGGCTGGATCTCGCGCGCTCGGGAAAAGGCACCTACTGTCGTCTCGTTCCGCGTGCGGCCGAAAATGCGGCTGCAGCCGACGATTGGCGAGGAGCACGGTGAGCGAAGCTGATCTGGCGGAATCCTTCTGGAATGCCCAGGAGATGGGCGTGAACGCTCTGATGCTCTACCTCACGGTCATCAGCGGGTATCTCGTCGTTGCCTATCTGGTCGGACGAGACCTCACGGCCAGCCAGAGCCGGTTCATCTCTTCGATCTTCGTCGTCTTCTCCGGGTACGCTCTCTGGGGCGTGGTGCAGTACTGGTGGACGGGGGATCAACTTCGCGTGTTTCTCGAGTCTCATGAATTCGGTCGCGTGGCGACCCTGAATGCGCTGAACCTCAATCCGGCGTTGATTGCAGGGCCGATGGGACTTGCTGGAATCCTCGGTGCATTGCGCTTCATGTTCGATACGCGCAGAATCGAGTCGGAACCTCCCGAGGATTCGAGGCCTTGAAGCTCCGCTCCGCGGCAACACGAGCAAACGCGGTCGAATGAGCCCTGTTCGAACCCCTCGCCCCGCCCCCCTTGGACCCGCCCCTGATCCACTCGAGGCTGGCGGGCGAGGCCCCTCTGACCGGCGAGAGATGCTCGAATCGTCGCAGTGTCGCCCGAGGTCCGTCGCGAGTCTTCCTTGATGCACCCCATTGCCGTGCTGCAATATGGAAATGCGCAAGAGACGAGGGGAGACGAACAGGATGCGAACATTTCTTCCGCTGATCGCGTGCATGGCGCTCGGGGCCTGTGCCTCGATCAAGTACCGGGGCTGGGAGCAGGTCCGGATCGAGAAGGCCGTGCCGGATTCCGAGTGCACCTATCAGGTTCAAGAGGCATGTCCGCCGCTCGCGATGGAGGGTTGCCTGAACTACTTCAAGAAGAGGGCCACTCGCTTCGATGCCAATACGGTCGTCCTCACGGAGTCGCGACTGGCCGAGTACTACGAATGCCCCCGGAATCGCTGAACGGCCCAGGGCGCCTCGCGAGGGGCAGAGAACCCCCTCCGAATCTCCTCCACGCGAGCCCCTGCGGCGCCGCGCGAAGGAGCGGGAGCATGTGCTCCATCCCGCGCACCGAAGGATCGCCGCAGCAGCGGCTACTCTGGTGCATCGCGAGTCTTCGGACGGGCAAAGTCCGTCCCCAGGCGTCGCTACCCGAGTTTGCACGCCACCCTTCACGACCACCAAGGAGATCCAGATGTCGAGCGTTGGTTATCACGAACCGATCGAGGAGCTTTCGGACGAAGTGCGCGACATGCATCGCGCCATCGTTTCCCTGATGGAGGAGCTGGAGGCCGTCGACTGGTACAACCAGCGGGCCGCGGCGTGCAAGGATCCCGAGCTCAAGGGCATCCTCGAGCACAACCGGGACGAGGAAAAAGAGCACGCGGCGATGGTGCTGGAATGGATCCGGCGCAAGGATGCGCGCTTCTCCCACGAGCTGAAGGACTATCTGTTCACGACGAAGAGCCTGAAGAGCGACGCGCACGGCAATTGATTCGCGCAGGACGGACGTACCTCCCCTGTGTATGATCGCGCCGATATCTTGATTCGGAGCTCCGTCGGTCGATGGTCTGCTCGGATCCGAGCAAACGCTATGGCGTTCGAAGGAGGTCTTGCGTTGTCCTTTCGTCGAAACGGAGTGGCGCTTGCAGGCGCCATTCTTGCGATCTCGATTCCCGAAGCCGCGCCGGCGGCGGGCGACCGGGCCGCTTCGAACGGTGCGGAGGTCCTGGCGGGGAGCATTCAATGTTCGGGAAGCGTCTATACGGACGAGCAGGACCCGAGCATCCAGGCCATCGCCTACCTCAGCGGGACTTCCGACATCGTTGCGGACTTCGCCCCCTTCCCCTCGGAGAGGAGAGACGTGCCTGCGGACCTCGACGAGATGGAGCGAATCTGCGTCTCGTTCCTCGAGAGCGCCCGGGCTGCTGCGCCGCCGAACTGTGCGCTCAAGGCGGTCAGCCTGAGCCGGGGGGTGTTCGGAAACGGGTCGTCGACGCATGGCAGCTTCACCTTCGTATGCGAGGGCCGACGAGACGCGGTCGTCCGGGCCGTGGCCGCGTTCAGCCGGGCGGTGGTCCTCGCCGATCTGCATTGAGTCGCTCGGCAGCCTCTTTGCTTTTCGCAGATCCGGTTGCACGCTGCACGCGCTCGGCTGGAGTGGCTTCGTCTTGACCGACCGATCGTTTCATTCCGCCATCGTGGCGGTTTCGCTCGCGTTCACGGCCTACTTCGCGCTCGTCGTCGGCCCGCCGCTGCTCGAGAGCGGCGATGTGCTCGGGGCCTTCGCGGCCGGGTTCGCGAATCCCTATTCCTCCGGTTATTCGGCGGACGCGATCGCGTGCTGGGTCGTCCTGGCCGCCTGGGTGGTCTTCGATGCGCGGGTTCACTCCGTGAGGGGCGGCTGGCTCTGCCTGATCCTCGGTGTCGTTCCGGGCGTCGTCGTCGGCTTGTCGGCCTACCTGATCCTGCGGTCGCGGCAGATTTCGGAAGTCCGGCGGTCGGATCCCGGTTGATCGGCGGCGGATTCCGATCGTCGGTCGGCATCTCGCCACCCTGCTCTACCTTGCGCTGGCGGCCACGCTCTGGGCACTCCATCCCTGGACGCGCCGCGCTCACCGTGAAGGGTTCGAACATGACTCGCCTGATGCGATTCCCGACGGCCGCCCATCGCGACCCCTCCGTCGAATCCTGGCTGCGGGCCCATTCCGGCGTGCTCGGCGCGATCGCCTGTCGCTGGTTCGAATTCATGCGAGGCTGCGGAGACGACGTCCGGGAGCTGATCCATGACGGTCAGCCGACCGCTTGCGTTGGCGACGCGGCATTCGCCTATGTCGATGTCTTCAAGGCCCACGTCAACGTCGGCTTCTATCTCGGCGTATCGCTCTCCGACCCCGCGAACCTCCTACAGGGAACGGGCCGATTCATGCGCCATGTGAAGCTCGGCCCAGGAAGAGAAGTCGACGAGGCAGCCCTCGCCGATCTGATCACGGAGGCCTATTCAGACATGGGCAGACGCATCGAAGATGGGTCTGCGAACGATGCGAGCGGTGCAGGCGACGATTCCAGCCGAACGGGCGGCCGCCATTCCGACGCACGATCGCCTCAGCCCCGATCGACCCGACACTGAAAGCATCCGAACTTCGAGCGGACATGGACGTACGCGACGTCCGGATCCGCGAGGATCCGCCGACAAGCCTCCTCGATCTCCGGCCCCCGAACGACCGCCCCCGTCTCGTATCGGATCCAGTGATCGCGCCCGTAGCCGCGCACCACTGCCGGATCCAGGAACGCGAACCAGCCGGGTACGGCATCCGACGCATAACGTGCGCAGGGCTCGGCGTGCAGGAAGATCGGCCCCGTCTCGGCGTAGGGCTGGAGCGCAGCAAAGGGCCGATACGCGAGAACGAGCTTCTGTTCGCCGGCCGGGATCAAGCCCAGGCAATGGCGACAGGGATTCGCCGCACCCTCCGCGATCCGGGTGAGCGCGGGCTGTCCATTCGCATCGAGTCCGCCGCGCCAGATCCGCTCGCATTCGCGGGTCGGGATGCCCTCGATTCGGAGCGTCGTCATCTTCTTCATCCTCCTGCATGGATCGAGTCCCGATCCAGTCGGCGCACCGAAGAGGGCGGAGTCCGGGTCGGTTGGATGCATGGAATCATCCGGGCCGGGGATTTCACTCCGGTTCTGGCCCTCGAATCGAGCAGTGCAGGCACGACTTCCGGCATCGATCGCAGGCAATGAGCGCAGGCCGGATCGCGCGCCGCGCCTACGGCGGTATGATGCGGGGGCCCACCGCACGAGGAGGCCGCGATGATCGACTTCGAGCTGAACGGAGAGCGCGTCGAGGTCGATGCGCCCGGCGACACGCCGCTGCTCTGGATCCTGCGCGACGACCTCGGCCTCACCGGGACCAAGTTCGGCTGCGGCAAATCCCTCTGCGGCGCCTGCACCATCCACCTCGACGGGACGCCCGTCCGCTCCTGCCAGCTCCCGATCGCCGAGATCGCCGGCCGCAAAGTCACGACGATCGAGGGGCTGGGCGGGAAGGTCGCGCTCGCGGTGCAGCGGGCCTGGGACGAGCGGCAGGTCGTGCAATGCGGCTATTGCCAGTCGGGCCAGGTCATGGCGGCCACGGCGCTGCTCGTGCAGAACCCGAAGCCCGACGATGCGGCGATCGCGAATGCGATGTCGGGCAATCTCTGCCGCTGCGGGACCTACGGGCGCGTCCGCGACGCGATCCACGCCGCGGCCCGAACGCTGGGAGATGAGGCATGAGCGGATCGAGCCAACTGACCCGGCGGCGATTTCTGGAGGTCTCGGCGTTCGTCGGCGGCGGGCTCGTCGTCGGCTGCCGGATCGGGAAGGAGACCGGGCCCGCGGCCGCGCTCGCAGGCGCGGCGAACGCAGACGGGGCGGCGGCCACGAGCGCGGCGAGTGCCGCCGGACGCGCCGGCGGTGATGCCCTCTTCGTCCCCAACGCCTGGATCGAGATCGGCCGGGATGGCGCGATCACGCTGACCTGCCCTCGCAACGAGATGGGCCAGGACGTCCATACCGCCGTCGCGATGATCCTCGCAGAAGAGCTCGAGGTGGATCCGCGCGAGGTCGCCGTCGTCCAGGCGCCCGTGGATCCCGATGCTTATACGAACTCGCTGCTCGGTGCGCAGATCACCGGCGGCAGCACGAGCATCCGCGATGCCTGGGAGCCGCTCCGCCGCGGCGGCGCGACCGCGCGCACCCTGCTGATCGCCGCCGCAGCGGCGCGCTGGGACGTCCCCGCAGCAGAGTGCCGCGCCGAGAGCGGCCACGTCTTGCATCCAGCCCACGGCCGCCTGCGTTATGCCGAGCTCGCCGAAGCAGCGGCGAGCCTCCCGGCCCCGGATGCGAGCGCGATCGCGCTGAAGCCCGCGAGCGGATTCCGCGTGATCGGAAAGCCGCTCGCGCGCCTCGATGGCGCCGACAAGGCGCGAGGCCGGACGCGCTACGGCATCGACGTCGCCCTTCCCGGCATGCTGCATGCGGCGCTCGTGCAATGTCCCGTGCTCGGCGGCTCGGTCGCCGGCTTCGACGCGGAGGCGGCGAAGAAGCGCGCGGGCGTGCGCGCCGTCGTCGATCTCGGCGAAGGCGTCGCGGTCGTCGCGGATCGCTGGTTCACGGCGAAGGCGGCCCTCGCCGATCTCGCGGTCGAGTGGAACGAGGGCCCGAACGCCTCGGTCGATTCGGATTCGATCCGCACCGCGCTCGATCAGGCCGCAGACGATCCAGGGGCGGTGATCCAGCATGTCGGCGATCCGAACGCGGCGCTCGGCCGGGGCGTGGCGGTCTCGGCACGTTATTCGACACAGCTGCTCGCCCACATGACGCTCGAGCCCCAGAACTGCGTGGCCCGCGTCGGCGCGGAGGGCGTCGACGTCTGGGCGAGCACGCAATTTCCGCAGGGTGCCCAGGCGATCGCGGCGGAGGCGGCGGGCGTCGCGCCCGAGCGCGTGCGCGTCCATGCGCAACCGATCGGCGGCGGCTTCGGGCGGCGGCTCGACGTCGACTTCATCGGCCAGGCGGTGAAGATCGCGAAGGCGATGCCGGGGACGCCGATCAAGCTCGTCTGGTCGCGCGAGGAGGACGTGACCCACGACTTCTATCGCCCGCCGAGCCTGCACCTGCTGCGCGGCTCGGTCGCCAACGGCCGGATCGACGCGTTCGAGCACAAGCTGATCTCGCCCTCGGTGACGGCGCGGCTCTTCCCGGTCTTCGTGAAGGACGGGCTCGATCCCTTCATGAGCGAGGGCACGGCGGATTTCAGCTATGCGATCCCGAACCTCGATCTGCGCAGCGTGATCCGGGAGGTCGGCGTCCGGGTGGGTTATTGGCGCTCGGTCTCGCACGCTCAGAACGCCTTCGCGATCGAATGCTTCGTCGACGAGCTCGCCCATTCGGCGCGCCAGGATCCGGTCGCCTTCCGGCTGGCGATGCTCGGGGAGCTGCCGCGGCAGGCGGCGGTGCTCGAGCGCGCAGCGAAGGTGGCGGGCTATTCGGCGAAGCCGGGGGCGGGGCGGGCCTTCGGCGTCGCGTCGATGCAATGTTATGGCAGCCATGTCGCGCTGATCGCGGTGCTCTCGGGGAAGGCGGAGGCGCTGAAGATCGAGGGGCTGCATTTCGCGGTCGACTGCGGCATCGAGATCCATCCGGACCAGGTCGAGGCGCAAATCGTGGGCGCGGCGGTGACGGGGTTGATGGGCGCGCTGCGGGCGAAGGTGACCCTCGCGAAAGGCCGCGTCGAGCAGTCGAATTTCGACGATTTCCCGATCCCGCGGATGTACGAGGTCCCGCCGATCACGGTCGCGCGCATCGAGAGCGACGCGGCGCCGGGCGGGATCGGCGAGGTCGGGACGCCGCTCGTCGCTCCGGCGATCGCGAACGCGGTCTTCGCATTGACGAGCCGGCGGCTGCGCTCGCTCCCGCTCGAGGAAGGCGGCGTCCGGTTCATCTGAGACGTGGACCGAAGAATGCACCCCCTCCGAAGAAACGCTTCGCCCGTCCGCTGATCGATCCTCCGATTGGCCTAGACCGCATACCTCGCCCGATGCGACGCACAGCGCACGATCGCCCGCGTCGGAATCCGCCCGAAATAACACTCCCGAAGCCAGCCCCGTTCGGGTAGAACCCGCTCCGGAAACAGCCTCTTCTGAAGAACTTCCCGCGCCGTGAGCGCCTCTCCGATCAGCCCCAACGCCATCGCCGGCGGCCCGAGACGCCGGTTCTCCGACCGGCCCTTCATGTAGTTGCGCCACACGACCCATACCGCCAGCCGGTACAGCGCCGACTGACGCCGCTTCGAGAACGCGATCGTCTCCCGCTTGTGATTCGCACTGCTGTGCCGGATCAGCAGGTCCGACAAGTTCACCGGGAAGAGCGGATTGCGCGTCGTACGCGCCGCCTTCGAGCTGATCTGCTCGTGCAGAATCGTCCGCTCTCGAAGCCGCGCGATGGCCCGGACGTAGGCCGGATGCTCGTCGCTTCGCAGCACGGCCTCCCCCCGTGATGGAATCACCCGCCGCAGCAGCGCCTCGACTCGCTTGCGGGTCGCATCCGGATCGGGCCGGCCGTGTCGCCTCTCGAGCACGGCACGCCTCGTCCGCTGGGCGGGCCGCATCGTCCCGCTTCGCCGCAGCTCGACGTCGTTGAACCCGTAGACGAAGAGCGACGTCCCGACGACGAGGTTCACGTCCATGGGCCAGTACTGGCTGTGTTCGAAGGTCCGGAACCCGTCGAGGACGAGGGGCTCGGTGGGCGTCGTCTTGGGGCGGAGGCGTTCGTGGAAGAGGAGACAGTGGCGGCCCAATCGGTCCGAGAGGGTGCGGATGGTCGAGTGGGAGACCCGGTGTTCGCGGGCGATCTGGCGCAGAGCAGAGCAGGCGACGAGGCGGTGAAAGACAGACTCAAGGAGCCGAGGGCGCTTGAGCCAGTAGGTGGCCGCGAAGGTCTGTGAACTGAAGTATCGGTGGCAGTGTGAACAGCGGTAGCGTTGGATGCGATACGGAGGCTGGCTGCGTGGGTAGAAGCCTTTGCGCTGGAAGCGCCAGGTGGCTGGATTCGTTCGGGAATCGCAGTCAGGGTTGGGGCAGAAGGGAGGTCGGCGGAGGTAGGCGAGGTTCGACATGAACCCCGACTACGCAGGGTTCGTGCCGGGTGCATTCATCAGTCCACGTCTCGACATTTGCGGCCCTTTCACGCCACACAGGAAGCACGTGGCTCCGCCGATCGGGAGCCCGCGCGTCCGCCCCGCGTGCGTTCCGGAGGTGCTTCGATGATGCCGAGCGATGCGCGTACCCTCTCGTTGCCGCGGCGCCCCGTCCGCGCCCCCATGCCTGCCCTTTTCCTTGCCCTCTGCGGCTGGCTCCTCACGACTTCCGCATCCGCCACGATCCTGATCTTCGACCAGGAGCGCGATTCGGCGACGGGCACGGTCGTCGGAGCGACGACGAGCGGCGGAATCCCGCCCACCGACTACGGCGACCGGGTGACGAGCGCCGCGATGGCCGTCCCGGGCGGCATCTTCACCTACGGCGAAGCGGGCGAAGGCTTCACGCCCAACGTCTCGATCGACCTCTTCCAGCGGCGCATCCGCGACGGATCCCGGCGTCCGGCTCTGGGGCACCGGCTACGGCGATCTCGTGAACGTCGTGTTCAGCGAGGGGCCCGGGACCGGCGGCTCTCCCATCCTGAACGTGCTCTTCACCGCGGATCCGGGCTTCGTGGTCGACCTCTACGGCTTCGAACTCGCGGCCTTCGGCAGCGCGGACCTGACGATCGCGGGCGTCGAGATCCTCTCCGGAGCAACGCCCCTCTTCTCGCAGACCAACGTCGTCGTCGCGGGTACGGCCAATGCGCTCGGGCGGACGACCTTTGCCTTCGGAACGCCCTACTCCGGAGCCGAGCTGCTGCTGCGGATCGATCTCTCGAACCTCGCATCCGGCATCCAGGACAACATCGGCGTCGACTCGATCCGCTTCGGGCAGACGCCCCCGCCGATCCCCGAGCCGGGGACGGCGGTGCTGGTGTTCGCGGCGCGGGGCCAGGTGCTGTGGTGTTCGCCTCGGGGCTCCGGCCTACAGCGCTCGCCGGGCGGGCGACGCGCGCGGGACTGACCCCTGCCATCCAAGCCGTTTTTCGTCTCGGGCCGACGCTGCCTGGCGGACCCCGGACCCGATCCAAGGCCGACGACGGGCCTTCCCATTCAGCTCGGCGGGCCGCTCGATCGCGGCCGCCCCGGCACTCACCGCCCCTGCGACGAATCGACGCACCCCCTCGACGCGCCCCCTTTGGTCGTGCCACCATGGTCCGACCAGATCACCCCGCGCGCCCGAGCGGAGCCTCCCAGCCATGCCGACGACGACCCAGGATTCGTCGATCGCCGCCCTGTTGCGCGACGACATCCTCCGCGGCCAGTACCGCTGCGGCGAACGCCTCCCCTCCGAGCGCGATCTCGCGCTGCGGTTCGGCGTCCATCGCAGCACGGTGCGCGAGGCCTTCAAGCGCCTCGAGCAGCTCGGGGTGGCGCGCATCGCGCCGGGCGGCGCCCGGGTGGCGCCCCTCGAAGAGGCGAGCCTCGACATCGTCGAGCATCTGCTCGCCCTCGACGACGCGCCGGACCCGGAGATCGTCGACCAGGTCCTCGAAGCGCTCTCCGGCTTTCGCGCGATGGCGGCCCGGCTCGGCACCGAGCGCGCCGATGCCGCGCAGCGCGCGCGGCTGCTCGAGATCGTCGACGCGATGTCCCGCTCCGGACTCGGGAACGAAGAGTACGCGGAGCTCGTCCTCGAGCTGAGCGATCGGTTCGTCGAGGCGAGCGGGAACATGGTTCTCCGCTTGATGGGGCATGCGCTGCGCCCGCAGCGCGCGCATACCCGCCTCGGCTACGGGCTCTTCAGCGATCCGCCGGGTCGCGCGGAGGTCGACGCTGCCCTCGAGCAGCTCGCCCGCGCGATCGAGGCCGCCGATGGCACGCGCGCCTCGGAAGCGATCTACGGCTTGTCCCGGCTCTTCCGCCAGAGCCTGCGCGAACGCTCGTCGGCGGCGGAAGCACGAGCGACGCGTCCGAACCGCACCGCTCTCGCCGGAGGCCGGGCATGAAGATCCAGCAGACGCTGAAGAAGATCCCGCAGAAGCTGTGGGTTCCGATCGCGATCGGCGTCCTCTGTTTGTTCGGCGCCTTCGTCATCCGCGAGACGGCGCCGAGCGTCGAGTTCAAGGAGCCCGAGCGCGCGATCCAGACGGTGCGCACGATCCCCGGCGAGCCGACGAACCTGCGTCACCGCGTGCGGACCCAGGGCACCGTCGCGCCGCGAACCGAGGCGGACCTCGTCCCCGAAGTCTCCGGTCGCGTCGTCTGGCTCTCGCCTTCGTTCGCGCCGGGCGGGTTCTTCAAGCAGGGCGATACGCTGCTGCGGATCGAGAGCCGCGACTTCGAGCTCGCGGTGGACCGGCAGCGGGCAGCGCTGAAGCGCGCCGAGAGCGAGTTCGACTTCGCAGCTTCCGAGCTGAAGCGCCGCGAGAGCCTCTCCGAAGCCGGCGTCGCGAGCCCCTCCCAGCTCGCCGATGCCCGCCGCGCCTCGGCCGTCGCCGAGGCGGCCGTCATCGACGCGCGCGCGGGCCTCGAGCAGGCGCGCCGCGATCTCGAGCGCAGCCAGATCCACGCGCCCTTCGACGGCCGCGTGCGCGAGGAGCACGCCGACATCGGCCAGTTCGTGACGCGCGGCAACCTGATCGCGCGGATCTACGCGACCGACTACGCCGAGATCCGGCTGCCGATCCCCGACCACGAGATCCGCTTCCTCGACCTGCCCGACCCGCGCCTCACGGGCGGCGAGGTCTCGAAGCAGGGCCCCGAGGTCCTGCTGCGCGCGACGTTCGCGGGGCGGCCCTTCGAGTGGACCGGTCGGATCGTGCGGACCGAGGCGGAGATCGACGAGAAGAGCCGCATGATGAACGTCGTCGCCCGCGTCGACGATCCCTATCGAGCGAGCGATGCCGAGAGCCGGCCGCCACTCGCCGTCGGCCTCTTCGTCCAGGCGGAGATCATGGGCCCGCTCGCCGAGAACGTGATCGTGGTTCCGCGTTATGCGCTGCGCGACGGCGGGAAGATCCTCGTCGTCGACGCCGAGGATCGCCTCCGCACGAAGCCGGTCGAAGTCCTGCGGATCGACCGCGACGACGTCCTGATCCAGGGCCCGCTCGCGCCGGGCGAGCGGATCTGCGTCTCGCCGATCCAGGCGGTCGTCGAAGGTGTCCGCGTGCTCACCGTCGAGAGCCCCGCCGAGGGGGCGGCGGCGAAGCCCGCGAACGCGCCGGTCGCCCGGGAGACCGGCGACTCATGAAGGGCGTGATCGCGTGGTTCGTCCGCAACCCCGTGGCGCCCAACCTGCTCGCGCTCGTCATGGTCTTCGGCGGGCTCCTCTCGCTCTCGGGCATCCGCCAGGAGGAGTTCCCGGCGATCGAGCCCGAGGCGGTGCGCATCACCGTCGAATACCGCGGCGCCTCGCCGGAGGAGGTCGAGAAGTCGATCTGCCTGCGCGTCGAGGAGGCGATCGAGGGCACGCCCAACCTCGACCGGCTCACGAGCATCGCCGTCGAGGGCGCGTGCAACGTGACGGCGGAGCTCGTGATCGGCTCCGACGTCGATGCGTCGACCGCCGAGATCAAGAACCGCGTCGACGCGATCGACACCTTCCCCGTCGAGGCCGAGAAGCCGACGGTCGCGAAATACGAGATGCGCCGCGGCGTGCTCAAGATCGCGGTCTCGGGCGACATCGCCGAGCGCGAGCTGAAGGAGATCGGCCAGCGCGCGCGCGACGAGATCGCCGCCCTCGCCGAGGTCTCCCAGGCGGAGCTGCGCTATGCGCGGCCCTACGAGGTCTCGATCGAGATCTCGGAGGATACGCTCCGCCGCCACGGCCTGACCCTCGAAGACGTCGCCGCGGCGGTCCGCAACGCCTCGCTCGACCTGCCGGGCGGATCCGTGAAGACGGAAGGCGGGGAGATCCTGCTGCGCGCGAAGGGCCAGGCCTATCGCGGGCTCGAGTTCGAGCAGATCGTCGTCCTCACCCGCACCGACGGCACCCTCGTCCGCATCGGCGATCTCGGCGAGGTCGTCGACGGCTTCGAGGACACGGACCTCCGTGGCCTGTTCAACGGCCAGCCGAGCGTCGTCGTGCGCGTCCAGCTGATCGGCGAGGAGGACGTGCTCGACGCCGCCGCGGCCGTGAAGGCCTGGGTCCCGCGCTTCCGATCGACGCTGCCGGAGGGCGTCGAGGTCACGATCTTCAACGACGAGTCGATGGACCTCGTGACGCGGCTCGCCGTGCTCTCGACCAACGCGCAGAGCGGGCTCGCGCTGGTGCTCATCGTGCTCGCGCTCTTCCTGCGCTTCCGGCTCGCGACCTGGGTCGCGGCCGGCGTTCCCCTCTCGATCCTCGGCGCCTTCATGCTCTTCCCGTTCTTCGGGATCACGCTCAGCACGATGACGGTGATGGCCCTGATCCTCGTGCTCGGCATCCTGACCGACGACGCGGTCGTGATCGGCGAGAGCGTGCACACCGCCGAACAGCGAACGGAGGACCGGGTCGAAGCGGCCATCGAGGGCACTCAGGCCGTCTACGTCCCGGTCGTGTTCGGCGTGATGACGAGCATGGCGGCCTTCCTGCCCATCATGATCGTGCCGGGGCGCATGGGCGGGTTCTTCGGCGTGATCGGGCAGACGGCGATCATCTGCCTCGTCATGTCGCTGATCGAGTCGCAGCTCGTCCTGCCGGCCCATCTCGCCCATCGCCGCATCTCGTCCCCGAACGCCCGGCCGAACGCCTTCGTCGCCCGCTGGACGAAGTTCCAGGACGGCATGATCGGCTGGCTGGAGCGGCTCGGGAACGTCCACTACCGCAGCCTGCTCGACGGCGCACTCGAATGGCGTTATGCCGTCGTGGTCGGCAGCATCGGCATCCTCGTGCTCACGATGGCGCTCTTCCAGAGCGGTCGGCTCCGCTACCAGTTCTTTCCGCAGGTCGCCGGGAACATCGCCTATGCGACGCTGACGATGGAGCGCGGCGCGCCCCTCGAGCGGACCGAGCTGGCCGTCGTCCAGATCCAGCGTGCCGCCGACGCGCTGCGTGCCGAGATCGAGGCCGAGTATCCGGGCGAGCAGATCGTGATCCACACCTTCGCCTCGATCGGCGAGCAGCTCGCGCGAGACGGACCGCAGGATCCCGGCGCGACGGGCGGCTCGCATCTCGCCGAGGTCGGCATGGAGCTCGTCCCTTCGATCGAGCGCGAGATCACGACGGACGAAGTCCTCGCCCGCTGGCGCGAGAAGACGGGCCCCGTCCCCGACGCCGTCGAGCTCGTCTTCGGCTCCGACGCGTTCTCGGTCGGCGACGCCATCAACATCGAGCTCTACGGCACCGACGATCTCGCCGCGCTCACCGGCGCCTCGGCGCTCGTCAAGCAATACCTCGCGGGCTTCGCCGGGGTCTACGACGTCGCCGACTCCTTCCGCGCGGGCAAGCAGGAGATCCAGCTCGCCGTGCGCGAGAGTGCGCTGCCGCTCGGGCTCAGCCAGATCGATCTGGCCCGCCAGGTGCGCCAATCGTTCTACGGCGAAGAGGCGCAGCGCATCCAGCGCGGCCGCGACGACGTCCGCGTCATGGTCCGCTATCCCGAGGCCGAGCGGAAATCCGTCGGCTCGCTCGAGGAGATGCGCATCCGCACGCGCGAAGGGGTCGAAGTGCCCTTCGGCGCCGTCGCCGATGCCACGATCACGCGCGGCTTCTCGAGCATCCGGCGGACCGATCGCCAGCGGGTCGTGACCGTGACGGCCGAGATGGATCGCAGCATCTCGACGCCGGAGCAGGTCCTCGCCGCCTTCGCGCAGTGGGCGCCCGAGCTGAAACGGAGCTTCCCCGAAGTCGACTATCGGCTCGGCGGCGAGCAGCGCGAGCAGGCCGATGCGGCGGGCGGCGTCATCAAGGGCTTCGCGATGGCGCTGCTCCTCATCTACGTGCTGCTCGCGATCCCGCTCGGCTCGTATCTGCAGCCCTTCATCATCATGAGCGTGATCCCGTTCGGCGTCGTCGGCGCCGTGCTCGGCCATTGGATCCTCGGCTGGGACGTCGTCTTCTTCTCGGTGCTCGGCATCGTGGCGCTCTCGGGTGTCGTCGTGAACGCCTCGCTCGTCATGGTCCACAGCATCAACGCCCATCGCGCCCTCGGCCTCGGCTTCACGGAGGCGGTCCAGACGGCGGCCGTCCAGCGCTTCCGCCCGATCGTGCTCACGACGGCGACGACCTTCTTCGGCCTGCTCCCCCTGATGTTCGAGGACGCGGTCCCGGCCGTCCCGATGGTGCCGATGGCGATCTCGCTCGGCTGCGGCGTCCTCTACGCCGCCATCATGACGCTCTTCCTGGTCCCGGTCGGCTACGTGATCCTCGACGACGTCCTGCAGCTGCGCTCGCGCCCGGCGCCCGCACCGACGACACCGCCCGGCGACGGATTCGGGCGCGGCGGGGGCGGGCCGATGGGAGAGGGGCTTCCGGCCGCTCGAAGCACCCGTTTCGGGGAAGCCGCCCCGACCGCCGAACGGATTCGGCCCGACACCTTCCCGCGCCCCTAACAACGAATTCCCGATCGGCATCGAACCGCCGAGGCCCCGGCAGCATCGGAGAGACGATTCCGCGCCCCGACGCAGGCTCCGGCCTCCGGCGACGGCGCGGGACGCCTCCGCCCCCCTCCCCATCGGCAGAAAGGCCCGACGCGTGCAAGATCCGGTCGATCGTCTCTCGTCCTCCCTCCGCAATTCCCAGATGCTGCGCCTGTTCTCCATCGGCTTTCTTGCGCTCCTGCTGCTCATCCCGATCGGCATGATCAGCGGCCTCGTCGATGAACGGCAGCAGAGGCGCCGGGACGTCCTCGACGACATCACCTCGAAATGGGGCCACGCCCAATCGCTCACGGGGCCGGCCCTCGTCGTCCCCTACGTCGTCCGCTGGGCCGAGACCGGCCCCGCGAACCAGACGGTCTCCCGCAGCGAGACGCGGACGGCGACCTTCCTTCCGGAGCGATTGAAGGCTCGCGGCGAGATCGCGAGCGAGACACGCGAACGCGGCATCTTCTCCGTGCCGGTCTACCGCCTCGGCCTCGTCGTCGAAGGCGAGTTCGCGCGCCCGGATCTCGCGGCCCTCGGCATCGAGTCGACCGAGATCCTCTGGCACCGCGCCCAGCTCGCGATCGGCATCGCCGACGCCCGCGCGATCCAGCAGGAGACCGCCGTCCGCTGGAACGAAGAGTCCATCGACTTCCTTCCCGGAACCGGCGAGTTCGCCGAGGGCGGGGTCGGGATCCACGCGCGACTCGATCTCTCGAAGGCAGAAGAGCGCTACCGCTTCTCGTTCCCGCTCGAATTGAACGGAAGCCTCGCCCTCTCCTTCGCGCCCTTCGGTCGACAGACCGACGTCGAGCTCGTCGCCGACTCCGAGCACCCGAGCTTCCAGGGCAACTGGCTCCCCGTCGAACGCGAGATCGCAAGCGGCCGCTTCGACGCCCGCTGGTCGATCCCCTTCCTCGGCCGCAACTACCCCCAGGCCTGGCGCCAATCCGATTCGGGCGACGCGCTCCGGAACGAGATCGCCGGCTCCCATTTCGGGGTCGACTTCGTCAGCCCCGTCGATCACTACCGCATGGCCGAGCGCAGCGTGAAATACGCCGGGCTCTTCATCCTCCTGACCTTCGCGAGCGTCTGGCTCGTCGAGGTCCTCGCCGGCCTCCGCGTCCATCCGATCCAGTACCTGCTGCTCGGCGGCGCCCTCTGCCTCTTCTACCTGCTCGAGCTCTCCCTCGCCGAGCATCTCGGCTTTCCCCTCGCCTACGCCCTCGCGAGCACCGCCATCGTCGCGATGATCGGCGGCTATGCGAAGGTCGTGCTCCAGAGGCGATCGCGGGCCACCGTCGTCGCGGCCGGAGTCGCAGCGCTCTACGCCTATCTCTACGTCCTGCTCCAGAACGAGGACTACGCGCTGCTGATCGGCTCGGTGGGGCTCTTCGCGATCCTCGGCTCGATCATGTACGCGACCCGGCAGGTGGATTGGTATGCGGTCGGGCGCCGGACGGACCGGGGATTGCCGCCGGCAGGAGGAGCGGCGGCGGCCGGAGCGGCCTAGCCTCGGATCGGGTCCGGTCGCTGGCGGGGGAGATCCATGCTGCGCGCGCTCGATCAGGGCATCTGGGTCGCCGAACAACCGCTCCGATTCCTCGGCGTCGAGGTCGGCGCCCGCATGACGGTGATCCGGCTCGCGGACGGTCGACTGCTCGTGCATTCGCCGATCCGGAGGGTGCCCGAGCGGCTCGCGGCGGTGCAGGCCCTCGGCGAGGTCGCGGCGCTGATCGCGCCGAACCGCTTTCATCATCTCTTCGCCGCCGACTGGCTCGCCGCCTGCCCCGGCGCGCGCCTCTACCTAGCGCCGGGCCTCGCTGTGAAACGCCCGGACCTGGCGGGTGCGGGCCTCCTCTCGGACGAGCCCGAGGCGCTCTGGCAGGGCGCGCTCGAACAGGTCGTCGTCCGCGGCCTGCCGATGGTGAACGAAGTCGTCTTCTTCCATCCCGCGAGCCGGACGCTCATCGCGACGGACCTCGCGTTCCACATCGGCCCCGAAGCGCCCGCGCCGACGCGGCTCTTCATCCGGCTGACGGGCCGCTATGGCGAGCTCGCGCCCACCGTCGTCGAGCGGCTGCTCACCCGCGACCGCGCAGCGTTTCGCGCGTCGCTCGAGCGGATCCTCGCCTGGCCCTTCGAGCGCGTGATCGTCGCCCACGGCACGATCCTCGAGCGCGACGGCCGCGGCGCGCTCGCGCGCGGCTACGACTGGCTGCTCGGCGAATCCTACGCCGGCGTCGACGCCCGACCGGGCGCCTGAGCCGGCCGAACGACCCGCCCCGGTCTCGCCGCAAGATCGACGCCGCCCTGCCGGATCGCCTCGCCCGCGACGAAGACGTGCTCGATGCCGCGGCTGCGCGCGACGAGCCGATCGGCGCCGGTGGGCAGATCGTGAATCCGCTCCAGGGCCGTCGTCCCGACGGTCTGCGGATCGAAGACGACGACGTCGGCGATCGCGCCGGCGGCGAGGCGGCCGCGCCCCTCGAGGCCGAGGAATTCGGCGGGCTGGCCCGTCAGCCGCCAGACGGCGCGCTCGAGGGAGATCGTCTTCGTCTCGCGCCACCAATGCTGCAATAGATACGTCGCGAAGTCCGCGTCGCAGAGCTGGCTGGTATGTGCGCCGGCGTCGGAGAGGCCGAGCAGGAGATGGTCGTCGTTCAACATCTCGCCGATCTGCGCATCGTTGTCGTTCGTCATCGGGACGTGGAAGCGGGTCGCGAGATCTTCCTCGAGGGCGAGGTCGATCATCAGCGCGAAGGCCGTCGTCCCGCGCTTTTGCGCGAGCTCGCCGAGCGTTTCACCCCAGACGAGCGCGGCATGGCGAACGCTCTCCGAGACCCGCGCGCGATCGACGATGTCGCCCCAGGCGTTCGTGATCTCGCGCTCGGCGCGCACGCGCCATTCGGCGTCGCGATAGCGCGCAGCACGTTCGCCATGGGGGAGCGCCAGGACCTCGACGAAGCTCGGCACGTTCCCGAACGGCCCGGGATCCGTGAGCATGATCTGGACCACGATCGAGCGCCCCGCGATCTGCGGCCGAACGAGCCCGCCGGCTGCCTTCGTCCGCCGCACGACGTCCGGGGCGTACTCGGGGTTGCGGCGCGTCGCCATGATCGCCGCCCAGGAGACCGGCCGGTCGATCGCCTTCGCGAGGGCGGCGAACTCGTCGACGAAGAGATCGGGACCCCAGGTCGCCTCGACGACACCGACGCCGCGGCTTCCGAGCTCGCCGGCGAGGGTCCAGATCTCGGAGAGCTCGGCGAGCCGGCTCGGGATCGGGCGACCGTAGGCGCCGACGTGGGAGGCGGCATGCGAGGTCGAGAAGCCGATCGCGCCGGCATCGATCGCCTCGCCGACGATGCGGCGCATGGCTTCGACCTCTTCGGGTGTCGCGGCGCGCTCGGTCGCGGCATCGCCCATGACGTATTGCCGCACGGGGGTATGGCCGACGTAGGCGGCGACGTTGAGGCGCAGGGGCAGACGCGAGACGGCGGCGAGGTATTCGGGGAAGCTCTCGAATTGCCAGGGGATGCCGGCTTCGAGCGCTTCGAGGGTCATGCCTTCGACGTTCTCGAGGATGCGGGCGATCGTGCCGCGGTCCTTGGGCCGCGTCGGCGCGATGCCGAAGCCGCAATTGCCCATGACGACGGTCGTGACGCCGTGCCAGGACGAGGGCGTCAGCTCGGGATCCCAGAAGACCTGGGCGTCGTAGTGGGTGTGCACGTCGATGAAGCCGGGGGCGACGACGAGGCCGCGGCAGTCGACCTCGCTCGCGCCGCGATACGCCGCCGGATCGAGGGAGCCGAGCGCCCGGATCCGGCCGTCTTCGAGCAGGACGTCGCCCTCGAACGCCGGGGCGCCCGAACCGTCGACGATGCTTCCGCCGCGCAGGAGGACCTTCATCGCCCCGGCGCCCGGTCGCGGTCAGCCGCGGTCACGACGGGCCCGATGGCGCGCCAGAGGCTCAGCGAAGCATTCGGATCGAGCGCGGACGAGATCGTCATCGCGTCGGTGCCCGCCCGCGCCGTCAGCTCGGCGAACGCCGCCTG
Source organism: Myxococcota bacterium (assembly GCA_041389425.1). GTDB lineage: Bacteria > Myxococcota_A > UBA9160 > UBA9160 > UBA4427 > UBA4427. Next base: position 160,284 of record JAWKRX010000002.1, read on the forward strand.
CGGATCCTCGGACTCGATGTCGTAGATCGAGAGGTAGCGATAGCCCGAGAAGCTCTCGGCGTCGTCGATCCGGAAACGCTGCGCAGCGACGAAGCCCGGGACGTCGACGACATCGCCGAGATGAACCGCGTCGTACCAGCGATTGTATTCATCTTCCTGCCCCGGATTCGGATTCGTCAGGACGAGGAATTTGTAGCGGGCCATGCGTGCCTCCCCGGCCGCCGAGCCGCGCGATGATCCGCGGCGACGCCCATGAGGCCCACTCTACCGCGCCTCTCAGAGCGGCGCGTTCAGGCAGAACGGATCGGCGCGATCCACGACCGCGCGCGCGATGCGGGTCGCGATCCCGGAATGGATCCGATCGGGGAGGATCGCCGTCACGAGGACCATGGCCGGCTTGCCGTTCGCCGCGAACCAGCGATGGGGCAGGCTCGGATCGAAATGCATCGAGTCGCCGCGATCGATCGAGTACGTATCGGAGCCGATCACCGCCTCGATCGTGCCCTCTTCGACGAGCAGTGCGACCTCGCCGTGGAATTGCCAGGCTTCGGTGCCCGGCATTCCGACGCCAATGCCCGGCTCGAGGCGCAGACGCCAGACGTCGAGCTGGCTGCGGGGAATCAGGCCGATCAGATGCTCGATCTCGCCGCCTTCGCCGAATTGCGCCCGGGGACGATCGTCCCGGCGGAGGATCGCGACCTGCTCGCCCGCCTCGACCTCGGCGAGCAGCTCGCTCGGCCGGCGCCCGAGGCCGTGGGCGACCTTCAGGAGAACGGCGATCGTCGGCACGGTCTGGAGGTTCTCGATCTTGTGGATCGTGCTCGCGGAGACGCCCGATCGATCTCCGAGCTGCTGCAGGGTGAGCCGCGCGTCGTTTCGCCAGGTCCGCACCCGCGCCGCAATCCGCTTCAGATCGTCGTCCAATTCCGGCGTTCTCCGTATTGACTCACCGATCATACCCGGAGGCATGGGCGAGCGAGGCCTGGGCGGCCTCAATCCTGCGAAAAGGTTCCCATGGGCAATCGCCCTTGCACCCCGGAAATGCACCGACGGACCAATTCGTCACGCGCGCGTTCGCAGAAGGCGCGATCGAGGTCGCGGCCGCCGGCCGAGTCTTGCGCGGCCACCTCGCCGCGAGCTCAGCGAGGAGGACCTGCTCGTCCCAGCTCGAGCGGGCCTCCAAAGCGGATGTATAGATAGAAGCTATCCCCCAGGGAATCGAAGCGGAGCGGCGCTGACGCCGGTAGAACGCGTTTCACCGGCCGATCCCGGCCGTTATAGTGTCGTTCGTCCGGCCCCGGCTGGCGGCCGTTCATGCCGATCGACTCCATCCCGCTTCGCCCCTGCGCCCTCCGGCGCGGGCCAGGCGTCCAACGAGGCAGCCATGTACATCGACCTCACGCCCGACCAGAAGACCCTGCGCACGACCCTGCGCAACTACTTCGACGCGCTGATGACACCGGAGCGGCGTCGCAGCGTGCGCGGCATGGAGGGCGGCAAGCTCTACCGCGATCTCGTGCGCCAGATCGGCAAGGACGGCTGGCTCGGCGTCGGCTGGCCGAAGGAGTACGGCGGCGGCGGCATGACGATGGTCGAGCAGATGATCTTCCTCGAGGAGCAGCGCCGAGCGAACGCGCCGTTCCCGTTCGTGACCGTCTCGACCGTCGGCCCCGCGCTGATGGACTTCGGGACCGAGGAGCAGAAGCGCGAGTTCCTGCCCCGCATCCTCGCCGGCGAGTGCCATTTCTCGATCGGCTACAGCGAGCCGAACGCCGGCACCGACCTCGCGAGCCTCTCGACCGCGGCCGTCAAGGACGGGGGCGAGTGGGTCATCAACGGAACCAAGATGTTCACGAGCGGTGCGACCGACACCGACTACATCTGGCTCGCCGCCCGCACCGATCCGAATGCCCCGAAGCACAAGGGCATCACGATGTTCATCGTGCCCGCGGATTCGAAGGGCTTCAGCGCCTCGCCGATCCACACGCTCGGCGGCGGCGCAACGGCGATGAGCTACTACGAGAACGTCCGCGTTCCGGAGAAGAACGTCGTCGGCGGCGTCAACGGCGGCTGGAAGCTCATCACGACCCAGCTGAACCACGAGCGCGTCGGCCTCGCCGCCTTCGGCTCCGCCTGTTATTCGCGGACGGAGAAGGTCATCGACTGGGCGCGCTCGACCGAGACGGCCGACGGCCGCAAGATGCTCGATCTGCCCTGGGTCCAGCACAACCTCGCCGAGGTCTTCGCCCGCATCGAGGCGATGAAGCTGCTCAACTGGCGCATGGCGGCGGCCCTCGAGACGGGCTTCGTGAACCCGGCCGATGCATCGGCCGTCAAGGTCTACGGGACCGAGGTCGTGCTCGAGGTCTACCGGCTGCTGCAGGAGATCGTCGGGCCCGCCTCCCTCGTCGAGGGTGGCTCGCCCGGGGCGCAGGTCGACGGCGAGATCGAGGTCGAGGCGCGCATGGGCACGATCAACACCTTCGGCGGCGGCGTCAACGAGATCCAGCGCGAGATCGTCTCGATGGCCGGCCTGCGCATGCCGCGCGTGCCGCGCTAGGCGGGGGCGGTCATGGGTGAAGAAAGCTCCTTCGGAGTCGGCGACGCCGATCTCGACACGATCCTCGCGGCGTTCGCCGGCACCAGCGACGGGGCAGCGGGGACCTGCCCGTATCCCGTCAACGAGCCGATGATCCACCACTGGTGCGACGCGATCGGGGACCGCAACCCGAGCTATCTCGACCAGGACTTCGCCGCGAAGTCGACCTTCGGCGGCATCGTCGCGCCGCCCGCGATGCTGCAGGCGTGGACGATGCGCGGCCTGCGGCCCGATACGCCGGAGGAAGCCGCGGCGAAGCAGGCGGCCGGCGATCGCAAATCGGTCCTGCAGGTCCTCGACGAGGCGGGATACACCTCGGTCGTCGCGACGAACTGCGAGCAGGAATACGTCCGCTACCTCGAGCCCGGCGACCAGCTGACGCATACGGTCGAGGTCGAATCCGTCTCGCCCGAGAAGAAGACGGGCCTCGGCATCGGCCGCTTCGTCACCCAGCTCTACACGTTCCGGGACCAGCGCGGCGAGGTCGTCGGCACCATGCGATTCCGCATCCTGAAATTCAAGCCACCGAGCGAGACGGGGAAATAGTCATGAACTTCAAGTTCAGCGAAGAAGAAGAGATCACGAAGGAGCTCGCCGCGCAGATCCTGCGCGCCGGCACGAGCTTCGACCGTCTGCGCCAGGTCGAGAAGGACGCCGCCGGCCCGGGCTTCGACCGCGAGCTGTGGAAGCAGCTGGCCGAGGCGAACCTGATCGGCCTGCCGATCGCCGAGGAATACGGCGGCCAGGGCTTCAGCTTCCTCTCCCTCTGCCTGCTGCTCGAGGAGGCCGGCCGCACCCTCGCGCCGGTCCCCCTCTTCGAGTCGGTCGTGCTCTCGCTGCTCGTGATCGAGAAGTTCGGCAGCGACGGCCTGCGCAAGGGACTCGTGCCGAAGGTGGTCGCGGGCGAAGCGATCCTGACGGCGGCCTTCGCCGAGATCGGCGATCCGCCGCTCGCGCGCCAGGCGCGGACCCGGGCGGCCGCGGTCTCGGGCGGCTTCGAGCTGACGGGCCAGAAGCTCTGCGTCCCCTTCGCGAGCGGTGCGACGAAGATCCTCGTCAGCGCCTCGGGCGATGCAGGCCTCGGCCTCTTCCTCATCGCCCCGGACGCGAAGGGCGTGACGCTCGAGGAGCAGAAGACGACCGCCCACGAGCGGCAGTTCATCCTGAGCCTCGACCGCGTCGCGGTCGCCGGCGAGGACGTCGTCGCCCTGCCCGGCCGCGGCGAGGAGATCCTCGAATGGCTCGCGCCCCGCGCGTCGACCGCGCTCGCCGCGATCGGCGTCGGCGCCGCCGCGGAAGGCCTGCGCCAGACGGCGGAGTACACCAGCACGCGCAAGCAGTTCGGCCGCGAGATCGGCTCGTTCCAGGGCGTCTCGCTCCGCGCCGCCGACGCCTACATCGACGTCGAGGCGATGCGCTCGACGATGTGGCAGGCCGCCTGGCGGATCGACAATGGCGACGACGCCGCGAAGGCGGCGGCCGTCGCGAAATGGTGGGCCTGCATGGGCGGCCACCGCGTCTCGCACACCTGCCAGCATCTGCACGGCGGCATCGGCTCGGACATCGACTACCCGATCCACCGCTTCTTCCTCCGGCTGAAGCACGTCGCGATGACCCTCGGCGGCGCGAACGAGCAGCTCGCGCTGCTCGGCGGTCTGATGGCGGATCAGGCGCGGGCGGGCGCGACGGCGGGCGAGGTGCTGCTGCCGTGCTGAAGACGCGGAAGCTTTCGGCGGTCTCCGTCGGCGAGGCGCTCCCGCCCCTCGCGATCCCCCTCTCGCGCACGCTGATCGTCGCGACGGCGATCGCCTCGCGCGATTACCAGGACGTCCACCACGATCCCGATCTCGCGAAGAAGCGCGGCTCGCCGGACATCTTCATGAACATCCTGACGACCAACGGCTTCGTCGGCCGCTACGTCACGGATTGGACCGGGCCCGAGGCCCGCATCCGCAAGATCGACATCCGGCTCGGCGCCCCGAACTACCCGGGCGATACGATGACCCTCGAAGGCGAGGTCTCCGGCCGGGACGAGCAGGCGGGCACGATCGAGATCTCGCTCCGCGGCCGCAATCGGCTCGGGGACCACGTGACCGGCAAGGTCGTCGTCGCGCTGCCCGCCTGAAAGCCGCAGCCGGCCGCCTGACCCGCGTGAGCCACGGCCGCGGCGCTCCTCAGGTCGACGCGTTTTCACACCAGCCGAACGGGATCACCGGCCCACACGCGACGGCCTCGGGCACGGCGCGCGCGTTCGACCGGGCCATCATCGCCCGTCGCTCGGGCATCCACCGGAGCCGCGCCTGCGGTCGAGACCGTGCACTCGCCTTCTCCCCCGCTCTGGATGGGATGGCGTCGTGTGATGGCTGCACCGGAATCCGGCGCCCCCCGCGATGACCCGATGCACCGAGGCCGGCCGTCCCGCAGTGAACGAATCCGAGCGCCCGCGCGAGGGCGCGAGCGGTGTTCGCCGGTGCCCCGATGCATGCGGCCGCGATCGGCGCGGATCGGCGCGCTTCCTCACAGGCGAGTCGCAGGCGAGTGGATCGACCGGGGCGCCGCAAGGCCTGCGGCGGCTCGCGCATCGCCGAGCGCCCGCGCGCGGATTCCCCCGCTCGCGCGCGCCGCGTTCGCTCGGGCGAAACGCGCAGGCGCTTCTCCGGCGCATTCGCCGCGCTTGCCCGTCCATGGGCGCCCTTCTATCGTACGGTCGGCCGATCCCACCCTCCCGCTCCAACGACGCCCGATTCCTGCTCGCCGAGACCTTCCGAATCGCCTCAGGTCCCGGGGGCGCGAATTCGATGAGGCGCGGTACCTAACAGATTGAAATGGGGTCGCACGCAGCGTAATCTCTGCCGCGTTTCGAACAGGCCAGAATCCCATCGAGCTGCCTCGTTTCCGTCGTGAGTTCTTCGCGCGAGGGCGCGAGCAGGCCGCCGGTCGGCGGGGGATTGGCCGACGCTCGTCCTGATCCGAAGAACGAATTCTCCTGCCGCGCCCCGATCGGGATCGAACGCGTCGATCCCTTCCCCGCGGCCTAGCATCGACATCGAGCGAGCATGGCACTGCACACGTTCAAGAAGGGCCTCGACCTCCCGCTGCCCGGGAAGCCGACCCAGGTCGTTCGGGGCTCCTCCCCGTGCTCTCGCGTGGCGCTGCTGGCCGACGACTACCCGGGCATGAAGCCCGGGATGCACGTCGCCGAGGGCGATCTCGTGAAGCGCGGGCAGCTGCTGTTCGAGGACCGCAAGCAGCCCGGCGTGCGCCATACCGCGCCGGGCGCCGGCCGCATCATCGGCATCCATCGCGGCGAGAAGCGCGCGCTGCAGTCGATCGTGATCGATCTCTCCGACGGCGAGCGCCGCGGCGCCCCCGGCGACGACGAATTCGCCGTCTTCGAGAGCTACTCCGGCGCGAGCCCGGAATCGCTCGGCCGCGACGCGATCCGCGCCCTGCTCGTCGAGTCCGGCCTCTGGACCGCGCTCCGCCAGCGCCCCTTCGGCCGCGTCCCCTCGCCCCAGGAAGACGCCGACGCGCTCTTCATCACGGCGATGGACAGCCATCCCCACGCCCCGCTGCCCGAAGTCGCCCTCGAAGGGAAGCTGGGCGATTTCCGGCTGGGCGCCGGCCTCGTCGCGAAGCTGATCGACGGGCCCACCTACCTCTGCGTCGGCGAGTTCTCCGAGCTCGGCGACGACGCGCCCCGCGGCGTGCGCGTCGAGCGCTTCGCGGGGCCCCATCCCGCCGGCACGGTGGGCGTCCACATCCACACGCTGCGCCCGGTCAATCGCAATCGGCGCGTCTGGCATCTCGGATATCAGGACGTCGCCGCGATCGGCCATCTCTTCCGGACCGGGCGGCTCGACGTCTCGCGCGTCATCTCGATCGCCGGTGCCCCCGTCGCCGATCCGCGCCTCGAGCGCAGCCGCATCGGCGCCTGCGTCAGCGAGATCGTCGCCGCGGACCTCGCGCAGGCGAAAGCCGGGGATGAGAGTCGCGAGATCCGCACGATCTCCGGCTCGGTGCTCTCCGGCAAGCGGACCCACGGCGAGATCTTCGACTTCCTCGGCCGCTACGAGCGGCAGATCAGCCTGCTCGAGGAGGACCGCGAGCAGAGCTTCCTCGGCTGGCTCTCGCCCGGCGCGAACCTCTTCTCGGTGACCCGGATCTACCTCTCGAAGCTCTTCGCCCCCGCGCGCTTCAAGTTCACGACGAGCACGAACGGCTCCCAGCGCGCGATGGTCCCGATCGGCCTCTACGAGAAGGTCGTCCCGATGGACCTGATGCCGACCTTCCTGCTCCGCTCGCTGCTCGTCGGCGACCTCGAGACGGCCGAACGCCTCGGCGTGCTCGAGCTCGACGAGGAAGACCTCGCGCTCTGCACCTTCGTGGATCCCGGAAAGACGAATTTCGGCCCGATCCTGCGGCGAAACCTCGAGACCCTGGAGAAGGAAGGCTAGGCGCCGAATGGAGAAGGCATGCAGTTCCTGAAGGACCTCCATCTGAACGTCAAGCACCACTTCGAGAAGGGTGGCAAGCTCGAGTTCTTCTATCCGCTCTGGGAGGCCCAGTTCACCGGCCTCTTCACCCCCGGCGAAGTCACGCGCACCGCTTCGCACGTCCGCGACGGCATCGACAACAAGCGCCTCATGATCACGGTCGTGATCGCGCTGCTGCCCTGCATGCTGATGGCGGTCTACAACACCGGCTACCAGGCCTTCCTCGCGATCGCCCACGGCGCGACGCCGCTCGATACCTGGCAGACGGCTCTCGCCCAGGCGATCGGCCTCCCCTTCGACCTGAACAATCCGATCGCCTGCGCCGTCTACGGCGCGCTGCACTACGTCCCGGTCGTCGTCGCCTCGATGCTGACGGGCGGCATCCTCGAGCCTCTCGTCGCGATGATCCGCAAGCACGAGATCAACGAGGGCTTCCTCGTGACGGGCATGCTGATCCCGCTGACGCTGCCCCCGACGATCCCGCTCTGGATGGTCGTGGTCGGAACGGCCTTCGGCATCGTCTTCGCGAAGGAGATCTTCGGCGGGACGGGCATGAACTTCCTCAACCCCGCCCTGACGGCCCGCGCCTTCCTCTTCTTCGCCTACCCGGCGGCGATGAGCGGCGATCAGCCCTGGATCGCGGCGAATACCATCGGCGTCGATTCCTTCTCGGGCGCGACGCTGCTCGCACAGGCCGCGCACTCGGGCGAGGCGGCCCTCGCGAAGGCAAGCTGGATGGACTCCTTCCTCGGCTTCGAGCCCGGTTCGATGGGCGAGACCTCGGCGCTCGCGTGCGCCCTCGGCGCGGCGCTCCTCATCTGGACCGGGATCGGCTCCTGGCGCACGATGAGCGGCGTCGTCCTCGGCACGATCGCGACGGCCGGCCTGCTCAACGTCGTCGGCTCGCAGACGAATCCGATGTTCGCGGTGCCGTGGTACTGGCATGCCGTGACGGGCGGCTGGGCCTTCGGCCTCGTCTACATGGCGACGGATCCGGTCTCCTCCGCCTTCACGAACCCCGGCAAGCTGGTCTACGGCGCGCTGATCGGTGTGCTCGTGGTGCTCATCCGGGTCGTGAACCCCGCCTATCCCGAGGGCATGATGCTCGCGATCCTGTTCATGAACATGGTCGCGCCGCTGATCGACTACTTCTTCATCCAGGCCAACGTGCGCCGGAGGGAAGCGCGTTATGCAGCATAGTACGGGCTACGTCGTGGGCTTCGCGACGGCCGTGTGTCTCGTCTGTGCCGTGATCGTCTCCGGCGCGGCCGTGGGGCTCAAGGATCGCCAGGCCGCGAACAAGCTGCTCGATCGCCAGCAGAAGGTGCTGACCGTCGCCGGATTGATCGAGGACGGCGCCGATCTGTCGCGCGAGGAGATCACGTCGCTCTACGCGTCGTCGATCCAGGCGCGGGTCATCGATCTCGAGACGGGCGAGCCGAACGAGACGGTCGACCCGACGGAATTCGACCAGATCGCCGCCTCGAAGGACCCGGAGCGCAGCACGAAGGCCCCGGAGAACCTCGCGAAGATCATGCGGCTGCCGAACCAGGCCCTCGTCTTCGACGTCGTGCAGGACGGCGAGCGCAAGGCTCTGATCCTCCCCATCGAGGGCTACGGCCTCTGGGGCACCCTCTACGGCTATCTCGCGCTCGAGCCCGATGCGCGCACCATCGTCGGCATCACGTTCTACCAGCACAAGGAAACGCCCGGCCTCGGCGGCGAGGTCGACAATCCGCGCTGGAAGGCGCTCTGGCCCGGCCGGTTGGCCTTCAATGAACGCGGCGTTCCGTCGATCGCGGTCAAGAAGGGTCCGGCGGGCAGCCCCTCCGAGGATCCGTACAACGTCGACGGCCTCTCGGGCGCGACGCTGACGAGTCGGGGCGTGACGAATCTGCTGCGGTTCTGGCTCGGCGACGACGGCTTCGGGCCGTATCTCGAGAAGTACCGCGCCCAGACGGGCGCCTGAGCGGGCGGGCGGGCGAGCCCCTCCCGGGGCGGGGCCGAGCCGGGCTGGGCTGCGCTGGAAGACTAGAGTTCGGGGACCGAACGGGATCGAAGAAGGAGAAGCAGCCATGGCCGAGGTCACAGCCCGCGACGCGTTCGTCGATCCGATCTTCAACAACAACCCGATCGCACTCCAGGTCCTGGGCATCTGCTCGGCCCTCGCCGTGACGACGAAGGTTTCGACCGCGCTCGTGATGTCGGTGGCCGTCGTGCTCGTGACGGGCTTCTCGAACCTGACGATCTCGCTGCTTCGGCAGTGGATCCCGAGCAGCATCCGGATCATCGTGCAGCTGACGGTGATCGCTTCGCTCGTGATCGTGACGGACCAGATCCTCCAGGCCTTCGTCTACTCGACCGCCAAGGAGCTCTCGGTCTTCGTCGGCCTCATCATCACGAACTGCATCGTGATGGGCCGCGCCGACGCCTTCGCGATGCAGAACAAGCCCTGGGTCTCCTTCGTCGACGGCATCGGCAACGGGCTCGGGTACGCCACGATCCTCGTGATCGTCGCCTTCTTCCGCGAGCTGATCGGATCGGGATCGCTGCTCGGTTACACGATCCTGAAGCCCGTGACCCAGGGCGGCTGGTACGTCCCGAACGGACTCATGCTGCTCGCGCCCGCCGCCTTCTTCCTGATCGGATCCTTCATCTGGATCCTCCGGACCTATTGGAAGCCCGCACAAATCGAAGAGGAGTTCCACGTTGGAGCACTACTTGAGCTTGGCAACGAAGGCCATCTTCGTTGAGAACATGGCCCTGGCCTTCTTCCTGGGGATGTGCTCGCTGATCGCGGTCTCCAAGAAGGTCGAAACGGCGATCGGGCTCGGCTTCGCCGTCATCTTCGTTCTCGGCATCTGCACGCCGCTGAACCAGATCCTGATCACCGTCCTGTTGAAGCCGGGATCGCTCGAGTGGATCGGGCTGCCGGACGTCGACCTCGGGTTCCTCTCGTTCCTGACGCTGATCGGCACGATCGCGGCGGTCGTCCAGATCGTCGAGATGGCGCTCGACCGGTTCTCGCCCGAGCTCTACGCCGCGCTCGGCATCTTCCTGCCGCTGATCGCGGTCAATTGCGCGATCCTCGGCGCCTCGCTCTTCATGCAGGAGCGTGACTACACGCTGCCCGAGGCGGCGGTCTTCGGTCTCGGCTCGGGGATCGGCTGGGCGCTCGCGATCGTCGCGCTCGCCGCGATCCGCGAGAAGCTCCGCTACAACAACGTGCCCCCGGCCCTGCGCGGGCTGCCGATCACCTTCATCACCGTCGGCCTGATGTCGGTCGCTTTCATGGCCTTCGCGGGGATCCAGCTCTGATGGAAACCGTCCTCTACGGCGTCGTCGCTTTCACGCTCGTGATCCTGGCGCTCGTGCTGGTCCTGATGGTCGCGCGCTCGAAGCTCGTCGCGAGCGGGGACGTGCGGATCCTGATCAACGACGATCCGTCGAAGGCGGTGACGGCGCCCGCCGGATCGACGCTGCTCTCGACCCTCGCCGCCCAGCAGATCTTCATCCCCTCCGCCTGCGGCGGTCAGGGGACCTGCGGCGTCTGCCGCGTCAAGGTCCACGAAGGCGGCGGCTCCCTGCTCCCGACCGAGAAGGGCCACATCAACCGCGGCGAGGCGCGCGAGGGCTATCGCCTCTCGTGCCAGGTCAAGGTGAAGCAGGATCTCAAGATCGAGGTCCCCCACGAGGTCTTCGGCGTCAAGAAGTGGAAGTGCAAGGTCCGCTCGAACCACAACGTGGCGACCTTCATCAAGGAGCTCGTGCTCGAGCTGCCGGCCGGCGAGTCCGTGCCCTTTCGCGCAGGCGGCTACATCCAGATCGAATGCCCGCCGCATACCGTCCACTACAAGGATTTCGCGATCGAGCCCGAGTACCACGGCGACTGGAACCAGTTCGACGTCTGGCGCTACACCTCGAAGGTCGACGAGAAGGTGACCCGCGCCTACTCGATGGCGAACTATCCCGAGGAGCTCGGGATCATCATGCTGAACGTCCGCATCGCTTCGCCGCCGCCGCGCATGCCCGACGTCCCGCCCGGGAAGATGTCCTCCTACATCTTCAACCTGAAGCCCGGCGACGAGGTCACGATCTCCGGCCCGTTCGGCGAGTTCTTCGCCAAGGACACGAAGAACGAGATGATCTTCATCGGCGGCGGCGCCGGCATGGCGCCGATGCGCTCGCACATCTTCGACCAGTTCCGGCGGCTGCACACGGACCGCAAGGTGACCTTCTGGTACGGCGCGCGCAGCCTGCGCGAGGCGTTCTACATCGAAGATTTCGACGCGATCCAGGCCGAGAATCCGAACTTCAAATGGCATCTCGCCCTCTCCGAGCCCCTGCCGGAGGACAACTGGACGGGCATGAAGGGCTTCATCCATCAGGTCCTCTTCGACAACTACCTGAAGGACCATCCCGCGCCCGAAGATTGCGAGTACTACATCTGTGGCCCGCCGATGATGAACTCCGCCATCATCAAGATGCTGACGAACCTCGGCGTCGAGCCGGAGAACATCCTCTTCGACGATTTCGGCGGCTGATCGCCGCGCCATGCCGCCGCCCCGGATCGAGCTCGATCGACGCACGCTACGGGCGATGGCCATCGCGTTCGTCCTGCTCGCGGGGCTCAGCATCCATCGGCTCCTGCTGGCGCCTCCGCCGGGGGCGGCCGACGAAGTGCTCGTGCTCTCGGGCGACACGATGGGCACGACCTGGGAGGTCCGGATCGCCGGCGAGGGCCTCGACGACGCGCTGCGCGCCGAAGCACAGCGCACGATCGAAGCACGCCTGGCCGAGATCGATCGCTGGTTCTCGACCTGGCGCCCCGACAGCGAGGTCTCGCGCTTCAACGCGAGCCGGTCGGCCGAGCCCTTCGACGTCTCGTCGCCGACGGCCGAGCTCGTCTCGTTCTCGATCGAGCTCTGCAAATGGAGCGGCGGCGCCTTCGACATCACGATCGCGCCGCTCGTCGCGCGCTGGGGCTTCGGCCACGGCGCCCAGATCGCGGACCCGCCCTCGCAGGCTGAAATCGACGACCATCTCTCGCGCACCGGCGCGGAGATCGTCCACGTCGGGCGCGGCAACCCGGCCCGCGGCGGCTTCCTCCATAAATTCGATCCCCGGGTCGAGATCGATCTCTCGGCGATCGCCCCCGGCTACGCAGCGGACCACGTCTCCGCCGGCCTCTTCGAGCTCGGCCGTCGGGACTTCCTCGTGGAAATCGGCGGCGAGATCTTCGCCGCGGGCCATCGCCCGGACGGCCAGCCCTGGCGCGTCGCGATCGAGGAGCCCGTCGAGGAGGAGACCCGCCGGATCCACTCCGTCGTCGAGCTCTCGAACCAGGGCCTCGCGACGTCGGGCGACTATCGCGCCTACTATCTCCAGGACGGCCGCCGCCTCTCGCATACCCTCGATCCGCGCACCGGCCGGCCGATCGAGAACGGGATGGCGTCGGCGACGGTGATCGCCCCGACTGCCACCCAGGCCGACGGCTTCGCGACGGCCCTCATGGTCCTCGGCGCCCGCGAAGGGCTCGCGCTCGCCGAGCAGTGGAACCTCGGCGCGATGACGCTCACCCGTGCCGAGGGCGGCAGCTTCGTCGAGGAGCGGAACGCGCTCTTCCCCGAGCCGCTCGACGCGGCTGCGGCCCCCGAGCCCTGAGCGGCTGTGAGCGGCCCGAGCACGGCAGGAGGCGAGCAGCCATGAACGAGCGGCGAACCGGATCGCGCTCCGAAACGGCCGGCGATGCATCGCCGATCCGGCAGCGCATTCGATCCTTCCGCCACGCCGCCCGCGGCCTCGCGGCGATGCTGGCCAGCGAGCCGAATGCGCGGATCCATGCCCTCGCCGCCATCGTCGCCATCGTCGCGGGATTCGGGTTCGGGATCACCCGAGCGGAATGGCTCGCCGTCGTCCTCTCGATCGGCCTGGTCTTCGTGGCCGAAGGCATGAACACCGCACTCGAGGCGCTCTGCGACGTGGTCTCGCCGCAATGGCATGCCGGCATCGAGCGCGCGAAGGACGTCGCCGCCGGCGCCGTGCTCTTCGCCGCGCTGACCGCCCTCGCCGTCGCTACGCTCGTCTTCGGCCCGCGCATCCTCTCGCTCGCTGCCCTCGCCCTCGCGGACGTCTGAGACGCCCGGCGTTCGCGCGGCGTGCGAAACGAGCGCCGCCCGTCTCGAAAATCGCCCGAACGACCCCCGAAAGGAATCGAATGCCTCTCCCGCTCCGACTGCTCGCCGCCCTGCCCGGCGCACTCTTCGGCCTGATCGCCTTTCAATGGCTGGTCACGCCGGGCGACGCGGCGAACGCCCTCGATCTGCCACTGCTCTCCGGCGCAGCACGCAGCACGCAGATCGGCGACACCGGCGCGTTCTTCCTCGGCGTCGGCGCGAGCTTCGTCCTCGGCGCCGTTCGCCTCGAACGACAATGGTTCCAGGCAGCGGCGCTGCTCGTCGGCGGAGCGGCGTTCTATCGCACGGTGGCCTGGGCGATGCACGGCGCGCCGCTCCCGATCGACAAGATCGGCATCGAGCTCTTCACCCTCGCGATCGCCGCCTTCGCGGCGTCGCGCTGCCGTGGCGGGCGATGACCCGCTTCACGAGTTAGGCTCGCGAGAGCGGCCCTCGGGCAGCCCGAGGGCCGGTGCGGCCGGAGGATGCAATGGAGACCATTCTCGCCAGCGTCGCGCTCATCGGCATCGTGATGGCCGGGATGGCGGTCGGCGTGATCTTCTCGAATCGCAAGCTGCGCGGATCGTGCGGCCGCGAATGCGAGTGCGCCGAAGAGACGCGCCGCGAATGTGCGCTCGCAGCGGCGGCGGAGGGCGCCGCGGGCCGCTCGAAGGGCCCCGGCGCCGACTGATCGGCGCGAAGACGCCGCGCGGCCATCTCGGGCCAGGCTCCTAGGGCGACGGCGCCAGGTAGGCCTCCCAGCCCGCGCTGCTCACGCTCCGCCCCGAAGAATCGAAGACCTGCGCCTCGACACCCGCCTGCTCGACGAGCCGGATGGTCGAGCGCTGGGCGCCGAGCACCAGCAGGCCCGTGCTCCAACCATCCGCGCGCACCCCGCGATCGGCGATCACGACCGCTTCGAGCGTCCCCTCGACCGTGCTCCCCGTGCGCGGATCGATGATGTGGGAAACCGTCTGGCCCGCGATCTCGCTGACACTCCCGAGGCTCGAGCTGACGGAGACCGCGCGATCCCGAACCCGCACCGTCGCGAGCTGCCCGCCCTGTGGATCGCGTGATTTCACGGCGAGCACCCAGCCCTGCCCGTCGGGATCACCGATCGCGAGCGTGCTGCTCTGCCCGAAGCTGAGCAGCGCCGGCGCATCCGGCAGGACGCGCGCGAGCGCGGCGCCGAGATGGTCGAGCGCAGCGCCCTTCGCGACGGCATCGAGATCGATCCGAACGCGGCTCGACGCCACTTCCAGTCGCCCGCCGCCGACCAGCCGGAGCCGCTCGCTCCCGACCCTCCCCTTGGCGCGGCGGAGCGCTTCGACCGAAGGCCACTCGCCCCGCTCGGCCGCGCGCTGCCAGACCTCGACGAGCGGCCCGACGGTGACGTCGAACGCGCCCCCGGTAGCCCGCCACACGCCGACCGACTCGGCGAGCACCGTCTCGAGTGCCGGACCGATCTCGACCCCCTGCTCCAGGGCAGCGGGCTCCGCGAGCAGGCGATTCACCGCCGAGAGCCGCGATCCGGCGTCGTGTCGCGAGTAGATCGCCTCGAGCCGGACGAGCTCCACGCGGGCCCACTCGAGCCAGGTCTTCGCGACCGGAATCTCGCTGGCGCGCACACGCAGGTCCGCCTCGAAGAAGGTGCCCATCGCGAGCCAGCCATCGGAGCAGGCGATGCGCTGATTCTTCCCCGGCCCGCCGCCGTTCCCGGCGCAGCCCGGGACGAGCGACAGAACGGCGAGCCCGACGGCGAGCATCGCGCCGGCGCGCCGCCCGGAACGCCGACTCATCCCCATGCGTCGTCGTCCCCGTCATCGTCCCCGGCGCCGGAATAGTTCGCGGCCTGATTGCCGGCGAACACCGACCAGAGCGCGATCGCGACGAGTGCGGCGAGGCTGCCCTGCAGGAGCAGCAGGCCCGCGATCTTCATCCAGGCGAAGCCCGCGCCGCCGTAGCGAACGAGCCAGCCCGAGCCCTCGGAGATCAGCGCCGAGAGAAAGGGCACGACGATGAGCGCGATCTTCCAGCCCGGCCGCACCGGCACGAAGAGCGCCAGATGCGTCAGCACCATCATCAACATCCCCATCGCGAAGAGATGGAAATGGGCCAGCTCGACCATGCCCTTGTAGCTGCGCGGCGCGCGGAACTCCTCTTCGTTTCCGAGGAAATGCTGCACGACCGATTCGGTCGTCAGATCCATCGAATCAAAGTAGAGCATCCAATTCGTGGCCCAGAGCAGGATCACGAAGAAGCAGTAGAGGACGACGACGACCTGGAGCAGGCGGTTGTGATCCCATTCGCCGGTGACGGTGAATCTCAAATCGGCTCCCTGCCTTTGCTCGGCACGGTTCGAAGCGGCCCGGCCCCGTCACCTGCGGCCGGTAGTCTAGGGCGCCGTGCCGCTTCCGTAAGCGGGTCGGAGCAGGACCTCGAAGTAGGCGAGCATGCGGCGAACGCCGTCCGCCGCGGCCTGGGCGGAGAGTGTCGCGCCCACGACGCCGTGGATCTCGCGCCCGAGCCGCAGGGCGTCGCCCTTCCGCTTCCCGTCGAATTGCGCATACCAGGACGGCGTCGGGAGATAGTCGAGGGGCTCGTGAAACGCGATCACCCGCACGCTGCGCACGCTCCCCTCCGGCGACAGGGCGATCAGCATCGCCTCCGGCTGGGTGCGGACGACGTGGACGGCGATCTCCGCGAAGCCGAGGATCGTGTCGTCCCGATGCGCGACGTGGAGGACGACGACCTTCGCGTCCACTCCGCGCCCGGAAAGCGCTTCGATCTGCTCGACCTGCTCCGCGCGCAGCAGGAACGTCCTGCGCTCGATGCGCGTCGCATCCGGAAACGCCTCCTCGAGCGCCTGCTTCTGGCTCGCGAAGACCTTCGCCTGGGCGACGCTCGCCGTCCCGGCGAGGATGCCCGCGGTGGCCACCGCAACAGCGACGCGCGAGAGAAGCGCGAAGAGGCTCGCGGGCCGACCCGCGAGCCTCGACGATGCGAAGCCCCGACCGGCTGCGCGCCGGCTCGTCTGCATGAGATCCAAGGAAGTTTCGAGGCCTCCGATCGGGCTCGTTTTCAGAAGACGTAGCCTACCAGACCCTGGACTTCGTCGGCGCGTTGGCGCGCCCCGGAGCTCGTCGTCCGCGCGAGCTCGAAGTGGCGATAGTCGAGCTTGAAGACGATCTGCGGGATCGGCTTGAACTGCAGGCCGGCGACGTAGAGATCGATGTCCTTGGTCCGGTCGCGATCGAAGCCGAGATCCGAGACCTCGCGCTGGGTGTCGTAGCGCTCGAAGCGGAAGAAGGGCTCGAGCGAGGCACGCGACGATTCCAGGAACAGGGGCATGACGTCGTAGGCCGCCTCGAGATACCAGCCGCGCATCCGGTTCGCGACGGCCGCCGTCGGCGCCTTGGCGAGAACCCGCGAGAGCCGGCCGGCCTCGTCGATGAACGCCTCCGTCCAGAGACCACGGAAGCTGGCGCCGTAGCCCTTGTACTGGGCGTGGAGCTCGTAGATGGTCGTATGGGCGTCGGGGACGTCGCGTTCCGATCCGCTCGCGTCCGAAGTCTGCTCCTGGCCGGACTGGCCCGTATAGACCGAACCGCCGAGCATGAGGCCCGGCGCGACGTCGACGTCGACGCGGGCCACGAAGGCGAAATCGTTCGCGATCGCCTCGGCCCCGCCCTGGCGACCGCTGCGCAGACCGCTCGAGCTGAAATCCTCGCCGTTGAATCCGTTGATCACGTACGCGCGGTATTCGACGCGGTCCGCGAGGGTGCCCCAGATGCCGGCGCCGTTTTCGTGCCAGGTCGAAGGCAGGATCGTGCGTTCGATCTCCGGGCGCTCGGCGCCGAAGAAGAAGTTCGGCTCGTGGATCTCGTTCACGAAGCCCATCGGCACGAGCAGGTTGCCGGCGCGGAAGGCGAGCTCGTCGCGCCAGATGTAGTCGACGGTGAGGAACTCGACGGCGACTTCCGTACCGCCGTGCTCGTACTCCACCTCGGAGTTGAGCACCCACTTTTCGTCGAATTTATAACCGACGTATAGAACGACCCGCAGCTGGTCGTAGACGTTGTCGCGGTCGTCGTCGTCGGTGTTGTGGAAGGATCGGATGCGATTCTCGCCGTAGCCGCCGATCGAGAGGCCACCGTCCTTCTTGTAGACCTTCGAGGCCGCGGGACCGAGGCCGTGGTAGGAGACGAGGGCCAGCTCCTCCGGGACGGCGAAGATCGATTCGAGGCGTCCGACCTCCTCGGCGAGGATGTCGACCTTCTCCTCGAGCTCTTCGATGCGCTCGGAATCACTCGCCGCGGCGGGGGCGGGGGCGCTCGAATCGGCGCTCGCGGGCGCAGTTGCGGGGGCGGCCCCGGCCTCGTTCGCTCCATCGCCCTCTTCCGCCAGGACGGCCGGTGCGAACGCGATCGCAAACAATGCGCCGAGCAGCGCGGCTCGTCGATCTTTCACTCGTCTCATCGCTCTTCCTCGCTGGCCTCGCAGCCGACGTCGGACCGGCCCCGGGGCCGATCAGCTCGGGCCGATCTTTGAATCGAAATTGAAAACCATTTTCAAACTGACGCGGCGGCGAGTTTTAACGAATGTCGGCGGGCGATTCAACGGCCCGGGCCGATCGAAATTCGACCGGGCCCCTCGGGGTAGTCGCCGGGTAGAGCACTGGCCGAGGGGTCCATGCGGCTTCGCCGGATACGGAAGACCGGCCGCAGCCCGCACGCGGCGCCTCAACTTTCACGCGCAGGTTCCGTTAACACCGGAAGCGTCGAGCGCTACGCCAACGCGCAGGTCGCGCCATCGCGCCTGTCGCGGGGGCGTCGGCTTCGAGCCCGCCGCGGCGGGCGCCGCTGCATGCACCGTCGGGTCCGGCCGCGACGGGAGAGGGTGAACGGTGTTCGGAAGGCGATCGACGAGACGATCACGGCGCGGCGGAGGCGTCCGGGTGGGCGCGGCCGTCGTCGGAGACCAGATCGCCGTCGTCGCCCTCGCCGGATCCCCCGCGCTCGACGTGCCGCCGACGGTGCTCGCCTTCGACGTCTTTCCGACCGAGTCGAGCACGGACTTCGGCTCCGATCTTCGGCGATTCGTCGAACGACACGATCTGCGCGGCGCAGCCTGCCGCGTCACGCTTCCCCCCGTCGACTACGACCTCAAGCTCGTCGAGCGGCCGACCAACATCCCCGAGGAAGAGCTCGCCGACGCCACGCGCTGGCTGATCCGGGATCTCGTCGAAATCGACGTCGAGTCGGCCGCCATCGCGGTGCTCACGATTCCCGACGAGCGCGGGCGCGCGCGCACGCCCCATATGTTCGTCGCCGCGGCTCGCGAGACGACGGTGAGCGGCCTCGCCCAGGCCGTCGGCGAGGCGGGCCTCGTCTGCGCGGGCTTCGAAGTCGTCGAGTCCGCGATGCTGGCCCTCGAATCGGGGATCGGCGAGTCGGCGCCCGCCGGCGCCATGATCCGGATCGATGCGAAGTCGAGCCTGCTGACCCTCTCGAGCGAAGGGCGCCTCTACCTCGCGCGCCCCCTGCGAATCGACACCGAGCTGATGGACCAGGCCGCCGAGCGCGCCCTCGCCTCGGACGAGCCCGCCGGACCCGAGATCGTCGCGCTCATCGAGCCACTCCTGCTCGACGTGCAGCGCTCGCTCGACTACTACGAGAGCGAATACGGCCGGTCGCCGGCCACGCGGCTCTCGCTGCTCCCGGGACCGATCGATCTGGCACCGCTGGCGCCGGCACTCGCCGAAGCGCTGCGTCCCCTGCGTGTCGAAGGCTTCGCCCTCGAGCGCCACTTCGCATTCGATTCGCCGCCGCCCTCGCGCGACCTCGGCCCCCTCGCGCTCGCCTGCGGCGCAGCGCTCGCCGGGGATTCGACCTTCGGCGCCGCGCTCGTGCCCCGGGCGATCCGGATTCGATCGGAGTCCTTCGGCCTCGTTCGTGTACTCCGGTTGGCCGCGGGTCTCCTGCTCGCGCTCGGCGCCTGGGCCGGCTTCCAGGCCTTCGCGCTCGGGCGCGATCGCGCCGAGCTGGCCGCGCTCGAAGCGCAGGCGACGGCGCTCGAGACGACCCTCGCCAGCGCGGATGCCGAGCGCATTCACCGCGGCGAGACATCGCCCGCCGGCCCGGATGCGAGCGCGCTGCGCGATCACCGCGACGACCGGCTCGCCCTGCTCCGCGACCTCGGACAACGCGAGCCCGGCAGCGGTGCGCGCTTCTCTTCGCTGCTGATGGGCCTCGCCCGCCAGGATCTCGACGGCATCTGGCTCGAGCGGATCGAGCTCGCCGACGCCGGCGCTTCGATCGCCCTGGTCGGACGCACGCTGCGCGCCGAAGACGTCCCCAGCTTCTTGCGCCGGCTCCGCGGCGAGCCCGTCTTCGCCGGCCGGAAGTTCCGAACCTTCCAGATCGAGAGGGGCACCGAGCCGGGCGCCAGCCTCCGATTCCGGATCGCCACACGCGACGATGCCGACGCCGCCCCGGGAGATCGCCAATGAGTGCGTCGGCGGGCTCCCCGCTGCGCGGCCGCTTCGCCGCCGCCGACGACCGCTTCCGCGCACTCGCGCCACGCGAACGCCTGTTCGTCGCCGCCCTCCTGATCGCGCTGGTCGGCTTTGCCTTCGATCAGGTCGCGCTGCGTCCGCTCGAGGCCGAGCGCGAACGCGTCGCGCTCGCGATGCAATCCCAGAAGGATCGGCGCACCACCCTCGAACGAGCGATCGAAGCGACACGCAATCCCGTCGTCGACGCCGCCGAACGCGCACGCCTGGAGGAGATCCGCCAACTCGAGCGCCAGATCGAGACGATCGACGAAGGCATTCGGACGGCGGTCTCGCGGCTCGTGCCGCCGGCTGCCGCGATCGAGATCCTCGAAGAGCTGCTCGCGCGGGATGATCGGCTCGCACTCGTGCATCTCACGAGCGAAGCCCCCCGGCGGCTCGGCCCCGACGAGACGAACGGCGCGAGCACCCTCTACCAGCACGCGCTGCGCCTCGAAATCCAGGGCGACTTCGCAGCGACGCTCGACTATCTGCGCCGGCTCGAATCGTCGCAATGGCAGCTGCTCTGGGATCGCCTCGAATACCGCGTCGAGAAGCATCCCGAAGCGAAGGTGACGATCGAGCTGCACACGCTCTCGGAGCAGGAGGAGTGGGTGGGTGTCTAGGAGCCTGATCCAAGATGGGCGTGTCCGATGCGGCGCCGTCGCCGCCACCTTCGTCGCCGTGCTCGCAGCGGCTTCGCCGCATGCGGCCGAGCCCCTGGCGGATCCGACCCGTCCGCCCGCGGCCGCGCACCTCGACGCCGCACCCGCCGCGCCCGCCGCCGATGGAACGCTCGTCCTGCGCGCGATCCTCCACGCCGACGATCGCCGCATCGCCGTCATCAACGATCGGCGCGTCCGCGTCTCCGAATCGATCGGCGATGCCCGCGTCCTCGCGATCGAGATCGACCGCGTCCGCCTTCGCCGCGGCGACGAGCTCATCGAGCTCGAGCTCGTCTCGCCCGCCTTCAAGAACGCCCGCCTCGCCGATGCGCCCTCCGGCCCGCCCGCCGCCATCGCCGCACCGGCCACCGCCACGAGCGCCCACCTGGGCGCCGAAACGAGCGCCGAAACGGACGCCGACGCGGACGCCGGCACCGTCGCGCCGCGAAGCCCCGATCCGCAAGGAGAATCCCGATGAGATCGTTCGGAGCGCGATGGGCTGCCCTCGGCGCCGCCCTTGCCTTCGCCCTCCAGCCCCTCGGCTGCGCGTCGGGTCCGAAGGTCGATTCATCCGCGGCCACGTCCGATGCGTTCACCTCGAACGTCACTGCCGAGGCCCTGCCGCCCGAGATCGAAGAAGCGCTCCTGCCGACGCCGGGCGCCCGCGACGAAGCACGCATGCGGCCGGACGAGCCCCGCTTCGACGTCACCGTCGACCGCGCGCCCGCCCGTCAATTCTTCATGAGCCTCGTCGAAGGCACGGATCAATCGCTGACCCTCGCCCCCGGCGTCGACGGCGAGATCACCCTCTCCCTCCGCGACGTCACCGTCGAAGAGGTCCTCGACACCGTCCAGCAGGCCTACGGCTTCGGCTACGAGCGAACGCGCACGGGCTTTCTCGTGCTCCCCGCCGGCCTCCGCACGCGTGTCTTCCAGCTCGACTATCTGAACCTCCACCGCAAGGGCAGCTCGGACACGCGCGTCAGCTCCGGCCAGATCGCCGACCAGGTCTCGAACAACGGCCTCAACGGGCTGAATGGCGGCGTGAACGGCGGATCGTTGAATGGCGCGACGACGACGGGCGGCCCCGCTGGCGGGTCGAATACCGGAAGTCGCGTCCAGACCGAGAGCGACGCCGATCTCTGGAACGAGATCGTGACGAGCGTGCAGGCGATCGTCGGCGGAGCCGAAGGCCGGGAAGTCGTCTCCAGCCCGCATGCCGGGCTGCTCGTCGTGCGCGCCTTCCCCGACGAGCTCGACCGCGTCGCCGCCTACATCCGTTCGGCGGAGCTGTCTCTGAACCGCGTCGTGATCCTCGAGGCGAAGATCCTCGAGGTGACGCTCAGCGACGGATTCCAGTCGGGCATCAACTGGGCGAAGCTCGCTTCGGTCGAGGGCGGGACCGGCGTCGTCGGCCAGACCGGCGGCGGCAGCGTCCACGATACGGGCTACTCCGACAGCCGCGGCGGCGAGCCCGATCTCGGCCCGCCCCTCTCCGATCTGCTCGCCGGCACCGCGAGCAGCGCCTTCGGCGGCGTCTTCTCCCTCGCGCTCCAGGCCGACAAATTCAGCGTCTTCATCGAGCTGCTCGAGAGCCAGGGCAAGGTCCGCACGCTCTCGAATCCGCGCATCTCGACCGTCAACAATCAAAAGGCCGTGATCAAGGTCGGCAGCGACGAGTTCTTCGTGACCAATGTCTCGACGACGGTCGTGACGGGGACGGCGACGACCTCGACGCCGAACGTGACGCTCACGCCCTTCTTCTCGGGGATCGCCCTCGACGTGACGCCGCAGATCAGCGACGGCGGCGGCGTGATCCTCCACGTCCACCCCTCGGTCACCGAGGTCGAGGACCAGACGAAGACCTTCACGATCTCGGACCTCGAGCAGGAGCTCCCGCTCGCGTTCTCGACCATCCGCGAATCGGACAGCATCGTGCGCGCGGAGAGCGGGCAGGTCGTCGTGATCGGCGGCCTCATCCAGAACGATTCGCGCGATCAGACCTTCGGCGTGCCGTGGCTCTCGCGCATCCCCTGGGTCGGGCGCCTGTTCGAGCATTCCAAGATCGGGAACGCACGCACCGAGCTCGTGATCCTGCTGCGCCCGATCGTCGTCGACAACGAGGTCTGGGCGAGCCAGCTGCGGGAGACGTCGGGCCGGCTCGAATCGGTCTGGAATGCCGGCCGCCGCTCGCGCGACGAAGAGCTCGGGCTCGACGGCTGGCTTCCGCCGACGCCGCCGGTCAGTCGCCCGGGCCGCCAGGACTGAACGGGACCGGAGAGGACGAACGCGAAGATGTATCTCGAACATTTCGGATTGAAGCGGCTTCCCTTCGAAGCCACCTCGAACGGGACCCTCTACGTCGATCTCCCCGAGCACCGCGAGGCGCTCAACGTCGTGCTCTTCGGCCTGCGTTCGGGCGAGGGCTTCGTCAAGGTCGTCGGCGAGGTGGGGACGGGCAAGACGGCGCTCTGCCGCGCGGCGCTCCCCCGCCTCGGGCCGGAGCTCGTCCCGATCTTCGTGCCGGATCCGGTCCTGCGTCCGAACGCCTTTCTCGCGATGATCGCCGACGAGCTCGGCGTCGTGGTGCCCGCACGGGCGCCGATCCAGCTCCTGAAGCAGCGCCTGCGCGAGGTGCTGCAGGACGTCGCGCGCGAAGGACGCCGGGTCGCGCTCTTCATCGACGAAGCGCAGACGATGCCGACCGCGACGCTCGAATCCCTCCGCCTGCTCTCGAACCTCGAATCGGATCGCGGCAAGCTGCTCCAGATCGTCCTGCTCGGGCAGCCCGAGCTCGACGACCGGCTCGAGAGCTATGCGCTGCGTCCCCTCGTCCAGCGGATCGCGTTCTCCGCACGGCTCGCCCCGCTCGGCATCGATCCCTGCCGGATCTACGTCCAGCGCCGACTGATCGAATCCGGCAGCCGCGACCCCCGCATCTTCACGACCGCTGCGCTCCAGGCGATCCACCGGGCGAGCGGCGGGATCCCGCGCCTCATCAACACGCTCTGCCACAAATCGCTGATGGCTGCGTTCGCCGAAGATCGCTTTCGCGTCGAACGGCGCCATGTCGCGCGCGCCATCGCCGAGACGGAGGGCATCCGGCGCTGGCAGATCCGGCCGCTCGCGCGCCTGCGATCGGCGTTGATCCGCCCGCGCCCCGCGCTCACGGCGGAGCGATCGGGGCCGCCGGCATGAGTCTCGTCGACGATCTCCTCATCGAAGCGGAGCGGCGACGTGGCAGCGCGCGCGCGGCGAAGGGCGTTCGCCTCGACGACCTCGTGCCGATCCGGAAGGGCGCGAATTCTCAGGCTTCGCGGCGCGGAGCGCGGGGCGCTCGCCGTCTGCTGATCGGTGCAGCAGCCATCGCCGGAATGCTGGCGATCGTTTCGACCCTGCCTGCCATTCCCTTCGGCGCGTGGCGAACCGCAGCCACCACGCTCGACACGCAGAAGTCGCGCGCGGAGATGGCCGCGCCTGCGCCCCCGCCCGTCGCCGCGCGACCCGCCGAAGGCCGGCCGCCGGAGGCCCGGTCGCCGGAATCCGGATCGACGGAGGCCGCATCACTGGAAGCCGCATCGACGGCGGCGCCATCGAGCGATGCGGCGCCGAGCCCGTTCGCGAGCCGAGCGAGCCGGCCCGTCCGCATCGAGTCCCTCACGCTCGAGCCGCTCGCGATCGGCGCGCGTCTGCGGATCGTCGCCGACGCCGAGACGCCGCATCGCATCGAGCACGCTTCGGGCGCGGCCCGCTTCGACCTCGTCCTCTCGGGCGCGAGCCTCGCCGCAGCGGACGTGCCGCTCGATCTGCGGGAGACACCGATCCGATCCCTCGATCTCCGCACCGAGGGTCCGGACCTCCGCCTCGCCCTCGAGCTCGATCCGCAGGTTCGCCTGCAGAGCCGATGGCTCGCGCTGCCCGAAGGTGCCGCCCTCATCGTCGAGCTGCAGGCGCCGGCCGCCGCCGCGATCGACGTCTTCGCGTCGCTGGAAGACCCCGGCCCGATGCCGCTCGGATCGGCAGCCCTGCCCTTCTCGATCGATCCCGCCTTCGAACGCAGCGAGCGGGATCGCCGCCGCGAGCCCGCGGATCGGATCGTCTCACCGCCCCTCGGCGATCCCGCCGAGCTCCGCATCGAACGCTCGGCGCGCGATCGCGCGCGGGAGGAGCGAAGGGTGATGCGGGAGCGTGTCGATGAGCGCCTCGCCGAGGCGCGCCGCGCGCGCGCGGCAGGGAGCGTCGACGAGGCCGACCGCCTGTACGCAGAGATCCTGACGCTCTCGCCCGGCGATGCCCGGGCGCTCGTCGAATGGTCGGAGCTGCTCGCCGAGAGCGGGCACACGCAGAGGGCGCTCGCGCTCCTCGAGGCCGCCCGCGAGCGCGCCCCGCGAAACGCCTCGCTGCTGCTCGCGCAGGCTCGGGTGCTCGGGCGGGACGGCGAGCTTCGGCGAGCGATCGAGATCCTCGACGCGAGTGGATTCGCCCTGACGGAGTCGCCCGACGTGCACGCCCTCGCCGCCGCCTATCATCAGCGCGCCGGTGATCATGCCGCCGCGATCGAACGCTACGAGCGGCTCCTGCAGCGCTTCCCGGAAGAATCGCGGAGCTGGATGGGGCTCGGCATCTCCCTCGAGGCCGTCGGCCGCCGCGACGAAGCGCGCGACGTCTATCGCATCGCCCTTCAGGTCGGCGAGCTCCCGCCGGCCTCACGGAGCTGGCTGACGACCCGCCTCTCGGCGCTGGGCCAGGGGGGCTGAGGCGATGGCGCGCAAGAAGGTCCGCATCGGCGAGCTCCTGGTCGAGAGCCGCGTCATCAGCGAGACCCAGCTGCGCAGCGCCCTCGAGCGCCAGAAGAAGACCGGCCTCAAGCTGGGTCGCCAGCTCATCGAGGCGGGCTACCTCAGCGAAGACCGCTTCCTCGAATTCCTCTCGCAGCAGCTCGAGATCCCCCACGTCGATCTGACCCGGTACGAGATCCGGCAGAGCACCGCCGAGCTGCTGCCCGAGACCGCCGCGCGGCGCTTCCGCGCGATCGTGCTCGAGGTCAAGGACGGCACGGCGCTCGTCGGCATGGCCGATCCGACGAACATCTTCGCGATGGACGAAATCGAGCGGATCCTGAAGCTCGCCGTCGAGCCGGCCGTCGTCCGGGAATCGGAGCTGCTGGCCGCGATCGACCGCAGCTACTCGCGCGCGAGCGAGATCCACTCCCTCGCCGAGGAGCTCCACGAAGAGCTCGACTCCGGCAGCGACTTCGATCTCTCGCAGCTCGATGCCAACGTCGGCGAGAGCGAAGCCGCCGTCGTCCGCCTGCTGAAGTCGATCTTCGAGGATGCCGTGCGCTCGGGCACCTCCGACATCCACATCGAGCCCGACGAGGTCTGCCTCCGCATCCGCCAGCGGATCGACGGCGTCCTGCGCGAGCAGGTGATGAAGGAGGCGCGCATCGCTTCGGCGCTCGTCCTGCGCCTCAAGCTGATGGCAGGCCTCAACATCTCGGAGCGCCGCCTGCCCCAGGACGGACGCTTCAACATCCGGATCGGCGATCGCGGCGTCGACGTGCGCCTCTCGACGCTGCCCGTGCAATGGGGCGAATCGGTCGTGATGCGCCTGCTCGACCAGAGCCAGGGCGCGCTCGGCCTCGAGCGGATCGGGATGCCCGGACGCATCCTCCGGCGCTTCCGCCATTTCATCCATCAGCCCCACGGCCTCGTGCTCGTCACCGGCCCGACCGGCAGCGGCAAGACGACCACGCTCTACGGCGCGCTCTCGGAGCTCAACGACCCCGCGAAGAAGATCATCTCCTGCGAGGATCCGGTCGAATATCGGCTGCCCCGGATCCAGCAGGTCCAGGTCAACGCCAAGATCGGCCTCAGCTTCGCCTCGGTCCTGCGCGCCGCGCTGCGCCAGGATCCCGACATCGTCATGATCGGCGAGATGCGCGATCAGGAGACCGCCGAGATCGGCCTGCGCGCGGCCATGACGGGCCATCTCGTCTTCTCGACGCTGCATACCAACAGCGCCGCCGCGAGCGCGGCCCGACTGCTCGACATGGGCGCCGAGGGATTCCTCGTCGCGACCGCGCTCTCGGCGGTGCTCGCCCAGCGCCTGATCCGGCGGATCTGCGAGGCCTGCGCCGAGCCCCACGTGCTCACGAGCCAGGAGAAGATGTGGCTGCGCGCGAATGCGGGCGAGAGCGCCGAGTTCCTGAACTTCCTGAAGCCCCGCGGCTGTCCGCGCTGCAACGGCACCGGCTATCGCGGCCGCACGGGGGTGTACGAGCTGCTCGAGCTCGACCTCGCGATGGCCGACGCACTCCGCCGTGCCGATACGACCGCCTACATCGAGGCCGCGTCGAAGACCCAGGGCTTCCGCCCGCTCTCGATCTGCGCGCTCGAGTACGCGTCGAAGGGCATCACGAGCCTCGAAGAGGTGCTCCGGATCGCGGGCGAGCAGGAAGACACGGGCGGGAACCTGAAGACCCGCGCCGCGAAGGTCTCGGTCGAATCCTAGGCAGCGGAGCGAACGGAAGACGATGGCCACCTTCGACTACACCGGACGCACCACGGCGGGCGCCGCGATCCGGGGCCGGCTCGAAGCCGCATCGACGGCGGGTGTCGTCGCCGAGCTGACGGGCAAGGGCATCGTCCCGATCGAGATCGTGGCGGCCCGCGCGGACGGCTTCGAAGCCTTCGCCGGGCTCCAGCGCTGGTGGAACGAGCGTTCGATCACGCTGAACGACGTCATCATGTTCTGCCGCCAGATGTCGACGCTGATCCGCGCGGGCGTCCCGATCACGCGCGGGCTGCGGGGCCTCGCGGAGACCATGCGCAACCCGGAGTTCCGCAAGGTCCTCTCGGGCGTCGCCGACGAGATCGAGCGGGGCCACGAGCTCGCGGGCATCCTGCAGCGCCATCCGCGCATCTTCTCGAACCTCTTCGTCGCCGTCGTCCACATCGGGGAGAGCTCCGGTCGCCTCGAAGACGCGTTCGAGCGGCTGCACGGGTATCTCTCGCTCGAGGAGGAGACGCGCAGGCGTGTCAAGAGCGCCCTCCGCTATCCCGTCATGGTGCTCGTCGCGATCGCGATCGCGATGGCGGTGATCAACGTCTTCGTCATCCCGCCCTTCGCGAAGCTCTTCGAGAGCTTCGGATCCGATCTGCCGCTCCCGACGCGGATCCTGATGGCGACCTCCCGCCTGAGCGCCGACTACTGGCACGTCGTGCTGATCGGGATCGTGGCGATCGCGTACGCCGTCCGGAACTGGGCGACGACCGAGGAGGGCCGCCTCGCCTGGCATCGCTGGCAGCTCCGGCTCCCGCGTTTCGGAGACATCCTCGAGCGGGCGCTGCTCGCGCGCTTCTGCCGCACCCTCGCGATCACCCTCGGCGCAGGCCTGCCCGTCACGCAATGCCTCTCGATCGCCGCCCGCGCCGTCGACAACGAGTTCGTCGCGCGGCGGATCGGCGAGATGCGGGCGGACATCGAATCCGGCGAAACCCTCACGGCCGCTGCCCATTCCAGCCGGCTCTTCACCCCGCTCGTGATGCAGATGCTGGCCGTCGGAGAGGAGACGGGGGCGGTCGAGACGACGCTTTCCGAGGTCGCCTCGTACTACGAGCGCGAGGTGGATTTCGATCTGAAACGGATCGGGGATGCGATCGAGCCGGTGATGATCGTGATCGTCGGCATCCTGGTCCTCGGCCTCGCCCTCGGCGTCTACCTCCCGATGTGGGAGCTCGCGTCGGCGTCTCGGGGTTAGTCCGGAGCTCGTCGACCGTATCCGTCGGGAAGGCTGAATTCGGCGTTTCGAGAGCGATCTCGATGGTCAAGCCAGCGCATACCCCGACCGATCCAATCCCCGAATCGCCTGGGGCGATCCACACGAAGAACTCCGGTCCGATCGAAGACGGATCCGATCCATCGAAGAGCGAGGAAGAGCATGCGCAGTCGAGCCACCCACGCGAACCCGAATCGCGGCTTCACCATCATCGAGCTGGTCGTGGTCATCGTGATCATCGGGATCCTCGCGGCGACGGCGCTGCCGCGCTTCGTGAACCTCGCCGACGATGCCCACAGCGCGAGCGTCCAGGCGATGAGCAGCTCCTTCCAGAGTGGCATCAACCTCGTCCATGCCGGCTGGATCGCCCAGGGCGCGACGAGCGGCGTCGACGCGGTCACGGTCGAAGGCGGCGGCAGCGTCGGCGTCAACGACTCGGGCTGGCCCGAGAACGCGACGTCGGCGGGTGGCGATGGAACGGCGACGGCCGCGGAATGCGTCGCCCTCTGGTCGGGCCTCATGAATTCGGCCCCTTCGATCTCCGCGACCGCGGGCGCCGCCGACTGGCTCGCCTCCGTCCAGGGCACCGACACCTGCCGCTTCACCTACAACGCTGCGCCCGGCCGCTACTTCGACTACGACACGGGAACCGGCTCGATCGCGATCACGATCCCCTGAACGGTCGCCTCGCGCCCCGGCGGCACGGCATGCCCCGACCCTCCGCTTCCCGAACGAACGACCGTCGCGGCGCGGGCTTCACCCTCGTCGAGGCGGTCGTGCTGATCGCCATCCTCGGCATTCTCGGTGCGGTGGCTGCGCCGCGCTTCCTCTCGCTTCGCGACCTCGAGGCGGCCCGCGCCCATCGCCAGGCACTCTCCGATCTCCGGCTCGCCCAGCATCAGGCGGCGGGCTCCGGATGCCCCGTCGAGGTCGACTTCGACTCCGGTGGCTATCAGCTCCGCCAGCGCTCGGCCTGCCGCAGCGGCGATTTCGATCGGGCGCTCGTGGATCCCGTTCGCGGCCAGGCGCCGTTCGCCATCGCGTTGCCCGAAGGCGTCCCGCTCTCGAGCTCCGTGGATCCGATCGTCTTCGACGCACTTGGTCGGCTGACGCGCGCGGACGGGACGCCGACCGACGTCGTGCTTCGGATCGGCGGGCGCGAGATCGCCGGCGTCGGCGAGACGGGGTTCGTCCATGTCCCGTGAGCGCGACGCGGGCATGAGCCTGATCGAGCTCGTGGTGGCGATCGTCGTCGTCGCGATCTGCCTGACCGGCGCCTTCGCGCTCGTCGATACCACCGTTCGCCGCAGCGTCGATCCGATGCTCGAGCGCCAGGCGACGGCGATCGCCGAGGCCTATCTCGAAGAAATCCTGCAGCAGGCCTATCACGATCCGGACGACGACGCAGTCTGCCCGGCCCCCGAGCCGGAGCGCGCACTCTTCGACAACGTCTGCGACTATCACGGGCTCGTCGACAACGGCGCCCGGAGCCAGGGCGGAGCGGCGGTCTCCGGGCTCGAGGGCTACCGGATCCGGGTCGAGGTGGACCGCACGGCGAACCTCGGCGACCTCTCGGGCGACGCCGCGATCCTGCGCGTCGACGTCGAGGTCGTCGACCCGCTCGGGCGGACCGTCCGCTTCTCCGCCTACCGGTCGAACGCATGAAGGCCGTGCGCCGCAGCAGCGGCCTCTCGACGATCGAAGTCGTCACGGTCATCGCCCTGACCGGGGTGCTCTCGGTCGGCCTCGCGGGCATCCTGCGCCATCCGATGCAGGGCCACGCGGCGGTCTCCCGCCGCGCCGAGCTCGTCGACCTCGCCGATCTCGCGCTCCTGCGCATGAGCCGGGACCTGCGGATGGCGCTGCCGAACAGCGTCCGGGTCGACGGGACGAGGACCGCGATCGAGCTGCTCCACGTCGCCGGCGGCGCGCGCTACCGCGCCGAGCCCGGCATCAACGATGCCGGGGGGCCCGGCGAGGCGGACCATACCGACGCGAACGACTTCCTCTCCTTCGCGGGCGACGCGCGCTGGAACCTGCTCGGACGCATCAGCGGGCTCGCGATCGCCTACGACACCCCCCTCGCCTCTGGATCCCGCATCGCGATCTATCCGACCGGCTCCGAGATCTGGAGCGACGCGGCAGCCGATACGAGCCCCGCGATCATCACCGCCTCGACGAACCGGATCACCTTCCGCGACGACGGCGACGAGGACCAGATCGAGCTCGCGAGCGCCCATCGCTTCAGCCATGTCTCGCCGCGCGCGCGGCTCTATCTCGTCGATGGCCCCGTGACCTATCTCTGCGACGCGGCGAGCGGTGTGCTCTGGCGGATCGATGGTTATGCGATCGCGGCAGGGCAGCCGACCGATCTCTCGGCGGCGCCCCTCGCGAGCGGTCGCCAGGCCCAGACCGGGGATCGGATCGAGCGATGCGTCTTCGACTTCGTCCCGGGCACGCCGTCGCGCTCGGGGCTCGTGACCCTCGAGATCGTGATCGCGAACGCCGGCGAGCGCGTTCGCCTCCTCCAGCAGGTCCCGATTCCCAATGCGCCGTGAAGCGATCCGCAAAAGGCGCGAGAGCGCGCCGGGAGCGCGGCGCCGCGGCGGGTTCGCGCTGGTCGCGGCCCTCGCCGTGCTCGTGCTGCTTGCCAGCATCGGATCGATGATGCTCCGGCTGACCGGCGTGCAGCAGGCCCGTTCCTCGATCTCGATCCTCGGCGCGCGAGCCCATCTCGCCGCGCGCAGCGGAATCGAATGGGGGCTTCATCGCGCAGCCGTCGCGGGCACCTGTCCTGCGGCGTCGACCGCGCTCGTGCTCGGGGAGGGCGCGCTCGAAGGCTTCCGGGTCGAGGTCACCTGCAGCGCCACGACCCACGTCGAGGGCACGCATACGCGGACCCACGTCGTCCTCCGCGCCCGCGCCGAGTTCGCCGACCCCGACGCGCGGGAGCACGTGGTTCGCGAGGTCGGGGCGTCGGCGGTGCTCTGAAGGGTTCCGGCCTCGCGCGCTACCGTGGCGCGCCATGAATCGCGACCGATCGAACGCGACGCCCGGATTCCTGCTCGCTTCGGTCCTCGTCTCGCTCGTTCTCTTCGGCGGCGCGACGCTCGGGGCCAGACCGGCGGCGGCCCATGCCCGGAGCGTCTCCTACTCGAGCTGGATCGTCGATGCTTCGGGCGCCGACGTCTCGCTTCGCCTGTCGCTCCTCGAGCTGAGCCGCCTCGGACCCGACGCGTTGCCGCCCCTCGATGGGGCCGCCGCCGCGTTTCCCGAGCAGCTCGTCCTCGAATCGGGCGGCGCCCTTTGCAGCCCGAGCGGAGACGTCCGGCGATCTGCCGACGCCGAGGGCTGGGTCCGCTACCGCTGGCGTGTCGACTGCGAGACC
This sequence comes from Myxococcota bacterium, assembly GCA_041389425.1. GTDB lineage: Bacteria > Myxococcota_A > UBA9160 > UBA9160 > UBA4427 > UBA4427. The sequence continues at coordinate 191,941 of JAWKRX010000002.1, forward strand.
GGCTCCGGCCCCCTCTCGATCGCGAGCCGGATCCTCCTCGGCGTCGCGCCGACCCATCTTCATTTCGCGCGCGTTCGCTTCGCGAACCGGCCCGAGGAGGTCCGCGAGCAGGTCCTGACCGAATCGGCGCCGCACTTTCGGCTGCGGGACGCGGCGATCTCCGCGAGCGGCACGCCCGCCCCGGGCAGCCGGTTCGGCGACTATCTCGTGCTCGGGATGCGCCACATCCTCTCGGGCTGGGACCACCTCGCGTTCCTCTTCGGCCTCGTCCTGTTGTCCGAACGGTTCGGGACGATCGCCCGCCTCGTCACGGGCTTCACCCTCGCCCACAGCCTCACGCTCGCCCTCGGCGTGCTCGGCCTCGTGCATCCACGCGCCGCGGCCGTCGAGACCGTGATCGCGTTCTCGGTGGCGCTCGTGGCGATCGAGAAGGGCTGGCTCGTCGCCGGGCGCCCGCGCGCCTTCGCGATCGCGACGCTCGCCGGGCTCGCAGCCCTGGCGCTCGTTTCGGGCTGGGTGGGCGGCGCGCTGCCGACCACCAGCTGGGCAGGCCTTCTGCTGTTCACGGGATGTTATTTCGCGCTCGCCGCCCGGACCCGGGACGAGCGGCTCCGCATCGCGCTGACCTTCGCCTTCGGTCTGGTTCACGGCTTCGGCTTCGCCGGCATCCTGATGGAGATGGAGCTCCCGACCCGTCGCCTCGTCCCTGCACTCGCCGGCTTCAACCTCGGGGTCGAGATCGGCCAGATCGCCCTCGTGCTCGCGGCCTGGCCCGCGCTGATCCTGGCGAGCCGGATCGCGAAGCCCGAATGGCAGGGCTGGGCCCGCGACCTCGCGACCGCCGGCCTCTGCGCACTCGGCTGCTACTGGATGCTCGAACGCGCCGTCTCGCTTCCCGTCGCGAACTGAGGCAGGCCTCGGGCGGGTCGCACGAAGGTCGCAGGACGGGGACGGAACGTGCTCGGCCCTCAGATCCGGGCCCGTGCGAGCCGATAGCACCCGAAGCGTCCACACGCCGTCGGACGCAGGGAGCATCTCGCGTGCAAGGCAGCCGCAAGTCCCCGGATCGCACGGATGGAGCGAGCGATCGGTCACCGGGCGACGAGCAGCGCCCCGGGCGGCCCCGCGCCGAGCGCCGCCGAAGCGATCGAAGAACGCGGCCCACCGCGCCCTGGAAGGATCTCTTCTCCCCGCTGCGCCGCGCGCGCGGCCGACGCAAGGACGACCGCAAGGGCTACGTCGATCGCTATTCGAAGCAGGACGTCGCGCTGCTCTTCGCGATCTTCCTGCTGAACATCGCCGACGCGTTCATGACCATGCTCTGGCTCCACCGCGGCGGCGGCGAAGCCAATCCCGTCATGGCCTTCTTCCTCGACATCGGCCCCTTCGCCTTCCTCGCGCAGAAATGCCTGGTCGTCGGCTTCTGGCTGATCCTGCTGCTCGTCCACAAGAACTTCCGCTTCGCCCGGATCGGGCTCTACGCATCCCTCGCCGTCTACGCTCTGCTGCTGATCCTCCATTTCACGATCGTGGCCCTGGGCATCGAGCCTCCGCCGCGACCGCGGAATGCGGAGGCGGCGACGTCCACCCTGCCCATCGCCCTCATCACCGGTGCGAGCGCCTTCCCCTTAGACGTGGACCGATAAATGCACCCGGCACGAACCCTGCGTAGTCGGGGTTCATGTCGAACCTCGCCTACCTCCGCCGGCCTCCCTTCTGCCCCAACCCCGACTGCGATTCCCGAACGAATCCAGCCACCTGGCGCTTCCAGCGCAAAGGCTTCTACCCACGCAGCCAGCCCCCGCATCGCATCCAGCGCTACCGCTGTTCACACTGCGGCCGCTACTTCAGTTCACAGACCTTCGCGGCCACCTACTGGCTCAAGCGCCCGAGACTGCTCGAGTCCGTCTTCCACCGCCTCGTCGCCTGCTCTGCTCTGCGCCAGATCGCCCGCGAACACCAGGTCTCCCACTCGACCATCCGGACCCTCTCCGACCGATTGGGTCGCCACTGCCTCCTCTTCCACGAACGCCTCCGCCCCAAGACGACGCCCACAGAGCCCCTCGTCCTCGACGGGTTCCGGACCTTCGAGCACAGCCAGTACTGGCCCATGGACGTGAATCTGGTCGTCGGCCCTTCGCTCTTCGTCTACGGCTTCAACGATGTCGAGCTGCGGCGAAGCGGGACGATGCGGCCCGCCCAGCGGGCAAGGCGCGCCGTGCTCGAGAGGCGACACGGCCGGCCCGATCCGGATGCGACCCGCAAGCGAGTCGAGGCCTTGCTGCGGCGGGTGATTCCAGCGCGGAGCGAGGTCGTGCTGCGAAGCGACGAGCACCCGGCCTACGTCCGGGCCATCGCGCGGCTTCGGGACCGGACGATCCTGCACGAGCGGACGAGCTCGAAGGCGGCGCGTACGACGCGCAATCCGCTCTTCCCGGTGAACTTGTCCGACCTGCTGATCCGGCACAGCAGTGCGAACCACAAGCGGGAGACGATCGCGTTCTCGAAGCGGCGTCAGTCGGCGCTGTACCGGATGGCGGTATGGGTCGTGTGGCGCAACTACATGAAGGGGCGGTCGGAGAACCGTAAACTGGGGCCGCCGGCGATGGTGTTGGGGCTGATCGACGAGGCGCTCACGGTTCGGGAAGTTCTTCAGAAGAGGCTGTTTCCGGAGCGGGTTCTACCCGAACGGGGCTGGCTTCGGGAGTGTTATTTCGGGCGGATTCCGACACGAGCGATCGTGCGGTGTGCGTCGCATCGGGCGAGGTATGCGGTCTAGGTCAAACGGAGAATCGATCAGCCGACGGGCGATGCGTTAATTCGGAAGGGGTGCATTCTTCGGTCCACGTCTCAGGGGAAGAGACGACCGACCAGCAGCGGGATGACGGGCTCGACGCGCAGGATGCGCGCGCCGAGATGGACCGCCTCGAAGCCGAGCGCGACGAGCCGTGCGACCTCCTGATCGAGCAGGCCGCCCTCGGGCCCGACGAAGACGGTGACCGCCCCGTCGACCCGGTGCGGACAGGCCGTCGGCGCATCGGGATGGGCGACGAAGGCCCGACGCCCGCGCAGGGCGCCGGGCAGCACGTCTTCGACGAGCGTGTCGAAGCGCGGGACGAGCTCGACCGCCGGCAGCACCGTGTCCCGCGCCTGCTCGAGTCCGAGCAGCAGTCGCTCGCGAATCGCATCGGCCTTCACGTCGTGGCTCTGCCAGAAGCTCTTCTCGGTCCGCGCGGTCGAGGCGACGAAGATGCGCGAGACGCCCAGGCTGGCGGCCGTCGAGAGGATCCGGCGGAAGACCGGCGGCCGCGGCAGCGCGAGCACGAGCTCGAGGGGGCGCTTCGGCGGCGGATCGGCATCGAGCCGGATCTCGAGCGAGAGCGACTCGCCATCGAGCGCGAGCACGCGCCCCCGACCGATCCGCCCGTCGACGATGCCGACCCGCAGCTCGTCGCCTGCCGCCGTCCGCAGGATCTCCTCCGCGTGCCGGCGGCGCCGGCCGCCGATGCGGGCCCGGCCAGTCGCGGCATCCCATTCGTCGGGCTCGACGAGCAGGCAGTTCATCGCGCGCTCGCCGGGGCGCGCCGTCCGGCCGCGGAGGCCCCCCGATCGCTGCTAGAGTCCGGCTCGTGAGCGATTCCGACCTCTTCGAGACGAACTCCGAAGCCCTGACCCGTGGCGTGCGCGTCCAGGTCCGCGCGCGCTATTCGGGCGAGCACAGCAGCCCCGCCGCCAGCCGCTGGTTCTTCCTCTACACGATCACGATCTCGAACGAAGGCGAGACCGCCGTACAGCTGATCAACCGCCACTGGACGATCATCGACGGCACCGGCCATACCGAAGAGGTCCACGGTCCCGGCGTCGTCGGCGAGCAGCCCGTGCTCGAGCCCGGCCAGCGCTTCGAATACACCTCGGGCTGCCCGCTCCCGACGCCCTTCGGCTCGATGGCGGGTACCTTCGAGATGATCCGCCGCGACGGGACCCGGTTCGAGGCCGAGGTCGCCCTGTTCCAGCTGATCCAGCCCGCCTCGATTCATTAGTCGTCCCGATTCTCCGATCATGCTAGGTCCGCTGCCGCGCCACCAGGACGGGCAGATCGCGCAGATCGTCCAGGGCGAAGTCGGGGCGCGGCCCCGCGTGCCGGGCGAGCGCCGCCTCGGGTTCGCGGATCCGGCGGGTCAACCAGACCGTGCGCATGCCGACGGCGGCGGCGCCGGCGATGTCGGCCGAGAGGCTGTCGCCGACGTGGAGGATCTCGCGGGGCGGGAGGCCGAGCGCCGCGGCGACGGCCTCGAAGATCTCCGGGCGCGGCTTGCGGATCCCGAGCTCGTCCGAGACGACGATGGCCTTCAGATGGGGCAGGAGGCCCGAATCGGCGAGGACGGCCCGGGCGGTCTCGCCGTGGGAGAAGTTCGAGCAGAGGCCGAGCGGCAAGCCGGCGGCGAGGGTCATCAACACGGGCTCGTGATGATCGGGCGTCGTCACGGCCGCGCGCAGGGCACCCATGTGGACCGCCGTCAGGTCCGCGGCGAGCGCCTCCGGGTCCGCGACTTCGAGTCGCCGAGCGAAGGCCGCGAAGCGGTCGAGCGTCGGCAGCTCGAGGCCGAGATCGATCGTCGCCGGACGGAGCCCGGCGTCGACCTCGTCGAGCAGCGCCGCGAATTCGAGCAGCGATCGCGAGATCCCGGCGGCGTCGCGGGCCCGGGCGTGCAGCGCCGGCAGGGTCGCCGCGACCCGCCGCCCCTCGACCTCGAGCGGCGCGAGCCGGCGATGGTTCTGGTCGACGAGCGTGTCGAAGAGATCGAAGACGATGCCCCGGATCACAGGCTCTGTGGCCTAACCCTTCGCCTCGAGGGCCTCGTCGATGATGCGCTTGAAGTTCGGGAAGGGCTGCGCCCCCGAGAGGTTGCGCCCGTTGATGAAGAACGCGGGGGTCCCCGTCACGCCGAGCTTCTGCGCCTGCGCGAGATCGGCCTCGATGGTCTTGCGCACGTCGGCCGAGGCGACGTCCTTGCGGTAGCGGTCGAGGTCCAGGCCGATCTCCTTCGCGTAGCCCTCGAGGGTCTCCACGCGCAGATCGCGCTGGTTCGCGAAGATCCGGTCGTGCATCGCCCAGAACTTGCCCTGGCGATGGGCGGCCTCGGCGGCGGCGTGGGCGGCGCGCGCCTCGGGATGGATGTCGAGGGGGAGGTGCTTGAAGACGATCCGGACGGAATCGCCGTATTCCTTCTCGATCTGCTCGAGCGTCGGGCCGACCCGATTGCAGAAAGGACACTGGAAATCCGACCACTCGACGATCGTCACCTTCGCGTTGCTCTTCCCGCGGACCGGAGCATCGCCGAGCTCGATCTTGTACTCCCGTGCGGGATCCGGCCCGGACGGGCGCCGAGGCGGCGCGCCCGGGGCGGCGGCGACGGGCAGGTTTTCGAGGGCATCGGTCGCCCGCTCGATCTGCGCCGTCGCGCGTTCGAGGGAGTCGGCGACGAAGAAGCTGCCGCCGATGACCGAAAGGCTGACGAGGACGGCGGCGATGATGATCGCTCGCCCGTTCGAAGAATCCGACACCTGCTGCCTACCTCCCGGGGCCGACCCGAGGAGCGGTCACGGCCCGACGCATGCTGGATCGCGAATCGGGCGCAGGGTAGGGCCTCAGATCTCGTGGCGCAGCAGCCGGCGCAGCTCGGGGGTGTGGGCGCGGACCGCGCGCGTGATCCGCGTCATCTGGTTCTGCAGGCGCGCCGGGCTCGCGCCGTCGCCCCGGGCGATCTCGGCCAGGGTGTGGCCGGAAGCGACCGCGAGCAGCCAGCCGCGCTGCAGCTCGTCGAGGTGCCCGAAGGACTGCTCGATCCGGCGCCAGCGGATGCGGCCGTCCGCGAGATCTTCGGGATCGCTCCCCACCCCGCCGAAGCCCTCGCTGCCGCCCCACTCGCAGAGGCCGCCGTCCTCGAGCTCGTCCGGGTCGAGATCCGAGCGGGAGGCCGAGCGCCCGAGCACCTGCCTCGCCTCGTCGAGCACCGCGCCCTCGACGCGCTTCGAGACGTAGGCGGAGAGCTCGTGCTCGTGGGCATCGTGCCGGCGGTTGCGCAGCGCCTTCAGGAGCCCGTAGTAGCCGGCGGAGATCAGATCGTCCCGAGAGGCGGGATCGAGCCCGAAGCGGCGTTCGATGCGCTGCGCGAAGTAGCGCACACGATGCGAGAAATGATCGACGAGGCGATCGAGCTCGGGATCCGAGCGGTATTCGATTCGATCCTCGGGCGTGTCGGGCATTTCCATCGCGGCGCATCTTGACGGAATCACGTGGGCCCTGAAGTGACCCCACACACAGCGCCCGACATTGATTGTCCGTCAGATGAAGATTGGAGAATTCCCCCGAGATCACCACCGAATTGCCCTATTCGGCCTCGATCTCCATCAGCGCATCGAGCACGTCGGCGGCGCTCTGCAGACGCGCCGCGGGGCTCTTCTCGAGGAGCCTCGAGATGAGCTCCGCCAGGGGATCGGGCAGGTCCGGGCGGAGCGAGCGCGGGTCGGGCGCGGGAGTGTGCCGATGATGATAGGCGACCTCGCCGGCATCGAAGGGAACCCGGCCGGTCGCGAGCTCGAAGAGGGTGGCACCGAGGGAGTAGAGGTCCGAGCGGTGGTCGACGTCCTGGCCGAGGACCTGCTCGGGGGACATGTAGTAGGGGGTGCCCGAGACGAGGGTCGTCGCCCCGCGGACCTCCTCGAGCACCTTGGCGAGACCGAAGTCCATGATCTTGATGACGCGGTCGGTGGTCGCGAAGAGATTGGCGGTCTTGATGTCGCGATGGATGATGCCCTGACCGTGGGCGTAGTCGAGGCCGCGGCAGGCCTGCCGGGCGATGCCGATCACGTTCATGGCGGAGAGCTGGCCGCGCTCGCGCAGGATCGTGTGCAGCGGCTGGCCTTCGAGCAGCTCCATCGTGATGAAGAACTGCCCGTCCTGCTGGTCGGCGTCGAAGACCGTCACGATGTTGGGATGGTTCAGGCGCGCGGCGGACTGCGCCTCGCGCAGGAAGAACTGGAGCGCCCGCGGATGGTGGCGGCGCAGGCCTTCGGGCAGCCGCTTCAGCGCCACGATGCGCCCGAGCCGCGTGTCCCGCGCCCGGTAGACCACACCCATGCCGCCCCGGCCGATCTCCTCGAGCAGCTCGTAGCGGACCTCCCCGACGAAGGCCGTCGAGCCGCCGTCGGGCATCCGGTCGCCGATGCGCTGGGCTCCGCCCGCGAAGACGTGGCCCGAGGCGCTGCGCTGCTTGCGCAGGAGCTCGATGCGGGAGGCGATGTTCGGGTAGGTCGGCTCGCGCCGGCGGAGATCCTCGAGGATGCCGAGGGCACGCTCGGTGTGTCCCGCCTGCTCCCAGTAGCCCGCCAGCCGCGCGTAGGTATCGGCGGGCGCATAGCTCGGACGGAAGGTCGCGATGTGTTCGTCGAGCTTGGCGGCGGCGAGATCGAAATGGCCCTCGGTCTCGAAGGCGTCGGCGAGCAGGCCGCAGGCCTCGCGGAAGGCCGGGTCCGTCGCCTCGACGAGCTGGAGCAGTCGGATCGCGCGGGGGCGCTGACCGTGCTCGATCGCGAGCTGGGCCGCCTCGAATACGCGGCCATAGCGTTCGAGCGCGGTGAGCCAGCGATCGATCGCCCCGCATTCGCGGTAGCAGCGGATCGCGCGTTCGTAGTCGAGCCCGCGCTCGTAGCACTCGCCGGCATGGAGCAGCTGGTCGTCGCGCAGATGGGCGTCCGCGGCCTCGAGCCAGGCGCCCGCCTTCTCGAAGAGCGAGGCGGCGCGCCCGATCTCGCCCTGCGCGAGTCGGAGCCGTGCAGCGGCGAGCGGATCGCCGGCGGATTCGAAGAAGTCGGCGGCCCGTGCGAAGTCGCCCTCCTGCTCGTACTTCCCGCCGAGCAGCCGGTAGCCGAGGGTCGCCTGCCCGTCGCGCTCGAGGGCACGGGCGACGGAAGCGAGATCGCCGGTGAGATACGGAAGGACCGCGGGCGGGCAGCCCTTGAAGACCGCATCCGCCGCGAGCACGTCGATGAGGACCGGCATCGGGCGGAAGGAGGCCACGACGAGCGAGTGATCGAAGACGCGATCGCCGCAGCCGATCAGCAGATGATGGCTGCCCTTCGGCAGCAGGATCCGGATCGAGCCCGCGTTCGCGGCGCGCGGCTTGTCGATCAGGCCCGGCACCGCGACCTGCGCCTCGTGGGCCGGTCGATCGCCCCAGACCACGGCGACGTCGACGGGACAGGTGGAGGGATGGATGTCGAACTCGACCCGCATCGTCCGCCGATTGCGCACCCGGACGAGCTTCTCTTCATGGATCTTGCCGAGCACTTCGTCGGTCGCCGGATCGATCAGCAGCCCGTCGACGATCACCGTGTAGCGCCCGGTGAACAGGCGCTGGAACTGGGTCTCGCGCGCGACCATGTGATGTTGCCGGCGGGTCGAAGCGCCGCCCTTGCGGATCTGCTCCTCGGTCGAGGCGTCGGGGAGTCGGGCGCGACTGCGGACCCAGCGGACCCGGAAGATGCCGCGCAGCTCTTCGGGATAGACGATGGCGACCGCGATGTCCCCCCGCTGGCGCAGCAGGAGCAGGAGCCCGCCGATCACGACGCCCGCGAATCCGAGGGCGAACAGCGTTCGCGGGCTCGAGAGCCCCGCGACGATCTCGCCGAAGGAGAGGCCGCCCCGGCGAAGCGGCTCGGGAACCCACGACATCGCACGCGTGACGCGCGGATCGACGGCCTCCCAGCCGGGCTCGACCGGCGGCTCGGGCCAGGCCGGGGACGCACCGCGCGGCAGCGCGAGGGTCGTGAGCTCGATCGACGAGGCGAGGCCCGTACGCGCCGCGAGGGCTTCGCGCGAGGCCGGCGCATGCGCCATCAATGCGTCGATGACGGCGAACGCTTCGAGCAGGCGCCTCTGCGTGTGATAGAAGCCGGCGAGGTCGTAACGAAAACGGATCTGGTCTTCGGCCGGGCCCGAGGCATCGAGGCCCGTGAGAAAGGCGCGTTCGGCCGCGGCCGCGTTGCCGGCGCGGGCGAGATTGACCGCCAGGCCGTGCCAGACGTCGACCTGGATCTCTTCGCCTTCCGAGCGCGCGGACTCGATCACGCCCGCGTAGGCCTCGGCGGCCGCCGCCGATTCGCCCGCCGCCTCGAGCAGACGCGCCGAGTCGAGTGCAGCCTGTCTCAGGATCGGTGCGCGTGCCGGGAGCTCGGGATCGACGGGCTCGGCGGGGACGGGCGTCACGGGCGGCGGCGCGGCGGCGGGATCCGGGGGCGCGATCGGCGGTGCGATCGGCGGCGGGGGCGGCGGCTCGAGCCGCGCCCGCGCTTCGACACGGCGTTCGGGATCGAGTGTGATCGCGCGCTCGAGCCAGGGACCCACTTGGAGTGCCGTATTCGGGAGCAAGCCCGCGAGGTCCGGTGCGAGCCAGCGCCAGGGACCTTCGAGCGCCTGATCGAGGCGCGTCGGCGTCGTCTCCCCCTCGCCCAGGGCGAGGGCCGGCGCAACCCACCACGCGAGCGCGACGAGCGCGCCCAAGAGGCGCCGCTTTGAATCGAGGCTCGGCCGCACGCCGCCTCCCGGAATCAGGGACCCCCGCAGCCGCCGAGTGGTCCCGGACAGCGCCGGCTCGATCACAGAAAGAGGGGTCGAAACAGACGCGCTGCAGCATAGCGCGCGCGCACGGCCCGCCGGTCGGGGCTCTCCCCGATGCAGAGACGCCCGGAGCAGTCCATGCTCGCGTCGCTCGCTCCGTGGAAAATTTCCCAAGGGAAAATCGGTGACTCGAGTCACCGACAGGTCCGAGCGCTGTGCCACCGTTCGAGCTGCTCCCCGGGCTCGAAGCCGAAGGATCCGCCATGCAATCCGAACAGGACGGCGCCGCATTCGACCCGATCGATTCACTGAGCTGGGTCTCCGACCGGTTCCTCTCCCTTCTCTTCTCCACCCTCGCGAAGCACGACATCTCGCCGACCGGCCTGCTCGGGGACCTGCCGATCCCCGTCGACGAGCGGGGCCGAGTGCTCAATCCCGTCCATTGGGACCTGCTCTGCGAGCTGCTGCGGCGGCTCGAACACCAGGTCGGCGGCGCAGACGGCCTCGAAATCTGCGGCGAATGGCTCTGCGAACGCGGGCCGAAGTCCGGGCTGAGCGGGCTGCTCGCCTTCGCGACCTCGCCGACCGCGCTCTTCCGCACCTTCGCCCGGGTCTCGGCCCAGCGCGCGCTTCCGGGTGTCTCGATCGAGATCGCGGTCGCGGCGAGCCGACGCCTGCGAATCGAGGTGAAGCAGGCGGAGACGTTGCGCCCGTGTCCGCAGCTGCTTCATCTCGCGACCGGTGCCGCGCGGGCCTTGCCGCGCCTGCTCGAAATGCCCGACGCGATCGTCGAGGCCGAGGTCTCGCTGCGCAGCGCGGGCTTCGACGTCCAGATTCCGTCTTCGAGGACCGGCCTCGCACGCATCCGCAGGCTGTTCCGATCGCTGCTCTCACCGGGCGCGCTACTGCAACGGCTCGAAGACCGACAGCTCGAGCTCGAGGCGCAGCACGCCCGCCTGGCGCGCGCCCATCGCGATCTGCAGGGCCGTGAACGGGATCTTCGCGCCCTCTCCGATGCCGCGATCGACACCCTCTGCGAGATCGACGAGCGGGGCCGCATCCTCTTCGTCAGCGCTTCGGTCCACGAGCTGATGGGCTATTCGCAGGAGCAGGTCGCCGACAGCCATTACCGGCTCTGGATCCCGACGCCCCTGCACGGCTTCGCGAAGGCGCGCTTCGAATCCCTCCAGAAGGCGCCGATCGGCACCGCGATCATGAAGGCCCGGATCGAGCTCCACGCCGCCCACGGACGTCGCGTGCCCGTGGAGGTCTCGGTTCGCTCGCATCGGACGGCGAACGGGGAATGGCGCGCGGTCGCGTGTCTGCGCGATGCGACGCCGCCGATCCAGCTGCGGGCGGCGGCGCGGCGGGTGACCCGGATCGTCGAGCGCGTGCTCTCCGGCGACGAGGATCCCGCGACCGGCGGCGCCCGGATCGATCCGCGCCGGGTCGTGCGCGCCGAGCCCGCGCCCGCGACTCAGTCGGGCACGCGCTCGATGTCGGCGCCGAGGGCGCGGAGCTTCTCCTCGATCCGCTCGTAGCCGCGATCGACGATCTCCGCGTTCTGGACGATGCAGGGCCGCTTCGTGGCACAGCAGGCCGCGATGATCATCGCCATGCCCGCACGGATGTCCGGGCTGCGCACCGTCTGCCCCCGCAGCTGCGACGGCCCCGAGATGATCACGCGATGCGGATCGCAGATGATCGCGTTCGCGCCCATCTGGATCAGCGGATCGACGAAGTACATGCGCCCCTCGAACATCTTCTCGAAGAACAGGATCGTCCCCTCGCTCTGCGTCGCGAGCACGAGGAACGGGCTCATCATGTCGGTCGGGAATTGAGGCCACGGCCCGTCGTCGACCTGCGGAATCGCGCCGCCCGCATCCGGCCGCACCCGCGGAACCTGCCCCGAGGCGAGCACGATCCGATCGCTCTTGATCTCGACGTCGACGCCGAAGCGCTCGAAGACGCGATGCATCATCCAGTAGTGGCTGCGAGCGGTGTCGTGAACGGTGACACCGCCGCGCGTCGCGGCCGCGAGGGCGAGGTAGGAGCCGACCTCGATGTGGTCGGAGACGACGCGATGGGTCGCGCCGCGCAGACGCTCGACCCCGGTGATCGTCAGCGTGTTCGTCTGCAGCCCTTCGATCTGGGCGCCCATCGCCACGAGCAGGCGCGCGAGGTCGACGACGTGCGGCTCGCTCGCCGCGTTCAGGATCGTCGTCGTCCCCTTCGCGAGGGCGGCGGCCATCAGGATGTGCTCGGTCGCCGTGACGCTCGCTTCGTCGAAGAAGATGATCGCGCCGGACAGCCCGCCTTGCGGGCGACGGAACTCGAACTCCGCCTCGTCGACGTTCGCGCCGAGCTGACGCAGGCCGTAGAAATGGGTGTCGAGGCGGCGGCGCCCGATGCCGTCGCCGCCGGGCGGATGGAGCTTCGCGCGCCCGACGCGATGCAGCAGCGGCGCGACGAAGAGCAGCGAGGTGCGCACGCGCTCGCACAGCTCGGCGGGCAGCGGATTGTCCCCGACGTTCGCAGCGCGGATCGTGACCCGGTCGCCCGCGCGCGAGATCTCCGCGCCGATCACGCCGGCGATCTCGAGCATGACGTCGACGTCCCGGATCGACGGGACGTTCTCGAGCACGACCTCTTCGTCGGTCAGGAGCGCCGCCGCGATCATCGGCAGCACCGCGTTCTTGCTCCCCGAGGCCCGGATCTCGCCGGAAAGGGGCCGCCCGCCCCGAATCACGAATCGGCTCACTCGATCCCCCTCTCCTGGTTCGCGCGTCCTGGTTCGCGCGCGCTTCGCGCTCTGCGCTCTCCACCCTGTGCTCGGCGGATCGCGCGTGCTCGCCCCGCTCGCGGGCCGCGAGGCCGCGCCGCCGGCCCGTCCCCCCGATCGGCGGCATGATGACCAAACCTGTCCCATGCGGCCACGAAACCGTCGATCGCGTCCATCCGGCCCCGGATCCCGATCGACGACCCGATCATCGGCGAATCGATCCTCCGCTCATGTGAACCCGTTCACAGCCCGAGGGATGCAATGGCCCAGAATCGCCAACTCGAATAGCCTCCAGCCCGCCGGCCGCCCGCCGCCCGAACCCGGAGCCACGAAGCGCCATGCAATCCACGATCATCCGAGCCGTCCGTCCCCTCCGAGCGCCGTCCCGCACGCGGGCGTCCTTCGCCCGTGCCACGCGCGTGGTCCTCGCCGCGGTCGCGGTCCTCGCGACCAGCCTCGCCTGCGGCGGCGGCGGCCCCGCGATCGAGCTGCCCGCGGATCCCCGGGCGGCGAGCCAGACGACCCTCGAATCCCTCTTCACCCAGATCACGGGCCAGGAGGCGACCGTCAAGCCGGGCAGCGGACGCGCGGAGGAGCTGGCGGGGCAGCACAAGATCGTGGGCCGGGAGCTGGCGGAACGGGCGGCGGCGGCCGTCCGGACGCGGGTCGCCGACATCCCGCGCATCGAGGGCAAGCTGCCCCTCGGCCCGGTCCAGAAGGAGCTGGCCGAGGCGAAGGCGATCGCCCGCTACGACGGCGAGGTCCACGATGCCCTCGCCCGCGAGCTCGAGCAGGAGATCGAATCGACGCGACGCGAGCTCGCCCGCCTCGAACGCGAGCTGGGCGACGTCGACGACGACGCGCTGCTCGATCGGCTGAAGCTGCTCTCCGAGCTCTCCAGCCTGGCCGGGAAGGGCTCGTCCGAGCAGGCGGCGTTCGCCTCCCAGCGCGAGGAGCTGCTCGGCAACGTCTCGAAGGAGGCCGAGAGGGCCATCCGCGACGAGGACTACGAGAAGGCGCAGGGCCTGCTCGGCATCGTCCAGGAGGTCGAGCCGAACGACGAGGCCGCGCGCAAGAAGAAATGCGAGGTCGACGGCAAGGTGCTGCTCAAGCAGTTCAGCCAGGCCCTCGAGACCGGCAGCGCGACGCGCTCGATGAGCATGCTGGCGGATTTCTCGGGCAGTGATTGCTTCGCGGAGATCAAGAGTGCGCTCCAGGACACCGCCGCACCGATGGCCGAGGCCTTCGCCGCCCTCGGCGCCGAGGCGACCGCGGCGCAGAATCTCGGCCTCGCCTATCACCGCTACCGCGACGCCCAGACGATCTCGCGGCTGCTGCTCGGCCGGCCTGCGTCGCTGCCCGGCGTCGAGTCCTTCCTCGGCCAGCTCGACGGGGCCTACGAGAAGGCCTTCGCCGCCGGCGAGTACGGTGTCGCGCTGGGGCTGCTCGACGTGCAGTCGGAGCTCGGCTCGACGACGCCGCAGATGCGCCAGCAGCAGCGCCTCACGCGCGACGAGATCAACCGCCGCGCGGTCCGCGGCCTGACCGCCTATCCCTTCGAGGATCCGAAGAACGCCGCCGCGAAGGTCGGGGACGCCGTCGCCGCGAAGGTCGTCCAGCACATCTTCAGCACGATCCCCTCCGACGTCCGGATCGTCGAGCGCGAGCAGCTCGAGCGCATCCTCGACGAGTGCAAGCGCAGCGGCAACTGCACCGCGCTGACGAGCGCCGACTTCATCGTCCAGGGAACGATCAACGACGCCAAGGTCGAGACGACGGAGAAGACCGGCAGCGAGACCCGCCGCGTCGTCACCGGCAAGCAGAGCGTCCCGAATCCCGATCACGCGGCCTGGCTCGCCCTCAAGGAGCGCGATCGGAAGAAGCAGCCCGAGCCGGCGGCGACGATCCTGCGCGACATCACGGAAGACGTGAAGTTCGACGTCACTTCCGTCCGCAAGGTCGGCATCATCTCCGTCTCCTACCGGGTCGTCGAGGCGAGCTCCGGCCGCGTCGTCTTCACCGACTCGCTGCAGGATCGCCAGGAGTTCCAGGACGAGGGCCGCCAGGGCGTCCAGCTCGGCGATTTCAAGCAGGAGACCGATTTCGTCGAGCTGCCGCCGGACATCGAGATCCTCTCCGGCGACAAGGGCCTCGCCGACAAGATCTCCGGCGCGATCGGCAAGAAGCTCGTCGAGTTCCTCCAGAACCCCGAAGACCAGTACGAGGTCGAAGCACGGCGCGCGGTCGACGAGGGCGATTTCGCCGGCGCGGCCCGCAAGATCGCCTACGCGATCGCGCTGCGCGAAGCGAAGTCGAAGGACGTCGGGCCTCTGCGCGAGCTGCTCCGCTCCTACGCGATGCAGAGCCCGCGCTCCTGATCGGCCCGATCGGAACCTGCTACGGGGCGACGATCCGCTGCTCGGCCGCGCGGATCCCCGCATGGGAGGCGTCCGCCTGGCGGGCGCGACGCAGATGCTCCCGCGCGGTCGCGGTGTCGCCCTCGTCGACGGCGGCGTTCGCGAGCGCGACGTAACGCGCCGCGATCTCGCGCAGCCCGCTCTTCGCGGCGGCGTTGCCCGGCTCGAGGCGGAGCACGCTGCGATAGCGGTCGTAGGCGTTGTCGCCGGCGGGCGACATCAGGCGATTCTCGCCGAGCGCGAGCTTCGCGTTCTGGAGCATCCCGACGATCTTGAGCCGGTCCGCCGCCGACGGCCCGCGCGGAGTCGGAGCCGCCGGCTTCGCGACGGCGACCGCGCGCGGCGCGGGGGCCGGCGCGGCGGCCTGGGCCGGCGCCGGCTCGCCGGCGTTCGATGGCGCCGAGGGCACGCTCGCGAGGCCCGCGGATCCGGCCGATTCGCCGGATCCGGCGGCCGGCGCGGATCCGGTCGGCGCGACGGCACCGGACGAGCCGCCGTTCGTCTCCCCGACGAGCGGAGCATTCGCAGCGGCCGCCGCGGCCGGCCCGTCGCCCTCGATCGCAAGCATCCCGCTCCACTGCGGAACGACGAAGACCGCCGCCGCGACCAGGAAGGCAGCACCCGCCGCGAGGCCCGTGTAGAGCGGTGCCCGCGAAGCCTGCGCGCCGCGCGGAGCCCCCCGTTCGGCATGGGCAGCGAGGGCCTCGCCCGCCGAACCCGGCAGAACACCGCTGCCATCGCCCGCCCCTTCGAAGGCACCGGGCACCACGAAGAGGCGATCCACGTATTGGGGCCGGTCCTTCGGATCGAGCGCGAGCAGCGGCTGGATCGCCGAGCGCA
This sequence comes from Myxococcota bacterium, assembly GCA_041389425.1. Lineage (GTDB taxonomy): Bacteria > Myxococcota_A > UBA9160 > UBA9160 > UBA4427 > UBA4427. The sequence continues at coordinate 207,599 of JAWKRX010000002.1, forward strand.
GACCGACCGGCACCGCATCGGGCAGGCCCTGCAGGCTGCGCCGCGCGTCGACGGCCTCCATCACCGACGTCCCCATCGGCATCGGCCGCCCGAGCGCCGCCGCCACGAGCACGAGCCCGAGGCTGTAGAGATCCGAGCGCCCGTCGAGCTTGCCGCCGAAGAAGCCGAGCTGCTCGGGCGACGCATAGGACAGCTTGCCCTTGAAGCCGTCGACGATCGTGCCCTCGCCCTGCTCGAGCAGCTTGGCGATGCCGAAGTCGATGATCTTCGCGTCCTGGACCCGCCCGCCCGGCAGCACGATGTTGTCCGGCGAGAGATCGCGATGGATCACGCCCTTGCGATGCGCCGCCGCGAGACCGTGGGCCACCCGCGCGCCGAGGATCGCCACCTCGTCCGGCGAGAGCGGCCCTTCGGAAAGCTTCCGCGACAGCGGCACGCCCTCGATCATCTCCATGATGAGATAGACCCGGCCCGCCTCGTCCGAGAGCAGATCGTGGCAGTGCACGACCGCGGGATGGCGCACGGCGAGCAGCGCCTTCGCTTCGCGGTAGAAGAACTCCGACGCCCCCCTGCGCTGCGAGAGCTCGGCGTGCATGACCTTGATGGCGCGGTGCTCGTCGAGCCGGCGATGGCGAGCGCGGTAGACCTCGCCCATGCCGCCGACACCGAGCACGTTGACGATCTCGTACTCGCCGAACAGGACCGTCCCGGGCTGGAGCCCGCGGTCCGCATCGCGAGCGGAGGGCGCCGCTGCGACCCGTCTCGGCGGGGCGGGAGCCGCGGGCGCGCCCGCGGCAGCCGGCCCGCGCTCCGCGGAGCCGACCGGCGGTGGCGACGTCTTGTCGTCTTCGTCGAACAACCGGGTTTCGGCCAGCGAGAGATCGTCGATGCGCGTCGCGATCGCCGTCGCGTCTTCGCCCGGACGCTCGCCCGGATGGCCGGCCGAGTCGCCGCCCGAGTGACCGCCCGAGTGGACGCCATCGGAGGCGGGGCCGGGGTCGACGATCTCGGTGCGACCGTCGTCGATGAGCCGGGTCCTCGCCGGGGCGTCGCCGGTGTCGGCGACCGTGCGCTCTTCCGGTCCGTCCGCGTCGTCGTCCCGGATCGCCATGATCTACTGAACGACCTCGATCGTGATCCGCTCGGAGGCGATCGGCGGATCGTGGGGGACGTGGTTGTGGTCGCCGAGCAGCAGCTGGAGCGTGTGCTGGCCGGGGGCGAGCTCGAGCGAGATCTCGGTCTGTCCGCCGCCGAAATGGAGGTATTTCTCCGACTTCGGGACCGGCAGATCGGCGGGCGGAAGCTCGGCGTCGACGATCAGGTGATGGTGGCCCGTGTTGGGCTGGGCGACGCCGGCGGGCGCGACGCCCATTCCTTCGAGGCCGAAGCGCACCACGACCGGCGACTTCAGCTTTTCGCCCGCCTTCGGCGTGATGAAATAGACCCGAGCGCCCTCCGGTCGAGGCGTCCTCGGCAGGCCGGAATCGGCGGCGATCCCTGCACCCGCGACGAACATCGCCGAGGAGAGTGCGAGCAGGCAGATCCGGGCGAGCGGGCGGGCGGCGATTCGCTTCATGGTTCTGGATCCTCTCCATCGGTGGGGCGATCGGGATGGGCAAGGCTCCCAGGGTAACGCGCCGGTGCGGCAGGGACATGGGCCAGCGCAGGCCCTCCTGCTCCGGCCCGCGCACATCGCCGTCCGCTCTCGTCCGACCGCCGGCACGATCGGGTCTGCCGGCCCCTGGGATCGACCGTCGAGGCGGCCTACGCTCGCCGATGTCGTCGGGCCCGACTAACGCGCCCCGGGCCCGGTGATGCGGGAGGACGACGTTTGGCGGCGAGCAGGACGAAGACCACGAAGACGACCGGAGCGAGGACCCGAGCGAGGGCCGGCGCGAAAGCGGCGAAGAAGCGCGGAGCCGGGGGCGCCCGGAAGCGCACGGCAAAGCGCAGCCCGAGCGCGCGGAGCAACCCGATCGATGCGGCCCTGGCGCGGCTCGAGCGGGACATCCCGCGGCTGCTCCGCCAGCTGCGCAGCAGCGTCCAGGACCTCCACAAACAGGTCGCCCGCGCCCGCAGCGACGGCGAGAAGCGCTGGCAGACGGCGGAACGCAAGCTGAAGCAGGACGCGAACCGCCTGCGCAGCCGGCTCGAGGGTGCGATCGGCCGGGTCCGCGGCGGGAAGCCCGCCCGGCCCCGGCGACCGGCGCGCGGAGGGGCCGGACGGAAGGCCGCGCCGAAATCCCGGAAGAGCAGCCGCAAACGGCCGGCCTGAGCCCGTTTTCGCGCTCCGAGCGGCTGCTATCGTCCCGCTCGCTTTGCGGCCGGCGGCCGCAATCGGCCGCCGATCGGCGGCTGCCCGGCCCGCTCGCGGCCGGGCGGGCAGCGTTCAGGCGCGAAACCAGGTCGAGATCGAGATGGAGACGAGATGCGGATCGGGGATCTCAAGGGTCGGAAGGTCGGAATCTGTGCGTCGGGCGGTCTCGACAGCAAGTCGGTGACGACGCGCCTCCGGGAGGAGGGCCTCGACGTCGTCGCCTTCATCGCCGACCTCGCGCAGCCCGACGAGAGCGACGTCCACGACATCCCCCGCCGCATGGCGCCGACCGGCGCGCCCACGAAGGTCGTCGACCTCAAGGAATCGATGGCGCGCGCGGCCATGATGGTCGTCAAGGCGCAGGCCCGTTACGACGGCGGCTACTGGAACACGACGGGCATCGCCCGGGCGGTGAAGGTCCACGGCCTGCTCGGCGCGATGCGCGCCGAGGGCTGCAGCGTCCTCGCCCATGGCGCGACCGGCCGCGGCAACGATCAGCTGCGCTTCGAGCGCTACACCAACGTCCTCGCGCCGGACATGAAGGTCTATGCGCCCTGGCGCGACCCGGGCCTGCTGACCCAGTTCCCGGGGCGCAAGGAGATGGTCGCCTATCTCCGGGCGAAGGGGATCGAAGCGACGACCGGGCCCGCGAAGCGTTATTCGACGGACGCGAACCTCGCCGGCCTCTCGCACGAAGCCGAGGATCTCGAGTCCCTCGAGACGCCGGCGACGATCGTGACGCCGACGATGGGCGTCTGGCCGCAGGACGCGCCGGACGCGGTCGAGACCGTCTCGCTCCGCTACGAGAAGGGGCTCTGCGTCGAGCTGAACGGCAAGCGGCTCGCACCCCTCGAGATGATGCTCGAGGCGAATCGCGTCGCCGGACGCAACGGCGTCGGCATCTCGAACGCCCTCGAGAACCGCATCATCGGCACCAAGAGCCGCGGCGTCTACGAAGCCCCCGGCATGGAGCTGCTCGGCCGCGGCCTCGAGTCGATCTACCAGGCCGTGCTCGACCGCCGCGCGGCGCTGTTCTTCCGCGACCTCTCGAAGCTCGTCGCCGACGCGATCTACGACGGCCGCATCTTCGACCCGACCCCGCGCGCGGCGCTCGCCGCGATCGATACGCTCTCGGCGACCGCGAGCGGGCGGGTGGAGCTCGGGCTCTACAAGGGCAACCTCTTCTTCCAGCAGATGACCGACGTCGCGGGCTCCCTCTACAACGAGGCGGACGCATCGATGGAGGCCTCGGAAGGGCTCAATCCGACGAGCAGCCAGGGCTACGTCGAGATCCAGCGCGTCGAGGCGGTCGCCCTCGCGAACGCGGGACAGATCGTCTCCCCGAGCTGGTAGGCGCGGGCCGCGTCTCGGGCCTTCGCCCGAGCCGGATTCGTCACTCCGGTGCCGCTGCGCGCCGCGCGGCGAGCATCTTCGCGCGCGCTGCACGGGCCCTGCCCATGCGCGCCGCGCATTCCCGCACGGCGATCATCTTTGCTTCGGTCCCCGCCGCCGCGCGTCGATATACGCGCGAGCCGATCGCAGCCGCCGTCGGCCCGACCGAGCGGGAGATCCGGAGATGCAACGCGACGAGCCTCGCGAAGAGGCGACCTGGGGTCGCGGCACGATCGTGAGCCTGACACGCCTGCCGGGACGCGATCATCCGGCGGCGCGCCCGATCGGGATCGGCGAGCTGATGACGCGGCTCGAGGTCGGCAATCCGATCCAGATCCGGCTCGACGCGCGCGACGGCGGCCGACTGCTCGCCGCGACTTCGATCGTCCGCCTGGAGGCGATCGCACCGGACACCGTCCGCATCGCGACCCGCAACCACCGCTACGAGCTGCGCCGCATCTCCGCCTCCCTCGCCCTCGCCCACCTGCCCCACGCATCGATCGATCCCCCTTCCGCCGCTCCGCGATCCACGCGCCCGGATGAGACGCAGGTCGTCGAATCCGGCGACTGGCCCGAGGCCGCCCCGGATCGCTTCGAGCAGGGTGCGCGCGTGCGACTCGTTCAGGAGCGCGAGGGCGAGGTCCGGGAGCTCGGCAGCGCGACCCTCCTGACCGACATCGTCCCCGGACAGCCCGCCTCGTTCGGCGTCGAAGGCCGGATCGTCGCGACCTCGCCAGTGCGCTCCGTGGTCGAGATCGGAAAGTCCGCCGTGCGGCTCGTGACCGGGAACTCCATCTACACCCTCGAGCTCGAGACGAGCGGATCGGACGACTGAATTGGCCGATCCCAGCGCGAAAATCCCGAACGACCGCACCCGCGCCGCCGGGCAGCAGCCGCCGGAGATCTACACCTCCGACATGCTCGCCCTGCTCGAGGCGACGCCCGATCTCGTCGCCCTGACCAACGGCGAGCGATTCCTCTATCTCAATCGCGCTGCGTCGCGCTTCCTCGGCATCGCCGACGATCGCAAGGGGCTCGAAGTCGCGCCCTCCGAGGTCGTCCCCGGCTCGCAGAACGCCATCGTCGAACGAGCCGTCCTCGAGATCCGATCCGGCCGGCCCTGGCGCGGCGAGATCCTGCTCGAGCGCCACGACGGCGCGCTCGTCCCCTTCTCCGCCGTCGCCTTCGAAGCGGGGCCGCGCGCGGGCCGGCCGGAGCGGCGTTATGCGGCGATCTTCCGCGACCTCTCCGCCCAGAAGGCCTACGAGCTCGAGCTCGAATCGAGCGTGTTCGTCGAGGAGCTGACGGGCCTCGCCAATCGCCGGCGATTCCTCGAGCAGCTCGGCCGGACGCTGCGCGAGCCGACCCGGACCCGGGGCCGCATCGGCCTGATCGCCGTCAACCTCGACCGCTTCAAGCTCGTCAACGACAGCATGGGGCCCGCCGCCGGCAATCGCCTGCTGATCGCCGTCGCCGATCGGATCCAGCTCGCAGTGCGCTCGTCGGATCTCGTCGCGCGCCTCTCCGGCGACGAGTTCATCGTGCTCTGCGAGGACACCGCACCCGACACGTTGCAGATCGTCGCGGAGCGGATCCGGACCGCCCTGGCGCAGCCCTTCACGATCGCCCGCCGCGAGATCGCGCTCACGGCGAGCCTCGGCATCGTCCGATCGACGACCGATCGCGCCGATCCCGAGGCCCTCCTGCAGGATGCGATCACGGCGAACCAGCAGGCGAAGAACCAGGGCGGCGATCGCGTCGCCTGGTTCGACCCGGTCCAGCGCCTCCAGGTCGCATCGCGGCTCTCGCTCGAGCAGGAGCTGCGCCGGGCGATGCGACAGAACGAATTCGAGCTCGTCTACCAGAAGGAAGTCTGGCTGACGACCGCAGATCTCGTCTGCTTCGAGGCGTTGATCCGCTGGCGTCATCCGCAGCGCGGGCTCGTCCCGCCCGACGAGTTCATCCCGATCGCCGAGGCGACGGGGCTGATCGTGCCGATCGGCGAATGGGTCATCAGCCGCGTCTGCCGGCAGCTCGCCGACTGGGCGGCGGCCGGGCTTCAGGGGCTCTCGGTGTCGGTCAACGTCTCGCCGCGCCAGATCGCGCAGAGCGATTTTCCGCAGCGCCTGCACGCGACCCTCGAGCAGGAATCGATCCGCCCCTCCCAGCTCAACCTCGAGATCACCGAGTCCGTGATGAGCGATCAATCGCGGGCCTTCCTCAATCGGATCCACGATCTGCAGAGCGCAGGCTTCACGATGGTGATGGACGATTTCGGAACGGGTTATTCGTCGCTCTCGCAGCTGCGCACGCTGCCCTTCAGCATCCTCAAGATCGACAAGGCCTTCGTCATCGACATGCTCGAGCGGCCGGCCGACCAGCAGCTCGTCGACGCGATGATCCGCATGGCTCACGCCCTCGGCCGCATCGTCGTCGCCGAAGGCGTCGAGACCCAGGAGCACGCCGATCGCCTCGCGGAGATGGCGTGCGAGATGGCCCAGGGCTGGTTCTACGGCAAGCCGGAGAGCGGCGACGACGTCACGGCCTGGCTGCTCGCGGAGAAGGAGAAGCGCGAGCTGGAGGAAGGCGCGCGCAGAGACGACGACGAGACACCCGTCATCTGAAGCCGCGCCGCCCGACGCGTCGCCCGACGCATCCGCTGTGGCGCCTGCGGATCAGGCCCGGCGCAGGCGCTCTTCGAGACGATCGAGCTCCGCCTGCAGCGCCTTCGGGACGCGATCGCCGAAGGTCGCGTAGAACGCGCGGATCTTCGGGATCTCCGTCAGCCAGGCTTCGGCATCGACGCGGGTCAGCGTCTCGAGGGCGCCCGGATCCAGCGAGAGACCGGCGACGTCGAGCTCGCCCTCGGCGGGCAGGATGCCGATCGCGGTCTCGCGGCCGCCGATCTTCTCCGAGCAGCGCTCGTGGATCCACTTCAGCACGCGGCTGTTCTCGCCGTAGCCCGGCCAGAGAAACTCGCCCTGCGCGCCCTTGCGGAACCAGTTGACGTAGAAGATGCGCGGCAGCTGGGCTCCCGCGCGCTCGCCGATGCGGAGCCAATGCCCCCAGTAGTCGGCCATGTTGTATCCGCAGAAGGGCAGCATGGCCATCGGATCCCGGCGCAGCTCGCCGACGACGCCGTTCGCCGCGGCGGTCTTCTCGCTCGAGATGATCGAGCCGAGGAAGGTGCCGTGGGACCAGTCGCGCGCTTCGTGGACCAGCGGGACGACGGTCGCGCGGCGGCCCCCGAACAGGATCGCGCTGATCGGGACACCGCGCGGATCCTGCCATTCGTCGGCGATCACCGGGCATTGGCGCGCCGGCGCCGTGAAGCGCGCGTTCGGATGGGCGGCCGGGGTCGGGGAGGCGGGCGTCCAGTCGCGACCCTGCCAGTCGACGAGATGCGCCGGCTTCTCGGACATCTCCTCCCACCAGACGTCGCCGTCGTCGGTCCGCGCGACGTTGGTGAAGATGCAGTTCTCGGCGAGGCTCGCCATCGCATGGGGATTCGACTTCACGCTCGTCCCGGGCGCGACGCCGAAGAAGCCGGCCTCCGGGTTGATCGCGTAGAGGCGGCCGTCGTCGCCGAACTTCATCCAGCAGATGTCGTCGCCGATCGTCTCGATCGACCAGCCATCGAGGGTCGGATCCATCATCGCGAGATTCGTCTTGCCGCAGGCCGACGGGAACGCGGCCGCGACGTACTTCGCATCGCCTGCGGGCGAGGTGAGCTTCAGGATCAGCATGTGCTCGGCGAGCCAGCCCTCGTCGCGCGCCATCACCGAAGCGATCCGCAGCGCGAAGCATTTCTTGCCGAGCAGCGCGTTGCCGCCGTAGCCCGAGCCGTAGCTCCAGATCTCGCGCGACTCGGGAAAATGGACGATGTACTTGTTCTCGCTGTTGCAGGGCCAGCGCACGTCGCGCTCGCCGGGCGCGAGCGGCCGTCCGACGGAATGCAGGCACGGCACGAACTCGCCGTCCTCGCCGAGCACTTCGAGGACCCGCGTGCCCATGCGCGTCATGATGCGCATGCTGGCGACGACGTAGGGGCTGTCCGTCAGCTGGACGCCGATGTGCGCGATCGGCGAGCCGATCGGCCCCATGCTGAACGGGACGACGTAGAGCGTCCGGCCGCGCATCGCGCCGCGGAAGAGCCCGCGGAGCGTCTCGCGCATGGCATCGGGATCGCGCCAGTTGTTGGTCGGGCCGGCGTCTTCCGCGCTGCGGCTGCAGATGAAGGTCCGGTCTTCGACGCGCGCGACGTCGGCGGGATCCGACTGCACGAGGTAGCTGTTGGGCCGGCGGATCGGATCGAGGCGCTCCGCGGTTCCGGTCGCGAGCATCCGCTCGAACATCCGGTCGTATTCCGCCCTGGATCCGTCGCACCAGACGACCTGCTCGGGCTCCGTCAGCTTGGCGAACTCTTCGACCCAGGCGAGCAGACGGCGATGCTTCGTTGGCGCGGCATACGGCATGGAGCGGATTCTCCCGGCGGATGGAACACCCCGCGCGGAGGAGCCGGGCGGGCCTTTACGATATCGCGACTTGCCGGTCTGCAACCGGCCGTTCTGGCAAGTGGCCGTGACGGCGGAGCGCGTTACGCCGTTTCGGCGGACTCCGAGTCGTCGGCGGCGAGGATCGCCTGGAGCGTGTCGGCCAGGGCCTGCGTGGCCTCGGCGCGGGCGAGCGCGGCGTCGCCTGCGGTGCGCAGTCGGGCGAAATCCCGCTCGATTCGCTTGCGGAAGGACGCATCGAGCGGCAGCGCGGCAGCAGGTTCGGCCTCGACCTCCACCGGGTCGCGGCGGGCGTGGGTCCGGCGCGACAGCAGTCGCGCGTGCAGCCGGGCGCGCCCGAAGAGCACGAACGGAAAGCCCGGGCTTCGCGCCGGCCCGTACCGCACGAGCCGCCCGCCGAGCGGCCGATCCACGAGCGTGAGCTCCGGCAGCCGCTGGGCGCCGAGGAATCCGAGCACCCCGCCGACGACGGCCCCCGTCGCGACGCCCAGCAGCAGCGAGGCGCCGCCGACCACGAGGTCGATCGCCCCGCCCGTCGCGGCGCCGCCGGCCGCGCCGGCGGTCACGAGCTGGCGCCGGGTGAGCCCGAAGACGAGCCAGGTCGCCTCGGCGAACAGATCCGACTCGAGCAGGGCGAGCTCGTCCGCACGCGCCTCGAGCGCGGGGTGTCCGTGGATGGCCTGCACCCGCTCGCGCGCGGCGCGCTCGCTGCGCGCCAGAGTCGCATGGTATTCGGCGGCGAGCGCTTCGCGATGGGCCTCGGCCGATTCTTCGGGCCCGATCCGCCGCTCGACGCGGTAGTCGAGCGCCTGCGCGATCCATTCGGCGATCGCGCGCGCCGTCTGGATCCGCCGGGCGACCCGCGCGCGCTCGAGCGCCGCGAGCGCCGCTTCGATCGGGGCGCGCCAGCCCGGCTCGAGCTCCGCGAACGCCTGCAGCAGCCGGGACTGGGTCTGCAGATCCGCATTCACCGCATCGACGACGCGCACGATCCGGAAGAACTGCCCGAGCGCCGCTTCCCACTCGGCGACGTGTTCGCGGCTCGCGATCGGATTGACGACCGCGAGCGAGGGCCGGCCCGTCCAGCGCAGGATCTCCATCTCCGCCTCGTATTGCGGCCCGTAGGCGACACCGCCGTCGACGACGTAGACGATGCCCGCCCCGGCGACGATCGGTGCCAGCAGCTCGCATTCGTCGGGAAAGCGTTCGCGCTGGCCGGGCGTCGCGAGGAACTCGGCGACGAGCCTCGGCCGGTCGGCGGCACTGGCGTTGGTCTCTCTCGCGCGCGCTTCGAGCGCGGCGAGCACGGCGCGCGCGCGCTGGAAACCCGGTGTGTCGATCAGCGCATAATGCGGAACGCCATCGATGCGGACCGGGTACTCGCGCGCGACGAGCGTCGTTCCGGGATGGGGCGCGATCGCGACCGAAGCGTCGCGTGCGAGCGTCGCGACGAGGCTCGACTTGCCCTTGTTCGGATGCCCGACGACGGCGAGGCGCGGCAGGGCCGCAGCCGCGACCAAGGCATCATCGGCATCGTCGGCGGGGGAACGGGTCACGACACACCCTGCCTGCTCGCGCGGGCGATTCTCGCCACCGCCAGACGCGGATCCGCGAGGACGGCGAGCTTTCTGCGCCAGGTCTCGAGATCCCGCTCGCCGCCGCCGACCAGCACGACCGCGAGCGCACGCTCTGCCCCCGCCGCCGCGCGCAGGGCGGCGAGGAAATCGAGCAGCTCGAGCAGCGGCGGCTCGTCTCCGCGCACGCAGACGAGCAGCCGCCCGCGCACGAGCGCCGCGGCCCGCACGACCGCCGCATCCGCCTCGAGGCTCGCCCGCCCCCCCGCTGCATGGGCCTGTAGACCATCGCCGAGCGCCGTCTTCAACTCCGGCTCCGCGATCGCCTCCGCCCAGACGATCGCGACGGGCGCCGGGCCCGCCCCGCCCGCCGCCGGCGGCAGCCAGCCCGCGAGCTCGACCTCGGGCACCAGCGCGCCCAGCGCATGGCCGACGCGCTCCTCGCCCACGCCCCCCGACTCGATCCAGGGTGAATCCAGCGAGTCGAGCAGCTCGAGCGCGCCCGGCATGAGCCGGAGCACGCGCTCGCATTCCCGGCCGACGACGAGCCCCAGGATCGGCAACACGACCAGCCGCGGCAGCACCGCATAACAAGCGATCGCCATCGAGAGGAAGGGCCACCAGCCGCCGTAGACCAGTGGAGACGCCGCAGGGGCCGCGGCGCCCGCACCCGGTGCCACCCGGAAATGACGCGTCGCCTCGACGAGCTCGAGCGAGGGGCTTGCCGCGGGCCAGAGCCCCGCCCAGGGGCGGGCGAGCGCCGCCGCGAAGCGGTGCACGGCTTCGGGCGCGACGTCGAGGGTCGTGCTCCAGCCGAAGGCGAGATCGGTGAAGACGACGAAGATCCCGATCGCCGCGAGCGCGCCGCTCCCGAATCCGATCCCCGCCAGCAGCAGGAATCGGGTCGCGAGCGCGCGCTGCAGACGAACGAGCTGGGCGGCGTGCGCGCGGGTCCGGCCGAAGATCGCCTCGGCGTCGGGGCGGACCGAAGCGGGCAGGAGGCGCAGGATCAGGCGGTGGAGCGGACCGGCGAGCGGCGCGCGATCGGCGGCCGCGCGGCGCGAGGCGCAGAGGCCACCGACCAGGGTCGCGAGCCAGGAGACGAAGGGCAGCGCCACGAGAATCGCGAAGCAGGCGGTGATCGAGATCCGCCCCCCGGCCCCACGGATCGTGAGGAGCGCCGAGGCCGCACTCCAGCCGAAGAGCACACCCCCGAGCGAGAAGGCCATCCGGGTCCACGCGACGGCACGCACGACGCGCCGGACCCGCAGCGAGAGCGCAGGCGTCGCCGTGAGCGCGAACCATCCGCGCAGCCGCCGCGTGCCCGCGACGTCGCAGAGCGCCGGAGCGAGGGCGCGATCCTGCGCGCGACGTTCGCTCACGAGCAGCGCCTGACGCGCCTCGAGGGCGAGCGCGAGCCCCACGACGTCGGCGAGCGTCGCACGCCCGCGCAGCCGCCCGGCGTTCGCGCTCCCTGCGGTCGGCGGCCGATCACTCGCTCCGGCGCCCATGCGTTCGCAACTCCCGCTCGCCAAGAGCCCGTCCGGCCCAACGTCCCGCGCTCCGCGGCACGGCCATCGCCGCCGGATCCGCGGCCGACCGGCGCGACGAGTGTTAGCGGCTGACTCGAGACGGAGCAAAGACGAACTGTGTGTGACGGACCTCAAGCCCCGCGGCTCCGCGACCGATTTTCGGAGGGGATCCGCCTCGCTGTGGGTCCGAACCTGCTGGCCACTGAACTCCTGATCCGTCGACCGGGTTGCCCCCCATGTCCGAGCCTCTCGACTTCTTCGGTCTCCAATGCGCACCGTTTGCCGATGAGGCGCCGGGCGCCGTCGTCGTCGGCACACGGCCGCTGCGAAAAGTCGTCGCGCGCATCCAGGCGACCGTGCGCGACGGCGGGACGCGGATCGGCGTCCTCGGCGTCGCCGGCATCGGCAAGACCCGCCTCGCCCGCGCACTGAGAGGGCTCTTCGCCGGCAGTGCGCGGGTCGCGACGATCCTCGATCCGGCGGAGGACTGGCGCACGCTGCGGGCGCAGCTCGCCCGCGAGTGGCAGCTGGACGGCGAGAAGCTCGCGCGCGCGAGCCTCGTCGCGGCGGCGCGTACCCATCGACTGCTGCTCGTCGTCGACCGGGCCGAATCCGCGAGCGGAGCCCTGCTCCAGCATCTCGACGCGCTTCAGGCGATCGAGCTCGCCGCGGGAGGTGCGGCCGTGACCGTCGTCCTCTTCGTCCGCAGCGACCACGACCACGACGAGGACGCGCCGCGGCCCGTCGTCCTCGACTGGCTCGAACGATCCCATTCCGCGCTGATCTCCTTCGAGCCGCTCGCGCCCGATGCCGTCGCCGATTTCGTCGAACGCCGGCTGCAGCGCGCCGGCTACCGCGGAAGCCCGCTCTTCACGCCCCGCGCCGCTCTCGCGATCCACGCCGAGACCCGGGGCGTCCCGGGCGCGATCGGCCACCTGTGCGAGCGACTGCTCGTCGATGCCGCGGCTCGCCGGCTGCGCACGATCGACGAGCCCTTCGTGCGCTCGCGCCAACAGACACGCCCCGCGCCCGCCCCGGAATCCGATCCGGATGCACAGGCCGAAGTCTGGGACGACGCCGATCACCATCCGCGGGAGACCGAGATCCCGGAGCTGCTGCTCGAGCAGACGATCTCGGCGCCACGCGCCATCGCCGAACCCGCCGTCGCCGGGGGCGCGGCACGGCGCGATGCCTCGGCGCCCGGACTCGATCCCGCGCAGGACATCCGCGATCCCGAGCTCGAGGCCTTCCTTTCGGCGCCGCCGACCGCGGCCGAGCTCCGTGCGATTCGGGGCGGGTTCCTGCGCCGTCAGCTCGGGCCCTTCGCGGCGCTCGCTGCGGCGGTGATCCTCGGCGGTGTGCTCCTCGCCCGCTGGAGCCCCGATTCCGGCGATCGCGCCGAAGCCCCTTTGCGCCCGGCCAGCGCGGGAGACGGCGCGCCGCCCCCGGTCCTCGGCCGACTCCGCGGTCCCGTCATGACCGGCCCCGCCCCCGCCCCCACGCCGCGACCGGCCTCACGGCTCGCCCACGGTGCACCGGCGGGCCAGGCCGTTCAGAATGAATCGCGGCTTCACCGCGCGAGCGACCTCGACGACTCCGCGCTGCCCGTGATGCCCGTGCAGCCCCGGACGCTGGCGGCCCGCGAAGCCGAACCCGACCCACTCGTGCTCGACGACACACGCCCGAAGGATCTTCCGCCGCCGGCCGGCATCGAATCCACGATTCCCTGAGCGAACGGCTGCGGAGCGCTTCATCCGGGGCAGGTGCCGGTCGATCAGGCCCAGCGGGTCGACCTCCGTACGAGCGGAACCCGACACAGATGACTTGGAGTTTGCGCCTGCGATCCTAGGATCGCGTTCCGCGCCCCACCGCCAGATCGAACCGACCGGGAGCATCGAACATGCGTGCCTACCTCAGCGACGTGGTCCTTCTCTATCTCGACGAGATGATCGACTGGGAGAGCTACTTCCACTGGCGCCGCGGCGAGCAGGCCGACGTCGACGTCGATCGCGCCGCGATGCGCGAAGTGCTCGAGACGGCCGCGCAGATCTGCGAGGAGCAGGAGCCGAAGCTGCGCGCGGGCTGGGAGCAGTGCGCGCGCCTCGAGAACGGCAACGTCGTCTACCCGCCGCACATCGCCGAGACCCTCGAGAAGCTCAAGCAGGCCGGCCTCATCAGCTTCGGCGTCGAGGAGCAGTACGGCGGCTTCGAGCTGCCCGCCTTCGTCGCGAACGTGATCCTGCAGATGGTGGCCCGCGCGGACGCGGGCTTGATGACGATCCTCGGGCTCCAGGCCGGCGTCGCCGAAGACATCCAGCGCTACGGCTCCGAGGAGATGAAGCGGGAGTACCTGCCCCGCTTCGCCTCGGGCGAGGTGATGGGCGCGATGGATCTCACCGAGCCCCAGGCCGGCTCGGACCTCGGTGCGATCCAGACGCGCGCGACGAGCGAGAACGGCAAGACCTTCGTCGACGGCAACAAGATCTTCATCACGAACGGCGGCTGCGAGATCCATCTCGTACTCGCGCGCGACGCGGAGACCTTCGACCAGTCGAAGGGCACGACCAAGGGCCTCTCGCTCTACCTCGTGCCGCGCACGCGGCCGGACGGCCAGCCCAACGGCGTGACGGTGACCCGCCTCGAAGAGAAGCTCGGCATCCACGGCTCGCCGACCGCTGCGATCCAGTTCGATCACGCCGAGGGCTTCCTCGTCGGCGAGCGCGGCCAGGGCTTCACCGCGATGCTCTCGCTCATGAACAACGCCCGGCTCGGCGTCGCCGCCCAGGGCGTCGGCATCGCCGAAGCCGCGCTCGACGTCGCGATCCGTTATGCGAAGACCCGAGTGCAGTTCGATCAGCCGATCGCCGAGCAGCCACTGATGAAGAGCCGCATCGCGCGCATGGCGATGGAGCTCGAGGGCAGCCGCGCCCTGCTCTACCGCGCCTGTGCGCTGACCGATCAGAACCGCGCCATCGAGGCCGTGCTCGCGCGGATCGCGAGCGGCTCCAAGGAGATGTCCGAGGCCCAGGCCGCCGAGCTCCAGACCCTCTACGAGCGCAACGAGACCCGCATCCGCCTGCTGACGCCGCTCGCGAAGTACATGGGCACGGAGGCCGCGGACTCGATCAGCCGCGACGCGATCCAGATCCATGGCGGCCTCGGATTCATGGCCGAGAGCGAGGTCGCGAAGCTCCACAACGACGCGATCATCACGACGATCTACGAGGGCACGTCCGAGATCCAGGTCTCCTTCGCGCTGAAGGAGATCGGCAAGGGTGCGCTCGGCGTCGTCTTCGAGATCCTCGAGGAGGAGCTCAAATCCTTCGAGGATCCGCGCCTCGCGGAGCTCGCCGACAAGGTGCTCGCCGGCATGAAGCAGATCCTCGGCGCCGCCGGTGCGCTGCTCGCGGATTTCAAGTACGCGATGATGTCGGCCCAGTCGCTGGCCGAGGTCGTGGCGAGCGTGCTCGCGGCCGGCGAGCTGCTGAAGCAGGCGAAGGCGGATCCGCGGCGATTCGATCTCGCGGCGACCTGGATCGATCGCCGCATGGTCGACCTCGAGGGCCGCTGCAAGCGGATCAAGACGGGCACCGTCGCCCATCTCGACCGCTGCGCCGCCGTCATCGATCTCGTCGACTGAGCGAGCGCGGGACACGCGGGCCGAGCAGCGTTCCCCGGCCCCGGCCCGGGGCACTCAGTCCGACCCGCACTCGCGTCGCAGCCATTCCCCGAGCAGGATCCCGGCGGCGGCCTGCACGTTGTAGGACGGGATGAAGCCGCGCATCGGAATGCGCAGGCAGGCGTCCATTCCGGCGAGGATCGGTGCGGGGATTCCGAGCGCCTCGCCGCCCAGGAAGACGGCGCTCGGCGCTTCCAGGGCCGCCGACCACGGCGACTCGGCGCCCTCCGTCTCGAGGGCGAGCAGCCGGCGCCCGGCACGCCGCGCCGCGGCGACGGCGGCCTCGGCGGTCGCGTCGATCACGGGAAAGAACCGGTCCGCCTGCATCGCGAAGCGCAGGGCGCTCGCGCGCTCCGCACGCGTCCAATCCTCGGCGAGCACGATCCCCGCGGCCCCCGCTACCTCCGCAGCGCGGACGATGAAGCCGACGTTGCCCGGGTAGCGCAGTCCGACGAGCACGAGCACGAGCCCGGCCCGCCCCATCAGCTCGTCGAGCGACGGCCGCGTCGACGGCCCTTCGAGCGCGAGCACCTGCGCGGCCTCGGTGCCCTCCGAGAGCCGGAGCAGCTCGCGCTCCGAGGCCTGCCGGATCTCGCTCCCCCGGCCGCGGGCGCGCTCGACGACGGCGGCGATCGCGGGATCGAGCTCTCCCCGTCGGCAGACGACGAGCGGGATCGAGGCACCGCGATCGAGCGCGCTCGCGATCGCCTCGGCCCCCACGATCCGGCGGCGCAGCCGGCGCGCATCGTTCGTCATCGGCGCGTCGCTCTCCGCTCTTCGCAGCCGGCGTTCAGTGCCGGCCAGGCGCGCGACGCGGGATCATGTCGAGGATCACCTGCATCGAGAGCTGGCGCTGCTCGGCCGCCCGGCTCGAGCCGTCGAAGTAGGAGAGCAGGAAATTCCCGTCGAGCATCAGGAGCACACCCATCGCCACCGTGTGCGGATCGAGCTCGCGCGGCACGATCTCGGCGAGGGTCTCGGTCAGCGCGCCGCCGAAGCGGTGATGCAGATCGAGGACGGTGCGCACGAGCCAGTCCCGGAAGCTCGTATGCTCGGTCGCCCAGCGGATGAAGCCGTCGACGTCGGCGCGATGCTGGGCGATGAAGGATTGATAGAGCTCGACCTGCTCGCGCAATCGCTTCTCCGGCGGAAGCGCCGACATGTCGCGGGCGAGCGAGACCCGGAAGGGCTCGCAGAGGCGATTGAAGCATTCCCGGAAGAGCGATTCCTTGTCGCTGAAATGCCAGAAGACGGTCGCTCTCGACACTTCGGCGTGTTCTGCGACGTGGGCGATCGTCGTATTCTCGTAGCCTCGGGTCAGGAAGAGCTCGGTCGCGGCGACCAGGATGCGCTCCTGGGTCGCCGCCTTGCCGGTCAACGGCTCGTCGACGGGGAGCGGGGGCGCTTGTCCGTCGTCCGTCTCGCTCTCGATTCCGTCCCTGGCCATCCTGAAGCTCCTCTGCAGCGAACGCGATACCGGAGTCTAACGCCTCTCCGGCGTTTTCCCGGTGGCCTGGACGAGCGCGAACGAGCGTTCGTTCGCGCGGGGCATGGGCATGCGCTGCTAGCCTGCCGGCGATCCGGGGGGAGCCGAATGCGCGAATGCCACACTTTGGCCTTCCGCCGCGAAGCGGTCGGCGGTGAAGCAGGGAGCCGGGCCACCGTCGTGGGCAACCGCGCCGGCGTCGTCGAATGGGCGAACGACGCGTTCGCGCGTCTCTCGGGCATCCCGCTCGCCGACACCGTGAACAAGCCCGTCACGCATTTCCTCGAACGCGCGGGACTCGACCTCGAGGTCGTCGATTTCGTCGCCCAGCATTTCTTCGACGGCCGCCCCTGCCGCCTCGAATTCCCCTTCGAGCGGCCCGACGGGCGCCGCATCGAGGTCCTGCTCGAGGTCGAAGCGCTGCGCGACGCGCTGGGCGAGATCGATCGCTTCCGCGCCACCGCGCAGGAAAGTCTCGAGCCGGCAGCCGACGAGCCCGCCCCGCCGCCGATCCGCGGCACCGAGTGCGCGCCGACGCCGCCGATCTCGTCGGCCTTCGCGCCGCATCCACCGCCCGATTTCACCGCCACCGCCGAGCTCGGGCCGGCGATCCACCGCGCGCTCGCCGCTGCGCGCCCTGGCCACGACCCCGATACCGCCGACGGCTCCGAGGCCTGGCTCCTCGACCTCGCGCTCTCGCCCGAGCCGCTCGCGATCCACGCCCACGCAGCCGCGCTCGAAGAGCTCGTCTGCGCGCTCGTGCGCGCAGCGCGGGCCTCGCTCGCCCGCGCCGATCACGCGTGGGGCACGATCACGCTGACCACCGGCCGCACGACGCCCCATCGCCGCTTCATCTCGAAGGTCCACGCCATCCCGGTCGGCGCCGCCGCCCACGCCGACGCCAGCCGGATCCACCTCGAGGTCCACGACACCGGCGCGCCGCTCGAGAACGCCGTCCTCGCCCGGCTCCGCCGCATCGCCGCATCGGCTTCGGATCCGGATTCGGCCGTCGCCTCGGATTCCGAAGGCCGATCCGATCCGGCCCCCGAGCATCCCGGGATCCCCGCCTCCGCGACCGGCGGCGCCGACGAAGCGCGCGAAGGCGCCCTCGTCGACGCGATCCAGCGAGCGCGCCGCCTCGGCGCGTCGATCCATCTCGACTCGACGCCGGGCTGCGGCAATCAGGTGCTGGTGCTGTTTCCGGACTGAGCGGCGCTGAAGCGATCGCCCCGGTCGCGACGATCGCCGCGGGCGCCCTCCGCCCGATCCCGCCTCAAGCCAGGTACATGCCGCCGTTCGTCGCGAAGATCTGCCCCGTCGTGTAGCCGGAGATCCGGGGGCAGGCCATGCCGAGCACGGTCGCCGCGATGTCCGCGGGCTCCGCGATCTTCCCGAGCAGCGTCGCGCGCTTCATGTTCGCGATGCCCTGCTCGCCGATCGTCGCGAGCATCGGCGTGTTGACGGGCCCGGGCGCGATCGCATTCACGCGAACGCGGTAGTTCGAGTACTCGCGCGCCGTCGTGCGCGTCACCGCTTCGATCGCCCCCTTGGCCGCCGTGTAGTCGACCTGGCCGACGTTGCCGTTGCGTGCCGAGACGGAGGAGAAGTTCACGATGAAGCGGTTGACGCCGTCGTCGAGGGGCTGATCGCCGTTGGCCTTGAAGAGCGGATGCCAGTGCTGGACGGCGACCTCGCGGGTGAACAGGAACGTGCCCCCGAGATGCACGGACAGGACGAGATTGAAATCCGAGAGGCTCTTCTTCGTGATGCGGGAATCGCGGGTGATGCCGGCGACGTTGACGACGCCGTTGATGCAGCCCGTCGCCTCGAGAACCTGGGAGACCGCCCGCTTCACGTCCGCCTCGAGCGTCACGTCGGCCGGCACCACCAGCGGCGCGTTCTTCATCGGCAGGATCGCCGCCTCGAGCTTCGCCTTCGCCGCCTCGAGCCGCTTCGGGTCGAGGTCGACCATCGCGACCTGTGCGCCGTGGCGCGCGAGGGCCTGCGCGATCCAGAAGCCGATGCCCTGCGCCGCCCCGGTCACGATGTGGGTCTCTCCGAGGAATGCGCCTTCGCGCAGAACCAGATCCATTTCGAGTCACCTCTCCTTTGCAACGCCTTCGTCGCGTCGTGCGTCTCGCCGTGCCCGCTGCGCGACCTCGCGCGGCCCGGGCGGCGGAGCGCTCAGGAAGCCTTCGAGATCCCGACCGGACACGAGACGCCCGTGCCCCCGAGCCCGCAATAACCGCCGGGATTCTTCGCGAGATACTGCTGATGATAGTCCTCGGCGAAATAGTATTCGGGGGCGGGCGCGATCTCGGTCGTGATCGGCCCGTAGCCCGCCGCGTCGAGCTCCTTCTGGAAGGCATCGCGCGAGGCGAGCGCCAGCGCCTTCTGCTCGTCGTCGTAGTAGTAGAGGCCGGAGCGGTACTGGGTGCCGACGTCGTTGCCCTGGCGCATGCCCTGGGTCGGATCGTGGCTCTCCCAGAAGATCCGCAGCAGCTCCGCATAGCTCGTCTTCGCGGGATCGAAGATCGCGCGGACGGCTTCGGTATGGCCGGTACGGCCCGAACACACCTCTTCGTACGTCGGGTTCGGCGTATGGCCCGCGACGTAGCCCACCGAGGTGCTGACGACGCCCGGCGCCTGCCAGAACTTCCGCTCCGCACCCCAGAAGCAGCCCATCGCGACGAGGATCTTCCCGTGGCCTTCGAAGGGCGCGTCGAGCGGCTGACCCGTCACGGCATGTTTCGCAGCGACCTTCATGCGCTGGCTCCGGCCGGGCAGCGCGTCTTCCTTGCGCGGGATCTCCAGCGGCTTTCCGAAGAGTCTCATCGTCGTGCCTCCTGTGTTCGGGCGCGGGGGCCGGGGCGGGCGGGCTCGAGGTTTTCCGCGCCATCCGGGACGGGGCGCGCGGGCGCAGGATAGCCGCCGCGGCCCGGACGCGACATCGCATGATACGCTCCCGCGCGAGTCGATCGGAGGCCCCGTGCGCATCGCCACCTGGAACGTCAACGGCCTGCGGGCCCGCCTCGAGTTCGTGAAGCTCTGGCTCGCCGAGCGCGAGCCCGACGTCGTCGGCTTCCAGGAGCTGAAGCTCCCGGACGACCAGTTCCCGCACCTCGAGTTCGAGGCCCTCGGCTACAAGGCCGTCACTCACGGCCAGAAGAGCTGGAACGGCGTCGCGATCCTCTCGCGGCTGCCGATCGAGCCGATCGAGGCCGGCCTGCCCGGCGAGACCGATTTCGGCGCCCGGCTGATCCGCGCCCGCGTGGGCCAGGGCCCGCTCGCCCTCGATTTCACGACGCTCTACTGCCCGAACGGCAAGGACGTCGACCACGACGACTATCCGAAGAAGCTCGCCTGGTTCGACTCGCTCCGGCGCTGGGCCGAGGGCTTCGTCCGCGCGGACGCGAGCGCCGTTCTCTGCGGCGACTTCAACATCGTCCCGACGCCCCTCGATACCTACGACGAGGAGGGCCTCGCCGAATCGATCTTCCATACCCCGGCCGAACGGGAACGTTATGCGGCTCTGCTCGCGGTCGGCCTGCGCGACCTCTACCGCGAGCGCGAGCCGGAGACGAAGGCCTTCAGCTGGTGGGACTATCGCGGCGGCGCGTTCCATCGCAAGCAGGGCCTGCGGATCGACATGCTGCTCGGGACACCCGCGGTCGTCGCGCGGCTGCGATCGGTCGAGATCGATCGGGAGTGGCGCAAGAAGAGGAGCGAGCTGACGCCGTCCGATCATGCACCGGTGGTGGCGGAGCTCGACGGCTGACGACGCGTCCACGGCCCCAGAAATTCCCTCATCCTCTGTGAAGCACTTCATGGAACGGCGCCCGCCGAGGCCCGATCGTCCTCCCACGTCCGACGACCTGCACCGGAAGCCCGAGTCGGATCCGGCATCCAGGTGCATTCCCGTCGGCAGCATGGAGAGATTCGACGATGACATGGAAGAAAGATTCGTTGCCGCGCCGGATCGCGGGCCTGTTCCTGGCCGCCGTAGTTTTGCCGGCCACGGCGAGCGCGCAGCTCTTCTCGCCGGCCCCGAAGCTCACGATCTCCAACCCGGCTCCGACGGTCCTCGCCCCCATCCAGGCGCCCGCGAACGCGCTCGCCCAGCTGGACGCGCTGGATCGGCAGGCCCGCGAGCGGCAGCTCGATCAGGTCGCGGCGAATGCGACGAGTAGCGGACCCGTGCTCGTCGTGTCGCTCGCCCCTTCGAGCGCCGAAGCCGCCTGGCGCGCCGCCGAGAACGCCGTCGACCAGGCGCGCGAAGCGGCCTGGACGGGTCTTCACCCGGGCACGAGCCTCGCGACGCTGATCCACGCTCCGCTCGCGATGGCGTTCCTCGACCTCCAGATCGAGGTCCGACGCAACGTCGGTCCGACGCTCGAGACCGACGTCGAAGGACTGGACGCGGAGCCGGCCTGCTTCGGCGACGTCATCGCGGATCGGATGATCGCGGCGTACGGCGAAGCCATCGTCCAGCCCTTCGGATCGGATGCCGAGACGACGACGGCGGCGCTCGAGGACATCGCCCATCAGGTCGCCTGCCTCGGCAGCTCGCAGCTCGCTCGTCTCGATCGGGGGATCGCAAAGGCCTTCGTCGACGTCGTCGCGCGCATGAGCGAGCACGGACTCGGAAACCTCGAACCGAGCTTCGCCCAGCTGGTCGCGCCCCTCGAGATCCTGATGCTCGACGCGCGCAAGCATCGCGGCAAGCACGCGAGCGCCTGGCGCTGGTTCGATCTGCATGCTCAGCCGCTCGCGACGGTGACCGCGAATGCCGGCTGGGCGACGGAAGAGGTCCTGATCTGGGATCGACGCCACGGCATGCTGCTCGGATTCCCGGAGTGCAGCGGCGGGACCGCCATCGACTGCGTCGACCTCGGGATCCTGCTCGACTCGGTCTCGGATCCGCGGGCGATCGGTCTCGGAGGCTGTGGCCTCGCCGCCATGATCTCCCACGGCGTCCAGTCGATCGACGGCGACGCGCGCTACGTATGTCCGACACAGGCCTGCTCGGCGCCGAACGGCGCCGGCGGGGTGGGCTCCGCACCGAACTTCGGGAGCCCGGCGATCGCGGGTGGGCCGTCGATGTCCCCGGGTAGTCTCGCGACGGGGACGACCCTCGGCGCGAACGGGGCCAGCGGCGGCATTCCGAGCGACCTCGCCGCGATCTGGGGCGATGCACTGACGGCGCAGGACGTCACGGCGATGGGCGCGATCTGCGGCTCGACGGGCGATTGGCAGGGACCGGACTTCGACGTGACCAGCTGCTTCGATTCCCTGCCGAGTCCTGATGCGCAGAACCCGTTCGTGCAGCACCTGGCCTGCATGGAGGAGGTCGTGAACGCCGAACGGCCCGGAATCGGGGAGACGCTGCGCGGCGTCCCGACCGGACCGGAGTGCGGACTCGCGGACGGCGGCGACGCGGGTACGGAGCCGGAGAAGAAGCCCGAGGCCGCCAAACCCATCGACGGCGCGCAGCCGAAGATCACGCCGACGCCGTACGCGCGTCCCCTCGCGCAAGGTGACCGCTACGAGGTCAAGACGAAAGCGGGATCGATCGACGCGGTCGAGATCGTGGATGCACAGACCGGCGAGCTGGTCCGCGTCGAGGTGACCGTGAAGGGCATGGCGCCCGACCGGGCCGCCACGGCCTTCGAACGCGAGGTCTACGGAAAGGGAGGCATGCTCCGCGACCTTCGCTTCACCGACACCGCCGAGCTGATCGACATGGCCCTCCAGGACGCGGCCGGCAAACAGAGCACGACCGATCCGAAATGCGCGCGGGGCTGCGAGGGCCGAACGCCGACGCTCAAACCGCCGGCGGCGGGCACCCAGGGCTGCTTCGATCCGCTCTCTTGTGGGAGCGACGAATGCTCCGGGATCGGCGAGCAGATCACCGCGGCGACCGACTGCGACGAGGCCCTGCTCGATTCCCTCGCGGAAGCGGCGGGGATGGGCAAGCCGCGCCCCGGCGAAAACGACCCTGGCCGACCGCTCGACCCCGTCGCCAATTGGGGGCCCGACAGCGATCACGGCGTGGAGGACAACGGCGTCGGATCCTGCCTGAGCTCGGGCTACCTGCCCCGTCCTCCGGCGCACTGCGCCTTCATCCTCTGCGCCGGTGGCGGCATGGCGACACCGATCGGAGACGGCTGCGGTTGTCCCGATTCGCTCCGGATGGCGGTGGAGGACATCTGCATCGAGGCGATCTGTGCGGACGGCACCGTGCCGGGACCGAATTGCGAATGCGGAGGCTTCGACGGAGAGCTGCCCGACTGGCCGGGCGGCCCGGACCCGCGGATTCCGAACTAGCGCGAACGACCGTCGGTCGACGGCTCGTCGGGAGGTCCCGGCGAGCCGTCGTCGTGTCGGCTGGAGCGGAACTCGCGGGAGAGAGATTCCGAAGCGCTACTTCACGCCGCCGAACCGCTTCGTGAAGCCGACCTGCAGGACCGGAAGCGGCTCCCTGAAGGAGCCCCAGACGCCGCCCTGGGCATCGAGCGCCCAGCCCCGTCGGAAGTCGACGGCGAAGCCGCCCGAAGCCCGGAAGGCGGTGCCCCAGTGCTGATCGCCGAGGTTGCCTCCGTTCAACAGCACCTTCCCATCCGCCGTTCCGTAGTAGTGCTGCGAACCGAATTCGCCGAAGAACCGCCAGCGACCTTCGGCGAACGGCCGGACCTCGGCGGCCAGGCGCGGCTCGAGGACGAGCAGCTCCACCGACTTCCACGAGAACGAGAGGTCGAAGTCGTCATCGTCCGAATCGTCGTCGTCGTTCTTCGCGACGAACACACCGCGGACCGCGCCCTGAAAGCTCAGCCGGAAGCGCTTCGCGGGCGACTCGACGAGGGCGACGCGGCTCGTGGCGGAGAGGGCGTTGGCGAGGATGATCGTCGTGATCTCGCCTCCGATCTGGACTCGATCGAGGGGGGCGTAGTGGTAGCCGACGCTGTAACCGACGCTTTGAGGAAGGTCGAACCCGAAGTCGACCGCGAGGGCGCCCCGGCCTCGTTCGAGGACCTCTGCGCCGGGCAGGTCGGCGGCCCGGGCGCAGGGCACGACGGCGAGCATCGTCGCGCCCATCGCAACGAGGAGCGAGCGGATCGGGTGGCAGGCAGCCGACACGCGCCCGATCTCCCGGCCCAGGTTCTGCGGAAGTACTTCGATCATCGACTCCTACTCGCCACGAGGGCATCCCGCAATTCCCGCTTCAGGATCTTCCCCGCCGCATTCCGCGGCAGCGGCTCGCGTACGACCTCGACGAGCGTCGGAACCTTGAAGCGCGCGAGGCGCTGCTCGACGAACGATTGCAGCGCGGCGACGTCGATCTCGCGGCCCTGCTTCGGGAGCACGGCGCACGCGACCTCCTCGCCGAGCCGCTCGTGCGGCACACCGAAGACCGCGGCTTCGTGGACGCCCGGGAACTCGTAGAGGATCGCCTCGACCTCGGCGCAGTAGACGTTCTCGCCCGCGCGCAGCACCATGTCCTTCGCGCGGTCCTCGACGAACACGAACCCCTCTTCGTCGACGCGCCCGAGGTCGCCGCTCTTGAGCCAGCCGTGGACGATCGTCTGCGCCGTCGCTTCGGGCTTGTTCCAGTAGCCGCGGATCAGGTTCGGGCCACGGAAGCAGAGCTCGCCGACCTCGCCGGGCGGCAGCGGCTTCATCTGATCGTCGAACGCGCAGACCTCGAGGACGGGCACGGAGCGGCCGGCGCTGCGCGGCTTGCGCAGATAGTCGTCGCCCGAGTTCTGGGGGCCGTAGGCGTTGGTCTCCGTCATGCCGTATCCGAGGCCGGGACGCGCGCGGGAGAAGCTTTGGTCGATGCGTGAGACGAGCTCGGGGGGCGCGGGTGCACCGCCGCCGCCGACGGAGGCGAGGCTCGACGTATCGCGCAGCGCGAAGTCCTTCGACTCGAGCAGATCGAATGCCATCGTCGGAACGCCGACGAATTGCGTGACGCGCTCGCGCTCGATCAGCTCGAGCGCCCGCTCCGGGCTCCATTTGTACATCATGACGAGCTTGAACCCGTTCAGGAACGACGAGAGCATCACGGGAACGAGGCCCGTGACGTGGAAGAGCGGCACGACGAGGATGAAGCAGGGCGGATGGGGGCTCGGCTCCTTGGGCGGCTGCGTCATCGCGCCGGCGATCGCGCGGCAGGCGAAGGCGCGCAGGGCGGAGAGCAGCGCGTGGTGGGTCGAGACGGCGCCCTTCGGAAAGCCCGTCGTGCCGGACGTGTAGAGGATGGTCGCGTCCTGATGCGCATGGACGTCGACTTCGGGCATCGCGGCGCCGGGCCGGA
The DNA here is from genome assembly GCA_041389425.1 of Myxococcota bacterium. Lineage (GTDB taxonomy): Bacteria > Myxococcota_A > UBA9160 > UBA9160 > UBA4427 > UBA4427. Next base: position 232,410 of record JAWKRX010000002.1, read on the forward strand.
TCACGTCCTCGAGATGCTCGACGCCGGCCGGCAGCGGACCGGCGTGGCGGACGACGCAGGCTCGGATCCCGCCCGAGCCGACGCGCGGCTTCGCGACTTCGAAGCGCTCGCGATCGGCGATGAGGAGCTTCGCACCGCTGTCGTCGAGGCCATAGGCCAGCTCGTCGGCCTTCCACCAGGCGTTCATGCAGACGGCGATGCCGCCGACCGAGAGGATCGCCGCGAACGACGCGATCCATTCGGGATAGTTCCGCATCGCGATCGCGACGCGGTCGCCGGGAGCGATCGCATAATGATGCACGAGCGCATCGGCGATCTCGTCGACCTTCGCCATCAGCTGCGCGAAGGTGAGCGTCTCGTCTTCGTAGACGAGGAAGGGCTTGTCGCCATGGAGCCGCGCGAGGGCGAAGGCTTCGCGCATCGACCTGGGCAGCTCGGCGAATTGCTTGATCGGATGCCCTTCCACGAGGCGCTCCACGATCTCGAAGGGCGCGCCCGGCCCGGTCAATGCGGCCATTGCCTGCTCCCAGCTCATCGCCTGCGCCACCCGGATGCCTCCTTCGCGTGTCGCGCGGTCCGCGCGCCCCGTCCCTTCGCCAGCATACGCGAATCCATCACAGCACGGATCGACCCGCCGTGCACCCGTCCCCGGACCGGGGCGACTCACGGTCCGCGTCGTCCGCGCGCGCAAGACTGGCTCATCCTGCGAGACTGGTGGATGCTGCTGCGATCCCGAAGCGCATGCCGACCCGAACGACCCCGCAATGAGATCCGGCCGCGAGCCGACCGAAGAACGAGGCGCATCCCATGACCGAAGCGATCGCGAGCGAGGCGGAGCTCCCCTTCTACCTGCGCGGCGTCCACGCGCCGGTGCCCGACGAGATCGAGGCCTTCGATCTCCCGGTCGAGGGCGCGATCCCGCCCGAGATCGCGGGGATCTACCTGCGCAATGGCCCGAATCCGCTGCAAGGCGACCCGGGCCATTGGTTCGTGGGCGACGGCATGCTCCATGCCGTCGAGATCCGCGGCGGCGGCGTCCGCTCCTTCCGCAACCGCATGATCCAGACCAACAAGCTCCGCGGCCTCGCTCGTTATGTCGATCGCGAAGGCCACGTCGACTTCACGGCGAGCCCCGCCAATACCCACGTCGTCGCCCACGCCGGCCGCCTGCTCGCCCTCGCCGAGAACGGCCTGCCGTGGCAGGTCGACCGGCGCCTCGAGACCATCGGCCTACACGACTTCGGCGGCCGCCTCGAAGGCCCGATGACCGCCCATCCCAAGATCTGTCCCGAGACCGGCGAGCTGCATTTCTTCGGCTACCACTTCGCGCCGCCCTACCTCGTCTACCACCGCGTCGACGCCGCCGGCCAGCTCGTCCTCTCCCAGCCGATCGAGATCCCTCGGCCCGTCATGATGCACGACTTCGCGATCACGCGGGACTTCGTGCTCTTCTTCGATCTCCCGCTCGTCTTCTCGTTCGAGGCCGCGGCGCGCGGCGGCATGCCCTACGCCTTCGATCCGAAAGCGGGGGCGCGGATCGGCATCCTGCGCCGCGATGCGCCGACCGCCTCCGTCCGCTGGCTCGATGTCGAACCGTGTTATTTCTTCCATCCGATGAACGCGAGCAATGCCGGCGACGCCATCCGGGTCGACGTCGCGCGCTACCCCTCGCTCTGGAGCGAGACCTCCGGGCGTTTCGATTCGGCGTACCTGCATCGCTACGAGATCGATCTCTCGAAGGGCAGCGTCCGGGAGACGGCGCTCGACGATCTCGCGATCGAATTTCCGCGAGTGCGCGAGGACCGCACGGGACGTGCCTGGCGCTTCGGTTACGCCGCCTCGACCCGCGCCGATGGCACCGTCGTCGGCAGCGGCCTCGTGCGCTACGACCTCGAGACGGGCAAGCGCGACGTCTTCGACGGCCGCGGAACCTGTCTGCCCTCGGAGGCGGTGTTCGTGCCGGCCTCGAACGGCTCGGCGGCGGCGTTCCCGCCGGATCGGGCGGATCCGAGCGAGGGCGACGGCTGGCTGCTCGCCTTCCTGCACGATCGCGCGTGCGGCCCGAGCGAGTTCGCGATCTTCGACGCGACGCGGATCGCCTCGGGGCCGATCGCGCGGGTGAAGCTGCCGCAGCGCATTCCGCTCGGATTCCACGGGAGCTTCGTGGGAGATGGGGAGATCGGGGGCTGACTTGCGGGCCTTCCGTTCCGGAGACTAGACCGCCGAGAGCAGCCAGACGCCGACGACGACCGATCCCCCCGCCCCGACCGCGCGCAGCCAGGACAGGCCGCGCCCGGCCCCCTCGGCCGAGAGCTTGCCGGCGACGTGCCCGAGCAATCCGCTGACGCCGACCATCGCGACCGCGACGCCGACGCCGAACAGCACCAGATAGGCGAGCGCGAGCGTGGGCGAATGTCGCGCGACGGGCAGCACGGCGAGGATCGGCGCCGAGCCGGCGAGGCCGTGCAGCGCGCCGACGAACATCGCGCCGTGTTCGTGACGATGCTCCGTGCGGGCATGGGCGGCAGCGCGCGCCTGCACCGCGTGATCGTGCCAATGGGCGTGCGGCGGGAGCCCGTCGTGGGCGTGGAAGTGGAGGTGGGCGCGACGGCGGGCGAGCTCGATCCAGACGAAGACGCCGAGCCCGATCATGACGACGCCGACTGCGCGATCCGCGAGCAGCGAAAGCGACTCGGGCAGCGCGCGGCCGACCGCGACCAGCAGCAGCCCGGCGGCGAGGATCACGAAGCCATGCCCGATCGACCAGCGCAGGCCGGCCCGCGCCCCCTCGGCGGCGCTGCGGCCGCGGGTCGCGAAGACCGAGAGCGCCATGACGTGATCGGCGTCGAAGGCGTGGACCAGGCCGAGACCGAAGGCGAGGGCGAAGGACGCGACGAGATCGATCGGATTCGAGAGGTCCAAGCGGCGAGTCCCTCGTTCGCGGCGGCGCGACACCGCCGGAGCGTTCGATCCGAACGTAGCTCTTCGGCGCCCGCGCCGGCTGTCCCGGCCATCGCCCAGGCGGGCCGCGATCAAGCCATCTTCTGGATCACGTCTTCCGCATAGCGCTTGAGGCCGTCGATCTTCTTGTCGAGCTCCCCTGTGATCCCGTGATAGAAGGCCCAGGGCATGGTCAGGATGTGGGTGACGCCGCCGTCGCCGAGCTTGCGGTAGCCATCGATGTCGTGCGCGTCGGAGGCGCTCGCGAGGACGTCGAATTCCTCGCTGCGACCGGCCGCCCGGCGATAGCCTCGGATCTTCTCGATCGAGGCGATGATGTCGGCGCTCGTCTGGAGATCGGAGAGCCAGCCGTCGTTGCGGGCCGCGCGCTTCAGCGCCATGTCCGAGATGCCACCGACCCAGACGGGGATCGGCCCGGTCGGGACGGGCGGCGTCATCTTGAGGCGCTCGCAGCGGTAGAACTCGCCCTCGAAGCTGAACATCTCGCCGCTCCAGAGCTTGCGCATCAGCGTCAGCATCTCGTCGGCGCGCTTGCCGCGGCGCTCGAACTCCTGGCCGACGAGCGAGAACTCGACCTTCGACCAGCCGACGCCGATCGTCAGCGTGATGCGGTTGTCGGAGAGGGCGGCGGCGGTCGCGATCTGCTTGGCCGCGAGATAGGGGTTCCGCATCGGGAGCACGAAGGCGTTGGTCGTGAAGCGGAGGTTCTTCGTGACGGCCGAGAGGGTTCCGGCGGTCACCCAGGGATCGGGGAACTCGGTCGTCTCGTCGTAGCGGCGGACGCCGTCTTCCGTGTACGGATAGGGCGTATCGAGGGTCTCCGGGTAGACGGCGTGGTCGGAGAAGCCGATCGCCGCATAGCCCGCCTCGTCGGCGGCCTTCGCGAGGGGGATGAGATGCTGCGGCGGTTGGAAGGCGCCCGAAATCACGAACTTCATCGTTGCTCCTCGTCCGAGCGCGGACCGCACGAATGAGTGCGATCCGGTCGGCGCGTTGCGGCGGCGCTAGGCCGGGCGCGGGGTGAAATGGATCAGGGTCTCGCGGCCGAGATCCTCGAAGCGGACCTCGACCGGCAGGCCGACGGCGACGGCTTCGGGGGCACAGCCGACGATGCGGGTCGTCATGCGCGGGCCCTCCTCGAGCTCGACGGCGGCGATGACGAGCGGAAGCTGGCTCTGCTGCGCGGGATCGAGGCCGACGCGGTCGACGGTGTACGAATAGATCGTGCCGCGGCCGGATACGGGCTCCCATTTCCAATCGTCGCCGAGGCAGACGGGGCAGCGCGCGCGGGGATAGAAGAAGAAGCCGTCGCGCGGGCAGCGCTGCAGCACGAGGCGGCCCTCGCGTGCCGCGTCGAAATGGGGCGCGGCGAGCGGGATGCGCCGCGGGATCGGCCGGCCGTTCTCGGCATAGGGCTGTTCGACGCGCATCAGGCGCCCTCCAGGACGAGACCGACGTTCGCCGCCATCAGCCCGCCGACGCCGGTCACGTAGGCGAGATCGCATTTGCGCAGCTGGACGTCGCCGGCGCGGCCCTGGATCTGGCGCATCGCGTCGAGTACGTGAGAGAGGCCGCCGGCCGAACCGCCCTGGCCCATGCCGAGCTGCCCGCCATGGGTATTGAGCGGCCAGTCGCCGCTGAAGCGCAGGTCGTGCTCCTCGACGAAGCGGCCGCCCTGCCCCTTCGCGGCGAAGCCGGCGTCTTCGATCGTGAGCAGCACCGTGATCGTGAAACAGTCGTAGAACGAGGCGAGATCGATCCGCTTGCGGTCCGCACCCGCCATCGCGAAGGCGCGATCCGCCGAGGCCTTCGCCGGCGTGACCGTCATGTCGGGCATGTAGGTCACGGTCTTGTGGGTCACGCACTCGCCGTAGCCGGAAACGAAGACCGGACGATGCCGCAGCTTCTTCGCCCGCTCGGCCGAGGTCACGACGACCGCCCCGCCGCCGAAGCACGGCATCACCATCTCGAGCAGGTGGATCGGATCGCAGACCATCGGCGAGCGCAGCACGTCCTCGACCGTGATCGGCTTGTCGCGGAAGACGGCCTTCGGGTTCTTCTGGGCGTTGTCGCGTTCGTGCACCGCGATCTTCGCGAGGGTCTCGGGCTCGACGCCGTACTGCGCCATGTAGCGCGTCGCGACCATCGCGAAGGACGAGGTCGCGGCGACGAGGCCGTAGGGGATGTCGAACTGGCTCTGCGGCGAGCCCCAGGCATCGCCCATCAGGTAGGCCGGCATGACCATCTTGCGCGAGTCCGCCCCGCCCTCGATCGGCGCCGGCGTCGAAGGAACGAGCACGAGCACCGTATTCGCGACGCCGACCTCGATCGCCGCCGCCGCGCGCCAGATCATGCCCGCCGAGGTCGCGCCGCCGATGTCGACGACCTCGTTGAAGCTGCTCTGGATCCCGAGGTACTCGGCGAGGGCGAGGGAGGGAAAGAGCGGCGACTCCTGCAGGCCGCCGATCACGAGCCCGTCGACCTCGCCCTTCTCGATGCCCGCATCGGCGAGGGCCTCGGCCGCGAGGGCGGCGCAGGCCTCCATGCTGAACATCGGGCGATCCCATTTGCGCTGGGGGGCCCATTCGGTGTAGCCGACCAGGGCGGCGGCGCGTTTACCCATCTCCATCTCCTCGTTCGATCGGATCGCGTGCTAGGCCGCCAGGACACCCCGCTCGTCCCGCAGGCGGACCGGCAGCGAGGTGAGGCCGCAGGCGAAGGCCGGCGCGTGCAGCTTCAGCGGCTCGTCGTTCGCGCGCTCGAGCCCGGGCAGCCGGTCCAGGATCGCTTCGAAGGCGCAGCGCAGCTCGAGGCGCGCGATGTTGGCACCCATGCAGAAATGGGTGCCGATGCCGAAGGCGACGTGGGGATTCGGCGATCGCCCGATGTCGAAGCGCTGAGGATCGCGGAAGACCTCTTCGTCGCGGTTCGCCGCGGCGTACATCAGGAGCACCTGCTGACCGGCGCGGATCTTCTTGCCGCGCAGCTCGACGTCGACCGTCGCCGTCCGCCGCATGTTGAGCAGCGGCGTCACCCAGCGGACCATCTCCTCGATCGCGACCGGGAGCAGGGAGCGGTCGGCGCGCAGCCGTTCGAGCTGATCGGGATGCTGGAGCAGCGCGAGGGTGCCTCCGGCGATGACGTGGCGCGTGGTGTCGCTGCCGCCGTTCAGGAAGAGGAGCGACTCGGAGGCGAGCTCCTGATCGCTGCGCGGCGCCGAGCCGTCGGCGGCGCCGGAGACGATGCGCGAGAACCAGTCCGCGCCGAGCTTCTGCCGGCGCTGCCCGATCACACCGTGGGCCTCCTCGAAATACGCCGTCGCGACCTGCATCATCGCGTCGCTGTAGTATCGGGGGCCGCCGCCGGCCGCCATCGTGATCTCGGCGATCTGCGCATAACGCGGCCAGTCTTCGTCGGCGAGGCCGAGCATCTCGATGATGAAGCGGACGGGCAGCGGAATCGCGATCTCCTTCACGAGATCGAACTCCCGCTTGCCGACCAGCCCGCCGAAGATGTCGTCGACGATGTGCTGCATGCGCGGAATGAAGTTCTTCGCCCCCCGCGGCGTGATCTCCTTCTGGAAGAGGCGCCGGAAGGCGATGTGTTTCGGATCGTCGTTGTCGATCATCGAGCCGGAGCCGTTGGTGTTCGGGCGGGAGCCCGCGGCGCTCGAGAAGCGCTCGGGATCGCGCGAGATCGCGACGATGTCCGCATGGCGCGAGATGCCCCAGAGCTCGTTCGTCTCGTCCCAGTAGACGGGCTCGTTCTGCCGGAGCCAGGCGTAGGTCGGCTGCGGATCGCCTTCGTAGAGAGCGTGGTCGAGCAGATCGATCGAACGGGGGGCAGGACTGGACACGGATCATCACCTTCGAAGGGCCCGGGCATGGGTTCGCCGGGGTGGGCCCCCGATCCTAGATCGAAGGGCGCGTCTTTGCCGCCTCCCGGCCCTCGGCCCGGGCGGCGCCGCGCGGATCGCGCACTGCAGGACGAGGGCGGCCGCCCGATCGCACCGCGATCAGCCGACCTCCCACTCGCTCTCGTCCTCTTCCGCCTCGGCCTGCCCGGGCGGGAGCGGCGCGTCGAAGATCGCACGGCGGCGGGCATCGAAGGGCGGCGCGGGGACGGGCGAGAGGGCGTTCAGGCGATCGATCAGCGAGCGCAGCTTCCCGATCGCCCGGCGATTGAAATGGAGCCGCAGCCGCGGGAGGTGGGGCATCTCGCTCTCGTCGCTCGAGGTCGCGGCCGCGCGCTCGATCCGGCCCGATGCGAGCAGGCCCGCGAACTCGTCGTTCAGGGCCTCGAGCTGGCGGTCGTCGGGGGCGACGTGCAGCCGGAGCACGAGGCGGCCGTCCACGTAGCGGCTCGAATGATAGTTGCGATAGAAGCCCTCGATCTCCTCGACCGCGCGGTCGACCGAGTCGGTCACGCAGAAGAGGTTGAGATCGGCGGGATCGATCAGCCCGCGATCGGCCAGATGGGTCGTGACGTAGTCGTACCAGTCCTGCCAATAGCTGCCGCCGGGCTCGTCGACGAAGACGATCGGTACCATCTCGCTCTTGCCGGTCTGGATCAGGGTCAGCGCCTCGAAGCCCTCGTCGTGGGTCCCGAATCCGCCCGGGAAGAGCGCGATCGCATGCGCCTCCTTGACGAAGACGACCTTGCGCGAGAAGAAATAACGGAAGTTGATGAGCTTCGGATCGCCCGCGATCGTGACGTTCGCCTGCTGCTCGAACGGCAATCGGATGTTGACGCCGAACGATGCCTCGCGCCCCGCGCCGCCCTGGGCCGCGCCCATGATCCCGTCGCCCGCGCCCGTGATGACCATCCAGCCCGCGCTCACGATCCGCTCGGAGAAGGCCGTCGCCTGGACGTAGTCCGGATGAACGGGCTTCGTGCGCGCGCTGCCGAAGACCGCGACCTTCCGGATCGCCGCATAGGGCTTGAAGACGCGGAAGGCGTGGCGCAGCTCCTTGAGCGCGCTGTTCACGAGCTTCAGCTCCGAGCGCGAGGTGCCGTCGCGCAGCAGGTTCAGCCCCGTCACGAGGATCTGGCGCGCGAGCTCGACGTCGGCCGGATCCGTCGAATCGCGGCGCGCCGCGGCGAGCAGCGCATCGATCTGATCGTTGAGCTCGGGAATCGGAAGCTGGTAGGGGCGGCGGGGCGAGGAGGCCATCGGGGCGGCAGCATAGCGGGGTGGCCCGCTCGAGTCGCGCTGCTCAGGCCTTCTTCAGCGCCTCGAGCATCTGCGCCATCTGCGCCTGCACCGTCTGAATCGCCTTCAGCGGCCGCAGCATGACCTTGAAGTCGACGATCCGCCCCGCCTCGTTCCAACGGATCAGATCGACACCGTTGACCAGTACCCCGTCGATCTCCGTCTCGAACTCGAGCAGCGCATCGCGCTCGCCGACGATCTCGCGCACGTACCGGAAGGGACGCTGGCCGGCCAGCACCCGGAACGCCCCCATCAGATAGAGCTTCGCGAGCGCCGGCCCGCGCTGGGGCGTATGGACGACGGGTGAATGAAAGACGACGTCCTCGGCGAGCAGCGCGTCGAGCGCCGCCTCGGTCGGCTGTCGGACGATCGCATGCCAGGCCTCGAGCCCCTTCGCCGCGCTCCCCGCCTTCGCCGCCTCGTTCATTGCGCCCTCCTTCGCATCATGACCGCCGTGTACGTCGAGACACCGTACGGGACCAGATACGTCAAACCCATCTTCATCCAATCGAGCGATCCGAGGCTCCCGGCGAGAAACCGATCCGTGTAGTTGATCGCGACCAGCAGCGTCCCGACGACGGCCGCGACGCGCAGGGCACGCCCGACGATCGCCGGCTCCCGCGCGACGGCGAGCCAGCCCGGCCGAGGCGGATTCTCCGGACTCGCGTTCATGCCCTTGCCCCCGATCCGGCTCGCCGGACGCCGCGCGAGCGGGCATCCTACTCGCCATGCTCCCGATCGTCTATTACGCGATCCCGGTCTTCATCGTGCTCCTCCTGCTCGAGCGCGCACGGCTGGCGCGGATCGCGCGTCCCGATGCCCATCGCGGCTATTTCGGCCCCGATACGCGGGCGAGCCTGCTGATGGGCGGGGCCAATGCGCTGATCTCGGCGGGCGTCGGCGTCTTCACCCTCGCCCTCTACTTTCATCTCTACGATCGGCGGCTGTTCGAGCTCGGCACCGGCTGGCCCGCCTTCGTGCTGCTCTTCTTCGCCGAGGATCTGACCTACTACGCGTGGCACCGCGCCTCCCACGAGGTCCGACTGCTCTGGGCCGCCCACGAGAACCACCACTCGAGCCAGTACTTCAACCTCTCGACCGCGCTGCGCCAATCCTGGACGACGCCCCTGACCGTGCCCCTCTTCTACGCATGGCTCCCCTTCGCCGGCTTCCATCCCGCGATGATCGCGACCCAGATCTCGATCAGCCTGATCTACCAGTTCTGGATCCATACCGAGCTGATCGAGCGGATGCCCCGCTGGTTCGAAGCGATCTTCAACACCCCCTCGCACCACCGCGTCCACCACGGCGCGAACGTCGACTATCTCGACCGCAATCACGCGGGCATCCTGATCGTCTGGGATCGCCTGTTCGGCACCTTCGCGCCCGAGCGCGAACGGCCGGTCTACGGCCTCACGAAGAACGTCGAGACGTTCTCGCCCTTCCGCCTCGCCTTCCATGAATGGATCGCGATGTTCCGGGCGGCCCTGCGCCCGGGGCCGCTCGCGACGCGGCTCGCCTACGTCTTCGCGCCGCCCGGCTGGAGCCCCGATGGCTCGACGAAGACGGCGAACGAGCTGCGCGCGGAATGCGCCGCGCGAGCCGGAGCCTCGAAAGGCTGAAGGCGGGCGAACGCCGCTGCGTCTGCCCGCCTTCGATTCGATTCGCTCTGGCGCTCCGACCGGCAATCAGCCGGACGACGCACCGACTCGACGATTCTTCTACTGAAGATCGCCGCCCGGGAATCCACCGCCACCCGGGAACGGATCCCCGCCCGGCGGCGGCTCGACCACGCGGAACTTGCCGCCGAGGCAGCCGGCACCGATCGTCGTGCAGGGGTTGCGCTGCGCGAGCGGCAGCCCCGGCGGTCCCGAACCGGGCCCGCCGGCATTCGTCGCGCCGACGTTCGATCCGCCCGGACCGGCGGCGCCGACCGGCGGCAGCGGATTGATCAGGCTCGCCGGATCGATCGCGGGACCTGCATCGGCGAGGAGCGGCGCTCCGGCCAGCAACGGGATGCGATCGTCATGGCCCGGCGCCGCGAACATCGCCTCGCGCGGATGGGCGATGATGCAGTCGCCAGGACCCGCCGTCGCGCCCTGGGCGCGGCGAGCGACCTCGACCGGCTTCGCCCAGTCGCAGAGCATCGCGTAGGCGCCGGCCTTTTCGCGCAGGATGCGCGCTTCGCGGTCGCCGCCGAGTACGACGCTCGAGGCGTCGAGGGCGACGAGCTCGACGGGCACGCCCTCCTTGCGCGGATCGACGACGCGAACCGCGCCGTCTTCGAGGGTGACCCGGGGCTGGCCGGCGGCGTTGAGATCGACCTTCGCGCGGCTCTTCTCGGAGAGCTGCGCGAGCACCTCGTCGTGCCAGATCCCGGCGCTCGAACCGGGGCCCGTCTGGACGCGCTCGCCGAGCTGGATCGGATCGCCGATCTGCACCGCGCGGGCCTGGCCATCGAGCCCGATCGCCTGGACGCTGCCCGAGACGCTCGCGACCTCGGCGATCGGCCGCTCCTGGACGGCCTGCTGGTTCTCGTCGGAGGCCTGGGCCGCGCTCGTCCCGAGGACGCCGACGAGGCCGAGGCAGCCGAGCGCCACGGCAGCGCCGCGGAGGATTCCGCGTCGCGAAGGTCGCCGGCCCGAGGCCCCTGATGCGATCGTATTCAGCTCGTGTCGATCCATGTCGCTCTCTCCCGGCATGCTTCGCGACTAGCGAAGCAGGCCAATCGTGACGAAGGCGCCCGCGATGTGACGGTCATAGTCGAAGACGCGCGTATTCGACTCGCTGTTCAGGTACTGGTAACGAGCCGACACCGAGAGCCACTCGGTGATCGGTCGGGTCAGCACCACCGCCGCTGCCCCGATGACGTCCCGACGCGGACCGCCGTCACCGGCGACAGCGAAGGACGATTCGTCGTCGTAGTCGTCGTACTCCGCGCTTCCGGTGGCGTCGAGGATCAGCCTCCACGGAAGGATCTGCCGGAAACCCAACCAGCCACCGCCCCCGACGAAGTCGAAGTCCTGCCCCTCGGATCGGTAGTCGCGCGCGAAGACCCCGCCCCGGAGTGCGAAAGCGTCGGTCAAGGCGACTTCGTGATCGTACCCGACGAGGATGTCGTGTCCGTCGCGGTCCTGGGTTTCCCGAAAATCGTTGTCGAAATCGTCGAAGAGAAAATCATTGTAGGCGTAGCGAACGTACAGGGCGCCGAGGCCCGCCTTTCCGAAGTCGTGGCGCAGCTCCGGACGAACGCCGACGTATTTGATCAGATCGTGTCCATCGAACCAGCCGTATCCCGCTTCGGGAGCAATGCGGAGCAGGGTCCGGTCCCCGAGTTGGCGATCGAGCCACATCGATGCGCTCAGGAAATGCTGATCGAAATCGTTCTCGCGAAATGGATGGGATCCGTTGTACCCGGCCCCGACCCCACCGCTCCAGCCACCGGCGCGGAACAGCTCCGCGCCCGCGTCGACGCCCCACCACGCTCGCCCGTCGTCGTCGTTCGAGATGTTGTTCGGCCGCGTGATCTGATCGCTCCGCAGCGCGATGTTCGAGTCGTAGTCGAGTCCCGCCTGGATCGTGATCCAGCGGCTCGGCCCCGCGGCCGCATTGCGGGCCTCGGCCTGGGCGAGGGCCTCCGCAGCGCGCTCGGCCCAGATGGTTCCGGGAGCGAGCTCCTGGACGCGGCGCAGGGAGTCCTCGGCGCGCTTCGTATCGCCGGCCTCGGCCTGGGCGAGCGCGGCGTAGTAGTTGGAGGCGGGCTCGAAGGTATCGCCGTGCAGGCTGCGCGAGCGCTCGAGGCGGTTGATCGCGTCGGCCGGCTTCTCCTCCTCGAGGAGCAGCATGCCCAGATAGAGCTCGGCCTCGGGATTGTCCGGCAGCATCCGCTGCGCGGCCTCGAGATCGCCACGGGCCGCGTCCTTCTCGCCGAGGTGGTATTTCGCGACGCCGAGGGCGAGGCGGGCATCGCCGGAATTCGCGTCGTGGGCGACGGCGCGCTCGAGCACGGGCTTCGCCTCGGCGAAGCGCTCCTGGCTGATGAGGCAGCGGCCGGCCATCAGCGCCGTCGCGTCGTCGCCGGCGGGATCGAGGGCCTTCGCCTGATCCAGCAGCGGCAGGGCCGCCGAGCAGTCGCCCCGGGTCGCGAGCTGGGCCGCGCGCGCGCGAAGGACGTTCGCCTCGTCGGCCGCGAGGGCGAGCGACGGGAGCGAGAGGCCGATGAGGACGAGGGCGGCGACGGATCCGCCGCGGGAGCGACGGGAAGCTCCGAAGGGGAGCGCGGGATTCATGTCGGGAATTCCTTAAGCGCGCTTGCGCTGCGCGGCGAGAATCGTGAGGCCGAAGCCGAGGAGCAGCGCCGTCCCGGGCTCGGGGATGACGACCTGCGCGAAGCCGAGCTGCAGCTGGGGCAGGTAGTAGTCCGTCCGGCCGTTGCGGCGGATGCCGGTCAGCGGCTCGTTCACGAGATAGTGGATCGCGGCCGCGATCCGGTCACCCGCTTCGACGTTCTCGCCGAGGCGGAGGGCGGGGTAGTAGTAGTCGATGCCCTGCGATTGTCCGCGCACGATCACCCAGCCGTCCGCGGCGTCGATGCGGAGGCCGACGTTCTCGTCGACGTACTCGATCGTCCGGCTGCCGACGTCGTAGGGCGTCGTGTGCGTGAAGAGGAGGAAGCTCGTGCCTTCGAAGGTCCCGCCCGAAGAGTTGTCGATCTGCCAGTTCGAGATGGCCGTGTTGTTCGCCGACGTCGGCAGGACCGGGTCGAGCACGAGCGTCGAGGGATCGGGGATCGTGACCGAGATGCGGCTCCCGATCGTCGTCAACAGGTCGACACGATCGATGATCGGAACACCGAAGTTGTCCCGCGCGTCGATCGCCGAAGCGAGGCTGATGCCGAACGCCGTCGACGGATTGCTCGCCGGGCGATTGCCGTCGAAGAAGACGTCGACGGGCAGCGCCCGGGCGGGCATGGCGCCGCCGAGGGCGGAGAAGACGCCGACGACGACCGCCACCGCGATGCGCGCGATCAGGGCGCGCGATGCAGAGCGGGGGGCATTGGACGATCGGGAGAGCAGCGGCAACGACATGAGATGATTGGCTCCAGGACCGGCAGTTCGGGTCTGCTCGATGAGTGGCGCGAGGAGCAGGAAAATCTCAAGGGAATTCGCGGGTTCTCGCATTTTCACGAGCCGATCGGGAGCGCGGCGGCAGGTCGCCGGCAGCTCGGCTTCGGGGCCGCGCGATCCGCCGGCGATAAGGGCCGGGCGAAGCGGCGTCTCCCGCACGAAAAATCAAGTCGCGGTGGAGTGGATCGGGGGTAGGTGCCCGAGCGGCCCGGAAGCGGGACCCGGGCGGCGTGCCGCCTGGGCTGGCTGGGGTCGCCGGATCCGCTCGAGGATCGGCGCGCGGTCTCAGCGAATGACGAAGCGGGCCGGGCGCGCGAACGCCTGCGCGCGTTCGCCGGCGCGTTCGGCGGGCCGGCGCGTGAGGGCGCCGCGCCCCTCGAGCCAGTCGATCAGCGCGAGGATGGCTTCGTCGGTCGCGCGCAGGCAGCCGAGCGTCACGGGCTTGCCGACCGTGAGCCAGCTCGCCCCCCCGTGCAGCGCGTACTCGCCGGAGATCGGGATCTTCGCGACGCCGAGCGGTCCATCGGGGCTCGGCGGAACCGGCCGCGCGCCCATCGAGCGCGCCGTCCGGCCGGGATTCCAGGCGGGATCGTGGACGACCTGCCAGAGCCGGTATTCGCCGCGCGGCGAGGGATGCGCGGGCGAGCCGATCGCGACCGGAACCTCGGGGCCCGTCTCGCCCGAGGCGAGATCGACGACGTGGACGCGATAGGTCTCGCGATCGAGCTCGAAGCGGATGCCGGGATCACGCCGGGCCGGCGCATCCCCGGAGCGGGCGAAGGCGGTGGTCGCCGGGAGCACGAAGAGGGCCGCGAGCACGGCACAGGCCGCGAGCCAGCGGATGGGGAACGCGATCGACATCGATTGCATGTCGCTCCGACCGGGCCGGCGTGGCAGACGCCGATGCTTCTCGCGCCCCCCGCAGCGCGAGTTGCGCGCCCGCTGCGTCGCCACCGGCCTCACATGAACTTCTGCGGCACCGCGCAGAGCGCCGCGTACACCCCGAAGGCGAGACCGCCGACCGCGGCCACCGCCGGCGGCGCCTCGGGAAAGATCAGGATCGAGATGAGCGGTCCGCCGACGAGGAAGGCCGCCAATACCGCATAGCCGAAGGGGTGCGTTCGCACCTCCTTGACGACGTTCGCCTTGAGCTTCTGCCAATCCGCCATCTCGACGACCTCCTCGGGCTCGGGCCCGCGGCGCGAAAGACGCCGGCCGGGGCACGCTCACTCCATCGGCCGAACGCACGCGCGCAGGATAGGCGCCCGGGCCCCGCCCGGCGATGCAGCGTGCCGTTGCCCGGCCCCGGCCCCGGACGCGCCCGCTCCCGCACCGCGGGCATGAGCGGCCCCGAACTCGCCCCGCCGGCGCCGCCACCGATGATTGGCCTGGAGCCCGCTCAGCCCCCGGCAGCGCCGAAGGCTTCCGCGCCTGCGCCCCCGCCCGCCTCGGCCTCGACGATCGCTGCGGCGATCCGCGCCGCGAGCTCACCGAGCACCGCTTCATGGGCGCGCACGCGGGCCTGGGGGGAGCTCCCGATGCCGGAGCGCTGCTCCTCGAAGACGAAGAGGCGCGTGGGCGGTCCTGCGAGGGGACCGGTCCCGCGTCCTTCGGGCCCGACGAGCGCCCAGCGGATCCGGACGCGCAGGTCGCCCCCCGCCTCGGCGATCAGGTCGTCGACGTGAAGGCGAACCACGTATTCGATCGGGAACGGGGCCTTCGAAGGGTGCGTCACGACGCGGCTCGAGCCGAGGCGCTTCGCGACCCCGAGGCTCACGGCGCGCAGGCAATTCTCCTCGAAGGAGCCGAGCCAGCGGTGGCGCGAATCGAGCTCGACCTCGCCGTTCGGCGCGAGGCGTGCGAGCTCGGGGCGCGCGAGATAGGCGGGCAGTCGCACCGGCCCGACCAGCACCGAGACCTCGGGCGCGCCGCGCTCGTCCGCCGCGACCGCCTCGATCCCCAGCATGTAATGCCGGACCTGCGGACTGCGCCCGAGGCAGGCCGTCGTCGACGCCGCGAGGGCGATGGCGACGGCGCAGACGAGGGCAGTCCGGCCGAACGGGCCGATTCCGATTCGGGCGAGCATGATCAATCGCGCCTCCCACGCAGGAGCTCTTCGGGATGGGTCTCGAGCCGCTCCGAGAGCAGCCGCAGCGAGCGCGCCGCCTCGGCCAGATCCGAGACCAGCCGCTCGAGCTCCTGGGCGAGCGCCGAGTCGGGCGAGATCAATTCGTCGGCGGATTCGAGCGTCGATTCGAGCTTGTCGAGGGACGACGCGATGCCCGGGAGCACTTCGCGATTGGTCGTGCCGGCGAGCTGCTGAACCTCGACGAGGACGTCCGAGAGGCGCGCGAGACTCTCATCGAGATTCTCGCCGATCGACTCGATCGGGACGCGGTCGACCTTCTCGACGATGCGGGCGACGCGCTCGGTGATCGCGTCGAAGCTTCCATTCGCGGTCGGGAGCACGGGGTACGGCGCCGCGTCCAGGATCTCCGCCTTCGCCGCTCCGTCCTGAAAATCGAATTCGATGGAGCGCTGCCCCGTCAGGAGATTGTCCGTCGCGATGCGCGCGCGCAGGCCGCGCTCGACCTGGCGGCCGAGATGGGCCAGCTCGTCCGCGCCCTTCGCGAGGCCGAGCCGCGAAGGCTCGATCTCGATGACGACGGGGATCCGGATCTCGCCCGAATCCGGGTCGAAGGCGAGGTCGACGGCCTCGACCTCGCCGATCGGAATGCCCCGGAAGTCGACCGGCGCTCCCACGCCGAGCCCGGCGACCGACTCGTCGAAATAAAGCAGGTAGCGGGAGCGTCCCTTCGAGCGCGGGCGCCGGGTCGCTTGTTTGTTCGGATAGAGCTCGAAGACCATGTCCTCGGGCACCTCGCCGGCGAGGCTCACGGTCGCCGGCGTCTCGAAGGCGACGCCGCCGAGCAGGAACGAGGCGAGCGAGGGGGTATCGATTTCGAGCCCGTCGGCGCGGATCGTCGCGTCGAGGCCCGAGGCGTTCCAGAAGCGCGTCGTCGAACGCACGCGCGCGTCGTGGGGCGCCTCGACGAAGACCTGCACGTCGACCGAATCGCCGGACTCCGAGAGCTCGTAGCCCGCGACGCGGCCGACCTGCAGCCAGCGGAAGTAGACCGGCGAACCGACCTCGATGCTCCCGAGCTCGTCGGCGCGGAGCCGGAAATACTTCCCGGGCTTGCCGGACGTGACGACGGGCGGCTTCTCGAGGCCGTCGAAGGCGCGGGCGCTCCGGCCCTCCTGCGAGGGATCGATGGCGATGTAGGCGCCGGAGAAGACCGTCTCGAGCCCCGAGATGCCGCCGGCGGAGACGCGCGCGCGGACGACCCAGAATCGCGTCTGGTCGGTCAGGTAATCCGCGAGATCGTTGACGATGCTCGCCGTCACGACGACGCCGGAGAGATCCTCGTCGAGCCCGACGGCCTCGACCTGGCCGACCTTCACGTCCTTGTACTTCAGCACCGTGCGCCCGGCCTCGAGGCCGTCGGCGCTCTCGAATCGGATCGTGATGGTCGGGCCCGTCTGGGTCCAGGCCCACCAGGCGAGATAGAGCCCGACGAAGGCGGCGACCAGCGGAATCAGCCAGACGACCGAAGGCATCGCCCGCGCGCGCACGAGCGCCTCCGGCATCATCGCGTTCTCGACGACGGTGACCCCGCTGCGGCGATCGCTGCGCGCCTCGCCCCGGCGATCCTCGTCGCGGCCGCTCCTCGGGCCTTCGCGCTCGTCTTCGTCAGATCCGGACATCGCGTCCCTCTTCCTCCTCGAGCACGTCCCAGATCAGCCGCGGATCGAAGCTCTCCGCGGCGAGGATCGTCAGCACGACGACCGCCGCGAAGAAGACCGCGCCGAACAGGACCTCGACGTTCGCGAGCGTGCCGAGATGCACGAGCGCCACCAGGATCGTGACGACGTAGACGTCGACCATCGACCAGCGTCCGACGAGCTCGATGATGCGGAAGGTCGCGGCGCGATCGCGCGGGCGCCAGCGGCTGCGGCGCCGCACCGACACCACGAGCCCGCCGAGGCTCACGATCTTCGCGATCGGGACCACGACGCTCGCGATCAGCACGATCGTTCCGAGCGGCCACATCCCGCTCTCGTAGAGATAGACGACGCCGGAGACGATCGTGTCCTCCTGGGCGCGCCCGAGCGAGGTCGACCGCATGATCGGGTAGACGTTCGCGGGGACATAACAGATGAGCGCGGCGATCAGGTAGGCACTCGTGCGCGCGAGGCTCTCGGGCTTGCGCCGATGCACGGTCGCGCCGCAGCGCGGGCAGGCGAGCGGCGCCTCGGACCGCTCCGCGGGCGCCTTCATGACGAGCCGGCACACCGGGCATTGCGCATGGGGGCCGCCGACGAGGGGCGAGAATCGCATCAGGCTTCGCCCGCGATCCGACGCCAGACGAGCTCGGCGTCGAGGAAGTTCGAAGCGGCCGCCAGGATCGGAATCAACAGGCCGAATGCGTAGAGCGCGATCCCCGGCACGATCTCGGCGAGATCCGCCAGCTTCACGCCCGCGACGAGGATCCCGATCAGGAAGACTTCCATCATGCTCCAGGGCCGGAACTGCTCGACGAAGCGGAAGGCGAGCGCGAGACCCGGCAGCCGGAAGCCGAAATGGACCGGCCCGAGCACGTAGAGCAGCAGGCCGATCTCGCAGGCCGGCGACGCGATCACCGTCAGGAAGACGAGTGCCGCGACGGCATTCTCCCCCTGATCCAGCAGCGCGCGCGTGCCGGAGAGGAGGGTCGTCTGGGTCGTCTGCCCCTGCATCTGGAAGGCGAGGAAGGGATAGAGATTCGCCACCGCGAACAGGATCGCCGCCGCCACGACGAGGGCGAGACAGACCTCGATCGTACGGGAATGCCGCCGGAACAAGAGCCCCCCGCAGCGGTCGCAGTAGGCCGCGCCCCCATCGGGCACGAAGGGCTCCACCACCACGGCATCGCACTCGCGACAACCGATGATTCTCAAAGACCGCTCCTCGAAAGGCGCCGCGCAGCGGATTGGCCGCCCCGCGAGCGGCATCGTATCGCCTGCGCCTGTCCGGCGCCGCGGGCGATCACACACTCGCCGGCGAGGACGCGAGCGCCTCGGCGATGCGCGCGTCCTTGATCGCCCAGCGCGCTTCGAGCCAGCGCGCCCGATCTTCGCGCGAGGCCGGAATCTCGCCGGGGGCGATCCGCTCCGCATGGAGCCCGATCCCCGCCGATCGCGCGGCGCGCGGACCGCCCGAGAGGAAGGCCCAGAACGTCATCGGCCGCGGACCGCTGGGGTACACGATCGTGCAGTCGACGACGCCGCCGAGCGCCTCGCCGAGACCGTCGCAGAGGGCACCGAAGCCGCCGACCCGCGGCGGCAGCAGATGGCGATGGGGCGAGCGGCGACTCGCGCGGCGCTCGGGGGTGGCGCGGGTCCCTTCGGCGAAGCAGACGAGGGCGACCGGATTCTCCCGCGCATCGCCACACGCCGCGCGCAGGGCGTCGAAATCGCGCTGCTTGCGCTCGGCCTCCGACTCGCCGCCGCGGCTCGTGCGCCGCAGCAGGGGGAACTCGAAGGTCCAGAGGATCAGGCCGACGATCGGCACGGCCAGCAGCTCGCGCTTGGTCAGGAACTTCACGACGAGGCCGTGGGAGACGAGCAGGCTCTGGAGCAGGAAGATGTCCGCCCAGGAGGCGTGGTTCGCGAGCACGATCTGGGTTCGCCCCGCGTCGAGCGCGAGGTCCGGAAGCGGCCAGCGCAGACCGATCACCCGCCGCAGCCAGAAATCGTCGACCCGCACGGCCGCGCGGTAGATCGCATCGAGCGCGCGATGGACCGCCGGCGCGAGCGGCGGCACGACGCTGCGGGCGAGCCGGATCGGCAGGGCGAGCGCGATCCAGAAGGCCAGGTTCAGCGTGATCACGAGCAGCGAGGCGGCGCTCTTCAGATGGCTCGCGGGGGTCAAGCGGCGGCGTCGTCCGGGCTGGCCTTCGCGCTTCCGTTCGCGCCGCCGTTCGCAGACGGCGACTTCGGGGCGGGCGGCGGCAGCACACCGAGCCGATCGATCGCGCGGGCGGCGGCGCGCAGGGCTTCGCGCTCGTCCGGATGCGCGATCTCGGCGAGGGCCCGGGCACGCTCGCCGACGGTGCGACCGAAGAGCTCGGCGGCGCCCCATTCCGTGACGACGACGTCGACCTGATGGCGCGGGCTCGTGACGATCGCGCCGGCTTCGTGCTGCGGGACGATCCGCGAGCGGCGCACGCCCTCCGCCTGATAGGTCGCCGGCAGACAGACGAGCGAGCGGCCGTCCGGGCTCGCACCGATGCCCGCGAGGAAGTCTTCGTGGCCGCCGATCCCCGAGAACTGCCGGCCGCCGAGGGTGTCGGCGACGATCTGGCCGAAGAGATCGACGGCGAGGGCGCCGTTGATCGAGACCATGGCGCGGTTCTTCGCGATGACGGCCGGATCGTTGACGACGTCGACCGGCAGGAAGCAGACCGCCTCGTTGCCGTCCAGCCAGTCGTAGAGCGCGCGCGAGCCCATGGCGAACGTCACGATCGAATGGCCGTCGAAGACCCCCTTGCGATTGCGGATGCGGCCGGCCTCGTGGAGCCGCATCAGGCCGGTCGTGAACATCTCCGAGTGCACGCCGTAGGCACCGCGCTCCGAAGCGGCGAGCTGAAGGGCGATCGCGTTCGGGATCCCGCCGATGCCGACCTGCAGCGTCGCCTCGGGATCGATGAAGGGGAGCACGCGCTCGGCGATCGCGATCTCCTCGGGCCCGGGCGGGACGTCCGGCAGCTCCGCCGGCCGCGCGTCGCTCTCGATCCAGACGTCGATCTCGTCGAGGGCCACCGAATGCGGATGGTCCGGCGGCAGGCCGAAGGTCCGCGGGTAGGCGGGGCTCGTCTCGACGACGAGCAGCCGATCCGGATCGCGGATCGCCTCGCGAATCGCGCCGATGGAGGCGCCGGCATGCAGCGAGAGCGAGACGCGCCCGTCCCGATCGGGCGGCGCCCCCGCGACGGCGATGATGCGCGGCGCGAGCTCGCTCGCGATCCGGGCGAAGCGGCGGAAATCGCCGGGCACGAACGCGACGTCGTGTCCGGCGGCGCGCAGCGCGCGTTCGGCGGGGCCGAAGAAGCCCGAGCGCAGATGGACACCCTTCTTCGCAAAGAGCGGATGGAGACCGGTCAGCAGGGCGCAGAAGACCGTGAGGTCCTGCCAATCCGTGCGCTGACCGAGCGCTTCGAGAAAGGCGAGCGGCTGGCCGGGACCGAGGGGCATCGCGAGACGGTCGGTGGGACGGACGAGGCGCGCGGCTTCCGCGGCCGTCGAGGCGGTTCGGCTCTTCATGGTGGCCGGAGGATCGGACAGCTGCGCGACGGTGCAACACGGCGGCGCGCCCGGCGGGTAGAATGCGCGCATGCGCGGTCCCGAATCGTCGTCCCGAATCGCCGGCCCCGATTGGCCGAGCGCCCTGCCCGGCCAGCGCATCGTCTTTCTCGTCGAAGCCGCGAGCCGCGTCGAGCGACGGCTCGTCGAGGACTGGATCGCCGAGCGGCGCCCGGCCGATCCCGCGACCGGCGCCTGCGAGATCGTCCAGATCCCGTGCCCGCGGCGCCGGCCCCCGCTGCAAATGGGCGGGCGGCGACACACCGGCGATCCCGCGCTCGAAGCCGCCCTCGCCGCCGGCGGCGATCCGTTGATGGCGCCGCTGCGGATCGTCTGGCAGGGGCGGCTGCGGGATGGATCGCGCTCGGGCAGCTTCCTCGGCCTGCTGCTGACCGGCGATCCCCGCGATCCCCATTGGCTGCGCCAGGCGATCGTCTCGCGGCGCGAGCCCGACCGCTGCCTGCTCGTCGCCGGCGAGCCGGCCTCCGCCTCGAACCTGCGCGCGCGCTGGACCCAGGCCTGCGGCTTCGATCAGACCGAGACGATCGGATTCGCCGAGTTCGTCCGGCAGAAGGCGACCCTCGCCCTCGAACGCGCCGAGCGGCGGGTGCGCGGCGCGCGCTACAAGGTGCCGCGCCTCGTCCACGAGGAGATCCTCGGCCGGCCGAGCTTCCGCGGCGGCCTCCGCCGGATCGCGGCGGACGGAACCGCGAGCGCGCGGCGGCTCGCCGCCCTCACGGCCGAGGCCGCACGCGACCTGCGCGAGATCGCCGCCACCCACAGCCCGCTCGTCATCGACCTCGTCAACCACGCGATCCGCTGGCTCTACACCCGCGGCTACGACGAGCAGCTCGTCTACGACGAGACCATGATGAAGCGCATCGCGAGCCTCGAGGAGCACCATCCGGTCGTCTTCCTGCCGACCCACAAATCGAACCTCGACCATCTCGTCCTGCAGTACGCGCTCCACGAGCACGGCCTGCCGCCGAACCACACGGCCGGCGGCATCAACATGAACTTCTTCCCGGTCGGCCAGATCGTGCGCCGCAGCGGCGTCTTCTTCATCCGCCGCAGCTTCCGCGAAGACGCCGTCTACAAGCACGTCCTCGCGCATTACATCGACTACCTGATCGAGAAGCGCTTCCCGCTCGAGTGGTACATCGAGGGCGGGCGCTCGCGTTCGGGCAAGCTGCTGCCCCCGCGCTACGGCCTGCTGGCGAACGTCGTCGACGCCTATCGCCGCGGCAAGAGCGAGGACGTCCTGCTCGTCCCGGTCTCGATCGCCTACGACCAGATCCAGGACGTCGGCAGCTACGTCGCCGAGCAGCGCGGCGGCGACAAGGAGCGCGAGAGCTTCGCCTGGTTCGTGCGCCTCGTCCGCCAGCTCCGGCGCCGCTACGGCCGCATCCATCTCGCCTTCGGCGAGCCGGTCTCGCTGCGCCAGCAGCTCGGCGATCCGGAGGGCGACGGCCGCGACGCGACCGCGCCCCTCGGCGGCGGCCTGCGCGAAGCGAACGCGCGGCCGGGCGCGCGCTTCGATCTCGAGAAGCTCGCCTTCGAGGTCTCCGTCCGCATCAACCGCGTCACGCCGATCACGCCGACCTCCCTCGCGACCCTCGCCCTGCTCGGCGCGACGGGCGAAGCGCTCTCCGTGCGCGACACCCGCGCGAGCCTCGCGAGCCTGCTCGAGGACGTCGAGCGCCGCGATCTGCCGAAGACCGCCGACTTCTCCCATCTCGAATCCGACGCCGGCGTCGAAGCGACGCTCGAAGCGCTCGTGGGCAGCGGCGTCGTGACCCGCTTCGACGAGGGCATCGAGCCCGTCTACTGCATCGGCGACGATCAGCAGCTCGCGGCCGCCTACTACCGCAACACGATCGTCCACTTCTTCGTGAACCGCGCGATCGCCGAGCTGGCGCTGCTGCACGCCGGCGAGCCGCCCGCGCCGGGCGCCGAGCCGGAGGTCGTCTCGCGCTTCTGGGCCGAGGTCATGCGACTGCGCGACCTGCTCAAATTCGAGTTCTTCTTCCCCGAGAAGGAGGCCTTCCGCGAGGAGATCCGCCAGGAGCTCTCCCACACCGCCGCGGGCTGGGAGGAGCGCCTCGCCCGGGGCGAGCTCGCGCCCGAGGAGCTCGTCCGCCGCTCGCGGCCGTTCAGCGCTCACCGCGCCCTGCGACCCTTTCTCGAGAGCTATCGCGTCGTCGCCGATCAGCTCGTGCGCCTCGATCCCGCCCAGCCCTTCGACGAGCGGCGCTTCCTCGCCAACTGCATCGGCGTCGGCCGCCAGTACAAGCTCCAGAAGCGGATCCACGCCGCCGACTCGATTTCGAAGGTCCTGTTCCAGACGGCGCTCCGCCTCGCCCGCAACCGGGAGCTGCTGGCCCCGGGCGAGGGGGAGATCGCGGCGGCGCGTCTCGCCTTCGCGAACGAGATCCACGACGTGCTGCGCAGGGTCGACATCGTCGTCGCCCTCGCGGCGAGCCGACGTGCCGGCTTCCGCGCCCACGTGCTACCTCCCGCCGCGGAGGGTTGATTCATGCAGGAGATCGGATTGCGCGAGCTCGCGGATCGGATGGAGATCGCCGAGCTGATGGCGCGCTACGCCGACATGGTCGACCGCCGCGACTGGACGCGGATGGACCGGATCTTCGCGCTCGAGGCCACGATCGATCTCCGGCCGGCCGGCGGGCGCGCCGGCCCCTTCCGCGAGATGCTGGCCTGGCTCGACCGCGCCCTCGACAGCTGGCCCCGCAACCTGCACATGATCACGAACCTGATCGTCGAGCTCGAGGGCGACCGCGCGAACGCGCGATGTTATTTCCACGTACCGACCGGCCGCGACGCCCGCGAGGGCGAAGGCGCGCAGTTCACGGTGACCCATTCCGGGCGCTACCTCGATCGCCTGATCCGCACGGCGGACGGCTGGCGGATCGTCGAGCGGGTCTGCGAGCAGGTCGTGCGCGAGGGCAACCTGCCCGAGGGCTGGACGCCGCCGCTCTGAGGCGCGCCCGGCCGCTGCTATTTGCGCGACTCGTTGCGCGACTCGATGAACCGGCGGCGGTACTCCGCGAAGGCCTCGCAGATCCCCTCGCGGGTCAGGCCGTACTCGGAGAGCTCGTACTCGTGGGGCGGGCGCTTGTCGCGGGGATTGCGGTCGCGCCAGGCCTGCATCGCCGCGCGGGCGGCGGGCGTCATCTCGATGCCGAAGGTCTGGTAGGCGCGCTCGATCTGGGGGATCGGGTCCTTGAGGACGTCCTTGAACCAGATGTCGACGAAGCGGTCCGCCGCATAACGCGCCCGCGACTCCATCGAACGTGCGGTGCCCCAGGCGAGCCGCTCCTGCCACTGCGCCGCGGCGATCTTTGCTTCCGAGGGATCGCCGTAGAGCGCCCACATGGCGTAGTTCATCGAGGCGGCGGACGGCACGGTCTCGACGGGATCGCGGTGGGTGAAGATCGCCCGGGCGCCGGGGAAGACGGCGAAGAGCGTGTCGATGTAGCCGAGATGGCCCGGCGTCTTCAGGATCCAGCGCTCGCAGACCTCGCCGCGCTGGCGCTTCTGCCATTGCAGGAACTGGAGCTGCTTCTTCAGGTAGACGTAGGCGGGCGTCCAGTCGGCCTGCGTGATGAAGGTGCGATAGCTCGGAACGTTGACGAAGGCCTCCGGGACGTGGGAGAAGAACGAATGCTCGAGGAGCATGATCTCTTCGTCGGGGGCCTTTGCATCCCAGGGATGGATCGAAGCCTGGCGCGGATCGGCCTCGAGGATCGCGGCGACCTCGGCCTCGGCGAGCGCGATGCGCGGATCGGGCTTCGACCAGTCCATGTCGAGGGGCGGCGCGGGGAAGCGGACCTCCCACCAGTTCGCGGCGTGGTTGCGGGGATCGCTGGAGACGATGCGGTGCAGCATCGTCGTGCCGGTCCGCATCAGGCCGATGATGACGATCGGTGCGCCGAGCTCTTCCTGCAGGATCTCCGGATGGCGGCGGATCCATTCCTGCATCAGCAGCCGCGTCTCGAGGCTCTCGACGACGCGCGCACGCATGACCGTACGCCCGAGATCGTTGAGCGGCGCCTCCTCGCGCAGCGATTTCAGCAGCACGCCCATCGGCTCGCGGAACGGATCCGGCCCGAAATCCGAGAGCCCCGTCCGCGACTGCGCGTCCGCCAGGATCGCCGCGTCATCGAACGCGGCGCGGTTTTCGGCGCTTCCTCGGCTCATTTCGGGCGGCTCCTCGGCGGCGGATGCGATCGGGCTGGTGGTGAAACGGCCCGATCTTAGAAGCTCGGGGCGCCGGGTTCAATCGGCCTTCGGAGGCGGCGGGGCATACCAGATCGGCGAGGTATAGGCGCGCTCCTGCTGCTTCACGCGCACGCCGGGCTCGATCTTCTTGCCCCGGTAGCGCGTGGCGTCGATGGCGTTCCAGCGCGGCGTCGGGACCTCGAGCACGCGCGCATAATAGAAGGCCGGCAGGGCGAGATCGAAGTCGGGATCCACCCAGACCGTCGACATCTCCCGCAGCCCCTTCGCGGCATCGGGAGCGACCATCACGTCGACGACCTTCTCCTGCGCCCCGCCCTCCGCATCGATCCAGCCCTTCACGATCTGGATCCGCTCGAGGTTCGCGCCCTTCGGATCCTTCGCGACGGAGACGAGGAAGGTCGGCTGCTTCTGGTCCCCGATCGGCGCCGGCAGATCGCTCCCCATCGGCACACCCTTGACGTAGCCCGCCCGCGCGACGTTGCTGGATCCGGCATCGACCTCGCCGAAGCGCCAGCCCCCGAAGAAGAGCACCGCGATGCGCGGCCCCGTCGTGGCGTAGGTCTCGCCCCGGCGCAGCGCGTCGAAGAGCGCCTCGCGCGTGTTCTCCACGGCCCAGACCCCGGCATAACCCGCCGCGGCCTGCTCCCAGTTCATCGTGCTCGCGGCGCTCGGATCGGAGGAATGGATGAACTCGCCCTTCGCGCGATCGGTGCCGGGGAACATGTTCGCGGTCTTGCCCCAGTAGTTGTTCTCGTCGGCGGTCGCGAGGGAGGTATGCGAATCGGTGCTCCCGATCATCGCGAAGCGGAACGGATTGACCCCGATGCTGCGCTCGAGGAGGAGGCCGTTCTTCAGTGCGGCGCGGGCATGGCTGCCGACGTGCATCTCGGGCAGGGTGCGGGCGGAGCCCGTGATGTTGGTCTTGTCCCAGCGCTCGTAGTCGGCGAACTCGTCGTCGGGCGAGAGGAAGGGATGTGTCTCGCTGTCGCCCTTGATCTGGGTGACCTCGACGACCGGCTCGTATTTCGCGCGCTGACGGGCGTAGGCGGCGTCGATCGGCTTCCCCGCCGAGTCGAGGAGCGCGAACATCAGACCGTTCGAGAGGTTCGAGTTGTGGGGGATCGCGAAGGCCTCACCGCCGGTGTCGCGCTCGTAGCGGGCGAGGAAGCGCCAGAGCTGCTCGGGCTCGCCCGAGTCGATCGCCGAGAAGGGCAGGATCTTCTTCGTCCGCTGCGGGCCGTCGCGGAAGATCACGTTGCGATGGAGGTTGTTGCCGTTCGGCATCGAGCCCCATTCGTAGCCGACGAAGGTCGTGAAGCGGCCGGGCTGGTTCATCTGCTCGGCGACGTCGACGACCTCGTCCCAGACCGCGCGCCGCAGCGCCGGATCGGCGCCGAGCGGATCGTCCGCGAGCAGCGCGCCGAGCTTGCCGATCTGCTCCGGCCCGAAGACCGGATTCTCCGCGATGAAGCGCGAGACCTTCGTCGCCGTCTCCGAGCCCGCGACCCGCGGATCCTTCCGCCGGATCATCGAGAAGACGCCGAGATACTCGGCATGATCCGAGACCATCAGGAAGTCGAGCGGCCGATCGAGCTTCGCGCGCCGCCCGTTCGGCATCCGGATCGCCTCGCCCTTCGCGAAACGGTACGCGACGTCGGGGCCGAGCGTGAAATTGTTGAAGAGGTTCGCGTCGAGGGAGTTCGACGTATGCAGATGGAGATCGCCCCAGTAGAGCTGCGGGAGCTCCTCGGCGGCATGCGCGTTCGATGCGGCCAGCGCCAGGAGCAGGAGCAGGACGACCCGTCCGCCGCCGAACCGCACCCGCCCGCTCGGCTTCGCCGGCTTCGCGTTCTCCATCGTCACGTCCATGCCGATCGCCCTCCCGTCGCCCGCTTCGCTCGAACGGCCCCGAGGATAGGAGGCTGGCCCAGGATGGCACGCGGGAGCGGCGTGCGCGCACGAGCCGTCGCAGGTAGCCTGCGGACGAGCGACGCCTGCGCCGGTCCGTGCCCCCGGACGCAGGCCGATCACGCCCCAGGAGCCCCATGAAGAAGACGATGCGCGCCTTCCGGATGCTGAAATGGCAGGAGCCGCCGGCGCTCGTCGAGATCGATCTGCCCGAGCCGGGCCCCGGCGAGATCCGCATCAAGGTCGCGGGCAACGGCGTCTGCCAGAGCGATCTCCACATGCCGCATCTCCCCGCGGTCATGGAGCAGTTTCTCGGCTGGAAGATGCCCTTCACCCTCGGCCACGAGGTCGGCGGCTGGATCGACAAGCTCGGCAGCGGCGTCGTCGGCCACGAAGAGGGCCAACCCGTCGCGATCGTCTCGACGCGCTCGTGTGGCCATTGCCTCGAATGCGACGCCGGCTTCGACAACGCCTGCGACTGGAACAAGGTCGGCCGCGGCTACGGCATGAACGGCGGCATCGCCGACTACCTCATCGTCGAGAGCGACCGCCCGATCCTGAAGCTCGACAAGCTCGATCCCCGCCGCGCCGGCCCGCTCACCGATGCCGGCTCGACCTCGTTCCACGGCGTCCGCCGAGTCACCGACCGCCTCGGCCCCGGCCGCACCGCCTTCGTGATCGGCGCCGGTGGCCTCGGCAGCTTCGCGATCCAATACCTCAAGATCCTGACGACCGCGCGCATCGTCGTCGCCGACGTCGCCCCCGACAAGCGCGCCCGCGCGATCGAGCTCGGCGCCGACGAGGTCATCGACGGCGGCCTCGAGAACGTCGCCGGCGAGCTCCTGAAGCGCACCGACGGCCGCGGCGCCGACGCCGTCCTCGACTTCGTCGGCACGACCGCGACCATCTCGACCAGCATCGCGGCGCTCGCGAAGCTCGGCCGCTATGCGCTGATCGGGGCCGGCGAAGGCAAGCTCGAGGCCCCGCTCATGGGCGCGCTCTCGGGCAAGGGCGCCTCGATCTGCTCCTTCGTCGGCGGAACGGCGGAGGACACGCGCTCGGCCATCGAGCTCGCCGAGCAGGGCCTGCTCCGCAACGACGTCGAGTTCTTCGACATCGCGGACTCGGCGAAGGCCTTCGAGAAGCTCGCGGCGGGGCAGCTGGCCGGGAGAGCGGTGATCGTGCCGTGAGCGCGGCGCCCCGGCCCGGTCGATTCGCCGGATTCGGCTGAGCCCGGCTCGACCGGGGGAGGCGCGCGGCGGAGCGTCCGAAGGCCTAAACGAAGCCGCGCCGCAGCCGCCAGGCGCCCAGCCCGCTGAGCCCCGCCGCGAGGACCATCAGCGCGAAGCGACCGAGGCCCGGCACGCTCGGGGGTCCGACCGGCGAGCAGCTGAGCCCATCGCCGGTGTAGCCGACGTTGCAGGCGCAGCTGAAGTCGCCGAGCGTGTTCGTGCACGACGCGTTCGTGTCGCAGTTGTCGAGCCCGAGTGCGCATTCGTCGACGTCCGTGCAGGTCAGACCGTCGCCCTCGAAGCCGACGATGCACGAGCACGAAAAATCGCCCAGCGTGTTCACGCAGAGCGCGTTCTCGCCGCAGTTGTCGAGCCCGAGTGCGCACTCGTCGACGTCCGTGCACGTCAGACCGTCGCCCTCGAAGCCGACGATGCAAGAACACGAAAAGTCGCCCAGCGTATTCACGCAGACCGCGTTCTCGCCGCAGTTGTCGAGCCCGAGTGCGCATTCGTCGACGTCCGTGCACGTCAGACCGTCGCCCGTGAAGCCGACGATGCACGAGCACGAAAAATCGCCCAGCGTGTTCACGCAGACCGCGTTCTCGCCGCAGTTGTCGAGCCCGAGGTTGCACTCGTCGACGTCCGTGCACGTCAGCCCGTCGCCCGCGAAACCGACGTTGCAGGTACAGTCGAAGCTGCCCAGGTTGTTCGTGCAGGTCGCATTCACGTCGCAATTGTCGAGCCCCAGGTTGCACTCGTCGACGTCCGTGCACGTGAGCCCGTCCCCTGCGAACCCGACGTTGCACGCACACGTGAACCAACCCGGAATATCCGTGCACGTGGCGTTCACGTCGCAGTCGTGGGTCCCGAGCGCGCACTCGTCGATGTTCACGCACGTCCCACTCGTGCCTTCGCCCGCGAAGCCGACGTTGCAGGTACACACGTACGATTCCGGCGTGTCCGTACACGTCGCGTTCGCGTCGCAGTCGTGGGTCCCGAGCGCGCACTCGTCCTCGCCCGTCCCCTGCGCCGAGGCGGGGAGCGCGAATGTCAGGGTCGCCGCCAGGGCGAGCGCCAGGGCGACCGCACGGATCAGGCCGCGCGAGATCGCGCGCCGAGGTGCAGCGGGCGTCGAAGGCCGACGCGATCGGCGGACTCCCCCGCCCATCCACGATCCGAAGAATGCCGATCCGGTTCCCGCCAACGACACCATGGATCCATCTCCCGACGCACGCGTCTCGCTCCGCCCCGACGACCCCCGATCGGTCGCCGCGATCCGGAAACATTAGACCCGAAAACGCGGGCCGAAGAACGGAGTTTTCCCTTCCGCGAGGCAGATTTTCGGATCCAACACGCGCGTCTCGGCTCGCGCTTCGGCGACCCGATTCGCCGCGGGACGCGCTCGCTAGAAGATCTCGTGCTCCTCGGTCACGAAGACCGCCGACCCCGCGAAGTCGATGAACTCCGCTTCGTCCTCGAGCAGGCGCTGTCCGGCCGCGGCCGCCGCCTCGCCGCCGCCCCCGCCCATCGAGGCGAGGTCGTCGAACCAGACCTCCGTGATCCCGTCGTAGGGCTCCTTCACGCCGCGCGAGGCGCGCAGACCGTCGTTGACCGCGTCGCCGACGGCGCCCGCGAGCGTATGACTCTGGACATAGCGCTTCATCATGGGCAGATCCGCGCGCAGGCGGCGAACGAGCGGCCCATGGACCTCGAGCCAGCGCTGCTGGAACTGCTCACGGGTCATCCCGGCCTTGCGACGACAGCAGAAGACGAGCTTGATCATGGGATCTCCTCTGGATGCGCCGCCGGGGCGCGCGCTCGGGAACGGGCGGGGAGCCGCCGGATTCAGCGACCGCCGGTGCGCGCGACCGCCCGGCCCGTGCGCCGCCCGAAATAGCTCGCGTCCGCGAGCGAGGCGCCGCTGCCCGCATAACCATGCCCGCTGAAGATCGCCGCCGTCCGCCCCGCGGCGTAGAGGCCCGGGACCGGCCGGGCCTGGTAGTCGAGGACCTCGCCGTCGACGCTCGTCCGGAGGCCGCCGATCGTGAAGCCCGACCAGATCGCGCCCTGCGAGACGCGGCAATCGACCAGCGCATAGGGCGGGTTCACGAGGGGCACGATCCGCTCGGGGCGCTTGCCGAAGACGGGGTCGCGTCCCTCCGCGGCATGGCGGTTGTAGAGCGTCATCGTCTCGACGAGCGATCCGGGCGGGAAGCCCGCCTCGGCCTCGAGCTCCTCGAAGGTCTCCGCGACCCAGCCCGGCTGGAGGCCGACGAGCCCGCGGCGGAAGGTCGCGTCGTCGAGCAGCAGGAAGAGCTCGCCGGCTTCCTTGTAGAGCCCGGCGATGCCGACGTGGCCGTGATAGGTGTCCTCGTTGATGAAGCGCTGCCCCTTCGCGTTCAGGTAGACACCCTTCGAGAGCTGGTTCGGGATCGTGTACGGGAGCGCGACCTCGCCGAGATGCATCCGGATCGCGCTGCCGCCGGCCGACTGGCCGAGCAGGATGCCCGTCCCGTCGTCGCCCGGCGTTCCATTGCGATCGGTGACGCGGTTCAGGACGGGCGCGTGCAGGGCACACATCGCCTCGTTCATGATGAAGCCACCCGCGGCGAGCACGACGCCGCGCCGGGCGCGGAAGGCGTACTCGCGGCCGGCGTTCTTCACGACGAGGCCGCAGACGACGCCATCGTCCGCGACGACGAGCGCCTCGCCGCGGGTATCGGTCAGGACGGGGATCGCCTCGCGGCCGACGGCCTCGAGCATGATCTTCATCAGCAGACCCCCGCCCTTCTGGACGACCTGTGCTTTGTGGCCCCGCGGCGCCGGCGTCGCGATCGTGTTCCAGGGCGCGCAGTCCTCGCCGGAGGTGTAGACGAGACAATCGTCGGTGCGCGATTCGAGGCCGGGCTCGTCGTAGAAGCTGCGCTTGAAGGGGACGCCCTGCTTCTCGAACCAGTGAAAATGCTCGATCGAGTCCGCGCAGAAGACGCGGATCTTCTCTTCGTCCGCTCCGGGGCTGGAGACGGCCATCAGGAACTTGAACATGT
Source organism: Myxococcota bacterium (assembly GCA_041389425.1). GTDB lineage: Bacteria > Myxococcota_A > UBA9160 > UBA9160 > UBA4427 > UBA4427. The sequence goes on from JAWKRX010000002.1 coordinate 263,563, forward strand.
TCTCTTCGCTGTCTTCGAAGCCGGCCGCCTGCTGGACCGGCGTGCCGCCGCCCATGTAGATGAGGCCACCCGAGAGCGCGGAGGCACCGCCGCCCGCGCCCGAGCGCTCGACGACGAGCACCTCGGCGCCCGCGGCCTTCGCCTCGAGCGCGACGGCGGCGCCCGCCATGCCGAGCCCCATGACGAGCACGTCGACCTCGCGGTCGAAATTCGGAACCTCGCGCAGCCTTCGGATCGACGTCATCTCTTTTCTCCTTCGCGAGCGTCCCGCTTCCAATCCCGCGCGGCATTCGCATCCGCGCGGCGCCTTCGCGCCGCCAGCTGCGCCGCATGATCCTTCTGCCGCGAGGCGCTCGCCGCGCGCCCCAGCGCCCGGACGGCGGTCTCCGCCGTCTCGCCCGGCAGCTGGATCGGACCGACCGCGACGCCCTCCTTCAAGCTCGGAAGGCTCCGCCGCAGTCCGGGCGTATTCGTCGGGCCCGGCACGAAGGCGAGCACGTCGACGCCGTGGTCGCGGAACTCGTACCAGAGGCTCTCGCCGAGGACGAGGTTGAACGCCTTGGTCGCGGCGTAGCTGGCATAACGGGGAGAGCCCTGGAGGGCGGTGCCCGAGGCGAGCAGGATGATGCCGCCCCGCCCGGCGCGGGCCATCGCCTTCCCGAAGCCGTGCGTCAGCGCAGCGGCGGCATGGCAGTTGACGTCGATTGCGCGCTGGATGGCCTCGAGCGGCTCGTCGAGGAACGGCCCCTCCTGACCGATCGCTGCGTTGCAGACGAGCAGTCCGATCTCCTCGACGGGGACGGCGGCCTGCAGACGCTCGAGGCAGTCGCGCCGCGCGAGATCCACGACGACGGCATGCGTGCGAACGCCGAACTGCGCCTCGACTTCCCGCGCCGCGCGCGCGACCGGCTCTGCCTGCACGTCGACGAGATGCACGGCGATTCCGCGCGCGGCGATCGCGTCGGCGAAGGCGCGGCCGATGCCCTGCGCGGCGCCCGTCACGATCGCCGCCGGGCCGTAGCGCTCCCGGAATCGCCGCGCCGCCGCGCTGCCGCGCCCCGCTCCGTTCTTCCTGCTCGCCATGGGATGCCCTCGCGCCTCAGCCCTTCGCCATCTTCTCCGCTCGCGCGATCAGCTCCATCGCCGAGCGCTCGAGCACGACTCCGCCGTCGACCGGCAGGATCCGTGCCGTCACGAAGCTCGACGCCGGCGATGCCAGAAAGAGCGCCGCCTGGGCGATGTCCGCCGGCGTTCCGTGGCGCTGCAGCGGCGTCCAGGCGGCGAGCTTCTCGCTGATGCCCGGCAGCGCATCGAGCAGGTTCTTCTGCATGTTCTCCGTCGTGACGGCGCCGACCCGGATCCCGTTCACGCGGATCGCCGGCGCGTATTCCATCGCCATCATGCGGGTCAGCTGCTCGAGCGCCGCCTTCGCACCGCCGTAGGGGATCGATCCGATGTTGGCCGCCCGCGCGAAGCCCGAGGAGATGTTGACGACCGCGCCGCCGCGCACCTTCATGTGGGGCGCGACCGCGCGCGTCAGGTAGAAGGGCACCTTGAAGTTGAGCGCCATCGCGGCGTCGAAATGCGCGTCCGATGCGTGGCGTGTCGGCACGTGGCCTCCGCCGCCGGCGTTGTTGACGAGCACGTCGATCCGGCCGTAGGCCGCCAGCGCCGCCTCGACGACCTGCTCGGCGGAATCGCCCGCGACGAGGTCGCAGTCGACCGGGATCGCCCGACCGCCGATGCCCTCGATCGCGCCGCACGTCCGCAGCAGCTCTTCGCGGGTCCGCGCGACGCAGACGACCGCCGCGCCGACCTCCGCGAACGACCGCGCGATCTCGGCGCCGATGCCGCGGCCCGCGCCGGTGACGATCGCCGTCTTCCCGTCGAGGCGGAATGCGTCGAGGATCACGCGCGCGCTCCCCGGGCGGCCGATCGCATCTCAGAAGACCCGGTAGCGCTTGGTCACGTGGCGCTGGCGGATCGCGATCTCCGCGCGGCGCTCCGCGGGCGTCACGCGCTTCGTGTCCGGCGGGAGCAGCGAGAGGACGTCCTTCGCCTTCACGACCTTCATCGAGATCGACGGCCAGTCCGGCGGCTCGGGCTGCTGGCTGTAGGCCCAGCGCGGGGACATGAAGAAGACGGGCTGGCCGGTCGTATCGAGCCAGTTGTGGACGCCCGGATCCTCGTGGGCGACGACGAGGCGGATCACGCCGTCGGAATCGACGACCGACTGGTGACCGTTTCGGCTGCTGCAGCGGTTCGCGTACTCGAGCGACTCGCCCCAGAGATTGCCGAGCTGGAAGCCGATGTAGTTCGGCTTCTTCTGGATGCGGTTCTCGATGATGATCGCCTCGTCGGGGCCGATCTCGCCGACGCCGCCCGCGTAGAGGTTCGTCGACATGCCGCCGCCGGTCGCGGCCGAGGCGGCGTTGATCTGGTTGAAGGCGTTGCGCGGAAACGCGATGCCCGGCAGGGCGCCGGGCCGCGGCCCGTAGGTTCCCATCGGGATCGTCCAGAAGGCGTTCCAGAACTGGATCTGGTTGCGCACCGTCTCGCCGAAGGTCCGCAGCTGCGCGGCGGCCTGCTCCGAGTCGTAGGGCGGCGGCGCCGTCCCTTCGGCGCCCTCCTGCACCATCTCGAAGTGGATCGCGTCCTCGCGCGCCCAGTCCTCGAAGATCTGGCGACCGCTGATGTACTCCGCATAACGCTCGGGCGGCGTTTCGGGCTTGGTCGGATGCGGCTGCTTCACGACCTTCAGCGTCGATACGAAGTTGCCCTTCCAGCCCGCCGGCCGCTCGGGAGCGAAGACGATCTCGAAGGAGCCGTCGGGGTTCACCTCGATCGACGAGCAGTCGATCCGCCCCGTCTGCGTCTTCATGCCCGGGCGCAGCTCCTGGAGCGTGCCGGAGTCGCCGGCGAGGCAGCCCCAGCTCGCCTCGAAGATCATGTAATGCGGTGCCTTGCGGCCGGTCGGCGCGGGCGCCTCGCCCTTCCAATGGCGCGCATCGCCCATCTCGCCGCGCAGCCGATAGGTCTTGCGGCCGTCGATCGGGGTCGAGAAATAGATCGCGTCGGGGTTGTCGATCGTGCTGCGCGTGATGATCGAGAGCGCGTTCCGGAAATGCGGGCGCACGGGATCCTGATGGAAGGAGCGCTCGATCGCGTTGTGGACGAAGCCCATGAGATAGCGGTAGCCCTCGGCGAGGTTGCGGTCCGAGGGCGGCGGGGGCATCAGCCGGGGCTGGTCGATCGCGTCGCGGGCCTCGCCGAGCAGGCCGATCACCTCGTCCCAGACGGCCCGCAGCTTCTTCTGGGCATCGATTCCATCGCTCTTCGCGTTCGCATCGGTCATGGGGATTTCCTCGGGTTGGGGGGGGGCGGCGGTTCGCGCCGGACGCGGACGGCCCGGGCTTTCCCGGCGTCAGCGATCCCAGCCGAAACGCTCGAAGAGCTCGGCCAGGTTGGTGCGGATCGCCTCGGGCTCGAGGCCGAACTCCTCGAGACTGTAGGTGTGGCGCGTCTTGTGCTCGCGCTCGCGCTTTCCCTGCAGCGAGAGCTGCTCGCGGAATTCGCTCGTCATCGGCAGGTCGAGATCCTGGTAGAGCTTCTCGATCGTCGCCGCCGGATCGGCCGTCAGGTCGCGGTAGTCGACGATCGCGCCCTTGACGTTCGGGTGCGCGTCGAGGAACTCGATCGGATGCTTGTAGGTATGCCAGGACTGATGGGCGAGGATCGAGAGGCAGCGCTTCTGGCGCTCCGGATCCCAGCCGAGCTGCTTCCATCCCGCACGCACCAGCTTGAGCAGGCTCGGAATCGTCTCGTTCGGATCGCGCACGTTGACGATGAAGCGCGCGTCGGGGAACGCCTCGTGGAGCGAGGCGACGCGGCCCGAATACATCGGGTTCTTGCTGAGATGGATCTTGTCCGTTCCGTTCAGGTAGAGCTGGCGCTTGATGCATTCGCGGTAGAAATCGTTGTAGCGCCGGCGTTTGCGCGCGGGCCAATCGTTCATGTAGTAGAAATCGAGATCGCCCATGTAGGGCATCTTCGTGATCCAGAAGCCCGCGGCCATCGACCAGTAGAGGACGATGTCGTCCTCCTCGGGCTGGGTCAGCCCCATCTCGTGCATGTGGCGGCTCGGGCCGTAGCGCCAGTCTTCCCAGGCGCGCAGCTGCCCTGCGAGCAGCCCTCGAAATCGCTCCGCATCGACGCGGGCGAGCCAGCGGATCAGCTTCTTCTGGATCAGCGAGGGAAAGTAGAGCTCGTAGAGGAGGAACGAGCTGAAGCGGCCGCCGTCCTGGCTCAGCAGGCGGTGGGTCAGCGTCGTTCCGCTGCGGGCATGACCGACCATGAAGATCGGCGCCTTCACCTCGACCTTGCGCAGATCGGGATGGAAGACGTGGTCGAGCAGGAAGCAGATCGCATGGAAGCTCGAGACGATCGGAACGGCGACGAGCAGGACGAACAGATAGTAGTGGCGCGCCTTCGGAACCTTCTCGTTCCAGGCGAGGCGGACCATCTTGAAGTAGTTGGCGAAGTCGAAAAAGAACATGGGCGTCCGACCGGGCGGCGGCTGGGAAAACGGCGATTCGTTGGTACTCGATCCCCGATGGCGCTGCAATCGAGCACCGCGGGCCGCGAGAGCCGATATGCTCCCGACCGCCAGCCCCGGGAGCACCGCGCCGCTTGACGACCCGCTCTTCGACCGCCCCTGCTCTCGTCCTCGCGCTCGCGCTGCTCGCGGCTTCCGCCGCCTGGGGCGAGGGCGATCCCGGCGCGGTGGCCGCCGCCGAGGACCTGCCCGGCTGGGCCCGGGCGGCGCTCGAGAGCGTCCGCAGCGCGCCACCGCTGCTCTTCTTCGGCGCGCTCGTCGTCGCGACCTTCCTGCCCTTCCCCGTCGGCCTCTTCTATCTGGCCGCGGGCGTCGCCTACGGCATCGGGCCCGCGCTCGCCTGGATCGCGGGCAGCCTGGTCGTCAGCAACCTGATCCTGCATACGGCCGCCCGTACGATCCTGCGGCCGACCTTCGAGTCGATCGTCGCGCGCCGGGGCCATCGCATTCCCCGCTTCGACTCGGCCCTCGACGAAGCGCTCTTCATCACCCTGATCCGCCTGACGCCCGGGGTTCCGTACTTCCTGCAGAACGTGATCCTGGCCGTCGCCCAGCTCGACCTGATGCGCTTCGTCGTGCTCTCGGTCGCGATCCAGATGATCTACGTCACGGGATTCGTGGTGCTCGGCCGCTCGGCCCTCGACGGCCAGCTCGGCTGGGCCGTCGGCGGGCTCGCGCTGCTCGTCGCGGTGGCGGCGGGGGCGCGGATGCTGGCGAAGCGGCGGGGCGGCTGACGCGCTCATCCCCGCTGGATGTGAAGGGACGGGCGGAGAAGCCACCGGACGGATCCGATCCGGCACACGAACAAATTGGCCCCGAGTCCAGAATGCTCATGAGCAGATTGGACCCGGGGCCAGATTCGTCGTGCGGCGCGGTCTTCGAGCCGGCCGCGGCGTCGCAGGCGGGACACGCGACGCCGCAGGCGGGCCGCGGCGCGACATGCCCCGCTCAGAGCTTCCCGGCGTTCGCCTTCAGGAAGTCGGCGACACCCTTCGGGTTCGCCTTCATCGCGGTCTTGCCCTTGTTCCAACCGGCGGGACAGACCTCGCCGTGCTCCTCGGTGTGCTGGAGCGCGTCGACGAGGCGCAGCGTCTCCTCGATCGAGCGGCCGAGCGGGAGGTCGTTGACGGTGGCCTGGCGGACGGTGCCGGCCTTGTCGATCAGGAACGTGCCGCGCAGGGCCATGCCGGCCTCGAGCAGCACGCCGTACGAGCGCGCGATGTCCTTGTTGACGTCGGCCACGAGCGGGTACTTGATCGGGCCGATGCCGCCGTCCTCGACCTTGGTGTCGCGCCAGGCGCGGTGGACGTGGGGCGAGTCGATCGAGCAGCCGATGACCTCGACGCCGCGCTTCTGGAACTCCTCGATGTGGTTCGAGAAGGCGAGGATCTCCGTCGGGCAGACGAAGGTGAAGTCGAAGGGGTAGAAGAAGAGGACGACGTACTTCTTGCCCTTGAACGACGAGAGCGTGAGCTGGGCCTGCTCGCCGTTCGGCATGACGGCCGTGGCGGTGAAATCGGGGGCGGGCTTCTGGACGAGAGACATGGATTCCTCCGGTGGCCGTGGAATGGAACGGCCGGATCGCGTCGGGTTATAGGTTCTGTTCGCCCTCGGGTCCAGACGCCGGCGACCGGCCGCGACGGGAGCCGCAGCCACGCGACGGGGAATCGAGGGGCAGCCCGAGCTTAGCGGGGATTTCGGCGGAGTTGCCGGGCGCGGTGCACGCGTTCGGCCCGCCGTGCGGATCACCGGCGCCGGAGTGCCGAAAACGGCCGATCCGCCCCGTCGGCGGCGGGTCCGAGACTCGGGCTCCGGCCGATTTCGCGGCGGCTCAGCGCGCCCCGGCTCGCCAGATCGCGGCGAGCTCGTCGACGCTCGACAACGTGACGAGCCCGTCGAGCGTATGCCGGAGCACCATCTCGCCGTATTCCCGCGGATACCCGATCACCGCATCCCTCGGCACGACGACCTCGTAGCCATGGTTCACGGCCTCGATCGAGATTCCGATGATCCCGCGATTGAGCGACACCCCGGCAGCCACGACCGTGCGTGTTCCGAGACTGCGGAGGATCGAATCGAGATCCGTGCCCGCGAACGGCGAGATGCCGTGCAGCCGCGTCGACTCGAGATCGCCTTCGCCCATCAGCTCCGGCACCGGGGCGACCGCGGGCGTGCCCACCGGCAGATGTCCGGGGTCGTCCAGCAGGCGGTTCACGAAGGGCATGTTGCGATAGCTGCCGGCTCGATCCGGGCGGAACGCCGCGTTGCAGTGCACGACGCGCAGGCCCGCTCCGCGCCCCGCGGCGTAAAGCGCAGCGCAGCGAGCGAGGATCCCCGACTCGCGCACGGCCTCGGCCGGGCCTGCGAAGCGCGCGAGGTCGCCGACGATGCCCCGCTGCATCTCCATCGAGAGGATCGTGGTATGCGCGGGATCGACCCGCCGCGCGAGCTCGTCGTTCATCGCCTTCCCTCCTGACGAAGCCGGATCGACATCGCTTGCCAAGCTTATCCCGTCCGCGAGAATACGAACGGCCGGATGCCCCACCCGAAGAGCCGACCGCCTTGCGGCGAAACGATCGTCGTCGGCCGGGATCGAAGCCGCAGACCGAAGGAGAGGGCGAGGGATGGAATCGAAACGACCGCGCGGACCGGAAGCAGACGAGCGCGCCTGGATCGAGTTCTGCGAGGGCCTCGAGCGGACTGGCAGGGCCGTCTTCGCGGCAGCTCCCGACGACGCGCTCGATCGCGCCGAAGGACTCCGCTACGTCGCACGCCTCGCGCGCGGGTTCCTGCGCGACGTCGTCGCCGATGCCCCGGCGCCCCGGGTGGCGTTCGTGCCTGGCGAATGGCTCAAGATCGGGCTCGACAATCCGGACTACGCCTATTTCGCCGCGAAGCTCGAGCCCGGCCAGCGCTACGTCCTGCGCGGGCGCCTCGGGGATGCCGCTCGCATCGGGTTCGGCGCGTACTCCGGTGGCCTCGGAACGCCGACCGGCCTGGTCTGCGACGCCTATCTCGACAGCGAGAACGTCACGCTCGATCAATCGGGCCGCTTCGAGATCCCGATCGGCCCCGACGAAGAGCAGCGCCCGCACCTGCGAACGGGTCCGGCCACCAACCAGTTCAATGCCCGCATCACGCTCTTGAGACGCGCGACCGACCGCTTGCCGGAGCTCGAAATCGAGCGGTCGGGTCCCACCGACCGGCCGCCGCCGCTCGATCCAGCCGGCTTCTTCCGGGATCTCGAGCGCGTCGGCGGGGTTCTCGAGGGAACGGTCCGCCAGTTCCTCGGCTGGACGAAGGCCTTCGAATCCCATCGCCACGAAATCCGCGAGATCGACCCGGCGCTCTCGGCCTCGGCCCAGGGCGATCCGCGCACCCGGTATTTCTACAGCTACTGGGAGATCGGAGAGGACGAAGCATTCGTCGTCGATCTCGCTCCGCCGAAATGCGACTACTGGAACCTCCAGATCGGGAACCACTGGCTCGAATCCTTCGACTTCATGCGCTTCGAGACCCACGTGAACCCCGCGACGGCCATCGCCGACGAACGGGGCCGCGTGCGCGTGGTCATCGCGCGCCGCGATCCGGGCGTTCCCAACTGGCTCGATACCGCGGGCCATGCGCGGGGCGGTCTCGCTCTTCGCTGGGTCGGCGCCGAATCGATTCCGGAAACGACGGGCCGCGTCGTACCGCTCGCGGCGCTTCGCGATCTCGCGGACTGAATCGAGCTCGCGGTGCAGTCCCGCTCAGCGCCGCTTCCAGGCGGAGAGCGGAACCGTCTCCGTATCGCGCCCCGACCGCAGGATCGTTCCCGGGCGCGCGCCCGTCTCGACCCCATCGCGCACGATGACCTGACCGTTGACGATCACCCGATCGATCCCGATCGCATCGGCATAGAGCCGCGGCGCGCCCGCAGGCAGATCGTCGCGCGTGTAGGTGGGACCCTTCCCGATCCGATCTCCGTCGAAGACGACGACGTCGGCCCACCATCCCTCGGCGATCCGCCCCCGCTCGCGCAGCCCGTAGAAGCGCGCGGGCACCTCCGTCAGCTGATGCACCGCCTGCTCGACCGGGATCAGCCCCATCTCACGCATGCCGCGGCCGAGCAGCTGGGTCGTGAACGCGAAGGTATCGAGCATGTCGAGATGGGCGCCGGCGTCGGACGCGCCGACGATGGTGCGCGGATCGGTCCAGGACTCCGCGCGCAGGCGCCAGCTCTCGGCGTCGGTCTGCCCCTCGGTCGGCGATGCGAACGAGGTCCGCAGCCCCTCGGAGATCGCGAGATCGAGCAGCACGTCGAAGGGATCTGCGCCGCGCTCGGCCGCGATCTCGCCGAGCGTTCGCCCCCGCAGTCCGGCATTCCCGGGCGCGAAGGTCTCGGCGACACGCACCTGGCCCCAGCGCGTGAGGGCCTTCAGCGGCCCTGCGCCCTGCTCCTCGGCGCCCGCCCGCAGCTCCGCGCGCACCTTCGGGTCCGCGAGCGCGCGCATGCGCGCATCGATCGGCAGCTGCATGACCGGCGCCCAGCGCGGCAAGGCGTCGAACGCGAACGCCGAATGCAGATTGACGCGGCCGCCGATCTCCTGGGGCACGGTCAACGCGAGCACGACCGCACCCCGCTCGGCGGCATGGTCGGAGGCGGCGAGCTGGTTGATCGCCACCTCGGGCATGTCGGAGCGCGGCGCGAGCAGGTTCCAGTTGAGCGCGCGCTGCGCCGCGAGCGACATGTTCGTCAGGATCTCCTTGTCGAGATCGGAGAACGTGCTCGTCCCGGGCAGCATCTCGAGCGAGGTTCCCGGGAACTCGCCCGTCGTCCGGCAGAGGGCGTAGAGCTCGTCGAGACTCGCATGCCGCGAGGGCACCGGCCGCCCGTCCGCGTCGTTGTGCGCCGCCGAACGGGTCGACGAGAATCCGAGCCCGCCCTCGGCGAGCGAACGGCGGAGCAGCGCCTGCATCTCGCCGAGCTCGGCGGGCGTCGCCGCGTGTCCGACGGCACGCTCGCCCATCACGACGCGGCGGATCGCGGAATGGCCCACCATGAAGCCCGCGTTGACGGCGAGCCGTCCTTCGAGCAGATCGAGGTACTCGCCGAAGCTCGTCCAGCTCCAGGGAACGCCGACCTGCAGGCTCTCGAGCGGCATGCCCTCGACCCGCGCGAGCATGCGCATCAGATACTCGCCCGCGCTCGGCGTGAGCGGTGCGATGCTGAATCCGCAGTTGCCACCCACGATCGTCGTGACGCCGTGGTAGAGCGAGGGAGAGAGCGTTCCGTCCCAGAAGACCTGGGCGTCGTAATGGGTATGGACGTCGACGAAGCCCGGACAGACGATGCGACCCTCCGCGTCGATCGTCTCCCGCGCCGGCCCGGAGAGCGAACCGATCGCCGCGATCCGGCCCGCACGAATGGCGACGTCCGCGTGGCGCGGCGGCGCTCCGGTCCCGTCGACGAGCAGGCCGCCCCGGATCAGGATGTCGTCCATCGGTGTTCCTCCCCGGTGCCCGACGATAGGTCAACCCGCGCCGTCGGGAAGTGCGGGCGAGCCGATCGACCGACGTCCCGCCGCGTGCCGCCCCCTTCGAGCTCCGTGCCTCCGGCGGTGAATACTTCCGGATCCGGATCGTGAACCCGATGCCGTCGGTGGTGACCCTCGGCATCGACTCGGCCTGGGCCGGGATCGCGCCATCTCGCACCGGCGAAGCAACCCCACGCCGTGCCGGACGGTGCGAAGGGCCGTGCCGCGTGCGCTCAGGCGATCCGGTGCGCGCCGATCAGGACCGCACAGAGTACGAGCGGGTCCTGGCTCGTGACCCGCCAGGCATGACGCGTCCCGCGCTGAACCACGCAATCACCCGCAGCGACCGCTTCCTTCTTCCCGAAGTCGAGCTCGAGATCGGCGGAGCCCGAGAGGACGAGGACGTAGTCGATGGTATCGGTCGTGTGCATCTCCGGATCCTTCGGATCGAAATGCGCACGGATCTCGTCGGGCAGCTCGACCGGCCCGCCCGCCGTCGCCGCGCGCGCCGCGAGCCCGGGCACGGTGACGATCTTGAAGGCCGTCTCGCCGACCTGGGGGAAATATCCGATCGCCGCCGGGCCCTTCGCGTTCGCCCGATCCGGCATCTCGATCGGCCCCTTCGTCGTCCAGAGCTCGTAGCTTCCGGGGCTCGTCTCGCGCGGCGGCGCGCCGGCGTGGGTGAAGATCGATCCGCCGTTCGCGTCGTGTCCGGTGACGACCAGCTTCATCGGGGAGTCCTTTCGCAGAGCGGGCGGCACTCGGGAGCCGCCGCCCCGGGTTGGAGAGCACTTCGAATCCGAGGGCATTCGCAGCGGCGATTCTGGCATAAGATCGGACGCGTGTGAGCGCTCGACGTTCCCCTTGCCGTTCCCCCTGACTCCGGAGGTCGCCATGCCCGTCATTGGTTGGGATCACGTCTCCTTTCCCGCGCGCGATCCCGAGGCGCTGCTCGATTTCTACAAGCGCCTCGGCTTCGAGACGATCCATGAAGAGGAGTTCCGCAGCGGGAAGTACCCGATCTTCGCGATCGCCATCGGCGAACACGCGAAGCTCAACTTCCACGGCCCGGCCTTCTGGCAGGACCCGGCCTTCGACGGCCGCGGGCCGACGGCGCTGCCGGGCTGCGGGGATTTCTGTTTTCTCTTCGACGGCACGATCGAGGAGGCCGTCGCACTGATCGAGAAGGCCGGCGCGAAGATCGCCTACGGCCCCCTCGACCAGCCGGGCGGCGACGATCGCGGACGCCGCCAGGGCACCAGCGTCTATACGCGCGATCCCGACGGCAACCTCGTCGAGTTCATGACCTATCCCGCGACGGGGCGCTTCCCGGCCTGGGGCTGAGCCCATTCGGCTGCGCACGATGGCGGGGGAGACCGGCCGAGCGCCGATCTCCCCCGCGTGCGTACCTCGCCGACGCGCCTGCCCGAGAGCCTGGGCGTCCGGCGGAGCTCAGTTCCGTCCCTCGAACAGCCGGTTGCCCCGATCGAAGACGGCATTCCCGATCTTCCGCCCGAGCGCCCGCCCCTCGATGTCGCCATCGATGAAGTGGATCCCGCCGAAGCGTCGGGATGCGCCGGCCTCGTCCGCGGCTTCCGTGAACGTCGCCCACGAGAGCGTCAGGTCGTTCGCGGGCACGCTGCCGGGCTCGACCCGCGAGGTGCCCGCCCCGATCGTGACCGAGAACTTGAAGACGTCGCTGCCCGTGAAGCGCTTCAGGACCTGCGCACCCGCCGCGGAGAACGTGCTGTGGCCCGAGACGTATTCCGCGAAAGGCGGAGTCACGACCGTGGCGGCCTGGTAGGGCTGCCAATCCTCGGCGGGGATCATGCTCGTTCCGAGGTACGGGCCGGCCCAGGCCTCGATCTCCTGGCCCGCGAAGAGCTCGTGGATCGCGGTCACGGGGCGCACGTAGTCGTAGTCGACCTTGTAGCCCCAGGTCGCGATCGAGGCGTCGAGCTGGGCGTTGCCCACGAGCATGAACATCTTGACGTCCTGCTCGAGGTCGTGTCCGTCCCGCTCGGAGACGGCCGCGGCGAACAGCGTCCAATGGCCGGGCGGGAGCTCCGAGGTCGGCCCGTCCGCCCAGTACTCGGCGACCACCTTCTGCTGATCGTTGAGCACCGCGCTGTAGGCGACGACTTCGCGCGCCTGCTCTTCGAAGGCAGCGGTTCCGGGCACCGCCGGCCGCTTGATCCGGAAGGTGTCGTATCGCTTGAGGGCGAAGGGCACGACGTTCTTCCAATGGGGCGTGATGAACTTCTGGACGACGAAGCCGCCGTGCCCATCCGAGACCCGCAGCGGCTGCCAACGGCCGATGTCGTTCACCTGGTCGGGCGTGTTGATGGGCGCATAGCCCGTGTAGTCGGAGTATGCGCCGGGTGCGAGATCGCCCAGCTGATTGGAGCCGTCCTGATGCCGGAAGGCGAGCACGGCATCGCAGGCGCGATGCCCGATCCCAGCCGGCGTCGACGGATCGAGTGACGCGTTCGCCGGGTCGTAGCCGAGATCGCTCAAGAGGCCGTCGAAGAGCGCCTGCTCGCTCGGGAAGAGATCGACGAGCGCGCGGTGGGCCGCGTAACTGATCGCCTCTTCGCGATTGGCATCGTTCCGCTCGGCCACGGGGCGGCGCAAGGACGCGCCGAGCCGCGTCCCGATCGCCTTGTGGTCGTAGGCGGCCCAGGCGTCGTAGACGCAGGTATGGGTGACGGCGAGGGCCCGCGCGACGATCGGCGGGCCGGGATGGGTGGTCCGGATGGCTTCGAGGGCGGCCTCGTTCCATTCGACGACCACGGTGGATGCGGCCGCCCCGCCGGCTGCCGCAGTGGCGAGCGCGAGGGAGAGCCCGAGACGAACGATCGTCTTCGTCATGTTCTGGATCCTTGTGGATGGCTGGAGCAGGAGCAGCGGGACGAGCGGTCCGCAGAGCCGAATGGGAATCCGGCGGAACCGACGTCCGGGAGCGACGACGGCGCGATCGGGATTCGATCGATCCGTTCGTTCGGCGGCACTCTACGGACAGTCCAGCTCGCGATGTGTGAAGTTCTTCACGCGAGATCGGAAGGATTTCGCTTCACCAAGGCGTGCCTTCGATCGCCCCATTCCGTTCGGACCGGACCCGATCGACGGGCAAGCCCGGCATCCAGCCTCGGCAGGCCGGGACTCGGCAATGCAGTCCGGGGTTGGCGAGCGGCAACTCGGCGATGCAGACTGCCGAAGGGCGGGGGGAACCCGCCCTCGCCCGACGAAGGAGTCGCATGCCCCCCTCCGACCCCGACCTCTTCCTCGACGTGCTTCGCGCCGACGATCCGATCGCGGCGACCCATCGCCTGCGAAGCGAAGCGCCCGTCCACTGGGTGCCTTCGCTCGGCTTCTGGGTCGTCACGCGCCACGACGACGTCCAATGGCTGCTCGACGACGCCGAATACGGCTGCCGCGATCGCAGTGTCTGGGAAGGCTTCGAGCCGTTCGCCGAGGGCACCTGGCTGCGCTGGTTCGACGACCACAACTTCGCGCGCAACGATCCCGCCGCGCACGCACGCTGGCGCCGGCGATTCGTGAGCGCCCTGACGCCGCGCGCCGTCCGGCGCATGGACGCGCAGATCCGGGAGGTCGTCGAGCGCTTCGCCGAACCTCTGCGCGATCGGCGGGGCGAGGTGGTCGACCTCGTCACGGACTTCACGAACCCGATCCCGAACACCGTCATCAGCCGCGTCACGGGCATCCCGGCCGGCCGCGACGAGCTCCGCTTCCGCGAGCTCGCCCAGGGCCTGATCCGCGGCTTCATCCCCTTCTCGCCCCCCGAAGTCATGGCGATGGCCGAGAAATGCCTCGGCGAGATGGCGGAGTGGGTGCGCCGGATGGCGGCCGAACGCCGCAGCGCCCTCGGCGAGGACCTGATCTCGGATCTCCTGCGCGCGCAGGCGGCGGACGATTCGCTGGGCGACGACGAGATCGTGATGCTGATCTCGCTCATGATCGGCGCGGGCAGCGAGACGACGAGCTTCGCCACGATGTCGATGCTGCAGACCCTGCTCGAGCACCCGGACGCGCTCGACCTGTTGCGCCGCGATCGCAGCCGGATCCCGCAAGCGCTCGGCGAGCTGATGCGCTTCGCTGCCGGCGGCGGCGCGGCGGGCGGCCTGCTGCGTTATGCGGGGCGCGACTTCGAGCTGCGCGGCGCGCGGATCCGCAGAGGTCAGATGCTGCTGCTCTCCTTCGGTGCGGCGAACCGCGATCCCGAGGTCTTCCCCGATCCGGATCGGCTCGATCTCGCTCGCGATACCCGCGAGAGCCTCGTCTTCGGCCACGGCGCCCACTACTGCCTCGGCGCCAATCTCGCGAAGCAGGAAATGGGCGACATGCTCGACGCGGCGCTCGACATCGTGACGCCCGGATCCCGGCTGCGAACCGACCTCCAGGAGACCCGGCAGCTCGGCCTGACGCGGCGGCCGTGTACGCTCCCGGTCGAGATCGCCGGATAAGCCCCGTCCCGTCCCCGTCCCCGTCCACGCCGCGCCGCCTGGTGCGGACGCCTTGTTGCCGATGCAACCGGGATGCGGTGGCCGGCATCTCTGGCGCCGGATGCCGAAAGGCGTCCGAGATCCGGCGCGGGCGACCGGAGCCAGGTCGCTGCGGTTGCGCCCGCGCCCAACTGGATCCGGACGATTCGAAGATCCGTCCGGATGGGGAGTGCGTCATGCGTCTTTCGAATCGGGCTCTCTTCGGTGTCGTCGCGCTGGTGGGTGTTCTCGGGGTCGGGACGGTCGCGAGCGCCGCTTCCAGCGTCCGGTGCAGCGTCCAACGGGACGGAAAGACCTCGATCCAGCAGGTCGAATCGGAGGCTGCGTGTACGCGGCTCGAGGGCAGAGTCGTCCACGACAAGGCCGGCGCTCATGTCGAGCGACTGCCCGCGAAGCTGCGTGCCCCGTCGGTCTCGCATCGATAGCGATCGGGCCGCTACACGGTCGAGGGGGCCTCTCCCCCTCGACTCGGCGGCGAGATCGGGGCAGTCTCGTACGCAGAGCCGACGGATTCCCGGCGCGGCCAGGCGGATGCCGACGTCCCGCGATGATCGCTGATGGGCTTCGCAGAAAGGTTTTTCGGGAAGGCATGACGAAGGAGTCCCTGCCCCACGTCGTCGTCATCGGCGGCGGATTCGCCGGTCTCGCCGCCGCGCGCAGCCTCGCGAAGACGCCCGTGCGGATCACCCTCGTCGATCGCCGCAATCACCATCTCTTCCAGCCCCTGCTCTATCAGGTCGCGACCGCCGCGCTGAATCCCGGCGACATCGCCTACCCGATCCGCTCGATCCTGCGCCGACAGCGCAACGTGCGAACGATCCTCGCCGAGGCGACGGGCATCGACCTCGCGCGGCGCGTCGTCCGGCTCGCCGACGGCGAGCTCGCCTACGACCAGCTCGTCGTCGCCGCCGGCGCGAGCCACAGCTATTTCGGAAACGACGAATGGGAGCGCGACGCGCCCGGCCTGAAGACGATCGAAGACGCGCTCGAGATCCGGCGCCGCGTCCTGCTCGCCTTCGAGGAGGCCGAAAGGCGGGGCGACGCTGCCGAGCACGACGCGACGCTGACTTTCGTCGTCGTCGGGGCGGGACCGACGGGCATCGAGCTCGCCGGTGCGCTGCTCGAGATCGGCCGTCATACGGTCGCCCGGGATTTCCGCTCCTTCGATCCGCGCCTTCTGCGCGTCGTGCTCGTCGAGGGCGCGCCGCGCGTGCTGCCGCCCTACTCCGAGCGGCTCTCGGCGGCGGCGCAGCGCCAGCTCGAAACCCTCGGCGTCGAGGTCCGCACGGGCACCCAGGTCACGAAGATCGACTCGACGGGCGTCTGGTTCGGCGACGAACATCTGCCGGCACGGACCGTGCTCTGGGCGGCCGGCGTCGCCGCCTCGCCCCTCGGCGCGACCCTCGGCCTGCCGCTCGACCGCGCCGGACGCGTGCGGGTCGGGCCGGATCTCTCGCTCGCGGACCATCCGGAGGTCTTCGTCGTCGGCGATCTCGCCCAGATCGAGCAGGAGGGGCGGCCGGTTCCGGGCATCGCCCCCGCCGCGATCCAGGCCGGACGCTGCGCCGGGCATAACATCGCTGCCCGGATCGCCGGCCGGCCGACGCGGACCTTCCGCTATGTCGACAAGGGCTCGCTCGCGACGATCGGCCGCGCCGCCGCGGTGGGGACGATCGGGCGCTTCGAGGTCACGGGCTTTCTCGCCTGGTGGATCTGGTGGCTGATCCACATCGCCTACCTGATCGGGTTCCGGAACCGCCTCAGCGTCCTGATCGGCTGGGCCTGGCAGTACTTCGCCTTCGCGCGCGGCGCGCGGCTCATCACGGGGCGGGTCTGGGCGCCGGCGAAGACGCCGCGGGACCCGGCCCCGCCCGGCACTGCCTAGGGAGCCTGACCCTCTGCCGAATCCACCCTTGTGTGAAGCACTTGACGGTCGTGCCGGCGCGCCGGCGGCATGATCGGCCTCGCCTTCGTCGGCGAGGCCTTTCCGGTTCCGCACCCCTTCAGGCCGACTTTCACGGGAGTCGCCATGCATCCGACCCGCTCGCTCGCCTCCGTCTTTCCTTGTGATCCGCCGGCGCACGCCCGACGGGCGGCGCAGAGCCCCTCCCGCACCAGCGATGCGCAAACGGCGCCGCGTCGCCTTCCCGTCCCGAACCGCCTCGGCATCGCGGGCGCCCTGATCCTGGCCCTCCTCGTCGCGAGCCCGGCCGCCGCCCAGCTCGAGGCGCGCGCGCTGCTCGGCGACGTCGCGCCGGGAACGGGCGGCGGGACCTACTCGTTCTTCGAGCATCTCGCGACGAGCAGCCAGGGTGACGTCGTCTTTCTCGCCAGCATCACGGGCGGAACGGCCTCCTGGGGCATCTTCGTCGAGACGGCGACCGAAAGCCGCGTCATCGTGCTCTCGGGGGATGCGGCTCCGATCGGTGTGGGCGGCAGCTTCGGATCCCTCTTCGAGCCGGCCGTCAACGCCGCGGGCGACGTCGCCTTCGGCGCGTCGATCGTCGGGGGTTCGGCTTCCGCCGGCCTCTTCCGCTCGAGCGGCGGAGTGATCACGCCGGTCCTGCTCTCCGGGGATCCGGCACCCGGCCCCGCCGGCGGGACCTTCAACTACATCGGTACGCCGCCCGCGTTGAACGATGCCGGTGACATCGCGTTCTTCAGCGGGCTCGGCGGCGGTGCAACCCGCCTGGCGGGCCTCTTCCGATTTTCCGGCGGCAGCCTCTCGTCGATCGTCTATCGGGGCGATCCCTCACCGGCGGGCCTCCCCGGAAGCCTCTCGATCCTGTACTCGAGGCCGGCGATCAATCAGGCCGGCGAGGTCGGCTACATCGCCTCGATGAACGACGGGGGCACGAGCTACGGCGCAATCCTGCTGCATTCGGGCGGCTCGAATCACGTCGTCGCAGTGACCGGGGACGTTCCCCTCGGCAGCGGAGGCGGCGCCTACAGCGGCTTCGAGACCGACCGCTTCGCCGTGACGGGAACCGGAAGCGTCGTCTTCGCGGGGCGCCTCTCGACCACCCAGACCGCGATCCACGTCTTCGAAGACGAGGTCGGCGCCGCCGGCAGCGTGCGTGTTCTGCACGGCGATCCCGCACCCGACACCGCAGGCGGGACCATTTTCAACCCGACTCGGCCCGCCGCGAACGCGGCCGGCGATCTCGTCTTCAGCTCGGCGGTCCTGGGCGGATCGGTGCCCGTCGGTGTGTTCGAGGATCAGGCGGGATCGCTCGAAGCCGTGGCCCTGCCCGGAGATCCGGCGCCTCAGACGAGCGGCGCCCTCGCGAACTTCAATGCCTACCCCCAGATCGCCGACAACGGACAGATCGCATTCATCGCGGCCGTCGGCGGCACACCCGGGAGCGGCATCTTCACCGTGCCTGAACCCGGCCTCGCGCTCCCGATCGCGATCGGGGCCCTGGCGCTCGCCGCGACCGGACGCCGCCGGCCGAACCGCCCGCGCGGCGCGGCTAGAGCCCGAGCACCTTTCGCGTCGACGCCCCGATCTTCTTCGCCATCGCGACCGGCCCTTCCTGCATGAGGCCGATGTTGAAGACCTCCGGCGCCCAGATCGGATCCGCGCCGATCGCGTCGAGGGCCTCGAGCAGCGGCTTCCACTCCACCTCGCCGTCGCCGGGCAGCAGCCGGTTCGTCATCGACTCCATCATCATGTCGTCGCCCTGACCCTTGCGGGTGGTGTCGTTCAGCTGGACGCAGTGGATCCGGCTGCCGGGAATCGATCGCAGGGTCGCGAGATCGGGCCCACCGGGCTGGCGCAGCCAATGCCAGGTATCGACGACGAGCCCGATGTTCTCGCCGCCCGCCGCCTGGACGAGCTTCCAGGCGCTCTTGATGTCCTTGAGCCCCGACCAGGGCAGCCACTCGATGCAGATCCGCAGCCCGCGGTCGGCGGCCATCTTCCCGAGCAGCGCGAGCCCGCGCGTCGCCGTCGCGAAGTCGATCTCCGGCGCCATCACGACGCCGGCGACGTCCTTCGCGCCATGGAAGACCGCACAGTCGAGCGTCGGGCCGCACTGCGCCTCGATCGCCGCGCGGTCCGCCGTCTCCCATCCGATCAGCGATTCGACGATCGGGACCGTGAGCCCGCGATCCCGGATCCAGCCCTTCACCGTCTCGGGTGCGACGCCCGCGCCGACGACCGCCAGCTGATGGAAGGCCCAGAGCGAGATTCCGCCGAACTTCGCTTCGGCGGTCGCATCGATGATCGCCTTCATCTGGTCGGGCGAGAGCTCGAGCGAGCCGCCGATCAGCGTGGCGTTGCAGAGGACGAGCTTCTCTTCGCGGGCGGGCATGGGGGCTTCCTTCTTTCTCTGGTTCGCCGGCCGCAGCCGGTCGGGGCAGTGATCGCTGCAGCGTCTCTCGCTCCAGACGACGGGACGAGCGGACGACGGGGCCGCGGCTCTGCGGGACGCCCGATTCTAGACAGGATTCTCCGGGGCCGCCGCGGGCGCACCCTCCGCGTTACGCTCGTGATCATGCCCGTGCCCGCGTCGATGTCCGATGCTCCGCCGCCGCTCCCGGCTCCGCTCACGCTCGATCGCCGCCGTTTCCTGAGGAATGCCGCCCTCGCAGCCGCCGGCGCCTGGATCGGCTGCAAGCCGGCCGATCCCGAGCGCTATTCGGAAGCCGACGTCGCGCGGCTCGCGGCGCAGCGCGCCGAGGAGCAGGCGCGCTCGGGCCTCGGCCCCTTCGGCCCCCAGCGCTACCGCGGCTATCGCGGGCTCGCCGAGCTCCCGTGGTTCGAGCTCGATCACGAGGGCGTGCTGCGCTGCGTCGACGAATCGGTCCCGCTCGCGATCGACGTCCACTGCCATTTCGGGATGTCGGTCCTGTTCGAGCCGAAGCTCGACCTGATGGCGAAGACGCCCCGCGTGCGCCACCTGCTCGACTGCGACGCGACGGATCCCGGCTGCCCCCTCGATCTCGACGTCTACGTCAACGCGAACTTCGACGAGCCCGCGCTCGCAGAGCTCGAATGCACGACGCTCTCCCAGGGCCTCTGGGGCAACGACGTCGTGCGCACGCATACCATTCCGAACCTGCTCGCCGAGATGGACGCCACCCGCGTCGAACGCGCCGTGATCCTGCCCATCGCCTTCAATCTCCCCTTCGGCGATGCGCTGACCGAGCACTGGCACGAGGCGATCTCCGCCTCGGGAACGAGCGCGCGCCTGCTCGCCGGCGCGTCCGTGCATCCGCGGGATCCGCAGAAGATCGAGCGCCTCGAGCGGTTCGCGGCGATGGGCGCACGCGTGGTGAAGCTGCACCCGACGATGCAGGCCTTCTATCCGGACGAGCCCGATGCCTTCGCGATCTACGAAGCCGCGCAGCGCCTCGGCCTCGTGATCTTCTTCCACGGCGGCCGCGCCGGCATCGAGCCCGAATCGCGCCATCGTTATGCGCTGCCCCGCCACTACGAAGGCGCCTTCGCCGCCTTCCCGGAGCTGCCCTTCGTGATCGGCCACGCGGGCGCGCGCGACGGCGCCGAAATGCTCGAGATCGGCCTGCGCCATCGCAACGCCTGGTTCGGCATCCACGGCCAGGGTGTCAGCCATCTCGACCTCATGATCCGGCGGACCGGCGGCGAGCGGCTGCTCTTCGGCACCGACTGGCCCTTCTACCACCTCGCGGCGAGCCTCGCGAAGGTCCTGATCGCGACGCGCGACCCGGGCCGCGAAGCGATCCGTCACGCGATCCTGCGCGGCAACGCGGAGCGCCTGCTGGGCACCTGAATCGAGGAATCCGAACCGATGTCGACGTCGATCGTTCATGGCCACTGCGACCCCCGCTTCGAATCCGTCCGCGCGGTCTTCGAGCAGCGCCTCGAATCGAAGCGGGAGGTCGGCGCCGCGATCGCGTTCACGCTCGAGGGCGAGCTCGTCGTCGATCTCTGGGGCGGCTTCGTCGACGCCGCGCGCACGCGACCCTGGCAGCGCGACACCCTCGTCAACACCTACTCGACGACCAAGGGCATGACGACGATCTGCGCCCACCGCCTCGTCGAGCAGGGCCGCCTCGACCTCGACACCCCCGTCGCGCGCTACTGGCCCGAATTTGCGCAGGCCGGCAAGGCCGAGATCCCCGTGCGCTGGCTGCTCTGCCACAAAGCGGGCCTCCCGGCGATCCGGCGGCCGATGCCGAAGGGGAGCCTCTACGACTGGGATGCCGTGTGCGCCGGGCTCGCCGAGAGCGAGCCCTGGTGGCCCCCCGGAACGAAGCACGGTTATTCGCCCTTCACATTCGGCCATCTCGTCGGCGAGCTCGTCCGCCGGATCGACGGCCGTACGATCGGCCGGATGTTCCGCGAAGACGTCGCGGCGCCCCTCGGCGCCGACTATCACATCGGGCTCCCCGCCGAAGAGCACGCCCGCGTCGCCGACATGATCGGCAACCTGATCCCCCCGCGGCGCGAGGGCGATTCGGGGGCACCGCGCTTCAAGGGCCCGCTCGCGCAGTTCATGCGCGACATGAGCGATCCGACGACGATGGTCGGCGCCGCGTTCAACAACCCGCCTTCCCCGAGCGGCGCCGTGAACTCGCCCGAGTGGCGCAGCGCCGAGCTGCCGGCCACGGGTGGCCACGGCACCGCCCGCGCCCTCGCCCGCATCTACGGCGCCCTTGCCTGCGGAGGCGCCGTCGACGGCATCCGCATCCTCGAGCCCGAGTCGATCGAACGCGCGATCGCCGAGCAGGCCTCCGGCCCCGACGCGACCCTCGGCGGCCTCCCGATCCGCTACGGCCTCGGCTTCATGCTCCGCAGCGAGTCGATGCCCTTCTCGCCCTCACCCCGCGCGTTCGGTCATCCCGGCGCCGGCGGCTCGCTCGGCCTCGCCGATCCCGATCGCCGCGTCGGCTACGGCTTCACCATGAACAAGATGGGCTCCGGGCTCACTGGCGGCCAGACGGGTTATGCGGTGCTCGGCGCCTTCTGGTCGGCGCTCGACCGCTGAACGCGCCGCGGTCCGGTCGCGCCCGACCCGCTTGCCGCCCCGCGCCCGTTGCTATCGTCGCGCGCATGACGAAATACGCGTTCGATCCCGACTTCCTGCCTTTCCTTCCGCAGCTCCCGACCGTCGGCGACTACTCGACCGCCGAGAAGATCCAGGCGATGCGCGCGATGCGCCTCGACACGGCGCCCGCCCCGCCCGCCCAGCATCCGGACATCCGCCGCGAAGATCGCACGGTTCCCGCCCAGGGCAGCCAGCCCGCCGTCCCGCTCCGCATCTATTCGCCGAAGTCGAAGGCGAGCGCGCCCCGCCCCTGCATCTACGAGATCCACGGCGGCGGCTTCATGTTCGGGACCCTCGACATGATGGACGGCTGGTGTGACGCGATCGCCGCCGCCGTCGATGCCGTCGTCGTCAGCGTCGACTACAGGCTCGCACCCGAGCATCCCTTCCCGGCCGGAATCGAAGACTGCTACGCGGGCCTGCGCTGGACCGTCGACAATGCCGCGGCGCTCGGCATCGATCCCGCGCGCATCGCGATCGCCGGCCAGAGCGCGGGCGGCGGCCTCGCGGCGGGCCTGGCCCTGATGGCCCGCGACAAGGGCGGCCCCGCCATCTGCTACCAGCTGCTCGAGATCCCCGAGCTCGACGACCGCCTCGACACACCCTCGATGATGGCCTTCCTGGACACGCCCTTCTGGAACCGCCCGAACGCCGTCTGGAGCTGGAAGCACTATCTCGGCCCGAACCACCGCGGCATCCCCTCGATCTACGCCGCACCGGCCCGCGCCCTCGCCAAGGACTTGAAGGGCCTGCCGCCCGCCTACGTCTCGACGATGGAGTTCGACCCGCTCCGCGACGAGGGCCTGCGTTATGCGATGACGCTGCTCGAGGCGGGCGTCTCGGTCGAGCTGCACAATTATGCGGGGACGTTTCACGGCTCGGCGTTCGTGCCGAGCGCGGAGCCTTCGCGGCGGAATGCGGAGGAGATCGTGACGATCTTGCGCAAGAGGCTGCAGCCGCCGAACGCCTAGAAAGGTGCGCTGGGGATCGGCGCTCCGATCCAGGTCCGCATCAGCCGCTCCGCCGCCGCACCGGCCTCTTCTTCGGCTTCGAGGTGGGAAGCACCTCCTCGAGCACCCTTCGAAGGGTCTCCTCGAGCCGTTCGGTCTTGCCCTCCGTGTACTCTCGAAGCGCCTGGTTCATCATCGTCTGATAGTTCCCGCCCCCCGCAGCATGAACCTGCTCGCGAAACCAGTCGAGCACGTCGTCGTCGATCCGGATCGTGATGCGTGTCTTGCCGGGGGGCGTCGGGAGCACGGCGCCGCGCTTGCCCTTGCTGAAATCGTAGTGCTTCTTCATCGCTTCATGCTCGACGGTCCGAATACCGTCGCCGTTCGCGCGGATTCGATCTCCGCGCCGAAATCAGGCGCATTTCCCCATCTCGCCATGAATAGACGACGACGAGCACTCGGCCGAGACCATCCATTCCGATGGCAACCCATCTCTCTTCCTCCGGATGGTCGTCCGGAGTCTCGATCGCCCATTCGTCCTCGACGGCCGCAACGGCATCGGCGAAGTCGACGCCGTGCTTCCAGAGATTGGTCGCCGCCTTCTCCCAATCCCATCTCACCATTCCAGGAAATGTATGCACTACAGTACATACGAATCCATGGAAGATCAATCAACTTCTTCTCAGATCTCCCCCGCCAGAAAGGCCAGCAACACCTCGTTCGTCCGCTCCGGCGCCTCCTCCGGAATGAAATGTCCCGAGAGCGCGCCGCGCGTGCGCAGATCCGGAAAGTGGTGCGCGAACGAATCCGCGTAGGGGTTCCCGCTCGGGATGTAGTCGTCGGGCGGGAGCTTGCCGTCCACGAACGCCTGGGGCACCAGGAAGGGACTGAACAAATAACAAGTCGGCCCAGGGTATCGGAGATGCCAGTCCTCGGGCGCGAAGACCATGAAATTCGTCGCCCAGTCGGGATGCGAGAAGAGCAGGCCCGGATGCTTCCACATCGCCGCGACCTGCGGGTTCGAGCGGAACTCGAAGCGCAGCCCGCCGCGCGCCGCCGGCTCGGGCTTCGCGACGTGGAACGGCAGCGCGTGGCGATAGTATTCGACGGCGTGGAACCAGGCGCCGGGATCGGAGAACGCCGCCGCGTAATGATCGACGTCGACGGGCGAGAAGGCCTTCGTCATGTCGAACTCGGCGAGGGCGCTGCTGCCCTCGGCGCCGTCGACCGGGGCCCAGGGCGATTCCGGCGGGCCGCCGTAGGGGCGCGGGCCGTTCGCGAAGACGGAGCGGATGAAGGCTTCGTGGTGCTTCTCGAAGAATTGCTCGGCTTCGGGCTCGCATTTGAACCAGTAGCCGTGGATGCCCCAGGTGATCCAGACCGAGACGAGCGTATCGATGAGGCAGAGGCGGCTGATTCGGTCCGGATGCTTGAGGGCCGCCGCCGCGGCGATGATGCCGCCCCAATCGTGGCCGACGAGACGGACGCGCGGGATCTCGAGGGCATCGAGCAGATCGACGACATCCCGGGCGAGCAGGTCGCGGGTCACGCGGACGCGCGGCTTGTCGGTTCCGCCATAGCCGCGGGTATCAGGGGCGTAGACCTTGTAACGCTCGGCGAGGGCGGGGATCTGGTGGCGCCACATATGCGACGTCTGGGGGAAGCCGTGCAGCAGGAGCACCGGATCCTCGCCGGGCCGATCTTCGCCCGCTTCGAGCAGCTCGAAACCGATTCCCCGCGTCTGCACGCGCCGCTTCGTGATCGTCGCCATGGACATCTCCTCCGCCGCTTCCGGCTCGGCCTGATTGGTCGAGGAGCCTACCGACAGGGCGGCCGACGCCGCTAGACTGGCCGCGCTCGCCGGATGCCGGCGCTGCACGAAACCCCGAGAAGGAGCAGTCCATGGCCCAGAATCCGATGACCGACGTCGAGTACAAGCGGCTGCGCCAGTTCATCAAGCCCTTCTCGGCCCTGAACGTCTTCGTCTACAAGCTGACGGGCGGCCGCCTGATGGGGACCTTCCAGGGCCGGCCGGTCATGCTGGTCACGATGAAGGGCGCGAAGACGGGCCAGGACCGCACGATTCCGCTCATGTACGTGCCGCTGAAGGAGAGCGTCGAGCAGGGCGTCATCGTCGTCGGATCCCAGGGCGGCGCGCCCAAATCGCCCGTCTGGGTCAAGAGCATCCAGAAGAACCCGGACGTCACGGTCCAGTACAAGGGCAAGAAGGTGGCGATGCGGGCCCGCCAGGTCGACGACGCCGAAAAGGCGAAGCTCTGGCCCATCTGCGTGAAGCACTACCACGAATACGACGACTACCAGGCGCGCACGGACCGGAACATCCCGGTCTTCGTGTGCGAGCCGCGTTAGGCGGCTGCGCCCGAAACGAACCCGACGATCCGATTTTCGGCCGGAGGGCCTCGGCGGATCGCCGACCGAGGAGACGAGCCGTGGCCCACGTCGCCCCCCTCCCCCGCGCCGAGGCACCCGAGTTCGAGGACTACTTCCGCTTCCTCGACGAGAATGCGGGCTACGTCCCGAATTCCTTCCTCACGATGGCCCGGATCCCCGCACTCCTGCGCGGCTATCTCGCCTTCTCCTCCGCCCTCTCGTCGCTCGACCGGGTGGATCGCGGGCTCAAGGTCCTGATGTCCCATCTCGCGTCGAGCGCGAACGGCTGCCGCTTCTGCGAAGCGCATACGAGTCATACCGCGTCGAAGACGGGCGTCGAGGACGCGCGCATCGCCGCCGTCTGGGAGTTCGAGACCTCTGCGCTCTTCGACGAGGCAGAGCGCGCGGCGCTGCGGCTCGCGCTCGCGATGGGCCAGTCGCCGAACGGCGTCGGTCCGGCGCATTTCGAGGCGCTGCGCGCGCATTTCGACGAGGAGCAGATCGTCGAGATGGTGGCGGCCGTCTGTCTGTTCGGCTTCTGGAATCGCTGGAACGACACCCTCGCGACCGACCTCGAACGGCCGGTCGCGGAGATCGCGGAGGCGCTGATCGGCGGCCGGGGCTGGAGCGCGGGGCGCCATCGGGTCGCGGACTAGATCGGCACCCGGTCGCGACCAGCGTGCTCGCCCACCCCGCCTACTCGTGCAGCTTCTGCCCGTACTTCGCGAGGTAGTGGTAGTCGAACTTCGGATCTTCGCGCCTGTGCTCGTTCAGCTCGTAGATCCGCTCGTACTTCGTGTCTTCGATGAGCCACTTCCCGTCGATCTTGCGGTAGCGGTCCCAGTAGATCGCCGTGCCGGTCGTGAAGTTCTTGTTGCTCATGATCCACATGTTGTCGTGGAGGTACCAGACGCCCGTCGCCTCGTCGGGCGAGAGGATCTCGATCTCGGGGTGGTGGCCGTTGTGGTGGCCGACCGAGCGGGTGTGAAACGACTGCGTGAGCGCGGCGACGTACTCGTCGCGGCCCTGCAGCTTCCATTCGTAGGTGCCCCCGATGAAGTGGAGCTTCACGTCGGGATGGAAGAGCGTCTCGATCTCTTCGAAGTTGCCGGTATCGAGGCAGCGGAAGTAGGCGTGCTTGACGCGGCGGATCGCCTCGATGTCGAGCAGCATCTGGATCGCCTTGCGGAGCGCGCGCGGGCTCTCGTCGGCGACCTCGAGGGGCCAGCCGTCCACGATGCCCATGCCCTTCTTCGTCAGCGAAGGATTCGTTCCCGCTCTTCCTGCACTCGCCATCCCGTCGTCTCCTCGGCGCGTCGTTGCTCGGCGGCTCGCGCGCATCGGAGGACGACGTTACCGCTTCGCGCGGTCCGCGGGACTGCCTGGCGCGCCCTTTCGGCGGGCCTTCGGCGGGCCCTGGATGCCGGACTTGCCGCCCGGTCGCGCGCCGCCGGCCTTCGCGCCCGGCTTGCCACCCGTCTTGCCCCCCGGCTTTCCGACCGCCTTGCCGCCGGCTCGGGCGCCGGACTTGCCGCCCGGCCCGAACGATTTCGCGAACGGCGCCTTCGGCCCGCCCTTGCGAACGTGCTTCGGGCTCGCCTTCCGATCCGGTGCGCCGGTCGAATCGCCGTCGCGCCACGGCCCCGCGTCGCGCGGTCCCCGCGAGCCCGGCACGCCGGCGCCGCGCGGACCCGCCGGACGCGGGCCCTTGGCATGCGGGCCCTTCGAACGCGGCCCTTCCGGGCGCCGACCTTCCGAGCGCGCGTCGCGAGGCCAGGTCCCCGGCGCGCGGGTGCGCGGGCCTTCCTCTCGCGTCGCCCGCGGCGAGGCAAAGGGCTTCTTCGCCGCCGCGCGCTCCGCGAACGGCGGCCGCTCGCCGCCGCGCGTGATCACGATCTCGGGATCGCGCTCGTCGGGCGCGGCGACCCGCGACGCGAAGCCTTCCGCGGCATCGCTCGCGATCTCGATGCTCGAAGACGCCCCGAAGACCCGGATCGCACCGACCTGCCCGCTCTCGATCCCGCCGCGCCGACAAACATGCGAGAGCAGCCTCGCCGGCGTCGCCCCTGCGACTTCGCCCCAGCTGATCTGGAACGTCTCGAAGCCGCCCGCATCCGGACGCGCGCGGCGCGGCGCCGGCGCGCGATCGATCTGCGGCCCGGCGTCCGTGCGCTCGTCCCGTTCGCTGCGCTCGCGCCGCTCGGGGCGATCGCCGCGCACGTTTCGATCGCCGCGTTCCGCACGCTCCGGCCGGCCGCGCTTGCCCGGCCGATCGTCCTGGAAGGGATCGAGGCCGACGACCTCCATCGGCTCCCGCGGCGGCTTCGGCTTCGCCATCTCGAGCAGCGCCGCGACGATCTCGATCGGATCGCGCTCCTCGAGCAGCTGCTTCGCGGCCATGCGCTGCGCCTCGTCCGGAGACGACTCGGCGAGCCGCTCGAAGAGGATCTTGCGTGCCTGCTTGTGGAGCGCTTTCTGGACCTGTTCGGGCTTCGGCACGTTCTGCCACGAAACGGCGACGCGCGCCGACTGCAGCATGCGCCCGACCTTGCGCGCCTCGGTGCCGAGCACGAGCAGGATGCTGCGCCCCGCGCGACCGGCGCGGCCCGTCCGGCCGCTGCGATGGACGTAGGCGGCGGAGTTGCGGGGCGGATCGACGTGGATCACGGTGCTGATGTCGGGCACGTCGATGCCGCGTGCAGCGACGTCGGTCGAGACGAGGATCGGCAGCATTCCGCTGCGGAAGGCCGAGAGCGTGCGCGTGCGCTGCGCCTGGGGCAGCTCGCCGCTGAAGGGCGCGGCGCCGAAGCCGTCGGCGGCGAGCTTCTCGGCGAGCTCGGTCGCGTCGACGCGGCGATTGACGAAGATGAGGCAGCGCGAGTCGCCGGCGAGCAGCAGGACGTTGACGAGCGCGGCGTAGGTCTCGTGACGCCGGATCGTGTAGGCGATGTGCTGGATGTCGGGATGGGCGTCGCCGGGCTTCGTGCCCTCGAGCGTCAGCGGATCCTTCTGGAAGCGGTCGGCGAGGGCCTTCACGGCGTGGGGGAAGGTCGCCGAGACGAGGTGGGAGAGCCGCTTCTCGGGGAGCTGGGCGAGGATCTCGTCGAGCTCGTCCTTGAAGCCCATGTCGAGCATCTGATCGGCTTCGTCGAGGATCACGTGCTCGATGGCGTTGCAGGCGAGCGCGCCGTTGCGCATGTGGTCGAGCAGGCGGCCGGGCGTCCCGACGACGAAGGCCGGACGGCGCGAGAGCGCGATCCGCTCGCGCAGGATCGAGGTGCCGCCGGTCACGACCTCGACGGTCGCCCCGGGCAGCGCCGCGAACAGCCATTTGAGCTCTTCCCGGACCTGCGCCGCCAGCTCGCGGGTCGGCACGATCACGAGCGCCCGCGGATGGGCGGCCGAGTCGCCGGCGGTCCGGGGCGACGCCTCTGCGGGTCGGTCGAGGAAATGGGCGGCGAGCGCGATGCCGATCGCGACGGTCTTGCCGGAGCCGGTCTGGGAGGAGACGCGCAGATCGCGGCCGGCGGACTCGGCGTCGACGACGGCCTGCTGGACGGCGGTCAGCTCGGTGAAGCCGCGGTCGGCGAGGGCCTTCGCAATCGGCGCGGGAAGGTCGGAGAAGAGGTCGTTTTGGGTCATCGTCGATTTCGCCCGGACGACGCGATGCTCGCGTCATGGACGCGGCCTCGGCCGCGGGCCGGTTCCAGTCGGGGTTGGGAAGGGGGTATGGATGGGGGTGATAGGCGCTCGGGCGGCGGCACCGTAGCACAGGCCCCGGCCGACCGGCTCAGACGGGCAGATCGCCCGTCGCCGCCTTCAGGCTCCCCGCCCGGGTCCAGGCCTGGATCGTCCGCTCGGCGATGCGCCATTGATGCACCTCGTCTGCGCCATCGGCGAAGCGGGCCCAGCGGGCCTGGGTCGCCATCTTGGCGAGCGGGGTGTCCGTGGAATAGCCGAGGGCGCCGTGGACCTGGATCGCCCGGTCGACGATCCGGTTCAGCGCGTTGGCCACGAAGTGTTTGGCCATCGAGACCTCGCTCTTGAAGTCCTCGCCGCGATCGATCTTGTAGGCGGCGTGGAGCACCATCAGCTTCGATTGATAGAGCTCCATCGTGCTGTCGGCGATCATCCACTGGATGCCCTGCTTCTCGGCGAGCAGCGAGCCGTGGGCGAAGCGGTGGAGCGAGCGCTCGACCATCATCTCGAGGGCGGTCTCGGCCTGGCCGATCCAGCGCATGCAATGGGCGAGGCGGGCGGGGCCGAGGCGGGCCTGGCCGAGCAGATGGCCCTGGCCGCGGCCGCCGAGCAGCGCGTCGGCGGGGAGCCGCAGGTTCTCGATCCGGATCTCGCAGTGGTTGTGGGCGCCGCTCATGGTCTCGACGTCGCGCACGATCTCCCAGCCCTCGCTCGGCAGATCGACGATGAAGGCGGAGTTGCCGGCCTGGGGGATCTCGGGGCTCTCTTCCGTACGCGCGATCAGGATCGCGAACTTCGCGCCGCGCGCGCCGGAGATAGACCATTTTATGGCCGTTCACGAGCCAGCCGTCGCTGTCGGGGACGGCGCGCGTCTGGATCAGCGTCGGATCGGAGCCCGCGACCTCGGGCTCGGTCATCGCGAAGCAGGAGCGGGCGGTTCCCTCGCATAACGGCCGCAGGTACTTCTCCTTCTGCGCCGGCGAGGCCCAGTGGAGCAGCGTATGCATGTTGCCTTCGTCGGGCGCCTGGGCGTTCAGCGCGAAGGGGCCGAAGCTGCTCTTCTTCGCGGCTTCGGCGGAGACGGCGGCCATCGCGACGTGGCCGAGGCCCATGCCGCCCCATTCCTCGGGCATGTGGGGCAGCCAGAGGCCCCATTCCTTCGCGGCCTTGCGCATCGAGACGATCTGCCGGACGAGCACCTTGCGATCGCCTTCGTTGGCCTCGATCTCCTTCTGCGCCGGTGCGACGACCTCGTCGCAGAAGCGCCGCACGCGCTCGACGATGAAGGTCACTTCCTCGGGAAAGCTGAAATCGATGGCCATGGATGGGGCTTCTCCGTCGCGCGGGGGAGCGCGGGTTCTCGGCGGATTCGGGGCGCGAGTCCGGGGGGCGGCGGGGCGAGGCGATCTCGGGCATCCCCGGACCCGACGTCCGCAGCGACGTTAGCGCCGGATCGTGCTCGGGCTTCGCGCCGGGCGCAGGACCTCAGCGACTCGCCGTCAGCGCGGCGCGGCTCTCGAGCGCCTCCCAGCGGGCGGTGAGCCGCGCGACTTCGGCTTCGGCCTGCTCGAGCTCGGCCCGGAGCGCGGCCACCGCCCCGCCCTCCCCCTGATAGGTCGCGGGATCCGCGAGCCGGGCCTGGAGCGCCTCGAGCTTCTCCTCGGCGGCGGCGACGACGTCGAGCATGCCGTCGAGCTCCCGCTGCTCGGCGAAGCTCAGCTTCTTCGGCTTCGCGGCGTTCGCTTGCTTCGTCGACGACGCCCCGCCCGGTCCGGCCGGCGCGGCGCTCGCTGCCGAGCCGGCCGTGGCCGTACCGGACCCGCTCGTCGATTCGGCCCGGCGCGAGTGAGGCGCCTCGCGGGTCCCGGCGCGCGCGGCCCGGACGCGCACGGCCGCATAATCGCTGTAGTTGCCGACATGGTATTCGGCGCGGCCGTCGCCCTCGAAGGCGAGGATCGAGGTCGCGACGCGGTCGAGCAGCCAGCGATCGTGGCTGACGACGAGCACGCTTCCGCCGAAATCGACGAGCATCGACTCGAGGGCCGCGAGGGTATCGACGTCGAGATCGTTGGTGGGCTCGTCGAGCAGGAGCAGGTTGCAGCGGCCCGAGAGCAGGCGCGCGAGGCAGACGCGCGCGCGCTCGCCGCCCGAGAGCTCGCCGACCCGCAAGCGCTGCTTGGGCCGCTCGAAGAGGAAGCGCTCGAGGTAGCTCCCGACGGACAGGCGCTCTTCGCCGAAAGCGACCTCGGTCGCGTCCCCGACGGCGGCTGCGAGCACGGTGTCCCCGTCGTCGAGGCCGGAGCGTGCCTGGTCGAGGTAGCCGATGCGCGTATTCGCGCCGACGACGATCTCGCCGCCGCCCGGCACGAGCTGCCCGACGATCGCGAGCAGCAGGCTCGTCTTCCCGGAGCCGTTCGGGCCGACGATCCCGATCCGCTCGCCGGGACGCAGCGCGAGGTCGAGCCCGTCGACGAGCCTTCGCCCATCGCGCTCGACGACGAGGCCCTTGGCTTCGAGGATCGTCTTGCCCTGGCGTTCGGCCGCCAGTCGCAGCTCCGCGCGCCGGTCCTCGCGCGGGGCGCGGATGTCGAGGGCGGCCTCGGCGCGGTCGATGCGGGCCTTCTGCTTGGTGCCGCGGGCCTTCGGCTGACGGCGCAGCCACTCGACTTCGCGGCGCAGGAAGTTCTGGCGATTGCGTTCGGTCCGATCGGCGTGGGCCTCGCGCTCGGCCTTCGCGATCAGATGGGCCGCATAACCTCCGTCGTAGCTGTCGACCCGGCCGTCGTGAAGCTCGAGCGTGCGCGTCGTGACGGCGTCGAGGACGCGGCGGTCGTGGCTGATCAGCAGGATCGCGCCGGGGAAGCGCTCCGCGAGATGTTCTTCGAGCCATTCGATCGTATCGATGTCGAGGTGGTTGGTCGGCTCGTCGAGGATCGCGAGATCGGGCTTCGCGACGAGCAGCCGCGCGAGGGCGACGCGCCGGGTCTCGCCGCCCGAGAGCGTGCCGATGCGGCGCTCGGGATCGGGCAGGCCGAGATCGCTCACGATCGCGAGCGCTTCGTGCTCCCGCTCCCAGCCGCCGAGCCGCTCGATTGCCTCGCCGAGCTTCGCCTGCTCCTCCGCGAGGCGCGCCTGCTCGGCCGGGTCCTCCGCCGTACCCACGCGCTCCGAGAGCGCATCGAAGCGCGTCCGGGCCGAGCTCCATTCGGCGAGGCCCTCGAGCACGACCTCCCGGATCGTCCGCCCGGCCCCGAAGACCGGCTCCTGCGCGAGATAGTCGACGACCGCGTCGCGTCGCCGCGCGATGCGCCCGCCGTCGGCGGGCTCGAGGCCGGCGAGCACGCGCCCGAGCGTGCTCTTGCCGGCGCCGTTGCGGCCGACCAGGCCGACCTTCTCGCCGCGGCGGATCGTCAGCGTGACGTCTTCGAAGAGCGTGCGATCGGAGACGACCTTGCGCAGGCCGATGACGTCGAGAACGGGCATCAGAGCTTCGCGATGATCTCGTTGCCGAGCTTCTCGAGGCCGCGGGTCACGTCCTCGGGCGAAAATCCGGGGGGCCCGAAGGTGATCCGGCGGACGCCCATGCCTTCGAGGCGCTTGATCTCGTCGAGCTTCGGCGCGCAGCCGGTCGTGATCTCGATCTCCGCCGGATTGCGGCCCACCCGCGCACACTCCGCCTCGAGCTCGACGAGACATTCCGCGAGGGTATCCGCGCGCGCCGGAAAGAATCCGTCGCCGATCCGCGCCGCCCGGCGCGCGGCGCTCTTCGTATGGCCGCCGATCACGATCGGGAGCCGCGCCTGCACCGGCTTCGGATTCGACTCGACGCTCGGCCAGGCATAATGCTTGCCGCGATGCTCGCAGGCACCCTTCGCCCAGAGCGCGCGCATCGCATCGATCGTCTCCTCCGTGCGCGAAGCGCGCGTCTCGAAGGGCACACCGACCGCCTTGAACTCCTCCTCGAGCCAGCCGATCCCGACGCCGAGGATCAGGCGGCCGCGCGAGAGGACGTCGAGCGTCGCCGCTTCCTTCGCGATGTAGAAGGGATGGCGCTGGGGCAGGATGATGATGCCCGTGGCGAGCCGGATCTTCGTCGTCACCGCCGCGGCGTAGGCGAGCCAGATCAGCGGATCCGGGATCGGCGCGTCGTCCGCGCCGGGCATGCGGCCGTCGCGGCTGTACGGATACTGCGATTGGTAGCCCTTCGGTACGACGACGTGTTCGACCGTCCAGAGCGACTCGAAGCCGACCGACTCGGCGGTCCGGGCGAGATGGACGAGGCCTTCGGGCTGACCGAAGGGGCCGACGTTCGCGAACATGAGACCGAATTGCACGGCACTGCCCCCTCTTCGATTTCGACCTTTATACCACGTCCCGAAGCGCGACCCCGCGCGCCCGATCCGCCGCACACGCCGCCCCGGCGCGCGGCGCCACGGCTATAGTCGCGGCGCCCGAAAACCCCAGGAGCCAGGAACATGAGCCCGAAGGCCGACCCGAACGCCCTCCCGTCCCAGCCGCGCCGCGCGGCGAGCATCGAAGCCTGGGACGACGAATTCGAGGTCGTCGTCGTCGGCTTCGGGGTGGCCGGCGGCGCCGCGGCGATCGAGGCGGCGCGGGCGGGCGCGAAGACCCTGATCCTCGAGCAGGCGACCCGCGGCGGCGGCGCGACCGCGCTCTCCGAGGGCACGATCTATTTCGGCGGGGGAACTCGCGTCCAGAACGCGACCGGCTTCGAAGACTCCTACGAGAACATGCTGGCCCATGTTCGCGCCGCCGCCGGCCCGACCGCCGATCCCGAGAAGGTCCGCCTCTACTGCGAGCAGAGCCTCGAGCATTTCGCGTTCTTCGAGAGCATCGGTGTCGAGTTCAAGGACACCTTCTTCGCCGACAAGGTGATCTTCCCCCCGACCGACGATTGCCTCATCTATTCCGGCAACGAGGAGGCCTGGCCCTTCTCCCAGGAAGCCAGGCCCGTCCCGCGCGGCCACAAGCCGAAGAAGCAGGGCAGCGCCGGCGCCTACATCATCGAACAGATGATCGACGCCGCGACGAAGCTCGGCGTCCAGATCCGCAACGAGACGCGCGCCCTCACCCTCGTCCGCGACGACTCGGGCCGCGTCGTCGGCCTCATCACGAAGCACGAGGGCCGCGAATCCGCGATCCGCGCGACCCGCGGCGTCATCCTGACGACCGGCGGCTTCATCATGAACCGCGCGATGGTCGAGCACTACGCGCCCGATCTCGCGAAATGCCGCTACCCGATCGGGAGCGACGGCTGCGACGGCAGCGGCATCCGGATGGGAATGGGCGTCGGCGGCGCCGCCGTCAACATGCACGAAGGCCTGATGACGACCGCCTTCTTCCCGCCCATCGGCCACATCAAGGGCCTGCTCGTCAGCGCCCAGGGCCAGCGCTTCATCAACGAGGACTGCTACCACGGCCGCGTCACCGACGCGATCGCCCAGAAGGCCGACGGCCGCGCCTATCTCATCGTCGACGATGCGCTCTACGGCCAGTCGATCGTGCCCTATCAGCTGGCCGGCGTCGAAGAGACGATCGAGGAGCTCGAGAAATCCCTCGGCATCCCGGAAGGCCAGCTCGTCCACACGGTCACGTCCTACAACCGCGCCGCCGAGCGCGGCGAAGACCCGGTCTTCCACAAGGCGGCCAAATACGTGACCCCCCTCGTCCATCCGCCCTTCGCGGCCCTCGACCTCTCCGTCGACAAGAGCGTCTGGGCGACCTTCACCCTCGGCGGCCTCGACACGCAGGTGACGGGCGAGGTCCTGACCGTCGACGGCCAGGTCGTCCCCGGCCTCTACGCCGCCGGCCGCGCATCGGCGGGGCTCACGCGCTCGGGCCGGTATTATGCGAGCGGCATGTCGATCGGCGGCGGCAGCTTCTTCGGGCGACAGGCGGGCAAGGCGGCGGCGAAGGCGGCGAAGATCGATTGATGCGCTCGTCGGAAGCGCCGCGCGCGCCGTCGGTCGAATGACCCGCGGCGGCGCGCTCGAGCTCCGAGCGGTCGCCCCGGCGTGAGCGGCTCGCTCAAGCTCCGAGCGGTCGCCCCGGCGTGAGCGGCTCGCTCAAGCTCCGAGCGGTCGCCCCGGCGTGAAGCGACACGGCATCCGCTTGATGCCGTGGATGAAATTCGATTGCAGGCGATCCGGCGGGCCGGTGATCTCGAGATCCGGCAGGCGCGCGAAGATCCGCTCGAAGACGACGCGGATCTCCCGGCGCGCGAGGTTCGCGCCCAGGCAGAAATGCGGGCCCGGGCCGCCGAAGCCGACGTGCGGATTCGGCGAGCGCCCGACGTCGAAACGGAACGGATCGGCGAAGACCGCCTCGTCGCGATTGCCCGAGGCATACCAGAGCACGACCTTGTCGCCGGCCTTCATCTGCGGGCCGAACATCGCCGTATCGCGCGTCAGGTTGCGGCGCATGAAGATCACGGGCGAGGCCCAGCGCACGATCTCCTCGACCGCCGTCGCGGCGAGCCCCTCGAAGTCGGCCTGCCAGCGGCGGCGCTCGTCCGGATGGTCGCAGAGGGCCTTCATGCCGTGGCTGATCGCGTTGCGCGTCGTCTCGTTGCCGGCGACGACGAGCAGCACGAAGAACGAAGTCAGATCTTCGCTCGCCAGCGCGCCGCCCTCGAGCTCGGCATTCAGCAGGACGGAGGTCAGATCCTCCCGCGGCTTCCGGCGCCGGTCCTCGGCCATCTCCTTCATCAAGGCGCCGAGCTCCGCGCCCGCGCGCAGCGCCGTGCCGACGAGATCCTGATCGCCGGCCATCAGCTCGGGATCGCCGAGGCCGAGGATCGTGTTGGTATTGCGGAAGACCATCCCCGTCGCGCTCTCGGGGATCCCCATCAGATCGACGATGACCTCGAGCGGGAGCGGCGCGGCGAGCTCGGCGACGAAATCGCATTCGCCCTTTTCGATGACGCGATCGATCATCGCGTCGGCGCGGCGCCGCACACCCTCCTCGAGGCGTGCGAGGGCGCGGGGCGTGAAGCCACGGGAGACGATCCGGCGCTGGGCGCCGTGGCGCGGATCGTCCATGTTGATCATGCCGCCGAAGAACTCGTTGAACTGCGCCGGCAGCGATTGGATCGAGGTCGCACCGGCGGCGGAGCTGAAGAGCTCGGGATTGCGGCTCGCCTCGAGGATGTCGGCGTGGCGCGTCAGCGACCAGTATCCCGCGCCGACGGGCAGCGCGAGCCCGGGCAGGCCGCGCTCCTTCGTGAAGGGCACCGGGCGCTCGGCGCGCAGCGTCGCGAAGGCGCCCTCGCGCTCCTCGATCGGGCGACTCCAGAACGCGAAATCGGAGAGGTCGATCGCATCGACCTCGAGGACTCGGCGGATCTCCATCGGGCTCGTCTCCAGATCTTCGGATTCGGTGCGGCCTCGGGCCGGGGCTCCGGGCGCGGGAGTGGGACACCGGGCGGCGTGAGCTTAGGCGATCGAAACGCCTGGAATCAGAAAGTCGACCGCGAGTCCGCGTGGCCGGTGCTCGCATGACAATCGAGGCAATCGCGCTCTTCGCGCGGGACGCCGCCGTGGCCCATCGACTCGGCGATCCCGCCATGACAGCGCTCGCAGCTCGCCCGCGCGATCGCGACGGAGGCCGGCGCGATGCGGATCGGGTCGGCGTAGCGGCCGGTCGCGAACGCGAAGGCATGGGCGAGGCCCGAGCGCGCCTTCGTCGCGAGCTTGCCGACGGGGTCGGCGGGGGTATGGCAATCGTTGCAGACGGCGACGGCGGCGTGGCCGCTCTTCTGCCAGGCGCTGTACTGAGGCTGCATCACGTGGCAGTTGACGCAGGCCTCCGGCACGTCGGTCAGATAGGCCACGCCATCGGCAGAAAAAAAAGCGAAGAGGCCCAGAGCAACCACCACCGAAACGGCGACGAGCGGCCACGCAAGCCGTCGCCCCGAACGCGCCCGATCCATCCTCATCCCGCCTCCCGCCGCTCCGGGGCGCCCGGTCCCCGGCCCTGCGCCGTGTGCCCATCGACCGCGCCCGCGCTCGGACGCGGAACGCCGGTCAGCCGCCCGCCGCCGCAGTCTGGCTAGACTCGCGCGCGAAATCCAGGAGGAGACCCCCGATGTTCGAGTGGAGCGAGTCGCAGCAGACGATCCGGGAGATGGTGCGCCGGTTCGTGGAGCAGGAGGTCGTGCCCCACGTCGAGGCGCTCGAGCACGGCGACCTCCCGCCCTACGGCATCCTGCGCAAGATGTACGCCGCCTTCGGCATGGACGAGATGGCGCGCGCCCGCTTCCGCAAGCAGATCGAAGCGGAGAAGGCGGGCGAGCCGCGCCAGAAGAAGGGCGGTGGCGGAGGCGGAGGCGATCCCGCCGCCCGCGCCGACCAGGCGGCGGCGACGCTGATCCCGATCATCGAGCTCTGCCGCTACTGCCCGGGCATGGTGACGGCGATGGGCGTCAGCGTCGGGCTGACGAGCGCGGCGATCCTCTCCAAGGGCACGACCCTCCAGAAGGAGCGCTGGGCCCTCGACCTGCTGACCCTCGAGAAGGTCGGCGCCTGGGCGATCACCGAGCCCGGCTCCGGCTCCGACGCCTTCGGCGGCATGCGCGCGTCGGCCCGGCGCGAGGGCGACGAGTTCGTGCTGAACGGCTCGAAGACCTTCATCACGAACGGCCCCCACGCGGATACCACCGTCTTCATCTGCAAGCTCGAGGAGCCGGGTGTCGACATCCGCGAACGCAAGATCCTGAACTTCGTGCTCGATCGCGGCCTGCCCGGCTTCGTGCAATCGGGCCCGCTCAAGAAGATGGGGCTGCACTCCTCGCCGACGGGCGAGCTCTTCCTGACCGACGTGCGCGTCGGCATGGATCGGCTGCTCGGCGGCGAAGCGGCGCTCGCGGCCCGGAGCGGCGGCCGCGAAGGCGCGAAGGACACCTTCCAGACCGAGCGCTCCGGCGTCGCCGCGATGGCGCTCGGCATCGTCGAACGCTGCCTCGAGCTCTCGCTCAAATACGCCCGGGAGCGCATCCAGTTCGAGCGCCCGATCGGCGAATACCAGCTGATCCAGGACAAGCTCGCGCGCATGGAGGTCGCCCGCATGAACCTGCAGAACCTCGTCTTCCGCACGATCGAGCTCTCGGCGAACGGCCGCTCGATGACCTTCGCGGAGGCCTCGGCGATGAAGCTCTACGCGGCGCGAGCGGCGGTCGAGGTCGCGATGGAAGCCGTGCAGGTCTACGGCGGCAACGGCTACATGGCCGAATACGTCGTCGAGCAGCTCGCGCGCGACGCGAAGGTCCTGCAGATCTATGCGGGGACGGACGAGATCCAGATCCGGGCGATCGCCAAGGACCTGCTGAAGGGTTAGGCCGGCCTGCGAGAGGAGGCCGGCGCGGCGCGGTGCCCATCACCGCGCCGCGTGCCGACCCGGGATCCCCGGCGGCGGGATCCACTCGCGCCCGATTCAATGAGCATGCGGCGTGTGTCCGCCCGCGCGCAGGCCATTGGACGAGAGGGCCGTCTTCAGATCTTCGAGACAGCCCTGGCAGAGCGCATGACTCGTCGGCACCGATGTGCCGACCAGGACACGCAGGATCGCACCGCACCACGCACACGCCTTTCCCATGACATCCTCCATTCGTTTCCGGCGGCGATTCTCCGATCACCGCAGCCCGAGCGCTGATCCACGCCATTGCATCGGGCGTGCCGACGCTGCGCGGCCCGCCCGCATCGTCTCCGCGCTCCCGGCGCGCCGCGCCGCCGCCCAGCGACCGTGCAGCGTTGTCGATTCTTCCAGCAATCGTGCCGCCGGGCGATCGGGTCGACGGCCCAGCGGCGCTCCCGGATTCCCCCGTCGGTCCGATTGAACGGCCGGGCCGAAAGGGCGAGACTCGGCGGGGCCCGTACCGCCCCCTCGAACGTCCTCGGAGACTCCCGTCATGCAAGGTCAGGAACCGATCCGCGTCTGCCTGGGCTTTCCGCCGCTCACCGCGCCCCAGTACCTCGAGCGCCTCGCTGCCCTGCCCGGCGTCGAGCCGGTCGTCCTGCCGATCGATCCGGAGGGCGATTGGCTCTCGGTCTCGCCCGGGGAGCCCCATGCCGAGCCGCCGCCCTGGGCGAAATCCGTCGCCCGCGAGCGCGAGGCCGCCCTTGCCTGCGCCGACGTCTTTCTCGGGCTGCACACGCCGGATCGCCTGGCCGAGCGCGCGCCGAAGCTGCGCTGGGTCCAGGGCTGCGGCGCCGGCGTCGAGCAGTTCGGGCGGCTCGGGCTCGCGCGCGGGGGTGTCGTCCTCACCAATTGCTCCGGGCTCAGCTCGGGTTCGATGGCGGAATGGGTGATCGGCCGGCTGCTGCAGGTCTGGAAGCGCCTGCGCGAAGCCGACGAGTTCCAGCGTGCCCACCGCTTCGAGCGCAGCTACGGCCGCACCTTCGCCGGCTCGACGATCGGGATCGTCGGCCTCGGCCATATCGGGCGCGCCGTCGCCGTGCGCGCGCGGGCCTTCGGCTGCCGGGTGCTCGGCCTGCGCCGCAGCGTCCGTCCGGGCGACACGGATCCCGACTGCGACCGCCTCTATCCGACGACCGCCCTGCACGAGATGCTCGGCGAGTGCGACGCCGTCGTCATCGCGGCGCCCGCGACGACCGAGACCCAGCATCTGATCGATGCGAAGGCACTGGCGGCGATGCCGCGGCGGGCGGTGCTCGTCAACGTCGCGCGCGGCTCGCTGCTCGACGAGGCGGAGCTCGCCCGGGTCATGAAGGAGGAGCCGCTCGCCGCCGCGATCCTCGACGTCTTCGATCCCGAGCCCCTCGATGCGGCGAGTCCGCTCTGGGACCTGCCGGGCGTCTACATCTCGGCGCATTCGTCGGTCTCGGTGGATCGCTACATGGACGACGTCTTCGATCTCTTCTACGACAACGTCAAGCGATTCTGCGCGGGGGAGCCGCTGCGCAACGTCGTGGACATGAAGACACTCGGCTTCGATTGATGGCCCGCTGCTCGGCGCCGCACGCGGACTGAGCCGGCGGCGCAGCGCGATGCCGATGGCCGGGCCCGGCGGCGCCCGGCCGCAGGGCTCGAGCGAAAAAGGAGGAAGCGACGATGGCGAAGGGAGGATGTCTCTGCGGGGCGATCCGCTTCGAGATTCGCGGCGAGATCGGGCCGGTCGATCATTGCCATTGCTCGATGTGTCGCCGCGCCCATGGCGCGCCCTTCGCGACCTTCGGGCGCATCCGCCGCGATGCGATCGAGATCGTCACGGGCGCCGACCGGTTGACGGGCCACGCCTCGTCGGAAGCGGTCGTGCGTTCGTTCTGCGCCGGCTGCGGCTCGCGGCTCTTCTTCCGCCACGCCGCGCTGCCCGAGCACGAGTTCGTCGCGATCGGGAGCCTCGACGATCCTTCGGGCATCACGCCCGAGGCCCACATCTTCGTCGCCTCGAAGGCCAGCTGGTACACGATTCGCGACGAGCTGCCCCAGCACGAGCACTACGCGCCCTTCGACGAATCGAACGGCAGCGAATGAGCGTTCTCGGGAATCGGATTCGGGGAGCGGCTGCGGCTTTCGAGGGGGCCCGGGCGTTCAGGGAAGCCCGGGCGTCGATCGGGGGACTAGCTCTCGGCGGGAACGGGCAGCTCGAGGCGGATCATCGTCGACACCGAGCTCGGTCGGAACTCGCATTGGATCGCTTCTTCGACGACCTTCGCGACGTTCTCCCGGCACCCGCCGCAGCGCATGCCGGCCCCGGTCGCCCGGGCGACCTCGCGGAGCGAAGCGGCGCCGTTCTTCACGGCCCGCTTGATCTGGCGATCCGAAACTCCGCGGCAATGACAAACGAGCATGGCGTCCATCCCTGTCTTCTGAGTCGGGCGCAGTCTACGGTCCTGGAAAATGAAAATCAATGTCGATTTCAACCCCGACCGCGATCCCATCGGCCGTACCGCCGTCTGGATGAACCCGAGCCTTCTAGAGGGGTTTTTTCGCATCGCATTTGCCTGAGTCCTGCGCAGCACATACCCCGCGGGCCCAGCCCTTGCGGCGAGCCCGGGTCCCGCGCGAGGGTTCCCCGATCCCAGCCGTCCCGGCCCGGCCGCGCCCATCCCGAGGAGAAGCCATGACCCCCGAAGCGCTCGTGGAGATCGAACAGATCAAGCAGCTGAAGGCCCGCTACTTCCTGCTGATGGACCAGAAGCGTTGGCTCGAATGGTCCGACGTGTTCTGCGTCGACTGCACGATCGATACGACCCAGGACGACTCGCCCCTGCTCAAGGGCCGCCAGGCCTTCGTCGACTTCCTTCCCCCGATCCTCGAAGGCGTGAAGACCTGCCACCACGGCCATACCCCCATCATCGAGCTGACCAGCCCGACGACCGCCGTCGGGACCTGGGCGATGGAGGACATGCTCTGGTTTCCGGAAGGCAGCCCGCGGCGAACGCTCTGGGGCGTCGGCTGGTACTACGAGCGCTACCGAAAGGATCCGGACGGGAAATGGCGGATCTTCGAGATGAAGCTTCGCCGGATCCGCGTCGAGGTCGATGGCCGGGAGGTCTTCGCACCGGCAGCGCCCGAACGCGGTCACCACTGAACCCGCGCTCACCGCGCTCAGAAGGAGAAATGGGAATGGGTCGACTCTCGGAAATCGCGGCGGTGGGCAAGGTCGCCGTGCTCACGATGGAGATGCAGCGCGGCGTGGTCGGGGATCTCGCCTCGATCCGCGCCCTCGCCGACGTCGTCGCATCGGAGGGCATCCCGCAGCGGCTCGGCGCCCTCGTCGCGGGCGCGCGCAGCGCGGGAGTTCCGGTGGTGCATTGTCGCGCCGCGTTCCGGCGCGATCGCAAGGGAAGCTTCTTCAACATCCCGCTCGTGAACCGGATGCTCGAGGATCCGGACTATCTCGTGCTCGGCGAGCCCGCCGCGGACGTGATCCCCGAGCTCGGCCCCGATCCCGCGGATCTCGACACCGTGCGTACCCACGGCATGTCGCCCTTCCACGGCACGAATCTCGACATGGGGCTGCGCTCGCTCGGCGTCGAGACCGTCGTCGCGACCGGCGTCTCGCTCAACGTGGGCATTCCGGGCGTCGTCATCGAAGCGCTCAATCACGGCTACCACGTGGTGCTCGCCACCGATTGTGTCGCCGGCTATCCGATGGACTACGCGAAGCAGGTCGTCGACCACGGCCTCGCCCGCATCACGACCCGCGCCACCGCGGCCGAGCTGCTGGAGCTCTGGGGTGGCTGAGCCTCCCGACCAATCGAAGCCGACGGGCGGCGCCGAGCCGGACGAACCGGGCGGGCCCCGCCGCCGCCGGCGCGCATGGACGCTCCGCGACGCATTGGTGCTGCCGAACATCGCGGCCGACGCGAGCCCCCTCGATCTCGGGATCGTCGGCCGGACGCTCTTCCACGCGACGCTCGTCGGTGTCGCCGCGGGCTTCGTCGGTGCCTTCTTCTTCGCAGCCGTCGAAGTCCTCCAGTACCTGCTGCTCGAGGAGGTCGCGGGCTATTCGGTGCTGCGCGCCCATGGCGAGACGCTCTCGCTCGGGCCGAGCCAGACGCCCTTCCGCCCCTGGCTCCTGATCCTGCTCCCCGCCCTCGGTGGCCTCGCCTGCGGCCTGCTCACCCGCTTCGCCCCGGAGACCCGCGGCGGCGGCGGCGACGCGACGATCGAGGCCTTCCACCGCGAGGACGGCATCGTCCGCCGGCGCGTCGTGTGGATCAAGACGCTCGCCTCGCTCTTCACCCTCGGCACCGGCGGCGCCGGCGGCCGCGAGGGACCGACGATGCAGATCGGCGGCGCCCTCGGCTCGCTCGTCGCGAACGCGCTGCGCGTCAGCCCGCGCGAGCGCCGCATCCTGCTCGTCGCCGGCATCGCGGCCGGCATCGCCGCCGTCTTCCGCACCCCGCTCGGCGCCGCGCTGCTCGCCGTCGAGATCCTCTACCGCGACGGCTTCGAGGCCGACGCCCTCGTCCCCTCGATTCTCTCGAGCGTCGTCGCCTACTCCGTCGTGATCTCGATCTTCGGCGAGAGCACGCTCTTCACCCACGCCCTGCGATTTCCCTTCGTCCCGGGTCATCTGCCGCTCTACGGATTGCTGGCGCTGCTGCTCGCGGGCATGGCCGCCGGCTTCGTGAGCGCGCTCCGGATCGCCCGTGGCGTCTTCCAGGGCCTGCCGATCCCCGACTGGGCGCGCCCCGCGCTCGGCGGTCTGCTGCTCGGCGCATTCTGTACGCCGATCCTGCTCTACGCCGGCGCGCGCTCGGTCACCGCCGGGCATGGCTTCGGCATTCTCGGGGGCGGCTACGGTGCGGTGCAGGCCGCGATCAGCGGCGCGGACTGGCTGCCGCCGGGCATGAGCGGCGTCTTCCTTCTCTTGATGCTCTCGTTCGCGAAGATCGTCGCCGCGTCGCTCACGATCGGCTCGGACGGCAGCGCCGGGGATTTCGCGCCCTCGCTCGCGATCGGCGGCCTGTTCGGCGGCGCGTTCGGCCGCGCCGCCCAGATCGTGCTCGGCGATCCCGCCATCGATCCGGGGGCGTTCGCGCTCGTCGGGATGGGCGTTTTCTATGGGGGCATCGCGCACGTCCCCCTCGCGGCGCTCGTGCTCGTCTGCGAGCTGGCGGGGAACTACGACCTGCTGGTGCCGCTGATGCTGGCCCAGGGCATCGCCTTCGTCGCGCTCCGGCGCCAGACGCTCTATCCGGCGCAAGTCCCGACGCTGCGGGAATCGCCCGTCCACCGCGACGCGCTGCTCGTCGACGTCCTGAAATCGACGCGCGTCGCCGAGCTGAT
Source organism: Myxococcota bacterium (assembly GCA_041389425.1). GTDB lineage: Bacteria > Myxococcota_A > UBA9160 > UBA9160 > UBA4427 > UBA4427. The sequence goes on from JAWKRX010000002.1 coordinate 307,069, forward strand.
GAGTCACGGTCGACCCTACGTGCGCTTCGATCCACAGACGCCCGCGCGAGAGATGCTGGCGCGCATCAGCGAGTCGACCTGGCAGGACGTCTTCCCGGTCGTCGATGCGGACGGGCGGATGGCGGGCCTCGTGACCTCGGACGGGCTGCGCATCCTCGCGAACGAAGGGCCCGATCTGCCCTGGGCGATCGCAGCGGATCTGATGCGGCCGCCGGTCTCGGTCCGGCCCGAAGACGATCTGCGCCTCGCGACCGAGCGGATCGTCACCGAAGGGCTGCGCGAGGTGCCGGTCGTCGACGAGCGCGGCGCCGTCGTCGGCTTCCTCGACGAGAGCGACGTCGCGACCGTCTATCTCAAGGCGGCGGCGAGCACGCGAGAGCGCGCCTGAACTCCGCGAGCCCCCGGCCGAGGAGCAGCGCGGCGACGACATGGGCGAAGGCCGTCGTCGAGAGCATCGACCAGCGGATGCCGCTCGCGCCGTAGCGCGCCTCGTCGAAGACGTAGTCGGTGAAGAGCGCGATCACGAGGGGCCCGATCGCGAGGCCGATCAGGTTGATCACGAAGAGATAGATCGACGAGATCTGGCCGCGCAGGTTGTTGGGCGTGATCTCCTGGATGGCGGCCGGTGCGACGCCGAAGGGCATCGCCGCGAAGAACGCCGCCGGCGCGACGAGGGCCATCGCGAGCGCACCGTTTGCGACCAGCGGGAACGCGATCCCGAACGGCAGCCAGGCCATCGCCGCGAGCCAGCCGACCCGGATCTTCGAATCGAGATGGCCGCGCCGCGCCAGTGCATCCGCGAAGACGCCGCCGGCGATCGCCCCGGCCGACGAGCCGACGAACACGATGATCCCGTACACGAAGCCGAAGTCCGCGACGTTCCAGCCGTGCACACGCTGGAACATCGAGGGCAGCCAGGCGCTCGCGCCGTAGCTCGAGAACGAGAGCAGGGCGAAGCCCAGATGATGGGTCGCGAGTGCCCGCCAGTTCCGGCGCGCGAACGCGAAGGCATGCGAGAGCGGAAGACCGATCGCCGAAGTGCCCCCCGCGACGACGATCACGCCCCGGCGTACGGGCTCGGCCAGGGTGAGCAGCAGGATCGGCACGACCACGAGCCCGGGCAGCCCGACGAAGAAGAAGACCTTCTGCCAGCCCTCGACCGCGCCGACCAGCGGCAGCTGCCAGGCTTCCGTCCCGCGCAGGCTGGTCACCGCGCGCCCGCCGAGCATGAAGGCGAGCCCCGAGCCCAGGTAGATCCCGCTCGCATAGACCGAGATCGCCCGCGCGAGCTTGTTGGGCGCGAAGACGTCGCTGATGATCGAGTAGGCCGAGGGCGAGAGCGACGCCTCGCCGATGCCGACACCGACGCGCATCGCCGCCATCTGCCAGAACTGCCGCGCGATGCCGCAGCCGACGGTCATCAGGCTCCAGACGCCGAGCCCGAAGGCGATGACCCGCGTGCGATTCGCGCGGTCGGCGAGCCGTCCGAAGGGGAAGCCGAAGAGGGTGTAGAAGACGGCGAAGGCCGGCCCCATCAGGAAGCCGACCTGCCAGTCGCGCTCGATCGCGAGGCCGCTCTTCAGATCGACGACCATCAGCGAGAGGATCTGCCGATCGAGGAACGAGAGCACGTACACGAGCGTGAGGAGGCCGACGACGTACCAGCCGTAGGCATCCGAGCGCGGGAGCGGAGGCGGCGGCGCGCCGCCTTCGTCCCGCGCTCCGGGATCCCGCCCGTCAGGCGAGATACGAATGCTCGTCGATCGGCGCCTCGCCGCGGCCGATCTTCTCCGCGCGTTGCCGCAGCGTCTCGCCCGCGCCCTCGATGCCGATCATCGAGACGAACTTCTCCGCCTCGAGATCCTTGAGCAGCGATTCGGCGAGGGCGTCGAGGTCCTGGAACTGGATCTGCATGCCCGACTCCTCGGCTGCCTTCATGAAGGCGCCCATCAGATCCTCGGGCTGGCCCGACGGCTTCTCGCGCGCGAGCTCCTTCGGCCGGTTGCGATCGCAGTTCCAGATCCCCGTCTTGAGCACGCCGCCGGCCGGATAGAAGATCGTCGCCTTCAGCTGCGGATGCTGGGCGCGCAGCTGGGTCTCGAGGCATTCCGTGATGATCGAGACGCAGGCCTTGCTGGAGGCATAGACCGATTGCCCGCCGAGCGGCGCGATGCCGCCGTCGCCGGAGGACGTATTGATGATCCGGCCCGGCTGGCCGCCGGCGATCATGCGCGGCACGAAGGATTGGATGCCGTGGACGACGCCCATGACGTTGACGCCATGGACCCATTTCCAGTCGTTGACCGTCGTCTCCCAGACGTTGACCGAGGGCGCCCCGACGCCGGCGTTGTTGAAGACCAGATGACAGGCGCCATGGGCCGCGTAGACCTGCTCGGCGAGGGACTCGACCTGCTCGGGCTTCGAGACGTCGGTCCGCACGCCGCGCACGTCGCCGAGGGGCGCGAGCTCGGCGAGCGCGCGATCGATCGCGCCCTGCTCGACGTCCGAGATCACGACCTTCACGCCCTTGCGCAGGAGCCCGCGCGCGATCGCCTTGCCGATGTCGCCTGCGCCGCCGGTCACGACGGCGACCTTGCCCTTCCAATCGTTCATCGCGATCTCTCCTTCGCGCCCTCGCGAGCGCGTCGTCGCAGCGCAGGGGCCCGGGCCACGTCCCGCTAGACCCCGGCCGCCTTCATCACCCGCTCCATCCAGATCTCGCTGCGCTCGTTGAACACTTTCGCGATCTGCGTCGGCAGCGCCTGGAAGCCGTGCGGCGAATCGGGATAGACCTGCAGCTCGACGTCGACGCCGGCACACGCGAGCAGCGGCGCCAGGAAGAGCGAGTCGTCGCGCAGATGGTCGAGGCTCCCGACCGAGATCAGGCTCGGCGGCAGTCCGGCGAGATCCGCGAAGAGCGGCGAGATGTCGGGGCTCCGACGCGCCTCTTCGCTCATGCCCGGCGTGAAGCAGTCGACCATGAAGCGAAGCCCCTCCGGATCGAGCATGTCGGGATGGCCACCGTTGCCGCGCTGCGAAGGCGTGCCGTTCACGTCGTACCAGCCGAACACGAGATTGAGGCCGAGCAGCCGATCGCCGCTGCGCAGGCGATCGCGCACGCGCAGGCCCGTCACGAGCGTCAGATGACCGCCCGCCGACTCGCCGCCGATGAAGAGCCGGTCGGAGCCGAACTCGGCGAGGCCCTTGTCGAGGAGCCAGGCCGCCGCGGCTTCGCAGTCGTCCGGGCCGGCGGGATAGGGATGCTCGGGTGCCAGGCGATAGTCGACGGAGAGGACGGCGAGATCGAAGCGTTCGGCGAGGCGTTCGTTCGTCGCGTCGCCCATCTCGGGGCTGCCGAGGATCCAGCCGCCGCCGTGCAGATGGAGATAGAGGCCGCGCGCCCGGCCCTTCGGCCGGAACAGGCGGGCGGGCACCGGGCCGGCCGGACCGGGGATCGTGATCGGCTCGGCGCGCTCGGATTTCGGCGCATTCGCCGTCACGGCGACGAAGCCCTCCCGGATCAGGCGGGCGCGGGTCAACGGATCGAGGCCGGCATCGGGCTGCGCGAGCGCGGGCAGGTATTGGAGCATGTTGCGCGCTTCCGCACGCATGCCTTCGAGCTGCTCGTCCCAGAGCTTCATCGCCTGTCTCCCTTTCCCGGGATCGTTTCCTGGCTTCGCCGTTCCGGATGCCTCGCCGAGGCCGGGCAAGTCTAGTCCGGCGGTCCTGGAATTCACCTACCCGATCCCGTGCAACGAAATGGGGCGGTCACCAGCCGGATCGCCGCGCGGCAGCCCTGGATCGCGCCTCACGCCCGGGACTGCACCGCAGCTGCCGGTCCCGCCGGTGATTTGTTTCAACGCAGACGGAAGAAGCCCTCAAGCGATCCATCGAGGGTCCGATAGGAGGCCCGCAACCAAGGAGCCCCCATGCGACCCCCCTCACGATTCCATGTCACGATCCTTTCCGCCGTCTTCTTCGCAGCCGCCTTCGCCGGACAGGCGAGCGCCGGCAGCGTCGACGTCGCCCCGAGCCAGGACCCGCTCGCCGCCTGGTCGAATTCCAGCGTCGATCTCGACCAGCATTACAAGAATGCCAATGCCCGGGTCGATCAACGCCTCAACGTCCTGCTCACGGGCCCCACCCGGATGGAATGCTCGAGCGATCAGGGCACCGGCTTCGAGACCTGCGTCGTCCGCACCGGCGGCACGCCCTCTTCGATCCCGGCCTCGCTCGCGCGCAACTGATCGAACGGGCCCCGGCCCGAACGGCCGCATTCCCGTGCTTCGCGCCCGGGCGGGAGACCGCTTGGTCGGCGGACGGGCTTGCGGCATGTTGAGCCCCCGATCGGCGTCGCCCCGTGCGACGCGAGGAGGGGAGCTTGGCGTTCGTATCGGTGGCCCGACTCGATGAGATTCCGCCGTCGCGCGGCCTGCGCGTCTCGGTGGACGGGATCGCGCTCGGCCTCTACCGCATCGGCGATGCGATCCATGCGATGGAAGACGCGTGCCCCCACGCGGGCTTCCCCCTTTCGAAGGGCCGCTTCGACGACGGCATCATCGTCTGCTCGGCGCATGGCCTGCGCTACGACGTGCGCACCGGCTTCGACCCGGATCATGCCGACGGCTTCCCGATCCCGTGCTTCCGGGTGCGGGTCGTCGAGGGGCGGGTCGAGGTCGACCTCGAGGATCGGATCAACGGGCCGCGGGGCCGCAGAGGCCGGGCCCCCGCCGCCTGATCCGCCGCCGCTCTTCCCCGGGGCCGAGATTGGTCGCCCGGAGTCGATCCAGTAGCCTCCGCCGCGCGGGTAACCTCGTCCGAGCCGGGAGCGTATGGACGAACGACGCCAGAGGGAGAACGAGCGCGAGGACGCCTGGCGGGCCTGGATGGTCGCCGCGCAGGCGGGCGACTCGGCCGCGTACGAGAAGCTGCTGCTCGAGCTGCTTCCGCGCGCGCGCCGGCAGGTCGGTGCTCGCATCTCGGATTCTGCCGCGCGGGAGGACATCGTGCAGAACGCACTCGTGTCGATCCACCGCGCCCGGCATAGCTACCGCGCCGATCGCCCCTTCACGCCCTGGTTCAACGCGATCGTGCGCAACGCGACGATCGATTGGGTCCGGATGCGGTCCCGCCAGCTTCCCCGGGAGCTGCCGCTCGAGCAGGAGCGCGTCGCCGACCGCGCCGCCGAGCCGGCGCCGGCGGGCGAACACGAAGCGCTCTCGCCCGATCTCGAGCAGGCCTTGTCGACGTTGCCGCAGGCGCAGCGTCAGGCCGTGGAGATGATCCATCTCGAAGGACTCTCCGTCGCGGACGCCGCAGCGCGCGCCGGTGTGACGAAGGGCGCGTTGAAGGTGCGCGCGCATCGGGGCTACCAGGCGCTGCGATCGCTGCTGCGCAGGACGGACCGCTGACCATGCAGACGGCCGAAGACCGCATCCGGGGCCTCGCGCGATCGCTCCGCCCCGTCCGCCCGATCCCGCCGCTGCGCGCGGTGGTCGCGGCGGGCGCTTGCCTCTGGCTCGCGGTCTTCCTCACCCTGCAGTGGCTGGGTGATACGCCACCCCGGCCCTGGGATCATCCCGACTGGTCGGATCCGGGTTTTCTCTCGATCCTCGCCGGGCTCGGCCTCGTCGCGATCGGCTCGACCCTCGGCGCCCTCGCCTCGTCCGTTCCCGGACGCGAGGCGACGACCCGCGCCGGCCTCGCCTGCGCGATCCTCGGCGGCATCGTCGCGATCACCAGTGGCGTGCTCTCGACCAGCGTGGCCGAGCTGCGCTTCGACGCCCGGGAGCTGATCGCATGCTTCTCGTGCATCGGCCATTCGACGGTCCTGGGGATCTCGTCGGCCCTCGCCAGCTGCGCATTCATCGCCTACGCCGTCCTGCGTCGCCCGGGCACCTCGACTGCCCTGGCGATCATCGGCGGGGTGGCCTTCGGCGCCATCATCGTGCATGCGAGCTGTGAGGCGGCCAGCGGCTTTCATCGGCTCGTCTCGCACGTACTCGCGCCGCTCTTCGCGGCGGCCGTGTTGACGCTCCCGGTCGCGCTCGCAACGCGCCTGCTCGCGAATCGATTCCGACGCGATTGAAAGCGCCCCCGGCGCGGCCCGATCGACCACGCCTTCAGTCCGCGGCCTCGGGATCCGCGATCGCCACGAGCAGCTCCTCGGCGATCCACCGCTCGAGCAGCGCGAGCACGAATCGCGGCCCCTCGGCGTCGCCGAGCGCGCTCGCCATCGCCGTGCAGATCGCCTCGAAATCCGCGCCGCTGGCGACGAGCCCGAGCGCCTGCGCTTCGAGGGCAGCGATCGCGCGATGGACGACACGCTCGCGGCGACGGTGGAAGAGGATCGTCGTCTGCGCCGGCGCGATCGCCGGCAGCGGGAGGTCGGCCGACCAGGCCTCGTGCAGGCTCTGAACGGGCCAGTCGAAACGAACGAGCCGGGAAGCGCGAACGCACTCGAAGCGGAGCAGCGGCCAGCGCTCCGGCGCCATCACGGCCAGCGCTTCGCGCCCGAGCGTCGGGTCGTCGGGCGCGTCGAAGAGATCGACGAGCGTCCACTCGAAGGCGGCGAGGTCCGCCGCGAAGGGCCAGCGCGAGATCAGCGGCTGGGCGATCGGGCCCGCCAGGAACGCCGGAAACCGCTCGCCCAGGAAGCGGAGCGAGTAGCTGCGCGAGGGATGGGCCATCGTGTAGAGCTTCGCGAAATCGTGGAACGCGTCGTCGCCGAGCGCTGCGCGCAGCGCGCCGAAGTCTTCGCGCAGGACGTCGTGGAGGCGCGCGAACTGGGCGTGCTCGTAGATCCAGAGCCGATCGCCCGCCGGAACGTCCCGATCCGCGCGAATCCGATCGAAGAGGGGAAAGCGCGGAGCCGCATCGGCGGCGCGGCGCGAGTCTTCGCCCCGGTCGCCGCCGTCGCCGGTGACGGAGCGCGCGAACGCGCGCTGCAGCGCGCCAAGCGGAATCGATTCGCTCATGCGCCCTCCCCCGCCGCTCCGAGGCGATCGAGAATCGCGCGCGCCTTCGCGGCCTCCTCGGCCACGCGCGCGAGGGGTGGGATCGATTCGTCCCACTCGATCAGCGTGGAGATCGGACCGACTCGCTGCACGAATCGTTCGTAGAGGCGCCAGACCTCGTCCCGGACGGGACTGTCGTGGGTATCGACGAGCAGCGCGCCCGCTTCGCTCGGACCCGCGAGGTGGACCTGGAAGACGCGCTCGCCCGCAATCGCATCGACGTATTTTTCGGCGTCGAAGCCGTGGTTGTGGGCGGAGACGAAGACGTTGTTGACGTCGAAGAGGATCCCGCAGTCGGCCCGCGCGGCGACGGCATTCAGGAACTCCCATTCGGGCATTTCGTCTTCGTGGAAGGCGAGATAGGTCGAGACGTTCTCGAGCGCGATGCGGCGGCCGAGGCGATCCTGCACGCGGGCGATCCGCTCCACGACGTGATCCATCACCGCCTCCGTGAAGGGCAGCGGGAGCAGATCGTGGAGGGCGCGGCCGTCGATGCCGGTCCAGCAGAGATGATCGGTGATCCACTCGGGCTCGAAGCGCCGAGCGACGGCGTCGAGCCGGCCGAGATGTTCGTCGTCGAGGGGATCCGCCGAGCCGATGTTCAACGAGACGCCGTGCAAGGCGATCGGAAAGCGCGATCGGACGGCATCCAGCATCCGCAGCGGGCGACCGCCCGGCCCCATGTAGTTCTCGCTGATCGCCTCGAACCAATCGATCCCGAGGCGATCCGGGGACGCCCCTTCGAGAATCTCGGCATGGTGGATCGGGCGCAGCCCGACCCCGATCCCGAGGAACTTCGTGGCGGGCGCCGTACGCGGCAGGCGATGCGTCATGCGGACATCCGGGGATGTCCCGGGATCAGGCCGGGGAGATGGGGAGCGAAATGCGGCCTGATCCCGGGCATCCGGAAACGGTTCAGTTCTTCTCGTCGCTCATCTTCGCCTTCGCCGCCTCGCATTCCTCCGGCGTCAACATCGTGAAGCCCTGGCCCGCGCATCCGTTCTTGCCGGCGCAGGCGTTCCTGGCCGTTTTGCACGAGCCATGGCCCTTGCAGCTGTTCACCCCTTCGCACTTGATCTTCTCGGCCGCAGGCGCCTCGTCGGCGGCGAAGGCCTGGCCCGCGCCCAACGCGAAGAGTCCCGCGACGACGGTCGCCAGCGCCTGATTTCGATTTCCGATCATTTCTCGATCCTCCGAATGCGGGCCCGGATCGGGCCCATGGTTTGAGCGACGCAGAATCCTCGTCGCCGGCGCGCGTCGCGTTCGCGCCAGCGCTTCCGAAAATCCGCCTTCAGGACCGGCTCGCGAGGCGGCGACGGACCACCGCATCGAGCGAAAGGACACCGCCACCGAAGACGACGAGTGCGATCAGGATCACGATGTATCCGAACTCGGCCAGCGCGAGGAGATCCGACAGATCCTCGATGTCCGCCCAGAGCGCCGTGCCGATCGCGACGGCCATGACACCGACGAGCGGCGCCGCCGCGACGCGGGTCGCGAGCCCGAGCAGCAGCAGGAGCCCGCCCCCGAATTCGATCCCGGAGACGATCGGCGCCTGGAGATGGGCCGCCGGAATCCCGAGCGAGACGAAGAACCCGGTGACGCCTTCGAGATTGTGCAGCTTGCCCCAGCCGCTCTGCAGGAAGACCCATCCGACGGTCACCCGGAAGAGGAGCAGCGGCAGAAATGCGATGCGGGGCGCGAGCTCGTCGATCGACGCGAACACGTGGCGGAGCAGGGTCGTCATGCACTCTCCTCGAGCCAGCGAGGCGACTGCGTCCGGGACCGGAACAGGCGGCGCTCGATGCGTGGGTGAACCGGATACGGGCGGATCGAGCGACTGGTTACGGCGCCCTGTTCGAAGCGCTGCGATCGGGTAACCGCGCCGGACGTTCGGGCGTATTCCGTTCGGGCCGCGCGAGGCTGGGCGAGGCCGAGCGGGCTGAGCCGCACGGGGCCCGAGCGCCCGCGATCGACCTCTCGGGTGAACTCGAACGAACGAACGAAGACGCGAGCCGAGCCCTCCGTGAAGCGACCCGACGATCGGATCTACATGCTGAACGCACTCTGGTTCAGGCCGGACGGCGGATCCGAGCAGTATGCGCAGTTCGCGCGCGCGGCCGGACCGATCATGAGCCGCTTCGGCGCGCGGATCGTCGAGGCCTACGAGCCCGAGCTCTCGTTGATCGGCGACTGGAAGCCGAGCGTCTTCTTCGTGGTCGAATTGCCCGACTTCGAAGCATTCGCGAAGCTCCTGCTCGATCCGGAATATCGCGAGATCGCCCGCCTCCGGGAGGCTGGGCTCGAGCAATCGATCATGATCCGATGTCGGAGTGCGTGCCGCAGCGGGCTCCTGGATTGACGGTGGGAGCAGGAGGGGCGGATCCACCCGCGACCAAGCCGCGCGGCGCCGGCCGGAGGTCGACTCGATCGGGAACGCGGCATGCCCCGGTCGCGAGTCGAAGGCCTTGCGAAGCCGAGCCGGCGAAAGAGAGGTTCCCGATGGAAGCCGAGCTCCCGAAATCCCTGGCCGAGGCGATGGCGACGGAGCCGCTCTGGCTGCGCGCGTGGATCCAGATCCTCGTCGCCGCGAATCTCGGCGCGCTGCTCTTCGTCGCCGGGCGCGTCGACGGGCGCTGGCGCGTTCGCCCCGAGCCGATCGCGATCCTGATCGGCTTCGTCGCAGCGGGCCTCGCGATGGGCATGCTCTACGAGCAGGTGGGTTATGTCCGCCTGCTCGGCCTGGCCCATCTCGTCTTCTGGGGCCCCGTCTGGGCCTGGATCCTGCTGGCCCGCCGGCCGCTCCATCCCCTGCGCAGTGTCTTCGGCGCCTATCTCCGCTTCTACCTGGTCATCGCGGGCATTTCGCTCGCGATCGACGCGGTCGACGTCGTCCGGTACCTCGCCGGCGATGGGCAGCTCTGGGGGCGTTAGGTCCGGGATCCGGCTCCCGGGCCGGCCGGCGGGGCGTCGTGTCGATCCGGACGAGTCTTCGGGCCGGGGCTCCGATCGAGGCGGGACTGCGCGCCGGGCGCGCCGCTCGCCCGGATGTCGTTGAGCGACCAGTCGTAGTCGAAATGGCGGATGCGGAGCGCAGGGCCCTGCTCGCGAATCCATTCGGCGACGGGCGGCGGCGCATGGCGCGCGACGAACGGGACCACGCCTTCCCGGAAATCCTCCTCGAACCAGTCGAGGATGGGGCTCAGCCAGAGCGTCTTCGCGGCGCGATCGACCCGGGCGCCCTTGCGCGGATCGGCGAGCCAGCGGCCCACGTTGTCGTCGAGCTGCGCGTCGAGCCGATCGGCCCGGTAGGGCTCGCGCCGCAGCGGCGGGCAGGAATTCGAGGCACAGACGATCGCCGCATGGATGCGCGGCTCGCCCATCGGCCGCAGGATCCGGTGCTCGATCTCGTCGAGCGTGTAGTCGCGCCCTCCGATCGATCCGGCCGGTCGCTTCCAGACCGGCGAGAACAGGCTTCCGATCGAACGGATGCCGTCGATCGGATGGTGCCTCCGCACGATCTCGATCGCGAGGACGTTGTAGGCGTTGATCCAGAAGGCGAGCTTCTCCGCGCGCGACGCCAGCTGCTCCGGATCGCTCGCGGCGAGACTGCGCACGAGCCGATCCCAGTCCGCACTCTTCGCGAGCGCACCGTAGTCGACACGCGTCGAAGCGATGTCGTCGACGGCCACGGTATGCCGCTCGAGAAGAGCGCCGTAGAGCTCGAGATCCATCGCCCGGGCCGAGCCCGTCAGGAGACTGCACGCGATCCACGCCACGAGTGCGATTCTCAAAGCTCCCCCCTCTTCTTCCGCGCTACCGAACCCACCGCATCCAGGCCTCGAAGAGGCGCTTGATGCGCGGCGTGAGGCGCGTCCGGGTATAGAGCCCGGCGGCGGCCTTGATCGCCTCGGCCTGGGTCGGATAGGGATGGATCACGTTCGTGAAGGCGCCGAGCCCGATCCGGTTCGTCATCGCGAGCGTGATTTCGCTGATCATCTCGCCGGCGTGCGCGGCCACGATCGTCGCACCGAGGATCTCGTCCGTGCCCTTGCGGACGTGGACCTTGACGAGGCCTTCCTCCTCGCCGTCGGTGACGGCGCGATTCGCGCGGGCGATCGGCACCTGATGGGTATCGATCGCGATGCCGCGCGCCGCCGCATCGCGCTCGTAGAGGCCGACGTGGGCGATCTCGGGATCGGTGTAGGTGCACCAGGGCATGACGAGCGCCGAGAGCTTCTTGCGGCCCATGAAGAGGGCGTTCTGGACCACGATCTTGGCGGCGGCATCGGCGGCATGGGTGAACTTCCAGTCCATGCAGACGTCGCCGGCGGCGTAGATCCGCGGATTCGTCGTCCGCAGGCGATCGTCGACCCGAACGCCGCGGCGGGCATCGAATTCGACGCCCACGGTCTCGAGGCCCAGCCCTTCGACGTTGGGCGCGCGCCCGGCGCCGACGAGGATCTCGTCGACGACGACCTCCGTCCGCTGCCCGCCGACGATCAGCACGAGAACCTTCCCGGCCCCCCTGCGCTCGACCTTCTCGATCTGCGCCCCGAGCAGGAGCTCGACGCCGTCGCGCACGAGCGCCGATTGGACGATGCGGGCGGCGTCCGGATCCTCACGGCTCAGGATCTGCGGCCCGACCTCGACGAGGCTGACCTGCGAGCCGAGGCGCTGGAAGCTCTGCGCGAGCTCGCAGCCGATCGGGCCAGCACCGATCACGGCGAGGCGGGCCGGCCGCTCGGTCAGCTCGAAGACGGTCTCGTTCGTGAGGTGGCCGGCCTGCGCGAGGCCCTCGATCGGCGGCGTCGCGGCGCGGGCGCCGGTGGCGATGACCGCCTTCTTGAATCGCAGCGGCGTCTCCCCGACGACGACCGTATCGGCGCCCCCGAAGCGCGCATCGCCGAAGTACACGTCGATGCCGAATTCCTGCGAATAACGCGCGGCGGAATCCTCGTGGCTGATGCGGGCGCGGATGCGGCGCATCCGCTCCATCGCCGCGGCGAAGTCCGGCAGCCTCTCGCCTGCCACGCCGAGCCCGAGCTCGCTCGCCGCCCGCGCTTCGTGGACGCGCCGGGCCGCGCGGATGACCGCCTTCGACGGCACGCAGCCGACGTTGAGGCAGTCCCCGCCCATCAGATGCCGCTCGACGAGGGCGACCCGGGCGCCGAGGCTCGAGGCGACGAGCGCCGTGATGAGCCCCGCCGTCCCCGCGCCGATCACGACGAGGTTGTAGCGGCCGGAGGGCGTCGGGTTCACCCAATCGGGCGGATGGACGTTCGCGACGAGCGCCTGGTTGTGTTCATCGAGGGGCAGGACCCGGATGGCAGGAATCATCGAGACGCATCTCCTTCGGGCGGACGCTGCGGGCTGGCCGGCGTGCTCCTGCGATGGCCCGGGGGCTCGATCCGGGCAGCCGTCGCTCGGCGGAGGCGCCCGACGATCCCGGTACCTTAACGCCCGGTCGCACGGACGAGCAGCACCGGAAGCCCGGAGCCTGGCCCTCGTTCGCTGCCGGATACGCGCCGAACGCGCTGCCGGTTACGCCGGTCGGATGGGAGCGGAACGCCCGGGCGGGCGCGGACTCACCAGAAATTCGGATGGATCTGCCGGGCGGGGATGCGGTCTTCGATCTCGGCGTGGAGGGCGGGCAGCAGCGACCAGTGGACGCCGGGGCGGTAGTGGTGCGCCGTGTGCAGGCCGAGATTGCAGGTCATGTAGTTGTAGACCGGATTCGTGTTGTTGAAGCTCGCGTCGAAATGGTTCGTCGGATAGAAGCCGGCGTGATGCTCGTAGGTCGCCCAGGCGGTGTGGACGAGGGTCAGAAAGCCGGGCAGCAGGATCACGAGGAACGCGTTGACGGGGTTGTACCAGAACGCCAGCGCGATGATCGACCAGAGCGGAACCTTCATCCAGAGAAAGGGCCGCAGATAGCGGCGATGGCGCAGGCCGAGGCGCACGATGTCGATCTGATGATTCAGGACGAGGTCGATCGTGTACTCGATGCGGCCCATCTGGCTGCCGTCGCGGCGGGTCCACTTCGATTCGTCGGGGCGCGCGTGCGGGCGCTGGTTCAGGTAGTTGACGTGATGGCCCACGTTGTGGTGGAGCACCCAGGCATAGGGACCGATCCCGGTCTGCAGCGCGAGCAGCAGATCGTAGATCCGGTTCAGCACCGGCGAGCGGAACGTGTTCAGGTGCTGATGATGATGATTGATCGGCGCGACGAACATGCTGACGAGCAGGAGCGGCAGCACACAGAGCGCGGCGACCCAGGTCGGCGCCAGGAAGAAGACGAGCGCGTGGACCGCGAACATCGCGCAGACGTAGGCGACGGGTCGGCGATCGGCGCGGTACTTGAGAAAGCGGCCCGTCGTCGCCCGCGGATCGACCGGCAGCGTCGACTTCGCGCCGTCCCGCGACGCGGGCGACCCGGCGGAGCGGGCTTCGGAGATCTCGGACGCAGGGGACGGGGACGGGCTCGAGGGCGATGCCTCGGTCGGCTCGAAATCGATCGCGGCGCTCATGGGGAAGGGCGAATCTCCGATTGGGCATCCGAGCGGGGGTGCTGTCGGAGGCTTCGATCCAGGTTGCGACCAGACGCGGCGCGAGGTGTAGCCGAAAGCGCAGGCCGGGCAAAGCACGCGGGGGTTCGGCTGCGTAAAAGCGGTGTAAAAACTCGCGCCGGCGCTTCAGTGGCGCGCGGCGACCTTCTTCATGTCGGCGACCTGGCCGGATTCATCGCCGAGCAGGACGTCGTTGTAATGGCGCCCGCCCTCGTGATGCCCGCCCCCGACCCGCGTGAAGCCGAGCAGCACGCAGCTCCGGAAGGGGCCCTTCGTCCCGGTCGGCGGCGGCGCGACGTGGAGGCCATCGCCGTAGTGGATCGTGACGTCGCCGGCGCGCGCAGGCGGCGCGACGCCGAGGGGCGCCGAAGGATCGTCGGCCGTCTGGAATGGGAGCGAGCTCTGCCAGGAGCCCGGCAAAAACCGGAGCTCACCGGCCTCGGGCGTATTCGGGCCGAGGAATACGCTGACGACGGCCGTCGGACACTGGCTCGCGTGCCCGCCGAGGCCGCAGTCGCGATGCCAGGGCAGATCGCCGAGGCCTTCATCGACCCCGGGCTGCTTCCATAACAACGTGACGCCATCCTTCTCGTCGGCGGCGATCTTCAGCTCCATCGGAACCTCGCACAGCCCGGCGAGGCGATGGATCCGCGGATCGCCGTGCAGCGAGCGCATCTTCGGCTGGCTGCCCGCGCGCAGCACGCGGCAGAGCACGCTCGTGCCGTCCCTTCGCTTGCCCCACCACGATTCCTGATCGCCCTCGCGCGCGAGGCCGCGCAGCGTCTCCGCCTCGGCGCGCAGCTGGGCGACCTCTTCCTCCGAGAAAGCCCCGCGCACGAAGACATAACCCACGGTCCGCAGGTAATGCGCCATCGCGTCGCGGTCGTCGTCGAGGCGGAAGGCATGCGCGGGATCGAGCGGCTCGCCGTCCCGACCGCGCAGATCGACGGCCTCCGGGTCGTAGACCGGGCGCCCGGTGTACAGCCATCGAAGCGCCGGCTCCCACTGCAGGAAATCCATCAGGTCGCCGTGCAGCGCCCGCGCGCGATTCCCGTAGATGAGCCCCGCCGCCGACTCGACGTCGCGCCGCAGCCCGTCGAAGCTCGCCTGCGAGAGCTCGATGCAGGTCGCGGCCCCCTCCGCGCCCGGCCGGCATTCGACCCGGCCACCCTGCACGAAGAAAGTCGACGTCTCGCCCGTCTCGGCCAGGGCGATCGCGAAGGGCGCGAGCGTCGCCGCATAGCCTGCCGGCAACGGCCGATCGGGCCCGGCCGCAGCGCTCACCCTCGTCCCGGCTCCGGCGCCGGTGCCGAATCCCGAATCGCCGCTCGACTGGATTGCACTCGTCATGCCCGCCTCCTCTGCCGCCCCACGCCCGTGCTAGAAAGCCCGTGTGCGAAGCACAGTCCAGATCGTCGGCATCGTCAACATCACCGAGGACTCCTTCTCGGACGGCGGCCGCTATCTCGAGCCCGGCCAGGCCATCGCCCATGCCCGGCAGCTCGCCGCCGATGGCGCCGCGATGCTCGAGCTCGGCCCGGCCTCGAGCCATCCCGATGCCGCCCCCGTCCCGGCCGATCGCCAGATCGAGCGCCTGCGCCCGGCGATCGAGGCCCTGCGCGGGGAAGGGCGACGGATCTGCGTCGACGCGACGGATCCGGCGGTCCTGCGCTTCGCACTGTCCGCCGGGGTCGATTGGCTCAACGACATCCGGGGTTTCCCCGACGCCTCGCTCCACGCCGAGCTCGCGGCCGCCCGGGCCGAGCTCGTCGTCGTCCACTCGCTCTCCCGCGCCGAACGCGCGGACCGCGCGCTCGCGAGCCCGCGGCAGGTCCTCGATTCGATCGAGCGATTCTTCGAGGCGCGGCTCGCAGCGCTGGTGCGGGCCGGCGTCGCCGAAGAGCGGCTCATCATCGATCCGGGCATGGGCTTCTTTCTCGGGCGGGATCCGCGCGCGTCGGTCGCGGTGCTGCAGCGGATCGCCGTGCTCCGCGCGCGCTTCGGGCGGCCGCTGCTCGTCTCGGTGTCGCGCAAATCCTTCCTGCGCGAGCTGACGGGGAGCGGAATCGACGCGATCGGCGCGGCGACGCTTTCGGCGGAGCTCTTCGCGGCGCGCATCGGCGCGGATTGGATCCGGACCCACGACGTCCGCGCGCTGCGCGACGGCCTCGCGATCGAAGCGGCGCTCGGGCAGGATGGGATCGACTGAAGGCGGGCCCGGCCCCGCAACCGCGCCTCGCGATGCCCGGGCGCGTCGCCCGCGCGCGAGGGCTGCGATTCGATCAGCGCCGCGCGGCCGATCGACTCCGCGGCGACGCGAAGCGGCCCGCTGCGACGACGAACGCGACCAACACGAAGAGATGCAGAAAGCTGCCCTCGGGCCGGAATCCGCAGGCCAGAATTTCGTAGGCGCCGTTCGCATCCATCACGACCGACTCCTCGGCCGACCCGGCGCCCCGCTGGACGCCTCCGAAGCCGCATCGCCGGCTGCTGCATTGCCCTCGACCAGCGCGAGCCGCAGCGACGGCCAGGCAAACGCCTCGATCACGCCCACCGCGAGCCGCTGCGCCTCGTGCCAGCGGGCGTCCTCGCGCAGCGCCCGCTGCGTCCAGAGCTCCGCATCCTGGGCCCGGACCATCGCCGCGAGCTGTCGATCGACGGCCTGGAGCGACATCAGTTGCCCTTCGGAGGGCAGCTCCACCATCCCTTCGACGTAGACGGTGTAGGCGTCGTCGAACTCGACGACGAGGCGCTCGAGATGCCCCGGCGCGAGCGGCCTCGGCTTCGGCGACTCGGGCCGGTCGGCGGCCGCCGCCGTCGCCTCGCCGACCGAGCGCGAGAGCTCGAGCAGGACCCGCCAGAGCCGCGCATCCCTTCCGGTCGGCGCGACTCTCCCTTCCCCTGCTGTCCGCTCGCCGGTCGCCATTCGCCTAACCCTGCGAGCCGTCTCCGTCGACGCTCCAGATCCCCGCGCCGTGCGCGGAGATGAAGAGGAAGACGAAGCAGTAGAGGGCGGCGAGCTCGCCGCCGTTCTGGACCGGGAGAATGGCCTTCGTCCCATGCCCGACCCAGTAGGCGACCGCCATCGTGCCGCTGGCAATGAACGCGGCCCAGCGGGTCTGGAGACCGATCATGACGAACAACCCGCAGATCAGCTCGAGCGGACCCGCCGAATAACGCAGGCCGTCGGGCATCTCCATCGGCCCGCCCGGAATCCCGAACAGCTTCTGAGAGCCGTGCCAGAGATACAGGAAACCGACGACGATCCGCATCACCGCATATGCCTTCGCACTGTGCGGAGCCATGAACGAGGCCATCCGATCTCCTTCCCGAGGCACGGCGACGGACCCGGAGGGCGCACTGCCCTCCCGCCCCGGCGCCTCCAACCTAACGATTCAGGACGTTGCTCCGCCCGCGGGCCTCGAAGGCCGCGGCGATCGCCGCGCGATCCGCTTCGGCGAGCGGCCGGTAGCTCGCGCCGTCTCTCAACCAGATCGGGTCCGCGCAGTCCCAGCGCTCGTCGCGCAGCACCCGCTTGAGGATCTTGTTCGTCTCCGTCGAGGGCAGGGCCTGCGCGATCCGGACATAACGCGGCGCCATCTTCGTCCCGAGATCCCGCTGCTCGCCGAGAAACGCCGCGAAGCCCGCCGGATCGAAGCTCGCCCCCGGCCGCAGGATCAGCGCCGCCATGCAATCGTCGCCGACGTCCGCGTTGGGCACCGCGTACACCGCCGCCAGCGCGACGTCGGGATGGCGCGTCAGGATCCGCTCGATCGGCCCGGCGGCGAAGTTCTCGCCGTCGACCCGCAGCCAGTCCATGTTGCGGCCCGCGAAATAGAAGAAGCCCGCCGCGTCGCGGTAGCCGAGATCGCCGCTCCAGTAGATCCCTTCGCGCGTGCGCTCCTGATTCGCCTCTTCGTTGCGCCAGTAGCCCTCGAAGCTCTTCGCGGTCTCGGTGCTCGCGATCTCGCCGATCGCCTCGGCGGCGTTCGCGAGGCGGCCGTCCGCGGCGAAGATCGCGCGCGGGCATTCCTGCTTCGTCTCGGGATCGAGGATCAGGGTTCCGGGCGGCGCGACGCCGAGGGCGCCGGCCGGCATGTCGGTGGTCCGGGAGATGGCGATGCCGCCTTCGGTCGAGCCGTAGGAATCGATGACCTCGCAGCCGAAGCGCTTCGCGAAGCGGCCGAGGTCGTGGTCCGCGCCCTCGTTGCCGAACGCGACGCGCAGGGGGTTGTCGGCGTCGTCCGGGCGCTCGGGGGTCGCGAGGATGTAGGTCAGCGGCTTGCCGACGTAGTTGAAGTAGGTCACCCCGAATTTTCGGACGTCCGGCAGGAACGCGCTCGCCGAGAATTTGCGGCGCATGCTCCAGGTTCCGCCGGCGGCCATGATCGGCGCGACGCCGGCCATGTGGGCATTGGAATGGAAGAGCGGCATCGCGAGATAGCCGACGTCCTTCTCCGTCAGGCCGCGCATCTGGGCGAGCACCTTGCCGGCCATCGCCGTGCGCATCGAGGAGCAGATCGCGGCCTTCGGCTCGCCGGTCGTTCCCGACGTGAAGATCAGCATGTAGATCGCGCGCGGATCGGCCTCGATGTTCGGCGTCGAAGCGCCCTTGAACGGCGCGAGGGCGGCCTGCCAGGCGGGCGAGGCGACGTCGAAGCGGCGATCGTCGGGAATGCCGAGATCGAGGCCCGCGAGCAGCTCCGCATGGCGATCTTCGGTGACCAGGATCTGGCAATCCGTATGCCGGATGTCGCGCTCGAGGCCGGCGCCGCGGCGGGTCGGGTTGATGCCGACGACCGTCGCACCCGCGAGGCTCGCCGCGCCCGTGAGGAAGAGATATTCGGGCACGTTCTCGAGCAGGACCCCGACGTGGAACGGCCCGGGCCGCCGCCAGGCGAGCAGCGCTTCGGCGCGTTCGCAGCAGCCCTGGAAATACTCGCGCCAGGAATAGCGCTCGTCTTCGAAGAGCAGCGCCGGCGCGTCGTCGTTCGCGCGGGCGAGCAGCAGCTCGCGCATCGTCACGACTTCACCCCCTCTTCCGCGCGCGCGAGGCTCTCGAGGCCACCGATGTTCGCATACGGATTCGACGGATTGCGGCCGGCCTCGATGTCCGCATAGCGGACGGCGAGCGACTCCTTCGTCGTGGGATGCGTGAAGATCCAGAAACGGTCCGCGCGCATCGCGTCGACGATGTCGCCCGCGACCTGCTCGGGCGCGATGCCCATCGCCGAGATGGCCTCGCGCAGGGGCGCCATCGTCGCCGTCTGCGAGGGCCGCATCTCGGCGCCGTCGTCCCGGTTGCGCTCCGAGTGGAAGATCTTCGTGCGCACGAGGTTCGGGCAGAGACAATGCACCGAGACGCCCGAGCCCTCGAGCTCGCGGTAGAGCGACTCGGAGAGGCCGACGACGGCGTGCTTGGTCGCCGTGTACATGCCGAGCATCGCGCTCGAGACGTGGCCGGCTTCGGAGGCGGTGTTGATGATGTGGCCCTCGCCCTGCTGCTTCAGGATCGGCCCGAAGGCGAGGACGCCGTAGGCGACGCCGAGGACGTTGACGTCGACGATCCAGCGCCAGTCGGCGGGCGTCGTCTCGAGCATCGGGCCTGCCGGCCCGACGCCCGCGTTGTTGAAGACGACGTGGACCGCGCCGTAATGGGCGAGCGTCTGCTTCGCGAGATCCGCGACCGCCTCCGGATCGCGCACGTCGCAGACGACGGGCAGCACGTCGCCGCCGTCCGCGCGCAGGCGCCCCGCCTCGCGCTCGAGGCTGCCCTTCTCGACGTCGGCCATGACGACCTTCATGCCCTCGCGCAGGAATCGCTCCGTCACCCCCAGCCCGATTCCGCTCGCCGCGCCGGTCACGACCGCGACCCGTCCCTTGAAATCCTGCATCCCGATCTCCTGTTTCGTCGACCGGACGAGTCTAGCCAGCCCGGTCGAGCCCGAGCCATGCGGCCTGCGTGCGCCCCGTGCGGTCCGGCGCGATCGAAAAAGGGGCCGACACCGGCCTGCGGACCGCCGCCGACCCGATAGAATCCGCCCCATGGCAATCCTCGACCGCTTCCGAATCGACGACAAAGTGGCCCTCGTGACCGGCGCAGGCCGCGGCATCGGCCGCGCCACCGCCCTCGCCCTCGCCGAATGCGGCGCCGACGTCGCCCTCGCCGCCCGCAGCAAGGACCAGCTCGAGGCGGTCGCGGAAGAAGTCCGCAAGCTCGGCCGGCGCGCGCTCGTCGTCGAATGCAATGCGGCCGTCACCGCGAACCTCGAGGCCTTCGCCGCCCGGGCGATGGACGAGTTCGGCCGCATCGACATCGTCATCAACAACGTCGGCGGCTCGATGCCGAAGGGCTTCCTGCAGACGACCGAGAAGGAATTCGCGGGCGCGTTCCACTTCAACGTCACGACCGCCTTCGCCCTCTCGAAGGCCGCCGTCCCCCACATGCAGGAGCGCGGCGGCGCGATCGTCAACATCTCGTCTTCGATCGGCCAGATGAAGGGCAAGGGCTTCGCCGCCTACGGGACGGCCAAGGGCGCGATGAGCCATTTCACGCGCCTGCTCTCCGAGGACCTCGCCCCGAAGATCCGCGTCAACGCGATCGCCGTCGGATCGACGGCGACCTCGGCGCTCGAATCCGTATTGACCAACCCCGTCGTCCACAAGGCGATGGTCGAGTCGACGCCGCTTCGCCGCCTCGGCGAGCCCGAAGACATCGCGCTCGGCGCGCTCTACCTGGCGTCGCCGGCGAGCGCGTTCGTGACGGGCACGGTGATGGAGATCCACGGCGGGATCTCGAGCGCGAATCTGGATCTGGCGCTCGCGGGGCTCTAGGCCCGGTCGTCGTCGCGGGGCCGCGCGCGCGGATGGGCGGCGCATGCGGCAGCTCGGCAGATTCCAGGTCGACCCGCGGCAATTCGCGCTGCGCAGCCGACGCGCAGGAGCGAACGAATCGGGATCGCGGCGGGAGGTTTCGAGATCGCATCCGCGCGCCTTGACACCCCACCCGCTCGAACAGGCACACATTCGACGACGAGCGGCAACGGATCTCTCGAGCACGACGTGCCGGCGGGCCACCCTCCCGTCCGTCGTTCGAGAACGCCCCCCGGATCGAAGACATCTTCTAAGGAGATCGGCATGCAACGAATTCCGATGCGCGATACGCCGTCGCTGGCCTGCCGTGGCGGCCGCGCGATCGCGCCCCTCGCCGCCGTCATCCTCCTCGCCGGCAGTCCCGCCCACGCCGCCGACGGCGTCACCGAGCTCAACCAGACCTGCGCCGTCCAGACGGGCTGCCTCGCCGGCGACGCACCGGGCTTCCCCGTCACGATCGCCGCGCCCGGCAACTTCGTGCTGACGAGCGACCTCGACGTCCGGGTCGCGCCGGTCCCGGCCAACACGACCGCCATCGAGCTGACGACCGGCCTCATCGGGACCACCGTCGATCTGAACGGATTCTCGATCGTCGGCGCGGCGAGCTGCAGCTTCACGCCGCCTTGCACGAACACCGGCACCGGAGCGGGCATCAGCGGATCGGCGTCGGTCCGCAACGGGACGATTCGCGCGATGGGCAGCGACGGCATCCTCGTCTCGGGCGGAACGGTCGAAAACGTCCGGGCGGTGGGCAACGGGGGGCGCGGGATCCGCGTGACCTTCGGCTCCGTGCGGGACTCGGTCGCCGCGATCAACGGCGGCGACGGCATCTCGGTCACCGATGGCACCGTCGCCGACAGCGTCTCGCTCCAGAATCAAGGCGCGGGCGTGAGCCTGACCCGTGCGAGCGGCGAGAACCTGACGCTCCGCATCAATCAGGGCGTCGAGGCGTCGCTGATCTCGAGCCGGCTCGGCCATTCGCTGCTCAGCGCGAACGGATCGCCGGAGCTCTCGTGCAGCGAGTGCGGCCTCACGAGCAACGTCTTCGTCGGCTGCGATGGCGCGGCCTGCTTCGGGCCGGGGGCGGCGGTGCAGCTGCCGGCGGGATCGAACCTCTGCGGGAACGCGATCTGTCCCTGAGCGGGCCGCCACGGCCGCGGCAAATCGCCAAGCCATTCGCTGAGCGCCTAGGAATCGCCTCCGGCCGGCGCCCGTCGCCAGGTCACCGTCCGCCCGAGCCAGGGCGTCCCGACATAACCTCGGATCTTGAGCGTCGCCTCCGCTTCGAGCCATGCGCGCGCGGCGTAGGTCGTGCCCTTTCGCGGGGAGTAGATCTCGCCCTCGCTCCAGCCTTCTCCATCGAAGCGCAGGCCCTTCAGGACGTCGACGCCCAGGAGTGAACGCGTTCGCAGCGTCGGATCGGGATTCTCGCGGTCGACGACCGGCCGCCCGGCCCAGCCGCGGGGATCGTCGTCGGGATAGACGGTGTACTTGACCCAGACCACGCGGCCGACGTAGGTCTCCCCATTGCGCGTGATCTCGACGATCGAATCGCGGTTGCCGTCTTCATCCTCGGTCTGCCAGCGACCGACGATCGCGTCGCCGGCAGCGCTGGAGGCTGCGGCGCCGAAAGCGGGAACGAGCGCGAGAGCGAAGGTGAGAGCCAGGACGAGCGTTCCTGCGATCGAGCCGCAGCCGTGCGAATGGAATCCGATCATGGCGACCCAGCCTCCCGCGTTGGTCGAACCTGCGAAGCCGAATCTCGCCAAACGCGGCGACGCCCGCCAGCCCGCCGCCCGACGTCGGGACCGATGCTTCGTCGACTCTTCCTTTCGCTGGACGGAAACACGATCGGGCCCGTCCCGCCCGAAGGCGGAATCGGACCCGATCGCCCGCGACGCGCGGGACTCGGACGCTCCGACGAACGGACGCTCAGAGATCCCCGATCGCCGCGTGCTCGATCTTGCGCCACTGCTTCTCCGCCTTGGCGACCGCTCCCGGCACGTCCGCCTCGAACTTCCGCGCGATCTCGGCGTTCAGGTTGAGGTAGAGCCGATCCTCGTGGACGGTCCAGTAGCGCGGATCGCCATCGAACTTCTTCCCGACCGAGACGCCGTAGGCGCAGAATCCGCCGAAGGCCGGGCTGTAGCGCGCGGGATCCCTCACGAAGGCCTTCTGGTTCTCCGCACTCGCGAAGTAGTAGGCCGCTCCTTCGTGCACGACCGCGTGGTCGGCATGGCCGGGGGTCGGCGCGCCCTGGGTGAAGTAGGCGACCGGGTCGTAGCCGTGGAGCGCGAGCGGTGCGCCGGCGGCGGTGATCCCGTTGGTCGCGTTGATCTCGTCCGCGGCGAACGCGAGCCGGGAGCCGAACAGGATGAGAGTCGCCAGCGCCAGCATCAGCGCGGATCGGCGGAGCCATTCCGCCGATCGTCTTTCGTTCGAATTGAAGTGAGCCATCGATCTTCCGTCTCCATCGGGCGTCATGCCCTCGATGTCGCTGAGACGCTTCCTCACGTCGGAAACTCACTTCCCGATTTCGGACCTCGGCCCGGTTTTTTCGCCGGCGGCCCGGAGCGCGCGCAGCGCGGGATAGCCTTCGACGTAGACCCAATCGTTCGGCCGCGCGGGCGCATGGCAGCCGAGACAGTCGAGCCGGTAGTCCCGCGCGACGTTCGTCGTCGGCGCATCGCTCTTGTAGAGCGCCCAGCCCCAGCCCTGGCCCCAGAGCGGATGATCGGGGAAGCGATTCCCGCCGTCCTTGATCATCACGAACCACTGACGCGCCTCGGTCGCCGAGGCGACGCCCTGCCCCGTCGTGTAGTCGGCGGTGCGATGGGTGGCGATCTCCTTGATGAGGACGGTGCCATCCGGGAAGGCGCCCTCGCGGCGCCAGGCTTCCGGGACACCGGGCTGGGTATAGACGTGATGAAAGCCCGCCGCGTCACCCTTTGGTACGAAGTAGCTGCCGAGATGCACGAGCCCGCGCATCGCCGTCGCCGGATCGAAGTTGAAATCGCCGTCCTGCTCGACGAAGCGCTCGAAGCCGTCGAGCGCTGCGGGCGGATCCGCGGCGGCGACGACGGCGCCGAAGCCGGCGCCGAGCCCCGCCGCGAGGCCGAGCGACAGTCCTGCATTCTTCACGATGCGATTCGTCTTGTTTGCGATGCTCATTCGACTAATCCTCCTCGACAGCGGATGCGCTCCCGGCATCCGGCTCGGCGCGCAGCGCCTCCATCAATACGCCGTACTCGTCCGCACACTCGGGGCACGCGGCGAGATGTTCTTCCACGCGCCGGAGCGCGACCGGGATCTCGGCGCCAACGAGCTCCGCCTCGGCGAACTCCGCCATGTCCGCGAGACATTCATCGCAGGCGATCTCGTCCTCGCGCGTGCTGCCCACGAAGGCCAGCAGTCGCCGGAGCTGCAATCGATCGAGTGCCATCTTCGTCTTCTCCCAGCGCGCGTGGACGCGGCTCATTCGAAGCAGGCCCGGAGCTCGTCGATGCCGAATCCCGACGCCTCGAGTCCCCGCTTCAATTTCTTGCGCCCGTCGTAGGCGAGCTTGTAGACGGCGTTGCGACTGATCCCGAGGCGCCGGCCGATCTCTTCCTGCGGCATGCCGCGGAGCTCCGAGACGATCGCCGCCCGCTGTCGCGGGCTCAGCTCCGCTTCGAAAGCGTCGGCGAGCGCGCTCACGATCGCGACGCGCGCGGCCCGGCTCTCCGGACCCGCATGCGGATCCGGATCGAGGTCGCCCGGGATG
>JAWKRX010000003.1:0-328951 GCA_041389425.1 Myxococcota bacterium
GAGCGGAACGACGGTATCCGCGAAGCGGCCGCCGCTCGTGCGGGCCGCCATCTCGAGAACATGGACGGAGCCGTCCGCGCGGATCAGCAGATCGCCCTTGAGCACGCCGTCCTCGATCCCGAGTGCGGCGAAGGAGCGCTCGATCACGTCGAGGACGGCGGCGTCCGCGGCAGCAGGCAGCGCATACGGCATCGAATGACCGTCCTCGATGAAGCAGGGCAGCAGACCGGCGGTCGTATCGTAGTGGCGGAGCGCGATCGCATGATGCAGGCGGCGGCCGCGATGGGAGACGCTCTCGGTGCTCAGCTGGATGCCTTCGAGGAATTCCTCGCAGACGAACTCGCTGCTGCGCCATTGGAGGCGATCTTCGTAGTAGGCGGCGAAGGCGTGTGCATCGCGAATCAGCCGGACGCCGCGGGCGCCCGCCTGATTCGTCGGCTTCAGGACCTTCGGATACGGAATCGCGCCGGCGCGATCGAGCCAGACGGAGAGATCGGCCGCGTTCGCCGGGAGGATCTCGAAGCGCGGCGTGCGGATGCCCGCCGCGGCGAGTCGCCGGATGCGCCGGCTCTTGTCGGTCGCGTCGAGGGCCGTCTCGACGGGGAGGCCGGGGAGGCCGAGCGCCGCGGCGACCTGCGCGGCCTCGACGGCGAGCTCGGCGGCGTGGACGAAGACGCCGTCCGGCGCACAGGCCTTCGCGGCCGCGACGAGCGCTGCGGGATCCTTCAGATCGACGCGCTGGAACGCATCGGCGAAGGGGCGGCCGACGGCCTCCGCGTCGTTGTCGAAAGCGATCGTGCGATGGCCGAGCTCGCGCGCGATGCGCAGCGCTTCGATCTGCTCGAAGCCGCAGCCGAGCAGGAGGAGGGTTCGGGGGCGGGAACATGCGGGACTCACGGGGCGCCTCTGCAATCGCAATCGGGCGCCAGCCGTTCCGGTGAAGTCCGGCCCGGGTGGCGCGTTCGTCTCGCCTATCGGCAACGCGCCGGCAACCGCGAGAGGGATGAGCGCCCTGGGTGGAGGCGGACCGCCGAAATGCGGTGAACACCCCAGCGACGGGTCCACGCAAGCACCGAGCTGCGTGCGCCGGGCAGCGCCCGTCGGATAGCGGCCAGGGCGAGCGCTCATGCGTCCGGTATTGCCTGCGCGGTGCAGCTCAAGTGCCGGTCGGGCACCACCGAACCGGAACGAGTCGGAGCGGCGGGGCACGTCGTCTCCTCCTGCCGCCTCCACTTCGAGAGCAACGACGATGAGCGCGATCCGGCGGATTCTCTGGCAGCGGCTCGATGCAGACATGACCGCGGCGCTCGGCGCGGATTGGGCGCAGCGCAAGCTCGTGCTGTACGGAGCGGGCGGTCTCGGCCTCTCGTTCCTCCAGAGCTTTCCACAGCTCTCGATCGCCTACGCCGTCGACAGCGATCCGAGCCGGCGCGGAGAGCGTTTCCACGGCCTGCCGGTCGAGACGCCCGATGCCCTGAAGCACGAAGATCCCGATCGGTTGATCGTCTTCATCACCTCCTCATGGCATCAGGAG
Source organism: Myxococcota bacterium (assembly GCA_041389425.1). Classification (GTDB taxonomy): domain Bacteria; phylum Myxococcota_A; class UBA9160; order UBA9160; family UBA4427; genus UBA4427. The sequence continues at coordinate 1,535 of JAWKRX010000003.1, forward strand.
ATCCGGCGCACCCTCGAATCGATGGGCCTCGTGCTGAATCGACAGATCTTCTACGGCAGCCAGCAGGCGCACGGCCGGATCTTCTTTCATCTGCCCGATCTCGCGGACTTCGAGAAGGCCATCGGCTGGCTCGACGCGCGCGGCGCCGAGTCGGTCGTCCTCCGCTGGTTCGAGACGCTGCCCTTCGAAAGGCCCGCCGACATCGATCTGCTCGTTCGCACCGAGCATCTCGAGCTGCTCTTCGAGAATCCGCATCTCTCGAGCACACCCGGCGGAATCCCCGTCGAGGTCTACTGGGACCGGCCGCTCGGGCAGGAAGACGAGCTGCTCTACTACCCGAGCTGGCTCGCGGACGAGATTCTCGCTTCCCGCCGCAAGCTGCCGTCCGGCGCATGGGCGCCAGGCGATGCGGCCCACCTCCGCTCGCTCGCCTATCACGTCGTATTCCACAAGGCCGAACGCTCGCAGCTCCCCGCGCGGGCGGGAGACGAGCCGGGGCCCCTGCCCAACAAATACCGGGAGAAGCTGCGCGCGCTCGCGGCGAAGGAAGGCATCGAGCTCGACCTCTCGCTCGACGGGCTCTGGCGATTCCTCGGTCGCGAGGGATGGCTGCCGCCCGTCGACCTCGCGAGGCGCCATGCGCTGGCGCTGAAGAGTCCCTGGCTGACGGCCCGGGTCGGCCCGATCCCGGGTGCGCGTGAGGACGTGCTGCTCTTCGTGCTGCGCCGCTGGCTGGTCGACCGCCCGGAGATCGAGGCGCGTGTGCTGGCGGAGCTCGAAGAGGTGGGGCTCGAGCGGTTGGAGATCGTCCGGCTCTCGCCTTCCGAAGCGGCACGGTCGCACGCACGCATCCGAGGCGGCAATTGGATCGAGAATCGCGAGAGCCGGGTGGGCGGTGGACCTGCCGCATTCGCGATCTTCCTCGATCCGCGACCGGAGCCGCCCGGGGAACGCGACCGGCTGCTTCGACCGTTCTGCACGAATCCCAAGCTCGCTGCGAAGACCGAGCTGAAGCAGCGCATCGCGCGAACGTGCAACGGCGGCGAGGTCGTCAACTTCCTGCATGCCGCGGACGACGAACGCGAGGCCTTCGAATGTCTCGACTGCCTCGCGCCCGCGCGTCGGGCCGCAGTCGCAAGAAGCATCGAGCGCGCTCGGCGCGTCGCGCCTGCGCGATTCGCAGCGGTGCCGGGGCCGATCGGATGAAGGCCACGACCGGGGCGCTTCTCGTCTACGGCGCCGGAGCGAATCAGGTCCCGGTGATCGAAGCGGGACGCCGCCGCGGCTGGCGGATCGTCGCGATCGACCGGGATCCGAAGGCGCCGGGCGGCGGGCTCGCCGATCGATTCGTCTGCGCGAGTCTTCGCGACCACGAGACCATCCTCCGCGCGGTCGCGTCGGAGGATCTGCGTGGGGTGGTCGCGCGGGTGACCGATGCGGAGGCAATCGAGTCCTCGCGTCGACTCTCCGCGCTCCGTGGGCTCGCGTCGCCCTGCGAATCGCTCGTCGCTGCAGCGACTCGAAAACGCGCGCTCGGGGCGCTCTGCGAACGCGTGGGCCTGAGGACGCCGCGCCGCATCGACCCGGCGCGTCCGATCGACTTCACGGCCGGCGCCGTCTGCGTCCGGCCCGACGTCACCGTTCGCGGCAAGGCCGCGATACGCCGCGTCGCACGATCGAATGATCTCGCAGCGGCTCTTTCCGAGGCCGTCGCGGCATCGGCGAATGCGCAGGCGGACGTCTCGACCTGGATCGATGGTGCGGACGTCTCGGTCCTCGCGGTGCTCGATCTCGGTCGCGCGCGCCGGATCGCGCTCTTCGACGAGTGGGTCGCCGTTGCCCCCGATGGACGCATCGCCGGAATCGGCGCGGGCATGCCCTCGATCTTCGAGTCGAAGTGCGACGCGGTCGATGCGACGCTGGCAGCCCTCGCGCGGGGCTGCCCGGAGAGTCGCTGCGTCGCGACGCTCTCGCTCCGCATCGACGACGCGGAGCGGGTCTTCGTGATCGAGATCCATCTGGGCGTCGGGGGCGATGCGCTCGCCGATCGACTGCTTCCCGCAGCGTTGCCGGGCTTCGACGCCTTCGATTTCCTGGTTTCCGCGTCGGCGGGCGAATCGCCGCCGCTTCCGACCCGGGCGATCCAGCCGTGCGGTCTCGTCCGATCCGGCGATGCGGGTTGGCGGCTCCTCGTCGCGCCGGACGTCGAGACGCTTCGGCAAGAGGTCCGCCACGAAGTCCCCCCCGACTGGCTCCTCCCCGCCGCCCTTCGCCCCCCGCCTCCCGCCGGACTACGCTCGTCCTGAACATGCGGGCGACCGGAGCCCGCGGAGGCGAGCGCATGATTCAGGGCATCCACCACACCGGCCTCTCGACCCCCGACCTCGCCCGCGCGCTCCGCTTCTATTGCGACCTGCTCGGCTTCGAGCTGCTCACCCGCTTCGAGATGCCGCCGGGCTCGCCGGGCATGGACGAGATGCTCGATCTCCCGGGCGTCGGTTTCAGCGCGGCGCTCGTCCGCCTCGGCGACACGATGATCGAGATCTTCGAGTTCAGCGATCCCGAGCCCGCCCGCGCACCGGCGCGCCGCCGCGTCTGCGACCACGGCCTCACCCATCTCTGTCTGCAGGTCGACGACGTGAAGGCCGAGTACGACCGCCTCAGTGCCGCCGGCATGATCTTCCACTGCGCCCCGCAAGACGGGAGCGGCGCACGTTATGTCTACGGTCGCGATCCCGACGGCAACGCGATCGAGCTGATCGAGTTCGAGGGCGAGCACAATCCGCTCGCGCGGCCCATCGTCCGATCCGTCGTCTGATCGGGAGCGATCGTTTTTCGCCGTCCCAGCTTCCGGCTTGGCGTCGCCGCCCGTTCGCCGTAGGCTGCCGGACGTGCAGCGTCCCGCCCTGATCCGCCGCCATTCGATCTGGCTCCCCACCGCCTGGGGCGGACTGCTCGCCGTCGGCGTCGCTACGGCCACCCTGTTCGGCGCAGTCGCTTTCGCGCTGCCGCGTGTGCATGCCTTTCTCGCGCCCGATGCGCCGCTCGGCGCGGAGGTCGCCGTCGTCGAGGGCTGGATGGGGCCGGACGAGCTGCGCGCGGCCGTGCCGATCCTGCGCGCGGCCGGCTATCGCCGGATCGTGACGACGGGCGGACGCATCCCGGACTGGGCGGATCGCCTCGGCGCGGCGAGCTATGCGGAGCTCGCGCGCCAATACCTCGTCGAGCAGGGGCTCGCGGCGGAGGACGTCGTCGCGGTCGCCGCACCCGACTCCGCTCAGGACCGGACCTATCTGAGCGCGGTGTACGTACGGATGTGGGCGCAGGCGCAGGCCTCGCCGCCGCGGACGATCGACGTCGTCTCGGCCGGCGCCCACGCGCGCCGCAGCTGGCGGCTGTACGCGCTCGCCTTCGGCGACGCGGCGCAGATCGGGATCCGGTCCATCGAGTCGACGGACTATCCGCCGGGCGCCTGGTGGAAGACGAGCGCCGGGTCCCGCGTGGTGCTCGGCGAGGGCATCGGATGGCTCTGGAGCGTCTTGTTCTTCCATCCCCCGGTGCAGGGCGGGCCGGAAGAGCTGTGGGGTGATCCCGAGGCCATCCAGCGCTGGCGGGAGGCGCAGGCACAGGCGAAGGCGGGTGGCGCGCGCCCGGGCGATGCCGACGCCCCCTCGGCGGTGAAGGCCGGGGCGGCTGCCGCAGCGGAGCCGGCCGCGCGCTGAGGCGCCGCTCCGCTCCAGCCCTTCGCGAAGGCGTGTCCCCTTCCACGCGCCGGCGGCGACTCTCCTCCACCGAAGAGGGTGCGCTTTTTCCACTTTTCCCCGGAATCGCCGGAGCTGCTCGCCCCCTGCACGTCGAAATGAGCAAATGCAGCGCCAAGTCCGCGAATGCGGTTCGTCCCGAACTCGCCAGGCGCTGGCGCGAATGTTGCTCTGATCCGCGCGCAGCCGAGCGCCGGCAGACCGCCTGGCCATCCTCGGATCGGGTCGTCGCACCGGCAGCACTCGAATTGGGAGCAAATGAAGTTGGGCTCACGAACGTCGTGGATGATGAAGCTGAAGCAGCAGGGCCGTCGATCGGTCCTCGCGATCGGTCTGGCCGGAAGCCTCTTCGCGGCCGGCGCGGCATCGGCCGCGCAGATGACCGTGACCTGGGATTTCGGCGCGTTCGACCCCGCTTCGAACCACGGCGACGGCGCGACCGAATGGGTCGAGTCGAACGGCATCCGGATCACGCCCTTCTGGGCGACCAACGTCGGCACCGCCCTCGGCGGATTCTCGGACGAAGCCCATCCCCATCGCGATCTCGACTTCCGCGACCGCCCGGATGGCGCGCAGGAGCGGCTCCACGCCTGGTCGAAGGATCTGCAGGGCATCTTCGTCTCGATCGAGAACGGCGCGCGCTTCAGCGTGCTCTCGATCGATTATTCGATCACGAGCAAGGACTCCCAGAACTCGAGCGTGAAGCGATTGCCCTGGGCCTTCGCCGTCGAAGATCCGCAGCTGCTCATGACCGAGGACTTCGATCCGACGCTGAACCCGATCGAGAGCGCCTGGACCGCCTTCGCGATCTCGGATTTCGGTGCACCCCAGATTCCCTGGCCGAACGGCCCCTGGTTCACGCGCACGATCAGCGGCATCGATGGCGTCGAGGGCGTCTTCATCGCGACGACCGCGGGCCTCGTCGAGATCGACAACCTCGTGCTCGACGTCTACGACGTCGTGCCGGTTCCGGAGCCGTCGACGGCGCTCCTGATCGGCCTCGGGCTGATGGGCATCGCTGCGCGAAAGCGCTGAGCGGAAAGCGGCGGGCGCGCGGCGGTCGGACGCGGCGGGGCGCGGCCAGTGGTCGCGCATGACGAGACCTACTCCGACCAGAGCGCCTGCAGCCGCTCCGGCGGCCGGGCGATCACCGCCCGCTCCCCGCGTACGACGATCGGTCGTTCCAGCAGGATCGGATGCGCGACGATCGCCTCGAGCAGGCGCGCATCTCCGGCGTCCGCGAGCCCGAGCTCCGCGTAGATCGCCTCGCCGGTCCGCATCATCTCGCGGGGCGACGAGATCCCGAGCTGTCGCATCAGCCGTTCGAGCTCGGGGCGCGTGGGCTTATCGTCGAGATAGTGGATGTAGCTCGCCTGCGTGCCGCGCTCTTCGAGGAGCGCCCGGGCACTGCGGCATTTCGAGCAGCGGGGGTTGAAGTAGACGGTCGTCTCGGCGTCGGGCATGCGGCGATCATCTCGCGGATCGGAGCGGTGTGCCAGACGGGGCGGGTGGCGACAACGAAGGGCTGCTTCCCGGGGCCAGGCGCGGAAAATCGACCCTGCACCTGCTCTCGCAGGACGTCTTCTACCCGATCTCGCGCTCGTGGCCATCGAGCAGGCAGCTGACGTTCATGTCGCCCATGACGTTGATCGCCGTCCGGCAGCGATCGAGAAACCAGTCCACGGTCAACAAGACGGGGATGTATTCCAGAGGCAGTCCGACCGCAGCGAAGACCATGGTCATCGTGACCAGACCTGCCTCGGGGATGCCGGCGGCTCCGACCGACGCGACGATGCTCGTCAGCACGACCATCAGCTGCTGCTGAAGGCTGAGGTCCATCCCGATCAGCTGAGCGATGAACAAGGCCGCCATCGCCTCGTAGAGGGCGGTGCCGTCGTTGTTGAAGTTGGCGCCCACGAGCGCTCCCAGGCTGGCGGAACGTTCGCGCAATCCCACGCGATCGGTCAGGACCGTGTAGGTCACCGGCATCGTGGCAGTCGAGCTGGCCGTGGAGAACGCCATGACCAGTGCATCCCGGCCGCCGCGCAGCAGGTCGATCGGCCGCACCCACGAGCCGAGCCGGATCCGGACGAGGTAGTTGGTCGCCTGGATCGCGAGCGCGAGCAACACGCTCAGAACGAAGATCCCGAGCGCCTCGAAGGGAGCGAAGCCGACCGTGCCCACGATGCTGGCCACGATGCCGAAGACCGCGAGCGGGACGAACGCGATCACCCCGTGCAGGATCTTGATCAGCGACTCGAGCGCGAGCTCGACGAGATTCCCGACGGTGCCGATCGGGCGATCCCGTTCGTTGCGGAGGGCCAGTCCGAATGCCACGGCGATGACGATCACACCGATGACCTTTCCGTCGTCGCCGAGGGGGCCGAGCAGGCTGCTGGGCACGTTCTCGAGAAGCAGGGCGAGCGGCCCCGCCGCCTCCGTCGACTCGTCGTTCGGCGCGGGCGGCGTGAGCGCCGCGCCGCGTCCCGGCTCGATCCCGTTGGCGACGACCAGGCCGACACCGATCGCCACCAGCGTATTGAGCAGCAGGAGTCGCGGCAGTCGCGTCGCGAGCGGTCCGCCGAGCCGGGTCGTCATGAAGGTATGGACGATCGCCGCCAGGATCAGGGGCGGCGCGAGCGCTCCGAGCAGACGCAGGACGAGCTGGCCGGGGAGGGCGAGACCAGCCGCTTCGGCTCCCAGCATCCGTCCTGCCGCGATGCCGATCACGAGGGCGAGCACGATGCGGGCGTAGAGCGGAATGCCCTGCCATCGCGCAATCAGGGTCCGGATCGGGGACGACTTCGTCGGAGCGTCGGAATCGGCTTCCGGCACGGTAGTCAGAGGCCGTCGAGTGCGGCGCGGTATTCGGCCAGGAGGTCGCGCCAGTCCTCGATCCCGACCGAGATCCGCACGAGGCCCGGCGTCACGCCATGTCGCGCCTGCTGCTCCGGTGTCAGCTCGCTATGCGTCGTCGTCGCAGGATGGCAGGCGAGCGATTCCATGCCGCCGAGGCTCACCGCGTTCTTCGTGATCGTGAGCCGGCGCAGAAAATCGAAGGCCGCCGGCTTGCCGCCGCGCAGCTCGAGGGAGAGGATGGAGCCGGGAAAATCGCATTGCGCACGGCAGATGCGCGCCTGTTCGGGGTCGCGGAAGAGCCCGGGGTGGTGGATGCGTTCGATCGCCGGGTGGGCGACCAGGGCCTCGGCGATCCGGGTCGCGTTCTTGCTCTGTTTGTTCATGCGCAGGGAGACGGTCGGCAGCCGACTCTCGAGCAGCCAGCATTCGTCGGGCTGCAGGATGTTGCCGAGGATCACGCGTGTCGAACGCAGCGCCGAGGCGAGCGTCTTTTCCCGGGTGGTGATGACGCCGCCCAGCATGTCGCTGAAGCCGGCGAGGAATTTCGTCGCCGAGTAGACACAGGCGTCGGCGCCGAGCGCGAGCGGATGCTGGAAGATCGGGCCGAGGAAGGTGTTGTCGACGGCGACGATCGGGCGCGTCGCCCGCCGGCGAGCGGCGCGTACGGCGACCGCGATTTCGGTCATCCGCAGGGTGGGATTCGCCGGAGTCTCGATGAAGATCAGCGCGAGGGATTCCGCGGCTTCGATCGCATGCTCGAGGGCGGGGCCATCTCCGGCCGGAACGCCGATCGCGCGGATGCCCAGCGCTTCGATCAATTCGGAGATGAGGAGCTGCGTCCCACCGTACAGGGGCAGCGTGTAGACGAAGCTGCTGCCCGGATGGCAGAGGGTCAGGAACAGCGTCGAGATGGCGGCCATGCCCGAGTTGAAGACGGCGGCCGAGCTCGCTCCGACTTCGAGGGGGATCAGCCGATCTTCGAGGATCTCCGCGTTCGGATGCGAGAGGCGCGAGTAGATCAGCTCGACGTCTTCGTCCTCGCGCGCCGTCTCGCGGCCGAGGGCGATCGCGAAGGCGCGCTCGGCCGCCTCGGGGCTCGAGAAGACGTAGGTCGAGGATCGGAAGACCGCGGGCCGCGCCGAGCCGACGGAGAGGCGGGGGTCGAAGCCGCGCGTCAGGACGGCGGTTTCGGGGCGAACGAACATCCGGGGTTTCTTCGGGAGGTCGGCCACGGTCGTCGAGGGTAGCCCGTCTCTCGACACGATCCGCTCCGCTCGGCTTCAGGCAGATCGATCGTCTCGGGCCGGTGTCCGAGATCCGGCCCGGTGGCCGGGTTCGTCGGCCAGCAGATCCGACGAGGGCGAGATCGAAGGACCTCCTGCCTTTGCTGTGCTGCCGAATCGGTCGACCGCCGACGAGGTGGGCCCACGATGGGGGCGAACTCTCGCCGGCGGTCGCTGGAGGTTCGAGATTTCCCGGTCTCAGCTCGAGAGATCGATGACGGACTGGGCATCCAGTGCACGGCCTTCGAAGAAATCATTGTCCATCTTGCCGTTCACCCGTACCCGGTCGCCCACGCGGATCTTCTGGTAGCCGTCGTCGTCGAGCGGGTCGTAGGCCATCTCGTCGACATCGACGGTCAGCTTGCGGAGACCCGTATCGACCACGAACTCCGAGTCGCCGACATGGGTGACGGTTCCCTGGACGACGGTGGACGAGACGATCACCGGGACGTCGAGGGACGAAAAGAAGAGATAATCCTCTTCGTCCGCCGAGCTGGCGAAGAAATAGGTGCCGAGCTTCTCGACGTAGACGCTGCCCGCTTCGATCTTGGTCATCTCGTAGAAATCGTCGTCGATCCGTCCGTAGACCGTGACCTTGTCGTCGGGGAGCAGCTTGTAGCCATCCGCGTCGCGGTCGCCGTCGTCCATCTCGACCTTGATGATGCCGTCTCCGTAGTCCAGCATGAACGAATTCGGGGCGACGCTCTCGACGGTTCCGCTGATGCTGATCCACGTGTTGTTCGCCCGGGCGTACGGGTTCTTGTCCGCTTGCCCGCCCATCGCAGAGCCCGCCGACGAGAAGACGGCCGCGACGACGAGGGCCAGGAGGGCGTGGAGTCTGGAGTGGTGGGACATGGGGCTTCCTCCTTTTCGTGAGTTCGTGTGGTGCGTTCATGATCGATCGAGTCCCGACGGATCGCGGTGGAGCCGGCGACCCGGCGGAACATGCGCTGAATTTGCAATGCGCATGCCATGCGATCCGTCTGCCTCGGCCCGGCGACGCAGGGGAGACGAATCGGCCGAAGGGATTCTCGCCGATCCTGCAGGGTGTCGGCCCGGGAATCGCTGCGCCGGCGGGGGCCAGGCGCGCGGCGGGGATTGGCTGCGCGATGCCGACTTCTACAAAAGGGAAACGGCGCCCCTAACGACGTCGGTCCGTACGCGGAAGGTCTTCACCCCAGACCTGCTCGAGTCTCTGCTGCCGGCCACAGCTCCATTTGTAGTAGGCGTACTGGACGGGGTGCATCTCGTGATAGTCCTGGTGGGACGCTTCGGCGGGGTGGAACGGGCCGGCTTCGAGCACCGGGGTCACGATCTCGAGCGCGCGGCGTGCTTCGATCGCGTCCCTGGATGCCTCGGCCTGGACGCGCTGGGTGGCGTCCCGGGCGAAGATGGCCGTCCGGTAGGCATCCCCCCGGTCGCAGCACTGGCCGCCCGGATCCGTCGGGTCGACGTTGTGCCAGAAGACTTCGAGGAGGGTTCCGTAATCGGTCTTCTGCGGGTCGTAGACGACCTCGACCGCCTCGTAGTGGCCGGTTCCGCCGGCGCTGACCTGGCGATAGGTCGGATTCGGCAGCTGGCCGCCGGTGAAGCCGGAGGTCGCGCGAATCACCCCTTCGACCTCATCGAAGGCCTGCTCCATGCACCAGAAGCAGCCGCCGGCGAAGGTCGCGTACGCGCGCCGCTCATCGGAGGGTGGCGAGGCGGCGGGGGCCGCCAGTCCGCCCGGCTCCGTCTCGTGGTTCTGCGTCGCGGCGTACTGCATCGGTGTCGACCGCTCGCGCAGCTCCGTGTCGCTCGGCTCGAGCTCGCCCGCGCTCTTCGACGTCGACCCGACACGCGGCGGGCCGGCGCCGGGATCCGAGCACGCGACCGTGAACGCGCTGGCGAGAACGAGACCCGCGCAGGGCAGCATCGCCCGGAAGCTTCCGCTCGCGTTCATCGAAACGGCATCCAGAGCCCCATCGCGATCATCATGAGGTTCTCCGTCAGCGAGATGAAGCCGAGCGGCACGTTGCTCTCGCCCCCCACGCAGGCGCATTTCAGCTCGCGGCCGTCGACATAGACCGCCTTCACGACCGATGCGGCGCCGACCGAACCGATGAAGAGCGCGATGGGCGCGGCGAGCCAGAGGAGCGCTCCCGCGATCATGAGGACGCCCGCCAAGGCTTCGGCGAAGGGATAGAGGTAGGCATACGGAACCCAGCGCCGGGCGAGCAGGTCGTAGCCCAGGAACATCGTCGAGAAGCGCTCGACGTCGCGCAGCTTCAGGAGCGCGAGGAGGGTCATCGAGGTGGCGACGAACGTCTCGAGCGTTCGAAGGCTCAGCGCGCTCCCGAATGCGTTCCAGCGCGTCGCCAGCGCGATCGCGAAGGCGATCGAGAACACGGCGATGATCGGTTGGTAGCGGGCCTCGCCCTCCTGCCTCACGGGCTCGCCGAGATGCTCGCGAAGAGCCTCGTATCCGCCGATCCGGCGGTCGCCGAGCCAGATCTGCGGAGTCGTCCCGACACCGTGCTCCTTTTGGAAGGCGTCGGTCTTCTCGCGCGACTCGAGCCAGCGATCGTCGATCTCGAAGCCCCGCCGCTCGAGCAGCTCCCTGGCCTTGAGGCCGTAGGGGCAGACATGGTCCGGCATCACCATGCGGTAGAGGGTCGCCTTGCGCGGCACGAGCGACTTCGATCCGCTCACGACGAAGAGCTCGCGCCGCGCCCTCCGGTTGCGCAGTGGATCGCGTAGAGACCCTCGCCGGCGTCCGCGTCCCCGCCGCTCCAGTCGACGGTCTCGGGTTCCCGGGCCTCTTCCGATGCGTTGAGCCGCGCCACGTCAGCTGCAGTGGCTGCGTCCTCGATGGTCACGGGGGGAGGGGGCGCCGGTGAATCCTTCGCCGGCGCAGTGTCCGCCGAAGGGGCTGCCCACGGGCCGGATCCGTCCCCTCGAGCGGTCGCGCCCGCTTCCTTGGAATCGGCTTCGTGCTCCGCGGGCGACTCGCCATCGCCTTCGGAGCACGACGACAGGGGGAGCAGAAGGGCGAGGCTCAAACTGACTGCCCCCAGCGCTGATTCGAATCGGATTCGCTTGTTCATGGCGGCCTCCCTCCTGGGATCCGTTGACGCACGTCCGCATTCATCGACACTGGTTTGCATTCGGCATGCCAAACGTCGCCGCGTCGGTGGAGCGCCCGAGCGACCGGGGAGATCGGCGACACGCCGCCGACTGCGGTCGCTCCCGCCGGTCGATCTGGAGCACCCTGAAAATTGTCCAATCGGCCATGCGCACGCCGACGCGCCAGGCACGCGTCCTGCTTCTCGATGCCCTGAAAGTCGATGGCTCGGAAAATTGGCTGCGTCCCGGTGGATGCCGCTCATTCGACACACTGGAGGTACCCATGCATTTCATCTTCGAGGTCCACGTTCAGCCGGGCTACACCGCCGAGCAATATGCAGACGCCTGGCTGCGCGCCAGTCGGGTCCTTCAGCAGGCGCCCGGCGCCCGCGGCACGCGGCTGCACCGGAAGATCGGCGCACCCGACGTGCTGCTGGCCATCGCCACATGGACTTCCAAGCCGGCGCGAGATGCGATGGAGGCGAACACGCCGGAGCAGGTCCGGGAGATCATCGCCGAGCAGGCGCAGTTCGTGGACGTGAAGGTGGTCGGGGAGTTCGAAGATGCGGAGTGGGTGGTCGAACCGTGACGCGTCGGCTCGTCTGTAGAGGCATGAATCATGCAGCAGGTGCGCGTGAGGAGGACACCGGATGACGGAGCAATCCACCACCCCGCTCTTCGCCGAGGCGCTCGACGTGATGAACGCTGCCCTGGCGCGTCACAAGGACGCGGCACCGTACAAGCAGATGCTGGGGCTCAGCGAGAAGCTGATCGGCGGCCGCAACATCGGGGTCTCGATCTACGATCAGGCCTCGGACCGCCCCATCGATGCATGCACCGTCACGTTCGAAGAGGAGCGCTTCCAGCTCGTGTCGGATGGGCAGCGGGAGCCGGGTCCGGAGATCACCTGGAAGGTGTCGCGCGAGTATCTCGAGAAGGTCGTCGAGAACCGCGAGGACTACCTCGCCCATCCCGCGAAGCTCGACTGGGACTGGCTCAAGAGCCGCATGGGGATCGTGCCGGCCTAGCAGCCTGACCCACGATGGGCCGCGCGCTGCTCCCGCTCTCGATCCGCCGGGTTCCGCACGCCGGACTCAGCGGGTGTCGCGACTTTTTTCGCCCCGCGGTAGGTCGCTCGGGACCCCCTGAATCTCCTGGACCGGCGAGAGCGGCGATCCGGTGCGTCGTTGCCTGGTGGAGTCGTCGGGGGAGCGCCCGTCCAGCGAGCGGCCGCGCCGGCGGGCCACCCCGAACACACGCAGGCGGGCCATCCCGAACATCAGACAGATCCCGAGCACGACGAGCACGCCGAGAGGCAATGCGATCGATTCCCATTCCATGGATCCCTCCTCCGCGATCGGCCCTGTGATCGGCCCCGTAATCGGCAAAGACGATTGCGACCGACATCACGAAGCCAGACGCCGATCCGTGTCGGTGCGGGCGCCGGGTTGGGCGCTCGGGCGAGCCGCGAGGCCGACGGGATCGGCAGTGAATGGAGCATCGCATCAACCATGCCAACTCCTGCTGGAATGAGAGGGCGCGGAGATGGCGGCACGCGGCCCGTCCCCGCCAGGCGCACCGGTGTGCCGAGGTAATTCGTAGAATCGTCAGAGCCTTCGCACGGTGATCGTGCGACACCGATGGGAGTACTGGGACACTCGCGCCGCTCTCGCTCCCCGTAATCCCGCATGGGCGCGGCGCGCGCTGCGGATTCCGTCGATACTCGGCATGCCGTTCGGTGGCGCGAACTTTGCACTCGGACTTTGCAATCAGTCCCTGCAGTCCTGACAGACTCGTCGATTCAGCGCTCCGAGCGCAAAGAGGGCTCGGCGCGAAGAGGGCTCGGGCTGCGGACTCGGGGCGCGGAGTGGAGCGTCGAGAACGGCGGGGGGGCGCGGAGAGATGGAGCGCGATCCGATTCAGACGATGGAGAAGGGCCGGAATGGACGGGGGGTGGACGAGCGCGGCGACGTGAGGCGGCGGGTCTACGTCGTCGACGGCGCGCGGACACCGTTCCTCAAGGCGCGCGGCGAGCCGGGGCCGTTCACGCCGGTCGACCTCGCGGTGCAGTGTGGGCGGCCCCTGCTGCTGCGCCAGCCCTTCGAGCCCGACGCCTTCGATCAGGTGATCCTGGGCTGTGTCAACGTGATCGCCGACGAGATGAACCCCGCGCGGATCGCCGCCCTGCGCCTCGGGACCGGCGATGCGACGGTGGCTTACACCGTCCAGATCAACTGCGGCTCCGGCATGCAATCGATCGACAGCGCGTTCAGGAGCATCCAGCGAGGCGAGAGCGATCTGGTTCTCGCGGGCGGGGCGGAGGCGCTGAGTCACGCGCCCCTGGTCTTTCGCCGGGATGCGGTGCATTGGTTCGCGAGCCTCGGCGCCGCCGACGGCGCGCTGGACGCCGCGCGGGCCGCCGTCGGCTTTCGTCCGGAGTTCCTGAAGCCGGTCGTCGGGCTCGAACGCGGCCTCACCGATCCGATCAGCGATCTCAACATGGGCCAGACGGCCGAAGTCCTGGCGCACCTGTTCGAGGTGTCGCGCGAGGAGGCGGATGGCTACGCGCTCGAGAGTCATAGGCGCCTGGCCCGGGCGCACGCGGAAGGGCGCTTCGTCGGCGAGCTGGAGCCCGCATTCTCGCCCGATGGCCGGATCTTCGAGCGCGACGACGGCGTTCGGCCGGATACCAGCATGGAGGCGCTCGCGAAGCTCGCGCCGGCATTCGAAAAGCCGTGGGGCAAGCTCACCGCCGGCAATTCTTCGCAGATCACGGATGGTGCGTCCTGGGTGATCCTGGCTTCGGAAGAAGCGCTGAAGCGGTACGGCCTCGAGCCCCGCGCCGAGATCGTCGACAGCGCATGGACCGCGCTCTCGCCGCGCATCATGGGCCTCGCGCCCGTCTCGTGCGTGACGCAGCTGCTCCTGGCGCGCGACCTCACGCTCGCCGACATCGAGCTCTGGGAGATCAACGAGGCCTTCGCCGCGCAGGTGCTGGCTTGTCTCGAAGCATGGCACTCGCCGGATTTCCGCCGCGACGTACTCGGCCTGGATCGTGATTTCGGCGGCATCGGGCGCGAGCGGCTCAACGTCGATGGCGGCGCCATCGGCCTCGGTCATCCCGTCGGCGCGAGCGGCAATCGCATCGTGTTGCATCTGGTGAACGCACTGCGGCGCGAAGGGCGCAAGCTCGGCGTGGCGAGCGAGTGCATCGGCGGCGGCCAGGGGGGCGCCATGCTGATCGAGGCCCTTTGATGGGGACCGGGCAGGACATGCAGGGACGGAGGAACAACATGGACGACTTCTGGAGCGCGCTCGAAGATCGCGAGCGGGAGCTGGGGCCGGAGGATGCCCGCTCGGCCGGCGCGTGGGCCCATTGGCGGCTCGGCCGAGAGGGCGACATCGCCTGGCTGATCGCCGATCGTCGGGACGCCCGGGTCAACACGCTGTCCGAGCCGGTGATGGCGGAGCTGGACGAAGCGCTCGCGCAGATCGAGCGCGACGCGCCCAAGGCGCTGGTGATCCGCTCGGCGAAGCGCGCCGGCTTCTTCGCCGGCGCCGACGTCCGCGAGCTGATGCATCTGCGCAGCGCATCCGAAGCGCGGGCGCAGCTCTCCCGGGCGCACGCGATCGTCGACCGCCTGGAGGCGCTGAAGATGCGCACGCTGGCCGTGCTGCACGGCCACGTGCTCGGCGGTGGCCTCGAGCTGGCGCTCGCCTGCGATCATCGGATCGTCGCCGGCGACGCGCGGCTGGGCTTTCCCGAAATCCACCTCGGGCTGCACCCCGGGCTGGGCGGGCTCGGACGCCTGCTCGCGCTCGTCGATCCGCTCGAAGCCATGCGCATGATGCTGACCGGCAAGGCGATCGATCCGCAGAAGGCGCTCGCGCTCGGGCTGGTCGATGCCGTGACGGAAGAGCGGCACGTGCGCGCGGCGGTGCGCGACGCCGCCGAGACCGGCTTCGAGGGCCACAAGCCGACGCTCAAGGAGCGCATCCAATCTCCCCTGCTCGCGTCGCACGGTGCGCGCAAGCTCGCCGCGGATCGGATGCGCTCGGAAGCAGCCCGGAAGGCGCCTCCGGAGCACTATCCGGCGCCCGCTGCGCTGATCCAGATGTGGGAAGACCATGCCGGGGATCCGGAGGAGCTGCGCAGCCGGGAGATCGAATCGTTCGCGCAGCTGGTGACCGGGCGGACGGCGCAGAATCTGCTCCGTGTCTTCACCAGCCGGGAGAAGATGAAGCACCGCTCCGATTCAGCGCCGCCGCCGCGCCATGTGCACGTGATCGGCGCCGGGGCGATGGGGGGCGACATCGCCGCGTGGTGCGCATGGAGCGGCCTGCGCGTGAGCCTCACGGACCTGGAACCGACCGCCATCGCCAGCGCGATCGGACGCGCCGCCGAGCTCTTCGCGAAGCTCGGGCACGACGGCATCGCGACCCGCGACGCACGAGACCGACTGATCCCCGACCCCGCCGCTGCCGGCGTCGCGCACGCCGACATCGTGATCGAGGCCGCTCCGGAAAATCTCGAGCTCAAACGGAAGCTCTACGCGGAGATCGAGCCCCGCATGAAGCCGAACGCAGTCCTGGCGACCAATACCTCGTCGCTCCCGCTGGAAGAGCTGCGCGGATCGCTGCGCCGCGCCGGCCGGCTGATCGGCCTGCATTTCTTCAATCCGGCGACGCGCATGGAGCTGGTGGAGCTGGTCCGCCACGATGGCGTGGAGGCGGACGCACTCGCCACGGGCCGCGCGCTGCTCGAAGCGATCGACCACGTCCCCGCAGCGGTCCGCAGCGCACCGGGCTTCCTGGTCAATCGCGCGCTGACGCCGTACCTGATCGAGGCCATGGCGCTGCTGGAGGAAGGTCACGCAGCGGAGACGATCGATGCCGCCGCCGAGCGGTTCGGCATGCCGAGGGGGCCGATCGCGCTCGCGGACCTGGTCGGTCTCGACGTCTGCGCTGCCGTCGCGGACTCGCTGCGCCGGCAGCTCGATCGGCCGCTACCGGCGCCGTCGCGTCGGCTGCGGGAGCAGCTCGAGAAAGGCCTGTTGGGCAAGAAGACCGGACGGGGCTTCTATCGCTGGCGCGACGGCGAACCGGTGAAGCGGAACAATCTCCCGGCGCCGACACAGGAAATCGCCGACCGTCTGATCCTGCCGATGATCGATGCCTGCCTCGAATGCCTGCGCACGGGCGTGGCCGAGGACGAGCAGGTGATCGACGCCGCGCTCGTGCTCGGCGCCGGCTTCGCGCCCTTCCGGGGTGGCCCGATCCAGCATGCGCGCAGCGCGGGTCCCCGCCTTCTGCACGGGCGGATGTGGGCGCTGTCCGAGAAGGTCGGTGAGCGATTCTGTCCGGATCCGGGGTGGGATCGGCTGCTCTGAACGAGGAGCAGGCGCACGTTCGCCGCGGCCAGAACGATGAGGAATGGCTCCCCTGCGAGCGCGTGTATCGAACTCTTTGGGTGGCCCCAGAGGAGAGCTTCGGCGCGCTCTCGACGGTGTGGACGCGATCCGGCTTTCGGCGTGACACCGATCGATCGTCGAAAGCCGGATTTCAACCGCGGTCCCGAGCGCGGCGACTGCCTGATTCTCCAATTGACACGGATCGCCGTAGGGTCGAGAGTGTTCGTGCCGCGATCGGCGATTCCGAGCCCTTCCCGTCGACCTCGCCCGGTGCGGCGCGTCGTGCCCGAGCCCGGAGATCCCGCGCCCGAATCTCGGCCAGTCGGACTCGAGGGAGGATCGAATGCGTTCGAGGATGCGCTCGAGAAAGGCGCTGCTCGTCGCCCTCGCCGGGCTGACGGGCGGACTCGCGGGGTCGAGCGCGGCATCGGCGCAGGTCCTCGTCGGCCTGCAGCAGCGTCTGTTCCAGAAATACAGCAACGGTCGAATGGGTCCCGATGTGGTGCCCTGCTGCCTCGCGACGTCGATGAATCCGGTCCCAACCGTCGACGCGCGCACCGAAGGCTCGCTCATGAGTCCCCACTTCTCCGAGTACAAGAATCGGACCGCGATGGTCGGAAACCTCCTCGGACTCGGAACGCCGGCCGCCTTGTCCGGAAACGGTCCGCCCTGGTACGGCCTCTACAACACGTCCGGCGGCGTCACGATCCGGGCCGGACGCTACACGACCCGGTATACGCAGATGGTCCTATTTCCCAATGCCACACTACGGCGTTTATCGACCTTCCTCGATCGGTCCGTTCAGGATCAGGTCCTGCGTCCCGGCGGCGGACCGGGTGAATTCCGATATGAAGCGTGGCGACACGCCCCGGATCGACCGACGTTCCGGGATCCGACGACTTGGCTGCCCTATCCGTCGATGGCCGGTCAGATCTCGGTCGGGGCGGGGCCGAACCAGTTCGGCGGGACGCGCTCGATCGTTCAAGAGGAGGTCGGGATCGCCGTCGCGGAGCACTTCGGCCTCGGGTACCGCCTCCAGGTCCCGTTCGAAAAGGGCCCCGGCACGTTCTTCACCCCGCTGAACGTCGTTCGACGCGCGACCGCGAGCGGAACCTACGCGCACCTCACGATTCCGTCGCCGATGGCGACGACGGGCATGGTGATCTTGGAGGGACAACTCACCGCCTGGTTCACGATCCTGCCCTACACGACCGGCTGGGTGTTTGTGAGCGCCCCGACCGGGTCGATCCACACCGACTTCGAGTACCGATCGGAAATGGGCTTCAACGATCTCCACGCGACGAGCATGGGGGGAGTCACGGGCCAGCTCCAGCTGGTCTCGGCGCATCTGGTGCAGTCTCGCGGCCCCATCAACCAGAGCCACGCCGGCACGCACATGACCCGGATCACTTTCACGCCGGAGCCCGCATCGGCGGTGCTGCTCGGTGCGGGCGCGCTCGTCCTGGTCGCGTCGATCGGGCGCGACGCCGCGCGCGCGCGCATGCGCCGCTGATCCGTAGCGCTCGGATCGCTGCGACGATCGCGGTCCCGTTCGTGTACGCCGGACGCGACCCGAGCGGGCGTGGGCCAGAATGGCTCCCCGGGCAGGACTCGAACCTGCGACAAGGCGGTTAACAGCCGCCTGCTCTACCAGCTGAGCTACCGGGGAACGGGATGCTCGGGCGCGCGGAGTTTAGTGCGGGGCGACCCTTCCGCAACGCTCAGGGACCGGCAGAATCGGGCGGATCGCCGAAAGCTTCGCGACGCCCCGCACCCGGGCGGGCGCCCCTCGCGGGCCACCGCTCAGGCGTCTCCGACCGTGATTTCGACGACCTCGAGCTCCCGCCGGCCCTTGGGCACCTTGACGCTGACCTCGTCGCCGACGGCCTTGTTCATCAGGGCCTGGGCGACCGGGGAGGTGATCGAGATGCGGCCCTGCTTCGCGTCGGCCTCGTCCTCGCCGACGATCGTGTAGCGGATCTTCTCGTCGGTCTCGGTATCGAGCAGCTCGACGGTGGCTCCGAAGCGGACCTTGTCCGGGGACTGGCCGGCGGTATCGATGACCTGCGCTCGGGCGATCTTGTCGTCGAGTTGGGCGATGCGGGCCGCGATGTGGCCCTGCTTCTCCTTGGCAGCGTGGTACTCGGCGTTCTCGGACAGGTCGCCGTGGGCGATCGCGGTCTCGATCTCCTTGACGTTCGCGGGCCGGTCGACGCTCTTGAGGCGCTGGAGCTCGGCCTTCAGGGCTTCGTAGCCGCGCTGGGTCATCGGCACTCGTTGCGACATGGTCTTCTCCGGTCGGTTCTCGGGGCCTGGCTCGGGCAGGTTCGGGGGGCCGGGATGGACCACCGCGACCTCGCGGTGCCCAGCGCGCCCGGGCTCGGGGCGGGTGGGCGCGAGGGGTCGCCCGAATGGCTGGCCGGTCGCTGCCCGGCCGCTTTGATCGTGCTTCGGCGAGTCCGACGATTGCGTGCGGACTTCGCATCGATTCGACGGGGGGTGGGCTGAAGTCGTTCTCAGTCGATCGGCGGAGTAGGCTACCCAGCGTGCGCAGCCGGGGCAAGCAATTTCCCTCTGGGGTGCTGCCGCTACTGGGGAAGGATGAGGAATCGGATGGGGGAGCGGGGAGAGGGAGGCCGGAACGAAGACGCGCCCTCGCGGTCGCCGGGCGGGATCGTGCGGATGGGCCTCTTCTTCTACGGGGCGATGGGGATCGCGGCGCTGCTCTGGCGGATGGCGACCCCCGGCGAGTCGATCCTCTACCCCTCCGCGGAAGCGGCGGCCCGGGCCTGGTCGCTTCCTGCGGCACTCGGCGCGGGCGTGGCCGCAGGACTGGTGGCGATCGGGGTCTCGGAGGCGCTGACGCGCTGGACCGCGCTCGGGCGCGCGCTCTCGGATCTGCTGGCGGAGAGCATCGGGCCCCTCGATCGCGCCAACGCCTGGCTGCTCGCCCTCGCGAGCGGGCTCGCCGAGGAGATGTTCTTTCGCGGCGCGCTGCAGCCGCAGGTCGGGCTCCTGCTCGCGAGCCTGCTGTTCGGGGCGGCGCATTTCATGCCGCGCCGGGAGCTCGTGCTCTGGAGCGTCTTCGCGGTCCTGATCGGCCTCGGGCTGGGCGCGCTCTTCGAATGGACGGGGCAGCTCGCCGCGCCGGTCGCCGCCCACGTCCTCGTGAACGGCGTCAACCTGCCGCGGCTCGCGCGCCGTGCGAAGGGCGCGGGCTCAGTCGCAGAGGGCTAGTCACAAAGGGATCAGGCACAAAGGGCTCAGTCACAAAGGGCAACGGCATCGATCTCGACCCGCGCACCTAACGGCAGCGACGCGACGCCGACGGTCACCCGCGCGGGCGCGGGCTCCGCGCCGAAGAACTCGCCGTAGATCGCGTTGACCCGGGGAAAGAGCGAGAGGTCCGTCAGGTAGACCGTCGCCTTGACGACGCGGTCGAAGCCGCTGCCCGCGGCCTCGAGCACGGCGCCGAGGTTCGCGAGGACCTGGCGCGCCTCGTCCTCGATCTCGCCGCTCACCATCTTGCCGCTCGCGGGATCGAGCGGAATCTGCCCGGAAGCGAAGAGCCAGCCACCGGCGCGGATGGCCTGCGAATAGGGGCCGACCGGAGCGGGCGCTCCGCTCGTTCGGACGACTTCTCGTTGCTGGCCGGGCTTGCTGGACGGGCTGGACATGACTTTGAACCGCTCCTTGAGAAGGGCTCGTCCCGGCGCCGCTGCGGATCCGATCTGGATCCGAGACGCCGCCGAAACGGCGGGAGCGGCCGGCGCGAAGGCCCGCCGGATCAGGCGAGCGGTTCGGTGACCAGGCGCTCTTCGAGGACGCGGATCAGATAGCCGAAGAGGAGCAGGTTGGGCAGCCTCCCGCGCGCATCGCCCACGATGCCGGCGCCGTCGGCGAAGGCCTCGGCGTAGCGCGAGAAGAACTCGATCGTCTCGAAGGGGACGTTCTTCGCGAGCATCTCGTTGACGCGCTCGGTCGGGAGCTCGTCGAAGATCTCCGCGAACTCGGAAGCAATCTCGTCCGGGGTCATGTCGCCTCCAAGCGAAGCGTCTTCGAGCGGCAGGGTCTCCGGGATAGAGAGCGCGTCGAAACGGCTCGATCTTCCCACCGGCGTCCGGCGATGTCAACGGCGGAGCGTGTCCGAATAGCGTGCGCGAATCGGCGTCTGCGCGAATCGCTCGGGCGATTCGCGGAGGCTGCGGATCGCTTGCGCGCGGCGCGCGTGACGAATGCCGAGCGCGGGCGCGGGTCCCGGTCGGGAGTTGCCTATTGCGGAACGATGCCGCGCATGCGCAACACCGCATCGAAGAGGAAGAGGCCGAGTGCGACCCAGACGAGCGAAAAACCGATCGCGGCCTCGCGCGTGAACGGCTCGCCGTAATGGAGCGTCGCGAGCAGGAAGGTGAGCGTCGGTGCGATGTACTGGAACATGCCGATCACGATGAGCGGCAGGCGGCGCGTCGAAGCGTGGAACAGCAGCAGCGGCAGCGCGGTGACGGGCCCGGAGAGCGAGACCGCGAAATGGGCCATCGGCGTCGCGTCGGCGAGAGCGGAGGTGCCCTGGACGAAGAGCAGGGCGAGCGCCGCGAGCGCGATCGGCGAGAGCACCATCATCTCGCGCACGAGCCCGCCGAGGGGCGGCTGTGGTCGCAGCTTGTGGACGAGGCCGTAGAGGGCGAACGTCGCGGCGAGCACGAGCGAGATCCACGGGAGCTCCCCCGCCCGGATCGCCATCGCGGCCACACCGCCCGCGGCAGTCGCGACCGAGAGGGCCCGGAGCCGCGATAAACGCTCGCCGAGCACGAGCATCCCGAGCAGCACGCTCATCAGCGGGTTGATGAAGTAGCCGAGGCTGGTCGCGAGGACGCGCCCGGTCTGCACGGCGTAGATGAAGACGCCCCAATTGACCGCGATCAGCGACGCGGCGGCGAGGTTCCAGGCCCAGGCGCGCGCGCCGCGCTCGGCGATCTCGTGGCGGCGCCCGCCGAGCATCAGCACGCAGACCGACACGACGAGGGTCCAGAGCACCCGCGCGATCAGCATTTCGTGGGACGGGACGACGTCGACGGCCTTCCAGTAGACCGGCACGATGCCCCAGAGCGAATAGCAGGACACGACCAGCAGGATGCCACTCGGCGAGAGACGACCGGATCCGGGAGGGGGCGGGCTCGCCATCGATCAGCTGAGCGCCCCCGATGCCATGAGGTCGGCGATGCGATCCGGCTCGAAGCCGAGCTCCTCCGCGAGGATCTCGAAGGACTCGCCCCCGAGCAGCGGGGCCGCGAAGCGCGGGCCGTTGTCGTAGCCGGAAATCCGGAAGGCATGGCCCGAGTACGGGATGCGGCCCATCTCGGGATGCTCGAAGACGCGGTGGAAGCCGCGGTGGCGATACTGCGGATCGCTCTGCAGATCGCGGCTGCGCTGGACGTGGCCGGCGGGGACGCCGGCCTCGAGGAGCAGGCGCATGACCTCGCGCGGCGCGCGAGGGCGCGTCCATCCGGCGAGCTGCGCATCGATCGCGTCGTGGGCGGCGAGGCGGCCCGGGGCGGTGTCGAGGGCGCTCGCGCGGGCCCATTCGGGATCGCCGAGCACGGCCCGGAGTGCGCGCCACTGGGCATCCGTCTCGACCGCGATCGCGCACCACTCGTCGTCTCCGGCGCAGGGATAGGCGCCCTGCGGCGCCGCGCCCTGCAAGCGGTTGCCCCGGCGCGTGAACGCGAGGTCGGTCGCCTGGCGGGCGAGCAGCTCGGGGGCGAGGAAGTGGAGGGCAGCCTCGAGCTGCGCCACGTCGATGTGTTGGCCCTCGCCGGTGCGGCGGCGATGGTCGAGGGCAGCGAGCAGGGTCGCCGTCAGGAACCGCGGGGCGATCGTATCGGTGTAGGCATTCCAGGGGCCGACGGGGGCGCGGTCGGGCCAGCCCGTCAGGTCGTAGAAGCCGGCGATGCCGGCGGCGTGGTAGCCGTAGCCGGCGAGCTTCGCGAGCGGGCCGGTCTGGCCCATCAGGCAGGTGCTGACGAGGATGACGGAGGGATTGGCGCGCGCAGCGTCTTCGTAGCCGAAGCCGAGGCGGGCGGCGGCGCCGGGGGTGAAGCTCTCGAGGATGACGTCCGCCCAGCCGACCAGCGCATCGACGACCTCGCGGGCGCGTTCGTGCTTGAGGTCGACGGCGAGGCTGCGCTTCGAGGTGTTGAACTCGCCGTAGAACTGCGAGCGGTTCCAGCCGGGCTGGTTGTCCTTGTAGGGGCCGGCCGTGCGCAGGTTGTCGGCGCGGGCCGCTGACTCGATGCGGACGACGTTCGCGCCGTGGTCCGCGAGGTATTTGCCCGAGATGGGGCCGACGCCGACCCAGCTGAAGTCGGCGACCCGGAGCCCTTCGAAGGGAAGGGCGCGCCCCTCGCCGGGATCCGCCTGCGCGGCGCGGGTGCGCGGCGCGCGCGCGAGCTCTTCGAGGATCTCGCGCGAATGTTCGCCGAGGCGCGGTGCGGGCCGGGGCGGCGTCGGCCTGGACTTCGAGGGGCGTGCGAAGGGGCCGGGTGCGCGCACCGTCTCGCCGGTCGGCAGGCGCAGCGGCCGATAGTAGTCGCGGGCCTTCAGCTGCTCGAACTCGAGCATGTCGTCGAGGGTCTGGACGGGCGCGATCGTGACCCCGAGCGCGAGGCCGCGCCGGAAGAGCTCGGCGCGCGTCTGCGTTCGAAAGAACTCGCGCAGCTTCGCGACCAGCTCGTCGAAGGGGATCGCGAACTCGCCGCCGCGGAAGATCCGGTAGTCGTAGGATTTCCATTCTTCGCGCCCGAGCCAGGCCTCGTCGATCACGCCGCTCTCGAGCAGCCAGGGCCGGAGCGCGTTCATGAGGCGACCGCCGCAGAGGGCGACGACGTAGCCGTCGAGGGCCGCATGCACGAGATGGAATTTCGTCGGCCCGATGTCGAGGCTCGCGCCGTCGCGCTGGAAGTCGTAGCCCTGGGTCGGGAACGCGGTCATCGCGTTCAGCATCGTCCAGGTCATCGCCGACTGGGCCGAGACGTCGGCGAAGACGGCTTCGCCGGTCGTGCGCATGCGCGCATGGGCGATCAGCGCCGCGACCGCCGCCTCCGCCCCCGCATGCCGCCAGGCCTGGGGCAGCGAGATCCGGATCGGCGCCCGGTCGCCGTCGCCCTGGACCGACATCGGGCCGCCGAGGGCCGCGAGCGTGAGATCGCTCGCCGGCCAGTCGGCCGCCGGCCCGTCGACACCGAAGGGCGTCACGCGGACGTGCACCAGCAGCGGATTCGCCCCCCGCAGCCGCTCGAAGCCGAGCCCCGCCGCGTCGAGCAGCGCGGGCGGCCCCGAATCGAGCACGAAATCCGCCCCCGCGACGAGCTCGAGCATCCGCGCGCGATCCGCCTCGAGGGCGAAGTCGAGCACGAGCGAGCGCTTGCCCTGGTCGTAGGCGGCGAAGGCGAGGCTCCGCTCGCTCTCGGGGCCCTCGGCGAGCATCGGGCCGGCCCGCCGCGCGCCGCTCCCCTGCGGCGGCTCGATCCGGATCACGTCCGCGCCGAGCTCGGCGAGCATCCGCCCCGCGAGCGGGCCGCGTTCGTCCGTCAGATCGAGAACTCGATAGGGCGCGAGGAGATTCATCGGGGCGCGTCGCTTCCGATCCGGATCGCGGGCGGGCGCCGGGACGCCGCGCCCCGTTCGCTCACTCGGCCTTGTCGGGTGAGAAGATCCGCTGCGTGAAGCGCCAGCCCCCGGCCGTCTTCGTGAGCTCGTCCATGTAGCGGCCCGTCACGATGACCTTGTAACCGCCCTTCGTGTCGTAGCCGATCAGGAAGGCCGACCCGGTCGCGCGATCGCCCGCGCCGTCGACCACGATGTTGGTCGCGTTGTGGCGCATGCCGGGCAGGGCCTTGTGGGTGCCGTCGGCGAAGGCGGCGATGGCGTCGTGGCCTTCGAGGGTCTGGAAGCCGGCGTCGAATTTGCCGCCTTCGACGAAGCAGGCGGCGAAGCCACGGCCGTCGCCGGTATCGATCGCGGTGTTGTAGCGGGAGTAGAGCTGGAGGATGTCGAGGGTGTCCTGGGTCGAGAGGGCCATGATGCGGGGCTCCGGGGCGATGGGGGTTTGCGGTCGCCGCGGAATCGGGGCGGCCGGGCTCGTCGGATTGCGTTCGGTTCGGCCGCCTCGCCGATGCAGGCGGGCCGGACCGGAACCGTACGGAACGGCAGGAGCCGCGCAAGCGATGGGGCGGGCATCCGGATCGGTCGAGAATGTTCGGGCCGAACCGGCCTTGCTATAACCCGACTCGACCGGATTCGGGCGCATGAACGGGCGAACGAACGAGTGAACGAAAGGCGAGCGCGGTCCCCATGGCCAAGTCGGAGTCGGAGTCGGAGTCGGAGTCGGGATCGAAGCGGGCGTCGGATCCCGTCCTGGTCGGCATCGTGATGGGCTCGCGCTCGGATTGGCCGACCCTCGAGCACGCGGCCTCGACCCTCGAGACCCTCGGCGTTCCCTTCGAGACCCGCGTCGTCTCGGCCCACCGGACCCCCGACCTGCTCTTCGAATACGCCGAGACCGCCGCGGCCCGCGGCCTGCGCGCGATCATCGCGGGGGCGGGCGGGGCGGCCCATCTGCCGGGCATGCTCGCGGCGAAGACCTGGCTGCCGGTGCTCGGCGTGCCGGTCGAGAGCAAGGCCCTCTCGGGCATGGACTCGCTGCTCTCGATCGTGCAGATGCCGGCGGGTGTCCCCGTCGCCACCTTCGCGATCGGGAAGTCGGGGGCGATCAACGCGGCGCTCTACGCGGCGGCGATGCTCGCGACGACGGATGCGAAGCTGCGGGGGCGACTCGCGGCCTGGCGCGAGAAGCAGACCGCCGAGGTGCTCGCGCATCCGGATCCGGCGAAGGTCGATGCAGGCACCTGAATTCCGGCGGAAGGGCGCGCGGCGAGGCGATCGATGAAGGTCGGCATTCTCGGCGGCGGCCAGCTCGGGTTGATGCTCGCGCAGGCGGCGTCGCCGCTCGGGATCGAGACGCTGGTCGTCGATCCGGCGGCGGACGCGGTGGCGGGGCGGGCGACGAAGCATCTCGCGAAGGATTGGCTCGATCCGGCGGCGCAGGGGGCGCTCGCGGGCTGCGACGTCGTGACCTACGAGTTCGAGAACGTGCCGACCGAAGCGCTCGCGAAGCTCGCGGGACGCGTCGCGATCCATCCGGCCCCCGAAGCGCTCGCGATCGCCGGCGATCGGCTCGCCGAGAAGCGCTTCCTGCGCGAATTCGGCCTCGAGCCCGCGCCCTTCGCCGAGGTCCCTTCGCGCGCGGCGCTCGACCGGGCCGCCGCGGAGATCGGGCTGCCGATCGTGTTGAAGACGCGCCGCTTCGGCTACGACGGCAAGGGGCAGGCGGTCGTGCGCACGGCGGACGGGCTGGACGCCGCCTGGGAGAAGCTCGGCGGCGACGCGCTGATCCTCGAGGGCTTCGTGCCCTTCGAGCGCGAGCTCTCGCTCGCCGCCGTCCGCGGGCGGGACGGCGAGATCCGCTTCTGGCCCCCGGCCGAGAACCGCCACGTCGACGGCATCCTCCACATCTCCCGCGCCCCGGCCGCGAACGTCCCGCCGCATCTGCTCGCCGAAGCCGAGCGCGGGCTGCGCGCGATCCTCGAGCGCCTCGACTACGTCGGTGTCCTCGTCGTCGAGCTCTTCGCCCTCGCCGATCGCTGGCTCGCCAACGAGATGGCCTGCCGCGTCCACAACTCCTTCCACTGGACGATCGAAGGCGCCGCGACCAGCCAGTTCGAGAACCACATGCGCGCCGTCGCCGGCCTGTCCCTCGGCGAGACGCGCGTCGCGGGCCATTCGGCGATGCTGAACCTCGTCGGCGCGATGCCCGATCTCGCACCCCTCGCCGGCGCACCCGGCATCGCGGTCCACGACTACGGCAAGCCGCCCCGCGCCGGGCGCAAGCTCGGCCACGTCACGGTCGTCGCGGAGAGCGAGGCCGAGTGCGAGGCCCGCCTGCGCCGGGTCCTCGCCGTCGCCGGCGATCGCGAGCTAGCCTCGCGCGCATGACGATCCCGCTCGAGCACCATGCGGCCTTCGCGAACGGCGTCCGGATCCACTACGTGCGCGCCGGCAAGGGCGATCCCGTCGTCCTGCTGCACGGCTTTCCGCAGACCTGGTACATGTGGCGCAAGATCATCCCCGGCCTCGCGCGACACTACACCGTGATCGCCCCGGATCTGCGCGGCTTCGGCGAGTCCTCGAAGCCGATCGGCGGCTACGACAAGCGCACCGTCGCCGAGGACATTCATCAGCTCGTGCGCGGGCTCGGCTTCGAGAAGGTCTTCCTCGTGGGCCACGACCTCGGCGGCCCGACCGCCTATGCCTATGCGAGCGCGCATCCGGACGAGGTCCGCCGCCTCGTCCTGCTCGACATCGCGATCACCCTCGAGCGCGCCGAAGCCCTCGAATACTACGCGCGCCTGTTTCACCTCTCGTTCCACGCCGAGCCCGACATCGCCGTCGCCCTGGTCTCCGGCCGCGAGCGGACCTACCTGACGCATTTCTATCGCAACTGTTACAACCCCGGCGCCTTCAGCCACGCCGACATCGACGAATACGTCGCCGCGTTCTCTGCGCCGGGCGCGCTGCGCGCGAGCATGGCCCATTACGGCGCGCTCTGGACCGATCTCGAGCACAACCGCGAGAACGCGAAGCGGCTGCTCGAGATGCCCGTGCTCGGCCTCGGCGGCGCGCTCAGCTTCGGCGAGGGTGTCGTGAAGTCTGCGCGGCGGATCGCGAAGGACGTGCGCGGGCGCTCGCTGCCGCGCTGTGCCCATTGGATCGCCGAGGAAGAGCCCGAGGCCCTGCTCGCGGAGCTGCTCGCGTTCTTCGGCGAGGAATACGCGGCGGGAGCGCCGGCATGCTGAAGGCCGGGGGCGCCGCGCGCACCGCGGATCCGCTCGAGCACGCGCGGCGCTGGAGCGCGGCGGGGCAGGGCGTCGCGCTCGCGACGGTCGTCGAGACCTGGGGCTCGTCGCCGGTGCCGGCGGGCAGCCTGCTCGCGGTGAACGAGGCGGGGCATTTCGAGGGATCGGTTTCCGGGGGCTGCGTCGAGGGGGCGGTGATCGAGCGGGCGCAGGCGGTGATCGCGAGCGGCCAGCCCGAGACGCTCGAGTTCGGCATCGCGGACGAGACGGCCTGGGCGGTCGGGCTCGCCTGCGGCGGGCGCGTCCGGATCTTCGTCGAGCGGCTCGAGCCGGCGGGCGGCCCGGCATGAAGCGCGCCTCGCTCGAAGCGATCCTCGAGGCGAGCGCCGCGCGCCGGCCGATCGTGCGGCTGGTCTGGCTCGCCACGGGAGAGGAGCGGCTCGTCGGGAGCACGGCGGAGCTCGACGCGGGACCGGGTGGCGGAGCCGGTGGTGCGGCCGCGGCGGCGAGCTCCGAGCTGCGCGCGGCGGTCGAGAGCGCCTTCCTCGACGACGAGGGCGCGCTCGTCGAGACCGCGGACGGGCCGGTCTTCGTGCAGCCCTTCAATCCCGCACCGCGCCTCGCGATCGTCGGTGCGGTCCACATCGCGCAGAGCCTCGCCGTCCTCGCCCGCGATCTCGGCCATGCCGTGCTCGTCGTCGACCCGCGGCGCGGATTCCTCACCGAGGCCCGCTTTCCGGGCGTCGCGCTCTCGCATGCCTGGCCCGACGAAGCGCTGGATGCCTTCGGCCTCGATGCCCGCAGCGCGGTCGTGACCCTCTCCCACGATCCGAAGCTCGACGATCCGGCGCTGCATGCCGCGCTCCGCTCGAGCGCCTACTACATCGGCGCGCTCGGCAGCCGGCGGACCCAGGCGAAGCGCCGCACCCGCCTCGAAGAAGCGGGCTTCACAGGCGAGGCGATCGCGCGCATCCACGGCCCGGTCGGCCTCGACATCGGCGCGAGCAGCCCGGCGGAGATCGCGCTCTCGATCGCAGCGGAGCTGACGGCATGCCTGCGCAAGCCGGGCTGACGCGGGACGCCATCGCCGGCCTCGTGCTGGCCGCAGGCGGATCGACGCGCATGGGCCCCGAGCACAACAAGCTGATCGAGCGGGTCGGTGAGCGCCCCCTCGTCGCCGTCGTCGTCGATGCCCTGATCGCGGCGGGGATCCGCACGGTCGTCGTCGTCACGGGCTTCGAGGCGCAGCGCGTGCGAGAGGAGCTCGCCGGGCGCGCGTGTCGCTTCGTGCACCACGCGGGCTGGCAGGCCGGGATGGGCGAGTCGATCGCGTGCGGGATGCGGGCACTGCGGGAAGAGCAGGCGCCGCCCGCCGCCGTCCTCGTCAGCGTCGGGGATCTGCCCGGCCTGCGCGCCGAGCATGTCGAGGCGGTCGTCGCCGCTGCGCTCTCGGAGCCGGGTGCGATCGTGCCTGCTCGCATCGTGGTGCCATCGTTCGCCGGCCGGCGCGGGCATCCGGTGCTCTTCGGTGCGGCCCATTTCGAGGCGCTGGCGGGGCTGCGCGGGGACGAGGGGGCGCGCGCGATCCTCGCCACGAACCCGCAGGCGGTTCGGGTGGTCGAAGTGACGGGCGACGGGATCGTTCGCGACGTCGATACGCTGGCGGATCTCGCTGCGGCACGCATGCAGGCGGATCCGGGCACCGCGAGAAGCGCAAAGGAGGAATCGTGAGATCAACAGATCGGAACGTTCGCACCGGATGGGGCATCGCGATCGGCGCATCGGCGCTCGCCGTCCTCTCCGCCCTCGCATGCGACCCGGTGCAGGACGACGCGAGGCGAAGCGGTTCGGAGGATGCATCGGCGGAGATCACCCGGGCGGACGAAGCGGCCGCGCCGGCGATCGAGCCGGCGCGCGTGGCCATCGCCGGGGGGCCCTTCGTCGCGGGCTGCGACCCCGCGCGAGGCGACGATTGTCTGCCGGATGAAATTCCGAGTGGCGTCCGCGAAGTCGAGGCCTTCGCGATCGACCGGACGGAGGTGACCGTCGCGGCCTATCGCGCCTGTGTCGAGGCCGGGGCCTGCACGCCGCCGGACGTCGCCGAGAGCTGCAACTGGGCCCAGCAGGGACGCGAGCGCCATCCCATCAACTGCGTCGATTGGGAGCAGGCGAAGGCCTACTGCGCGTTTCGCGGCGCGCGCCTGCCGACCGAATGGGAATGGGAGAAGGCGGCGCGGGGAAGCGAGGGCCGCCGGAATCCCTGGGGCGATGCGCCGGCCGATTGCCGTCTCGCCGTCATCGACGAGGGCGGCGGCAATGCCTGCGGCGCGGGCGATACGACCTTCGAGGTCGGCAGCCGGCCCGCCGGCGCGACGCCCGAGGGCATCCTCGATCTGATCGGCAACGTCTGGGAATGGACCGCCACGGTTCGTGAGAACGGCCGCGCCCCGGTCGTCCGGGGCGCGGCCTACTACAGCGAGCCGGGCCACGCGCGCGCTTCCCACCTGCTCCGCTTCAACCCGATCGGTCGCGGCCCCTTCGTCGGATTCCGCTGCGCTTCGTGATCACTCGCCCCAGGGCCGGATCGACTTCTTCAGCTGCGCATAGCCCTCGAGGAAGCCGGGTCGCTTCGGCGAGTAGATCGCGTCGAACTTCGCGAGCGCGTCGTCGAGGAAGGCGCGGACCTTCGCGTTGCCGGGATTCGCGTCGAGGTAGGCGTCGCGGATCAGCACGAAATGGATGCGCGGATCGTAGGGCTGCTTCGTGCCGCCCATCGACTCGTCGCCGTCGAGCAGCCGGAGCAGCATCGCGTCGGCGGATCCGAGGGTCTGCTCGTGGATCGGCGGGCCGCTCATGCGGTACATGACGGAGGTCATGTCGCGGCCGTTGCCGGTCGTGTAGCCCATCTCGGTCCAGAGCTGGTTCATGTCCTTCTTCGTCCCGACGTAGTCGAGGACGATCTGGCCGAACCTGCGCAGCGGATCCGAGACGTCGGCGAGCAGGTCCGTCAGGCGGTCGCCGTCGAGGTCGGTCGCGAGCACGATGCAGTCGCGCTTCTCGATCAGGTCCCAGATCAGCAGGCCGAAGTTCGTATCCGAGATGTGCTGCTCGATCTGGCCGGTCCAGTTCTCCATGCCGGCTTTGAAGTCCTTGGGCAGCAGGGCGATGATCTTGTCGACGTTCTCGCGGTGCTCGACGTAGCCGTCGACGGCGTATTTCCGGCCGACCTTGAACTTCGTGCCCTGCAGCAGCCACGACAGGAGGCCGGCGTTGATGCCGTCTTCCTGGGCCTGGGTCGGCTTGAAGGCGACGCGGCCGAGCTTGCCCGTCTCGTTCACCATCTGCAGGAAGCGCCGCGCGGCATAGGCCATCTGGATGCCGGGCGTGTTCATCTCGGAATGCACGATGCCCGTCTTCGCGTCGACGCCGAACTTCTTCTTGTCCTGCGAGTAGGGGAGGCAGGGCATGCAGCGCACGACGGTGATGCAGCCGTAGGGGCGGACGTTGCAGTAGACGCCGGCCTGGGTCCGCAGCGGCGCGTTGCCCGACTTGCCCTTCACGACGACGCGGCCGCCCTTGCCGTCGTTCACGTAGGCATCGCCGGCCGTCGACCATTTGATCGAGGTGCAGGGCATGTTGCCGAACCAGGAGAGCGGCTCGAGGTCCCGGTCGTGCCGGTACTGCGCCCACATCGGCACCATGTAGAAGGGCAGGCCGAGGACGTCGGCGGCCATGATCGTGCCGAGCATGGCATAGGCATCGGTGAGCGCGTGGGCCACGGGCTTGACCTCGCCCGCCGCGTTCCCGCCCGCCGCATTGAAGTTGCCGCCCTGCCAGATGACGGCATCCGGGTAGCCGGTGGGGCGGACGTCGGTCGGGGCGTAGAGGCCCGAGAGCAGTCCTTCGAGGTCGCCGCCGGCGGCTTCGGTGCGGGCGATGTTGAGCAGGTCGAGCATGTCGCGATGTCTCCAACTGGGGGGCGGGTCGGGTCGGGCGTGGCGCCGCATGGTAAGGACCGTTGCCCGTCGTCTCAAGGCCCCGGCGAAGACCGGGATCCGATCTGCCGGGCGAGGTCCAACGACACACCCGGGGCGCCATCGCGGACGCGAGCCGATCGCGACCGGGGGCGCCCTGTGGTAGCAATGGGCCACCCATCGCCCGCCCGACCGAGGAGACCACCCGCGTGGAAAAGATCCGCTTCGACGACATCGCCGCCCTGCAGAAGCACGTCAGCCAGGAGTTCGGGGCCTTCGGTCAGCCCGTCGAAATCAGTCAGGAGATGATCAACCGCTTCGCCGAGATCACCGGCGATCATCAATGGATCCACATCGACGTCGAGCGCGCGAAGAAGGAGAGCCCCTTCAAGACGACGATCGCCCACGGATTCCTGACGCTCTCCCTGCTCCCGCTCCTCAGCGCCCAGGGCAAGGCGGACTATCAGGTCGTCGGCCACGGCAACGCCGTCAACTACGGCTCCGACAAGCTGCGCTTCCTCTCCCCCGTTCCGGCGGGCTCGCAGGTGCACGCCCGCTCGCGCCTCGTGTCCGCCGAGGCCGGTCCGAAGGGCACGCGCATCGAGACCGAGGTCGCCGTCCACGTCGTCGGCAACGACCGCCCCGCGCTGCTCTACAGCATGATCGTCCTGTACCAGGGAAAGGTCGGCTGAAAGCGGGTGACGCGCGCCCCCCATCCCGCGTTCTCCGGCTGGCGCATCTGCGGCGCCGCGGTCCTGACCCAGGCGGTCGCGATTGGCTTCACGCTCGGGAGCGTCGGTGTCTTCGCCGCGCCGCTCGCGCAGGAGCTCGGCGCGACGGCGACCCAGTTCAACGTCGGCGTCAGCGTCTTCAGCCTCGTGATGAATCTCTCGATGCCCTTGATCGGGCGCCAGCTCGATCGCGGCCGCATCCGCGGCGTGATGACGGCGGGCGCCTGCCTGCTCGCCTGCTCGCTCGCGGCGATGTCCCAGGCGCGCGAGCTCTGGCAGGTCGGTGTCTGCTTCGGCGTCGGCAGTGCGATCGGCATGGCGATGCTCGGCCCGATGTCGTCGTCGACGGCGATGGCGAACTGGTTCGACCGCCTGCGCGGGCGGGCACTCGGCATCGCGAACATGGGCGGCCCGGCCGGCCCGATCGTCATCGCGCCCGCCGCCGCCTTCGCGATCGGCGAGTTCGGCTGGCGGCCGACGCTGCTCGTTTTCGCGGCCCTGACACTCGCGGTCGGCGTGCCCTGCGTGCGCTTCGGCATCCTCGATCGCCCGAGCGACGTCGGGCAGCATCCCGACGGCGATGCGCCCGCGCCCGATGCCGTCGCAGCCGTCTCTCCCGATCCGCAGCCTGCGATGACGGCCGCCGCGATTCCGGCGTTCGCCTGGAGCGCGGGCACGCTCGCCCGCTGCCGGGATTTCTGGTTCCTCGCGATCGCGGCGGCGCCGTTCGGCGCGGTCGGCATCGTGATGGCGGCGAACGCGATTCCGTACATGACCTGGCTCGGGGTCTCGCCGGAGGCGGCCGCTTTCGTCGTCGTGCCCCAATCGATCGGGGCCGTCACGGGCCCGCTGCTCTTCGGCTCCCTCGCGGACCGGATCCATCCGCGCCTGCTCTTCATCGGCCTGATCGGCGTTCTCTGCGCCGCGCTCGTCGGGCTGGTCTCTCGACCTGCGTATGGGCTCGCGCTCGCACTCTTCGGCGTCGTCGGCGTCGTGGGCGGCTCGATGATGGCGGTCTACGGCGCCCTGATCGGCCGGCTCTTCGGCGTCCTCGCCTTCGGCCAGGTGATGGGCATGGGCGCGCTCGTGGGCGTTCCCGTCGTCTTCGCCGCGCCGCTCGTCTTCGGCTCCGCCTTCGACCGCACCGGCAGCTACGCCTCCGGCCTCCTCATCCTGACCGCCGCCCTCGCCACCGCCGCCCTCCTCTTCGCCCTCCTCCCGAGCGGCCCCGCAAGACGCCCCGCCACCCCGAACTAACAAAAAGCGTGGGTCTCGCAGGTTTCGACTCGAAATCGATCGCGCCCGCCCCGAGAGATCGAAGGTCGGACGGCCGATATCCAAAATCAGCCCGCAGGACGCGGCCCCGATCAGCGAAAACGCGACGAGTGCCCCGGCCGAGCGGTTCGGGGTGAGATGAAATGGACGTGCGCGCAGCACGGCGATGGACGCGCCGGCGATCCAGAACGCGCACGCCCGAGCCACGAACCCCGAGCCGCTCGACCGGGGCACCGGGCACGTCGTTCGCCGCAGCCCCCCGCGCCCTCAGCCCAGGAAGCGGTTCTTCAGCTCCGCCAGCGAAAGCTTCGAGACCCCCGAGATCGCTTCCGCACTCTTCCCTTCCTCGAGATCCGCAGCAGCGAGCCGCGTCTGGAGTGCCATCGCCGAAGCGAAGCTCTCCGTCCCGGTGTCGAGCATGCGGACACGGGTCTTGCCCGTCTTCGGGTCGAGGATCTGCTCGAAGGGGATCGGCACGATCTTCTGGTTCTGGCGCGTGATCATGACGTTGGCGTGGCCCGCCAGCAGCGTCGCGACGGCGGCGGCGCCGAGCTCCCGGGTGTACTCCTGATCGAAGGCATTCGGCGCGACGCAGCGCAGCTCGTAGCCGACGTCCTTCACGACCATCGTCGTCTTGATGCCGTGGAGCGCGAGCCCCTGGGCCACGCGGTCGCGCACCAGCTTGCCGAGCGGGAGCTCGGCGAGGCGCAGATGGCCGTGCTCGTCGCGCGGCAGGTCGGGGAAGGCCGCGAGGTCGGCGGGATCGAGGCATTCGCCGAGGCCCTCGGCGAGGACGATCACGCCGTGGGGGCGCCCTTCGGCGGTCGATTTCAGGATCGCGCCCTCGACCGTCCGCGCGAGGCGATCGAGCGGCACCTTCGCGCCGGCGTACTCCTCCGCGACGAGCGTCATCGCCGCGTTCGCGGAGTGGCCCGCGCCCAGCGCGAGATGACCGGCGTTGCGGCCCATCAGGACGACGACGTACCAGCGACCCGCCGTGCGGGCATCTTCCTGGAGCGTCGCGAGGATGCCCGACGCGGTGGCGCGTGCGGTCTCGAAGCCGAAGGTCGGGATGCCGGGCGGCAGCGGCAGATCGTTGTCGATCGTCTTCGGGACGTGGGCGACGCGCAGATGATTGCCGGCGGCGGCGCCGACGGTGCGCGCAGAGAAGCAGGTATCGTCGCCGCCGATCGAGATCAGGTGATCGATGCCGAGGCGGCCGAGGGCGTCGACGACACGGTCGAGGTTCGCGGGATCCTTCGTCGGATTGGCGCGCGAGGTCTTCAGGATCGAGCCGCCCTGCTCGTGGATCCGGGACACCGCATCGGCGTCGAGATCGACGACGTGCTCGATGTCGCCCTTCATCAGCCACTCGAAGCCCTGCAGGATCCCGATCACGCGCGAGCCCCGCCGCCGCGCAGCGAGCGTCGCCGCGCTGATCACGCCGTTGATGCCGGGCGCGGGGCCGCCGCCGACGAGGATTCCGAACGTGGGCATGGGTCGAGAAGCTCCTTCCGAAAGGGGACTGCCGGTCCGCAATCCCGCGCGTCGGAAGGCTCGATCGCGCAGCAGGGGCCGGGGTGGGACGAGGCGGGACAGTAGCGACGCGGCGGATTCCTGGCAGCCGGGGCACTCGCTCCGATCGGGAAATCGATCGGTGCGTGCACGGACTAGCGCGATATGCTGGCAGCCGGCTGCGAAATCACACGATCCGTGCCCGAACTCTCCCGCCCTGTCCCGACGAGGAGCGAGATGCCGAACGTTCAGCGATTCTCCGATCCGAAGCTTCGCGCAGCCGGAGGGAGGTCCGGCTCGAGCGCCCGCCCGATCGTGCTGCTCGGCCTGCTCGTGCTGCTCGCGCTGAGCTCGGCCTGCGCCGGCGGTCCGCCGCTCGCCGTGAAGCCGGGCCCCTACGAGCCGCTCGCGAAGGACGAGGGCTTCCTCGTCGTGCAGGTCGATACCGATCTCGCCCTCGAGCGCATCGACGCCGGCTCACGTTCGATCGTGCGGAATCTCCAGCCCGGGCGACATCTCTGGCTCGTTCGGATGAAGGCCGGGAAGATGCGCTGGACGGCGGTCGAGATCGTCGCCCTCGCGAGCAAGGACAAATCGGTCGAGCTGGAGTCGAAGGGCGTCCTCAACGAGCGGGAGTTCGAATTCGACGTCGTGGCGGGCGCGCTCAACTATCCCGGCGAGATCGTCGTTCGGATGTACACCCCGGAATGGGGCGCCGGTGCCGGGGTCTCGATCCGCAACCGGAACCATTCCGCGATGGCGATCCGCCGGCTCTCGAAATCCCATCCCGAGCTCGTCGCGGCCCATCCGATCCGATACGCGGGATCGAGCGGCGACGAATTCCTTCAGTTCTACACCCAGAAGCGGAGTCGGGTTCGCGGCGATGCGCCGATCGAGACGGGGGGATCGAAATGAAGTCCGCTTCCTGCACCGCGGTTGCGATGGCGCTCGTACCGATGCTGTCGATGTCGATCCTGGCAGCGATGTCGGTCGCGCCGGCGAGTGCCCGGGCGGGCGAGTCGGCGGAAGCATTCTGGCCGGGACCCGGCGTGAGAAAGGTGCGGGTCGACCCGAGCGGCGATTGGATCGCGGCGATCGCCGATCGTGGCGAAGAAGAGAGCGTCGTCGTTCAGCGGATCGGGATGCCGACGCTGGGCAGTGTGGTGACGGAGAAGGGGATCATCGACATCAGCTGGGACGGGCCGGGAACGCTGGTCGTCGAGGCGGTGACGCCCGCCGAACTTTATACGGTCCACGTGGTCTCGCTCGCAGTCACGGGTGAACGCATCGTTCCCCGGCATCGCCGCATCACGGCGCCGGGCCGCCTCGTCGACGCCTTGCCGCTGGTGCCGGAGAAGCTGCTCTGGCTCGGTTACGGCCAGGGATTCACGTCGGTCCATCGCCTTTCGATCGACGAGATCGTCGACTTCGCCCGGCTGCACAATACGCGTGGACGAACGATCAACATCGGCGAGCGGGTGGCCGTCGCGGAAGGCATGTCCACGCATTGGGTCGTCCAGCGAGACGGCACGCCCCGAGCAGCGCTTCGCCACATGGAAGACTTCATCGGCTTGATGATCTCGCCCGACGGCCGGAGGAAAGTCAACACCGCCTACCGATTCAAGGACGAAGAACGCGAACGTGCGGTCTACCCGGTCGGGTTGACGCCCGACGAGCGGAACGTCCTCGTTCTGGCCTTCAAGGGCGGCGACAAATTGGGGCTTCACGAATGGGACGCGAAGGAGAGCGCGCCCGGTGCCCCGGTCTTCGTCCATCCGGAAAACGACCTCTCCAGCGTTCTCTCGGATCCCCTCACGGGTGAGCTCGTCGCCGCGGTCTACGAGGAAGCAGGGGAGCCGCGCTACCACTACTTCGATTCTTATCGCGCGCGCTACCTGTCGCGCTTGCCGGAGGAATGGCGCCGTGAGTCCGTCGCGATCCTCGGTGGCTCGGCCGATCGCCAGGTCTTCGCCCTGCTCGACGCGAGTGCGACGAATCCGGGCGATTACTACGTACGTGATCGCGCCGGAAAGCTCCATCGCGTCGGCCGATTCGCCGAGAACGTCGACCGCTCGAAGCTCTCGCCGGTCGAAAGCTTCCGCGCGAAGGCCGCAGACGGCGTCGAGGTCGAGGGCTACCTGGCGGTGCCGAAGGTCGCAAGCGGGCGCGCGCCGCTCGTCGTGATGCCCCATGGAGGCCCGATCGGGGTCCACGATAGTCGGGACTACGATCCCATCGTGCAGTACCTCGCGAGCTGGGGCTTCGCCGTCGTTCAGGTGAACTACCGCGGCTCGTCGGGCTATGGCCTCGAATTCGAGAAGCTGGGCGCCAAGCAATGGGCGCGGGGGATCGAAGACGACATCGACGCCGCCGTCGAAAAGGCGATGGCCGATCCGCGCATCGATCCCGAGCGGGTCTGCATCTTCGGCGGGAGCTACGGCGGCTTCTCGGCCTTCGCGAGCGTGATCCGCCATGGCGACCGTTATCGCTGCGCCGTTTCTCTCAACGGGGTCTCCGACATTCCGCTCCTGGCGGATTCGAGCGATATGGCCGATTCGAAGTCCGCGATGAAGTACTACGAGGACTACATCGGCGACCTCGAGACCGAGCGCGAGAAGCTGATCGAGGTCTCGCCCGCCTACCACGTCGACGCGCTCTCGACCCCGACCCTGATCATCCAGGGCACCGACGATCGCCGCGTCGATCCGGATCACGCCCACCGGATGGCGCTCATGTTCGAGCTCCATGCGAAGCCGTTCGAGCTGCTCGAGATCGAAGGGGCAGAGCACGGTCCCGAGCGCGACGAATGGATCATCGTCGCCCGCACCCTGCGGCGGTTCCTGACGGCCCACCTGATGCCGGGGGCCGAATTCGTTCCGGATCCGCGCACGCGCTGGGACCGCTAGCGGGAAGGGCTCAGCGCGTGCAGTACTCGTCCATGCCGAAGTAGGGATAGAAGGCGATGCAGGTGCCTTCCTTCAGGTTCCGCTCGTCCTGGAAGAGGTCTTCCCGCTGGATGTACTTCTTCTTGACCGTATCGATCCGGAAGACCGGCTCGAAGCCGCCGAAGCCCGAGAAGACCCGCGTGCCGTCCTTGGCATACACGCTGACGTGGAGGGATGCGACCGGAATGTCCGAGCCGGACATCGACCAGTCGCTCACGGTCTCGCGTCGCCGGACCCCGTCCCAGACGATCGTCCGCGTGCCCTGATATTCGGCGGAGCGCATCAGGAGATTCGGAGCGACGACGAGATCCGGCGATTTGTCGAGCCCTGCGAGCAGCTCCGGCACGATGTCGCCGAACTCGACGTCGGCCGAGACGACGCCGGAGGCGCCGGATTTGCGCTGGGTGCGGACTTTGCGGACCGCGGAATTCGAGAGCTCCCGGAACTTGCGCCCGTCGACCTGCTCGACGGTGATGCCCTTCGACTCGAGGTGTCGGACGATCATCGCGTTGATGCGGGGGTTCTCGACGTCGAGGCCGCGGACGGGCTTGTCGTTGGTCGCGTCGATGGGGATCAGCAGTACACGCACGAGCCCGGCGTGATGTTCCTGGCCGGGGCTGAGCGTGAATTCGTGTTTGTGCTTCAGCCGGGGGCCGGAGGCGCAGGCGGCAAGGAAGCAGGCCACCAGGAAGCAAGAGGCGAGGGCGACGAGCGGGACGGCTGCGTTCGACCGGGCTCCGTACGAATTCATGGATCCTCCGCGATGCTGATCGGGGGCGTGTCACGGCCCCGGTTGTGTCATTCTCCGAGGCCGGCGGGACTCGCCGGATCCTAACAGAGGAGAGCGCGTGTCGATGAGGGAAACGCATCGCTTCGGAGTGACTGGAAGCCGCTTCGGCCGCTCGCTCGAAGATCCGCGCGGCGGACGGTCGCGCGGGCGCGTTCGATTCCCGCTCGCGGCGACGATGCTGATGGGTGTGATGGCCGGTTGTGTCGGAGGCCCCGCGCCCGAGACGCGCGCGTCCGTGAAATCCGCCGACCTCGTCTTCCTCGGAAACCGCATCCTGACCTTCGACGCGGCGACCGAGGGCGCCGGGGGTGTCGCCGTCCGGGGCGAGAAGATCGTCGCCGTCGGATCGCGCGAATCGATCGAGCGGCGGATCGGTCCCCGCACCCGGGTCGTCGAGCTCGGGGAGCGCGCGCTGCTGCCGGGCTTCATCGACGCGCACGGGCATCTCGGCCTGGTGATGCTGGTCGTCGATTATCTCAACGTCTCTTCGCCGCCGGTCGGGCCGATGGAGTCGATCGAAGACATCGTCGCTGCCCTGCGCGCGCGGATCGAGGAGCGGCGGCCCGCGCCGGGCGAGCTCGTCGTCGGCTACGGCTACGACGATTCGCTGCTCGCCGAAGGCCGCCATCCCGATCGCGACGATCTCGACCGCGTCTCGACGACCCAGCCCATCGTGCTCCTCCACGTCTCCGCCCATCTCGCGACCGCGAACTCGGCGGCGCTCGCCGCGATCGGCTACGACGCGCGGACGCCGGATCCGCCGGGCGGGGTGATCCGCCGGCGCGAGGGGAGCCGCGAGCCGAACGGCGTCCTCGAAGAGGCCGCGCTCGGGCCTGCGCTCGCGAGCCAGGCGAATGCGCTCGGCACGCCGGAACGCTTCGCCGAGGCGGTCCACAAGGCGCTCGCCTACCACGCCGGCTTCGGCATCACGACCGTTCAGGACGGCGCATCGTATCCGGCGATGGTCGAGAGCCTCCGCGCGGTCTCGAAGGCGACGCCGCTCGCGCTCGACGTCGCGGCCTATCTCCGGGAAGAGGCGCCGAAATCCGAGCCGGCGGAAGGGGCGGACGTCCTGCCCTCGGGCGGCGTCGTGCTCGCCGAGCTCGGATATTCCCGGGATTACAGCGGCGGCGTCCGGGTCGCCGGGGTCAAATTCGTGCTCGACGGCTCACCCCAGGGCCGCACGGCCTGGATGACCCGGCCCTATCTCGAGTCGCCCCCCGAGAAGGGGCCGGACTACCGCGCCTATCCGACCCTCGACCCCGACTACTATCGCGTCCGCGCCGCGGAGCTGATCGAAGGCGGCGTGCCCTTCCTCGCCCATGCCAACGGCGACGCCGCGATCGATCTGATGATCGACGGCGTCGCGCGGGCGACCCGGGCGATCGAAGCCCGGGGCGCACGCGTTCCGGATCACCGCTCGACGGCGATCCACGCGCAGTTCACACGGATGGACCAGCTCGATGCGATGAAGCGCCTCGGCATCGTACCGTCGTTCTTCGCGGCCCACGCCTTCTTCTGGGGCGACTGGCATCGCGAGAGCTTCGGCGACGCGCGCGCCCTCGCGATCAGTCCGCTGCGCTCGGCGCAGCGCCGGGATCTGCGCTTCACGATCCACAACGATGCGCCCGTGGTCCCGCCCGACGTGCTCCGGCTCGTCGAGATCGCGGTGCTGCGCGAGACGCGCTCGGGCTTCGTGCTCGGCGCGGACGAGCGCATCTCCGTCGAGGATGCGCTGCGCGCGGTGACGATCGACGCGGCCTGGGGCTATTTCGAAGAAGATCGCAAGGGCTCGATCACGCCGGGCAAGCAGGCGGACCTGGTCGTGCTCGAAGCGGATCCGCGTGCGGTCGCGCCGGAGGCGATCGGCGAGATCGGGATCGTCGAGACGATCGCCCGCGGCCGCACCGTGCATGCGGCGCCGGGCGCCGAAGCGGCGCAGACGCCGTCGCCGAGGTGATTGCGTCTGCGCCGATCGGGGCCGTCGTTCGCGGCGGGCCGGATCAGCTCCCGCTCGGGAAGAGCATCGGCTCGCCGTCGACTTCCGCCACGCGCGCGATCAGCTCGCCCTCGGGCGTGCGCGCCGAGAATCCGTCGCCTTCGCGCTGAAGGACGAGATGGCTCGTTCGGCCGTCGTTGGCTTCGATCCGCAGGTCGAGGGCGTTCTCGCTCTTGCGGGTCAGCACGGCCGTGCCGTCCGCGGTCGTGATCTTCCGCGACGCGCCGTTCTTCGCGAGGATCGGATTGTTGCCCGTCCAGAACTCGATCGAGTTGAAGATCACGGCATCGAGGAAGGTCGCCGCGCCGTAGACGGGGAAGATGGCCAGGGCGAGGAAGACGAGCTCCCGGATCCATTTGTCGGGGCTCACCTCGCGATTGAATTGATAGACCTTGCGCGTGAGCTGGAATCCGCCAAAGCAGCCGGTCGTCGAGACCGGCAGGAAGGCCATCAGCACGAGGGCCGCGATCGTTCGCTTCATGGTTTCGTTCTCCTCGGCGTGCGTGGGGGGAGCGCCGCTTCGACTGGAACCCTAGAAGCTCCGGTGGGCGGGTGGAAGGGCGTGTCGTTCCGGATCGGGCTCGCGGTGCGGAGCGCGGGCGCGGCGCCGCGTTGACGCCGGGGCGGTTCGTGGCCAGCATCGGTGCAGCGGTCTTTCGCGCAGTCCGGTGGCTGCGCGCGTGCCGCCGCGGCGGATCCCGGCAGATCGC
Organism: Myxococcota bacterium; assembly: GCA_041389425.1. Classification (GTDB taxonomy): domain Bacteria; phylum Myxococcota_A; class UBA9160; order UBA9160; family UBA4427; genus UBA4427. Next base: position 42,803 of record JAWKRX010000003.1, read on the forward strand.
GGCGGCGCGGCGCCGACGAGACCGCTCGCGTGTTCGTCTGCTTCAGCCCGGTCGGACGGCAGGCTCGAGAGAGGGGAGGGGCCGAACGCGTGCGGATTGCGGGGGGCCGGATCGTCGGATGCTTCGTGCTCGCTGCGCTGGCCGTCGGCTGTGCCCCGCGCAGCAGCTCCCCGCCTTCCGACGTGCGTTCGCTGCGCGCCGCCGCCGAAGCGGCCGAATCGGAGGCGGAGACCGCGGCGTCTCCCGAGCCCCTGCGCTCCCTCGCCGATCGTGTTTCCGATCCCGTCGTCGCGAGCCGGATCGAAGCGGCATCGCTGGCGCTGATTCCGGTCGAAGCCTGGCCCGGTGAGCTGCGCGTACCGCTGCGATTGCGCATCGAGTGGGCGGGCGGGCATGCGCGCCATGAGGTCCTGCTCGAGCGCTCGCCCGGGCGACTCGTGCTGCGCGAATGGACGAAGGGCCCGGCGCCTGCGAAGCCGCCCGGCTTCCGCCTCGCCCTCGTCACCGGCCCGGCGAAAGCGGGCGCGCGCGAGTCGCTCGAGATCGAGCCGGGCGCGCTCGCGGATCTGCCCTTCGCGCCGGCCCATCTGCTCGCGGACGTCCAGCGCGCCTTCTATCCCTGGCTGCTCGGCGTGCCCGAGTGCGGCCCCTGCGAGCGGAGCGGATGGCGCGGCCGCGTCGCCGTCTGGGAGCGGATGGGGCGGGAGCGGATCATCGATCGGCGCATCGTCGTGCCGGAGCTGCTGCCCTACGGGAGCATCCGCGTGCGTTATGCGCAGCGCCTCGTCTTCGGGATGCCGGCGCTCGTCGCGCTCGAGAATGGCTGGATGGGCTACCGGCTCGTCTTCGAGGCGATCGATCCGGCTTCGCGCACGCCCGCCGCGCCGGCGGCGGAATCGCCCTCGTCCCCGGCCGAGGGCCGACGTTAGGGCGGTACGGGCTGCGGATCCGATTGGATCGGGGACCGCCGAGGTGCTACCGATCGGGCGGCGCGGCGGCGCCGGCATGCGCCGGCCTCCGGCCGTTCCCGCTCGTTCGGGCGTTCGCCCGCCGACGCAGTGTCCTTTCCGCGTCGATGCCCGTGAGGATTCCCGATGTCCCAGCGCCCGCTCCGTCTCGGCGTCTTTCTGGCTCCCTTCCATCCGGCCGACGAGAGCCCGACCGAGCAGATCCATCGCGATCTCGAGCTCGTCCAGCATCTCGACACCCTCGGCTACGACGAAGCCTGGATCGGCGAACATCATTCGGGCGGCTACGAGATCGTCGCCTCGCCCGAGCTCTTCATCGCGCATGCGGCGGCGCTGACGAAGCGCATCCGGCTCGGAACCGGCGTCGTCTCGCTCCCGTACCACAATCCGCTCATGGTCGCGGACCGCATCATGCAGCTCGACCATCAGACGCGTGGCCGCGTCATGCTCGGCTGCGGTCCGGGCCAGCTCGTGACCGATGCCTTCATGCTGGGCATCGATCCGACGACCCAGCGCCGGCGCATGCTCGAGGCGCTCGACGCGATCGTGCCGCTGCTGCGCGGACAGGTCGTGACGAAGCAGACCGATTGGTTCGATCTGCGCGAGGCGCAGGTCCAGCTGCCGCCGGTGCAGTGGCCCGGGCCCGAGATCGCGGTCGCGTCGGCGGTCTCGCCGTCGGGGGCGCGCGCGGCGGGGCAGTACGGGACGGGGCTGCTCTCGCTCGCGGCGAGCGGGCCGGCGGGCTACGAGCAGCTCCCCAAGCACTGGCAGGTCTGCGAGGAGAAGGCGGCGGAGCACGGCCAGCAGGTCGACCGCGCGAACTGGCGCTGTGTCGTCCCGATGCACATCGCCGAGACCCGGGAGCAGGCCCGCGCCGACATGGAGCACGGCACGCTCCGCCTCGCCGGCTACATGGAGGCGCTCGGCGGCTCGAAGCCGCCCTTCGCGACGTCGACCGCGCGCATGCTCGAGGAGTGGACGGGCCCGGGGCTCCCGATCTTCGGGAAGCTGACGCTCGGGACGCCCGACGACGCCGTGCCCGTGCTCGAGTCGCTGCTCGCGAAATCGGGCGGCTTCGGGACCGTCCTGCTGCTCGGCCACAACTGCGCGAACCCCGAAGCGACGCGCCGCAGCTACGAGCTGATCGCCCGCTGCGTGATGCCGGCGCTGAACCGCGCGAACGCGGCGCGGGAGCGCAGCATGGCCTGGGCGACGAAGAACGCCGGCACCTTCATGCCCGCCTTCGGCGCCGGGATCCAGCAGGCGATCGAAGAGCACGAGAAGGAGCGGGCCACCCGCGGCGGGCAGGGCACGCAATGGGTCGCGGGCTCGTAGCCCACACACGCGTGCGCGGCAGCGAATCGAGCCCCGCCTGGCCCCCGCTCTGCATGACCGGCGAAGCGCAAGCGAACGAACCCGAAGAAGGAGAAAGAACATGGTCGACATCGAGCAGCTCGCGCGCCAGGTCCAGCGCCTCCAGGACCTCGAGGACATCAAATCCCTGAAGCACCGCTATTTTCGGGCGATGACCTGGGGGGATCACGAGACGCTGAAGGACACGCTGACGGCGGACGTCGTGACCTCCTACTCGGACGGCAAATACGTCTTCGACGACCGCGAGCAGCTGCTCCGCTTCCTGATCGATTCCCACGATCCGAACGCGAAGATCATCGCCTGGTGGATGGCGGGCATGCCCGAGATCACCTTCCAGAGCGAGACCGAAGCGACGGGCATCTGGGCGATGTACCACTATTTCTTCAACCAGGGGAAGGGTTTCGTCGACGAGATGTTCGTCTACTACGACGACACCTACCGCAAGGAAGACGGCGTGTGGCGCTTCTCGAAGACCGGCTACAAACGCGTCATCAACCAGATCCTGGATCGCAGCAAGATGCCGTACACCATCACGGCACCGGACTGGGCGGCGGCGAAGAAGGGATGAGGGCGGGGGCCGCCGAGCCCCCCCTCCGCCTCGGCGAAGGCCGCATCAGCGGCCTGCTCGGCGTCTTCCTCGGCACACTCTCGATTCTCGCCGTCCTCTGCTTCCACTTCCCCGAATGGCTGACGACGCCCGAGCTGCGCGCGGCGTATCCGGTCGGGGCGCTGCGCCAGGTGCTGCTCGCGGGCATGCTGCTCGCCGCGCTCTTCGGGGCGCTCTCGCTCCTGCTCTCCCCGTCTTCGCGCCTCGGCTTCGCGGGCATCGCGCTCGCGCTCGCGGCCGAATGGATGGGCGGGGCGCACGTCGAGGTCGACGCCTTCGACGCGCCTTTCGTCTCGTTCGGATTCGACTGGCTGGTGCTCGCGCTGCTCGCGAACTCGCTCGTCTTCGTCTTCATCGAGAGGCTCTGGCCGCTGCGGCCCTCGCAGCCGACGCTCCGGCGCGAATGGCGCCTCGATCTCGCCTACTACGCCTTCAATCACGTCACGGTCGGCATCGTGCTGCTGACGACGACCTTCTTCTCCGAGACGCTCTTCGGCTGGGCGGTCCACGACGGCCTGCAGACGCTCGTCCGCGCGCAGCCCCTCCCCCTGCAGATCGTGGAGGTGCTCTTCGTCGCGGATCTGACGCAGTACGCGGGCCACCGGCTGATGCACGAGACGCCCTGGCTCTGGCGCTTCCACGCCGTCCACCACTGCCCCGAGGAGATGGACTGGCTCGCCGGCTCGCGCATGCATTTCGCCGAGGTGCTCCTCATCCGCTCGCTCGTGATCACGCCGATCTATCTGATGGGCTTCGCGGAGGCGGCGGTGAACGCCTACGTCGTCTGGGTCGGCATCCAGAGCGTGCTGATCCATTCGAATGTGCGGATCCGCTTCGGCTGGCTCGAGCACGTCTTCGTGACGCCCCATTTCCATCATTGGCATCACGCGGCCGACGCCGAGGCGATCGACCGCAACTACGCCGCGAGCCTCCCGATCCTGGACCGGCTCTTCGGGACGTACGCCTCGCCGCGCGATCGCTGGCCGGAACGTTATGGCGTCGTCGGGAAGCCGCTTCCGCAGGGCTTCTTCGGGCAGCTGCTCTATCCGTTCATGAAAGGACGGGCGGGGGCGTCCGCTCCGCCCCGCCCTCAATCGAGTACGAGCACGCCGTCCTCGATCGGCCCGCGCCGCAGCATCTTCCGATCCCGGGCGTAGTCCTGGGTGTTGAGCCAGGGCTCGCGATCGCCCTGCTTCGGGAAGAGATGCATCGCGCGCTGCATGTAGCCGGGCGTGAAGCCGTCGATCCACGGCCGCGTCGGCATGGCGCGATCTTCCGGGCGAAGGCGCGGGGTCGCGCGGCGGGCGCCGCGCCGGTCCATCGTCTCGAGCACGCGGCAGACCCATTCCGCCGTCAGGTCCGCGCGCAGGGTCCAGGAGGCGTTGATGTAGCCGAAGGTCTGGACGAGGTTCGGCACGTCCGAGTACATCATGCCCTTGTAGGTGAGGGTCTCGGCGAAGTCGACTTTGCGGCCGTCGACCTCGAACTCGGCGCCGCCGAGGACCTCGAGCTCGAGGCCGGTGGCGCTGACGACGATGTCGGCTTCGATCCGCTGGCCGGATTCGAGCTCGATGCCCGAAGGCACGAAGCGCGCGATCCGGTCGGTGGCGACGGACGCGCGACCCTCGCGGATCGCGACGAAGAGATCGGCGTCCGGGACGAGGCAGAGGCGCTGATCCCAGGGGTCGTAGCGCGGCGTGAAATGCTTCTCGACGTCGTAGTCGGGGCCGAGCTGCTTGCGCACCTCGGCGAGCAGATGGGCGCGCACGCGCTCGGGATGCTCGCGGGTCTGGCGGTAGATCCAGCGCTGGACGAGCACGTTCTTCGCGCGCACGAGGCGATAGGCGAGGGCGTCGGGGAGCAGGCGCCGCAGCCAGACGGCGATGCGGTCGACCGCCGGCAGCGACGCGACCCAGGTCGGGGAGCGCTGGATCATCGTGACGAGGGCGGCGGTCTGCGCGAGGGCGGGGACGAGGGTGACCGCGGTCGCCCCGCTGCCGATCACGGCGACGCGGCGGCCGGCATGCTCGAGCTCTTCGGGCCAGAACTGCGGATGGACGATGGGGCCGCGGAAATCCGCCATGCCCTCGAATTGCGGCGCATGGCCCCGGTCGTAGCGGTAGTAGCCGCTGCACATCGAGAGCATTCGCGCGCGCAGCGTCGCCGCGCGGGGCGGGGCGGCGGGATCCGCCTGGGCGACGTCGACCTCGAGGGTCCAGCAGGCCGCTTCGCTCGACCAGCGCGCGCGGCGCAGGCGATGGCCGAAGCGGATGTGGCGCTCGATGTCGTGGTCGCGGGCGGCCTGGCGGACGTAGGCGCGGATCGAGGGGCCATCGGCGATCGATTCGCGGGCGCGCCAGGGCGCGAAGGCGTAGCCGAGGGTGTGCATGTCGCTGTCGGAGCGGATGCCGGGATAGCGGAAGAGGTCCCAGGTTCCGCCGATCGCCTGGCGGGTCTCGAGGATCGCGTAGGTCTTCGCCGGGCAGCGCGCCGCCAGATGGCAGGCCGCGCCGATGCCCGAGAGGCCGGCGCCCACGATGACGACGTCGAAGATTTCCTCGTCCGGGCTCATGATCGGCTCCGAAGCAGCGCCGCACGGCGCGGGCGGTCTGCGGCGCGCCCACGATACCCGAGGCCTGCGCCGGAAGGAGCACGCCGCGCGTGGCTTCCAGTCGCAATCCGGGAGGGGCGCGGCGCGTTCGTCGGCTACGCTGGCGACGCTCGCAGGAGGACGCGCATGGTGGCCGTGACCCAGACGATCGAGCTGACCCCCGAGATCCGGATGGCCCAGGCCCGGACCTACGAGGAATGGCGCGCGGCCGCCGAGGCCGAAGACGAGCAGACCGGCGCCGCGCGCTGGAAGGCGAAGGACGAGAGCCGCCGCTACGACTACAAAGTGATCCGCCGCCGGCTCGAGGAGCTGCGCGAGGTGCGCGCCTCGGGCGATCCGCATCGCCTGCTCTTCTATCTGAACGAAGGCATCCACGGCAATACCGGCGGCATGGGCTCCTCGGCGCTCTACCGGCGTGCGCGTTTCGGCACGAAGGATCTCGTCACGACCTACTCCCGCGAGCTCGCCGGCGCGATCGAGCAGCTCGCCGCGCAGCCCGACGAGGAGATCTCGTTCACCGAGAAGCGGAAGTTCTTCCGCCGGGCGAGCCATTGTTTCGGCCGCACCGCGATGATGTTCTCGGGCGGCGGCATCCTCGGCTTCTTCCACGTCGGCGTCGCGCGGGCGCTGCTCGAGCAGGGCCTGATGCCGAACGTGCTCTCGGGCTCGAGCGCGGGGGCGATGGTCGCCGCGATCCTCGGAACCCAGAGCCCGGACGAGCTGCGCGAGATGCTGCAGGCGCGCACGCTCCACGAAGCCTTCGAAGGCCTGTTCGAGGCGAGCATCGAGCCGACGCGCAGGCGCCGCCGGCTCGGCGTCGCAGAGCTGCGCAGCTTCGTCGAGAGCCGCATCCCGGACCTCACCTTCCAGGAGGCCTTCGAGAAGACGGGGCGCCGGATCAACATCTCCGTCTCGCCCCGCGAGCTGCATCAGCAGCCGCGGCTGCTGAACGCGATCACGTCGCCGACGGTCTTCATCCGCGAGGCAGTCATGGCGTCGTGTGCGATCCCGGGGATCTTTCCGCCGGTGACGCTCGCGGCGCGCGGCCGGACCGGCGAGCGCCAGCCCTACGTCGCCTCGCGCCAATGGGTCGACGGCTCGGTGACCAATGATCTGCCGGCGCGCCAGCTCTCGCGGCTCTACGGCGTCAACCATTTCATCACGAGCCAGGTCAACCCGATCATCCTCTGGACCCTCCGCGATACCAGCGCGGAAGACACGCTCTTCGCGAAGCTCTGGGACATCTCGACCCAGGCCGCCCGCCAATCGGTCCGCGCGACCTATCCGCTCAGCATGAAGCTCACCGAGCGCGCCTATCCGCTGAACCTCTTCGTGCGCATGGCCTACGGCGTCGCGACCCAGGACTACACCGCCGACATCAACATCCTGCCGCGCCGCCGCGCCTGGAATCCGGCGAAGCTGCTCTCGGCGCTCTCCTCCCACGAGACCGAGTTCCTGATCGCCGAGGGCGAGGCGTCGACCTGGCCGCGCATCGAACGCATCCGCAACTGCACGCGCGTCAGCCGCGCCCTCGACGCCGTGCTCGCGCGCCTCGACGGCCAGCCGATCCCGGCGCGGGCCTGAATCGCCCCCGCCCCCGGCCCCGAGGTCATCGTCCCGATGGCGGAGGAGCCCACGTCCGAAACCGCGTCGCCGCCGGCGCATGCATCCGGAGCCCCGCCGATGTCGATCCGACCGCCCCAACCCGAGACCCCCGAGCCCGGCGCCTTCGCCGTGCAGCGCGCGAAGGTCGACGGCGATCTCGAGCTCGCCTTCGTCCGCGAGGGCGTCGGCGGCCATCCGCTGCTGCTGGTCCACGGCTACCCCGAGACGAAGCGCATCTGGTGGCGCAACATCCGGCCGCTCGTCGCCGCGGGCTACGAGGTCATCGTCCCCGACCTGCGCGGCTACGGCGACTCGGATCTCTCCGAGGGCGACGCCTACGATCTCGTTCTCTATTCGCGCGACCTGAAGACCCTCGTCCACGACGTCCTCGGCCACGAACGCATCGGCGCGATCGCGGGCGACGTCGGTGGCGTCGTCATCTGCGACATGGCGAATCGCTTCCCCGGCCTGATCGAGCGGATGATCTTCTTCAACACCGTCCCGCCGACCGATTTCGCGAATCCCGACTGGTACGCCGAGCGCGGCCTCTCGCTGATGCCGCTGCCGGACGGCCCGACCGGCGACTACCGGATTCGCCAGGGGCGCGATCCCGAAGCGCTGCTCGCCGAGCTCGATACCCCCGAGCGCCGCCGCCGCTACCTGCGCGATTTCTACGAGCACCGGCTCTGGGCCTCGCCGGGCGCGTTCAGCGACGCCGAGATCGACTTCATGGCCGAGCCCTTCCTCGATGCGCGAAAGCTCGCCGCGTCCTGGGCGCCCTATCAGCTGCAATACGGCCGGAAGATGTCGGAGATGCCGATGCTGGGGCCCGTCGAGGTCCCGACGCTCGTGCTCTACGGCCCCGAGGACCACGTGGTTCCGCCGGATTTCGTGAAGCGCTGCGAGGCCGGCTTCCGCGACCGCATCGGGCCCGTCATCGTGCCGGAAGCCGGGCATTTCCTGCAGTGGGAGCGAGCGGACGTCCTGAACGGCCTCGCGCGCGTCTTCTTCGAGGAATGCAAGCGCGGCGCCCGGCGCTGAAGAGGCGGCGATGGGAGCGCGACGGCGAACGAGCGCGTTCCGCTTCCCCGAAGCCGCCGCCGCCGCCGCAGCCGTATTTGCGTTCGTCGCGATCGCGGTCGGCTGCGCTTCGCCCGCCACGCAGTCCGGGGCGACGGAGCCGGTCCTGTTCGAGGGGTTCGCGGTGCGCGTTCCGGTCGGTCCGGACTGGGTCCGCCAGCGCGAGGGCTCGACGCTCGTGGTCGGGCGCGCCCTGGGCGAGGCGTGGTCCCACGGCATGGTCGTCGAGATCACGGTTCCGCCGCCGCTTCCCGATCCGGTCCATCCCTACGATCTGCTGGCCTCGGCGCGGGTGAACGCCGCGAACCTCGCGCGCGAAGCGCAGATCGATCTCGTCGACCACGGCGAGCGGCTCGTCGAGCACCAGGGCATGGACTGCGTCGATTTCTACTTCATGCTCGCGCGCCGCCATGAAGTCGACGGCGAGACGCGCCATTCGGCCCAGCTCGGCCGGGGTCTCGTCTGCCGCCATCCCCGCGATGCCCGCCGCATCGTCAACCTGCGATACGCCGTCGAGAATCACGACGGGCGTCTGATGGCCGTCGACCAGGCTCTCGGCGACGCCTTCCTCGATTCGATCCGGCCGCAGCCCGTCGCCGATCACGACGCCTCTGCGGCGCCGGCCCGACCGGAGACGAGCGATTCGACGAGCGACCAGAGGGCCTCCCGATCGGCCGCCGCCTCGCGTGTCCAGGGGAGCAGGTGAGGCGTGCGTCGACGCCGATCGAAGTAGAAGCCGCCTGCCTCGATCCGCGCACGGGGAGCGATGGCGAGCCAGACGACCGTATCGGCGCCTTCCGCCGGAGTGCGCAGGATCGCGCGGGTGGCCCGATGAAAGCGCGGAAGAGCCTCTGCGACGGCCGGCGTATCGGCCCAGCCCGGATGCATCGAGACACAAAGAGGCCCGCGATCACCGGACTTCGCGATGGCCTCGGCCCAGCGCGCGGCGAGCACGACCTGCATCCGCTTGGTCTGGGCGTAGGCGAGCACGCCGTCGTAGCGGCGCTCGCGCCACTGCGGATCGGATGGATCGAGTCGCTGGGTGTACATGCCGCCGGAGGAGACGAAGACGACCCGCGCGTCGTCCGAGCGCGCGAGCGCAGGGAGCAGCCGACGGGTCAGCACATGCGGGCCGGCCACGTGGGTCGCGAAGGTCAGCTCGAGACCATCCTCTGTCTGCTCGCGCCGAGCGGGCAGCACGCCCGCATTGTGGACGAGCCAGTCCAGACGCTCTCCCGCGAGTCGATCGGCGAAGCTCCGGACGTCTTCGAGGCGCGAGAGATCCACCCGCTCGAGCACGATCCGCGGATTGCCCGTCCGGGCGCGGATCGCGTCGCGCGCGGCGAGGCCGCGCTCTTCGTTCCGGCAGGCGAGGACGACTTCGGCCCCGCGTTCGGCGAGAGCCAGCGCCGCCTCGAAGCCGATGCCCGAGTTCGCACCGGTCACGACCGCGCGGCGCCCGGCGAGATCGCGGTCGAGATCCTCCGGCGTGAAGCCGACGGCATGTCGGCGGTAGCCCGTGCGATCGAAGGAGAGCACGATCGTCGGGTCGAGCACGCGCGAGAGTGCCTCGGCTCCGAGCTGCTCGAGGGGCGAGGGCGCGGAAGCCGGAGGGCAGGGGCGAGCGCCGGGCGCGAGCGCGGCCAGGACCCCGTCGATCGGCGCGAGATCGCCCGCGACGCGATCCGCATGCCGGAACATGACGCGGCCATCGCGCCCGACGACGAGGACACCGCCGAGCTGAAACGGATCGCCCTGCACGGGACCCTGCCGGAATCCGCCCTGCCAGGCCCGGTAGGCATTCGCGAAGAGGCGCGGCGAGGCGAGCTCTTTGCGGCCCCGTCGGAGGCCGGCGGCATGATACGAGCGGAGCGTCGGATCGATCAGCACGGCGATCCCGGGATCGAGCGCCAGATCCTCGCGAAAGGCGCGCGCGAAGGATTCGCTGCCATTGCCGATGATCGCGAGCGATGCGCCCGCGGACCGGATCTCGTTCCATCGGTCACGCAACTGCGTGACTTGCTCCCGGCAGAACAGTCAACCGAAGTGGCGGAGCCAGGCGAGGACGACCGGACCGTCCTGCCAGAGCGTCTCGAGCACGACCGCTCCGCCCTCGGCCCGTTCGACCTCCATCGATGCGAGGTTTCGATCCACCTTCATGCGGCTTCCTCTCCCAGCGATGCGAACGATCCGAACGCCTCCGCGAGCGAGCCGCGCCGCGCGGCCGCCTGATCGAAGACCAGCTGGGCGGCGAGGTTCGCGCGCTCGAGAAACGCGCCCTCGCAGTAGGCGAGATAGAAATCCCAGGTCCGGAAGAAGCGCTCGTCCATGCCGAGGGCCGCGATCTCGCCGCGCCGGGCACGGAATCGCGCACGCCAGCGCCGCAGCGTCTCGGCGTAGTGGGGGGTGATGTCTTCGTAGTCCGAGAGGCGCAGGCGCGTCGAGGCGAGCGCCTGCGAAATGGCGCCGAGGCCGACCAGCTGGCCGCCGGGAAAGATGTAGCGCTTGATGAAGTCGACGCTGCGGATCGAGGGCTCCCAGGCATGCTCCGGGACGAGGATCGCCTGGATCGCCATCGTTCCGTCCGGCGCGAGCCGATCGGCGCAGACCTCGAAGAAGCGGGGCAGATGCCGATGCCCGACGGCCTCGATCATCTCGATCGACACGAGGCGGTCGTAGCTGCCCGAGAGATCGCGATAGTCCTCGAGCAGCACCTCGACGCGGTCCGCGAGACCCGCCCGCGCCACCCGCTCGCTCGCGAGGGCGTGCTGCTCGCGGGAGATCGTCGTGGTCCGGACGCGGCAGCCGCGGGTCCGGGCCGCGTGCAGCGCGAAGCCGCCCCAGCCGCTGCCGATCTCGAGCAGCCGGTGGTCGGCGCGCAGCGCGAGCTTGCGGCAGAGGCGTTCGTACTTCGCCGCCTGCGCGGCCTCGAGCGAGTCTTCGATCCGATCGAAGATCGCCGAGGAATAGGTCAGGCTCTCGTCGAGAAAGGTCGCGAAGAATTCGTTGCCGAGGTCGTAGTGGGCCTCGATGTTGCGGCGGCTGCCCGAGCGGTCGTTGTCGCGCAGGCGATGGAAGAGCCGCAGCCCCGGTCGCATCCAGGCGCTTCCGCGCTCGAGCGCGTCGAAGGCGCCGGCGTTGCGGACGAGCAGGCGGATCACGGCGACGAGATCGTCCGAGCGCCACCAGCCGTTCATGTAGGCCTCGGCGCCGCCGAGCACGCCGCGGAGCGCGAGGGCGCCGAAGAGCCGCGCGTCGTCGACGACGACGGTCGCCCGCGGCCCCGGCTGCGCCCCGTGAAAGACGGAGCGGTCCGGTCCGGCCTCGAGCACGAGCTCGCCTTCCCCGATCGCCCGCAGCGCGGATTCGACCCGGCCGCGGGCGAGCCGCGCGAGCCAGCCCGGCTGCGTCGCCGCCGTACGCGGCGGCGTCATCACCTCGTCGCTCAAGCCAGGACCTCCGAATGCGGGGCAGCGCCCGGATGGGGATGGAAGCGGGCGCCGCGGCGGTGGAGCCGGAAGGCCTGCCAATAGATCGCGGCGAGCGTCTGGAGCGAGATCAAGGGAAAGCGCAGCAGCGCGCTCGCGAGGGATGCGCCGTCGATTTCGCGGCGCTCGAGCCGGAGGCGCGCATCGAAGACGCGCTCGCCGTTTTCGAAGTTCTCGATGCGGGCCTCGAGGGTCCGGCCCGGAGCCTCGAACGTGAAGCGATAGTCGTGATGCATCGGGAGGAAGGGCGAAACGTGGAAGCATTTGCGGGCGTGCGCCTCGATGCGGCCTTCGACGGCGGGGAGGACGTAGGCATGGCGCTCGTTCCAGGGCGTGTTGCGGACGTCGGCCACGACGGCGTCGAGGGCGCCGGCGGGCGAGAAGGCGTAGTGGAAGCTCACGGGATTGAAGACGTGGCCGCCCATCCGGGGCTGGGTCAACAGGCGGATCGGTCCCTCGGGCGTGCGCCCCGTCCGCTCGCGCACCAGCGCGCGCACGGCGGCGTCGAGGGAGACCGACGGATCCCCGAGATGGTCCGCTCGGCGAAAGCCCGCGAGGCGCCGTCGCTCGGCGCCCCAGAGCCAGCGGCCCGCGAAGACCCGATCGAGCTCGGCGAGATCGAGGTACAGCATGCAGAGGCGCTGGCTGAACCCGTGCTGCGGCGCGAGCCGCCGGGCGTGGTGGACGCGGCCTTCGTAGAGCGCGCTCGCCATCATCCGGCCGCCTCGATCGAGCGGACCACGCGCAGGGCGCTCTGGATCCCGTCCTCGTGGAAGCCCCAGCGCCAGTAGGCGCCGGCATAATGGATGCCGCCGACGCCGTCGATCTTCCCGTGCTGGCGCTGGGCGTCGATCGCGTTGCCGTCGAGGATCGGATGCGCGTAGTCGAATTGCGCGAGGACCTGCTTCGGATCGATGCGCGCGCTGCCGTTCAGCGTGACGAGCAGGGGCAGGGCGGACGGGATGCCCTGGAGGCGGGAGAGGTCGTAGGTCACGAGCACGCCGCCGGCGCCCGGATCGCGCTGGATCCGGTAGTTCCAGCTCGCCCGGGCGGCGGGTCGGCGCGGCAGGAGCGATCGGTCGGTGTGCAGGATCGTCTCGTTGCGGCTGAAGCGGATCGCGCCGAGGATGCGGCGCTGGTCGGCGGTCGGAGCCGCGAGCAGCGAGAGGGCCGCATCCGAATGAACGGCGAGGACGACGCGGTCGAAGACGTGCTCGTGGCCGTGGACGGCGAGCTCGACGCCCCGGGCCGTGGGGCGGAGCGCGCGGACGGGCGCGCCGAGCTCGATCCTGGCGCGCATGCGGCCGGCGAGCGCATCGACATAGCTCTTCGAGCCGCCGCAGATCGTGCGCCAGCGGACGCTGCCCGCGCGGCCGAGCAGGCCGTGGTTCTCGAAGAAGCGCAGGAAGCTCGCGGCGGGCATCTCGAGCAGCTCGCCCGGCTCTGCGCTCCAGATCGCGGCGCCCATCGGCGTCAGGTACCAGTCGCGGAAGGCGTCGGAATAGCCGCCGGAATCGACGAGCTCGCGCAGCGTGCATTTCGGATCGAGGGCCCCGATCGCGCCGGGCGCCTCGCGGGCGAAGCGGAAGACCTCGCGCAACATCCGGAGGAAGGGGCCGCGGAACGATTGGGGGCGCGTCGCGAAGACGCCTCGCAGGCCGCGGCTCGACCATTCGAGGCCGCTGTGCTCGCAGGCGAGGCCGAAGCTCATCTCGGCAGGCCGCGTCTCGACGCCGAGCTCCGCGAGCAGGCGGGTCAGCTCGGGATAGGTCGTCTCGTTGTAGACGATGAAGCCCGTATCGACGGCGTGCGCCGTGCCGTGCACGACGGCTTCGACCGTATTCGCATGGCCCCCGAGACGCGGCTCGGCCTCGAAGAGCGTGACGTCGTGGCGCCGCCCGAGGCGGTCGGCGCAGACGAGCCCGGCGATGCCGGATCCGACGACGGCGATCTTCATCGCCCGCATCCGCGGTGGCCCATCACGACGTGCGAGACCCACCATTCCTGCCCGCCCCGGAAGCCGAACAGCTCCGAGCAGCCGAGAAAGAAGAGCCGCCAGCGCTGGAGCCAGAGCCGCTCCTCGCCGGCACCGTAGGTGGCGCGCAGGATCGGAAGGATCGCCGGCGTCGCACGGTCGAGGTTGGCGAGCCAGGCATCGCTCGTGCGCTGGTAGTGGGTTCCGTCGACGGTGTGCCGGCGCAGGACGACGAGATCGTCCTGGAAGGCGAGCAGCCAATCGTCGGAGGGCATCATGCCGCCGGTGAAGAAATGCCGGCCCATCCAATCGCTCTCGCCCTCGGTCCCGTAGGGATAGGCCGAGCGGCGATGGGCGAAATGATGCACGAAGAGCAGGCCCTTCGGATCGAGCCAGCGCGCGATGCGGGCGAGCAGCTCAGCGTGGTTGCGGACGTGCTCGAACATCTCGACGGAGACGATCCGATCGAAGCGCGCGCCGGGATCGAAGGCATTCACGTCCTCGGTCACGACCTCGAGGTTCGAAATGGAATCCCGCTGCGCGGCGCCGCGGATGAACTCGGCCTGGCTCTTCGAGTTCGAGACGGCGAGCACGCGGCTCTTCGGATGCCGCTTCGCGTACCAGAGCGAGAAGGAGCCCCAGCCGCAGCCCAGATCGAGCACGCGCTGGCCGTCCTCGAGGCCGGCGCGGATCGCGACGCGCTCCAGCATTTCGAGCTCGGCCTCGGCGAGCGTTCTCGTCTGCGGCCCCCAGTAGGCGCAGCTGTATTTGCGGTGGGGCCCGAGGACCCGTTCGTAGAAGGCGGCCGGGACTTCGTAGTGCTGGCGATTCGCGGCGTCCGTCTCGAGGGCGATCGGCGAACGGCGCGCCTGCGCGAGGAAGGCCTGATGCTGCTCCATCGCGGCCTCGGCGTCGCCCGCGGCGAGCTCGCGCAGGCGTTCGCGCAGAAGCGCACGGATCCCGATCCGGACGAGTCCGTCGGGCAGCAATCCACTTTCGGCGAGGGAGATGGCGAACATGGTCGAGGTTCCGGACTCCGGGCCGGACCCTCGGTTTCCGATCGGGGCGTGTCAAGCAAACCGCCGCGCGCGGCGACGAATCAGCGGGACTCGGCCGTGCTCGGCGGGGCGACGGGTACGCTGAGTCCCCGTGGCAGCGATTCGGCGCTTCGGCGATAGCGCAGCTTCCAGCCGCCGAAGAGCGGGCTCTCGAGGGCGACCCATTCGTCTCCCTCCACGGCGTAGGCGAGGGTGATCGCGAGATCGTCGCCTTCGATCCGATACCGCTCGACCGGAATCTCGCGCGCGCCGATCTCGACGGTGCCCCGGCCGAGCGAGCGCGTCTGGACGGCGACGTACTCGCCCGTCTGGGAGTTGAGCAGTTTCCGGCGCTTCAGGATCTCGCGCTTGTCCCAGTAGGCGAAGGTGCCGACGCATTCGTCGATGCGCTGGCTTCCGAGCCGGCTCGCCACGGCGAAGCCGCTCGGCTCGGCGCGCCCCGAGACGTGATCGGGCTTGCCGTTCTGACGGGTCGTCGACTCGATCGATTGCAGGCAGCCGCCGCGCCACTGCTCGACGTTGCGATGGTCGTAGGTGATCGTCTTGAGCCGCAGGAGCGTGAATTCGAAGGCGGCGCGGATCTCGACGCGCAGACCGTCGTCGCTCGGCTGCAGATCGAAGCGCTGGTATCCGATCGGGCGATCGTCGAGGAAAACGTCGAAGCGCAGCTCGCGCGCGGGCTCGGGGATCGCCGCGGCTCGGGCCGGGAGCACCGCCTGGGCGACCACCGCCGCTCCGAACGCCAGAACGAGGAGGCGGCCCGAGGCCGGGTTTCCGAATCGCGACCGCATGCTGGCTCCTTCTCTTCTTCCCTGCTCTCTCCATCGGGCGCCGCCGGCGACTTCGAGAGCCCCGATCGCCGATCCCGTCGGCCGCGATGCGACAAGTTGACGCAGCGGTCGGTTCCCTGGGCTGGGATAGATTCGGCGGCGCGCGCGCGGCCGATCGGGCGCGGGTGCCCTCGAGAACCGGGTGGAAACCGAGTGGGATGCGAGCGCGAGCCGGAGGAAAGCCGCGTGGGAGACCGGGTGCAAGATCATGGGCAGGAGCGGACCCGCGGCCGCGCGGTGCGCCGGAGCGGGCAGCGGGCAGGGCGCCGATCGCAGGCAGTCCTCCTTCCTCTTTTTCATGGCGTGCTGGCCGGCGCCGTTCTCGGCCTGCCGAGCTCGGCCGGGGCCGACACCCTCGCCGGCAATCTCCCGGCGTCCGCGACGGCAGCCCGCCTGCTCTTCCTCGACTGCTCGGACGACGGTGCCGGCGCGCCGCTCTCGGCGACCGTCCAGGTCCGCGACCTCGCGCCGGTCGCGGCGCCGCTGATCAGTGTTCAGCTGCGCAAGGGGACGGCCGCGACGAACTCGACGGACGCCGTCGACGGCGACGGCGGCGCGAGTCCGCTGGTCTTCGTGAACGGCGGCTCGGGGCGCTACGACGTCTACGTCGACAAGACCGAAGCGGGGGAGGAAGCGTTCGAGGTCGTCGCCCAATGCTGGACGGGCGCAGGCGGAACGGGCGCGGCGACCGGCACCGCCCTCTCCTCCGCGACGGGCACGCCGGTCCCGCTCGCGACCGGGCCCGGCCTCGCGGCGCTCGCCGCGGGCCTCTTCGAAGTCGCGCGCCGCAAGCTGCGCCGGGGGCGCCGCGATCAAAGCCCCGTGTCGGCCTAGGCCGCCCGTACCTCGGCCTGGATCGCCCCGCGACCGTCTTCGTTCATTGATTCGGCGGGCGCGTCGCGAGCTTGCGCTGCAGGGTCCGGCGATGCATGCCGAGCTGGCGCGCCGCCTCCGAGACGTTGCCCCCGCAATCGCTGAGCACTCGCTGGATGTGCTCCCATTCGACGCGATGCAGGCTCGGGACCACCGCTCCCGGCGCGGCGGCGCCGCCGTCGCCGCCGCTGCGCGGCTCGCCCGCCCGGGACGCGAAGGCGAGCAGGATCTCGTCGGCGTCTGCGGGCTTGGTCAGGTAGTCGATCGCGCCGCGCCGAACGGCCTCGACCGCCGTCGCGATGCTCCCGTAACCCGTCAAGACGACGCAGGCGATCGCGGGATCGAAGGCGAGGATCCGGTCGAGCAGATCGATGCCCGAGCCGTCGCCGAGGCGCAGATCGAGGACGGCACGCGCGGGATGGAAGCGCTTCAGGACCTCCGCCGTCTCCGCGAGCGACGCGGCCCCCTCGACCTGCAGGCCGCGATCGCGAAAGGCGCGGCAGAGGCGAGTGCGATAGGCGTCGTCGTCGTCGACGACGAGCAGGCGGATGGGATCCTGCTCAGGCGACATCGCGCCCTCCCGTCGCCGCGCGCGCTTCGGCTCGCGCCGCCGCGCCGTTCGGCGCTTCCGCGATCGGCCAGGCGACGGTCGCCGTCGTGCCCGTACCGGGCTCGGACTCGAATCGCAGCGTTCCGCCGAGGCGCTCGAGATGGAGATGGACGACGAAGAGCCCGAGGCCCGTGCCGCGCCCCGGCGCACGCGTCGTGAAGAAGGGCTCCCCGACATGGCGCAGGGTCGCCTCGTCCATGCCGGTTCCGCGGTCGCGCACGCGCGTCACGAGCTGCTCGCCTTCGCGGCGGATCTCGACGTCGACGCTCGTGTCCGGGCGCGAAGCGTCGAGGGCATTGCGCAGGATCGGGCCGACGACCTCGCAGAAATCGATCCGCGCGCCGGCGAAGGCTCCGGGCGCGAGCTGGACGGTGATCCGCACGCGCTCGCTCTCGCCGGCGTCGAGACCGTCGCGCAGGGCCGCCTCGAGCTCGGCCGCGGCGATCGGGAGCTCGGCTTCGGCGACCTCATGGGCGGCGCGCGCGCGCATGCGGTCGAGGATCGCGCGGCAGCGTTCGACCTCCGTGCGCAGGAGCTTGGCGTCTTCGGCGAGGCCGGAGGGCGGGGCGGCCGCATGCGCCGACTGCGCGCTGCGCTCGAGCTCCCGGGCGATCACGGCGATCGTTCCGAGCGGCGAGCCGAGCTCGTGGGCGGCGCCGGCGGCGAGCGTCGTCAGCGAGGCGAGGCGGGCGTTGCGGGCGGCGACCTCGGTCAAACGGCGCATCTCCTGCTCGCGCTCGCCGAGGGTCTCGATGATGCGGGTCATCACGAAGGTCATGACCGCGGCGACGACGACGACGGCGACCCACATGCCGAGGGCGTGGAGCCCGATCGACGAGCCGGGCAGCGCCGGCGCGTGCCAGAAATGCGCGGGTGTCGACCACGGAAAGACGAGCGCATAGAAGCCCGCGCAGGCGATCGCGACGGACCAGGTCGCCGCTCGGCTCCCCGTCATCGCCGCGAGCACGATCTGGATGATGTAGAGCGCGCTGAACGGGCTGTCGGGCCCGCCGCTCCAGGCGAGCAGGAGCGTGAAGAGGGCGGCGTCGAAGACGAGGATCGGGACCACGAGCCGCGCGGCCCGCGCCGGCGAGCGTGCGCGCAGCGCCATCCAGATCCCGTTCGTCGCCGCGATCAGGGCCGGGACGAGCCAGAGCCGCTCGTAGGGCAGTGGCAGGGCGAGCCCGGCCCAGGCGATCGCGATCGCCCCGATCTGCCCCGCGGCGGACAGGAATCGCAGGGGCACCAGCCAGCGCAGCACGGCGTCGGCCCGCGACGGGACGGCCGCCGGCGGCGTCGGCGGCATCGGCGGCGTGGACGGCGAGGTCGGTCGAGGCGAAAGAGCGGCGTCGGGGACAGGGGACCGCTTCATCGAGCGCAGGCTACTCGCCGGGCGGGAGCGCTGCAATTTCGAAGCGGAGCGCGGAGGCGCGCGCTGCTGCGTCAATTTGTCGCGGCCGATCGAGGCCGGGGCGGGGGAGTGCTAAGGCATCCGGGCCGCCGGTGCATCGACCGCTCCGGCCCTCCGGAATGGATCCCGCCTTGCCCCCTCGCCGCGCCCACATCTCCCGGATTGCGTCCCGGATCGCCAGCCGGTCGTCGACCCGGCGCGATCGCCGCCGGCCCTTCGGCGCGGCGGTCGCCCGCGCGCTCGCGATCGCGGGGATCATGGCCTTCGCGGTCGCGGGGCTCGGCGCTGCGGCGCGGGCCGGATCGCTGGAGTCGATCCGAGCGGAATCGACGCAGGCGGAGGCGGGCCGGCGCGCCCCGGCATGCGTGCTCGCGGCCCTCGCGCCCGCGGCGGATGGATTCCTCGCGCCCCGCGAACGGGACTTTGCCGGGCGGGTCGTGCTGGTCGACTTCTGGGCCTCCTGGTGTCCGACCTGCGAGCGCGCCTTCCCTTTTCTCGATGCCCTCGCACGGGCGCTTGCGGGGCGGGGGCTCGAGGTCGTCGCCGTGAACCTCGACTCGGATCCGCGGGATGCGATCGAATTCCTGGCGGGGCGCGACGTCGGATTCGAGGTCGTGCACGATCCCAGCGGCGATTGTCCCCGGGCCTTCGGTCTCGTCGGCATGCCGTCTGCGTACCTGATCGATGCGGACGGCCGCATCGTCGAGGTGACGCGCGGATTCCACAAGCGCGAGGCGCTCGCGCTCCGCGCGCGGATCGAGGCCCTGCTCGGCGAGGCGCCGGCCGGCGAAGGCGATCCCGCGCTCGCGCGCGTCGCGAGCCCGCCGCCGCCGTGACGGGCGCGCGCGCGAGCGTGATCGCGGTTCGGCGAGGCGGTCTGCGCGGGCAGGTGTGCGTGCGCATCGTCGCGCTCGGACTCGTGCTCCTGCTCGGCGGCGCTTGTCGCACCGTCGAGCCCTGGGAGCGCGCGCAGCTCGCCGCCCCGCGCATGCAGCCCGAGCCCCATCCCGCGCATGCCGCTTTCCTCGATCACGTTCGCCAGAGCCGCGAAGCCGCGACGACCGGCGACGGCTCGGGCGGAGGGGGCTGTGGTTGTTACTAGAGCGCTGCGCGCCTGGCTGCGCAGCCTCGGCGCACCCCGGCCGCAGAAGCGGCGATCGCCGCGTTGGCGTTTGCGTTTGCGTTGGCGTTCGCGGGCGCGGGCGCCGGGCGGCGCCGAGCGTCCGGCGCCGAGCGCGAGCCTGCGTGCGCTGACGAGCGCCGCCCTCGCGCTGCCCGGGCTCGCCGCTTCGGTCCTGCCGCCGGCGACGGCCGGTGCCGAGCCGCGCGACGAGGTCCGGCTCCACTACGGCCGCTACGAAGAGGACGATCGAAAGCTCCCGGGCGTCACGAGCCGCTTCGATCCGATCGACGTCGACTACCTGAACGTCGGCGCGACGAGCTCGCTCCTCGACCGGCTCCATCTCTCGCTCGACTACTACCAGGACACCTGGTCGGGCGCGACGCCGATCACGACCGCCCCGCGCTCGCTCTTCGGCAATCGCGCGAGCGCGCCCGACGGCGTCTCCGGCGCGACGCCCTTCATCGAGGGCGAGCTCTTCTTCGACGGCGATCTGCGCGTGCTCGAATCCGATCGCTTCGGGACGCTGAGCGGCCGCCGCGATCGTGGACCGGTGCACACGCTCTCTTCCGCCTCCCCCGAGACGCGCAAGGAGGTGGATCTCGGCCTCGAATACGAGTGGGACGACGCGGCGCTCGGCGCCGTCGGCGGGGTCTCGATCGAGCCCGACTATCTCTCCGGCTTCGGCCGCCTCTCGGGCCGCATCGATTTCGACCAGAAGCGGACGACGCTCGAGCTCTCCGCCGGCTTCTCGCGCAGCGAGATCGACGCGCGCTTCGATCACGACGCCGTTCCCTACATCGATTTCTCCGCCTACGACGGGGACGTCCGCAATCGCGCCTCCGGCTCGCCGGTCCTGCGCGAGAAGCGCTCGGACTGGACGCTCAGCGCGGGCTTGAGCCGGATCCTGCGCCCGAGCACCCGGCTCGAGACCTCGCTCCAGCTCCGGCGCAGTGAAGGCTTCCTCGCGAATCCCTACAAGGTCGTCCAGGTCGCCTTCATCGATCCGGAGCAGCAATTCCTCGCGCCGCCCGGCGGCTTCTACGGCGACGTCCATGCGCTGGTCGAGCGCCGGCCGGGCAATCGGCACCAGCTGACGTGGTCGAGCCGGCTGCTGCAGGACTTCGCCGCGCTCGATGCGGCGGCGAGCCTGCGATACGTCCTGCACCACGACGATTGGGGCATCGACGCCCACACGCTCGAGGCCCAGTGGCGCCAGCAGCTCGGAAAGACCTGGCTGGTGACGCCGCGCCTTCGTTATTTCACCCAGGGCGCCGCGGATTTCTACCGCCCGCTCGTGATCACGCAGCAGGCCCACCTGCGGATCGAGTCCGATCCCGACGGCAATCTGATCGGGTTGACGCCCTTCTCCCATGCACTCCTGCCGGGCGAGTACTCCGCCGACCATCGGCTCTCGGGATTCGGCGTGCTCTCCGGAGGCATCGTCGTCCAGAAGCGGATCGCCCGTGCGTTCGTCTTCGAGCTCGGATTCGAGTACGCGCGCCACGCGGGCAGCTGGCGCCTGGGCGGGGGCGGCGAGGGGGATTTCTCGAACTTCGACGCATGGATGCTCGACGCCGGGCTCAGGATCGACTTCGCGACGCTGGCGCTCGGCCGCTCCGCCGGTCGCGATTGGATCCTGGCCGACGGCGATGCCGCCGGAGCGGCGGCCTCTGCACCGGGCGCGGGCGGCGAGGCAGGGCACGGCGCGGGCCATGTCGGGCCGGGCGCGGCAGCGCATGCGATGGCCCATGCGCCGGCGGGCGTGATGTTCGCGCATGCGCTCCCGCAGGCCGGCGATTTCATGCTCGGCTACCGCACGATGTACATGCGCCGCGCCGGCGATTTCAAGCGGGGCTCGGGCGAGCCTTCGGATCCCGAGCTCGTCGCCAACGCCTGCGGTGCCGCGGGCTGCAGCGCGGTCGCCGACTCGATGTCGCATCAGATGCACATGCTCGATTTGATGTTCGCGCCGACGAGCTGGCTGACGCTGATGGCGATGCCGAGCTACATCGACAACGAAATGCGTCTGCGCGCGCCCACCGGCGCCGTCCCCGACGTCCACGGCAACCACGATCGCCACGCCACCGGCGGCTTCGGCGATACCCGCTTCGGTGCCCTGCTGCGCCTCTTCCATCGCGAGCGGCATCATCTCCAGCTCGGCCTCGTCACGAGCGCGCCGAGCGGCGATACGAGCGTGCGCTTCCGCCGCGACCACGGCATCGAACGCGGTTTTCTCCACTACGACATGCAGCTCGGCAGCGGCACCTGGGATTTCCTGCCGAGCCTCACCTATCTCGGCTCGAGCGGCCGCCTCCGCTTCGGCGCGCAGGCGACGGGGATCGTGCGGATGGAGGGCGAGGGGCCGACGGGCTACGCCCTCGGCGACGAGATCCAGGTCAGCGGTTGGGGCGGCTTCGCGCTCACCGACTGGCTCGCCGGGACTCTGCGCGGCATCTACACACGCCAGGGTCGCATCCACGGCCGCTTCGATCGGCCGAGCATCGTGCGGACGCCGGGCGACGTCCCCGCGAACGCCGGCGGCCGGCTCTTCGACCTCGGCATCGGGCTCGAGCTCCGCGTACCGCGCGGCGCCTTCGAGGGGGTCGTGATCTCGGCCGAATGGCTCCAGCCGCTGGCCGAGGACTGGAACGGCTACCAGCTCGAGCGCACGGGCACCCTCGCGGCGAGCGTGGGGATGTCGTTCTGACGCGCGGAGGCACAGCCGCCGGCGGCCGGCGCGTGCGGCGCTTCCGCGCCATGGGCTCGCCCTGCGAGATCCAGATCGAGCCGGGCGCCGCGCACGGGGCCGCGCAGGACGCGCGGGCCATCGACGCCGCGCTCGCGGCGGCGATCGCCGAGGTCGAGCGGCTCGAGGCCCGTTATTCGCGCTATCGCGACACGAGCGACCTCGCGCAGATCAATCGCGTCGCGGCCCGGGGCGGGACGCTCGAGGTGGATCCGGAGACGGCGGGTCTGCTCGATTACGCGGCGACCTGTCACGCAGAGAGCGACGGACTCTTCGACATCACCTCGGGCATCCTGCGCCGCGCATGGCGCTTCCAGGAAGGGCGTCTGCCGGCCGCGGAGGAGGTCGAGGCGCTGCTGGGCCGCGTCGGATGGCATCGGCTCGCATGGCGATCGCCGCGGCTCGAATTCGGGACGCCCGGCCTCGAGCTCGACTTCGGCGGCATCGTCAAGGAATACGCAGCGGATCGCGTCGCCGGCCTGCTCCAGGCGGCGGGCATGCGACACGCGCTCGTGAATCTCGGGGGCGACATCCGGGCCGCCGGCCCGCGCGCGGACGGCAGCGCCTGGCAGATCGGGATCCGGGACCCGCAGCGGGCGGGCGAGGTCCTGCGGCGCGTCGCTCTGCGCGAGGGCGCGCTCTCCACGAGCGGCGACTACGAGCGCTGCATCGAGATCGACGGCGTGCGCTACGGCCACGTGCTCGATCCCCGCACCGGCTGGCCCGTTCGCTTCATGGCCTCCGCGAGCGTGCTCGCGCCGCTCTGCGTCGTCGCCGGCAGCGCCTCGACGATCGCACTCCTGCGCGCCGAGCAGGGCCCGGCCTGGCTCGAGGCCCTCGGCCTGCCCTGCCTCTGGGTCGACGTCGAGGGGCGGCTGGGCGGATCGCTCGCCGGCGCTTGAAGGATTTCGTGCTCCGGATCTCGCGGGGAGGCGCGATGCGCACGACCTGCTGCGGTGTTGCCGTGCGGTGTCGGCTTCGCTGCCTGCTGCGGAATGCCGAGCCAATTCTTCCCTCGGCGATTGCTGACACAAGCACGACTCGGTGGGCCACTCATTCCCAGACGCGAGCGGATCCCGATGCTTCGGGAGGCCGACTCCGCGCGGAGGTTCGCGATGGCCATCTTCGGCGCTTGGACTCAGGACGTCGCGGTCGATCTCGGCTGTTCGGCGGTGCGTGTCTACGTCCGTGGCAAGGGTCTCCTCGCCGTCGAGCCGAATCTCGTGGCGGCGCGCAAGAGCGGGCCGAAATGCGGCGAGGTGCTGGCGGTCGGTGCGGAGGCGGCGCAGATGATCGGCCGGACGCCGCAGGAAGTCGCGGTGGTTCGCCCGGTGCGCGGCGGCGCGATCGCCGATCTCGATTGCATGGAGGCGATGCTTCGCCATCTCGCCTTCGAGACGGGCTTTCTCGGTGCGCTCCGCCGGCCCCGGCTCACGGTGCCGGTGCCCCTCGATCTCTCGCCCGTCGAGCGCCGCGCGGTCCAGGAATGCGGCCGCCAGGTCGGTGCGCGGGAGGTCCGGATCCTGCCGAAGGTCGTCGCGGCGGCCATCGGCCTCGGCCTCTCCGAGGAGCGGCCGCAGGGGCGCTTCCTGCTCGACATCGGCGGCGGAACGACCGAGGCGGCCGTCGTCTCGCTCTCGGGCGTGGTGACCTCGCGAACGCTCCGGGTCGGCGGCTCGAGCCTGAACGACGCGCTGCAGGCGTACGTCCGCAAGAAGTTCAATCTCCTGATCGGCGACGAGACGGCGGAGCGTCTCAAGGTCGTGCTCGGCAGCGCCTATCCCTCGGACTCGATGCGCAGGCTCGAGGTGCGGGGGCGCGATCTGATCTCCGGTGTGCCGAAGGCGGTCGAGATCGGCTCGGAAGAGACGCGGGAGGCGCTCGAGGAGTCGGTCGCGGAGATCGTGGCCGTCGTGAGCGAGCTGCTCGAGCAGACGCCGCCCGAGGTCGCGAGCGACATCTTCGCGGAGGGGCTGGTGCTGATCGGCGGCGGCTCGCTGCTGGGTCAGCTCGATCTTCGCTTGCGTGAGGCGACGGGCCTCGTCGCGGTGCGTGCGGACGACTGCACGAATGCCGTCGTGATGGGCGCGGGCAAGATCCTCGAAGATCCCGAGAGCTACGCCGGGCTGTTCCCGGCCTGAGGGCAGCGATCGGCCGCGTTCAGGCCGTGCAGCCCGAGCCGATCGGCGCCCTTTGCGGCTCGCCGCGGCCGGCTCGACTCGACTCGGTGCCGCCCTGAGTCGAGCGATCGCGGCCGGATTCGCGCACGAAGGCGGGCTCGCGGGTCGCGTTCGTCGGCTCGGCTTCGTATGCTCGCGCCATGCTGCTTCAACTCTTCGAGGGCCTCCCTTTCTACGCGCTCTGGCCGGCGCTCGCGGCGATCGGTGTCGGCTGGTACCTGCTGATCTGCGGCGGGCTCTATCTCTTCCTCCACCGCTCCCGCTACGCCGAGACCGCGCGGCGCTGGAAGACGCAGATCCAGGCGACGCGCCCGGATCAGGTCCGCGGCGAGGTCCGCGACGGCGTGCTCTCGATGTCGATGGTGATGGGGAGCATCGCGATCGCGTTCTGGTGCTCCTACAACGGCTACAACCGGCTCTACGCCTCGCCGACGGAGTACCCGCTCTGGTACATCCCGATCAGCATCTTCGGCGTCTTCGTCGTGATGGAGATCTTCGAATGGACCTTCCACTGGGCCTGCCATCGCAGCGACCTGCTCTGGAAGGTCCACAAGCATCATCATCGTTATGCCAACCCGACGCCCTTCGGCGTGATGGCCGACGCGCCGATCGACATGTTCATCAAGTCCTCGCCGATCCTCTGGATCCCGTTCCTCTTCCCGATCTGGGACGTCGCCCTGATCGGGACCTTCGCGACGATGAACTTCCTCTACGGCACCTATCTGCACGCCGGCTTCGATCCGCCCTGGATGCCCTCGCCGCACAGCCGCCTGCTCGTCTCCGCCTGGCACCACAACGAGCACCACGCGGGCAGCCTCGACCACAACTACGGCTTCTTCACGGGCTTTCTCGACATCCTGTTCGGGACGCGCTTGACTCCCGACGACAAGGCCGCCCGGCGTCCGGGCTATCGGTGCACCGAGTGCCGCGAGCCCGCGACCTCCTGAGCGCGCGGCCTCTCGACGCCTCGGGGGCCTGATGAGTCGCTTTCCGTTCGGCATCCCCTTCGGCTGGTATCCGGTCGCCTGGAGCTTCGAGCTCGAGAAGGGCGCCGTTCTCCGGCGCCATTATTTCTCGCGCGAGCTCGTGCTGTTCCGGGGCGAGTCGGGCGAAGCCTTCGTCCTCGACGCCTACTGTCCCCATCTCGGAGCGCATCTCGGCGTCGGCGGCCGCGTCGAGGGCGAGACGCTGCGCTGCCCGTTCCACGGCTGGCGATTCTCGGGCGCCGGCGAGTGCGTCGAGATCCCGTACGCGAAGCGCACGCCGGCGTCGGCCCGCGCCTTCGCCCATCCCGTTCGCGAAGCGGCCGGCTTCGTCTGGGCCTGGTACCACCCGCAGCACGCAGCACCCTCGTTCGAGCCGCCGGAAGTTCCCGAATGGCGGGCGGAGGACTGGACGCCGGACTGGACCCACTACGAATGGACGATCCGGACCCATCCCCAGGAGATCGCCGAGAACAGCGTCGACTGGCCGCATTTTCATCACATCCACCACATGGAGCCGCCGCCCGAGCGCGACGTGCGCTTCGAGGGCCACGAGATCCGCTGGCATGCGGCGACGACGAAGAACGTCTCGACGCTCGGCGGCGCCGCCGACGAGATCCGCGTCGTCGGGCGCAATCCGGGCCTGGGCTGCAGCTACGTACGCTATTCGGGGATGCTCGAGACGGTGATCGTCATGGGCATGACGCCCGTCGACGAAGAGCGCGTCCACATGCGCTTCGGGGTGATCGGAAAGAAGGCCGGGCGAAGCGATGCCGAGATGGCGGGCTTCCAGAAAGCCTATGCCGACGACATGGCCCTCGCCGTGGAGCAGGATTTCCCGATCTGGGAGAACAAGGTCTACCGCGCCGCGCCCCGGCTCTGCGACGGCGACGGGCCCGTGCCCGAGTTCAGGCGCTGGGCGGCGCAGTTCTACGTCGCCGAGCCGCTCGCGGGAAGCCGGAGCCAGTAGCCCCGACGTCAGTCAGTGATCGCCTGGTAGACGCCGTTCTTGAACTCGGGGATGATCGGGATTCCGCCGGGCGGCATCAGCTGGATCATCAGGATCGCGACGAGCTGCTCTTCGGGATCGACCCAGAAATAGGTCCCCGCGGCCCCGCCCCAGCCGTACTGGCCGACGGAGCCGAGCGTGCCGCCCGGAGCAAGCGCCTCGACGATCGAGAATCCGAGGCCGAAGCCCTGGCCCGGGAACCAGCCGGTGAGCATCGGGACGTCGCGCTCCGATGCGGTGAGGTGGTTCGTCGTCATCAGCTCGATCGATTTGCGGGAGAGCAGGCGGACGCCGTCCAGCTCGCCCCCGCGGCGCAGCATCTCGCAGAAGCGCAGATAGTCGTCGATCGTCGAGACGAGGCCTCCGGCGCCGGAGGGAAACGCGGGCGGCTCGCGGTAGCGGCTCGTGCCCGGGGCATCGACGACGGTGAGATCGCCGTTCGGACCGGGGCCGTAGTTGGCCGCGAAGCGGTCCAGCTTCTCGGCGGGGACGAAGAAGGCCGTATCCGGCATGCCGAGGGGCTCGAAGATCTCCTGCCGCAGGAATTCCTCGAAGGGCTGGCCGGAGACGACGGCGACGAGATGGCCGAGCACGTCGGTCGAGACGCCGTAGAGGAATTTCGATCCGGGCGGATGGGCGAGGGGGATCCGGGCGAGGCGGGCGATCCACTGCGCGGGCGGCAGCTTCGTCTGCGATCCACGCAGATCGGCCTCGAGATAGGCCTGCTCGATCGCCTTCGGGGTGAAGCCGGGCGATGCGCTCGCGAGGCCGGAGGTATGGGTGAGCAGATCGCGGATCGTCATCTCGCGCGGCGCGGCCACGACGTCGGAGAGCGGCGAGTCGGGCGTGCGCAGCACCGGCATGCCCGCGAGCTCGGGGATGTGCTTCGAGATCGGATCGCCGAGCAGGAGCTGGCCGCGCTCGACGAGCATCATCACGGCGACGCTCGTGATCGGCTTCGTCATCGAGTAGATCCGGTAGATCGTGTCGCGGGTCAGCGGTGCGCCGCGCTCGCGGTCGCGCTGGCCGGTCGCCGCGAAATGCACGACCTCCCCATGCCGCGCGACGAGGCTCGCGACGCCGGCGATCTCGCCGCGCTCGACGTGGGCGGCGAGGGTGCGCTCGAGCCGCCCGAAGCGTTCGAGCGAGGTTCCGGCGCCGGCGGTCTCGACGTCGGTGCCGTCGCCCTCGCGCACGTGCGAGGCGTGCAGGCAGCCGGAGGCGAGCGCGATCGCCGCCAGGGCGAGCAGCCGGGCCCTCACGAGCGCGGCCCGCCTTCGTTTCCGCTCTGCACGATCTTCGTCGCCATCGCGATCATCGAAGCGACGTCCGAGAGGTTCGCCGGCACGACGAGCGTGTTTCCCTGCTTCGCGATCTGCCCGAACTGGGCGACGTACTGCTCGGCGATCCGCAGCTGCATCGCCTCGGCTCCGCCGGCACCGGCGACCGCGCTCGCGACCCGCCGGAGCCCTTCGGCGGTCGCCGTCGCGACGGCCTCGATCGCCGCGGCCTCGCCCTCGGCCTCGTTGATCTGCTGCTGGCGCTTCGCCTCCGACTCCTTGATGACCTTCTGCTTCTCGCCCTCGGCGCGATTGATGTTCGCGTCCCGCACGCCCTCGGACTCGAGGATCACCGCCCGCTTCTCGCGTTCCGCGCGCATCTGCTTCTCCATCGCCTCGATCACGTCCGGCGGCGGATTGATGTTGCGGATCTCGTAGCGGAGGATCTTGACGCCCCAGGTATCGCTCGCGAGATCGACCTCGCGCACGACGTTCCCGTTGATCATCGCCCGCTCCTCGAACGTCCGATCGAGGTCGATCTTGCCGATCTCGCTGCGCAGCGTCGTCTGGGCCAGCTGGGTGATCGCGAAGACGTAGTCGTGGATGCCGTAGGAGGCGCGCTCGGGATCGAGGACCTGCATGTAGAGGACGCCGTCGACGCCGACCTGGACGTTGTCCTTCGTGATGCAGACCTG
This sequence comes from Myxococcota bacterium, assembly GCA_041389425.1. Classification (GTDB taxonomy): domain Bacteria; phylum Myxococcota_A; class UBA9160; order UBA9160; family UBA4427; genus UBA4427. The sequence goes on from JAWKRX010000003.1 coordinate 71,309, forward strand.
CTCGGGGATGTCGATCGCCATCTCCTTCAGCGAATGGCGATAGGCGATGCGCTCGATGAACGGCACCAGGATGTGGAAGCCGGCGCGCAGCGTCCGGCTGTACTTGCCCAGGTTCTCGATCACGTAGGCCTGCTGCTGGGGGACGATCGTCGCCGTCTTGGCGATGACGACGATCGCGAGAATGACGAGGCCGATGATCGCGAAGGTGAAGATCTGCACGGTTTTCTCCCGGGTTCGGACGCGCGGGCGGCGCGTCGCAGGATGCTGGACGGGATCCGGGCCGGATCGGCGAACCCGATCCCCCGATCCCGCGAGATTCAGTCCACGCCGCTGCGCGGCCCGTCCCAGCGGACGTCGAGTACGAGACCCTGCCGGCGCTCGACACGGCATTCCGCGCCCGCCGGAATCGCGACGGCGCCCTGGTTGCGCCCGGTCCAGCGCACGCCGCGCAGCATCACGCCGCCCGAGACCCCGGGCGGGATCGCCTCGATCGCCGTGGCGCGTTCGCCTTCGATCCCCTCGCCGATCGTGCCCTCGGCCGCCGGGCGGAGCTTCGCGTAGACGCGCTGGCGGAACACGAAGAGGCTGACGAGGGCGAGCCCGGCGAACGCGAGCCACTGTGCCCAGATGGGCAGGGCGATGCCGGAGGTGAGCGCGAGGCCAACGAGCAGCGCGGAGACGCCGAGGAAGACCAGATAGAACTCGAGATCGACGATCGTCATCTCGGCGACGAGCAGTAATGCGCCCACCGTGATCCATCCCCACCAGGGCATGCGCGGTCCTTTTCTGCGCCTCATCGAGGCGGCTCGGCGGTGGGGGGGCGGCGGCAACTTAACACAGCACGGCACCGGGCGATGCGGCTCCGCGCGGGGGCGGCCCCGGATCCGGTCACCCGGCACGGGATCCGATGCATTCCGGGTGGATCGGCACTCGCGTCCCTCCCCGTCCTTTCTTCCTGCGATCCGTCGCGGAAAAAATCATCTCCGGAGCGAAGTTCGTGATCCGACCGCCGCCCCGCGGATTTGGCGCGCTTCCTGCCGCCCGCCGATGGATCCGGCCGGCGGCCGCGCGAGAACCGCGATGTTTCAGCCGCTAGGCTGCTCGATGCGCGCCGCACGACCGAGAGCCGAGACGTGGTCGGAATCACCGACCGGGCGAGGGCTTCCTGGAAGACTGAACCGTCATGAGATCGCACGCGACCGCACGGCTGCCCTTTCTTCTCCTCGAGGCACCCGTCCCCCTGCTTTCCGTCGCGCTCTTCGCTGTCCTCTCGATTGCATGGCCCCTCGCGGCCTCCGCCCAGTCCTGCCCGCTGGCGACGCGCGCGCAATTTCCCGGCCACGCGATGCCGATCGAGGGCGATCCCAATCCCCAGCCGATGACCTTCGTGCCCGCGTTCCCGGCGCTGACTTCGCTCGGCGGCCTGGTCGGATTCGAGATCCCTCCGGACGGCTCGAATCGGATCTTCGTCGTGGAGCAGGTCGGGCGGATCCACGTCTTCGAGAACCGCGACGACGTGACGACCTCGCGGGTCTTCCTCGACATCCGCTCGCTCGTCGCGGCGCAGGGAGAGCAGGGCCTGCTCGGCCTCGCCTTCGATCCCGACTACGCGACCAATCGACGCTTCTACGTCAACTACACCGCGACGTCCGGCTGCAGCGCGCCCGCGGCCGCCGGCTGCAGCAAGATCGTCCGCTACCGCGCGCGCGCGAACGATCCGGACCAGGCCGATCCGGCGACGCGGACGGAGCTGCTCGAATTCCGTCAGCCCTATACGAACCACAACGGCGGGCCCGTGGTCTTCGGTCCGGACGGGATGCTCTACGTCGCCACGGGCGATGGCGGCGCCGGGACGGATCCGGAGGGCAACTCGCAGAACCTCGGCTCGCGGCTCGGCAAGCTCCTGCGGCTCGACGTCCGCGAAGGCGCCTCCTCGATCGTTCCGGCCGACAATCCCTTCGTCGGCGTGCCGGGGGCGGACCCGCTGGTCTTCCATTACGGCCTGCGCAATCCCTGGCGCGTCAGCTTCGATCGCGTCACGGGCGATCTCTACATCGGCGACGTCGGCGGGGGCCATCGCGAGGAGGTGAACCGGATCCGCGCCGGGACGCCCGGCGGCCTCAACTTCGGCTGGGACTACTGCGAGGGCACGCGGGACTTCCGCAACGGCGCGCGCTGCTCGGACATCGACTCGACGCCGCCTTCGATCGAATACGACCACAACGATCCCGCCGGCGGCGATCTCGTGATCGGCGGCTACGTCTACCGCGGCGATCTCTACCCGGAGCTGTACGGCGCCTATCTCTACTTCGATGCGCTGTCGCTGCGACTCTGGGCCTGGGATGGCAGCGATCCCGTCGATCCCTGGAATCCGGGCAACCGCGGCGTCCTCATCAGCACGCCGCCCCTCCAGATCGTCAGCTTCGGGCAGGATCGGGAGGGCGAGATCTACGGCGTCTCGGACGGGCCCTCGATCTACCGGCTGGTCCGCAACGGCGGCAGCGGAGGCGGCTTCGAAGTCCCGAATCTGCTCTCGCAGACGGGCTTCTTCACCAATCTCGCGACGCTGCGCGCCGCGCCGGGCATGATCCCCTACGAGGTCGCCGCCCCGCTCTGGTCCGACGGCGCCGCGAAGAAGCGATGGATGGCACTGCCCGCGCAGGGGCGCATCCACTTCGACGGGAGCGAGGCCTTCGATTTCCCGGTCGGGACGGCCTTCGTCAAGCATTTCGAGCTGCCGCGGCCCGGCGGCGGTGTGCGCCGCGTCGAGACCCGCGTCTTCTGGCGGCAGAGCGAGCGCTGGGTCGGCGTGACCTATCGCTGGAACGCCGCGCAGACGGACGCACAGCGGGTCGTGGGCGGGCTGGTCGAGTCGATCGATCTCGGCAGCGGGCAGTCGCAGACCTGGCGCTATCCCTCCGAGAGCGAATGCCTTGGCTGTCATACGGAAGCGGGGGGCCGGGTGCTGGGTGTCCGGGCGCGGCAGCTCGGCGAGCCCTTTGCCTACGGATCCCAGCTGATGGTCCAGCTCGAGGCCTGGAATTGCGGCGAGCTCTTCGACGTCGACATCCGCGACCCCGAACGCTTCGCCCGGGCCCACGATCTCGACGCGACGACCATGCCGAGAATCGATCGGGCCCGCTCCTATTTCGCGACGAACTGCGAGATGTGTCACCAGCCGCAGGGCCCCGCGCCGGGCGGGATGGACTTCCGCTTCACACAGGCGGTCGGCGATTGGAACGCGATCGACGTCGTGCCGACCCAGGGCGATCTCGGGGTCCAGAATCCGCGCCGCATCGCGATCGGCGATCGCTCGCGCTCGATCGCCTGGCTCCGGCAGGCCTCGAGCGACGACGAGCTCCGGATGGCGCGCGGAACCCTCCTGCCCCACGGCCAGGCGGTCGACCTGATCGGCGACTGGATCGACGCCGATCTCGGCGCGATCGACAGCGATGGCGACGGCTCGCGCGACGAGGTCGACAACTGCCCGACGGCGTCGAACCCCAACCAGCGGGACCGCGACAACGACGGCCTCGGCGACGCCTGCGATCCCGACCGCCTGCCCGATCTCACGATTCGCACGGCGCCGTCGCTCGCCGGTCCGCTGCTCGCGGGCCAGTTCGTCACGCTCTCGGCGGAGGCGCAGAACCTCGGGCAGACCGCCGCGGAATCGTTCCCGATCAGCTTCCATCTCTCCCTCGATCCGACGCTCGATCCCGCCGTCGACGCGCCGATCGGTCATTGCTGGGTCGAATCCCTCGGCAGCGGCAGCCGGCGCAGCTGCTCGAGCGCCGAGGGCTTGATTCCGTCCAATCTGCTCCCCCCGACCGCCAGCCCGACGCCGTTCTACGCGATCGCCTGCGCGAATCGGGGCGGCTTCGAGACCGACCTCGTTCCCGAGAACGACTGCCTCGCCGCGACGACGCCGGTCGTCGTGCCGGAGCCGGGCGGGCGTGGCACGGCTCTCGCTCTCTTGCTAGGTCTTCGGGCGCTCCTCCCGGATCGGGCCACTCGCCGCGAGCGGAGCCGCACGCGCTGACGGACGACCGTGGCTCGCGCGCAACCCCCACGGCACGCGCTGCCCCGGAGCCGCGATGAACGCGAGCACTTCTCTCGATCCCGATCGTCTCAAGGAATTCAGCCTGCGCCTGTTCGGATACATGAACGGCGCGACCGTCTCGATGATGGTCTGTCTCGGCGATCGCCTCGGTCTCTATGCGGCGCTCGCGGGCGCCGGACCGCTCTCCTCCCGCGAGCTCGCCGAGAAGACGAACCTCGACGAACGCTGGATCCGCGAATGGCTCTACGCCCAGGGCGCGAGCGGGCTGCTCGAGACGCGGGACGGCGAGCGTTTCGCGCTGTCGCCGGAAGGTGTCGCCGTGCTCGTCGACGAGACGCATCCCGCGAACGGCATCGGCATGCTTTCGCAGATCCCCGATCTCGCGCGGACCCTCGAGCGCCTTCCGGAAGCCTTCCGCACCGGCATCGGACTCGCCTACGACGAGCACGGCGCGGATTGCGCGCGCGGCATCGAGCGCGGGCTGGCGCCCTGGTTCCGAAGCCTCTTCGTGCCCGTCGCCCTGCCGAAGATCGGCGGCGTCTGCGACGCGCTGCGCGCCGGCGCCCGGGTCGCCGACGTCGGCTGCGGCGCCGGTGTGGCGCTGCTGGAGATGGCGAAGGCGTTTCCCGCCTCCGAGTTCCACGGCTACGACATCTCCCGCCACGCGCTCGAGCGCGCCGAGGCGAATCGCGCTGCGGCGGGCGTCTCGAACGTGCGCTTCCACGATGCCGGAATCGATCCGCTCCCGGCCGATCACGGCTTCGACTTCATCACGACCTTCGATTGCCTCCACGACATGACCGATCCCGAGAGCGTGATCCGCCAGATCCGCGCCGCCCTCGCGGAGCGCGGAACCTGGCTCGTCGCCGACATCAAGGCCCGGCCGACCTACGCCGAGAACGTCGAGAAGAATCCGATGGCGGCGATGATGTACGGCGTCTCGGTGATGGTCTGCATGTCGTCTTCGCTCTCGACGAAGGGCGGCGCGGGCCTCGGGACCCTCGGGCTTCCGGCCGAGCGGCTCGAGGGCTGGGCGCGCGGAGCGGGCTTCGGCTCCTTCGAGCCGATCGATCTCGGCCATGCGGTGAACGCGTTCTACGTCGTTCGGCCCTGAGAAGGCGAGGCGATGTCGCCCCGCCTTCCCCCGATCCCGGCTGGATTCCGATCCGATTCCCGCCCCCACATCGAACGCGATTGACTTTCGCGATCGCCCGCGCGCATGATGCAGACGAGCCGGGCTGCGAGCGATGTTCGCAAGTCCGGTTTCTTCATCGTTTCCGCAAGGAGGGCTCGCGCCCTCGATCGAGGTGGATCATGCAGAGCCTCCCGGCCTTCTCCGTGCGTTCCATTGGCTTCGCGCGCAGGCTGGGCGCCTGCGGCGTCTTCCTGCTGCTCCTCGCACCGAGCCTCGGGCGCGCGGATGCGGCGAGTCCCCTCGTCACCCCCGCCGCCGGTCTGCCCGGCATCGGCGCGCCGTCCGGGACCACCTTCGATCTCGCCGTCGTCGGCTACGAGGCCGCCGAGTACTTCATCTCGGGGACGGCGAGCGCCTATCAACCCGTGGCGGGCTCGAGCTTCGCCGCCGACGGCCACTGGACGATCGAAGCGGCGGGCGACGCGGCGCCCTACAAGACGCGGATCCAGGTCTATCGGCCGGCGCCCGGCAAATCCTTCAGCGGCGTCGTCTTCGTCGAATGGCTCAACGTCTCGAACCAGTCGGACTCGATGCCCGACTGGCTCTACATCCACAACGAGATCGTCCGGCGCGGCGGCATCTACGTCGGCGTCAGCGCGCAGCGGGTCGGCGTCGCTGCGGCGGTCGCGCTCGAGCCCGATCGCTACGGCCCGGCGGGCGCGGACCTCGTCCACCCCGGTGACAGTCATTCGTACGACATCTTCTCCCAGGCGGGCGAGGCGGTGCGCGACAATCCGACGCTGCTGCTCGGCAAGAAGCGCGCGGCGCGTCACGTGATCGCCGCGGGCGAATCGCAGTCCGCATCGCGCATGGTGACCTACATCGACGCGGTGCATCCGCTCGTCGGCGTCTTCGACGGATTTCTCGTCCACAGCCGGGGCGCCACCGGTTCCGCGCTGCGCCAGGCGCCGCTCGCCCCGATCGCCACACCCGGGCCGACGCTGATCCGAACGGACGTCGGCGTTCCCGTCTTCGTCTTCCAGGCCGAGACGGACACCCGTGCGACGCGCCAGCCCGACACCGCCACGTTCCGGCAATGGGAGGTCGCGGGCACCGCGCACGCGGACCTCTACGTCCTCGGCGTCGGGCAGGTCGATACGGGCCGCGACGCGACCGCCGCGCAGCGGCTCTTCGACGGGATGACGAATCCCCTGGCCGAGCCGCTGCCGGGCGTGCTTCCGCCGTGCGTGCAGGGCGTCAACTCGGGGCCGCATCATTGGGTGATCCAGGCGGCCGCGCGCCATCTGGGCGAATGGGTGCGGCGCGGGACCCTGCCGCCTTCCGGCGGGCCCGGGATCGTCGATCCCCTCGTGCTCGATGCGAATGGAAACGTGACGGGTGGCGTTCGCACGCCGCACGTCGACGTTCCGATCGCCGCGCTCCGGGGGACCGGAAACTCGGCGCCCGGCCCGGTGAACTTCTGCGGCCTGTTCGGGACGACGACCCCGCTCAGCGAGGCGCAGCTCGACGCGCTGTATCCGAACCACGGCCAGTTCGTCTCGGCCTGGGGCGAAGCGATGCGCCAGGCGATCCGCGATGGCTACATCCTGCGCGAGGACAGCCGCTTCCTGAAAGTGCCGGTCGTCCACTCGACGATCGGGCGTTAGGCGGGCGCCGGCCGCTCTGCGACGAGGAACCGCGCCGAGCACGGCGATCAGGCCCCGGGGGAGCTCGGGCGGACGACCGGTCCGCATTTTTTGCTAGTCAGCGCGGCGCGGATGTGACCATACTCGGCCTACTGGATCCCCGAGCAGGGAGGTCGTCTCGAGATGGTCGAGCCCGTGCGCCCGGGCCAGCCCTGGCTTCACGGCCCCGTTCCCGATCTCTTGTTCGGGTGCGGCGCCCTGTTCGCGATTTCGAGCCTGATCCTCGGTCTCGGCTCGGGGACGGTGTTCCGGGCGGTTCCCGCCGCCGTGCCCGCGATGCTCGTGGCCTTCGTGAGCGCGCCTCACTACGGTGCGACGCTCTTGCGTGTCTATGATCGGCGCAGCGATCGGCGCGCCCATTTCGCCTTCAGCGTCGTCGCGACGGCCGTGATCGCCGGGATCTTCGGCCTCTCGCTCTTCCATCACTGGACGGGCTCCGCCCTCGCGACGGTCTACCTGACCTGGACGGGCTGGCATTACACCGCCCAGAATTTCGGCATCGCGATGATGTATGCCCGGCGGCGGGGCCATTCGCTCGCGCCCCGGCTGCGGCGATCGCTGCATGCCTCGTTCGTGCTCTCGTTCGCGCTCGTCGTTCTCGTCATGCACGGGCAGCAGGCACCGGTCGCCGATCCCTCGCTCGAGGTCCGGCTGATCCCGCTGGCGATTCCGGCGGGCCTCGGTGCGATCGCAGTCGTGGTCGTGCTCGCGGCCTATCTCGGGGCGACCGGCCATGCGCTCCTGCTGCTCGTGCGCGGATCGGGCCGGCTCGCCGACGGGCTCCCGATCGCGGCGATCGTCGCGACGCAGGCGCTGTGGTGGTCGGTGCCGTATGCGGCGCGCCATTTCGATCTGTTCGGGGGCGTGGTGCCGTTCGGCGCCGATCTGCGCAGCGCCTTCTTCGTCTGGATCGCGGTCGCCCATGCGGCGCAATACCTCTGGATCACGTCCCATTTCGCGCGCTCGGAGGCGGGCTTTCGCGGCTTCGGGAACTACTACGGCCGGGCGCTGCTGGCCGGCTCGGCGATCTGGATGCTGCCCGCGCTCGCCTTCGCCCCGGCGACCGACGCCTTCGACTGGAACTTCGCACTGCTGCTCGCGGCCGCCGTCAACGTGCATCATTTCGTGCTCGACGGCGCCGTCTGGAAGCTGCGCCAGTCGCGTGTCGCGCGGGCGCTGATCGAGGATCGCGCCGATGTCGAGGCGGACGAGCGCTCGGGCGGCTGGATCCGCGGCGCGGTCTGGTCCGCCGCCGCCTTCGCCCTGCTGCTCTCGGTCGCGTCCCTCGTCGATCGCTTCTACGTCCTGCCCTCGGCGCTGAAGGAGGGCCGGCTCGCGGCGGCGGCTCGATCGCTGGACCGCCAGGCCTGGTTCGGCACGACGGATTCGATCACGCGCTTCCAGCTCGGCCGCCGCTTCGAGGCCGCCGGGGATCTCGAGAGCGCGTCGATTCAATACGAGCGCAGCGCGCGCAACGTCCCGCGCATCGAGCCCTATCGCCGGCTGCTCGCGATCTACGAACGGACGGAGAGGGCGGGCGAGTTCGGGCGAACGTGCGACGCGCTCTTCGCGCTCGAGTCGGATCGCGCGCGCCCGGCGGTCTCGGCGGGCGGGGGCTCGGTGCGGGGCTCGCTGCCCGATGACGACGAGGGGCGCGAGGCGTCGTGCATGCGCATCGCGCAGGGCGTTCGCGGGCCTCGCGCAGCGGCGCCACCGGCGGCGATCGCGACGAACGCGGGCGGCGGAGGAAGCGTCGGCCCACTCGTACGCTACGACTGAAGCGAAGGTGGGGAGCGCGGGAGGAGAGCGGAAGCGGAAGGAAGAGAGAAGGGACGAACACCTGGTCGGGGCGACTGGATTCGAACCAGCGACCTCTTCGTCCCGAACGAAGCGCGCTACCAGACTGCGCCACGCCCCGACCGAGCGCCGGAGTATGACGCCTCGGCGGGGCGTAGCCAAGTCGATTTGGAGCCCGTCTTCCGAGCACCCCGAGCCACCCCGGGGACAGGGGCCTCGCAGCTGCTGGCGCGTTGCCCCGGTCCTGCGCAAAACCTCTCGCGAGGCTCGGGCCCGAGGCTTCGGTGGGGATCGATCGGTCCAAGGCCCCCGCCGCGCCGCCGCCTTCCCGGTCCCGCGGCCGCTTCAGCGCCCCTCGAGCCAGCGGCGCGCGGCGTCGAGGCGGCGTTCGAGCTGGGCGATCGTGGCCTCGGTGATGCGGCTGATGCCGATGCGGCGGTTCAGCTCGGCGTTGATCTCGGCATGACTGCGGCGCGTGCGATGGGCGAGGCTCGTCACGAGCGCGCTGTTCTGCTCGCGCAGCTTGCGCTTGCGGCTGCGCGGGGATTCGTTCGCTTCGGCGGCGGCTTCGGGCTCGGGGGCCGGGACGGGCTCGTCGAAGACCTGCGCGGTCAGCTCGAAGGCGGCCGGACCCCGCGGCAGCGACGCGGAGCCCGGGCCGTCGTCGACGAGGCCGGGGATGACGCCGAGGCCGGGATGGGCGGCGTCTTCGTCGATCGGTGCGATCTCGAGCGGGCGGCCCGAGGCGTCGAGGGGAATCGCCGAGATGGCGGAGAAGAGCGAGAGCTGATCCTCCGCGTCGGCTTCCGCCTCGAGCTCGCGGAGCGGATCGCCGTCGCCCGCGAAGGCATCGTCTTCCCTCCGGTCCGGCTTGCGCAGACTGTGTCGGCGCTGCTCCGCGATGCCCGAGGCGAACAGGCGCAGGCGCGGATCGTCGGGGATGAACATGTAGGCGCGATTCGAGCGGACCGTATCGCTCGATCGCACGAGGCGGCCGACGGCCTGGCGGAAGAAGAGGTCGGTCAGCGTGTTGGTCGCGTAGACGCCGACGGCGAGGCGCGGGATGTCGACCCCCTCGGAGACCATGCGCACCGCCACGATCCAGGGATCGTCGCCCGCCGCGAAGGCTTCGATCTTGCGCGAGGCGCCCGGATCGTCCGAGGTCGCGAGGGTCGCCCGCACGCCGAGGCGCTCCTTCAGGATCTTCGCGATGCCCTTCGCATGGGCCTGATCCATGGCGATGACGAGCCCCGCGGCCCGCGGATCGTCCTGCCGCAGATGCACGACCTGGCGATGGGCCTTCGCGAGCACGGCGGGCAGCCACTCGCCCTCGATGGCGAGGGCCGTTCGCAGGCGCTGGCCGGCGAGGTCGCGGGTCAGCGCGTCCTCGAAGCCCGCGGTATGGGTCTGGCCGTCGGGGGAGGTCCATTCCATGCGGCCGTTGATGCGCGGGAAATAGACGGGACGCACGACGCGCCGATCGCGCAGGGCCTCGCCGTAGCCGTATTCGTAGTCGGCCTCCGCTTCCTCGCCGACGTAGCGCACGAAGGGGATCGCGCTCTGATCCGAGCGGAAGGGCGTGCCCGAGAGGCAGAGCCGGACCGGCGCCGTCTCGAAGGCGCGCCGGACGCCATCGCCCCAGGAGCGGGCGTCGGCGGCGTGGTGGACCTCGTCGAGGATCACGAAGGCATGGCCGACCCGGCGCCGCAGCGCGTCGGGATTGGCGGCGACCTGCTGATAGGTCACGGCGATGCCGTGGACGTCGGAGGGCAGGGCGCCGTCGTTCGCCGTCCAGTTCGGATCGAGATGGATGTCGAATCGTTCCGCCGCGGCCGCCCATTGCAGCTTGAGGTGCTGCGTCGGGACGACGACGACGCAGCGCTGCGCCTGTCGTGCGACGAGCGCGCGCCGCACCGCTGCGAGCGCGAAGGTCGTCTTGCCGGCGCCGGGCGTCGCGACCGCGAGGAAGCTCGCATGGACGCGCGCTTCGAACTTGGCGAGCGCTTCTTTCTGCCACGCGCGAAATCGGAGCGGTGCCGCCAAGACTCGGGCAACCTCGCAGAACCTCGGAGCTGGCGGGTCCGCATGCTGGGATCGCGCTCGGGGGGAGGGCGCGATCGTCGTTCGGGGCGGCGGATGCTAGCGGCGGATCGTGCGATCGGCCGGCGGCATTCGAAGATTCTCCGCAGGATCGCGTCGCCGCGCGGGGCTGTCTCGCGCCGCGCCATCGGATAGGATCGGTCGGCGCCGCGCCACCGCGCGAGCGCAAGGCCCGCCGCGCCCCGCCAAGACGGAGACCCCATGCCCCTCGGACCGATGGACGATTTCCTGGCCCACCAGACCCCCGAGACCTTCGACCACGTCTACACCGGCGACCGCGCGTTCTACGACCGCTACTACTTCAACTGCCATTCCTGCAGCGACGAGATCTTCCTGATCACGGGCATGGGCCAGTACCCGAACCTCGGCGTCCTCGACGCCTTCGTGACGGTCTCGATGGGCGACAAGCATTATTGCGTGCGCGCCTCGCGCGAGCTCGGCCACGACCGGCTGAACACCTCCGTCGGTCCCTTCTCGGTCGAGGTCGTGAAGGGGCTCGAGACGCTGCGTGTCGTCTGTGCGCCGAACGAGTGGAACCTCGAATTCGATCTCACCTGGAACGGCTTCGTCCCCGCGCTCGAAGAGCCCGTCACCTACCGCCGCCTCGGCAACCGCATGACGGAGCACACGACCCGCTTCGCGCAGGTCGGGAACTGGTCCGGCCGCATCCGCGTCGACGGCCGCTCGTTCGACGTCACGCCCGACCGCTGGAAGGGCGCGCGCGATCATTCCTGGGGCGTGCGGCCGAATACGGGCGAGCCGGAGCCGCCGGGCATCCTCGCGAAGTACCGGCCCGCCGGCGAGTTCGGGCATTTCCACAACTGGATCCCGATGCAATTCGACGATTTCATGATCAAGGTCTATTTCGACGAAGACGCGAACGGCAACCGCCACATGGAAGAAGCCGTGCGCGTCCCGAAGCTCGGCTCGAACGAGCCGATCGTGCATCTCGGCAGCCCGAAGCACGAGATCACCTTCAAGCCGGGAACGCGCGAGATCGCGCAGACGCGGCTCTCCTTCGCGCATACCGACCTCACGGTCGTCGGCACGCCGCTGCGCACGAACTATCTGCTCGGCGGCTCCGGCTATCGCTCGGACGGGCGCTGGGGGCTCGGGTTCTACCAGGGCCCGCTGAAGGTCGAAGGGCTCGTCTGGGATCTGAAGGATCCGAAGCAATTCGCGGAGATCCAGGGCCTCAACGAGATGCTCTGCCGCTGGCAGCTCTCGACCGGCGAGGTCGGCTACGGCATGCACGAGAACGCCTGCTTCGGCATCTACCGCCCCTACGGTTTCAATACGATGGACGCCGTCGCGCCCTGAGGCATGGCCCGACCGATGCCCCGCCAACGCTCTGCTGCCCGCGCCGCCCGCGCCGCCCGCCCCGCCCACCCGACCGGGCCCGCCCGATGATCGAAGCGATCGGATTGATCGCGCTCGGCCTCGTGCTGCTCGCCGGCGGCGGCGAGGCGCTACTGCGCGGGGCCGTCGCGCTCGCCTCGCTCCTGCGCCTGCCGCCCGCGATCATCGGCCTCACGGTCGTCGCCGCCGGTACGTCCTTTCCCGAGCTCTCGGTGAGCGTGCTGGCCTCCCTGAAAGAGCAGCCCGACATCGCGGTGGGCAACGTCGTCGGCTCGAACATCTTCACGGTCACGCTCGTGCTCGGCGTCTGCGCTCTCGTCCGCCCGCTCGCGATCACGGGCAACTCGATCCGCCTCGAATATCCCGTGCTCGCGATCGTGACGTTGATGACGCTGGCGGTGGCCCAGGACGGCACGATCAACGCTCTCGACGGGCTGCTCTTCGTCTCGATCTACGTCCTGTTCACGACCTACATGGTCACGCTCGTGCGCGAGCAGGTCGGTCCGGAGGAGGCGGGGGAGCTCGTCGCCGGGGTGCAGTCGCTGGTCGCGCGGCCGCGCTGGCTGCCGACCCTCGCCTGGCTCGTCGGAGGCGTGGCCGTGCTCGGGCTCGGGGCGACGCTGACCGTGAACGGCGCGATCGGCCTCGCCGAAATGGCGGGCCTTTCCGAGCGCGTCATCGGCCTCACGATCGTCGCGGCCGGGACCTCGCTCCCCGAAGTCGTCGCGACCCTCGTCTCGACCGTGCGCGGGCGCGACGACGTCGCGATCGGCAACGTGATCGGCTCGAACATCTTCAACATCCTCGGCATCCTCGGATTGTCGTCGCTGTTCAGTCCGCTCCCCGTGCACGCATCCATCATCGGGGTCGACAACCTCTGGATGATGGGCACGACGCTGCTGCTCTTCCCGCTGATGTTCACGCGCCGGCGGATCGATCGCTGGGAGGGCGCACTCCTGTTCGCGGCGTACGTCGTGTATACCGCGAGCCTCCTGGCGCGCCCGGCCTGATCGGCGCCGCTCCGGGCGAGCGGACCGGCGGCCGGCCTGCCGGCAATCCAGATGCGCCGCGGCGACTCCGTCCGGGCGCGCGATGCAGTGAAAGGGGATGAGGCGACATGCTCGAGACCCTGCTCGCCTCGACCGCCGTCGTCGCGTTCGCCGAGCTCGGCGACAAGACGATGCTGCTCGCCCTCGTGCTCGCGGCGCGGCTGCGCGCACCCGGGCCGATCCTTGCCGGGATCTTCGCGGCGACCCTCGCCAATCACGCGCTTGCGGCGTTCGCCGGTCGGCAGATCGCGGGGCTGGTCGACGCGCCCTGGTTCCGCGTCGTGATCGCCCTGGGCTTCATCGCGATGGCGATCTGGACGCTCGTTCCCGACACGCTCGACGAGGACGAGACGGCGGTGCCGGCGCGCGGCGGTGCCTTCCTGACGACGCTCGTCGCGTTCTTCCTCGTCGAGATGGGCGACAAGACGCAGGTCGCGACGGTCGCCCTCGGCGCGCGCTTCCACAGCGTCTGGGCGGTCGCGGCCGGGACGACCCTCGGCATGATGCTGGCGAACGGGCCGGCGGTCCTGCTCGGCGAGAAGCTGCTGGCGCGCGTCTCCCTCGCGGTGACGCGGCGGGTGGCCGCAGCGCTCTTCTTCGGCCTCGGCGTCTGGCAGCTCGTCGTCCTCGCGGGCGGCGCCTAGGAGCCAGACCCAAGATGGCCGCGCGGCGCCCGAGCGCCCCTCTCGAGTCAGGCTCCTGGGCCTCGCGGATCAGGAATCGTTCGGGGTCTGCACCTTCGGGATCAGCGCGAAGACCCCGAGCGTCAGGAGCGTGCTGATCACCGCGGTCGCTTCCCGCCCGAGACCACAGGCGACCCCGATCGCGGCGGTCATCCAGACGCCGGCCGCGGTCGTGAGGCCGACGATGCTGACTTCGGACTGATTCTTGAGGATCGCCCCCGCCCCGAGAAAGCCGATGCCCGCGATCACGCCCTGGATCACGCGACTCATGTCGGCGAGCGGTACGCCGCTCCGCTCCGGAACGAGCACGAAGAGCGCGGCGCCCATCGCGATCAGCATGTGGGTCCGCATTCCGGCGGCCTTGCGCATCCGCTCGCGTTGGCGGCCGACGAGCCCGCCCAGCATCGCGGCCATCGCGAGCCGCACGAGGATCCGCACGATCTGATCGGTGTCCGCGGCGTCGGAGAACTCCGAGGCGAGGGTGTCGAGGATTCGTGTACCCGGCATCCGAGAACCTCTGTCTGCGGCGCCGGGCGGCGCGCGCGCGACCCGCGATCCGCCCTCGATCCGATCCGATTCAGTCGGCCAGCGCCGCCGCGAACGCCGGCCGCTCGCGGAGCGACTCCCGATAGCGCGCGACCCGCGGCCAGCGCTGTGCATCGATCGCGAGCCCGCCGGCGTCGATCCAGCCGAAATGCGCGCCGATGGCGACGTCGGCGATCCCGAAATGCGCGAGGAGCGTGTCGCGCCCGGGCGCGATCTGCGATTCGAGGTAGTCGAGGACGCAGGGAAGCGGATGCCCCCCGAACGAACGGGGCGAACCCATCCAGATCTCCCGGACGTTCTCCTGCAGTGCGGCGAGGCGCGCCTCGTCCGTCGGCTGCCCGAGCATCTGCGGCTTCACGATCCGCTCGAAGACGACCTCGCCCCAGCCCTCGGCCATGCGCGTATCGCCGTACTCCTCGAGGAAGAGCGCCCTCGCCAGCTCGGCCGGCTCTTCCGGAAAGAGCGCCGGCTTCGGATGTTTGCGGTCGAGGTAGGCGCAGATGGCCGAGGAGTCGGGGACGACGAGGTCGCCGTCGCGCAGCACCGGCATCTTCCCGAGCGGATGCAGCGCCGGTGCCGGCGGCTCGAGCGTGTAGGCGACGCCCTTCTCCTCGAGCGTGACCAGGACCTTCAGGACGTAGGGCGAGAATCGGACGCCGTGGACGATCATGGACTTCCCTTTCGCGCCCCGCTCGAGGCGCGTTCGCCGCCGCCTAACGCACCGCGCGCCGCAGCTCCTCGATCGCGAGCTTGCGATCGCTCTCGCCGAAGACGGAGGTCCCGGCGACGAAGACGTTCGCCCCCGCCGAGGCGGCGCGGCCGATGTTCTTCGCCGTGATCCCGCCGTCGACCTCGAGATCGATCGCGAGGCCGCGCTGCTCGATCCAGCCGCGCAGCTTCTCGATCTTGGGCAGCATCGCCTCGATGAACGATTGCCCGCCGAAGCCGGGATTGACCGTCATGACGAGGATCTGATCCGTCTCTTCGAGGACGAATTCGAGGGCTTCCGCCGGCGTCGAGGGATTGAGGACGGCGCAGGAGCGGACGGGCCGGCCCTTCTGCTGGCCGAGCTTGCGGATCTGGCCGAGCGTGCCGTGAAGATGCGCGCAGGCTTCGGCGTGGACGCCGAGGATGTCGGCGCCGGCGTCGACGTAGGCCTCGAGGTACTGCTCGGGGCGCTCGATCATGAGATGCACGTCGAGCGGCTTCGGCGCGACCTTCTTGATCGCGGCGACGACCGGTGGCCCGATCGTCAGGTTGGGCACGAAATGCCCGTCCATCACATCGACGTGGATCAGATCCGCGGATTCGATCGATCGCAGCTCGCTCGCGAGCTCGACGAAGTTGCTGGCGAGGATCGAGGGGGCGATCTGGATTTCGCGCGCGCGGTTCGGCATGCGGATTCTCCGGAGGCAGGCGGGGACGACTCGGGCGGAGTCTACTTCGGATCGGGCCGGCTTCGAACGAGGCGCGCGGCGAAGAATCCGTCCGTGTCGTCGCGATGGGGGAGCAGGCGCAGGAAGCCGTCCTCGCCGATCAGGGGCTGCAGCTCGGCGGGTGCGTCTTCGCGGGGGGCGATCCGCCAGCTCGCGCGGGTGGCCATGAAGCCCCGGATCACGGCCTCGTTCTCCTCGGGCGTGACGGTGCAGGTCGAATAGACGAGCACGCCGCCCGGCTTCAGCAGGCCCGCGGCGGATTCGAGCAGCTGACGCTGGATCTTGGCGAGCTCCCCCAGGTCTTCGGGGCGCACGCGCCAGCGGGCGTCGGGGTTGCGGCGCAGCGCGCCGAGGCCGGAGCAGGGGGCGTCGACGAGAATGCGGTCGAAGGGGCCGCCGTGGGCGAGCAGGTCCGAGAGGGATTTCGTCGCATCGCGTTCGGCGACGGCGACGCCGCCGAGGCCGAGGCGGCGCAGGCCGCGGCCGACGAGGCCGAGCCGGCGTTCGTGGCGATCGAGGGCGAGCACCTGGCCGCTGCCCGCGAGGCGCTCGGCGATCGCCGCGGTCTTCGTGCCGGGGGCGGCGCATAGATCGAGGATCCGCTCGCCGGGCCGGGGATCGAGCCAGTGGACGACGAGCTGGGAGGCCTCGTCCTGGGGACTGATGAGGCCGCCGAGGAAGGCGGGATCCTGGCCGACGTCGCCGCGGCGCCCGAGCACGATGCCGTCCGGGGCGTGGCGGCAGGGCGCCGCGTCGGGAAAGCGGGTCTTGAGCTCGGGCAGGAGGGCGTCGCGCGAGGTGCGGGTTCGATTGACGCGCACGGTGACCGGCGCGGGCTCGTTCATCGCCTTCGCGAGCTGCGCGGCCTCTTCCGGGCCGTAGGCTTCGAGCCAGCGCTTCGCGAGCCATTCCGGGATCGAGCAGGCATGCACGAGGTGCGCGAGCGGATCGTCCGCCAGGGCCGGCAGCGCGAAGCGCTCGCCTTCGCGCACGATCCGTCGCAGCACGGCGTTCACGAGGCCCGTCGCCCGCTCGAGCCCGAGCGCCCGCACGCAGCGGACGGCCTCGTCGACCGCCGCCGTCGCGGGAATCCGATCGGAGAAGCAGATCTGATAGGCGCCGACGCGCAGGGCGCTGACGACGAAGGGCTCGAGCTTCGCGAGGTCCCGCTCGAGGGCGCACGAGAGCAGGTAGTCGATCCGCCCGCGCCAGCGCAGCGTGCCGTAGACGAGCTCGGTCGCGAGGGCGCGGTCGGCGGGGGGCATGTTGCTCTGGACGAGGGCGTGATGAAGCGCGAGGTCGGCGTAGGCGCCGGCGCGCTGCACGCGCTCGACGACGCGGATCGCGACCATGCGCGGCGCCGTCGGCCCGCCGCTGCGCCGCGCGCTGCCTTCGCGCGCGGGGCCCCGCGGCCCGCGCGGCCCGCGCGCGTCCCCGGCCGATTTGTCGCGCGGGGGCGTCGTCGTCATGCGGGCTCCGGGGCGGGCGTCGCGGGCTCGCAGCGGGCGTCTTCGCCGAGCAGGAAGCCGCGCAGGAAATCGTCGATCGCGAGCGCCTTGCCGCCGGCGCGCTGGATCTCGAGGGGCAGCAGCCAGCCGTCGCCGGTCGCGATCCGCAGGGGCGTGCCGGGCGTGCGGACGTCGATGCGCCCGGGCGGCGGCGATTCGCCGCTCGCGAAGGGCGCCGTCCGGGTGCGGAGGATCTTGAGCGCCGTCGCTGCGCCCCCGGCGACCAGCATCAGGCTCGCGCCGGGGCGCGGTGCCAGGGCGTGGATGCGGC
The DNA here is from genome assembly GCA_041389425.1 of Myxococcota bacterium. Lineage (GTDB taxonomy): Bacteria > Myxococcota_A > UBA9160 > UBA9160 > UBA4427 > UBA4427. The sequence continues at coordinate 88,959 of JAWKRX010000003.1, forward strand.
GGGCGAGGGCGAGGGCGGGCGCGCGCAGGTCGAGGATCGCGTCGGCCTTCTCGAGCTTCGCGGCGAGGGTCGCGCGGGTGGGGTCCTGGGGCGTCCAGACGACGCGATCCGCATCGATCTGATCGACGACCTCCGCGATCTTCTCCGCGGCGAGCGCAGCGAGGCGCAGCGAGAGCTCGGCGGTGTTTTCGTGCTCGCCGATCGGAATGCGCGCCGCGGCGGCGACCGGCCCTGCGTCCATCTCCCGCTCGATCTTCATCACGGAGACGCCCGTCTCCGCATCGCCGTCGAGAATCGCCTGGGCGATCGGATTCGCGCCGCGATGGCGGGGGAGCAGGCTCGCATGGGCGTTGATCAGGTAGCCCTTCGCCGGCAGCTCCCGGATCGCCTTCGGCAGGAATTGACCGAACGCGACGACGACGCCGAGATCCGGGCGCAGTGCGCGCAGCGATTCGACGACGGCCGCGTCGCCGACCTTCTCCGGCCGCAGCAGCGGCAGGCTTTCGCGCAGGGCGATCGCGGCGACGGGGGAGGGCGACGGCTTGCGCCCGCGCCCGCGCCCGCGATCGGGCTGCGAGACGACGGCGACGACCTCGTGGCGCGAGGTCAGCAGACGCTCGAGGGTCGGACACGCGATCTCGGGGGTGCCGAAGAAGACGAGGCGCAGGGGACTCAATGGGCGCGGAATCCGGGGATCATCCCTGCCTCTCGGCCGCTTCTTCGGCGAGCTGCTTGCGGCGCTTCTTCACGTAGAGGCCGCGCTTGAGCCGGCTGATGCGGTCGATGAAGAGGATGCCGTCGAGATGGTCGACCTCGTGCTGGATGCAGACGGCGCGCAGCCCTTCGGCCCGCTCGAGGATCGGGTTGCCGTCGAGGTCGACGCCGCGCAGCGTGATCTTCGCGTCGCGTTCGACGACGGCGTTGTAGTCGGGGACGGAGAGACAGCCCTCGTCCCAGGTGATCCGGCCTTCGCGCTCGGCGATCTCGGGGTTGAGGACGACCTTCGGGTTGCGGCCGACCTCTTCGTCGCTCCACTCCGTATCGATCACGAACATCCGCACGCTCTCGCCGACCTGCGGTGCGGCGAGGCCGATGCCGGGCTCGTCGTACATGACTTCGATCATGTCCGCGGCGAGCTGGCGGATCTCGTCCGTGATCTGCGTGATCGGCTTCGAGACGAGCTTCAATCTCGGGTCGGGGAACTGGACGATTTCGCGAAGCGCCATCGATCTTCCGGCGGTCTTCCTGCCGCTCGAGCCGCGCGGCACTCTGGGTTGCGGCGGCGGCGCCCAGGACTCGGGCCCGATACCGCTAACTCGCTGAATCAGCTGGGGAAAACGACCGGGTTATAGCATGTGGACCGGGCGCGCGTCGAGCCCGGCCAGCACGCCCCGCGGCAGCCGCCGCATCGCAAGCACGACCTCGGCACAGGCCGGCCGCAGCGCCGCCGCGTCGCGCGCCTTGAGCAGCAGCATGAAGCGGAAGCGGCCGCGCAGCCGGGCGATCGGGGCGGGGGCCGGCCCGAGGATCTCGACGGCTCCGGCGATCGCCTCCGGCGCGGCGGCGTTCTGCGCGGCGGGCCGCCCCGCCGTCCGGGCCGCCGCCGCGAGCCCCTCGGCCGCTGCGAGCGCCTCTTTTTCGTCCTCGGCGCTGACGACGATGCGCGCGAGCTCGCCGAAGGGCGGGTAGCCGAGGGCCTGGCGATGGGCGATCTCGGCGCCGTAGAAGGTCTCGAAATCGTGGGTCGCGACGGGGACGAGCGCGTAGTGGTCGGGCACGAAGGTCTGGACGACCACGCGCCCCGGGCGCACGCCGCGCCCGGCGCGCCCCGCCACCTGGGTCAGGAGCTGGAACGTCCGCTCGGCGGCCCGGAAATCCGGCAGGTGCAGACCGAGATCGGCAGCGACGACGCCGACGAGCTGGACGCCCGGGAAGTCGTGCCCCTTGGCGACCATCTGGGTCCCGATCACGATGTCGACCTGCTCGTCGCGCAGCGCGCGCAGCACCTTCTCGGTGTGCCCGCGACGCGCGGAAGTGTCGCGGTCGAGGCGCAGGGTGCGCGCGCCGGGGAAGACCGCCTGGACCTCCTCCTCGAGGCGCTCGGTGCCGACCCCGAGCAGCGCGGTCTCCGGATCGCCGCAGCCGCTGCAGACCTCGGGCACCGCGCGCGTCGCCGCGCAGTAGTGGCAGCGCAGCGCGTGCTCGCTCGCGTGGAAGACGAGCGCGACGTCGCAGTCGCTGCAGCGCTCCGCATGGCCGCATTGGAAGCAGAAGATCCGCGTCGAGAAGCCGCGGCGATTGAGGAAGAGGATCGTCTGGCCGCCGGCCGCGAGCGTCTGCTCGATCGCGCGGCGAAGCGGTCGCGAGAGGATCAGCTTGCGGCCGCGGGCGCGTTTCGCCTTCTCCTTCGCGAGGTCGACGATCTCGACCGCCGGCAGCGGGCGGCCGCCGACCCGGCGCGGCAGCGAGAGGCGATGGAGCTCGCCCTGCTCCGCGCGGAAGCGCGATTCGAGCGACGGCGTCGCCGAGCCGAGCACGAGCGGGCAGCTCGCGCGGGCGGCGCGGCGCTCGGCGAGGTCGCGGGCGTGGTAGCGGAAGCCTTCCTCGTTCTTGTACGCCCCGTCGTGTTCCTCGTCGATCACGACCAGCCCGAGCGCCTCGAGCGGCGCGAAGAGCGCGCTGCGCGCCCCGACCGCGATCGCCGTCTGTCGCGAGCGCAGGCGCTCCCACTGCGCGAGGCGCTCGCCGGGCTTGAGGCCGCTGTGGAGCACGGCGACCTCGTCGCCGAAGCGGGCGCGCAGGCGCGCGACGATTTGATGCGTCAGGGTGATCTCCGGGACGAGCACCAGCGCCTGCCTGCCCGCGGCGAGGGTCTCGGCGATCGCCTGGAGGTAGACCTCGGTCTTGCCGCTGCCGGTGACGCCGTGGAGCAGGAAGCGCGCGGGCAGCTGGCGCTTGATCGCGTCGCGGATCGGGCCGAGCGCCTGATGCTGGTCGTCCGTGAGCTCGACGCGTTCGCCGCCGTCGAGCACCGCTTCGGTCGCCGCGAAGATCGGGCGCGTCTCGATCTCGACGAGCCCGCGCCGGGCGAGGGCGCGCAGGCCCGCGCCGACCCGCGCGTCGCCGCGGGCGAGGGCCGTCGTCGAGATGCCGGCGGGATGGGCGGCGATGCGCTGCAGCAGCTCGGCCTGGGTGGCGGCCCGCGCCAGCCCCGCCAGCGCCTGCTCGAGATCGAGGCCGGCGGCGGCTCGCGCGATGCGCACGCTCGGCACCCGGGCGCGGGCCGCTCGGCGCTCGAATCGCCGCTCGACGAGGCCGTCGCGCGCGAGGCTCTCGAGCCGCCGTGCGACCGCGATCCCCGGCAGCGCGCGCACCAGCGCGGGCTGCGTGGCGGGCGACTGGGCCAGCCTTTCGAGGATCGGCCGCGCCTCGCCGCCGAGGGCGCCGGTGCCGATCGCGCCGTCCGCGAGGGCGCGCGCGCCCCGGGTCGTCAGCGCCCAGGGACGCGCGATCCGGGGGGCCGAGCCCGGTGGCAGGCCGTGGGCGATCGCGAGTCCGATCGGGCAGAAGATCGCGTCCGCCTCCTCGGCGAGCACGCGGATCAGCTCCTCCGAGACTGCGGGCTCCTCGTCGATGAGCTCCTCGACCGCCGCGAGCGAGCGTCCGGTCTCGGGCGCGCCCTCGCTGCGCAGATCGCCGGGCACGATCAATCCGATCTGTCGCTGCCCCCCGAAAGCGACCCGCACACGGCGCCCGACGAGCGCCGCGTCGTCTGCGGCGGCCGCGATCGTGTAATCGAACAAGCGATCGACGGGCACCGGCAGCGCGACGCGCACCGTCGAACGCGCAGCGGCCCCGCGCCGAGCGGCTCGACCTCTGGCATCGTCCGCGCCGGGCGGACCCAGACCGTCGAAGAGGGGGGAGGACATGGCGAGAGCGTATGCAGGCAGGGCGCGCGCGGAAAGAGCACCGGCGCCGAAGCCGCGCGTTCGGCTCGAGGATTCGCAGGGCGCGCGCAGCCTCGTCGTCGACGAGACCTTCGCGTCGTTCTATCGGCCCGGCGAGCTCGCGACGCGCTGTGTCTGGGATGCGATCGCCGCGCCGCTGCTCCTGCTGCCGCCGAAGCGGAGGCGGCGGATCCTGATCCTCGGCCTCGGCGGCGGCTCGGTCGCGCGCCTCGCGCGGGCGATCGCGCCGGAGGCCGAGATCGTCGGTGTCGAGCTCGATGCCGAGGTCGTGCGCCTCGCGCGGGCGCATTTCGAGCTCGATCGGCTCGCGCTGCGCGTCGTGCAGGCCGACGCCCGCGAATGGCTCGCGACGGCCGTGCGGGCGGGGTGCGGGAAGGCGCGCTTCGACGCGGTGCTCGAGGACGTCTTCATCGGGCGCGGGGATGCGGTGCACAAGCCCGACTGGATTCCGACGCCGGCCCACGACCAGGCGGCGGCGCTGCTCGCGCCGGGGGGCGTGTTCGTGAGCAATACGCTCGACGAGCATCGGCGGGTCGCCGCGGTGATGCGCGAGCGGTTCGCGGGCGTCGCCGAGATCCAGGTCGTCGACTACGACAATCGCGTGCTCGTCGGCGGCGGCGCCGGGGTGACGGGCGCCGCGCTCCGCCGCGCCGTCTCGGATTCGCCGATCCTGCGCGAGAGCCTTTCGATCCTCTCGTTCCGCACGCGGGGGCGGTCGGAACGCAGCGCGTGACGCGGGGGCTCGGGCCACTCGGGGCGCAGGCGCACACCGGCTTCAGGCGGCGCCGCGGTCCTCGTCGAGGAAGTGCAGCACGACCTGGTTGAAGCGTTCGGGGCGCTCCGCCATCACGGCGTGGCCTCCGTAGGCGAGGGCCAGATCCCGGGCGTTGGGCATCGCCTCGGCGATCTCGCGGCTGAACTTCGAGGGGGTCAGCAGATCGTTGCGACCGCAGACTGCGAGCGTCGGATGCGCGAGGCGCGGGAGCCGGTCGAGGGCGTCGTGGTTCGCACAGGCATCGCATTGACGCGCGAAGGGCTCGCCGGTCAGCGGGGTCTCGCCGTCGTCGAGGTGGGCGATCGCCGGCTCGAGGACGTCGCTCGCGTCGAGGGATTCGTCCGACAAGGTCCAGATCAGGCGATGACGGATCATCGCGCGCGCCGGCGTGTTGGCGCGGGCGAGGGCGGCCCACTCCGCCAGCAGCATGCGCCGCTTCGCGTCGGCGCGCGCCCAGGTCCCGATCAGCACGAGCTTGCGGAAGCGCTCGGGCGCGGCGAGCGCCGCCTCCTGGACCGCCATCCCGCCGAGGAAGTAGCCGGCGACGTCGACCTGCTCGAGGCCGAGCACATCGAGCAGCTCGACGAGATCGCGGCCGAGGGCGGCCGTCGTCTGGGGCTCGCCGGGGTCTTCGCTCTGGCCGACGCCGCGATGGTCGTAGATCAGCACCGTCCGGTCCTGGGAGAAGGCGGGCACCTGGAACGGCAGCCAGCCGGCACAGCGCCCGCCCAGCCCCATCACGAAGACGATCGGCGGCCGGTCTTCGCCGCCCCCGGCCGGCGTGCGCGGCGGATGGAGCGCGTAGGAGAGGGCGTGGCGGGAGAGCTTCGCGAGGGGCATCGAGCGATTGTAACGGCTGGATCGCGAAGGCCTTCGCAGGCCGCGCCGCCCCCCGCCGAGGCTCGGCCCGGAGCGCGGTGCTTGCAGAAATCGAACGGACGTTTAATTTACCGGCCGATGCCCCCCCAGCGCTCGAAACGCCCCTCGGCAGCGACTCGCGGCCGCGCCCGGACACCCCGGCGCCCGGGTCGCCCGCGCCTCCAGGAGGTCGACGAGGCGCGCGTGCGCGAACGCCTGCTCGAGGCCGCCACCGAGCTCGCCGCGGCCCAGGGCTTCGAGACCTGCGGCCTGCGCGAGATCGCCGCACGCGCCCATGTGAGCCCCGCGATGGTCGCCTACTACTTCGGCGATCGGGACGGCCTCGGCGAAGCGATCTATCGCCGTGCCTTCGAGCGCGTCAGTGAACGCGTCCGGACCCTGATCGAAGCGCCCGAGTTCGCGCGCCGGGACGGCCTCGACGAGCTCGTCCAGATCTACGTCGCGGCGATGACCGCGGATCCCTGGCTGCCGAAGCTCGTCGCCGGGGAGATCCTGGCCCACGGCGCCTCGCCCCTGCGCTCGCGTCTCGCGCAGGACCTGGTGCGGGGCCCCATGATGGCCATGATCCGCTGGCTCGAGGAAGAGCAGCGGCAGGGCAGGCTGCGCCCCGGGATCGACGTGCGCTGGATGGCGATCTCGATCTCGAGCCTCTGCGTCTTTCCCTTCATGATCCTGCCGATCGTGGGCGGCGAGCTCGGACTCTCCTTCGGCCCCGATTCCACCGAAGATCTGGTGACGCATGCGCAGGATTTTCTCGCCCATGGATTTCGCGCCCGTTCGGAGGATCTGAAATGAAGCCGACCCCCCCGGCCCCCCGTCGCCTGCTGCGCCGGGCGCTGGCCGTCCTGATCGCGCTCGCGGCGGCGGGCTGCGGCGACCCGGACGCGGCCGGGAATCCGGAGACCGCGGCGCTCTCGGCGCCGCCGCCGACGCGGGTCCGGGTCCAGGTCGAGAAGGTGCGGCTCGCGAAGCTCGAAGGCAGCGAACGCGTGACGGGTACGGCCCGGGCCTACCATCGAGCGACCCTCACGGCCGAGACCCAGGGACGCGTGCTCGCGCGCGCCGTGCAGGCCGGGGCGACGGTCGACGAGGATGGATTGATCGTCGAGCTCGAGTCGTCGCGGCAGACCCTCGAGCTCCGCCGCACCGAGGCCGCGCTCGCGAACGCCCGCACCGTGCTGCGCCACGCGGAGCGGGAGCTCGATCGCGGCGAGCAGCTGCTCGCCCGCAACGCCCTCAGCACGCAGCAGCACGACGATCTGAAGCTCGCGGTCGATCGCGCGCGCAGCGAGCTGGCGCTCGCCGAGGTCGCGCGCGATACCGCGCGGCGCGCCCTCGCCGATACGAAGATCCGCGCGCCCTTCGCCGGCACGGTCGATTCGCTCGCCGTCGACGTCGGTGATTTCGTCGCTCCCGGCACCGCCGTCGCGACCCTCGTCGATCTCTCCCGCGTCCGGATCTTCGGCGGCGTCACGGCCCGGGAGGCCGCACGCCTGGTGCCGGGCACGCAGGCCTCGATCGGCATCGCGGATCTCGACGGCCGCAGCTTCGAGGCCGAGCTCGTCAGCGTCGCGCGGGTCGCCGCGGCCCTCGACGGCACCTACGAGATCGAGCTCTCGATGCAGAACCCGGGCGGTGTGCGCGACGGCATGGTCGTCGGGATCGAGCTGCGCGATGCGAGCGGCGCTCCGGTCCTGCTCGCGCCGCGGGCGGCGCTCCTGCGGCGGGGCGGCCAGACGGAGGTCTTCGTCGTCGAGCGCGGCGGGGAGGGGCCAGTCGCGCGGGTGCGCACGGTGCGAACGGGGCGCGTCTCCGAGGACTCGGTCGAGATCCTCGACGGCCTCGTCGAAGGCGAGGAAGTCGTCTTCGACGGCCATTTCGCGCTGAAGGACGGCGCGCGCGTCGTGATCGACGGCGCACCGGCCCCTGCGACCGGCGCGACCGCCGCCGTTTCCGCCGGCTCGGGGAGCGCAGGCGCTGCGATGCCCGGATCCGGCTCCGGCTCCGCGACCGCGGCGGACTAGCGCCCATGGAACGCTTCATCCGCTTCTTCGTCGAACGGCATCTGCTGGTCCACGTCATCACGGCGACGGTCGTGATGGTCGGCCTGCTCTCGGCGACGCGAACCCGGATCGAGGCGTTTCCCTCGGCCCAGCTGCCGCGCTTCGTGGTGAGCGCCCAGCTGCCGGGCGCCTCCGCGCGGGACGTCGAGACGAAGATCACGATTCCGATCGAGGACGAGCTGCGCGAGGTCGACGGCCTCGACAGCTTCACCACCCTCGTCACCGACAACCGCTCGGTCACGACCGTGGAGCTCGACGACGATACGCCCGACGCCGAGCTCGCCGAGAAGGAGCGCGAGATCCGGACGGCGCTCGACGCGGTCCGGGGCTTTCCGGAGGACATGCGCGACGACCCGACCCTCGTCGTCATGAATCCGAACAAGCAGCCGATCCTCGAGGTCGCCCTCGCGGGCAGCTCGCGCGAGCTTCCGGCGGCGGCCCGCCGGATCGAGCGGGCGCTGCTCAAGGTCGAGGGCGTGGGCGAGATCGAGAAGGTCGGCCTGCCGGATCCCGAGCTGCGGGTCTACGTCGATCCGCGCGCGGCCCGGGCCCATGGCGTGGCGCTGCTCGACGTCGTGCAGGCGATCGCCGCGCGCAACGTCTCGGAGACGGGCGGCGTGCTCGAATCGGCCGAGGATCGTCGCCAGATCGTGATGTGGGGGCGATTCGAGCGGCCCGAGCAGGTGGGCGACGTCGTACTGCGCTTCGATCAATCGGGGCCGCTGCGCGTTCGCGACGTCGCGCGCCTCGAGCTCGGCCGCGAGGACGTCGGATTGATCGCCGGCACGAACGGGGAGCCCGGGCTCTCGCTCGTCGTCGTGAAGCGGGCCGGCGCCGACGTCATCGATACCCGCGATCGCATCGCGAACCTGCTCGAGACGATCGAGCTGCCCGAAGGCGTCAGCGCTTCGATCGTGAACGACATGTCCTACGAGATGCGCAATCGCATGCGCGTGCTCTTCAGCAACGGGATCATGGGCATCCTGCTCGTGGGCGCCGTGCTCTTCCTCTTCCTGGCTCCTTCGGCAGCGGTCTGGGTCGCGATCGGCGTGCCGGTCGTGATCCTCGGCGTGATCGCGCTGATGCCGGCCACGGGGATGACGATCAACTTCGTCTCGACGACGGCCTTCGTGATCGTGCTCGGCATGCTCGTCGACGATGCGGTCGTCGTCGCGGAGATGATCCTCGTGAAACGGCAGGAGGGCCTGCCGCCCGCCGAGGCCGCCGTGCAGGGGGCGCTCGCCGTATCGCAGCCGGTGCTCGCGTCGGCGACGACGACGGTGCTCGCCTTCGCGCCGCTGCTCGCGATCGGCGGGATGCCTTCTCGGGTCATCTGGATGATTCCCGCCGTCGTCTGTCTCGCGCTCGTGCTCTCGCTGGCGGAGAGCTTCATCGTGCTGCCGTGTCATATGTCGATCTCGGGCCGGGCGGGTGCGCCGGTCCCGAAGCGCGCGTTCCTGCTCCGCCTCGAAGAGCGCTATCGGCAGGGGCTGCGCATCGCGCTCGCCCATCGCGGGCGGGTGATCGCCGGCTTCGCCGCCGTCTTCTTCGCGATCGCGTTCGGCATCCTCCCGCGCCTCGAGTTCGAGTTCTTTCCCCAGGAATCCGCCCCCGGCTTCCACATCAAGGTCACGATGCCGCCGGGCACCCCGATCGAGCGGACCGAGGCGGCCCTCGACGCGATCCAGGACCAGCTCCCGCCGATCATGGAGACCGACCTCCAGGCCCTGACGACCCGCGTCGGCCACCAGGATCGCGAGGGCTCGACGCGCGAATACGGCTCCGTCGAGAACGAAGGCATCATCTCCGCCCATCTCGATCTCGACAAGAAGCGCCGATCGGCCGCGGAATGGATCGAGCTCCTGCGCGGGCGGCTCGCGATCCCGCTCGACGCCTCGATCCAGTTCGAGGCCGACATCGACGGCCCGCCGGGCCTCGAGCCCGTCAACGTCTACATCCTCGCCAACGACGATTCCGTCCGGCGGCAGGCGGGCGTCGCCCTCGCGGAATTCCTGAGCGGCGTGGAGGGCGTCGTCGACATCGCGATCGACGAGCGCTTCGGGATCCGCCAGATCGACTTGAATCCCGATCCGGAGCGGCTCGCGCGCCACGGCCTCGATGCGCGCATCCTCGGCGACACGCTGAAGACCGCCTACTACGGGACGATCGCGTCGGAGATGCGGGATCTCGAGGAGACGACGGACGTCCGCGTCCTGCTCGAGCCCGCGGCCCGCCGCTCGATGCACGCGCTGCTCGATACGCCCGTCCGGAACGGCCGCGGCGAGCTCGTGCTCGTGCGCGACGTCGTCGACCCCGTCGAGCTCCCGGCCATCGCCAAGATCCAGCACCGCGACGGTCAGCGCTCGCTCAACGTCACCGCCGGCCTCGCCGCCGACGCCCCGAACACGGCGCTCACCATCGCCGAGCGCATCGAGCGCGAGTTCGCGACCCGTTATGCCGACCGGGACGACATCCAGATCGACATCAGCGGCGAGGCCGTCCAGTCGCGCCGCGCGACCGGCGATCTCGGCGCGGTCGCGCTGGTGGTGTTCTTCGGGATCGGGGCCGTCATCGCCGTGATGCTCGGCTCGGTCCTGGAAGCCTTCTTCGTGATCGCGGTCGTGCCGTTCGCGATCGTCGCGGTCGCGCTCACCTTCTGGCTCCACGGCATGAACTTCAGCCTGCTGCCGGTGATCGGGACGATCGGGCTTTCGGGCGTGGTCGTGAACGCCTCGATCGTGATGGTCGATGCGGTCCACCGGGCGCAGGACGCGCTCGCGCCGACGGCGTCGGAGGTCGAGCGGATCGCGGCGCTGATCGAGACGCTGGTCTCGCGCCTGCGACCGATCCTGGTGACCAGCCTGACGACCTTCGGCGGCGTGATCCCGACGGCCTACGGCATCGGCGGCTACGACGCCGTGATGTCGCCGATGTCGCTCGCCCTGGGATGGGGCCTCGCGTTCTCGTCCCTCGTCACGCTCTTCCTGGTGCCGGTGCTCTACGTGACCGCCCGCCAGATCAACCGCCGCCTCGCCGCGTGGCGCGGCAACAGTCCAGCACACGCCGGGTGACGGATCCTCACGAGACGCGACCGGCGCGGCGCGCTGGGCGCGAATGGCTCGCCCTTGGCACGGCGCGCATCGCTTCCCGGAGGTCGTTGCTGCTGCGGTCTGCAAGCAGCTACGCGCTTCGGCTGCGCTTGACTTCGCGCCCAGCGCACCGCGCCGGTCGCTCGCAGCGAGCGAGTACGGGGCCGAGGTGTATCGGAGGGACGGAGGGAAACGCGGTGCGCCGGACCGGATTCCTCGAAGAACCGTTCCTGCGATGAATGTTCGGTGCTGCGTTCGGATCCGGTCACTGGATCGTTCGCGGTACGGCGCCAACCGACCAACGAATCGTGGCGCGCCGCATCCTACCCCGCAGCGAGCGCGTGGCGAGACGAGGGGGATGCGAAGTCAAGCGCAGCCGAAGGTCGCCCCAGCGAGGCGGTCGCAGAAGCATGAGCTCTCGAGAAGCGACGAAGCGTGGTGCGAGGGCGAGCCATTCGCATCCCCCTCGTCTCGCCGCGCGCGACTTGTGGAAGGCCCGCCCGCCTAGCTTCCCATCTTCTTGAGATCGCTGAGGACGCCCTTCGCGACCGCCTTGAGCGTCTCGAAGACGCCCTGGCCCGTCGTCGCGCAGGCTTCGAACTCGGGCGCGCCGCCCGGATTCAGCAGGCGACGCAGCTCGGCGAGCGGCGCCGCGTTCGGCACGTCGCGCTTGTTGTACTGGATGACGTAGGGGATCTTCGCGAGGTCGTAGCCCTGCTCCCGAAGGTTGACCTTCAGGTTGTCGAGGCTCTCGATGTTCGCCTCCATGCGCTCGATCTGGCTGTCGGCGACGAATACGACGCCGTCGACGCCCTTCAGGATCAGCTTGCGCGAGGCGTCGTAGAAGACCTGGCCCGGGACCGTGTAGAGATGGAAGCGGGTCTTGAAGCCGCGGATCTCGCCGAGCGCCAGCGGCAGGAAGTCGAAGAAGAGGGTCCGCTCCGTCTCCGTCGCGAGGGAGATCATCTTGCCCTTCACGTCGGGATTCGTCTTCTGGTAGATGTGCTGCAGGTTCGTCGTCTTGCCACACAGGCCGGGGCCGTAGTAGACGATCTTGCAGTTGATCTCGCGCGAGCTGTAATTGATGAACGACATGCTTTTTTTGCTCGTCAGGAGAATGAGGTCAGAAGAGGTCGGAAAAGGTCAGAAGAGGTCGAGAGAAAGCGTCGAGAGAAAGCGTCAAGAGAACAGGTTGTCGATGTCGTCGTCGGTGATCTCGGCGAAGGGTGAGCCGGCTCCCGGCCCCTGGCTCTCCGCCTTCTTCCGGATGTCTTCGAAGAGCTTCGCCAGCTCGGCGCCGGCCTTCTTGACGCGCAGCCGGACCAGGCCGAGGGAGCTCCGCTCGTCGAACACGATCACGAGGATCATGCGGTCGCCGACGAGCGTCATGTGGAGGTTGTCGCGCTCGCCCTGGTGGAAATGGATCGGGAACTCTTCCTCGCCGAGGATCTTCGCGAGGCCGCCGGTCGCGGCGATGCAGCCGGCCGTCAGGCTGGCGAGGCTGGTGCTGTCGATGCCGCGGAGCTCGCCGGCCTCGCCGATCAGCTGACCGGCCTTGTCGACGACGAAGACGCCCTTGGCGTTCGCGTCGCGGACGAGCCGCTGAATGATCCCGAGGACGCGATCGAAGTCCTCCTGCTGCATCACGAGCTGGGATTGAATCATCGGCATCAGCCTCTGTAAGCGTCCGGGAAATGGACTGTTTTGCCAGCTTAACCCGCGCCGCGAGAGGGCGGCAACAGCGCGTCCGGGCCTTCGGACGCCTCGGACGCGACGTGGCAGTCGGATCGGTCGCCGTCTGGCGGGTCTTTAGTCGTCCCGGCGCGCGGGGCTCTCGCCGAAGCGGCGTCGGTTCTCGATCGCGCGGCTGACGGTGACCTGGTCGGCGTATTCGATGTCGCCGCCGAGGGGCATGCCGTAGGCGATGCGCGTGATCCGCACGCCGGCTGCCGCCGCCGACCGGGCGAGCCGATCGGCGAGGAAATGGGCGGTCGCATCGCCTTCGGCGGTCGGGTTCGTCGCGAGCACCAGCTCCGCGATCCCGCCCTGCTTCAGGCGCTGCTCGAGCTCGCCGACGCGGAGCGCCTCGGGGCCCATGCCGTCGATGGGCGAGAGGGCGCCGCCGAGGACGTGGTAGAGCCCCTTGAAGCCGCCGCTGCGCTCGATCGCGGCCATGTCGGCGGGCTCCTCGACGACACACAGGAGCGAGCGGTCGCGAGCGGGGTTCGCGCAGACCGGGCAGGGCGAGCGATCCGAGAGCGTGAAGCAGGACGCGCAGACGACGGTGTCGATCTGGAGGCGGAGGATCGCGTCTGCGAGCTCGCGGGCGATTTCGGGCTCGGCGCTCAGCAGGTAGTAGGCGAGGCGGCTCGCCGACTTCTCGCCGATGCCGGGCAGGCGCTTCAGGCTGGTCACGAGCCGGTCCATCGCCGGCGACGAAGAGCTCATGGCTTCAGAATCCGCTGCCTTCCATCAGGTGTCGCTGCATGCGGAAGAACTCCTCGTTCGCGCCTTCCTGGGCCTTCACGATCGCGGCGTTGACGGCCGCTGCGGCGAGGTCCTGGATCATCTCCTTGTCGCCGGCGCGGAAGAAGGCCTCTTCGATGTCGATCGCGAGCACGCGCAGCGCGCCCGTCACCGTGGCCCGAACCATCCCGCCCCCGCTCGTCGCCTCGAAGCGCCGGGCGTTCAGCACCTTCTGGATCTGGTCGATGCGCTCCTGCATCTGCTTCGCCTGCTCGAGCAGCTTCGGATCTTGGCTTCCGTTCATCGGTTGTCTCCCAGGGGCCTGATCTCGACGATCTCGGCATCGAGAATTTCGATGGCGAGGTTGACCGCTTCGCTGTTGAGCGCCTCCTGCCGGCGCCGCCGCGACCGCTCGCGCGATTCGGCCGTCTCCTGGGCGGGCGTCCTCACCGCCTGGAGCTCGACCTCGATCTTCAGCGCGCGGCCGAACAGGCTCTTTGCCAGCGTCTCCAGCTCCGCGGCCCGGGTGCGCACGCGCTCCATGTGGAACCCGGTCGATACCGCGAGCCGCATCCGGTCGCCGATCGCCGAGACGCACTCGGCGTGCTCGAGGCTCGCGTGCCGTGCACGATCGATCTCGAAGGCCCGCGCTCGCAGGCGATCGAAGAGTGCGCCCGGCCGTTCGCCGAATCCGAGCGAAGCGGGCATCCGCTGGGGCGCGACCTCCTCGAGCAGCTCGGTCCCGCTCTCGTCCATGGGATCCGCGCCGTTCTCGTCGTCGGTGGCCGCTGCGCCGCCTTCGCGGTTCGGATCGCCGAACACCGCGTCGTCTTCCGCTTCGATCGATGCGCGCAGATCCGGGCGCGGGGCCGGCGCGAAACGCGCGGCATCCGGCGCTGGAGGACCGTCGAAATCGTCCGGCTCGTCGGGCTCGTCCCGCGTGCTGCGCTCGTCCGCGCCGCGCGAAGCGCGCTCCGGCGCCGCCGGCGGACGCGGCCCCGACTTCGGCCGTGCCCCGTCGCGCGGCGGCAAGGCCCGGACGCCGCGCGGCAGCTCGCGCGCGCCGGTCACGGGTGAGCCGGTTGCAGGCCCACCGCTCGCGGACCCGCCCGCGCGAACGGGCGCCTTCGCCCCGACGGCCCCGCCCGAGCCGCCCGCCGAGTCCGTGCCGGCGAGCCTGCGCTCGAGCTGGTCGAGCCGGGCGAGCAGCGTCTCGACGTCGTCGCCGGCGGGCATCGTCGCGAGCCGGATGATCGCCATCTCCAGCACCGCCGAGGGCTTCGGTGCGAACGCGAGATCCTCGATCTCCCGCACGAGCGCGCGGAACATGCGCCGCAGCCGGGCCGGCTCGCAGCTTGCGCCGAGCGCCCGCAGCGCCTCGCGCTCCTCGTCCGTGCCCTCGAAGAGTCCCTCGGCGTCGGGCGCGATCTGCAGCACGGTGAGATCCCGCAACAGCTCGAGCAGGGACTCCGCGATGCGCCCCGCTTCGGAGCCGCCGCCCGTCGCACCGGCGAGCTGCTCGAGCGCCGTACGGGGATCGCCCGCGATGCAGGCTTCGACGATCGACTTCAGGACGTTGCGATCGACGAGGTCGAGGATCTCGGCGACGACCTCGTCGGCGATCCGCTGCCCGCCGTAGGCCACGATCTGGTCGAGCAGCGTCTGCGCGTCGCGCATCGAGCCCTCGCCCTCGCGCGCGATCGCCGCGAGCGCGGGGGCCGAGATCGTGATGCCCTCGGAGCGGCAGATCTCGGCGAGGCGTTCGGTCACGCTCGAGAGCGCGATCCGGCGCAGGTCGTGGCGCTGGCAGCGGGACAGCACCGTGAACGGGATCTTCTCCGGATTCGTCGTCGCGAAGATGAAGAGGCTGCGCGGCGGGGGCTCTTCGAGGGTCTTCAGCAGCGCGTTGAACGCCGCCGTCGAGAGCATGTGGACCTCGTCGATGATGAAGATGCGATGGCGACCGGGGGCGGCGGCATAGCGGATCGACTCGATGATTTCGCGCATGTCGTCGACGCCGGTGCGGCTCGCCGCGTCGATCTCCTGGACGTCGGTCGAGCGGCTCTCCGCGATCTCGACGCAGGACGGGCAGACGCCGCAGGGCGTATCCGTCGGCCCCTTCTCGCAGTTCAGGCCGCGGGCGACCAGCCGGGCCAGGGTCGTCTTGCCGACGCCGCGGGGACCGGTGAACAGGATCGCATGGGGGATGCGGCCGCTCTGGATCGCGTTGCGCAGGGCGCGGGTGACGTGGCCCTGCCCGGAGACCTCCTCGAAGGTCTGCGGCCGCCATTTACGCGCGATGACCTGGTAGCTCATGGTGGGGGGTACCCGTGGGCCTGGTTCGAACGAGCGATCATGCGAGCGGCGCGCCGGCGCGAGAGCGCCGCGGACGAAAGACGAGAGGCGTACCGAGGGTTGACCGCAGGGCTTGCCGATCGCAGCCAAGTCCCTGCTACGGCTGCTTCCTTCCGGATCTGACCGGGTTCACAGGATCCCGAACTCGAACGGGACCCTGCGGTCAACGCTCGGCACGCGCCGCGCCGAAAGCGGACGGTACCCGGCGCGCCGCGGCATTTCAAACGGAGCCCGGCCGGTCCGGTCGGGACGAACGAGCCTGCCCCGCGCGCGCCGAGGGCGCCTTCCGCGGGGAATCCGGCTGGTATGCTCCGCCGCCAGGAGGAACCCCATGACGTCCGATGCTCTCGTTTCGCAGCGCGAGGACGAGCTCGCGATCCGCGACCTCGCCAACCGCTACGCGCGGATGATCGACCGCCGCGACTGGCCCGAGCTCCCCCGCGTGTTCACGCCGGACTGCGAGCTCTCGGGCCAGGGCTACCTCATGCGGGGCCACGCCGAGCTCGGCGCCGGCCTGCGCAAGATCGACATGTTCTCCGCGACACAGCACTGCGTTCTCAACCAGGTCACCTGCCTCGACGGCGACCGCGCGACCGGCGAGTTCTACTGCATCGCCAACCACATCCACGAACGCGACGGCGTCCAGTACAAGCTCGACATGGGCATCCGCTACGACGACCACTATCTCCGCACGCCGGACGGCTGGCGCCTCGCGAAGCGCGTCCTCAACCTGATCTGGCAGCAGGACCTCCCCCTCGACCTCTCCCTCGCCGCCCTCGCGAAGCCCGCCCGCCCTGCGCGCGCCCGCCCCGCGAAGTCGAAGTCGTCGGGCACCCCGAAGAAGCGCGCCGCCGCCCGCCCCGCAAAGTCCACGTCGCGCGCCAAGAACGCCAAGGCCAGGAAGAAGCCCGCCCGCAAGCGCTCCGCCCGCTGATCCGCAGAGCCCCATCCCAGCGAGCAGCGGGGCGTGCGCGCCGATCAGCGCAACCGCCGCGAGTGCCGCGGTCGAGACGGGTGTCCGGCGAGATAGAGGACGCACGCGCGGCACGGCGCCGTTCGTGCCGGCGATCCTCCACGCGTGCCGTCCGACACCCGAGTCGGACCCGCGTCCCGGCCGGCGCACCCGGCACGGCCTCCGCTCCTCGAAGCGCGCCCCCCGCTAGGCGAGCGCAGCGCCGTCGACGCGGATCTCCGTCCCCGAGATGAAGCGCGCCTCGTCCGAGGCGAGGAAGACGACGAGATCGGCGATGACCTCCGGGCCCGCCGGGCCGTGGAGCGAGCCCAGCCGGTTCAGCAGCTCGATCTTCGCCGCCTTCGGGAGCTTCGCCGTCCCGGACATGCCCGTCTGGATCGAGGCCGGGCAGATCGAGTTCGCCCGCAGCCCTTCTTCGGCGTACTCGACGGCGATCGCGCGGGTGAAGGCGTGGATCGCGCCCTTCGAGGCGCTGTAGGCGGCACCGTAGGCGAGTCCCGAGAGCCCGGCGGTCGAGCCGAGGTTCACGATCGCGCCCTTCGTCGCGAGCAGGTGCGGGATCGCCTCGCGCGTCATCAGGAAGGTGCCGTCGAGGTTGACCGAGAGGATGCGGCGCCAGAACGCGAGCGACATCTCGTGGACGCGCTCGTAGGCGATGATGCCGGCGTTGTTGCAGAGCACGTCGAGGCGACCGAAGCGCTCGATGCAGGCGGCGACGCTCGCGCGCGCCTGCGGCTCGTCGCTGATGTCGGCGGCGCGCGCCTCGACCTGCGCGCCGAGCTGTGCGGCTCGTTTGGCCGTGTCCTCGAGGCCCGCTGCGGCGACGTCCGTCAGGAAGAGCGAAGCACCTTCCTTCGCGGCGTGCAGGGCCGAAGCCCTTCCGATGCCCGAAGCCGCGCCCGTCAGCAGCAAGACCTTGTCGTCCAGTCGGCCCATCGTCCCTCTCCTCTCGTTGCTCGTGCGCCCTTCAGCCCGGGAGCGAGTAGTAGTGCGGCCAGACGAGGGCGTCGAGGACCATCGTCTGGAGCCAGAAGAAGAAGAATGCACCCACCGCGAGCCAGGCCGTCGCCGGGCCGCGCAGGGCCAGGCGCACGAGCATCACGCCGAGCATCGTCGCCGCGCCGCCCACGACGAGCAGCACGAGTCGCACGAGCAGCCAGACCGGCGTCGAAGGATTGCCCACGTACAGGCCCGTCAGCGGCAGCCAGAGCGCCGACGCCATCAGGATCGCCGCATAGACCCCGAAGAGCGCGGGAAAGCCGAAGCCGGTTCGCTCGGGGAGCGCGCTCGCCGGCGTCGCGAAGACGAGCAGCCAGGTCGCCGGGAAGAAGCCCGCGGCCGCGAGGAACATGTTCAGCGTGTAGAGGTCGCGGATGCGGCCTTCCGGGATGCCGCCCCAGAGACTGCTGCCGATCGCCGGATCGAGGGCCAGCAGATAGCTCGCGAGCACCGCCGATCCGCCGATCGCGATCAGCCGCAGCATCGCCCGGCGCAGGGCCGCGTCCGCGAGGGCGCGCGTCTCGTCCGAGGGGGGCGTTTGCGTGCCCGCACCGCCGTTCGTCGTCGTGGTCGTCGTCGCCGCGTTCGTCACGCGTTCATCCTCCGGCGGCGCCCGTCTCGCAGGCCGATCGATCTCCCGCCCAGTCGAGCGCGTTCTCGAGCAGCTGCGCATGGGGCGGGTTCTCGTAGGCGCTCGCCCAATGCCCCATGGTGGAGTAGAGCGCGCGTCCGCGGCCCGTGCAGCGCCACCAGGCGATCGGGTGGTCGCCCATCCGGATGTCGGTCTCGCTGCCGAAAAACCGGATCGTGGGCGAGTAGCTCGCTTCGTCGACCGTGAGCAGGACCGAGAAGCCCGCGTCGCGGGGGCTCGTCTTCCAGGAATACCACTCTTCTTCGTGCTCGAACTCCGCCGGCAGGCCGCGGGTCGCGGGATGGCCGCGATCCTCGACGACGACCCGCGCCTTCTGGGTCTGGGGGCCGAGGATGTGGCCGATGAAATCGGCGCCGATCAGCGTGTCGCGGTACCAGGTCCATTCGGCGTGGGACGCGTCGCCCGCCGAATGGATCCCGATCCAGCCGCCGCCGGCCACGAGCCACTGCTCGAAGGCGCGCTCCTGCTCGGGCGAGAGCATGTCGCCCGAGGCGTTGCTGAAGACGACGACGTCGAAGCGCGCGAGGTGGGCCGGATCGAAGAGCGCGCCGTTCTCGGAGTGGAAGAGCGCGAAGCCGCGGCGTGCGGCGATCCCGTCGAGCAGGCGGCGGGCGCCGGCGATGCCTTCTTCGTGGCGGAACGAGTTGGTCTTCGAGAAGACGAGCACCCGCAGCGATGCGCCCGCACCGAAGTCGTCGGGGATCTCGGGGGCGACGGTGTCGTGGTCGTGGCTCGGGAAGAGCAGGTGCCAGGCGCCGGAGCGGTAGACGCCGACGAGTCCGAGCGCGGCGAGCAGCACGAGCGCGGCGGCGAGGGCGAGCAGGACCTTGCGGAGTCGGGACATCGATCGTTCCTCCGCCCGAATACGGATCGCTTCGGGCGGAGGACACGATACGACAGATTGCAGGCGCGACGACCGGCCCGCGCGCGGACCGGCGATCTCAGTCGGCGCGCTCGGGGGTGAAGCGCACGTGCATGTGCTTCACGCTCCGCACCAGCGCCGACGAACCGAACTCGGGACCGTTCTTCGCATAGCGCATGTCCGGCAGGCGGCGGAGGATCTCCGTCAGGGCGACCCGCAGCTCCATGCGCGCGAGGTTCGCGCCCATGCAGAAGTGGTTGCCGATGCCGAAGGCGAGATGGTGCGGATGGCGGTCGATGTCGAGGCGGTCCGGCTCGGGGAACGCTTCCGGGTCGCGATTGGCAGCGCCGTAGATCATCAGGACCTTCTGGCCCTTCGCGATCGGGACGCCGCGGAGCGCCGTGTCCCGGGTCGCCGTGCGCGCGAACGAGAGCACGGGCGAGACGAGCCGCAGCATCTCCTCGATCGCGCCGGGGATGAGCGAGGGATCGGCGGCGAGGCGCTTCTGGATTTCCGGGTTCTCGATCAGGAGCTGCATCGCGCCCGAGAGGCCGTTGCGCGTCGTCTCGTTGCCGGCGACCAGCAGCAGCACGCACATCTTGATCAGCTCGTCGTTGCTCATCGCGCGCTGCTCGTCGGTCGCCTGGACGCCGGCCTCTTCGCCCATGTTGTCGCGGTAGCGGCCCGCCTCGTGCTGGACGAGCACGCCGTCCTCCTTCGCCCGGACGAGGATGCTGATCAGATCCTCCTTCGGGTTCTGGCGGCGGTCGGCAATGATGTCGACGAGATAGGTGTAGTACTCGAGCGCGGCCTTGCCGGCGGCGGCGGTGATCACGGGATTGTCGAGGTTGCCCTGGGCCCCGATCATCGCATCCGACCATTGATGGAAGCGCTGCCGGTCCTCCTTGCGGATGCCGATCATCTCGGCGATCAGGATCAGCGGGATCGGGACGGCGACGTCCTCGACGAAATCGCATTCGCCCTTGGCGGCGATCTTGTCGAGGGTCTCGTCGGTGAGGCGCTTGAAGACCTCCTCCCAGCGCCGGACCATGCGCGGCGTGAAGCCGCGGTTGATGAGGCCGCGCATCTCGCCGTGATGCGGCTCGTCCTCGTCGATCATGCCGATCTTCGCGTTCATGCGGCCCGGCAGCACGCCCTCGCCCGAGCAGAACTCGTCGTGGTTCTTCGAGACGTGCACGACATCGTCGTAGCGGGTCAGGATGAAGGCGCCGGTCTTCTCGCTCCAGTAGACGGGCGCGTTCTCGCGCAGCCAGTGCGTGCGCTCGGGCATGCGCTCGTCCCAGCTCGAGGCGTGTGAGAAGTCGATGTCGATGTCCGTTGCGATGTCCGTTGCGATGGCCATTTGGGGGGATCCTTCTTGCAGTGTCGTCCGGGGGGACGGTGGAGTGGAGAAATCGGGGATCGGCGGCGAACGGTGGAATGCGTTCGCGACGCGCGGAGCGCCGGGCGGGCGGGCTCAGGAGTCCGGGGCGTTCGCGCGCGGAAGCGGCTTCGAGCAGAGGGTTTCGATCGCGAATTCGGCGGCGTCGGCGAGGCCCGCCTCGACGGGATAGTCCGGATCCGCGAGCCAGCTCGTGATCGCGCTGTTCAGCATGCCGACGGACATCTGTGCGAGGAACGCAGCGGAGCGGTCGCTGCGGAACTCGCCCCGCGATTGACCTTCCGCGATGACGGAGACGAAGGGGCCGATCACGCGCTCGAGGTAGGGATGCGGCTCGTCGGGCGTGGCATCGCTCTTCAGGAATTCGAGGAAGACGTCCCGGGCGACACCGCGGCTCGAGGCGATCGACTCGCTGATCGACACGATGAAGCGTCGCAGCTTCGCGACGCTCGTCCCCGGGCCCTCGAGATGCTGGGCCGTCATCGAATGCAGCGTTTCGAAGACTTCGCCGGCCATCAGGCCGAGCAGCGCCTGCTTGCTCTGGAAATGATTGAAGAAGGTCGCGGGGACGACGTCGGCGGCGCGGGCGATCTCGTCGACGGTCGTGGCTTCGAAGCCGTGCTTGGCGAAGAGCTCGCGGGCGACACCGAGGATCCGGGCGCGGACCTCCTGCTTGCGCCGTTCACGGCGACCGGGGGCGAGCTTTCGGGCAGGATGGATTCCAGCGCTCATGGAATTCCTTGTCGGTTCTCCAGGGTTGGAGTCGCAAACAATTTTGGAGGCTACTCCAACAGTGGTCGTGTCTCCAGGAAAGGTGACGCGCGCGCAGGCGGACGCCGGGTCGCGCCGCGCCGGGGGCGTGAAGAGGCGGAACGAGCCGACCGGGATGGACCGCCGGTCGACCGTCGATGGATCCACAGCCCGCGTATGAATAGAAGCATGACCCGCGGGGCCGACGGGCGACCTCACGGCCGGTCCACGACCCCATCCAGGCGGATCGGATCAGCAATGGGATCCCGTTCGCAGGTATTGCGGCGACGGGGGGCCGGGCTCCGCCCGGCGGCCGCGCACGCCGGCCCAGCCCGCCGCATGACGCCGACCGGCTTCAGGCCCCGTCGCCCGGTGGCCGTCCGGGACCCGGCCCGGAGCGGGGCACGTATTCGTCGAGCGTCTTCCGAAAGTGCCGGATCCGGCTCTCCTGGTAGAGCCCGAGGGTCACACCGCTCTTGCGGGACGCGCGCAGCCCGCGCTGGACGCGGGGCATGATCGCCTGGTCCTCGTCGAGGACCGGCCCGAAGAACGAGAGCTCCGGGACGTCGCTCCATTTTTCATGGGGCTCGAGCCAGCGGCGCTCGGCGGGCGCGGGCCGCGGCGCGCCCGGGGCGACGGGCAGAAGCAACATGACTTCGAAGAGGCAGGAGCCCGGGTCGTCGCCATCGGGCCGAACGCGATAGAAGAGCGGCGAGCCGAGGCCACCGAACAGCACCACGTTCGGGAACAGGCTGTACTGGATGACGTCCTGGACCTCGGCGTCTGAGAATGCGCTCGTATCGAGGCCGAGCCCCCGCTCGAGGCGCGCGCGCGAAGCCGCGACGAGCGCCGCGCGCGCGGTGCCCCCCGGCTCGACGCGGGTTCCCGGGCGCGCCATGCCGAAGCGCGCGGCGACGTCGAGCACGCGCTGCTCGGACAGCTCGCCCCGGACGTGCGGCGACGGGACGCCCGAGGCGTTGAGCATCCGGTTCATGTGGCGCCGATCCGGCCAGACGTCGTATTGCGAGTTGGCGTCGCCGAAGAAGGGCAGGCTCGTCGGATGGACGCCGACGATGTGATAGGTCTCGACGAATGCCTCGACGGCGATCTTCCAATTGCAGGCGATCCGCCGCTCGACGCGCGCCGCGATCGCGCGCTCTTCGAGGGGCCAGCGCTCGAAATGCCGCGGCAGCTCCTCGAGATGATCTTCGAGCGGCGCGCATTCCGGATCGAAGTTCACGAACACGAACCCGCCCCAGGTCGCGACCTTCGCCTCGGGAAGCCGGAATCGCTCGTCCTCGATCTGCGGAAAATCCCAGCGACACGGGACGTCGCGGAGCTCGCCCTCGAGGCTCCACGTGAAGCCGTGGAAGGGGCAGCGGATCCGCTCGAGCCGGCCGGCACCGTCGCGCAGGCGCGTGCCGCGATGCAGGCAGGCGTTGTGGTAGGCGCGCAGCTCGCCCCGCTGCGTGCGCAGGACGACGAGCGAATCGTCGGCCAGGTCGTAGACGAAGCTGTCGCCGGGCAGGGCGACGTCTTCGACTCGGCCGGCGATCTGCCAGACCCGGCGCCAGAGGCCCTCGACTTCGCGCCGATGCTGCTCGGGCGAGAGGTAGACGTCGATCGGGAGGTCGTCTGCGCCGAGGGGTGCGGACGTGCTCTCGCGCAGGATCGCCGGCGGCGGAGCGGCGTCTGCGTCGAGGATTTCCTGATAAGAGGGCCCGGGGCAGCGTGCGTCCATCGGCTCTTTCTTCTCCGGATGCGCGTGGGCGCGAATGCGCACCTCGAAGTCGATCGAGCTCCGGCTCGAGCCCTGCCTCGCGCCCCGCGGCCCGCGCGCGCCCGTCGGACCGTGCTCGGCCGCTTCCGCGCCCGTTCAGCCGATCGCGAAGCCCTCGTAGCCCTTCTCCGCGACCTCGCGGCATTTCGCGACATAGGCGGGAAATCCGACGTAGGGCATGAAGACCCGCGGCTTGCCCGGCACGTTCGCGCCGAGATACCAGGAGCTGCAGGACGGGAAGAGCGTGTGGCCGCCGACGGCGTTGACGTGTTCGACCCAGGCGTCCTCGGCCTCGGCGGTCGCCTCGATCGCGGCGGCGCCGCGGGCATCGAGATGGGCGATGCAGTCCGCGATCCAGTCCACGTGCTGCTCGATCGAGGGCAGCATGTTGCTGAGGACCGAGGGGCTGCCGGGGCCGGTGATCGTGAAGAAGTTGGGGAAGCCCTCGGTCGCGAGGCCGAGATAGCTGCGCGGGCCCGCCGACCATTTCTCCGCCAGCGGGAGACCCGTGCGGCCGCGGATGTCGATGCGGGCGAGGGCACCGGTCATGGCGTCGAAGCCCGTCGCGAAGACGATGGCGTCGAGGGCGTAGTGGCGCGCGGCGGTGCGGATCCCCTGCGCGTCGATCGCCTCGATGGGCTCGTCGCGCAGGTCGACGAGGGTCACGTTGGGGCGATTGAAGGTCGTGTAGTAGTTCGTGTCGACGCAGAGGCGCTTGCAGCCGACGACCTGGGTCGGCAGCAGGCGCTCGGCGACGGCCGGATCGGCGACGAGCCCGCGGATCTTGCTCCGGATGAATTCGGCGGCGGTCGCGTTGGCGGCGGGATCGAGCATCAGATCGGCGAAGGCGGTGAGGAAGGGCAGGCCGCCCTCGCGCCAGAGCATCTCGTAGCGCTCGCTGCGCCGTTCTTCGTCGACCGAGAGCGCGCCCTCCGGCGACCGGGCGAGGCGCGAGCCGAAGCCGAAGGGCTGCTCGGCATTGCGCGCACGGAACGTGCGGTAGTCGGCCTTCACCGCGCGGACGGTCTCGGGATCGAGCGGCTGGTTGTGGGCGGGGACGCTGTAGGTCGGCGTTCGCTGGAAGACGTAGAGCTGGCTCGCCTGCTCGGCGATCAGCGGGATCGACTGGATCGCGGAGCTGCCCGTTCCGACGACGCCGACGCGCTGGCCGTCGAAGCGGGCGCCTTCATGCGGCCAGCGGCCCGTATGGTAGGCGCGGCCCGCGAACGATTCGCGCCCCGGGATCTCCGGCAGGTTGGCGGAAGAGAGGCAGCCCGTCGCCATGATGCAGAAGCGGGCGGTGACTTCTTCGCCGCGGTCGGTCCGGATCCGCCAGCGCGGAGGAACGTGCTCCCGCGTCGCTGCCGATTCTTCGATGAAGTGGGCGGAGACGACGCGCGTCTCGAACCGGATGTCGCGCAGGAGGTCGAAGCGTTCGGCGACGTGTTCTGCATAACGCAGGATCTCGGGCTGGGTCGCATAGCGCTCGCTCCACTCCCATTCCTGCGCGAGCGCGTCGGAGAACTGGTAGGAGTATTCGAGGCTGTCGATGTCGCAGCGCGCGCCGGGATAGCGGTTCCAGTACCAGGTCCCGCCGACGCCGGCGCCCGCCTCGAAGACGCGGGCCGAGAGGCCGAGCCCGCGCAGGCGGTGGAGCATGTAGAGGCCGGCGAAGCCGGCGCCGACGATCACGGCATCGAGGGGGCGATCGCTCATCTCGGATCCTCCGGCGTGTGGCCGCCACCGTCCTGGGTGAGGACGCTTAGCACCTTCTCCTGGAACAGGCGCAGGCTGTGCCAGGCGCGTTCGACGGGGATGCCGCCCGCGAGTGGATGGAGGCAGAGGGTTTCGCGCGCCCGGCCCGAGCGGATCCGTTCGAGGCATTGGTGCGGCGTCAGGATCTCGTAGCGCCCCTGGGTGCGCAGGCCCGCGATCGAATCGACCGGCTGCTCGCCGGGGCGCGGCACGCCCTCGCGCCGCCAGGACGCGTATTCGTTCGCCTCCCGCAGGAAATACGGCGCGAGCTCCGCCCAGGCGCGCTCGGGGTCCTCGTCGACGAAGACCATCGCGTTCGCCTCGCCCGGCTGGACGACGATGCCCCGCTGGCCGTGCTCCGCGAGCGCTTCGCGGTAGACGGATTCGAGCTCCGGCAGCGTCATGGCGGGATAGAAGGGCAGGCCGAAGCGCGCAGCGCGGCGGGCGGCCGCCTTCGTCATGCCGCCGATCGCGAAGGGCGGATGCGGCTTCGAGAGCGGCGTGGGGGTGACGCGGATCTGCTTGCCTTCGTAGAGGAAGGGCTCGCCCCGCCAGGCGGTGATCAGCGTTTCGAGGACGTGGTCCATGCGCCGCCCCCGCTCGTCCCAGTCCTTGTCGAGGGCGGCGAACTCGAGCGGGCGATAGCCCATGCCGGCGACGAAGCTGAAACGTCCCCCGCTGACGAGGTCGAGGATCGCGATCTCCTCGGCGAGGCGGATCGGGTCGTAGAGGGGCACGAGCAGGGCCGTGACGTTCACGGCGATCCGCGTCGTCCGCGCGACGATCATGCCGGCGAGCAGCAGCGGCGCCGGGAGCCAGCCGTTTTCGGCGAGATGGTGCTCCTCGACGCTGACGACCGCGAAGCCGTGCTGGTCGGCGAAGGCCGCCATGTCGAGGGCCGCGCGGTAACGGTGCGCTTCTTCGCGAGGCGTCGGGGCGAGGCCCGTCATGTTGATGCGCAGTGCCGCCTGGATCGTCACGATGTCTCCCGGTGCGATCTGCGCGGATGCGTGCCGCGGGCGGCGTTCAGGCGATGAAGCTTCGGATCGCCGCGAGCCGCCGCTCGAGCACCCGCGCCGCGAGCGGGCTGTCCGGCACGAGATCGTAGCCGTGGATGCCGCCTTCGATGACGTGGAGCTCCACCGGGACGTCGGCAGCCTCGAGCGCCCGGGCGTAGGCGATGCCTTCGTCGCGCAGCGGATCGAACTCGGCGACCTCGACGAAGGCCGGCGGGAGGCCCGCGAAATCCTTGCGATGGAGCGGCGCGGCGTAGGGCGGGGGCGCGGCGGCGCCGCCGCTGCGCGCGAAATCGGTGTCGCGCAGATAGACCTTCCACATGGCGACGTTCGAGCCGCCGCTCCAGCCGGGCGTGTCGACGAAGCGGCGGACGGAATCGGTCTTCGACTCGTGGTCCGTGACCGGATAGATCAGGACCTGGGCGCGGATCGCGGGGCCGCGCTGGTCGAGCGCGCGCTGGGTCACGCCGGCGACGAAGGCCCCGCCGGCGCTGTCGCCGATCAGGACGACGCGCTCGCGGTCGACGCCGAGGGATGCGGACTGGGCATGCACCCATTCGAAGGTCGCCCAGGCGTCGTCGAATCCGGCGGGAAAGGGATGGCCGGTCGAGAGCCGGTATTCGGGCAGGAAGACGCGGCAGCCGGTCTCGCGCGCATAGCGATCGGCGTAGTCGAGATGGCCGCGCATCGCCGAGAGGAAGAAGGCGCCGCCGTGATAGTCGACGAGGGTCGGGAGCGGGCCCGAGGCGCCCTTCGGCGCGACCTCGAGGACGTCGATCGCCCCGCCGCCCGGGACCGGCAGGCGATGGGTGCGGACGGCGACCGCGTCGCTCCAGCGGAATCCGCGGCGCTGCCAGCGCAGGGCTGCGTCGATCAGGCGCAGGACGATCCGATTGGCAGGGAGCGTGACGCCCTTCTGGTCGGCGAACTCCGGGGCGAGGGCGTATTTCGACGGCATCCATCCTCCTTCGCCGCTCCGCGGCGATCGGATCGCTACTTCATCCTGGTCTCTGGCCGCGCGCGCGGCCCCGCGCGACGCGCGGCATCACTTCCCGTTCGAAGAGCCGGAGCCCCTCCCAGGCGAGCTCCGGATCGAGGCCGCCCATCAGGGGATGGAGCATGATCGATCCGTCGCGATCGGCCAGGGCGAGGCATTCGTCCGGGGTCACGACCGCGAAGCGCCCGCTCGCGCGGAGCGCCTGCCAGGTCGTCGCGCCGGGGGCGGCGGTATCCGAGACGACGCCGTCCTCCTGCCAGGCCGCGTAGGTCGCGGCGTCCGCGACGGCGAGCGGACCGATCCGCTCCCAGGTCGCGTCGGGATCGCGCGAGACCATGACGAAGCCCGGGGCGACCGGCGCATCGGCGGGAAAGCGCGCGCGATAGGCGTCGAAGCTCGGCGCGCCGAAGACCTCGGATTCGGCGAAGCCGCAGCGCCCGGCCTCTTCGTAGTAGGCGGCGATGACGGCGTGGTCGCCGACGGCGGGGCTGAAGCCGCAGCGCAGGCGCGCGGCGCGGCGGGCGCTCGCAGCCGTCTTGCCGCCGATCCAGAAGCGCGGTCCGTCCGGTGTCGCGGGCGGGGGCGTCACGTGGATCGCGCGCCCGCGGAAGTCGAAGGGCGCACCCGAGAACGCGCCGCGCAGGACGGCGACGCATTCCTCGACGCGCCGGCCCCGTTCGCGCCGGTCGATCCCGGCCATCTCGAACTCGACGGTCCGGTAGCCGGCGCCGAGGACGAGCTCGAGGCGGCCCGGGGCGAGGCAGTCGAGGGTGCAGAGCTGCTCCGCGAGGCGCACGGGATCGTGGAGTGGCACGAGCAGCGCCGCGATCCGGACGCGGATGCGCCGCGTGCAGCCGAGCACGGCGGCGGCGAGCGTGAGCGGCGCGGAGGTGTAGCCGGCGGGATCGCCGTGGTGCTCGGAGAGGCAGACCTGATCGAGGCCGACCGCTTCCGCCCAGGCAGCCATCTCGAGCAGTGCCCGGTGTTGATCGGGAAAGCGCGTGGTCGCACCGGGCAGGATGCGCAGGTCGAATCGCATCGAGAGCAGGGTCACGCGTCGGCCCTCATTCGAAGCGCGGAGCCCCGACTGGGTTCGCGGGCGCGGGATCTGCGGGGGTCGTCGGGGATCGGGGCCACGGGCGGAAGCTCCTCCAGGATGGGGCAGATGTCGATGGTCGTCCTCGTTCCCAGTCGGAAGGGAAGGGCGGGGCGGCGCGGTTCGTCGGATCGCCGTCGATTCGTCGCCGAATCCGGGCCGGATTCGAGTAGGATGGAGCGCATAGCGATCCGCAGGGAAGGAGACCTCGAATGGTGTCGGAACGCGTGGCAACCCGATCGATGCGGTGGCTGACGATGCTGGTCGGCATGCTCCCGCTCGTCCTGTCCCAATGGATCGCCGATCCGGCCAGCGCGGCCGTGTCGTTCGTCGTGACCGAGCTCTCGGGCTGTACGGCCGCGGCGAGTCGGTGGGATTGTCTCGGCCAGCTGCCCTCGCCGGGCACCCGGCTCACGATCGGGATCCGGGTGAAGGGGCAAGGGCCGGAAGACGCCGTCGTCGGGATCGAGAGTTCGGTTTCGGCCTACGACGCCGGCGTCGTGCAGTTCCACAGCGGCGAAGCCGTGTCGTCGCTCTTTCATGCGACCGCGATTCCGGGGGTCGGTGCGTTCGATGGGCTCACCAATTTCGCCGGACCGACGCTGTCCGAATCCGCCGGGCCGGGCGGATCGCGCGTCGTCTTCGTGAGCGCCTTGAGTCTCACGCCGCGCACCGGGAATCCGCTCGATCCCGGCCTCGACGGCATCGTCGGCGGCGGCGACGCCGAGTTCCGCGTGCGCTTCGACGTCATGAGCTTCGGTCACATCGAGTTCCAGATCGGGTCACCCCTGGTCGGCGATGCGGTCTTGGGTCTGGGGGCCGTGAGCCTGCCGTTCAACGGCGCGTACATCGGCTCGAATCTCGAGGACGGTCTCTTTCTCGTACAGGTCCCGGAACCGAACGCACTCGTACTGGTCGGTCTCGGTCTCGTCGGACTCGGATCGATGGGACGCTCGCCGCGATGGCGGCGGTAACGGAACGGGCGATGCGGGCGGCGTGCGGGCGGCGATGCGGGCGGCGATGCGGGCGGCGATGGGGGAAGACGGCGTGCTTCCCTCGAAGGCGCAGCGGTCGACGAATGGCGGAGAGGGTGGGATTTGAACCCACGGTACCCTTGCGGGTACGCCTGATTTCGAGTCAGGTACGTTCAGCCGGACTCCGCCACCTCTCCGCGGGCGGGCAGGCTAGCAAGGCCCGGCCGGATTTGGGAAGCGCTCCAGCCGGGCAATTTTGGGCTCCGGGCAACGGGAGCTCGCGCGAATCGGCGCTCTGGAAGCGTCCGCGCATCGGCGTCCCCATCCTTCGATCCTTCTCCGTTCCGTTCGCCTGGGCCGGGGGCGCGTGCTAGCCTGCGCCCGCCCCAGGCCCCCGTGCGGCCCTGCATGCCTTTTCGCGTGCATCCCTGCATGAAAAAAACGGGCGCCGGTCGCGACTCGACCGGGGCGAGCGTAGGCCACGACGGAAGGATCGATTCGATTTGGCGCGAGACGACCTGATTCAAGCGACGGGCAGCGTGGACAAGATCCTCGGCGGCGGTCGCTACCAGATCACGCTGGAAAACGGCCAGCAGGTGACCGCGCAGCTCTCGGGCCGCATGCGCCGCTTCCGCATCCGCGTGATCCCGGGCGACAAGGTCACCGTCGGGCTCTCGCCCTACGACCCGACCCATGGCTTCATCACCTTCCGTTTGAAGGACGGCCAGTCTGGACCGGGACAGTCCTAGGCCCGTCGGCTCCGCCTCTCTCCGCGCTCCGGCCGAGGCCGTCCCGGCCGCAACACGGCTCCTGCTGAAGGCGATCCAGCGCTTCGATCGCCATCGCCTCCGGCGCCGCATCGCCCATCATCCCGGCCTCTCGATCGATCCTGCGGCGAGCACGAATCTCGCGAGCGCGCATCTCGCCCTGGCTCCCGGTGCCCGGCTCTCGATCGGCGCGCGAGTGCATACCGAGCGCCGCGCGGGGGGCGTGCACATCTCCGTCGCCGAGGACGCGCAGGTCGAGATCGGGGCCGATACCTGGCTACGGTCGGATCTCGGTCCGGTCCGCATCTTCGCGTTTCCCGGCGCGCGCATCCGGATCGGCCGCGAGGGCTTCCTGAACGGCTGCCATCTCAGCAGCAAGGCCGCACTCGAGATCGGCGACCGTGTCTGGATCGGCCCCGGCTCGCGGATCTTCGACGCCGACCAGCACGACCTCGATGCCGAGCGGAAGCAGCGCATCGAGCCCGTCCGGATCGGCGACCACTGCTGGATCGCCGCCGACGTCACGATCCTGCGCGGCGTCGAGATCGGCGAACACTCGGTCGTCGGAACGCGCTCGGTCCTCGCGCGCTCGCTGCCGCCGCATTCGCTCGCCTACGGGCAGCCGGCCGAGGTGCGCGGGACGATCGGCGATCGCAGCCGCGTGCCGGTGTAGTCGGCTTGTCGTCGGCCGCGGGGCGGGATCCGAACTTCGTGCCAGGTGCCCCGGCCGAGCGGTTTGGGGTTCGTGGCTCGGACGTGCGCGTCGAGGCTCGCCGGCGCGTCCATCGCCTTGCTGCGCGCACGTCCCTTACATCTCACCCCAAACCGCTCGGCCGGTGCACTCGGGCGTCGGTGGAGATCCATTTCCACGTCCGCCTTGGGTCTTGAATTCGGACTCAGGGTGCCAGCGGGCGGCCGAGGGCGGCGTAGAGGGCTTCGACGAGGGCGATGGTGCGCGGGTTGTACCAGCGGTCGCCGGGGCGGTTCATCAGGTAGCCGAAGGCGATCCCGGTTTCGGGATCGGCGAAGCCGAGGCTGCCGCCGTAGCCGTAGTGGCCGAAGCAGCTCGCGCTGCCGCCGATGCGGCGGTTCGCCTGGGGCAGCTGGAAGCCCAGACCGAAGCGCGAGGGTTTGCCGAGCACGCGGTCGGGCCCTTCGGATTGGGTGCGCAGCGCCTCCGCCCGCAGCCCCGGGCCGACGAGGCCGCCCTGCGCCGGGTCGCGGCGGAGAAAGACGTCGTAGAGCGTCGCGACCGCGCGCGCCGTCCCATGGCTGTTGGTCGAAGGGATCGACGCACTTCGCCACGCGGGGGTGTTCACGGTGCCGTGGCCTGATAGGCCGGGCGGGTTGAAGTAGACCGCGGGCAGGATGCGATCGATCTCCGGGTCGCCGGTCAGGAGACTCGCGTGCATCGGAATGGGGGCGGGGGAGTCGGCAGGCGGGGCCGCGGCACTCGGGGGCTCGGGCTGGACCAGAGTCGCGACGCGGGCGTGGTCGCGGAGCGGCAGCGCGCTGTGGAAGTCGACGGCGAGGGGGCCGGTGACCCGCTCGCGCAGGCCATCGCCGAAGGTCCGGCCGAGACGCCGGACGATGGGCTCGCCGACGAGGAAGCCGTGGGTATTCACGTGGTAGCCGTGGGCCGTGCCGGGCGACCAGTAGGGCGCCTGCTCGGCGAGGGCGCTCGTCATCGCATGCCAATCGAAGATCGTGTCCGGCGCCAGGGGCCTCCGCACGCCGGGCAGGCCGCCCTGATGGGCGAGCAGCATGCGGAGCGTCGTATGGCCTTTGTCGTGGGCGGCGAACTCGGGCCAGTCCTTCGCGACGGGGCGATCGAGGTCGAGCTCGCCGCGCTCGACGAGCGAGAGCGCGAGCATCGCCGTGATGCCCTTGCCGACGGAGTAGGCGTTGACGAGGGTGTCGCGGCGCCAGGGCGTGCGGCGTTCGGCTTCGCGGTGGCCTCCCCAGAGATCGACGACGATGCGGCCGTCCTTCACGATGCAGACGGCGGCGCCGATCTCGTCGCGCGCGCGGAAGTTCTCGCGAAATGCGGCCTCGACGGCGGCGAAGGCCGGATCGCAGAGGCCGTCGATGGGGATCGGGATCGCTCCGGCGCCCTGGTCCGCCTGCTCCGACGCGCCGGCCATGCGAGTGCCCTCCTCGCACCGACGATACGCGATCCCCTTCGCCGCCGGGCGCCCGTGTTATGGTCGCGCGATGCCGCTTCGCATCGCGATCTTCGGACAGGCGCCGTTCGGGCGCGACGTGAGCGTGCGCCTCGCGGAGGCGGGACATGCGATCGTCGGGGTCCACGTTCCGCCGGATGGCGGCGGCAAGCCCGATCCCCTCGCCGCCGAGGCGCAGGCGCGGGGCTGGCCGCTCTTCCGCTACAAGGGCTATCGGCGCGGCGGGCAGGCGATCGCGGAGCGCGTCGCGGAGTACCGCGCGCTCGGGGCGGAGCTGAACGTGCTGCCCTTTACGACGGTGATCCTGCCGCCCGAGATCACGGATCATCCGCGACACCGATCGGTGTGCTTCCATCCCTCGATCCTGCCGGCTTTCCGCGGCGGCAGCGCGCTCGCCTGGCAGATCATCGAAGGGGCCGCGGAGTCGGGGATCTCGATCTTCCAGCCCGATGCCGGAGTCGATACGGGGCCGCTCTACCTGCAGCGCCGGGGGATCGGGATCGCTCCGGCCGATACGGCTGCTTCGCTCTATTTCGACAAGCTCTATCCCCTCGGTGTCGAGGCGATGGTCGAGGTCGTCGCGGCGATCGCCGCCGGCACGGCGACGCTGACGCCCCAGCCGGAGCAGGGCGCGAGCTTCCAGGGCCTGCTCGACGACCGCGCCGCGCGCCTCGATTTCACGGCCGACGCGGCCGCCCTCGACCGGCGGATCCGGGGCTGCGACCCGCAGCCAGGGGCCTGGGCGCTCTTCGGGGGCGAGGCGGTTCGGCTCCATGGCTGTGTGCTCGAACCGGCCGGCCGGGAGGCCGCCGGGGCGGCCGACGGAGCCGACGGGCTCGGGGCTGCGCCCGGGACGATCCTGGCGGTCGAGCCCTCGGGCCTGCACCTCGCCGTCCGGGGCGGGACGCTGCGGATCGCGAAGGTCCGCCGCGGGGATGGGGCGAAGGGGCCCGCCGCTGCCTCGGGCCTGCGGCCGGGCGATCGGCTCGTCTGATCGACTCGCCCGATCGGGCCGCCCCGCCGCGTCCCGGCGCTGGGCCTTCCTGCGGGGCCGTCACCGGATCGTGCCTTTCGGGGCTCGATTTTCCTTCGCCATCCCGCTAATTTGCGCGCCCTGAACGGATCAGGCCCCCCGCCATCCCTGCGTCGCCAGACGTGGACCCGAGCGCGCGCGAGCGCGCTGTCTCGGTGCCGCGCTCGAACTCACGAGTCGAGCGCCGGGCGGGGATCGGCGAAGGACGAGACGAAGAACGAGACGAAGAGCGGCGCGCGGCGATCCCGCCCGCCCGACGAACCCGGTCCCTCTTCGCGAGGGATCGACCCAGCGAGCGGGCCGGGCGGCAACGCGCCGAAGGTCTGCGAGCCAGAGAGCCAACGAGCCAGAGAGACAGAGGACAAGACGATGCTCGGTGACATCACCAAGGTCCGGAATATCGGGATCAGCGCACACATCGATTCGGGCAAGACGACCCTGACCGAGCGCATCCTCTACTACACCGGGCGCATCCACGCGATCCACGAAGTCCGCGGCAAGGACGAAGTCGGCGCGACGATGGACTCGATGGATCTCGAGCGCGAGCGCGGCATCACGATCGCGTCGGCGGCGACCTACTGCCAGTGGGGCGAGAACCAGATCAACATCATCGACACCCCCGGACACGTCGACTTCACCGTCGAGGTCGAGCGCTCCCTGCGCGTGCTCGACGGCGCGATCCTCGTGCTCTGCGGCGTCGCCGGCGTGCAGTCCCAGTCGATGACCGTCGACCGCCAGATGAAGCGCTACAAGGTCCCGCGCATGGCGTTCATCAACAAGCTCGACCGCTCGGGCGCCGACCCGTTCAAGGTCACGCGCCAGCTGCGCGAGAAGCTCGGCCACAACGCCGTGATGACCCAGATCCCGATCGGCCTCGAGAACGATCTCCAGGGCGTCGTCGACCTCGTCCGCATGAAGGCCTTCTACTTCGACGGGTCCAACGGCGAGACGATCCGCGAGGAGGAGATCCCCGCGAACCTCGTCGACCAGGCGCAGGAATACCGCGAGATCATGCTCGACGCGGTCTCGATGTTCTCCGACGAGCTCATGGAGGCCATGCTCGAGGAGAACGTGACCGTCGACATGATCAAGAAGGCGATCCGCGCGGGCACGCTCACGATGGAGCTGACGCCGGTCTTCCTCGGCTCGGCCTACAAGAACAAGGGCGTCCAGCTCCTGCTCGACGGCGTCAACGACTACCTGCCGAACCCGACGGAGGTCCACAACTTCGCCGTCGATCTGGGCAACAACGAGGCCGAGGTCGAGATCAAGACCGACAAGAACCAGCCGCTCGTCGCCCTCGCGTTCAAGCTCGAGGACGGCCGCTACGGCCAGCTGACCTACATCCGCGTCTATGGCGGCACGCTCAAGAAGGGCGACACCATCTACAACATGCGGACCAACAAGAAGCACAAGGTCGGCCGTCTGATCCGCATGCACGCCGCCGAAATGCAGGACATCGAAGACACCTGCGCGGGCGACATCGTCGCGCTGTTCGGCGTCGAGTGCGCGTCCGGCGATACGTTCACCGACGGCAACGTCAACGTCGCCATGACGTCGATGCACATCCCCGAGCCGGTGATCTCGCTCTCGATCAAGCCGAAGGACCAAAAGTCGTCGGACAACATGGGCAAGGCGCTCGGCCGCTTCGTCCGCGAGGATCCGACCTTCCGATCCGAGGTCGACCAGGAGAGCAACGAGACCGTCATCTCGGGCATGGGCGAGCTCCATCTCGAGGTCTACGTCGAGCGCATGAAGCGCGAGTACAACTGCGAGGTCGAGACGGGCCAGCCGCAGGTCGCGTACCGCGAGACGGTGACCAACAAGACCGAGTTCTCCTACACGCACAAGAAGCAGACCGGCGGCTCGGGCCAGTACGGCAAGGTCGCGGGCTACGTGGAGCCGATCCCGGCGGACGACGAGGGCGACAAGGAGTTCCAGTTCGTCAACGCGGTCCGCGGCGGTGCGATCCCGACCGAGTACATCCCGGCCGTCGAGAAGGGCTTCAAGAGCTGTCTGCCGAAGGGGCGGCTCATCGGCTTCCCGGTGATCGGCATGCGGATCGTCGTCAACGACGGCGCGGCGCATAGCGTCGACTCGTCGGAAATGGCCTTCCAGGCGGCGGCCCGCGGCGCGTTCCGCGAGTTCTACCCGCGTGCGAAGCCGCAGATCCTCGAGCCCATCATGAAGCTCTCGGTCGAAGGGCCGTCGGAGTTCCAGGGCTCGATCCTGAAGACGATCATGCAGCGCCGCGGGCAGATCATCGGATCGACCGAGGAAGGCGGCTTCTCCACCGTCGATTCGGAGGTCCCGCTCTCGGAGATGTTCGGCTACGCGACGGATCTGCGATCGATGACCCAGGGCAAGGCGGAGTTCACGATGGAGTTCGCCAAGTACCTGCCGGTCCCGAGCGACAAGCAGTCGGAGCTCAAGAAGAAGTACGAGTCGAAGATCGCGGACGACGACGAGAGCTGAGCCTCGCTCCCTTCCGATCCGAAAGCGAAAGGCCGCGAGACGCTCCGTCTCGCGGCCTTTCGTGTCTTCGGGGTCCGCGGTGCGCGGACGACGTCGTGTTCCGCCGAGTTCCGCCGAGTTCAGCCGAGCAGGCGCTTCAGCATCGCCGAGCGGGCGGGGTTGGTATGGCTGATGCCGCCCGAGGCGGAGGCGCCGCCGGCCGTCGTGGTCGGACCGAGCAGCCGCTTCGCGACGCCGAGCAGGCGGGTGTGCACGAGCTCGCCCGTTCCCGTCGGTGCCGGCTTGCGTGCGCTCGTCGCGCTCGTCCGGGCAGCGGCCTTCTTCTTCGTCGTCGCCGCCTTCCGGCTCGTCGCCTTCTTCGCGCCGGCCTTCGCGGCCTTGCGGGCGGTCGTCTTCTTCGGGCCGGAGCTGGCCGCCCGCCTGGACGCCTTCTTCGCTCCCTTGCCGACTCCCTTCGCGGCAGCCTTCCTCTTGGTCGTCTTCTTCGCGGTCTTTTTCGCCGCCTTCTTCGCCGAAGTCTTCGACTTCCTGGCGGTGCCCTTCGATCGTTTCACGGAAGTCCGTGCAGCCATGCGATGTCCCCCTTCGCGCACGAGCGCGGTGTCGAGCGCGCGCAGCGTAGCCGGGTCAGCGCTCGCGCGGAAGCGCCTTCAGCACGGCGAGGTGTTCCTTCCACTCGGAACGCAGGGCGACGACGTCGTTTCGGCCGACGCCGATCTCGGTCGCGATCTCGAAGACCTCGTTGTCTTCTAGCGTCGTGATGTTCGAATCGGCCGCGGCGACGGCATAGAGGCAGCGGACGAGCAGCAGGCGCTCTTCCGCCGAAGCCATCTCCCGAAAGGCACGGGCGACCAGATGGTCGTCGCTCGCGGAATGCGTATCGGCCGCCGCGATCGCGCTCTCGGCGAGCAGCGCCGCGCGCTCGGGCTCGAGGCCGGCGAGGGTTTCGAGCCGCCGGGCGATCACGTCGCGCTCGCCCCCGGCCGTCTCGAGATCCGCGCCGGCGACGCGCGCGAGCAGATAGGCGAAGGCCGCGACGAAGCGGGCGTCCTCGGGCGCCATCGTGGAGAGCCGGGCCGCGAGCTCGCGCAGGCTCTCGGGCTCGCGCTGGGCATCGGCATCCGCCTTCGAGAGGCCGAGGAAACGGAACAGGGACACGTGGATCTTCCTTCGCTGCGGATCGTCCGGCCGCCGGATCGCCCGCGGCCCTCGCCGGGGGATCGGTCGCCGGGCGGCGCCGTCAGGCGTCGTTCGCGTGGGGCAGGACTTCGGCATCGAGCAGCCGCGTCTGCTCGTGCATCTCTTCGGCGCTGCGGGCGAGCGGGATCGCGATGAACTTGGTGATCCCGACGGCGCGGAAGGCGCGCAGCCGATCGAGCACCTGCTTCGCGTCGCCGATCGCCTGGACGCTCTCGAATCGCCGGCGCATCGCCGGATCGGGCAGGCGCGCGAAGGGCGACTCGAAATCGCCGGCAGCGGGACCGAGGCGGAAGAGGATCGTCGCCCCGTAGTGATCGTCGGGGATCGGCCGTCCGACGCGGGCGGACTCGGCGCGGATCGCGGCGACGGTGGCACCGGCCTCCTCGGCGGATTGGAGCGGGGCGAGCCAGCCGTTGCCGAAGCGGACGGTGCGGCGGATCGCGCCGGCGGAGGCGCCGCCGATCCAGAGGGGCAGCGGGTCCTGCTTCGGGCGCGGGGAGATGGAGGCGTCGTGGAGCGAGAGGTGTCGGCCTTCGTAGCTGGCCGAGCCGGATCGCCAGAGTCGGGTCACGACCTCGAGCGCTTCGTCGACCCACTCGCCCCGGCCCTTCGGACTGCGCCCCGTCGCGCGCCATTCCGGGCCTTCGCCCTGCCCGACGGCGACCGTCGGCAGCAGGCGACCGTCGGAGAGGTGGTCGATCGTCGCGCATTGGCGCGCGAAGTTGATGGGATCGCGGAAGGGCAGGACGATCGCGTTGGTCCCGAGCTTCAGGCGGCGGGTCGCGCCGGCGATCATCGCGAGGAGGGCGAGCGGCTCGAGCGCCGGATCCCGGGAGACGACCCGATCGGATTGCCAGATCGAATCGATCGACGACGCCTCGCAGCGCTCGAGCCAGCCCCGGAACGCCGAGATCGACTCGAAGGGAAATCCGCCGAGCCCGAGTCCGATGCCGATGCGGACCGCCATGGCCCTCTCTCCTCGTTCTGCCGTCGTTCTGCGCGGGTCGTCCTGCGCTCGCCCTTGCTCGGATGCGCAGCCCGCGGAGCGGTCGGCCGACGGGCGCGACAGAGCGCAGGGCTCGCCGAGGCTACGCAATGCATCGGGGGGCGTCGACCGCAGCGGCCGATCGTCTCCGGGGCTGCCGCCTCCTTCCGATCGCCGGCAGCCGCCGGGCAGCCGGGGCGCAGCGGCGCCGCGATTTCCGCTCGGGCGCGAGGATTGCCGCCGGATTCTCCGCGGCCCTGCCGAATCGATCGGCCATGGATGGAATGGGCATCGCACTCTCGGGCATGCAGAGCGCGCAGACGCGGGTCGCCGTGTCGGCCCATAACGTCGCGAACCTCCTGACGGAGGGCTTCCATCCCCAGCGCGCGGCGCAGACTTCGCTCGCTTCCGGGGGCTCCCGCGCGACGGTGTCGACCGCGCCGGCGGCCGAACCGGTCGACCTCGATCGCGAGGTCGTCGACCAGATCGTCGCGAAGACGCAGTATGCGGCGTCGGCCCGGGTGCTCGGGGTCGAGCTCGACCTGAAGGGCTCGCTACTCGACATCCTGGCCTGAGCGGCGCGCGCAGAGCGGAGGTCGGTACCGGGTTTGAGCAGCGCGCTCAGCGCAGTGCGCCGCCAGGCCCGAGCTGCGTGCTCAGCGCAGTGCGCCGCCGCAGCTCGAGCCCGCGCCGGCAGTGCAGCCGAAGCAGTGGGCGCCGGTCGCGATCGGGGCGCCGACGAGCGTGTCCAGATCATCGACGTCGAAGATCGTCCGCCGTGCGCCCGGGAGCGGCAGGCCGAGGGCCTGGTTGAAATCGCAGTCGTGGAGCGTGCCGTCCCAGGCGACGCTGACGAGGCTGCGGCACATGACGCCGGGCAGGTTCGCCGCGTCGAAATGGCTCACGAGCAGCGTCATGTAGTCGTCGTAGGCGCCGTCGCGTCGGAGCTGATGGGCGAAGCGCTGGATCGGCATGTTCGTGATCGTCAGTAGACGATCGAAGACGATCCCGAAATCCGCCTCGAGCCGCTCGCGGTACTCGGCCTCGAGCGTCGCCTGCGCGGGGGGCAGGAACGCGCCCACCGGGTTGTAGACGAGGTCGAGGCGCAGGGCGGGATCGCGGCCGTAGCCGAGGGCGTTGAGGCGCTTCAGCTCGCGGATACTGCCCTCGAAGACGCCGCGGCCGCGCTGGCGATCGACGTTCTCTTCGCCATAGCAGGGCAGGCTGGCGACGATGTCGACCTGCTCGGCCGCGAGGAACTCGGCGGTGTCTTCCTGGCCCGGCTCCGCGAGCACGGTCAGATTGCAGCGGTCGATGACGCGCCGGCCGCGAGCGCGGGCGGCGCGCACGAGGTCGCGAAAGCCCTCGTGGAGCTCGGGGGCGCCGCCCGTCAAATCGAGGGTCTCGATGCCGGGATGGAGATCGAGCAGCTCGACGATCCGGGCGAGGCCCTTCGCATCGAGGCGTTCGGTTCGCCTGGGGCCGGATTCGACGTGGCAATGGTGGCAGGCGAGATTGCAGCGCAGGCCGATGTTGACCTGCAGCGTCGTGACGCGGCCGCGCACGAGGGCGGGCGCTCCGACGGCGCGCAGATGCGCGTCGAAGCGCTCGCGGCCTTGCGCGGTCGCCGCCGCCGACTTCAGCAACACGCGCCGCCGGCCGGCCGCGTGACGCGGTATTCACCGCCCTTCGTCTCTCGCGGATGGCGCGGCGCGCTCCGCATGCAGTCGAAGACGGGCTGCTCGGCCTCGGGGATCGCGGTCGCGGGTTCGATGCCGAGGGTCTGGCCCGCATAGGGCGCGCTCGTCATGAGGCGATAGGTCTTGGCGCAGACGGCGGTGCGCACGCCGCGCTCGAAGGTATGCCCATCGTCGTCGACGACCGCCTTCCACGGCCCTTTGTAGACGATCGCCTGGCCCGCCTCGAGGCAGGGCCCGTGCTTGCCCTTATGGGCCGTGACCGTCACCGAGCGGAATTCGATCCCGTCGACGACGGCGAAGGGCTCGCTCGCCCACTCCGCGATCTCGATGCCATGGAAGCCTGCCGCCTCGAAGCGCCGCAGCAGGTCGAGCTCCTGAAAGGCCCCGGAGACGCAGCCGCTCCAGAGCTCGGGATCCTGCTTGAGCGCGAGGGGGACCTCCTCGTCGCTCACGATGTCCGAGATCGCGATCCGCCCCCGCGCTTCAAGACGCGGAAGATCTCGCGGATCAGCGCGTCCTTGTCCTCTTCGCGCACCAGATTCAGGACGCAATTCGAGACGACGAGATCGATCGAGTCGCTCGCGACCAGTGGCTCCTCGCGGCAGAGTCGCGCCTTCTCCTCCTCGAGCCGCGCGAGATCCGCGACGCTCTTCACCGGATTCGCGGCGAGCCAGGCATCCAGCCGCTCGACGTCGAGGGCGAGATCCTGGATCCGGCCGCGGCGGAACTCGACGTTCGCATGGCCGATCCGCGCCGCGACCTTCGGCGCCGCGCCGCGGGCGAGCGCCAGCATCTCGTCGTTCATGTCGACGCCGATGACCCGCCCCTTCGGCCCGACGACCTGTGCCGCGATGAACGCGATCTTGCCCCCGCCGCTGCCGAGATCGAGGATCGTCTCGCCCTCGCGGACATGTCGGGACGGATCGCCACAGCCGTAGTCCCGCTCGATCACCTCCTTCGGGATCGCTTCGAGCCAGCGCGCGTCGTAGTCGACCGGGCAGCAGAGCGCGGCCTCGCGCACACGGGCGGCCTCGCTGTAGCGCTCGCGGGTCGCGGCTTCGGCGTCGAGGGCGATCCGATCGGTCGGGGGCGTCGGGGGCGGGGCAGTGGTGGGCATCGGGGCCTCCAGGTTTCGGGATGCGTACGCAGCCGGCGCCCAGTTGGTAACACCGAAGGGGCGCTTCGCGCGCGTCGACCCCGAGTCGCGCTCGGGAGCGCGCCCGCAGGCCCCCGGCCGCGCGAGCGCTGCTATCGTGCGCGCCGGCCGGATCCGCCCCGCGCGGGCCGCCGCCCCCGAACGTTCCGATCCGCTTCGGCCTCGCCGAATTGCCGGCGCCCCGAGCGCGTACCAAGGAGACCCTCATGAGCTCGATCCGATTCGACGACCGCGTCGCCGTCATCACCGGCGCCGGCGGCGGCCTCGGCCGCACCTACGCTCTCGAATTCGCCCGCCGCGGCGGCAAGGTCGTCGTGAACGATCTCGGCGGCGCCGCGGACGGAACCGGCAAGAGCTCCAGCATGGCCGATCAGGTCGTTGCCGAGATCACGCAGGCCGGGGGCACCGCCGTCGCCAACTACGACTCCGTGGCGACGCCGCAGGGCGGCGAGGCCATCATCCAGACGGCGCTCGACAATTTCGGCCAGGTCGACATCGTCGTGAACAACGCCGGCATCCTGCGCGACAAATCCTTCGCGAAGCTCTCGCCGCAGGAGCTCGAGATCGTCCTCGACGTCCATCTGAAGGGCGCCTTCTACGTCTCCCAGCCCGCCTTCCGCGCGATGAAGGAGCGAAACTACGGCCGCTTCGTCCATACCGCTTCGGCCGCCGGCATCTTCGGCAACTTCGGTCAGACCAACTACGGCGCCGCCAAGATGGGCATGGTCGGCCTCTCGAACGTGCTCGCCGTCGAGGGTGCGAAGAACAACATCAAGTCCAACGTCATCGCGCCGATCGCGCGCACGCGCCTCACCGAGGAGCTGCTCGGCAAGCTCGCCGACATGCTCAAGCCCGAGTACGTGACGCCGCTCGTCGTCTACCTCTGCTCGGAGCAGTGCGACGTGACGCATTCGATCTACTCGGTCGGCGGCGGGCGTTATGCGCGCATCTTCATCGGCATGGCGAAGGGCTATTTCGCCGGCGTCGGCGCGGACGTCTCCGTCGAGGACGTCGCGGCCCATTGGGACACGATCCACTCCGACAAGGACTACATGATCCCGGATTCGATCGCGGCGGAGATGCAGGCGCTGATGGCGGCGGCGAAGGGGTAGGCGGACGGGCGCCCGGTGAAGATCGGGCGCCCCGTCTCTCACCCCTTCTCGATCAGCGCATCGAGCACCGGCCAGTTGATCGCCGTCTGCGCCGCGAAGGCCTGGAGCAGCAGCTCCCGGTCTTCATCCGCCGAGGCCGCGCGGAACTGGGCGACCTTCTCCTTCAGCTCCGCCTCCGCCGGGCTCGTCACGACGTCGGCCTTCAGGATGCCTTCTTCGTGCTCGAGGCCGAGCAGGTCGAGCCATTCGCCGAGCAGGTCGAGGCGACACTTCAGGAAGTAGACGGCGAGCAGCTCCTCGGCGAGGGCATTCGAGCTGGTGCGCGAGAGGGCGCGGCGGACGGACGAGACGCGCATCGCGAGGGGCTGCTTCAACAGGAATTGGGGCCGGAACTTCAGCGCGATCGCGGCGGCCGCGACGGTCTGCTTGACCGCCTCGGGCGACTGCTCCGAGATCTTCTCCATGATCTGGCCACACTTCTCCGGGCTCATCGCCGCGAAGATCTGATTCGGTCGCATCGGGTCTCCTCCGGCCCGGAAGGGGCGCGGGCGAGCGGGTTGTAGCATGCCCGCCGCGCCGCTGGCGATCATTCCGGCGCGATCGGGGCGGGGCACGCCCGAGCGCGCGGCCGTCACGCGGCGGTGCGGCGCCAGGCGATCTGCACGCTGATGCCGAGGGTACAGACGAGGGCGGCGGCGAGCGCCGAATGGAGGGCCGTGATCTCGACCGGCAGGCGGAGCAGGACGTTCGCGACGCCGACGGCGACCTGGGCGAGGGCGAGGGCGCCCGCGAGGGCGAGCCAGCGGCCGAGGGCGGGATGGCGGCGCGCGAGGAAGGCCGCGGTCAGGAGCCCGGCGAGGAGCGTGTAGGCGACGGTGCGATGGAGGACGTGCAGGCCCTGGATGCCGGAGAAGGTCGGGAAGTACTCGCCGTTCATGCAGGTCGGCCAGTCGGGGCAGACGAGGCCGGCGTAGCTCGAGGAGACGAGGCCGCCGAGGACGAGCTGAAGGGCGAGCAGCGCGGCGACGGCGCTCGTCGCGGTGCGTTCGACGGGGCCGGCGGGGATCGCGGCGGCGGAGGGGGCAGGGCCGAGGTCTGCCCCCCGACCGGCGAGCTCGCGCAGGCGGCGGCCGATCAGGACCAGGGCGAGGGCGAAGGCGTTGCCGGTCACGAGGTGCGACGTGACGGTCCAGGTCGCCAGGAGCTGGAGCACCGTGAGGCCGCCGAGGACGATCTGGACGGCGAGCAGCAGTGCGGCGATCGCGAGCGCCGGGCGGAGCGCGGGGCCGAGGGCGGGTCGGCGCAGGGTCGTCCAGGCGAGGCCGGCGAAGAGCAGCGCGACGCTGCCGGCGACGACGCGGTGGCCGAATTCGAACGCGACCTTGAAGTCGAGCTGCGGGATGACGTCGCCGAAGCAGAGCGGCCAGTCGGGGCAGGCGAGGCCGGCACCATGGGCCCGGACGAGGGCGCCGAGCACGATCAGCGCATAGGTCAGACCGGCGAGCGCGAAGAAGCCCCGGGCGAGGCGCCGGGCGTCTGCGGCGCT
This sequence comes from Myxococcota bacterium, assembly GCA_041389425.1. Classification (GTDB taxonomy): domain Bacteria; phylum Myxococcota_A; class UBA9160; order UBA9160; family UBA4427; genus UBA4427. Next base: position 131,967 of record JAWKRX010000003.1, read on the forward strand.
CTGGGTTCCGATTCCATCTTCGTCGAAGGCGGCCAAGCGGCGTCGCTCCCCTGTCTGCGTCCTGCGTCGTTCGCCCTTGCGATTCCGGTGCGGCGATCGCCGCGCGCGGACTCTAGAAGAGGCGGCAGGTCGGTAGAAGGGGCCGATCCGCAGCGCGGCAGATCGATCGAGGCGGCGAAGCGACTGCCCCATGGGGCCGCGGGGCACGATGATCGATCGGTCGGGGTCGATCGGAAGGAGCCTTCAGATCTCCCGGGCCGGCGTCGATAGGGAGCCTGTTATGGTCGAAGCCGAAATGCACCGTGAACGAAACGACGATCCCCGCAAGCTCTCCGCAATGATCGCGCGGGTGAGCGACCTCGCGGCCAACCACGCGGTCTGCTCGGTCGTGGTGGGGGTCGCCGCCGAAGAGGGCGACCTCTTCTTCCCCGACTATCTCGATTATCTGGTGAGCGCCCTGCGCGTCGAGGATCAGATCTTCCGCATGACCCGCGAGCGTGCGCTGCTCTACCTCTCGGACGTCGACGCGACCGGCGCCGCCGAGGTGCTGGTCCGCATCTACTCCGAGTTCTGCAAGGAATTCCCGTCCGCCCACCGCCCCGAGTTCGAGCAGCGCATGCTCGAGATCCGGCCCGGCGTCGGCCCGATCACCGTCAAGGACGTGCTGACCGCGGTCTTCGGGGGCCGCGAAGCGGTTCATTAGTTCGCCTGCCCGGGCCGCCCGGGCCCGGACGATCGATCGATCGCCGTTCAGCCGCGCGCGAAGAGCGCGCGGAGGCGGAGCGCGATCGGTCCTTCCCGCCCCTCTCCCATCGGCCGCCCGTCGACCTCGACGATCGCCGCGGCGCCGCGCACGGCGTTGACGGCGATCAGCTCGCTCGCCTCGGACAGCATCGCCCGGTCGATCGCGCCGCTCTCGTGGGGCCCATCCCCGCCGAGGCATTCGCGCACGATCTCGAGGCCGAGGCCCTCGACGGGGCCGAGGTGCCGTGCGGGCGACAGGATGCGAGCGTCGCGCGTCACGACGATCAGGTTGGTCCGGCTGCCCTCGACCAGGCGGCCTCCGGCATCGAAAAGGAGAACCTCCTCGACGCCCGCCGCCGTGCGTTCGGCGCGGGCCGCGTCCCAGGCGGGGACGTCGATCGCCTTCGTGTTCCGAAGCGCACCCGGGCCGGGGTGGACGGTCTGGGCGATCGCGGCCCGCCAGGTTCGGGGCTCGGGGCCGAGTGGGCGGGTCGTCGCCTGGAGCGCGAAGTCTGAGCCGGAGCGGGCCTCTGCGGCGCCCTCCGGCTGCGACCACTCGATCCGGAGGATGCCGTCGCCCCCGCCGAGCCGATCGCCCACGACGGCGAGCGCCAGCACCTCGATCGCGTGCGGGTCCGGGCGCGGGAGCCCGAGCCGCTCGGCGTCGCGGGCCAGACGCCGGGCATGGCGCTCGAGGTGCTCGATGCGACCGCCCTGGACGCGCGCGGTCGTCAGGACGCCGACGCGATCCATGCGGGCGCGGTCGTCCTTCGCCTAGCGCTTCTCGATCGGGACGAACTTCGCGTTCGTCGCGCCCGTGTAGATCTGGCGCGGACGCCCGATCTTGAAGGAGGGATCCTGGTGGAGCTCCTTCCACTGGGCGATCCAGCCGGGCAGGCGGCCGATCGCGAACATGGCCGTGAACATGTTCGCCGGCGTGCCGATCGCGTTGTAGATGACGCCCGAGTAGAAGTCGACGTTCGGATAGAGCTTGCGCTCGACGAAGTAGTCGTCCTTCAGCGTGATCTCCTCGAGCTCCTTGGCGATCTCGAGCAGCTTGCTGTGGATGCCCATGCGCTCGAGTACCTCGTCGCAGGCCTTCTTGATGACCTTCGCGCGCGGATCGTAGTTCTTGTAGACCCGGTGCCCGAAGCCCATCAGGCGCGCGCTCGTCGCCGCTCTTCGCGCGCTCGAGATATTCGCGGGCGCTCGTGCCCTCCTCGGCGATCGACTCGAGCATCTCGATGACGGCCTGGTTGGCGCCGCCGTGCAGCGGGCCCCAGAGCGCGTTGATGCCCGCCGAGATCGTCCCGAACAGGTTCACCATCGACGAGCCGACCAGGCGTACCGTCGACGTCGAGCAGTTCTGCTCGTGGTCCGCGTGCAGGATGAACAGCAGGTCGAGGGCGTGCTTCACGACCGGATCGACCTCGTACTCCTCGCACGGGTTGCCGAACATCATGCGCAGGAAGTTGCCGACGTAGTCGAGATCGTTGCGCGGGTAGAGGAAGGGCTGGCCCACCGAATGCTTGTAGGCGTACGCCGCGAGCGTCGGCAGCTTGGCGATCAGGCGATGGATCGAGATGTCGATCTGCATCGGATCCCGGGGGTCGAGGGAATCGGGATAGAAGGTCGCGAGCGCGCCGACCGTCGTCGAGCAGGCCGCCATCGGATGCGCGTCCTTCGGCAGCGCCGAGTACATCCGCTTCAGGTCCTCGTGCAGCATCGTGTGCCGGCGGATCGCCGTCTCGAAGCTCTCGAGCTCGGCGCGCGTCGGGAGATGGCCGTAGATCAGGAGGAACGAGACCTCCATGAAATTCGACTTCGAGGCGAGATCCTCGATCGGGATGCCGCGGTAGTGGAGGATGCCCTCTTCGCCGTCGATGAAGGTGATGGCGCTCTGGCAGGAGCCGGAGTTCGCGTAGCCGGGATCGAGGGTGATGTGGCCCGTCTTCGCGCGCAGCTTCGTGATGTCGATCGCGCGCTCGCCTTCGGTGCCGACGACGATCGGGAAATCCCAGCTCTGGTCGCCGATGCGCAGCTCGGCCTTCTCTGCGGCGATCGTCGCCTTCTTGTCGGCGTTCTTGTCGGCGCTCTTGTTCGCCATGCGGGGTCTCCTTTTCCTGGGGCGTGATCGGTATGCGTTCGGCTTCGGCTCGCGATCCGCGGATCGGGCGGACGGCGGCATCCGCTCTTCGTTCGGTTCCGGGCCGTTCTTGCGACCATTCTCGATCGGCGGAAGTTCCTCCACGCTTGCGGGAATGGTCTCGTGATTACGCTGGCCGGGGCGCCCGGGCATTCTCCCGAGCCGTCCCGGGCACGAAGGGATTCGCGTCGGCCCCGCCGCGAAGATTCGTGCGCTTTTTCCGAGTCGAACCAACGTAGCGGACCGATCCCGCGGCTTCAGCCCCGATCGCCCCGCGGCGGTGTGTCGCCGGACACGCTCTGATCACCGCGTTCCGCGCAGTGAGCCCGTGCGCGCGGCGGGCGATCGCGAGCCGAGAACGCGTCGCAGCGATCTCCCTATGGGGCGCTGGTCGGATCGGGCGCAGCCCTTCGAGCCAGAACGAGCTCACGTCGTCCGCTCCGAAATCGCTCGACCGCTTCGAGGACGAGGGAATCGCGCAGTCGATCGAAGTCCCGCGCCCGCAGCAGGATCAGGTTGCCCCCGGCTTCGAAGAACTGCAGGGCCTCCGCCTCGCTTCCGATCCCGCGGACCGGCCGTGCTCCGTAATAGGGAATCGCGCCCTCGAGCGGGCGGAGCCCGAAGAGCGCGACCGCTTCCCCCGCGCCCGATCGGGCGGCGATCGCCTCCGCGATCGGACGCGGCGATTTCTCGGGATCCAGGTGGGGAAAGACGAGCAGGAACCCCGCGAGCTCGAGGAGGGCGACGGCCGCGACCACCCCGAACCGGATTCGCGCGCGGCGTGCCGCGCGGGGGGCCACGCCCGGCGATCCGTCGCCCGCCGTTGCCGCGCGCGTCCAGGCGAGCGCACAGGCGAGTGCGAGCGCGGGAAAGATCGGCAGCAGGTAGAGCCCGCGTTTGCCGGCCGAGACCGAGAAGAACGCGAGCGGAACGAGGATCCAGCTCGCGAGCAGCCGCGCGGTCGTCCGCTCGCTCCATCCGGGCTGCGCCGGGCGCGCGCGAAGGCTCCGCGCGAGGCTCGTCGCGGCCAGCGGGAAGAGCAGGGACCACGGCAGGAAATCGAGCGGGAGTTGATAGGCGTAGTAGTAGAACGGTCGCGCGTGGGAGCTGCCCGCGAAGAAGCGCGCGAAGACGTTCGTCCCGACGGCGTCGCGGGCGAAGCCCTCGGGCGCGAGGGCCGTCGCCGAAGCGATCCAGATCAGCAGGGGCCCGATCGAGAGCAGCCAGGACCACGCCGGAACGAGCGCGCGAAACGCGCCGGGGCGGCCCTCCCAGGCGAGGAAGACGGCGAAAACCGCGAGCGGAAGCCAGGCGACGGGCCCCTTCACGAGGGCGGCTGCGCCGAGCGCGGCGTGCAGGAGCGCGATCGGTGCAGGGGCGAATCGAGGCGCTGCACCGGCCTCTGCGCCGGCCTCGGTTTCGTCGCTGCGGCGCGTCTCGAGCGCGACGAATACCGCGACCGCGAGCAGCTCGAAGGCGCAGAGCAGGACGTCGAGCTGGGCGCGCCGTGCCGTGAAGGCGAAGCGGAAGCTCGTCGCGAGCAGCGCCGCCGCGAGCAGTGCGGTCCCGATCGGCCATCGCAGGCGCCGCGCGATCCAGAGCGTTCCGAAAACGCAGGCGACCCCCGCGAGCGCCGAGGGCAGCCGCGCCGCGAGCGCGTCGACCCGCCCGGATGCGGCGCCGAACGCGGCAGCGAGCCAGAAATAGAGCGGTGGCTTCTGGCTGTAGGGCGCGTCGCCGAGATGGAGCAGCGCGAGACCGCCGGCGCCGTGGCGGCCCGACCGGAGCTCCTCGGCGATCGCCGCATAACGTGGCTCGTCCGGCGCCCAGAGGTCGACGTTCGCGAGCCCGGCACCGAAGAGGACCAGGGCGGCGACGCCGGCGAAGATCGCGGCCATGCGTTCGCCGCCCGCAGCGGATGCGAGCGGCGGCCCGGCCCGGCCCGGCGCGGGATCATCCGCGGCGGGCGTCCGGTGGTCGCTCTCTCGGTCACGGACGGATGACTTCTTCACGGGCGCCATCGACGTTACCCTGCGCGGCGAGGAGATGCCGATTGACGGATGCCGCAGCGCGCGCGGGGATCGGGCCGGGAAGGCCGGAAGGGCCGGGGGCGGCGGGAGACCCGTCGATCGGTGCCGATCTCGAGCGGCTGGTCTGCGATCCGGCCGCGCGGCCCGCGGCGATCGCGGCCCTGCTCGATGCCCTGCCGGCGTCGCTGCGCACCGCTGCGGTCCGCGGCCTCTCGCGCGGCGCGCAGCGGCGGCTCTACGACAAGGTGCGCGATTTCGCGCCGGTCACCCTCGCCGAGCTGGTCCCGCCCGATCGCCGTGATCTCGAGACGGTGCGCCACCTCGGCCGCAACACGCTGCCGGCCTTCCGGACCTTCGAGAAGCATTTCTGTCGCCTGCCCGGAACGCCGGCGCAGGCGCCGACCTCGCTCGCCGGATTCAACTTCCAGGCCCTCGCGCCGCTGACGGGCCCCGGCTACTTCGTGGCGCTCGCCGATCCCGAGCGCCCCGAGGTGCTCGTCGACTATCGCCGCCTGCCGCCGACGCGTCCCGCGGACTGGCCGGCGATCCGCTCCAACGAACGCGGGCTCGCGCGCTTCGTCTACGGCTTCATGGTCGACCGGCTGCGGCGCGTCTCGCGCGACGTCACGATCGGATCGGCGGCGCGCAAGGGCCGGGATCTGGGCAGCTATTTCGTCTTGAGCCGGGAGGGCTGAGCGCATGCCGCAGCTTTCGGTCGTCATCCCGTTCCGCGACGAGGGGCCCTCGCTCGCGCTGCTCCATGCAGAGCTCGCGCGCGTGCTCGACGCGCTGCCCTTCGCCGCGGAGATCCTCTTCGTCGACGACGCGAGCAGCGACGACGGCCCGCTCGTCGTCGCGGGCCTCGCCGCCCGCGATCCACGCATCCGCCTGCTCGTCCTCGCGCCGCATTCGGGGCAATCGGCCGCCCTCGAGGCCGGGTTCCGCGCCGCGCAGGGTGAGCTCGTCGCGATCCTCGACGCCGATCTGCAGAACGATCCGGCGGATCTGCCGGCCCTGCTCGCGGCGCTCGACGAAGCCGATTGCGTCTGCGGCGTCCGGCAGGCGCGGCGCGATCGGCTTTCGGCGCGGATCGCCTCTCGCGTCGCGAACGGGGTGCGGCGGCGCGTGCTCGGCGACGCGATCAGCGACATCGGCTGCTCGCTGCGTGTCGTGCGCCGTTCGTTCCTCGAGCGCCTGCCGATGTTTCACGGCGCCCACCGCTTCCTGCCCGTCCTGCTCGCCCAGGGCGGCGCCCGCATCGTGGAGCGGCCGGTCCATCACCGCCCGCGGCGCTACGGCCGCTCGAAATACGGGGTCTGGATGCGGCTGCGGGTGGTCTGGGCGGATCTGTTGGGCGTGGCGTGGCTCGCGCGGCGCCGGATGCGATACGAGGTGAAGGAGCCCGGCCGGCTCAGCCCGCGCGCTTGACCTTGAAGCCGCGCGCTTCGAGCTCGCGCACGAGCGTGTCGCGATGCTCGCCCTGGATCTCGATCACCCCGTCCTTGACCGAGCCGCCCGTGCCGCAGCTGCGCTTCAGCTCCGCCGCCAACGGCTTCAGTGCGGCGTCGCCGCCCGGGACACCGGAGACGGTCGTCACGACCTTGCCGCCCCGCCCCTTCGTGGAACGACCGACGCGCACGATGCCGTCGCTCGCTTTCGCCGCTTCGGCTTCGTCGCGCGCCGCGATCCGGGCGCGCGCCCCCTTGCCGCGGCAATCGCAGGCCGCGACGCGCCGACCGCAGGCCGGGCAGATCCGGCCCGCCTCGCTCGAATAGACGAGCCGATCGCCGGAATCGCGCGTCACGGCGCGGCGGGGGCGCCGATCAGGCGGCGGTGGTCGACCATGATGCAGCGATCCTGCACCACCTCGATCCCGGCATCGCGCAGGCGCTGGGCCGACGGACCGTGGTGGATACCGAGCTGCATCCAGACGGCCTTCGGCCGCGGATCGAGGGCGAGGATCTCGTCGACGTGGGCGGGGACATGCTCCGAGGCGCGGAACAGGTTGACGATGTCGATGGGGCGATCGACCTGCGCGAGGCTCGGGTGGCAGGGCTCGCCGAGGACGCTGCCCAGCTTCGGATTCACGGGCACGATCGCGTAGCCGGCGCGCTGGAGGTATTGGGGGATCCGGAAGGCGTCTTCCTGCTCGCGATTCTTGATGCCGATGACGGCGATCGTCCGCGCCGACCGGAGCAGCGCCGCGAGCTTCTCGTCGCCCCGCAAATCGCCCTGCCGCTCGCCGCTCGCTGCGCCCGGCGCGGCATCCGGGGCATGGCCCGTCCGCTCGTCCTGCACGCCGGCCTCTCCGCCGGTCTCCCCGCTGGTCTCTCCGCTGGTCTCTCCGCCGCTCGCCACCGCGCTCCGCCCTCCGCTCCTCGACCGCGCCGGACGGTAGCCATTTTTCGCTCCCGCGTACGGCGGCGCGGGCGCCACCGCGCTCGGGTCCGGCGGGTCCGGAATGGTCGACACCCCGGGGCGCAGAGGATACGGTCCCGGCCATGCAAAAAGCCCGTTGCCCGATGTCGGCTCCGACTCCGCAGGTCCCGTCGGCGGAGCAGGCCGAGACCGGCTCCTGCGCGCGCCGGAGCGCCGCCGCCGCGGCCCTGATCCAGTTTCTGATCCCCGCACTGCTCGCGTTCGCCGTTGCGGATGCCGCCCGCGCCGTCGTCGCCGGAGAACCGCCGGCTGCGCCGACGCCGACGCCGACGCTCGCCGATCCGGTCGCGGGCCTCTCGACGACGACGCTCGAGAACGGCCTGAAGGTCCACCTGCTCGAGGACCACCATACGCCGGTCGTCGCCTTTCAGGTCTGGGTGAACGCCGGCTCCGCGGACGAGTCCTTCTATACCGGGATTGCGCATCTGTTCGAGCACATGATGTTCAAGGGCTCGAAGAACGTCGGCGAAGAGATCCATGCCCAGCTGATCACCGAGCGCGGCGGCATGATCAATGCCTATACGAGCCGCGACGTCACCGTCTACCACGAGGACGTGACGCGCGAGTCGCTGCCCCTCGTGATCGATCTCGAAGCGGAGCGCTTCGCGAATCTCGTCGTCTCGCACGAGATCCTCGAATCCGAGCGGCAGGTCGTGATCGAGGAGCGCCGCCTGCGCACGGAGGACAGCCCCGACGGCCTCGCCTTCGAGATGCTCGCGGCGCTCGCCTGGCAGGCCCATCCCTATCGCTGGCCCACGATCGGCTGGCGCAGCAACATCGAGCAGGTCGGCGTCGAGGAATGCCGCGCGTTCTTCGACACCTACTATGCGGCGAACAATCTCTCGATCGTCATCGTCGGCGATTTCGACTCGCAGGAGACGCTCGATCGCATCCGGCGGACGTTCGGGAAGCTCGATCCCGCCCCCTCGATTCCGCGCAACACGACCGCCGTCGTGCCCCAGCGCGGTGAGCGGCGCGCGGAGATCTTCTTCGATCTCAATACGCCGATCCTGATGGCGGGCTGGCAGGCGCCGGCGACCGGACATCCCGACGGCGAGGCCCTCGACGTCGCGAGCATGATCCTCTCCGAAGGACGCACGAGCCGGCTCTATCGCTCGCTCGTGTACGAGCAGGAGAAGGCGCTCTACGCCGTCGGCGGATACATGGAGCTGAATCGCGCCGGCCTCTTCTACGCGCAGGCCGCGGCGCGGCCCGGCGTCTCGCTGGACGAGGTCGAGGCGCTCTTCATGGCCGAGATCGACGCGGTGGCGACGGCGGGAGTGAGCGACGAAGAGGTCGCCCGCGCGCGCCAGCAGATGGAGGTCGGGCTCGTGAACGGACTCGGGACGAACCATGCGCTCGCCGCCCGCATCGGCCGGGAGATGGTCGCCTACGGTCGCGTGCGGCCCCTCGACGAGCGGATCCGCGCGATCCGCGCGGTCACCGCCGCCGATGTCCAGCGCGTCGTCCGGACCTACTTGAAGCCCGAGGCGCGCACGGTCGTCCACGTCGTCGCGCCCCCGGTCGTCGCCGAGACCGGCGCGCAAGGCGGTGCGCGATGAGCCGCCGCCGGATCGAAGGTCGCATGCAGGCTCGCCGCCGCCGCGCCGGTGCACTCGCGGGCTGTGTCGCTCTGCTCGGATCGCTTCTCTTCGCCGCCTCGGGCTGCGGGCTGATCCGCGGGAAGCCGGCGTGGGAAGAGCCGCCGCCGCCGCCCGCGGTCGGGCCGATCGTGCCGGCCGGAGATCTCCATCGCACGACGCTGTCGAACGGCATCGAGATCCTCGTGCTCGAGGACGCGCGCCTGCCGCGCATCTCGCTCGGGCTGACGCTGCGGCGCGGCGCGGGCAGCGTCGATCCGAAGCAGGCGGGCATCGCGGAGCTCGCGGCGGAGGTGATGCAGCGCGGCGCGGGGGATCGCGACGGGCTCGCGCTGGCGCAGGTGATCGAGGACGCAGGGGCCTCGCTCGGGATCGCGGCGAGCTGGGATGCGACGACGGTCTCGCTCTCGGGATTGTCGAGGGACCGGGCGCTCTTCGAGGAGATCCTCGCCGACGTGACCCTGCGACCGCGCTTCGAGCCGGCCGAGTTCGAGAAGGCGCGCGGCGAGCATCTCGCCGGGCTCGCGGCCGCGGTCGACGAGCCCGCGACGCTGATCCGCTGGCATTTCCTGCGCGCGCTCTACCAGGGGCATCGCTACGGACTGCCCGAGTCCGGCTCGCCGGAGACGCTCGCTTCGCTCCGGGTCGAAGACGCGCTCGCCTACTGGTCGGAGCGCTTCGTGCCGCGCAACGCGATCTTCTGGGCCGTCGGCGACGTCGATGCCGCGGACTTCGCACGGGAGATCGACGCGCGCTTCGGCGAGCTCCCGGACCGGGCGCCCGGCCGCGAAACGCCGCCTCCGCCGGCGAAGACGCCGGCCGCGCGCCGGGTCGTCATCGTCGACAAGCCCGAGCTCGGCCAGGCCCATCTCCTGATCGGCCACGAAGGCATCGCCCGCAGCGAGCCCGCCCGCATCCCGATCGACCTGATGAACGACGCCCTCGGTGGCAGCGGATTCTCCTCCCGCCTCATGAAGGTCGTGCGAGGGAAGGAGGGGCTCACCTACGGCGTGCGCTCGGGCTTCTCGCTCCGGCGGCAGCCCGGCCCGTTCCAGGTCTCGACCTTCACCAAGGTGGAGACGGTGCGGAAGGTCGTCGATCTCGTGCTGGCCGAAATGGAGGCGATTCGCACTGCCCGCCCGGTCGACGAAGAAGAGCTCGCGAAATTCATCAGCTACAGCGTGGGCAGCTTCGGGCTCTCGCTCGAGACCTCGGGCGCGATGCTCTCGGCCCTCGTCGATCTCGAGGTCCACGGCCTGCCGGACGACGCACTCGACACCTTCCGCGCGCGCGTCGGCGCGACGCGTCTCGAAGAGGTTCAGGCGGCGGCGCGAGAGCGGCTGCACCCGGACCGCGCGGTGATCGTCGTGCTCGGCCCGGCCGAGCAGCTGGCGCCCCAGCTCGAAGGCCTCGGGCCGATCGAGATCGTGACGCCCTGATCGCCGTGGTGGCCCACGACACGGAGGACGTCCCGCGCCTGGACGAAGCTGCCGACATGCCGTCCGACTGCACGTCCCCGTTTTCGTCGTCGCTCTCGTTCTCGTTTCCGTTCCGACTCGCGCTCCCGATCAAGCCGATCGCCTCGGCCCTGCTGGTGCTCGGCCTGGTCGGCGCCGAGGCGGCCGGCGCGGATTGTTCGCTGACGCGCCTCGGCATCACGCCGCTCTCGGATTCCGCGCAGTCGACCTATCGCGGCCAGCCCGGCGGTCTCTACCCGGGCGGGACCTCTCAGATTCCCCAGCCCCATCTCGCCGCGGCGCTCGCGGCGGCCCGCCGGGTCCGCCCGCTCGACGCGAGCGGTCGGCCTGCCCCGAACGGGCAGATCGTGATGGTCTCGATCGGGATGTCGAATACGCGCTCGGCCTTTCACGGCTTTCTCGGGCGCTCGAACGCGGACCCGGGCCGCAATCCCCGGCTGATCGTCGTGAACGGCGCCCAGGACACGCAGACCGCCGAGTTCTGGCAGGAGCCGACCCGGCCGACCTGGCGTGTGCTCGACGAACGGATCGCGGCGGCGGGCGGTGCGCCGGCCCAGGTCCAGGTGGCCTGGATCAAGCTGACCGATCCGCAGCCGAGCGAGAACGGCGCGTTCCCGGCCCATGCCCGCGTCCTGCAATCGCGTCTCGAAGGTGTCGTGCGCAGTCTGCGCGTCCGGTTCCCGAATCTCCAGCTCGCCTATCTCTCGTCGCGCACCCGCGCCTACACGGACGCGCCCGGCGACCTCTCGCCCGAGCCCTACGCGTTCGAGACGGGCTTCTCGGTTCGCTGGCTGATCGAGAAGCAGATGTCGGGGGATGCGTCGCTGAATTTCGATGTGGCGAGCGGTCCGGTCGTCGCGCCGGTCCTGCTCTGGGGCCCCTACCTCTGGGCGGACGGCACGACTCCGCGCTCCGACGGCTTCGAATGGCATTGCAACGATCTCGTCCACGTCGACTTCGTGCATCCCTCGAACAACGGTGTGCGGAAGATCGGCAACCTGCTCCACGCCTTCTTCAAATCGGATCCGACCGCGGCGCCGTGGTATCTGCGGCGCCCCGCCGTCGGCAGCGCGCCGCGCTGCGAGCTCACGGCGACGCCGTCCACGGGGCTCGCTCCGCTCACCGTCCGGTTCCAGGGGCGCGGGACGGATGCGGACGGCACGGTGATCGAATACGCCTACGCATTCGCCGACGGAACCGGCGCGCTCGTCGCCGATCCGCAGAAGGTCTTCAACGCCCCGAGCGTCTACCCCGTCCAGCTGACGGTCACCGACGACGACGGAAATACCGGCCACTGCAGCACCGAGATCCGCGTCCCCGAGCCGGACGGCGCCGCACGCAGCGGCGTGGCGCCCCTCGTCGTCGGCCTCGCCGCCCTCGCGCGCCGCCGGTCGCCACGGCAGGACTGACGCGAGCACGCGCCGCCGGTCGCCACGGCAGGACTGATGACTCGAGCACGCGCCGCCCGCGAGCCTCTTCGCCGAGCGCAAGGGCCCTCGCTCGAAGCGATCACTGACCGAAGATGTCGAGGATGTCGCTGCCCCGCACATAACGCGAGGGATGGACGGTCTCGGCCAGCTCTTCGAGGGAGATGCCGTCGGGCTGGATGCGTTCGAGCCAGCCGCGCTGGATCCGCTTGAACTCGCCCGGCGAGAGGCCGAGGTGGCGGTGGTAGCGGAAGAGCGCGTCGAGATCCTCGAGCGTCGTATAGGCCTCGATCAGCGTGCTCGGCCGGTTCTTGACGAAGCGCCGCAGCTCGAAACCGACGACGCGCTGGGCGCGGTGGGTCTCGAGATATTGATCGAGCGCGTCCTGGAGCACGGAGCGCACCTTCCCGGCGCGCTGGCCTTCGGCGCCGAAGAGCTTGTCGTAGAGGGCGATCGCGGCTTCCGCGTCCCGGGCGTCGAGGCGTGATTCAGTGACGATCACGCTCGCGCCGTCGCTCGGGAGGCCGCGGTCGTCGATGATCGCGGCTCCAGTCAGGCGTGCGAGCACGACCGACTCCGGGGTCGGTCGCGTCTCGACCGCGAGGGCGCGCAGTCGCTCCGGATCTTCGAGCCGGGCCGGGTCGGCCGACTCGAGCTGCGAGGTCGGGACGCGGACCGGGCCGTAGGCACCCGATAGGTCCGAGCGCGACGGCCCGGTCGGCACCAGGAAGGGCACCGCCTGGGCGAGCGCGTCGCCGCCGGCCGTGAACATGAAATCAGCCGGCGTGAGCGCGCGGCCGCCGGGGCGGATCCCGAAGACGGCGAGGGAGTCCAGGAAATCGAGCGCGTCCGCCGCGCTGAAGGGATTCGGGAGGCCGAAGCGGGGGGTGCGTCCGCGACCGATCACCTGCGGCGTCACGCCCTGGAAGTCGATCGTATTCGCACTGATCGAGGGGCCGCCGTCGCGATGGGTCTGGCCCTGGCGGTCGAGGTTGATGCCCGAGTCACGCCGCAGCAGGCCGATCTCGTTCGCCGTGACGGCGAAGTCGACGGCGGCGACGTCGCTGAACGCGGCGATCCCGTTCGCGGCGAGGACCGAGAGCGTGCCGCCGACGGCGAGCTTCTCGCCGCCCGAGGCGACGAAGAGACCGTCCTGGCTGTCGAAGAGCAGATCGCCGAGCGCCTTGCCCACGCTCGCCGAGGTCGGGACGCGATCGCGGCCGATCGCGAGGTCGTCGTCGCGGAGCATCAGGTCGAGCGAGGCGAGGTCGACGACCGAGGCGAGGCTCGCTTCGAGCCGGGCGACGAGGGTCCGCGTCGGGAGCGTGCTCGCGAGGAAGAGAATGTCGCCGCGGGTGTAGACGACCTGATCTTCGTCGACCGGCGTTTCGGCGAGGCCGTCGCCGTCGTCGTCGGTCCGCTGGCCGAACTCGACCGTCGGTGTGCGGGGATCGAAGTTGTCGCCCGGGGCGTCGTCGTCGAAGAGCACCCACAGGCGGTCGAGGCGATCGGCGAGCGAGCCGACCCCGCCCTCGAAGCGGACCTTGCCCCGGGTCCCGACGACGAGGCCGGCATCGGGTGCACCGGACTGGGTGACGTCGCCTTCGAAGGTGATGTCGCGGCCGGTCGTGACGAGACCGTTCTGGAGCTCGAGCGTGCCGCCGAAGCGCTGGTCGCCGGCGGTTTCGAGCGTGAGGTCCGCCGGGGCGGCGCCGATCGTGAAGGGCTCGATGGCGATCGTTCCGTCGCCGCCGTCGGCCTCGATGTCGAGAGAGGCGAGCTGCAATGCAGCGTAGGCCGGCAGATCGGCATAGCCCGGCGTGGGATCGGCGAGCGAGATCGCCACGTCGCCCGCGGAGCGCAGGATCAGGTTCGAGCCCGTCGTGCGCGCGCGGACCGCATCGTCGAGGGTCAGCGTCGTCCCGGCGCCGGTCGTGCGGAGCTCGATGTCGAGGCCGCCGAGCTCGCGGCGCACGATCGTCGCGCCCGCGGCATCGAGGATTGCGTACTGGTCGGGGCGCGGAAGCTCGCTGCTCGTGAAGGCGGCCGCTTGATGGATGCGCACGATCGGCCGCAGCAGCGGATCTTCTTCGTCCGGGTCGTCTTCGAGATCCGAGCGCAGGCGGCCGGGATCGGCGAAGAGCTCCTCGCCCGTCGCCGAGAGGAGCCGGGGGAGGGCGACGAGCAGCAGCTTGTCCGTCGCGAGATCGATCGAGGTGTTCGGGTCGTCGGAGCGGAACGTGATGTCGTTCGACTGCAAGCGGACGCCGTCCAGGAAATCGTCGAAGGGGGCCGCCCGATCCGCCTGGTCGGGCATTTCGACGACGATCGTGCCGTCGTTCCCGGTGCGCGCGATCAGCCCGCTCGACTCGTCGGCGAGCAGACCGATCTCGCCGAGGTGCAGCTCGCCCTGGAGCGAGGCGATCTCGATCTCGCGCCACTCCTCGCCGCCCGCGCCGGCCTGATCGGCCCCGGCCGCGAGTGCCGTCAGGAAATCGCCCTCGCCGCCGAGCGTCGCGTCGAAGCTCGCGTTCTGCCGCAGCCGGAGCGCCGAGGTCCGCAGATCCCCCGCGAGCGCGAGCTCGTCGAGGCCGTCGAGGACGAGCTTCGGCAGGAAAGACGGGTCGATCTCGTCGCGCTCGCCGTCGCGATCGCCTCCGGTGCTGCCGTCGGGGCTGGTGAGCGTCCGATCGGGGCCGGCGGCCAGCGTGATCCGATTGGCTTCGAGGCGGGTGGTCTGGCCGTCGGCGTGGGTTCCTTCGAAGCGGAGCGAGCCGAGGGCTTCGGTCACCTCTTCGTTGGGCAGGCCGATGAGCCCGGCGACGAGGGCGATCGAGTCGCTCGCCTCGAGGAAGGTCCCGGCGCGGACCACGATCGAGTCCTCGGTCTGGGCCGTCAGCGAGTCGAGCACGAAATGGCCGGGATCGGCGCCGGCTCCCGGCGCGAAATCGATCGCGCCGTCGCCGGCGACGTCGACGTTGCCCGAGAGAAAGAGGTTGCTGCCGTTCACGTTCTCCGGTGTGACGGTGACCGACGCGAGGTCGCTCACGATGGAGTAGAACGACGCGATCGGGAGCTCCTCGTCGTCGTCGACGCGGGTGCGCGCGAGCAGGCCCGAGAAGGAATTGCGATGGGCGAGGTCGGCGGAGAGCACCGAGCCGTCCTGGCGCACGCTGATCGCCGTCGGGCCGCGGCCCGCGGCGAGATCGAAGAGGCTCTCGTCGTCGGGGTCCTGGGAGGCGGCGGAGAGGTTGCCCGTCGTGACGAACCCGTCGTTCGCGTCGCCGTCCTCGACGCCCTCGGCGACGGCGTCGAAGGCTTCGACGAGCAGGGATTCACCGTCGAAGTCGGCGTCGGCGCCGGCGGTGATCTGGCTGTCGCCGCCGCGGGGGCCCATGCGGACGCGGCCGCTCTCGGTGTCGTCGTCGTCCGAGACGAAGGCGAAGAGCGAGAGCACGTTCGCGCGCAGGCGCAGGAAGAGATTCGGATTCGTCGTCAGCTCGAGGTCGGCGCCGCGCGTCTGGGAGAGGGTGATCTGATCCGCTTCGAGGACGAGGCGTGCCGGGCCGGAGGCGAGGGCGAGGGGAAGCTCGGCTGCGTCGAAATCCTCGATCTCGATCTGGCCGGCGTCGTTGCGGATCGCGAGGATCGAGGGCAGTCCGGTGGCGCCGCCGACGAACTGGTCGGCGTTCGGCAGATCGGAGACGCGGAAATTGCCGTCGATCTGATAGGCGAGGATTCGCTCGGTACCGAGCGGGCCGGCGAGATCGAAGGACGCATCGTCGGCGTCGATGGTCGAGCCCGATTCGCCGCCCGTGCCGTCGCCGACGACGAGCCGCACCGTCGGTGCCTTGACCAGCACGGGACCGCCGGATCCGGAGAACGAGAGGTTGCCCGAGCCGCCGACGCCGGCGCGCAGGGTCAGGCTCTCGTCGGCGTCGCCCCCCGAGCGGTTGAAGACGCGCGCGAGGTCGGCATCGAAGACGAAGCTCCCGATGCCGCCGAGCTCGACGCGCTTGCCGACGAAGGCCGTATCGGCGGAGACCTGGATCGCGTCGAGGCTCCCGGACTGCAGGCCGATCAACGAGAGCGCTGCGTTCTGGAAGCGATCGGCCTCGTTGGTGCCGACGAGGCCGTCGTCGAGATCGATCTGCCCTTCGTCCGAGCGCACGGCGTACTCGACGTCGCCCTCGGCGCGGAACGACTCGCCGACGCCGAAGCCGAACTGCGAGAGCGCCGGCAGGTCGACGGCGGCGTCGATTCCGGCGGCCTGGCGATAGCGGAAGGCCTCCGCGCTCGAGCCGGCCTCGCCGAAGATTCCGCCCGCCGCGTCGCGCAGCGCCACGTCCTGGGCCGCGAGCCCGACGATGCGCGAGCGATCGCCGGCGTCCCCGTTGCGTGAATCGCCCTCGCTTCCCGCCCGCAGCTCGATCTCGTCGGCGGCGAGGCTCGTGCCGGCACCGGCGAAGACGAGATCGCCGAAGCCGCTGTCGCCGGCGGTGAGCGAGAGGCGCTGGCTCGCCGAGAGCGCGGTCGCGGCGGCGATCGTGAGCGTGCCGCGTCCGGCGGCGTCGTCGAGGCCGGTATCGCGACCGGCTTCGAAGATCAGGTCGGCGACGGACGCGATGCTGTCGGCGATCTGCTGGACGAGCGAGAAGTCGCCCGGCGTCGAGACCTCGAGCTCTTCGACGTCGAAGGCGGTCGTGCCGCCGCCGCCGAGGGCCTGATCGCCGATGCCGTCGGCATCGAGATCGGCGCCGAAGACCACGCTGTTCGGCGTCGTCACCAGCTCGGGATCCGGGCTCGTCACCCCCGGCGGCGCATCGGGCAGCAGCAGGCCGCCCAGCAGGCGCACGAAGCTCTTGCCCGCATCCCCCGTGTCGCCCGGGCCGATGCCGGCGTTGTTGTTGAAGCCCGCGGCGTCTTCGACCGCGAGGACGCCGTCGCTCGATTCGAGCGTGAGGCGCAGGCCGTCGTCGCCGATCAGCGCGGCGCCGAACGCGCCCGCGAGATCGAGCTCGCCGGCAGTCGTGGCGGCGCCCTCCGTGATCGTGAGGTCGCCGTCCTGGCGCAGCGCGAACGACTCGGGGCGGAGCGCGCCCGCCTGGTCGCGCAGCTGCAGGCCGCGGAAGTCGCCCCGCGTCTGGCGCTGGACGGCGAGCTCCGTCGGCGAGGCGAGGCTGCCGAGATCGTCGGAGTAGAGGTCGTTCGTCGCCGTGGTGCCGTCGCCGATCGCGATCGCGATCGTGTCGGCGTTCAGGCGGACGCCGTCCGAGGCGCTCGCGCCCCCTCCGTTCGCGCCGCCGAAGACGAGCCGCACATCGCCGTTCGCGCGCTCGGCCTCGCTCGTGGCGAGGGGATCCGGGGCGACGACGAGGCGGATCGATTCGGCGCTCAGCGCGGTGTTCTCGTTCAGGACCGCGCTGCGCAGGGCCTCGATGTCGAGCACGCCGATCTGGGGCTCGTCGATCTCCGGTGCATCTTGCGTCTGCGCCTCGAAGTCGGAGACGACGGAGAAGAACCTCGAGCTGCTGCGGCCCGAGAGGGCGATGTCGACCGCATTCGCGCCAGTGCCGTCGGAGGTCGTGAGGTCGCGCGTGCGCACGACGAGCCCTGAGGTCGCGATCGAGGTCGCGCCGTTCTCCCCGATGCGGATCTCGCCCGTGCCGAAGAGATCGTCGCCCTCGTCGACGGCGGCGCTGTCGCGCGCGACGAGCTGGACGAAGCCGTTCTCGCGGGTGTTCGACTGCGTCGTATCGATCGTGCCGTCCAGCAACAGGCTGCGGGCGCTGTCGTTGCCGATCGCGACGATGCCGCCGCCGGTCCGGATCGTGCCGTCGAAGGCGATCTCGCCGCCATCGCCGCGCGTCGGATAGGTCGCGGCGAGGACGTGGGTCACGATGAAATCGCCGTTGTCGCCGTCCGCGTCGACGCGGTTCGCGCGGATCGTGACGCCGCCGCCGCCGCCGCGGGCATCGAGATTGCCGAGCACGTCGCTGCGCCGGGAATCGAGCGTTCCCTGGACGTCGACGCTGCCCGCGAAGCGCTGATCCGAGGCGGTCGTCGGGATGCCGCCGGCGAGCGTGATGTCGCCTCCGCCCGTGAAGACGTCGCCGACCAGGCGCAGCAGGCCCGTCACGATGGAGAGCGGATCGTCGCCGGATTGCCGGACGCCGACGTTCGCCGAGCTCGCGACGAGCACGACCTCGCCGCCGTCCTCGCGGCCGTCCGCCGTGCGCGTATCGATGTCGCCGAGCAGCTCGAGGCGCGTGTCGATGGCGCCGTCGACGAGGGCCGGATCGTCCTTGGCGCGCTCGTCCGCGAAGGGGAGGCCGTCGCGATCGAGGGTCCCCGACCGGATCGTGACGTCGCCGCCGCGGGTCACGATCTGGCGGCCGGCCTGCTGCAGGACCGAGAGGCCGTTCGCGAGGAAGGAGCCGCCGCCCGTGCGGATGTCGGCGTTCAGGTGGACGTCGCCGTCGAGCCGATCGAGATCGAAGTCGCTGCCCGTCTCGATCTGGCTCGCGTCGTTCGCCCGGAGCGAGACGCCGAGGGCGAGGTTCGAGCGCTCGTTCGTGCCCGCGCCGATTGGCAGCACCTCGATGTTCGCGTTCACGAAGATGTGGCCCGCCGCGAGCAGCGTCAGACGGGCGATCTGGCCCTCGAGGATCGCGGCGCTGTCGACGACGATCGCGTCTTCGATCGTGATGTTGCCCGGGGCGTTGCCCTCGGCGTCGTCGAAGGATTGGGTCGAGAGCGTGACGTTCGTGCCGACGCCGAGGGCGCGGGCGATCAGGTCGGCCGAGACGTAGTTGGTCGGCGCGATGCCGTCGTTCGGATCGGAGTCGATCGTGCGCAGGATGCCGTCGAAGCCGGCGCTGTCGAATTCCGGATCGAGGATCGCGTCGATCGCGACGTCGAGGCAGGCGACGGTCGCGTCGTTGCAGTCGACGGGGGCGTTCGTGATCGTGATGTCGTAGGGGTCGATCAGCCAGGATCCCGCCTGGCCGCGGCGGGCGCCGACGTCCGGCAGATCGGCGATCTCGAAGTGTCGCAGGCCCGAGGTCTCGACGAAGCCGCCGTCCCCCCCGCGTGCACCGCCGCGGGCCGAGATCGCGCCCTCGATCGAGGTGAGATCCTCGGAGAAGACGACGACCTCGCCGCCGTCGCCCTTGCGCTTCGCGTCCGCGCGGATCGCGCTCGCCGCGTCGACGACGACGCCGCTGGCGCGCTGCAGATCGCCGCTGCCCTGCCGCTCGCCGCCGATCCGGATCGTGCCGCCACCCCGGGTCCCCGAGGCATCCACTTCGGCGTCGGCCAGGACGATCAGATCGCCCGTGACCTCGATCTCGCCGCCGGTCTCGCGCTTGCCGTCGCCGCTCGCATCGAGCGTGCCCGAGAGCTGCACGCGCCCGTTCTCGCCGCCCTCGAGCTCGATCTTCGCGGCCGCGATGCGCGCCGAAGAGGCACTGCCCGTCCCCTGGCGGATGCCGAAGCCGAGCGGATCGGCGGCGGCGAGCCGCACATGCCCGCGGCCCGCGTCGATCCGGCCGTGGTTCTCGATCGCATAACGCGCCGGCTCGCCCGCTGCGCCGACGCCGCCCCGCGGCAGCTGGATCAGGACCGGATCGTCGAAGCGCGAGAGGTAGACCGCGTCGGCGCCCACCATCAGCAGCGAGCCGTCCTCGATCTCGATTTCGCCGAGGTTCATCACCCGCCCGCCGAGCATCACGGCGTCCGCGGAATCGATCCGCCCCGTGTTCGTGACGTCGCCGCCCGCGAGCTCGGCGAAGAGATCCTTGCGCCCGGACCAGCCGGACGAGAGCGCGTCGAAATCGCCGAGCTCGATCCGCTCGCCGCCGACGAGCAGCACGTTGCCGTTTCGCGCGGCGATGTCGCCCGCGTTCAGCACGCTCTTCGCGAGCAGCGACACGTTCTGGTCCGCGAGGATGAGGCCGTGGTTCTCGATCCGGCCTTCGAGGGGCAGATCGAAGGCTGCCCCGGCGAGGAAGGCCTCCTGCGAGACGTTCGCGCCGATCGCGACGAAGGAGCCGACGTCGATCACGGCGCTGCCGTCGACGTAGACGCCGTAGGGGTTCGCGAAGATCACCGTGCCATTCGAGTCGACCTGGCCGCTCAGGCGGAACGCGTTGGTCGAGCGGGTGTAATTGAGCACCGACGAGCCGCGGCCGCCGCCGTTCGTGAAGTTGAACTCGAGCCGGTTGTTCGCGGGTTGTCGCAGGTTCTCCCAGCCGATCGTCGCCTTGCGGGCGTCGATCGTGAAGAGCGTCTCGCCGGCGCGCGAATTGTCGAGCGAGACCCGGCTGGGATCGAAGACCGCCGAGTCGGCATCGCTGAGCTCGTCGCCGGCGGAGGCGGCGAGGGGATGGGATCCGACGAGGGCCGCGATCAGCAGGCGCGCGACGACGCGCTCCGCGCGGGAGTGGCGCGGGCGGGACGAGACGCTCGCGCGGCGCCGATCAGTAGAGGAGGCTGAAGAGGACATGGAGCGCGGAATCCCCCACCTGGGCCGGATTGTTGATGTCGCCGCTCGTCCCCTTGAGCGCGAACGCGTAGTCGGCGCGCAGCCGCAGGTTCGAGCGGAAGACGAACTCGGCGCCGACCCCGGCGCCGACCAGGGTCTGGTCGAATTCGACGTCGCCGATCGAGTCGATCGAGGAATCGGTGCGGATTGCGCGGCCGGCGTCGACGAAGGCGCGCAGCATGAGGTCCCAATCCGGGCGGCCGTAGACCTGTTGCGGGCTGACGCGGAAATCGCCGATCAGCGGCAGCCGCAGCGGCCGCCGGGACACGGGCAGGGCGCGCGGCAGGTGGAAGCGGTACTCGAAGGTGCCGAGCACGACGGTATCGCCGACGGCGACCGACTGGTCGTAGCCGCGCACGCTGTAGAGACCGCCGAGGGTCTGGCTCGCCTGGGGGATCAGGCGCTGATCGAAGCCGTACTGGCCGCGGAAGCCGAGGCTGATCTCGTGGGCGAGGGTGGCGGCGAGCTCGTTCGAGGGATCGCGCCAGGCCTCGGGGCGCAGCAGCGGCTCGAGGAAGGCCGAGTAGCCGAGATTGAAGTCGAGAACGGCATAGCGCTCGTCCGTATCGGCGCGGCCGAGGGCCTCGCGGTCGCCTTCGTCGATGGCGTTCACCTGGCCCTCGACGCCGGCATCGGCCGAAAAGGTCGCGAGCTGGGTGATGCGTTCGGCGTGCAGGCCGAAGCGCGGCTTCACGAGCACCGCGTTGCCGCGGATGTCGCCGATGTCGTTCTCGATCTCGAGATGGGAGAAGCCGAGCCCGCCGATCAGGTCGACGAAGAAATCCCGGTGCTGGAAGAGCTCGTAGCGGAGGTGGCCGCCCGCATTGAACTGCGTGCTGCGGATCGGATCGTTGTCGAGGCCCTGCACGGTCGAGTCGCGGCCGGCGATCGAGCGGTTCCAGCCGAAATCGACGCCCCAGCGCATCCGATCGACGCCCCACCACGGCAGCTTCTCGCGCGGGAACCAGGCGAGCCAGGCGGGATCGCCCTTGCGCCGGTTCATCCATTCCGGGCGCCGTGATCCGAAGAAGGGGGCTTCGTAGCGGGCGCTCAGCCCGTTGACGTCTTCGAAGCCGGCGTTCAGGTACTCGATCGAGAGCGTGTCGTCGCGGTTGCTGACCTGGTTGTGGGTGAAGCCGAAGCGCGATTGCCAGAGGTTGGTGCGATCGGTGCCGGTGTTGGTCGTCTGGCCGTAGACGTACCAGGGCTTCGATTCGAGCACGCGATAGTCGAGCACGACCTCGCCCGGCTCCTCGCCGGGGGAGAGCGCAGCCTCGACGCGGCGGCCGCCGTAGCGGTTCAGGCGGTGGAGGTAGTCTTCGAGCCGCTCGCGATCGATCAGATCCGTCGCGCCCTCGATGCCCTCGCCGACGGGCTGGAGCGGCGAGTCCTGGCGGATGCCGGCGTGGAGCGTGTTGTCGATCTTCCAATCGCCCTTGATCCGGTCGCCGACGGCGATCGTGCGGATCTGGGCGATGCGGCCGGTATGGACGACGAGCGCGAGGGCCGTCCGCCCGCCCGAGCGCAGGTCGCGCTCGCTCGCGAGATCGATGTCGCTCTCGGCGGGGCGCACGTCGACGCCGTAGACGCCGTTCGCGTTGAGCCCGGCGACGACTGCCGCGAGCACGCGCGCGAGGCCGCTGATCTCGAGATCGACGACGGGGCTCCCGGGGCCGCCGATCGAGACGGTCTCGGTCGGCTCGCCCTCGCGCGGGGCTGCGAAGCCGAGCTCCGTCCGCCGCAGCTCGACCGCGAGGGGGAGCAGGGCGTCGAGGGCCGGCTGGTCGGGGTGGGCTGCGGCATACGCGAGCTCGAGGGCCCCGACCCGGTAGACCGGGGGCGGGAGGTCGTCGGGATGCCGGAGGACCTGGGCGCGGGCCGGCGCGAGGGGGCTGGCGACCAGGGCGAGGACGCCGAGGAGAACGGAAAGCGCGGCTGCGGCCGCGAAGAACGCGCGCACCGACGGGGCGGGGCAATGGCGGAGCCGGCTCATCTTGGGCGTCACCCGTGATCGCGAAGGGGTTCGAAGGGTTGCAGGGCGTTCGAGGATGGGGCTCGTTCCCGGTGTTCGTGGTCGTCAGGCGCGGTCTGGGCGGCCGGCGAGGCGGCACGATAGCGAGGTCCGGTCGGAATCCGATGGGCTGGGCGCAGTCCCCGGTGGGCTTGGAGTGCGGCCCGGGCGGCCTTGTTCCCGGCGGCGACCCGGGAATCCGCCGGGCGCTCATCCGGCGTCCGAGCCCGCGTGCCCGTATCGGGCGAGGGTCGCCACGAGGGCGGACCGGACCTGATCGCGCAGGCTCTCGGGCTCGAGGACGACGGCGCCCGCACCGAACGAGAGCACCCAGCCGAGCAGCTCCTGTCCGGCTCCGACCTCGAGGAGGAGCTCGATCCCGCCCCCCGCGAGCGCGGTCGTCTGCTGGCTCGCATGCCACTCGCGCTCGCCGACATAGGCCGCCCAGCGCTCGTCGAAGCGGATGCGGACCCGGGTCGCGGGCTCCGCGACGACGCCGAAGCTCGAGGCGGTATAGGCGTCGAAGTCGAAGCCCTGGGGCGGCTCGAAGCGCAGATCGGTCTCGGCGAGGGCCAGGATGCGGTCGACGGCGAAGGTCCGGATCGCCCCCTTCGAATGGTCGTGGCCGATGACGTAGAGCGCGCCGGCGTTGTACCAGACCTTGTAGGGATCGATGCGCCGCTCGCTCTGCTCGCCGCTGTGGCCGCTTCGGTAGCGCAGGGCGAGCGTCCGGCGGCCCTGCACCGCGTCGTTGAGCGCGCGGATCGTCTCCCGGGACTCCGCATAGCGTTTGTGCGGGCCGGGCATCACACGGAAGGCGTCGCGGAACTGCTCGAGGTAGCGCGAGAGCTCGGGGCCGAGGCCGGCCTTGATCTTGGTGATCGCGGACTGGATCGAGTCGTGGAAGACGGTGCCTTCGAGGCTCTTCAGCAGATCGCTCGAGAAGGCGAGGGCGAGCAGCTCGTCGGGGGTGAACGGGACCTGGCCGAGCTGGAACTGGTCGAGGAAGCGGTAGTAGGCCTTGCCGTCGCGCTTCTCCGAGAGGACGGGGAAGCCCGCGTACATGAGCGCGTCGAGGTCGCGGTAGACGGTGCGCCGGACGCAGCCGAGCTCGTCGGCGAGGGCGTCGAGGCCGACGCCGCCGCGGCTCTTCGCGAGCCGCTGGATCAGGAGCCATTGTCGTGCGAGCTGGTCGCCGCGCATCAGTCCGTGAAGAAGGCGGCGAGCTGCGCCTCCTGCGCTTCGGCGTCCTTGTAGCCGACCTCGATCAGGCGGCTCGCATAGCTCGCGTCGAAGAGCAGGTAGGACATCAGATCGGCCTCGCGTGCGGTCGATCCGGCGCCGGTCGCCTTGCGCAGCAGATCGAGGAACATGCCGAAGTCGAGATTCGGATCGTCGCGAACGACGTCCCCCGCCATCCGGCCCAGGTCCTCGGAGGGACGGATCACGAGATCGTCGATGATCTTCAGCGGCGCGCGACCGTTGGGCGCGAGATGCTGGTTGATGCGCGAGAGAAAGTCGTCGCCGTAGACCTCGCTGCCGGCCTGGATCAGGCCGTTCACGAAATGCAGCCGCGCGATGTCCGTCTCGATCGGCGAGAGCAGCAGCGCATTCAGCACCTTGCCGAAGAGGTACATCGGATTGCCGAACTCGGCGGTCCGCTCCTGCGCGATCGTCTCGGAGACCGACGGCCCGATCGGATGCGTCAAGCCCACGACGAGCACCCGATCGGCACCGAGCCGGACGGCGGGGGCGAGCGGCGTGTTGAGGCGCAGGCCGCCGTCGGCATAATACCGGGCACCGACCCGCACCGAGGGGAAGAGCATCGGGATCGCCGCCGAGGCGAGGGCATGCAGCGGCGAGAGCCGGATCCGCTGCATGCGCACGTTGGCGACGCTCGCCCAGGGCGGGAGCTCCGGTCGATGGCTGTCGCAGAAGACGACGGCGCGGCCGGTGGCGACCTGGGTCGCGGCGATGCAGACCGTGTCGACCTTGCCCGTCCGGACGTTGCGGCGGATGCCGCGCCAGGGGATCGATTGCAGCACGAGGCGCTCGAGCGGCTCGGTGTTCAGCAGCCCGTAGAGACGATCGGGCCGCTGGCCCTCGCGCAGGAGCTTCGCGACGCGCTTCACGCCGAGCATCCGCTTGGGCAGGCGCAGGAAGTCGCGGGCGGTGAAGCGGAAGACCTCGTGGACCTTCAGGTTCTGCCAGATCGAGGTCAGGCGGTCGCCGCGGGTCTCGGTCTCGTCGGCGGTCGCGGCCAGGAAGCAGGCGTGGATCGCGCCGACCGAGGTCCCGCAGATGATGTCGAACTCGGGCTGGATGCCCGTGCGCCGCGGCAGGTCGTCGAGGATGAAGCGCAGGGCGCCGGCTTCGTAGGCGCCTCGCGCGCCGCCGCCGGAGAGCACGATCGCACGCCGGGGACGCCGCTGGCCGTCGCGGCTCGCCTCCCCGCCGAGGCCCGGCGCTCCGAGACCTGGGCCTCCGAGACCTGGAAAGCCGCCACGGTTGCCTGCGCTCGCTCGTTCGGCCTCGGGATCCCGGGGACCGTCGCGGTCGTCGGGATCCGACTCAGGATCGGCCGCCATGTTCCCCCGCTGTCCCGGCGCTTCGCCTACTGGTTCACGCGCTCCGAATATTCGCCGGTCCGCGTGTCGACCCGCAGCATGTCGCCTTCCTTGATGAAGAGCGGCACCTGGATCGTCGCGCCGCATTCCAGCGTCGCGGGCTTCGTTGCGCCCGAGCTCGTATCGCCCTTCACGCCCGGATCCGACTTCACGACCTTGGCCACGATGTAGTTCGGGAGCTCGATGTTCACCGGCCGGCCGTTCCAGAAGAGGACGTCGACTTCCATGTTCTCGAGCATGAACTGGATGGCATCGCCGATCACGTCCGGCGGGATCGGGATCTGGTCGTAGGTCTGCTGATCCATGAAGACGAGGTTCTCGCCCTCCTGGTAGAGGTACTGCATCGACTTTTCCTGGATGTCGGCGAGCTCGACCTTCTCGCCGGATCGGAAGGTCCGTTCGATCGTGCGGCCGTTCAGCAGGTTCTTGACCTTCGTCCGGACGAAGGCGCCGCCCTTGCCGGGCTTGACGTGCTGGAAGTAGACCATCGTGAACGGGTTTCCGTCGAGGATGACCTTGAGGCCGTTCTTGAATTGCGAAGTATCGGTCATGGATGCCATGGGATCGTCCTGCTTTGCGAGGGGGCCCAGCATAGCCCCGCCCCGGCGCGAGACGCTAGAACTCTCTGGCCAGGGCCACGCCCGCGGATGCGATGCGGCGGCACGGCGGGGCGAACGAGCGAGGAGGGCGGGGCATGGGGATCGATCCCGAGCGGGTACCGGTGGTGGTGGGGATCGGGCAAGCGATCGAGCGCGAAGCCATCGCCTCCGTCGTCCTGCTCGCGGAACGCGCGGCCCGCGCAGCGGATGAAGATGCACCCGGGGTGCTCGCGCAGGTCGAGCGCATCTCGTTCGTCGCCCCTTCCTTCTCCCGGGCGAGTACGGCGCCGGCGAGCGAGATCGCCGCGAGGCTCGGCCTCGAGCAGGCCACCTGCGAGGTCTCGACGGCGGGCGGGAACAGTCCGCAATGGCTGATGAACCGCGCCTGCGCGCAGATCGCGGCCGGACGGCTGCGGACGACCCTCGTCTGCGGCGCCGAGGCGACGCGCTCGCTGCGCCTCGCCGAGCCGGGGGCGGATTTCCTCCGGCTGCAGAGCCCGGCGGACGGGCAAGCCGGCCCGGCGGCCGATCCGGTCGTGGGGACGCCGCTCGCGGGGCTCGTCGAGGCGAGCGAGATCGAGGCGAAGCTGCTCCGGCCCGCGGACATCTATCCGGTCTTCGAGAGTGCCCGGGCCGCACGAGCCGGCGCGACGCCGGCGCAGTGGCGCGAGCGGCTCGCGGTCTTCCTCGCGCGCGGTGCCGGGATCGCCGCCGCGAACCCCATGGCCTGGTTCCGGACGGCCTGGTCGCCCGAGCAGATCGCGACCCCGGGCGCGGAGAACCGGCTGACGGCGGAGCCCTATACGAAGCGGATGAACAGCTTCGCGCAGGTCGATCTCGGCAGCGCGCTGCTCGTCACGAATCTCGCCCTCGCACGGGCGCTCGGGCTGCAGGACCGCTGCGTGTTTCCCTGGTCGGGGGCGAACAATCGCGACGTCGCGCCCGCCCGGCGCCCGGTCCTCGATGCGTCGCCAGCGATCCGGGCCGCCGGCCGCGCCAGCCTCGCGGCGGCCGGTCTCGACGTCGACGCGATCGACTGCTTCGACCTCTATTCCTGCTTCCCGATCGCCGTCGAGGTCGGCGCCGGCGAGATCGGCCTCTCCCTCGACGACCCGCGCGGCTGGACGCTGACCGGCGGCATGTCGTTCTTCGGCGGGCCCGGCAACAACTACACGAGCCACGGCATCGCCGCGGCCGTGCAGCGCCTGCGCGAACGGGGCGGGATCGCCTACGTCTCGGGCAACGGCGGCTTCCTCTCGAAGCATTCGATCGGCGTCTATGCCGCGCGCCCGCGCGAGCAGGGCGAGGCCTTCGTGCTCGCCGACACCGATCGGGAGCAGCAGGCCATCGACGCCGCGGCGCTGCCCGTCGCCTTCGAAGCGGAGGGCACTGCGCGGGTCGTCGGGGGCACGGTCGTCTACGGGCGCGACGGCGGCGTCGAGAGCGCGCCGATCATCGCCGAGCTCCCCGACGGCCGGCGGCTCGTGGCGCGTGCGGCGCCGGAGCGCCTCGCGAGCCTCGCAGGGCGATCCGTCGTCGGCGAGACCGTGGAGGTCCGCGGCGCGCATCCCCCGATCTGGCAGTGAGACGTGGACCGAAGAATTCACCCCCACGAATCACAGAGCGGCCCTTCGCGGCTCGCCGATGCGACCTTCGACTACCTCGCATGCCTCGCCCGATGCACCGCACACCGCTCGATCGCCCGCGTCCGGATCCGCCCCTCGTAACAACGCTTCAACCACCCCGAGATCCCCACCCGCTCCGGAAACAGCCGCCGCGCCAGGATCTCCCGAAGCCCGAGCGGACCCGTCGTGATCCCCAGCGCCTGCGCGGGCGTTCCGCGGGGCCGATTCTCGGACCGATCCTTCATGTAGTTCCGCCACACCGTCCAGATCGCCAGCCGGTAAAGCGCCGATTGCCGCCGCTTCGAGAACGCGATCGTCTCCCGCTTGTGGTTCGCACTCGAGTGCCGGATCAGCAGGTCCGACAAGTTCGCCGCGAAGAGCGGGTTGCTCGTCGTCCGGGCCGCCTTCGAGCTTGTTCGTGCATGGAAAAAGGTGCGATCGGGAAGGCGCGACAAGGCCCGGGGATAGGCCTGATGCTCGTCCGAGCGCAGCTCCACCCTTCCGCCCGGTGGAACGACTCTTCGCAGCAGCTCCTCGACCGAGCGGCGCGTCGCCTGCGGATCGGGCTTTCCGTACCGCCGCTCGAGCAGCGCGCGTTTCGCGGCCTGCGCGGGCCGCATCGTCCCGCTGCGACGAAGCTCCGCGTCGCTGAAGCCGTAGACGAATAAGCTGGGGCCGACGACCAGGTTCAGGTCCATCGGCCAGTACTGGCTGTGTTCGAAGCTCCGGAATCCGTCGAGGACGAGGGGCTCTTTCGGACAGGACTTCGGTCTCGACTGCTCGTGGAAGAGCAGGCAGTGGCGGCCGAGGCGGTCGCTGATGCGGCGCACGGTGGAGTGGGAGACGCTCCTTGCGCGAGCGATCTGTCGGAAGCCGGCGCAGCTGATGAGCTGATGGAAGACGTCGGGCAGGAGATCGGAACGGCGCAGCCAGTAGGCCGGCGAGAAGGTGGAGGAGGAGAATCCTCGTCGGCAGCGTGAACACTGGTATTTCTGGACGCGGTGGGGGCTGCGTTTTCGCCAGTAGAAGCCCTTCTTGATGAAGTGCCAAGCAGCTGGATTCATTCGGGAATCACAGTCGGGATGGGGGCAGTAGGGCGGACGTCGGTCGGGTGTGGTGGCGAGCATGCCCGCCACTCAGCACGGATCGTGCCGGGTGAAATTGGCGGTCCACGTCTCTGGCATTGAGCGGCGGCGAAGAGCGGCGTTGGCGCCGGTCAGGCTCCTAGGCGGTGGGCTTCTCGATGCGCTGCCGCGCGATGAAGCCCTTGCGAATGCTGTCGATGGCGTCACCGGATTCGGGGTCCACCTCGAGGAACTGGACGCCGCCGATGCGGACCGCATCCGATCCGTCGCCGGCCTTCCAGGCGACGCGGCAGCCGAGGGTGACGGGGCGGCCTTCGACTTCGAAGGAGACCGTGCCCGTCTCGCCGATCTCGCCGAGATCGCCGCCCTGCAGACAGACACCGCCGAGCCCGATGTCGCGGATCGTCGCCTCGCTCTTGCGGCCGCCGAGCTCGAGCCGTGCGGCGAGGGTCGTCGGGACGCGCAGGTGGTAGCGGAGCTCGAAAGGATCGCGTTCGAAGAGCACGCTCGAGAGCACGAAGCGGATCGCCTCGTGCGAGGGCTCGTCCCAGAGATGCCAGCGCACGCCGTGGAACGCGAGCGCCGCGACGACCCGCTTCGCCGGCTTCGGGCCCACCGGCACGAGGCCCGCCGGCTTGACCCCGAAGCGCAGCGCCATCGTCGAGACCCGCTCGAGCGGCAGTGCGGTCGAAAAGAGCACCGCCATGATCTTGCCGCCGGCATCGCGGGCCATCAGCTGGGCTTCGTCGACGTCGTTCGCATAATGGACGCCGAACTCGCTGCCCATCAGCTCGAGGGCGAGCGCCTGGAGCTCGCCCGCCAGACTGTCGAGGAGGAGGATGCGCCGTTCGATTTCCACGGCGTGTCCATCGGTCCGCTCGGCACTCGTCCTGAGGCCGGGCGGGAAAGGCGTGCTCCGACTCCGGGAAAGCATCGAGAAGCTCGGGAGGTCCACCCGTGGCGCACGGCCGCCCGGGCCAGGGCGCGGCGATCTGCGGAGGGGCGGCGTCGGGGTCGATCGGGCGGCGGGGTGACGCCGGACGCTGGTCGCCCGACCGGGCCCGGAGCTAACGCCGCCGGAAGCCGGCGATCAGCGCGGGGACGGAACCGAGCGTGGCGCCCAGGAAGAGGAAGGTCGAGAGGTTGAAGAGGTTCAGCCGCGCACCCGTGGCGATCGACTCGAGGCAGCCGAGCAGCAGGCCGATCAGCAGGCCGACGTAGATCGGCGTCAGCTTGCCGAGGCGTGGCCGGATCCGGCTCACGCTGAACAAGGCAGCCACGGCGAAACCGGCGACGATCAGCTTGACCACGATGCCCTTCGCGAACGCAACGAGCAGCAGCAGCAGGACGAAGACGACCGCGCCCGACGAGGCGAGGTACGCGAAGGGCGACATCGCCTCGCCGGCCTCCGTGCCCTCGCTGGAGCCCCGGCGGCGCTCCACTTCGCGCTGCCGACGGCTCTCGCCGGCGGCCCGACCGACCGACTCGGCGAAGTTCTTCGGCAGGCCACGCGACATGCCGCTGTACCCTTCCTGCTCACCGCGCATGTAATCCTTGTGGTCGCCCAATGTTTCTCTCCATCGTGGGTGCGGGCCATTCTAACCGAATCGTCCGGATCGCGATGAGCGCGCGCGAGTGCGGAGGCGCACCCTGATTCGTTCTGCCTATCGCACCGATCGAGCGATTCCATTTCCCCGGGCCCCGATCGCACATTAGTGTCCGCTCGTCCGGCGATCCATTCCGCCGGCAGGAGGAGATGGACATGAAGCGAATCAGTGTGATCGCCCTGGTGCTGGTGCTGGCGGGCACCGGCCTCGTCGGGCCGGCGGGCTCGGCCGGCGCCGAGGCGCGTGGGATGTCGAACCAGGATTGGTGGCCCGAGCGACTGGACCTCCAGCCGCTCCGGCTGCATGCGGCCGAATCGAATCCGCTCGGCCCCGACTTCGACTACGCCGCCGAGTTCGCAAAGCTCGACCTCGAGGCCGTGCGGGCGGATCTGCGCGCGCTCATGACCGATTCGCAGGATTGGTGGCCGGCCGATTTCGGCCACTATGGGCCGTTCTTCATCCGCATGGCCTGGCATAGCGCCGGCACGTATCGGATCGCCGATGGCCGCGGCGGTGCGGGCGGCGGGCAGCAGCGATTCGAACCGCTGAACAGCTGGCCCGACAACGTCAGCCTCGACAAGGCCCGGCGCCTGCTCTGGCCGATCAAGCAGAAATACGGGAGCCGGATCTCCTGGGCCGATCTGATGGTCCTGACGGGCAACGTCGCCCTCGAGTCGATGGGCTTCGAGACCATCGGCTTCGCCGGCGGTCGCGAGGACGATTGGCAGGCGGATCTCACGGATTGGGGACCCGAGAAGGAGTTTCTCGGCGACGCGCGATACCACGGCGATCGCCAGCTCGCGAATCCGCTCGCGGCCGTGCAGATGGGCCTCATCTACGTGAATCCGGAGGGCCCGAACGGCAAGCCCGATCCCCTCGCAGCGGCGCGCGACATCCGCGAGACCTTCGGTCGCATGGCCATGAACGACGAAGAGACGGTCGCCCTGATCGCGGGCGGTCATACCTTCGGCAAGGCGCACGGGGCCCACGATCCGTCGAAGTGTGTCGGCCCCGATCCCGCCGCTGCCGGGCTCGAGGAGCAGGGGCTCGGCTGGCGCAATCGTTGTGGCACCGGCGTCGGCGCCGACACCGTCACCAGCGGCCTCGAAGGCGCCTGGTCCGCGAATCCCATCGCCTGGACCACTCAATACCTCGACAACCTCTTCGGCTTCGACTGGGTCCAGACCCGCAGCCCGGCCGGCGCGATCCAGTGGAAGCCGACCGATCCGAACGCGGCCCAGCTCGCTCCGGACGCGCACGATCCGAGCAAGCGGCACGCGCCGATCATGTTCACGACGGACATCGCCCTCAAAGAGGATCCCGCCTATCGCAAGATCGCCGAACGCTTCCGTGCGGATCCCGACGAGTTCGCCGACGCCTTCGCCCGCGCCTGGTTCAAGCTGACCCATCGCGACATGGGCCCGCGCTCGCGTTACCTCGGCGCGCTGGTTCCGCAGGAAAGCCCGATCTGGCAGGACCCGGTACCGCCGGTCGCGCATCCGCTCGTCGACGCGAGCGACGTCGAGCGGCTCGAGGCGAAGGTCCTCGCGACGGGACTCTCCGTCTCCGACCTCGTCCGCACCGCCTGGGCCTCGGCCGCGACCTTTCGCGACAGCGACGGACGCGGCGGCGCGAATGGGGCGCGCCTCCGGCTCGCGCCGCAGAAGGACTGGGCGGTCAACGATCCGAAGCGCCTCGCGAAGGTGCTCGGGAAGCTCGAGCGCATCCAGAAGGACTTCAACCGCGCGAACGCGGGCGGGAAGCAGGTCTCTCTCGCCGATCTGATCGTGATCGCCGGCAATGCGGCGATCGAGCAGGCGGCGAAGCAGGGCGGCCACGACGTGGACGTGCCCTTCACGCCCGGCCGCAGCGACGCCTCCCAGGCCCAGACGGACGTGAGCTCGTTCGCCGTGCTCGAGCCGGCGGCGGACGGGTTCCGCAACTACTACGGATCGGCGAGCCGGCTCTCGCCGGCGGAGATGCTGGTCGAGCGGGCGAGCCTGCTCACGCTGACGGTGCCCGAGACGACCGTCCTCGTCGGCGGAATGCGGGCGCTCGACGCCAACGCGAACGGCCTGCGCCACGGCGTCTTCACCGATCGCCCCGGCACCCTCGGCAACGACTACTTCGTCCACCTGCTCGACATGTCGACGCGCTGGGTGAAGTCCGAGAAGGATCCGGGCCTCTACGAAGGCTTCGACCGCGCGAGCGGGAAGAAGAAGTGGACCGCGACGCCGGTCGACCTGATCTTCGGGTCGCACTCGGAGCTGCGGGCCGTGGCGGAGGTCTACGCCGCGGCGGACGGGGGCGAGCGGTTCGTGAACGACTTCGTCCAGGCCTGGACGAAAGTCATGGATCTCGGTCGCTAGGCGAGCGGCCCGCTCCCCGGACCGGCCAACCGATCCGGTGCTTGGGACGGCGGCGCAGCCTCGAAGGTTGCGTCGCCGTCCTCGTTCGTGGTTCGGCCCCCACCGTGCTCCCGCCGGATCAGCGGAGGGCGCGGGGCATCTCGATCGATTCCACCGACTCGGGCAGCTCGGCGCGCACGAGCTGGGCGAGGTGGGCGAAGCCCTCGCTGCGCGGGCTGCCGCGGCGATGGGCGAGCACGATCTCGCGGCCGGGGGCCGGGGATGCGAAGGGCCGGACGGCCGTCGACTTGCGTCGGAAATCCTCGTCGGTGAGCGCCATGGCCGGCATCAGGGTCAGGCCGAGCCCGGCGATCACCATCTGGCGGATCGTCTCGAGGCTGGTGGCGCGATAGTCGCCTTCGGGCGAAGGCCCGCGCGAGCGCTGCGTGCGGCAGATCTCGAGTGCCTGGTCGCGCAGGCAATGGCCTTCGGTCAGCAGCAGCACGCGCTCGCTCTCGAGGGCCTGCTGGGCGACCCGCTTGCGCTTCGCGAGGGCGTGATCGGCGGGGCAGAGCAGCAGGAAGGGCTCGTGGAAGAGTGGATGGACGACGAGCCCGCTCTCCTCGAACGGACGCGCGAGCACGATCGCGTCGAGGGCATATTCGCGCAGGCGGTCGAGGATTTGATGCGTCATGCCTTCCTGCACGATCGGCTCGAGATCGGGCAGGCGCTTCGCGAGTGCCGGGATCAGCCAGGGCAGCAGGTAGGGCGCCAGCGTCGGGATCACACCGACGCGGATCGGTCCGACGAGCGGCCCCTGCGCACCGACCGCCTGGTCGACCAGCTGCCGCGCCTCTTCGAGCACGGCGCGGGCGCGCGCGAGGATGCGCTCGCCCTCCCGGGTCGGGCGGACCTGCTTGCTCGAGCGCTCGAAGATCTGGACGCCGAGGATCTCCTCGAGCTTGCGGAGCCCGGCCGAGAGCGTCGGCTGGCTGACGTGGCAGGCCGCCGCGGCGCGCCCGAAATGAAGCGTCTCCCCGATCGCGACCGCATAACGCAGCTCCGTCAGGGTGAAGCCCGGATCCGCCGGGATGCGTGCGTTCGGCTCCATGACGACTCCCATCCTTCCGTCCCTCCCGGCCGCCCACCGTCGCCTACCGGCGTGCGTACCCGCTCGGAAGCAGGCGGGCTCGCCCGATCCGAGGGCGAGCCCGCATCCCGAGCGCGCTGTACCTCAGCGCGCTGCGAACTCGGCCTCGAGCGCGTCCGCGCCGCCGACGAGCCGACCGCCGATGAACACCTGGGGCACCGTCGTCGCCCCCGCGACCGCCGCGAGCGACCGCGACGTCGCGTCACGCCCGATCTCGATCTCGTCGTAGGCCCAGCCACGCCCGTCGAGCAGCGCCTTCGCTCGCCGGCAATGGGGACAGCCGGGCCGCGTGAAGATCGTGACCGGCGGTGCGAGCTTCGCATCCGGCACCAGGCTGCGCAGCACCGTCTCGGCATCGGAGACCTCGAACGGATCCCCGGCGACGTCCGGCTCGACGAAGAGCGCCGCGACGACGCCGTCCCGCACGATCATCGCGTACCGCCAGGAGCGCACGCCGAAGCAGAGATCCTCCTTCGAGACGTCCATGCCGAGGGCGCGGGTCAGCGCAGCGTTGCCGTCGGCGATGAGCTCGACGCGCCGGATGCCTTGCTGCCGCCCCCAGGCCTCCATCACGAAGGGATCGTTGACCGAGAGGCAGTAGATCGCGTCGATGCCCGCCGCCTCGAAGGCCGGAGCGAGCTCTTCGTAGCCGGGCAGGTGGCTCGAGGAGCAGGTCGGCGTGAAGGCCCCGGGCAGAGCGAAGACGACGACGTCCCGCCCTTCGAAGAGCGTCCGTGCGTCGACCGATCGCCAGCCCGCCTCGGTCTGGACGCTCACCTGCGCGCTGGGAATTGCCTGGCCCACCTCGATCGCTGCTCGTCTGGCCGATGCCATCTCTCGTTCCTCCGTCGTGGTTCGGGGCGCCGCCCGGGGCGGGGATCCTTCCCGCCTCGTCCGGATCCGGGCCCGGGGCCCGTCCGGCGGCGCTCCTCTCGTCTGCGATGGCCAGAGGATCGGGTCGGTACATGAATCCGTAAAATGGATTGTTCAAATTCATATCATCGATAATCACTATCATTGGATCCAGCTCGTTGCCGGGGACGGATCCGAGACCTTCACCTGCCGGCAGTCCGGGCCGGAACTCGCGGGTTCGAAACGACTTTTCCGATCATCCGATTCGCGGGCGGAAGAGTGGAGATGCTAGGTGGCGATCGGAATCGGCTTGCGACCCGATCAGCGATGGGGGAATTTCATGGCGGCCCGATCGGTTGCGTGGACGCGGAACGCAGATCGAGCCGTCGGACGGATGCGTCGCGACGACGGGTCGAGCATGCGCCGCGGAATGCAGCGCGGGATCTCGCGCGAAACACAGTGCGGAAAGCAATTCGGAAAGGTAGGTCCTCGTGGCGCTTCGATCGGATCATCGGCTGCGGGGCGTCGTCGTCCTCGCGGCGTGCATCACCGCCGCCGGCTCGGCGTCGGCCTGGGACGTGTCGATCGGAATGAACTTCCTCGGCAACGGTCTCTTCGTGGAGTCGTGGACGGGGCCAGGATACGAGTGGACGACCCTCGACGAGCGGGTTCGCGCATCGGACGTGCCGGGGCCGACGGTGCCGATCGTCTGGACGACCCAGAGCTGGGATGGAATCGCCGGGGAGTGGCCGACGGCGGATCTCACGGTCGCCGAAGGCGTCACGCAGGCGAGCCTCTACAACGACGATCCGACCAACGAATTCTGGAATTCGGCCGAAGCCTTCGTCTACGGTCCGGTCGCCTCCGGCGACGCCGTCGGAGCCGGCGTCGCGTACGATTTCGAACTGGTCGTGCTTCCGTTCACGACGGCCAACCTGCTGCTCGATCCGGGCGAGACGTTCGTCTACATCGAGTCCGAGCCCGGCGACGTCGGAGACGCTTTCGCGAGCTTCCAGCTCTATCTCCCCGAAGTCGACATCAACGATCCCGGTGGCGCGAACGTCCCCCTGGCGATCGACGCCTACTCCGCGTCGGCGGGCGGGGCCGTCGTCGATGCGATGCCGACCCTGTCGAGAACCTTCGTGAACGAAACGGCGTCGCCCCAGACCCATCATCTGCGGCTCGAGCTGAACGCTTCGGTCTTCGCCGTCCCCGAGCCGGCCGCGGCGACGGGGCTCGCGGCCGGTGTGATGGCGTTGATCGGGCTGGCGGGAGGTCCGCGCCGCCGCTGAGGATCCTGGTCAACCCCCTTCAGCGACGTATCTGACGTGGCTCGTTGATTGTTTCCGGCACGATCCCTGCTCTTAGCAGGGTCATGCCGAGCCCCTCCGATTCGCCCTCAGCCTTCAAGCCGCCCCACTGCCCCAACCCCGATTGCGTTTTCCATCTGGATTCAACCGGTTGGCGCTTCAAACGAGCCGGCTTCTACCACCGCGATGCCCGCCCCACCGCATCCAGCGATACCGCTGTTCACACTGCCACCGCGCCTTCAGTTCACAGACCTTCTCCCCCACCTACTGGCTCCGTCGACCCGACCTGCTCGAGCCCGTCTTCCGCGCCGAAGTCGCCGGCTCCGGACACCGCCAGATCGCCCGCCAATTCGGCGTCGTCCACGCCACCATCCAGCGCCTCGTCGACCGCCTCGGCCGCCACTGCCTGCTCCTCCACGAGACCTTCCGCAAGAAGGCCCAGGCCCATCTTTCCCAGGAGCCCGTCGTGATGGACGGCCTCGGCACCTTCGCCGGCGGCCAGTACTGGCCCCTCGAGCTGACGGGCCTCATCGGCGCCGCCACCTACTACAGCCACGACTTCGTCGTCACCGAACGCCGCCGCGGCGGGACGATGACCGAGCTCCAGAAGAAGCGAAGGGCGGCCTACGAGGAGAAGCTCGGCCGCCCCGACCCGAAGGCCCTGACCCGCGACGTGCTCGAGCTGCTCCGAACGAACCTCCCCACCGAAGGCCCGATCGAGCTTCGCACCGACGAGAAGTCTGAATACAGAACAGCCCTGAAACGCCTCGGACGCCCCGGAATCGAGCACGAGACGACCCACTCGAAGGCTCCGCGAACGGCGAAGAACCCGCTGTTCGCGATCAACGCGCATCACATGTTCGTGCGGCACAGCGGGGCGAATCACAAGCGCGAGACGGTGGCGTTCTCGAAGCGGATCCAGGCGGTGATTCACCGCCACGCGATCTTTCAGGTGTGGCGGAACCTGGTGAAGGTGGCTTCGGAGCGTCAGCCGACGAAGGGGACGCCGGCGCAGCGGCTCGGGATCACGCGGGTGCGATGGAGCATCGGACGAGTGTTAAGGGCGAGGCTGTTCGTGAGCCGGATCGAGATCCCAGAGCGTGTGAGACAGAGCTACGGGGGGCAGTTCACTAGCCGGTTCATGCAACGAGAGCGTGGGCACTGAATTCGGCGGGCCTACCGAGGTCGGTTGGCTGAGCGCGAGTCAGAGTCCGAGTCCATCCGAGCCCGCGTATGGGCGGCAGGGTCGGATCGCCTCGATCGGCTCGATTACGATCCAATCATCGAGCCACGTTCGTCCTCTTCGGCCAGAGCCAGCTCCGGTGCGATCTCACGGATCGCCGCCTCGAGCGTCTCGAGCTCGACCGGCTTCTGGAGGACCGGATTCGGGACCCACTCGGCGAACGTTCTCGACTCCAGGGTGAACGCACCGCCGGTCAGGAAGACCACTCGCTTCGCGAGGTCCGGATGGGTCGCGCGGAGCACGCCATGCAGCTGTGCACCGGTCGTCTCCGGCATCATCAGGTCGCAGAAGATCACGTCGAAACGCTCTCCCGACTCGATCCTCCGAAGCGCTTCGCGTGCACCCGTCGCCGTTTCGACGTCGTGATGTCCGAGCATTCGAGCCATCATCTCGAGCACTCGGGGCTCGTCGTCCACCAGCAGGATCCGCCTGCTTCCCCGCTCCGAGGTGGACGGGGACGCCTTCGCGAGAGGCTTTTCTCGGACACGACCGGGCGGTAGCCGCAAGTGCACCCTCGTTCCACGTCCGCTCTCGCTTTCGATCCAGATCGTTCCACCGAGGCCATTGATGATGCCCTGGGAGACGGAGAGGCCGAGACCGACCCCCCGCCCGACCGGCTTGGTCGTGAAGAAGGGATCGAATACGTGCGGGAGCACTTCCGCGCTGATGCCTGCGCCGGTGTCGGAAATCTCGACTTCGATGAGGCCGCTCACCGGTTCGTAATCGGTCTTGATCCGAATCTTGTTGTGCCTGGCGTTGCCCTCCGGAATGGAATGCGCGGCATTGACGAGCAGATTCGTCAGTGCGTGTGCGAGGCGGGAGGAGTCTCCCGCGACCGGTGGTACGGCGCCGTAGGTCGTCTCGAGCTGCGCTCGATGCTTGAGCTCGTTCGAGATCATTCGCGTCACGGAGTCGAGGACCGCATGCAGGTCGATGCCCGGAGAATTCTCGGAGGGCTCGTGTCGCGCGTAGGTCAGTAGATCGCCGACCAGGTCGCGGATCCGGTCCGCCCCTTCGATGGCATGGTCGAGGGCGACCAGGAGATCGGATTCCTCCGAAGACGTCTTGCCGGCGCCGTGGTGCGCGAACAGCTTGGCCGCCTCGCGGCGCACGAACTGGAGATTCCCCTTCACGTAGGTGAGCGGGTTGTTGATCCCGTGGGCGACTCCGGCCGCGAGCGTGCCGACCGCGGACATCCGGTCTGCCATCGCGATCAGGGATTCGACCTTCTTCCGCTCGCGGACGTCCACGATGGAGCTCAACACGAAGACGCCGTCGTCCATCGTGATCGGGTTGAGGATGATCTCGACCGGGATCTCGTGGCCGTCCTTGTGCAGCGCGTGAAACTCGGGGCCGATTCCCATGCGCCGATGGCTGGGATTGGCGAGGTAGGCGTGTCGAAGGTCGGGGTGGTGCGCCCGGTAGCGCTCGGGAATCAGCATCTCGATCTGCTGCCCGAGCAGCTCGGATTCTCCATAGCCGAAGAGGTGCTCCACGTGGCTGTTGGCCAGGACGATGTGCCCCTCCGAATCCGTCATGATCATCCCGCTCGGCGCCGACTCGACGGCCTGTCGCAATCTTCGATCGGCCTGCTGACGACCGCGAACGTCCCGACCGATGGCGACGACCGAGGGTCGCGAGTCGAACTCGATCGGGACCTTCGCCATCTCGAATGTGACGACACGGCCGTCGCGTGCGACGAAGCGCTCCTCGCAAGGGTCGAGGGGCTTGCCCAGGACCTCGAGCTCCCGCAAGCGGTTGCGCACGAGCTCCCATCCATCGGGATGGACCAGCTCGCGAAGATTCATTCCCAGCAGATCGTCCGCCCTCGCGTAGCCGAGCAGGTCGACGAAGCTCTGGTTCACGTAGACCAGGATCTCGTCGCGATGGACGAGCACCGCGTCCGGCAGGGTGTCGATGACCGTCCGCAGGGACTCCGATCTCTTCAAGTCCGCACTCGCGCTCGCGGGCGCGGACAGATCTCGCAGAAACGCGTCGTACGCCTTTCGCCCTTCGGTGCTCGCGGGGACGATGGTCATCTCGACGGGAAACCGGGTCCCGTCGGAGCGGACGCCGCAGAACGTGAACGCGAAACGCTCGTGGTCCGCTTCTCGAGCCGCACTCGCATCGATCAGATTGAGGTTCAGAGCGTCGTGCCCACGCGAATCGATCAGACGCCGCAACGGCGTACCGATCAGCTCGCCCGGATTTCGACCGAACATCTGCTCCGCTGCGCGGGAGGCCTGCTCGATCGTTTCCGCGTGATTCCACGTCAGATCGGCGTCGTGGGCGCTTCCGGGCAGGCTTCCGTCCGAGCTGCGTTCGGCGGTGATCGTGGCCGATCGGGATCCGCGTTCGGACCGATCGAGCGCACGCCGGTGATGATCACGTCTGCGGATCGAGCCCGCGATGCGGGCGGCGAAGCGTTCGACTGCCGAAGAGAACGAGAAGAACGTCGAATGCAGATCTCTCATCGGTCAACTCCATCGGGGGGGAGGAACGATTGAGGAGAGAGCGCAAGGTGAGTCTCGGAGGAATCCGACGACCGACCGGATGAACGTGACACGAGCATAACGGGCGAATCGGCGATGTCGACGTGCGTCGACTCTGCCCCGCTCGAAGGTGATCGATGTCATGTGCACTGGTTCGGCGCATTCGTATCCGCCCGATCGACGATCCGGAATCGGATCGGGGGAACACCGGATGAGTACAGATTTCGGTGTCATGATGCGCCGTGCTCGACGGAGGGCGAGCGCGCAAGCCGAGTCGCATGCCGAAAACGAGAGGGGCTCGCCGCTTGCGCGACGAGCCCCTCGAATTCGCCCGACCGCAGGGCGGCCGGCTCTCCGGACCGAGAAGATCTAGCCCTTGGCCGCCTTCACCGCCGCGGTCAGCGCGGGCACGATCTCGAAGAGGTCCGCTACGACGCCGATGTTCGCGACCTCGAAGATCGGAGCATCGGGATCCTTGTTGATCGCGATGATGAAGTTCGAGGCCTTCATGCCGACGAGGTGCTGGATCGCGCCCGAGATGCCCGCCGCGATGTAGAGCTTCGGTGCGACGACCTGGCCCGACGAGCCGACCTGGTAGGGATGATCGAGCCAGCCCGCGTCGACCACCGGCCGCGAGGCGCCCATCGCGCCGCCGAGCGCATCGGCGAGGGGCTGGATGACCTCCGGAAACTTCTCCGGCGCGCCGACACCGCGGCCGCCCGAGACGATCACGTCGGCCTTGGTCAGGTCGACGCCCGTCGACTGGGCGATCTTGATCTCGACGAACTTCGATTTCGCGGAAACGTCGGTGGAAAGCGCCTCGGTGGCGCCGTCGCTCGTGCCCGTGAAGGCCGAGACGGCGCCGGGCTGGATCGTCGCGACGGTCTGGCCCGTCGAGCTGATCTCCGCATCGAGCTTGCCGTTGAAGACGCGGCGCACGAAGTTGAAGTCCGCGCCCGCGGCCGAGGCCTTGAAGCAGTCCGACACGAACGCGCAGTCGAGGCCCGCGGCGACGCGCGGTGCGACGTCCCAGCCCGTCGGCGTGTTCGAGATCAGGACGAGCGACGCGTTCGCGGCCTTCGCCGCGGCCTTGATCGCCTTGCCATGGACCTCCGGGTTGTAGTTGGCGGCCGCCGGCGAATCGACGACGTACGTCTTGCCGGCGCCCCTGCCGGCGAAGGTCTTGCCGAGCTCGCCGACGCCCGAGCCGATCACGAGGCCGTTGACCTCGTGGCCGCCGGCGCTGGCCAGCTCGCGGGCGATCGCGACGAGCTCGTAGGAAGCTTCGCGAATCGCGCCTTTCGAGATTTCTGCAACGACGAGGATGGTTCCCATCGTTCTCTCCTCTTCTTGTTCGTCTTCCTCCCGTTCTGGAACGGGAAGGATCGCGCGCGCCCCTCGGAAGCGGCCGCGCGGCGGGTTCTAGAGCAGGCCGAGCTCTTTGATCTTGGTGACGAGCTGGGCGACGATTTCGTCCGTCGATCCCTTCAGGATCTCGGCGGAATCGCCCTTCTTCGGTACGTAGATCTTCTTGATCGCCGTCTTGTTGTTGGCGCCGCCGACGGAATCGGCGAGACCGAGATCCGCGAGGCTCTTGACGTCGACCGGCTTCTTCTTCGCCTGCATGATGCCCTTGAGCGACGCATAGCGGACCTGGTTGGCACCGCTCTGGATCGCGATCAGGCACGGCGTCGGCATCTCGACGACCTCGAGAGCGCCGCCCTCGAGCTCGCGCTCCGCCTTGATGGAGCCGCCGTCCGCGGTCATCGCGAGCACGCCCGTCGCCGACGGGATGTCGAGCAGCTCGGCCACCATCGGCGGGATCGCGGCGCCGTTGCCGTCGTCGGCCATGAGGCCGGCGAAGATCACGTCGGCGCTCTCGGCCTTCGCGATCGCGGCGAGGATCTTGGCGGTGCCGAGGTTGTCGGCCCCGATCGCCGCGGGATCGTTGACGTGGATGGCGCGATCGGCGCCCATGCCGAGCGCCGTGCGCAGGGCCTGGGTGACGCGGTCCGGACCGATCGACACGACGACGACTTCGGCCCCCGACTTATCCTTCATCCGGAGGGCTTCCTCGACGGCGTAGGTGTCGTAGCTGTTGATCTCGAACTTGATGTTGTCTTCCTGGATCCAGGAGCCATCGGACTTCACGTCGAGACGTGCGTCCTGATGGGGCACCTGCTTCAGGCACACCATGACCTTCATGGGGGGCGAGCCTCCGATAGAAATGAAGCGGTTAATCGCATGGTCCCGACGCGGATGGCCGGGTTTTCGAACGCCCGCACTCTACAGCCCGGGGGTGCCCATTTCAACGCAACGAATCAGGGCGGCGAGTCGCGGAGTGCGGGCCCCGGGCAGCGCGGCGAGTCGCTAGTAGCCCATCAGCTCGAGGAAGTTCTCGACGCTCGCGGCGCGCAGATAGGGATTCGTGCGCTTCTGACGACCGAGGGCGTCGTGCCCCTCTGGGGAGTAGAGATGGCCGGGAAAGAGCGTCGTCTCGTCGGGCAGCTGGCGGAGGGTGGCGAGGCTTTCGTACATCGCGCGCGGATCGCTGCCCGGCAGATCGACGCGGCCGCAGCTGTCGAGGAAGAGCGTGTCGCCGGCGACGAGATGACCGGCCCGGGCACCGGCGGCGTCGCGCTCGGCCACGAGGAAGCACTGGCTGCCCGGCGTGTGCCCCGGTGTATGGAGCAGGCGGATCTCGATGGCGCCGAGCTCGAGCCGGTCGCCGCCTTCGTGGATCGCGAGATCGCCGGCGGAGGCGCCGGTCACCTGCTGGACGCCCTGGGCCTCGTGTTTGTGGACGTGGATCGGCATCGGCGCGAGCTCGAGCAGCTTGGCGACGCCCTCGATGCGGTGGCCGAAGATCTCGCCGCCGACGTGATCCTGGTGATAGTGGGTGACGAGCGCGCCGACGATCTCGATCCCGTCCTGCGCGGCGCGATCGAGCAGGCCCTGCACGTTCCAGGCGGGATCGACGACGAAGGCCTGGCGCGCGCTGCGGCTGCCGATCAGGTAGGCGAAGTTCTGCATGTCGCCCACGAGCTGCTGGACGAAGTAGAGATCCTGGGCGCTGGTCATGGTGCGATTCCCGGGCCGCGCAGGCGGCGTGCGATCCAGTTCGAGAGGACGCCGAAGATCTCGGCCTGCACTTCCTCGTTCGTGCGCCCCGAGCGGCGGGGCACGTGGAAGTGGCTGTCCGCCTCCGCGACGTCGTAGAGCTCCATCGGCGCGCCGACCCGGCGCAGCGCCTTGCGCAGCGCTTCCCCGTCGCAGCGTCGATCGCGTTCGCCCTGGATGAAGAGCATCGGCGAGGTCGTTCGGAAGAGGACCTCGGGATCGGCCTGCGCGGGCTTGTCCTGGGGATGCAGCGGGAAGCCGAGCAGGAACAGGCCATCCGCGCGCACCGGATCGGCGACGAGCCCGGCGGCTGCGCGCGCGCCGATCCCGATGCCGCCGAGGAAGAGTCGCGCGGGCAGTGCCGCCGGATCGCGGCCGAGCACGTTCAGTGCCGCGCGGAAGCAGCGTTCGAGCACGAGGGGCGAGTCGGCACTGCTGCGCTTGCCGGCTTCGGCGAACGGAAAGTTGAAGCGCAGGGTCAGGATGCTGCGAGCGGTCAATGCGCGACAGAGGGTCACGATCAACGGGTCGTCGAGATCGCTCGCGCTGCCGTGGGCGAACACGACCGCGACGCGCTCGCCCGTCGGCCACCATTCGGGCACGCCGAGCACACCGCGGACGTGGTCGAGACCATGCACGGGCTCGGCCAGGCGGATGTCGATGTCCTGGAACTGGGAAGACGGCTCCATCGGGGTCGATTCTCTCGGCTTCGATTCGTCGGTCTCGAAACGGGCGGACGCGATCCGGACGCGCCGGAAGTTAGGCGAGATCGTGGGCGGTGGCTGCCTCCGAGTGGCCGCCGGCCCCGGGTCCGAGCCGGAAAAAGCGAGCCGCGACGGGGGCCGAGCGGGTCCTCATGCTGGTCCCTGTGTCCTGTGTCATGGTCTCCGCGCGGCGCGGGTCCGTTCGGGGCGACGCGGTTCGGGACAGGAGGCGCGATTGCGGACGGAAGGCGTGCTGATCGGGATCGGGGCCCTGCTCGCCCTCGCGTGTGCAGGCGCATCGCCCTCGCTGCGCCGCGCCGAGCAGGCCGAGGCGACGCGATCCGA
The DNA here is from genome assembly GCA_041389425.1 of Myxococcota bacterium. Taxonomy (GTDB): domain Bacteria; phylum Myxococcota_A; class UBA9160; order UBA9160; family UBA4427; genus UBA4427. Next base: position 175,495 of record JAWKRX010000003.1, read on the forward strand.
GGCGCTCCGGGAGGCGGGAGCCCCTCGGCGGGTCGTGCTGGTGACGGTCGCCGGGCTCGAATCGGCCGATTTTCTGCAGCCTTCCGGTTTCACGGCGGGCCCGGCCGACGCGCCGCGCATGCCGAATCTCGCACGCCTCGCGGCCGAAGGGACGTTCGGCATCGCGGCGGCGCCGCCGACGCCGGGATCGAGCTACGCCACCCATGCCACCCTCGTGACCGGCCTGCGTCCGGATCGCCACGGCATCGTCGCCGACGAGATCCTCGTGGCCGAGGAGAACCGCGCCCGCCCCGCCATCGACGTTCGCCTCTTCAAGGCGACGACGCTCTGGGATGCGGCGCTCGGGCGCGGGGTCCTTTCGCTCGGATGGCCGACGACCGAGGGCGCGCGCATCGAGCTGCTCGTTCCCGACGGCGCCCCGGATCCGGGCGCGTCGACCTGGCTCGAGGCCGTGCGCCGACGCTCGAGCCCGCCCCTCGTCGAGAGCCTCGCGGCCCGCGCCGAGCGGGATCTCGCCGAGTCGCCGCGCAGCGCTTCGGGCCAGCCGCGCAGTCCGGCGACCTGGCCCACTGCGGGCGAGCGCGACGGCGCCTTCATCGATGCGGCCTGTGACGTCGTCCGCTCCGAGCGCGATCCCGCGCTCTGGCTGATCCGCCTCGTCGAGCCCGCGACCGCCATCGCGATCGCGGGCCACGGCACGCCCGAGCATGCCGAGAGCCTGCGCCGCGTCGACGAGCGCCTCGGCCGCCTCGTCGATTGCCTGGGCGAAGGGGCGCGACTCGCCGACACCGCGATCTTCGTCGTCGGCGACGTCGCCTATCGCCCGGTCCATACCGAGATCGCTCCGAATACGGCGCTCGTCCGCGAGAACCTGATCGGCCGCGATCCGCGCTCGAAGAGCGGCGTGCGCAGCTGGCTCGCGCTCTCGCTCTCCCACGGCCGCAGCGCCTACATCTATGCCCGCGATGCCGAGAGCGCCTTGTCCGCGCGGCGGGTCCTCGAAGCCGAGGCCGAGCGCAGCCGGGCTTTCGACGTCGTCGCGGCCGCCGATCTCGCCTCCGGCGGAGGCGATCCGCAGGCCTGGTTCGGGCTCGGGGCACGTCCGGGCCATGTCTTCGGCAACGCCCTGGTCGGCCCGCTCCTGCGTCCCGCCGAGCTGCGCAGCAGCGCGGGCGGGGTCGTTCGGGGCGAAGACGGGCGGAGCCGCGAGGCGGGGGGCGCGGTCGGATTCGTCGCCTGGGGGCGTGGGGTGCGCGAGCGCGTGCGGATGCCGGAGCTGGCGCTGGTCGACGTCGGACCGACGATCGCGCGGCTGCTCGGCCTGCGTCTCGATGCGCCCCTGGACGGGCGTGCGATGATCGGGATCCTGCGCGCGAGCCAGCCGCTGCCTCCGCCCGGGCCGAAGCGCATCGGCCTCGATCCGGGTGTCGACCCGGCGCGCGCGCTGCGCGACGCCGGTGGCGGTCGCGACGGGGGGAGCGAGTGATGAGCGAGGGGCCGATCATGATCGAGCTGAATCCGCGCGAGCGCCGCTTCTACGATCGGCTGCGTGAGCGTGTCGTGCCGCCGCGGCCGGGGGCGACGACGGGCGCGCGCGATCTGGTGCTCCTGCTGCCCGATCTGACGATCCTGCTCGGGCGTCTGATGCGCGATGGTCGGGTGCCGATCGTCGAGAAGGCGATCGCCGTCGCCGGGCTCGCCTACGTCGTGTCGCCGATCGATCTGCTGCCCGCCCTCGTGCTCGGCCCGATCGGAATGCTCGACGATCTCTTCATCGTCGCCGCCTGCCTCTCGCGGCTCGTCAACCACGTCCATCCGGACGTCGTGCGCGGGCACTGGTCGGGGCAGGGCGATGCCCTCGAAGTCATCCAGTCGACGGCGTCCTGGTTCGAGCGCGAGCTCCGCCTGCGGGTCGGGGATCTGGGCCGCGTGCTGCGCGGGAAGCGCTCGCGTTAGGCGATTCGGAAGCGGGCCGGGAGCGGGTCGAGCGCGGGCCGGGAGCGGACCAGGAGCGATTCGGCGGCCGTGCCGCGGCCTCAGGCGCGCTCCACCGCGTGCATGGCGAGTCGGCTGCGGTCCTCGCGCGGAATCCGCCGGATGCGTCCCGCATCGTCGACCGAGGCATGCTCGGTCCGGCCGTGGACGAGCAGCTCGCCCCGGCCGACGATCGCATAGCCCATCGCGAGGGAAGCGCCGCGAACCCATTCGAGCCAGGTCGTGATCTCGAGCCGGTCGTCGAAGCGGGCGGGCCGGCGGTAGTCGAGCTCGACGCGGGTCACGGCGAAGTGCAGGCCGGCGGCGATCCATTCGGTGTAGGCGCGATCGTGCTCTTCCAGCCAGGCGACCCGCGCGTTCTCGCAGTGGCGCAGGTAGTTCGCGTGATGGACGATGCCCATGCCGTCGGTCTCGAAGAAGCCGACGCGATGGTGGATGGTCGAGACGACCGCACCGCTCGGAACGAGCTCGCTCAAGGCCGGCGCTCGCTCAAAAATTGTCCTTGAGGGTTCGCCGGCGGCCGAGCTCCGTGGCATTCCCGGCCCGCATGAAGGGATTGGTCGCCTTCTCGAGCCCGATCGTCGACGGGATCGTCATCTCTGCGGGCGTCGCCTGATGCCAGTCGGCGGCGGCCCGGGCGCGCAGCTCGCGGACGGCCTCGTAGCGCTCCTTGATCTCCGGATTCTCGGGCTCGATCGAGAGCGCGAAGCGCAGGTTGCCCTCGGTGTATTCGTGACCGCAGTAGACGAGATAGTCGCTCGGCAGGGCCGCGAGCTTCACGCAGAGGGCGTCGTACATCATCTGTGCGTTGCCCTCGAACAGGCGCCCGCAGCCGGCGGCGAAGAGCATGTCGCCGGTGAAGACGGCGCGTGCGCGGTCGAATACGTAGGCGACGTGGCCGGTCGTGTGCGAGGGGATGAAGAGCACGCGCGCGACGTGGCGGCCGAGCGTGATCTCGTCGCCCTCGTCGATGCCCTTCGTCATGCCGGGCAGGCGGTGGGCGTCGGAGGAATGCCCGTAGACGGGCACGCCGTAGCGCGCGGCGAGCTCGGGGTTCGCCATCGCATGGTCCGGATGGTGATGGGTCGAGAGGATCAGCTTGACTTCGGCACCGGTGATCGCGACGCGCTCGACGACCGGATCGACTTCCGGGGCGTCGATGATCGCGGCGTGCTTCGTCTCGTCGCAGATCACGAGATAGGTGTAGTTGTCGGAGAGGGTCGGGATGCGCTCGATTCGAAGACTCATGGTCGGCGAAGCTAGCAGCCCGTTCCGGGGCGCGCGCGCGTTCCGCGCGGGCGTCAGAGCAGTCGCAGCTGATGCGCCTCCGCGGCCGGATCGGTCGCGTCTTCGGGCCCGCCGGGGATCGCATCGGGCGCGGTTTCGGAGCCCGCATCCGGGGGCGGATCCGGGGGGCCGTCCGGGCTTGCAGGAGGCGATGCGGAGAGGTCGGCGCTCGCGGAGGTCGCGTCCGCGAAGGCCGGGCAGATCTCGCGGTATTCGCACCAGCTGCAGAGCGCCGATTTGCGCGGCGCGTAGCTCGTCGCCGATCGGATCTCGTCGATGCGCGCGATGGTGGCCCGGCGCAGGGCGCCCAGGGCCTCGGGGGATCGCGTCGAGACCCGCGTCACGTCCTTCGCGACGTAGTGCCAGACGAGCCGGAAGGGCGTGTCCTCGCCGAACTGGCGCGCGAGCCCGATCTGGTAGAGCGCGAGCTGGCGATCCTCGTCGAGCACGCGCTGGGCGGGTACGCGCGCGCCCGTCTTGTAGTCGTGGACCTCGATCACGCCGTCCCGTGCACGGGAGATGCGATCGATGACGCCCTGCATCCGATACTGCCCCGCCTCGTCGAGGGGGAACACCACGCGCTGCTCGAGCCCGAGCGTCTCGCCTTCGTCGAAGGGATAGTGCCGCACGTAGTAGCCGCGCACGCAGCGCTCGCCGAGCGCGCGGTAGAAGCCGACCGAAGCGCCTTCGCGCACGACGCGCACGCGCTCGGCGTCGTAGGCCTCCTCCCAGAGCTTGTGGTAGCGATCGACGACCTTCTCGATCCCCGGGAGCATGCCGCGGCCCGTGAAGAGATAGAGCCGCTCGAGGACTTCGTGGACCCGCTTGCCGACGAAGGCCTCGATCGATTCGGTGTCGCGCTCGATCTTCTGGACGTAGCGGAACTCGAACTGCTTCGGGCAGTTCTCGAAGGACGAGATCCGCGAATGGCTGAAGATCGGACCCAAGCGAGACTCCGGCGTCGCGTCGTCGCGAGGGCCCCTTCGGCCGGCGCCCGCGTACGCGCCCGGCGGAGCATAGGGGCTCGATCTGCGTGTCGCCTTCGATCGCGCTGCCGCTCGCCGGGATCGGCGATTCGGCGCCGCTCTGGCCATCGGGATGATGTGGGGCATCCTATGGCCCGCGCCCGTCCGAATCCGCGACGGATCCGAGGAGCGTTCCGATGGCCAACGAAAATACGGATACGAAGATCTGGCCCCACGCCAAGCCGATGGGGCGTGCGCCGCTCTCCGCCGCGCCGCTGCTGGAAGCGAGCGCGCCGGCATTCGTCTGCCCCGAAGAGGTGCTCGATGCAGTGGTGCGCGGGCTCGCCGGCTGCGAGGGGACGGTGCTCTCGCAGACCGTCTGCGGCGGAATCCTCGATCCGACGGAGGTCGAGGCCTGGGTCGACCGCGCGACGCGCCTGCTGCGCTTCCGGGTCGATCCCGAGGAGCTGCGCAGCGAGGTGCCGGCCGTCGCGGACGGGCTCTTCAACCTGCTGCAGCAGGTGGTCCTCAGCCCGTCGGCCACGCCCGAGGCGCTGGTCCTGCGCTTCCTCCGCCGGCTGGTCGATCTGCGCAAGATGCTCTCGCTCGACGTCGAGGCCGCCTTCTCCGGGGATCCGGCCGCGAAGGGCTACGACGAGATCGTCGTCGCCTATCCCTCGATCCGGGCCCTCGCGATCCATCGCATCGCCCACGAGCTCTACGGCTACGGTGTTCCGCTGCTGCCGCGCGTCATGAGCGAATACGCCCACGACCGCACCGGCATCGACATCCATCCCGGCGCGCAGATCGGCGAGCGCTTCTTCATCGACCACGGGACGGGCATCGTCGTCGGCGAGACGGCGGTGATCGGCCATCGCGTCCGGATCTACCAGAGCGTGACGATCGGGGCGACGTCGATCAAGAACGGCGCTGCGCTGCGCGGCAAGAAGCGCCATCCCACGATCGAGGACGACGTCACGATCTACGCCGGTGCGACGATCCTCGGCGGCGATACGGTGATCGGTGCGGGCAGCGTGATCGGCGGCAACGTCTGGTTGACGCATAGCGTGCCGCCGGGCTCGCGCGTCATGTCCGAGGCGCCGCGTCTGCTGGTGAAGGGCTCGGAGGGCAGGGCGCTCGTCGACGAATCGATGGACGTCGATTGGAACATCTGAGGTGCGCGCGATGAAGGGAATTCGAGCGATCGCTCTCGGGCGCACGATGAAGGGAATTCGAGCCGTCGCGCTCGGGCTCGCGCTGCTGGGCATCGTCTTCGGCGCGGCGGCCCTGCGGCCCGCCGGCGCGAGCGCCGCGGACGGGGCGATGCAGGGCGAAGCCGCGCCGGGGCGTGCGGGCGGCGCGCCCTCTGCGGCCCCCTCTGCGACCCCCTCTGCGGCCGGTGCCGGGAGCACGCCCAGCTGGGCCTACGATCTCGCGGGCGATCTCATGAGCCCGTTCTGCCCCGGGCGGACCGTCGCCTCCTGCCCGAGCCCGCAGGCGACCGAGCTGATCCAGTGGATCGCGATGCAGGAGGCAGCCGGGGCGACGCGCGAGGAGGTCGTCGCGATGCTCGTGGCGAAGCATGGCGAGGAGATCCTCGGGGCACCACCGGCGAAGGGCATCACGCTCTGGGCCTACGTGTTTCCTGTGCTCGGCTTCGTCGCCTTCGGCGGCATCGCCGCCCTGGTCCTGCGGCGGATCGTGTCGCCCGCGGCGAAAGGCGGCGCCCGTCCGGCGGATGTCGCCGCGGCGTCCGGGGCCGCTTCGGGGGCCGACGCGGCAGCGCCGCCGGTGGACCGAGCCACCGGCTCGGAGGAGCTCGCGCGGATCGTCGATGCGGAGCTCGCCGAGCGCGCCTAGGCTGCGGATCCGATCGAGGAGAAACCGTTGAAGATCTATACCCGCCGGGGCGACACCGGCCAGACCGACCTGTTCGGCGGCGAGCGCGTCGGCAAGGATGCCCAGCGCGTCGCGACCTACGGTGATGTCGACGAGCTGAACGCGTCGATCGGCGTCGCGATCGCCGCGGACAGTGATCCGGCGCTCGCCGAGTCGCTGGCGCGCATCCAGAGCGCGCTCTTCGATCTCGGGGCTTCCCTCGCGACGCCGGACGCGGCGCATCGCCGGAAGGCCGGTGTCCTCGGGGTCGACGATGCGGACATCGCCGCGCTCGAGGCCCTGATCGATCGCCTGGAGGCGGGGCTCGCTCCGCTCACGACCTTCATCCTGCCGGGCGGAACGCCGGCCGCTGCGGCCTTCCACGTCGCCCGCACGGTCTGCCGCCGCGCCGAGCGCGCCGTCGTCCATCTCGCGGCGACCCCGGGCGAGTCGGTCGAGCCCACCGCGACCCGCTACCTCAACCGCCTCTCGGATCTGCTCTTCGTGCTCGCTCGCCACGAGAACGCGCGCAGCGGCGTCGCCGACGTCGCGTGGTCACGCCGGACCCAGTGATCCCTCGGCCGAAGCCCGCGCCTCCGCACCTCTCGCGCCCAGGTATTGGATCGGGGCGGGGTGGGACCGTTCGGCCGAGCAGCGGATCCAGGTGCCGATCGCGAAGCCGAAGACGAAGGCGAAGAGCAGCGCGCGCAGGATCGTGCGCAGGAACCTGCCGATCCGCGATGGTCTCGCCGCCGCAGCCGCATTCCCCGGCACGCTCATGCCGCACCTGCGGCATCGGTCCCGGCCCAGCCGGCCTCGATGCGAGCGCCCAGCCGATCGATGATCCGCTCGACCGAGCGGCCGGGCTGGGCGTCGACCTGCTGCTCGAGCGGCGCTTCTGCGGTCAAGCGGGCGAGGCCGCGGGTTCCGTAGCGGGTCGTTAGGGCCGTCCGGATCCGCGCCAGCCGTCCGGCACTCCGCCGACGCGCGCCGGCTTCCGTTCGCGCGAGGGATGCGTGATGGCGGTCGATCGCGTCGATCAGCTCGTCGATGCCGACACCGTCGCGCGCCGAACCGCATAACACGGGGGCGCGCTCCCCGGGTGCGTCCGGCCGCCCGAGCTCGATGCCCGCGCGCAGCTCGCTGGCGGTCCGGCCGGCGAGCTGCGAGAGGTCCGATTTGTTGACGAAGAAGACGTCCGGCCACTCGAGGATGCCCGCCTTCATGAACTGGACGAGGTCGCCGGCGGCGGGCTGGGCCACGAAGACGAGGGTCTCGACGAGGTCCACGATGCCGGCCTCGGACTGGCCGACGCCGACGGTCTCGACGAAGACCGTGTCGAAGGCCGCGGCCAGCACGTCGAGGCTCGCGCCCGTGATTTCGGAGAGCCCGCCGAGCTGATCGCGGGCCGCGAGAGAGCGGAAGAAGACGCCCGAGTCCCGCGCGGAGGCGCCCATCCGGAAACGATCGCCGAGCAGCGCGCCGCCGCTCTTTCGGCTCGAGGGATCGATCGCGAGGATCGCGACGCTGCGCCCCTGGCTGCCGAGGCGGGTCGCGAGGGCGTCGAGCAGGGTCGACTTGCCGGCGCCGGGGGCGCCGGTGATGCCGATGCGCCGGCCCTTCGCGTGGCCTTCGAGGGCGTCGAGCAGGTCGAGCGCATCGGCGCGGCGCGCCGCGCGCCCGTCGTCGACGAGATTGAGGGCCTGTGCGACGCCGCCGCGATCCCCCGCCCGGACCCGCTCGGCCAGGGCGAGCGGCGATTCGACGGGCTTGCTCATGCGGCGGCGTTCGCCTCCGCGACGACGTCGACGATCTCGTTCATGATCCGCGCGAGATCGAAATCCTTGGGCGTATAGACGCGGCGGACGCCCGCTTTTTCGAGGGCGAGGGCGTCGTCGGGGGGGATGATGCCGCCGACGACGACGGGCACGTCGCCGAGACCGGCCGCGCGCATGCGATCGACGACGTCGACGACGAGCACGCCGTGCGAGCCCGAGAGGATCGAGAGCCCGACGACGTGGACGCCCTCGTCCCGGGCCGACTGCACGATCTCCTCGGGCGTCAGGCGGATGCCGTCGTAGACGACCTCCATCCCCGCATCGCGCGCCTTGACGGCGATCTGCTCGGCGCCGTTGCTGTGTCCGTCGAGGCCGGGCTTGCCGACGAGCAGCTTGAGACGGCGACCGAGCCGCTGCGAGAGCGCGTCGACGCGCTCGCGCACCTGCGTGTCCTCCGCGGTCGGCCGTGCCGATGCGCTCGCTGCGACGCCGGTCGGCGCGCGGTACTCGCCGAAGACGCGGCGCAGCACGGACGTCCATTCGCCGGTCGTGACGCCCGCCTTCGCCGCCTCGATCGAGGGCGGCAGGATGTTCTGGCCGGATTGGATCGCGTCCTCGAGCTGTCGGAGCGCCGTGGCGACCGCGTCGGGACTCCGGCGATTGCGGAAGGCCTGAAGGGACTCGATCTGGGCGCGCTCCGCCGACGCGTCGATCTTCAGGATGGCGGAGGAGCCCGCCTGGACGAGCGGGGATTCGACGCTCTCCGAATAGGCGTTGACGCCGACGACCGTGAGCTCGCCCGATTCGATCGCCCGCAGGCGCGCCGTATGGCTCTCGACCAGCCGCTGCTTCATGTAGGCGTTCTCGACGGCGGCGACCGCGCCGCCCATCGCGAGCACGACGTCCAGCTCCTCGCGGGCGGCGAGCCCGAGCGCGCGGGTCTTCTCCTCGACGACGTGGGAGCCGTCGAAGAGATCGCCGTACTCGAGCAGGTCCGTCTCGTAGGCGAGGATCTGCTGGGTTCGCAGCGAGAGCTGCTGATCCCAGGGCCGGGGCAGGCCGAGGGCCTCGTTCCAGGCTGGAAGCTGAAGCGAGCGGGCGCGGGCGCGCTGGGAGAGGGTGACGCCGAGGGCTTCGAGCGCGATGCGCACGATGTTGTTCTCGGGCTGGGCTTCCGTGAGCCCGAGGCTGTTGACCTGCACGCCGTAGCGCAGGCGCAATGCCTTCTCGTCGCGGATGCCGTAGCGCTCGCGGCCGATCTCCTCCCAGAGCGCCGTCATCGCGCGGCATTTGCACATCTCCTCGACGAAGCGGATGCCCGCGTTCAGGAAGAAGGAGATGCGCCCGAAGACCTTCGCGAGATCCTGCTCGGAGACGGCGCCCGAGTCGCGCAGGTGGTCGAGCAGGGAGATCGCGTTCGCCATCGAGAAGGCGATCTCCTGCACCGGCGTCGCTCCCGCCTCCTGCAGGTGGTACGAGCAGATGTTGATCGGATTCCAGTGGGGAACGTGCTCGACGGTGTAGGCGACGATCTCGCTCGTGAGACGCATCGAGGCTTCGGGCGGGAACACGAAGGTGCCGCGCGAGAGGTATTCCTTGATGATGTCGTTCTGGGTCGTGCCGCGGAGCTTCGCGGGGGCGCCGCCCTGGCGCTCGGCGGTCGCGATGTAGAGCGCGAGCAGCCAGGCGGCGGTCGCGTTGATCGTCATCGACGTGTTCATCTGCTCGAGCGGGATGCCCTCGAAGAGCAGCGCCATGTCGTCGATGTGGCAGATCGGGACGCCGACCTTGCCGACCTCGCCGCGGGCCAGCGGATGATCCGAGTCGTAGCCGGTCTGGGTCGGGAGATCGAAGGCGACCGAGAGCCCCGTCTGGCCCTTCGCGAGGTTGCTGCGGTAGAGCGCGTTGCTGGCCCGGGCCGAAGAATGGCCCGAATAGGTCCGGAAGAGCCAGGGCTTCTCGCGGCCTGCCCCGGCCGTCGGCGCGGCATGGGGCGATTCGTTCCTGGCGCTCGTCGGCTTCGGGGTGGGCTTCGGGGGGCTCGAGGACACGGGATCTCCATCGGGGTGGCGATCGGGGCGGAGCGCCAAGTGCGCGGAAAAACTATCGAAACGATGATCTCGGAGCAATTGCGAGGGCGCGACCGGGCGTCTTCCCGCGTTATGCTCCGCCGATGACGAGTCCGCCCACCGAGTTCTTCTTCCGCCTTTCGCCCGAACGTGTGCTCGCGGCGGTCGATGCCGGCGGGTTCGTCCCCTCCGGCCATTGCTTCGCGCTCAATGCCCTCGAGAATCGCGTCTACGACGTCCGCCTCGAGAACGGGGCGCATCTGGTCGCCAAGTTCTATCGGCCGGGCCGGTGGTCCCGCGAGACGATTCTCGACGAGCACCGCCTGCTGGCCGCCCTCGCTGCCGCCGAGATTCCGGTCTGTGCGCCGATCCGATTCCCGGACGGCGAGACGCTCCACACCATCGAGGACATCCACTACGCCCTCTGGCCCCGCACCGGAGGCCGCTCGCCCGACGAGCTCAGCGACGATCAGGTCGCCGTGCTCGGTCGCCTGCTCGCCCGGATCCACGCGATCGCCGCCGACCTCGGCGCTCCACATCGCCGCGTGCTCGACGCCGAGAGCGTCCCGCTCGAAGCCCTGGATCTGCTCGAACGGGAAGACTGGCTCCCGCCGGCGTGTCGTGGGCGTTACGTCCGCGCGGTCGAGTCCCTCGCCGAGACCTATCGCGAGCGCAGCCGGGGCATGGCGCTCCAGCCGATCCATGGGGATTGCCATCCGGGGAATCTGCTCTTCGGCGACCAGGGCTGGTTCTTCCTCGACTTCGACGACATGGTCGTCGGGCCGCCGGTCCAGGACGTCTGGATGCTCCTGCCCGGGCGCGACGCGGAAGCCGATCGCCAGCGCAGACTGCTGGTCGACGCCTACCGCACGTTTCGCCCGTTCGATCCGCGCGGATTCGAGCTGATCGAGCCGCTGCGCGGCTTCCGCTTCGTCTTCTACGCCGGCTGGATCGCGAAGCGCTGGGAGGATCCGGCCTTCCCCGACGCCTTCCCGCATTTCGGCACCGACGAGTACTGGGAGACCGAGACCCGGGATCTCGAGGAGCTCGTCGGCCGGATCGAGAAGGGCGACGATCTCGTGCCGCCCGAGGAGCGGGCGACGCGCCAGGCCGCCGGCGACGAGCCCGAGCTCACGAACAAGGATTTCTTCTGGGACCTCTGAGCGTTCGCCCGATCGGGATCGATCCGGGGCGATCCGGCAGGCGTGGCCGCGCGCGCGGGGCGCGGCGCATCGCGGCGGCGGAGTTCATTCGCGCGGATTCCCGCCGGCGCGCGGAGGGTCCTGAAGCACGACGCGATCGCGCAGATAGGCGTAGTCGATCGGCCGGAAGCGGAGCTCGCCGGCCGCGCCGACGCCGGCGAGATCCTCGAACGTGAAGCGCCGGCCCGGCGACATCAGCGAGATCGGCGGTCCATCGCCGTCGCCCCCGTCCTCGCCTTCGAAGGCGGCGACCGCATGCGCGTATTGCTCGCCCGTCTCGCCACCGAACAGGCCGACACCGGGGCGGCCCGGGGCGACGAGGCCCAGGGCGTGGCCGGTCTCGTGCGCCATCAGGGTGCCGAGCGCGTCGCCCACGACGGCAATCGCCCGGGCATGGGCCGCGCGCCGCTCGGGCTCGTCGGCGAAGGGCTTGCCGCCGAGCGCGGGATCGAAGGGGCCGAGGACCTCGCGGTAGAGCGGCGAAGTCCGATAGGCCGCGAGCTCCATCGGGAAGAGCCCGGTGGCCTCGTCGCCCGTGCATTCGTCGCTGGCCCGGCGGCCGTTGCGCGCGTCGTAACGGACGTGGCCGACGGAGCCCGGCTGGTCCGGATCGCGGCCGCCGACACAGATGCGCGTCGTGAACGCACGCTCGGATTCGAGCTCGACCGGTTGCAGCTGGAAGCGGACCTCGACGGGGTCGGAGGGCGCCCCCGTGCGATTGGGATCGTCGCTCGCCGCGTAGGCGCGCCGGACGCGATCGAGGGCGCGCTCCGCGATCCGCCGAGCGATCGTTCGCGCGCGCTCCCGCGCGGCCGGTGCCTTCGCATCGACGAGTCCGAGCTGCGCGAGATCGGCCTCGAAGTCGGCGCGGCCGTCTCCGTCGCGGTCGACCGCGAAGTCGAAATGCACGATCTGGCGGCCCGCGATCGGTGCGCCGCCCTCGAAGGCGCGGATGCGGAGCCGGCGCCAATCCTCGGCGACCGAGCCATCGGGGAAGCGAGCCCGGGCGCGCACGGCGAGCAATCCCTCGCGCAGACCGAGGCGCTCCGGGATCGTCAGCGCCGAGAAGCCCTCGCCGGCGATCAGCTCGTCCTGCACTTCGATCGTCATGCCCGTGCGCTCCTCGCGGAGCTCGACGACGAGCTCGGGCTGCGCGTCCGGCGGCGGTGCGGGGTCGATCGTGATCTGGAGCGTCCAGCCGTGGCGGGGGAGCAGCAGGTCCCGGGCCATGCGCGGGGACACGCCATCGATCCCGATCGCTAGGGCATGATCGCCGCGCCGGCCATCCTCACGCCCCGCGAAAAAGAGCAGCCCGAGGCCGATCAGGCCCCCGGCGAGCAGCGCGAGGAGGGTCGGCACCCGCCGCGAGGGCATTGGATCGGTCGACATGCGGCTCCAGGTTCTCCGGCGAGCCGCGGCGCTCAAGGGCGCGGCGGCGAGTGGGGACAGGGAATAGCGAAAAAGACGTGCGATGTTCGGGGGATGCTGACCGCCTTCGAGAGCGTCGTCGTCGACGTCACGGATTTCGAATCCGCACGGCGCGCCTACGCGCTGCTGCTCGGCCGCGAGCCGATCGAGGTCGACTTCGATCCAGCCCAGGGGACGCGGATCGCCCGCTTCGCGCTCGCGAACGCCGCGCTCGAGCTGCGCGCGATCCCCGAGCGCGGGGCGGACGGCGCGGCGACGATCGGGCTGCGCGAGGCCGATGGGATCGCGGGCATCCGGCTCGCCGGAGTCTTCGATTCCGGCGACAGGCTCCGGCCGGGACGCGCCGCGGGACCGACCGTGCCGATCGAGCTGGTCGGTCCCCCGGCGAGCGTGGCGTCGCGGGCCGCGTCCGGCGACGACGAGCCCGGGGGCCGGGTCGAAGGCCTCGATCATGTCGTGATCGCGAGCCCCGATCCCGAGCCGACGAGCCGCCATCTCGCCGAGGATCTCGGGCTGCGCAGGGCGCTCGATCGGCGTTTTCCCGAGCGGGGCCTGCGGCTCATCTTCTTCCGGATCGGCGGCGTCACCCTCGAGATCGCCTCGCCGCTGGCGGCGCCGGCCCCGCCGACCCCCGCGACGGGCGGGGACGCGTTTCACGGCCTCGCGTGGAAGGTGAGCCGGATCGACGCCCTGCACGCGCGGCTCGGCGCCGCGGGCTTCGCGCTCTCGGCGGTTCGCGACGGCCACAAGGCGGGGACCCGGGTCGCGAGCCTCCGGGGCGCGCTGCACGGCGTGCCGACGCTCCTGATCGAGCATCCGCCGCATCCGGCCGGTGAGCCGCCCGGGGCGCGGGCGGGCGGCAGTGCTTGAGCCGCTTCCGACTCAGCAGCCGGGCGGAGGGCTGGTAAGCTCCCGACCTCTCGGTCGCGCCCGACCCAAGCCCCTGGAGAATCCCGATGCATCCGGACAAGGCCCGCGATCCGAACCCGAAGCCCGACCTGCCCGAGAACCTCGAAGAGGCGATCCGCGAGCTGAAGCGCCAGAAGGGCGCGGTCCTGCTCGCGCACTACTACCAGGAGTCCGAGGTCCAGGATCTCGCCGACGTCGTCGGCGATTCGCTCCAGCTCGCCCGGGCGGCGCAGAAGATCGACTGCGAGCGGATCGTCTTCTGCGGCGTGCATTTCATGGCGGAGACCGCCGCGATCCTGAACCCGGGACTCCCGGTCATCGTGCCGGACCTGAAGGCAGGCTGCTCCCTCGCCGACGGCTGCCCGGCGGATCAGTTCAAGGCCTTCATCGCGGACCATCCCGGTGCGAAGGTGCTGACCTACATCAACGCCTCCGCCGCGGTGAAGGCGATGAGCGATCTGATCTGCACCTCTTCGAACGCCGTGAAGATGGTCGAGTATTTCAAGGGGGAGAAGCTGATCTTCGCGCCGGATCGCCATCTCGCGCGCTGGGTCGCCCGGGAGACCGGGCGCAGCGATCTCATCGTCTGGCCCGGGGCCTGCATCGTCCATGAACAATTCAGCGCGAAGGGCCTCGCGAAGCTGAAGCTCGAGAACCCCGATGCGGAGGTGCTCGCGCATCCCGAGTGCGAGCAGGCCGTGCTCGACCAGGCGGATTTCATCGCGAGCACCACGGGCATCATCGAGCGCGCCGTGAAGTTCCCGGATCGGACGGCGATCATCGCCACCGAAGACGGCGTCTTCCACGCGATCCAGAAGCGGGTGCCGAACAAGAAGCTCTTCCAGGCGCCGGGGCTCGACGAGAGCTGCGCCTGCAACCGCTGCCCCTACATGCGGCTCAACACGCTCGAGAAGCTCTATCTGTGCCTCTTGAACGACGGGCCGCGGGTCAGCGTGCCCGAGGAGCTCGCGAAGCAGGCGCGGATCCCGATCGAGCTGATGCTGAAGCTTTCCTGAGAGGCTGTGAAGAGATCGTCTCGGGCGCTGCTCTTCGGCGAGCGAGGCCGGCGAGAAGCAGCCACGCCGCGGCGAGCCCCGCCCCCGTCGCGGGCTCGGGCACCGCGGCGAGGATCGTCACGTCGACCGTCTGGACGTCGCCCACGGACGCGGCCGGACCATTGGCATCGACGTACTCGCCGCGGGTGAGGACGACGAGGCCGGAAGTGCCGCTCAAGCCGATCGTCAGCAGGTTCGCGTTGGCCGCCATCTCACCGGCGAGATCGTTGCCGGCGGTGATGCGGATCTGCTTGCCGGCCGTGAAGGGCAGGGGCGAATAGAGGCACGACGTCGCCTGGCAGGAGAACCCGGTCGGCGTCAGGACGAGGTCGCCGGTCGCCTCGATTTCGATTTCGCTCATGCCGTAGAGCTTGCCGCCCTCGGCGCTCACGGGCGCATAGTCGAGATCGAGCGGCAGGTTCACCACCGGCCCAGCCAGCACGCGCACCTGCCCGCTCCCGACCGAGGCTTCGTAGACGGCGAGCTCGCCCGCCCGGCTCGCATCCGCGCAGAGCAGGGCGCCCATCAGCGAGAGGCACGATACGAAGGACAGCGCGAAGGCCCGCGCTGCGTGCCGGGCGAAGCCCTCGGCGGTGCGTGCGAGGGGCGCCGGTCGGCCAGATTGCAGCGGTTGCGTCTCCACCTCAGGGCCTCGCATTGGGACAGTTCTGCCCGAAGAGCGGACTGACGCTGCCCGCGGCGGCATGCCGGATGAGCGTCGCGTCGGATCCATTGCAGGTGCCGTCCCCCGTGACGTCGCAATTGTCGGGGACCAGGAAGAGGGGCGCGGAGAGGCCGAGGGCGTGGCGCTTGATGAAGGCCGCGTCGGTGTCGTTGACCTGGCCCTCACCGGTCACGTCGCCGCACTGGCAGGCGTTGCCGATCCCGTCCGGCGTCGTCACGAAGCCGAGGCCACCGTCGTCTGCCTGATCGGCGTTCGCCTTGAAGGGGCAGTTGTCGAATTCGTTCGCGACACCGTCCCGATCCGTGTCCTCGGTCGACAGGTCGATCACGGTCGAGATCCAGCCGATCCGGTCCGAGATGCGCGAGGCGACGATCACGCTCGGCACGTTGACGGGGTTCTCCGGGATGAAGACCTGGTTGCCCGCCGTTCCCACCCAGAGACCCCCGAGGTCCACGAGGGCCGCTTCGAATACGCTCGCGCCGGGCACTCCGCCGGCGTCGAGGGCGTAGGGTCCGGTGGTCCCGAACGAGACGCCGATCAGGCGGAACACGCCCTGGCTGTCGGGGGCGAACCAGGGGCCGCCTGAATCGCCGTTCGTCAGCCCGGCCTCCTCAGGCAGCCCGTTGATCTCGAAGCGGGCGTAGATCTGGCTCGGACCGATCGTTCCGGTCACGAGATTGCGTCCCCAGCTGATCTGGCCATCCGGCGCGGTGGCGGTCCAGCCCTTCAGCTCGGGGCCAACGAAGATCGTGGACTGGCCGGCGCCCCCGCGGCCGAAGATCGTCGCGATCTTGTTCGCTTCGTAGCCGGAGCCGTTCAGCGGGACCCAGGCCTGGAAGGTGCCGGCGATCTCGACGATCCGCAGATCCGAGCCCGCGTCGTCGACCCAGCTCGTGATCGCATGGGTCCCGACGTTCGGGCCCCCGCTGAAGCTGATCGTATCGCCCGGCGCGATGCCGATGTGCTTCGCGGTGATGAAATGGGTCGCGTCGATCGGGGTGCCGAGAAAGCCTCGGAAGCGTCCGAGCAGCTCGTAGAGCTCGAGCTCGCCAGCGGAGAGGCCCGTGGTCGAGGTGAGGCGGGTCGCGGCGATGCTGCCGTCGTTCGCGAGGACGGCCTGGCACGGGGGCGGAGCGGCGAGGGGGGCCAGGGTGAGGCCGAGCACGAGCGCGAGCGCGCGGGCCGCGTTCCGGGCGAACCCGCCGAACGGGCCGCTCGCCGGGCGCGTCTTGCGCGCCGTCGCGAGGCGAATGCCTGCCGCGTCTGCTCGTCGTTCGTTCGCCATCACTTCCGCGTGTCCTGCCTGGCCCGCCCCGAACGAAAAACGCAGGGAGGGGCCTTGCTCGCGCGCCCCCGCCCTGCGTCGTTTCGAAACCGCGATCGTCCTGGTCTTCGCCGCCCCGGTTCGCGTGCCGGACCGACGATGCCTTCAAGGGGCCGTCAGTGGACGCGGCGGCGCTGGGCGGCGAGTCCGGCGAGGCCGCCCATGAGCAGCACGGCCGTCGTCGGCTCCGGAGTCCCGTCCATCACCTCGATCGTCAACGACACGAAATCCGCATCCCGCTTGCGGATGCGCGCCTCGCCGCCGCTGCCGTCGTGGAAGACCTGAAGCGTGTTGTCGAGGCTGACGCGCACCAGCGTCGCGTTCCCCGTCGCACCGGCCGCGGCGATGATCTGCGCGATGTCGATCGTGCGGTTGCCGGTCATGATGCCCGTCTGGGTCCCGAAGCCGAAGACCGAAGCGTTCGCGGGGGTGTAGGCGACGCTCGTGCTTCCGTTGATCCCGTTCACGGCGACCCCGTCGATCTCGAGGATGTCGATGAAGAGGCTCGCGGACACCGTTGCCGATGCGAAGCCGGTCGAGTCGAACGAGAGCACCGAGAAGTCGAGCCCCTCGGTCACGCGGATCTCGTTGACGGCGCGGCCCGCGACCGTCGCGATGTCGAGGGTCAGGATGTCGGAGGTCGTGACCCCCGTCGGACACTGACTGCAGCGCGCCTCGAAGTCGATCGGCGTGAAGTCGAGGCTGTTGAGGCTGACGGAAGGGGCTCCGAAGAGCCCGTTCACGTCCTGCACGTTGAGATACGAAACGTTGCCCGTCGGGTCCGTGAAGTTCCCGTACGAGGCGGCGCCGGCGGTGCCGGCAACCCCGAGGGTCAGGCCGGCGACGAGCACCGCGCGGAGCGCGGAGGAGGGGACGATTTTCGACATCTGGATGTCCCTTCAGCGCCGCGCGATGCGGTGGTTCGAAGCGGCGAGACCGATCAGGCCGAGGCCCATGAGGAGCGCGGTTCCGGGCTCCGGGACGACGGTGATGGCGAGACCGTCGATGTCCTTCTTCTCGATCCGGGCGGCGGCGCCCGACTCGGCGAAGGCCGTCAGCGTGTTGGCGAGGCTGATCCGGACGAGGGTCGCGTTGCCGGAGCCGCCGCTGCCCGCGATGACGGAGCCGACGTCGATCGACAGGAAGCCCGACCAGATGTGGGTCCCGACGCCTTCGTCGTTGCTCTCGTACTCGCCGTTCTGGGTGAACGCCATCTGCGCGTTGGCGTTGATGCCGTTGACCGCGATCCCGTCGATCTCGAGCACGTCGATGAAGACGTCCGCGACGACGGTCGTCGCCGCGAAGGCGTTCAGGAACGAGGCGAGCGTCGTGTCGCCGGCTTCGCTGAGCATGATCGTGTCGATGAAGTTGCCGGCGGTCGCGTCGATGTCGAGGATCAGCGTGTCGGAGACGCTGTGCGGTGTCGGCGGGCAGGAGGCGCTCGCTGCGCAATCCGCCTCGAACGCGTTCGGACTGAAGTCGAGGCTGTTGCCGCTGACCGTCGGCGCTCCGAACAGGCCGTTCAGATCGGCGACGTTCAGGAACGAGACCGTTCCGCCCGGGCTGGAGAAATTGCCATAGGAGGCGGCGTTCGAAATCGAGGCCGAGCCAGCGAGGCCGACGGCGAGCGCGAACGCGAGCGCTCCCGTGGCGAACATGTGCCGATGCATCCCCTTGCTCCCATGCTCGGTCGGTGGCGATCGCCGCCGCCGAGCCCATGACGGTGCAGGCCCCCCTTCCCAAGAAGACCCATGCCGTATTTGTTCATTCAGGAATCTGCGTTGGAACCCCCGTCGAAAAAAAGTGATCTCGTTCGGTGGTGGAACTCGTATGGGCAGCCACGCGGCCCGGGAGCGGCGTCGGGTGATCCCCGAAGCCGCTCCCGGCCGTCGCTGCTAGTTGCGCGCGCTGCGGCGGGATCCGGCGGCGAGGCCGGCGAGCCCGAGGCCCATCAGGAGGGCCGTTCCGGGCTCGGGCACGATCGTGATCGCGAGGCCGTCGATGTCCTTCTTCTCGATCCGGGCCGAGGCGCCGCTCGCGGCGAAGGCGACGAGCGTGTTGTCGAGATTGAGCTGCACGCGGGTCGCGCGGCCACTTCCGCCGGCGTTCGCGATGATCTGATCGAGGTCGATCAGGAGCAGGCCGGTCCAGATGTGGGTGCCCGTGCCTTCGTCGGTCGTCTCGAACTCGCCGCCGTTCGTGAAGACCATCGAGGCGTTGCCGTTGATGTTGTTCACGGAGACGCCGTCGATCTCGAAGATGTCGACGAAGACCGTCGCCGTCACCGAGGTCGCCGCGAATGCGTCGAGGAAGCTCGTGAGCGTGGTATCGCCGGCCTCGGTCAGCAGGATGTCGTCGATGTACGACCCGCTGTTCGCCTGGATCGTGAGCGTGAGCGTGTCGTCGACGAGCACGGGGCTCGGCGGGCAGCTCGGCGCGCCCGGGCAGATCGCTTCGAAGGTATTCGGGCTGAAGTCGAGCGAGTCGCCGCTCGCCGTCGGCGCACCGAAGAGGCCGTTCTGGTCCTGGACGTCGATGAATTGAACCGTCGCTCCCGCGTAGTTGCCGTAGAAGGCGGCCTGGGCGGAGGAGGCGACGAAGAAGGCCGAGCCGAGCACGAGCGCCGCGATGAAGCCGGACGTGGAAAACCGCATGAGTCGAATCCTTCCCAAGATTCTTGCCAGCACGGACGGCCGAAAACTCGACGGCAGTCCACCGGCAAAATCATCCTATCACGGGAGATTCGGGATCTGACGAGGATTTTGGCGATTTCATCGCAACGTCCCGACGGCGCTGCAGAGCCGTCGCCGGTTCGTCGCCGGGGGCCCTCGGGCCCCTGGGGAGCCGCTAGCGGTTCGTCCCCTTGCGCCCGTAGATGTCCTCGAAGCGGACGATGTCGTCCTCGCCGAGGTAGGCCCCGGATTGGACCTCGATCAGGGTCAGGTCCGTCTTGCCGGGGTTCTCGAGGCGGTGGGTCGCCCCGATCGGGATATAGGTCGACTGATTCTCGGTGAGCAGGGTCTCCTGCTCGCCGTTCGTGATCCGGGCCGTGCCCTCGACGACGATCCAATGCTCCGCGCGGTGGTGGTGCATCTGGAGGGAGAGCTTCCCCCCGGGCTTGACCGAGATCCGTTTCACCTGGAAGCGCTCGCCCTCGGCGACCCCCTCGTAGTGGCCCCACGGCCGGTAGACCGTCGCGTGAAGCTCGGCCTCGGCGCGCCCGGCCTGCTCGAGATGGCCGACGATCGTCTTGACGTCCTGGGCGCGGTCGCGGGGGGCGACCAGGATGGCGTCGTCGGTCTCGATGATGACCAGATCGCGGACGCCGATCGCCGAGACGAGCCGCTTCTCGGCACGGATGAAGCTGTTCGAGACGTCGTGGAGCACGACGTCGCCCGAGGTCACGTTGCCGTGCGCGTCCTGCTCGCCGATCTCCCAGAGCGCGGTCCACGAGCCGACGTCGCTCCAGCCGATCGAGGCCGAGACGACGGAGGCGCTCCCGGTGTGCTCCATCAGGGCGTGGTCGATCGAGATCGAGGGACAGGCGGCGAAGGGCTCCGCGGCGAGGCGCGTGAAGGTCAGATCGGTCGCGGCTTCGGCGACGGCGGCGCGACAGCCGGCGACGAGCGCGGGCGCGAGCCGCTCGAGCTCGGCGAGCAGCTTCGCGACGGGGAAGACGAACATGCCGCTGTTCCAGGCGTATTCGCCCGAAGCGACGAATTGCTCCGCCCGGCCGCGGTCCGGCTTCTCGACGAATTCGGCGATCGCATGGACGCCGGAGAGGGCCGCGTGCGGCGCCCCGCGGCGGATGTAGCCGAAGCCGGTCTCGGGGCCCTGGGGCACGATCCCGAAGGTCGTGAGGCGCCCTTCGCGCGCGGCCGCCGCGGCGGTCTCGATCGTCGCCCGGAAGGCGTCGGCGTCGCGGATCACGTGGTCCGAGGGCAGCACGAGCAGGACCGCCTCGGGATCCTTGGCCGCGATCATCAGCGCAGCGGCCGCGATCGCCGGGGCGGTGTTGCGGGCGGTCGGCTCGAGGGCGATGGCGGAGGGGGTGATCCCGACCTCGCGCAGCTGCTCGGCGATGATGAAGCGATGCGCTTCGTTGCAGAGCACGAGGGGCGGGGCGAAGGCCGCCGGATCGGCGACGCGCAGGGCGGTGTCCTGGAGCAGGGTCCGGGGGCCGGTCAGCGCGAGCAGCTGCTTGGGATAGGCGCGGCGGGACACCGGCCAGAGGCGTGTGCCCGAGCCTCCCGACAGGATCACGGGATGGATGAGGCGCTGCGCGGACGTGGCCATGGGAGGCGATCCTCTCGGTTCCTCCGGCGGTCGGCGCCGGGAGCGGGGCCGGACGATACAGGAGGGCGGCGAGCCGTGGCCCGGAATCGGCCGCTTCCACACCCCGCCTGAGGCTTCGTCGCGGAAACTTCGCCGCCGCCGGCCTGCGTGTGCCGCCGCGCGGCCATCTCGGGTCAGGCTCCTAGGTCGTCCGCCCGGCGCGCCGCAGCCGCAGCAGGATCGGAAGCGCCACCGCGATGCAGAGGATTTCGGAGATCCCGGCGACCGCGAACGCCGCCTGGTAGCCGGCGGCCATGCCGTGATCGGCCCGGACCGCCTCGCTGACGAGTCCGCCGCAGACGGGGCCGAGGATGAAGCCCAGGCTGCCTGCCGTATTGAAGGCGCCGAGGGCGGTGGAGCGGATCGCGTCGTCGGCGAGGTCGGTCGTCATCAGCATCGAGGGAACGAACATGACGGCGGCGGCGACGCCGGTCGTCGCCATGACGACCGGGATGAAATCCGTCGCCCAGAATCCGAGGCTCGCGGTCAGCACGCCGTAGACGAGGCTGCCGCCGCACATCAGCGCCGTCTTCGAGACCCGGTCCGCGAGCAGGCCGAAGGGAAACGAGAGCAGCGCGAAGGGCAGCATGAAGGCGGAGATCCAGAGGCCGACCTGCGGCGGGGTCGCGCCATGCAGGCCCGAGGCGAAGAGGGAGAAGGTCGTGGTGTAGAAGCCGACCGTGAAGCGGTCGGCGAAGGCGAACAGGAGCGGGGCGAGCAGCTCGCGGCGGCGCGCGATCGTGCGGACGATCGCGGCCAGGCCCGGCCGCTGCTCGACACCGCGCGGCTCGCGCAGGACGATCGAGGCGAGCAGCGCAGCGCCGACGAGCAGGCCGGCGCCGGCCTGGAGCGGGCGCAGGACGTCGACGCGCCCGAGCGCGCCGCCGATCGGCGCGCCGAGCGCGACGCCGAGCATCATGCCGGCACCGGTGATGCCCAGGACGACCCCGCGCCGGGCCGGATCGCCGAGGCCGGAGGCGACGCCGAGCAGCAGCGAGAGCGCGAAGATGTGGGCGCAGCCCTCGAAGAAGCGGATGCCGAGAAAGAGCGGGAACGGCATCTGTGCCGTCATCGCGACGAAGCAGACCGCGTCGACGAGGAGCGCCGCGACGATCAGCGGGCGGCGCCTCCCGAAGCGGTCGGCCAGCATGCCCGCCAGCGGTGCGGCGATCGCCGCTCCGACCATGTTCACCGACATGAAGAGCGAGGTGAGGAGCTCGGAGACCTCGAAGCGCTCCGAGACGAGGGTGCGCAGGATCGGGACGGGCAGCGTCACCGGCGCCATGATCGAGAGCGCGACGACACCGACGAGCGCGAGTCGTCCGGCCGTGATCCCCGATGTCGGCGAGGAATGCATCGCGCCTTCTCTCGTCCCGCTTTCGTCCCGCTTTCGTCCCGCCTTCGTCCCGCTCTCGTGCCGGCGACTGCGGGTCGCCGCGGCTAGAAGCCGTAGGCCGCGCGCAGCTCCGGGTCGTTCTCCGCCAGCATCTTCGCGAGCGCGACCATCACGCGACATTGCTTGACGGTCGCGTCGTCCTGCATCTTGCCGTCGATCATGACGGCACCGGTTCCGTCGCCCATCTCGGCGATCACCTTCTTCGCCCAGAGGACCTCGTCCACCGGCGGCGAGAAGACCTTCTTCGCGATGTCGATCTGGACCGGATGCAGGCTCCAGGCGCCGACGCAGCCCATCAGGAAGGCGTTGCGGAACTGATCCTCGCAGGCGACGACGTCCTTGATGTCGCCGAAGGGGCCGTAGTAGGGGAGGATGCCGTTGGCGGCGCAGGCATCGACCATGCGCGCCATCGTGTAATGCCAGAGGTCCTGCTGTGCGGTCGCGCGCGGCGCGGCCTCGTTGCCCGGGCTCGGATCCTCGCGTACGAGATAGCCGGGATGGCCGCCGCCGACGCGGGTCGTCTTCATGCGCCGCGAGGCCGCGAGATCGGCGGGGCCGAGGGAGAGGCCCTGCATGCGCGGGGAGGCGCTGCAGATCTCCTCGACGTTCGCGACGCCGAGGGCGGTCTCGAGGATCGCGTGGACCATGATCGGCTTCGAGAGCCCCGCGCGCGCCTCGAGCTGGGCGAGCAGGCGATCGACGTAGTGGATGTCCCAGGCGCCCTCGACCTTCGGCACCATGATGACGTCGAGCTTGTCGCCGATCTCGGTCACGAGCGTCGTGAGGTCGTCGAGACACCACGGCGAGTCGAGGCTGTTGACCCGGGTCCAGAGCTGGCACGTACCGAAGTCGACCGTGCGCCCGATCTTCACGAGCCCCTCGCGCGCCGCGATCTTGTTGTCGGCCTGGATCGCATCTTCGAGGTTGCCGAGCATGACGTCGCATTTCTTCGCGATCTCGGGGACCTTCGCCGCCATCTTCGCATTCGACGGATCGAAGAAATGGATCATGCGCGAGGGCTTGAACGGGATCTCGCGCAGGGGCGTCGGCGCGCCGAGCGCCAGCGGCCGGAAGAAGTCTTTCGCGCTTCGCATGGGGAACCTCGTTCGCCGGGCGCGCCGAAGGCGGCGCGCGGCGTCATTCGTACAGCTTGACGATCTGGATCTTGCCCGCCGGCGCCGCCGGCAGGCAGAGGTCGCAGAGCACGCATTCGTCGAGATTCTCCTCGACGATCCGCACGCCCGTCGGCTCTGCGGCGAAGATCGAGACGGGGCAGATCTCCTCGAGCTTCTTCGCGATCTCGGGGTCGCGGGCGACGCTGGCGTCGACGCGCACGTCGATGAACGTTCCGGGCATGATTTCTCCTAACGCTTCCGCTCGGCGAGCCGCTTGCGGATCAGGGCGGGGATCTCCTCGATCCGCTCGGCGACGGAGATGCCCGCCGCCTCCATGCGCTTGATCTTCTCGGCCGTCGTGTCTTCCTTGCCTTCGACGATCGTGCCGGCATGGCCGAAACGCATGCCCTTCATCTCGTCCATGAAGCGCCCCGCCATGAAGGCGACGATCGGCAGGCGCGAGCGGTGCGTCGTGACCCACTCCGCGAGCTCCGCCTCCATCCGGCCGCCGGGCTCGGAGTAGATCGCGATCGCCTCGGTCTCGGGATCGGCCTCGAAGAAGGGCATCAGCTCGGCGTAGGTCGTCCCCACGATCGCGTCGCCGCCGATCGAGACGCAGGTCGACTGCCCGAGGCCCGCGGCCGTGAGCGTCGAGGCGATCTCGGTCGTCATGCCGCCCGAGCGGGACATCACGCCGATCGTGCCCTTCTTGTAGGCCTGGCGCGTATTCGCCGCCGGGCCGCCGACCCCGCCCATCTTGCACTCGTCGGGCGAGATGATGCCGAGACAGTTCGGCCCGATGATCCGCGCGCCCTTCATCTCCGCGTACTCGACGGCCTGGGCCACCTGCTTGCGCGGCACGTTCTCCGTGACGACCACGATCAGCTCGATGCCGCAGTCGAGGGCCTCGAAGATCGCGTCCTGCGTGAAGTTCGGCGGTACGGAGACGATCGAGCCCGTCACCCGGATGCCCTTCTCGGCATTCGCAGAGACCGCCTGGCGGACCGTGTCGTAGACCGGTACGCCATAAATGTCGCGGCCGGCACGGCCCGGCGTCACGCCGCCGACGATCTGCGTGCCGTAGGCGAGGTTCTCGCGGGTCAGGTTGATGGCTTCTCGGCCGGTGATGCCCTGGACGATGATCTTCGTGTCGCGGGAGAGGAGGATCGACATGGCTGCTCTCCCTACTTCTTCTGCAGCTTCGCGACGGCGCGGCCGGCCGCGTCGTACATCGAGACGCTGCGATCGCAGAAGTCGACGCCGTATTTCTTCAGGATCTTGAAGCCTTCTTCTTCCCAGGCGCCGGGGATGCGGAAGATCGCGATCGTCTCCGCCGGATCCTTGCCCGCCTCGAGGCAGCCCTTGATGACGCCGCGGGCGACGATGTCGACGCGGGTATTCGAGACGACGTTCATCATGACGGCGATCTTCTCGACGCCGGGCTTCGAGAGGATCAGCTTCGTGAGCTCCTTCGCCTTGCTCATCGAGGGATTGCCGCCGATCTCGCAGTAGTTGGCCGGCTTGCCGCCGTGCTTGCGGACCGCGTCGAAGAGCGTGAGCGACCCGCCGCCGGCGCCGATCACGAGGCCGAGGTTGCCGTCGAACTCGACGACGTTGCCCGCGACGCCGCGATGATCTGCGGAGTTGACGCGGACGCCGGCGAGCTCGAAGGCCGTCGGGGGGCGTGCCTGGCGGGTCTCGTCGTCGCCGATGCCGAGGTCCGCGAGCAGCTTCTTGTGCTGGCCGCGCGCTTCCGCCTCGAGATCGATGTGGCCGTCGAGGACGATGAAGCGGCCATCGGCGAGCTTCGCGAGCGGGTTGATCTCGGCGAGCGTCAGGTCGTAGGCGAGGAAGATCTTCATCAGCTCGAAGACGATGGGTGCGAGCTTGTTCAGATCCGAGCCGGTCACGCCGGTCGCGGCCACGGCCTGCTTCGCGACGTGGGGCATCAACGGGACGATGGTCGAGAAATGGGTCTTCGAGACGTGCTCGGGATGGGTGAGCGCGACCTCTTCGATGTCGATGCCGCCCATGTCGCTGAAGACGCAGACGGGGCGCTTCGCGCGGCCGTCCCAGGTGATCGCGACGAAGTATTCCTTCTCGACCTTCGACTTCTCTTCGACGAGGATCGAGCGGCAATCCTGGTCGGCGACCCGGATCGGGAAGATCGCTTTCGCGGCGGCCTCGGCCTCCGCGGCATTCTCGGCGAAGCGCACGGCGCCGGCCTTCATGCGACCGCCCGAGAGCACCTGGCTCTTCAGGACGACCGGCCCGCCACCGAGCGCCGAGAACGCGGCCTGCGCCTGCTCCGGCCTTTCGATCAGCTGGCTCTTGCCCAGCGGGAGGCCGTGGCGGCGGAAGAGCGCCTTCGCCTCGTATTCGTAGAAACGCATTCTTCGGGGCTCCGGATGGGGACGCACGACTCTATTCGTTCGCTCCGCCCGAGGCAAGAATTCGGCCTTCGACTGCGAGTTCTCGCGCGCGATCTGCCGGCCTCGCCGAAGGAAGACGATGGCCCGAACGCGCCCCGAGCCGCCCGTGTTACGCTGATCCGGCCCGCGCGCCGATCGGATCGAGCGGCGCGTCGGCCGGCGCGAAGCGAGACCCGAAACTAGACCCGACAAGAGAGCGGAAGCATGACGAGAGACAGCGAACCGACCGGCTCCAACGACGCCGTCCTGGCGGCGACCGTGATCCTGCTCCGCGACGGCGAGGCAGGGCTCGAGACGTTGATGCTGCGGCGCAACTCGAAGATCGCGTTCGGCGGCATGTCGGTCTTTCCGGGCGGGCGGATCGATCCGGGGGACTGGGAAGGGCTCTCGCCCGACGACGAGATCGGCGCGGCGCGCCGGGCGGCGGTTCGCGAGGCATACGAAGAGTGCCGCCTTCGGATCGATCCCGATGCGATCCTGCATTATGCCCACTGGACGCCGCCGATGGTCCAGATGCGACGTTTCGTCACGTGGTTCTTCGTCGCGCGCGCCGGGGAGGGCGAGGTCGAGATCGATCACGGCGAGATCCACGAGTCGTGCTGGATGCGGCCCGCGGAGGCGTTGCAGCGCCGCGACCAGGGCGCGATCGAGCTGGCCCCGCCGACGCTCGTCACGCTGACCGATCTGGTGCCCCATCCGAACGTCGACCAGGCCCTCGCGGTCTTCGCGGCCCGAGCCCCCGAGCGCTTCCAGACCGTGATCGCGAAGGGCGACGACGGCATGGTCGCGCTCTGGCATGGCGACGCGGGCTACACGCTCGCCGACGCGAGCGTTCCCGGGCCGCGACATCGGCTCGAGATGCCGAAATCGCGCCCGTGGCGCTACGAGCGGTCGGCCTAGCGCCCGCGCGCGCCGGCAACTCCCGCTTCGGACGTCGCTCTCGCTTCCGGACTGTCCCGTGTCAGACGTAGTGGCTGCGGCGCTTGATCGCGAGGGTGCGGTCGAGCTCGAAGATCTGGACCTTCTTCCAGCCGGCCGGTGCGTCGGCGTTCTGCTCGCCCTCCGCCCGCACGAATTTGTGGCCGAACAGGCGCGTCGAGACGAGGCCGAGATCGGGGCGCGTCGGGTGGTCCTGCTTCGCGAGGATCTCGGTGGCGGCGAAGACGGTGTCGCCGGCCTGGAGCGGAGCGGTGTGACGCCCGGTCGTGTAGACGACGTCGCCGAGGGCGTTGTCGCCGACGTCGGGACACGAGAGGCCGAGGCAGAGCGTGAAGGGGATGCCGCCGAACACGATCAGCTGGCCGCCGACGTACTGCTTCGGATCGAGATCGATCATGAACTGGTTGCAGTGGACCTGGCTGGTGTTGTCGAGGATCGCGGTCATCGCGATGTGCTCGGAGGTGACGGTCCGGCCACGCGAATGCTCGATCCGGGTGCCGGGCTCGAGATCCTCGAAATAGCTGTCCGCGCTGGAGAGATGGGCGAGGGGGGCGAGCTTCTCGCGGCCCGCGTAGGGCGGGATGACGAGCTCGCAGGCGACCTCGTCGGGCGCGATCTCGAAGCTCTCGACCGCGATCGATTCGTCGTTCTTGTAGACCTGCACCTTGCGCTGCCACGTCGCGACGATCGCCTCGTCCTTCGCTCCGACGTTCTTGCGCGCCGTCGACTGGACGTGGACGATGCCGAGGTTCGGGCGGCTCGAGGAAGTACGGACGCCGATCACCTTCGTCTCGACCTCGATCGTGTCGCCGACGTAGACCGGCGCGCCGAAGCGCATGTCGATGTATTCGAGGTTCGCGCGCGCGTTCTCCGAGACGTCCTCGACGGTCTGGCTGAAGGCGACGAGCATGACGAGACCGGGCGAGCAGACGAGGCCGTCGAAGCCGTGGGCGCGGGCATGGCGCGCGTTCTTCGAGAGCGGGTTCGTCGTCATGGCGAACTCGGTGAAGGTCGTGAAGAGTCCTTCCGTGATCGTCTTGCCGCCCTTGTGGCGGAAGATCTGGCCGGGCTGGAAGTCTTCCAGGAAATGGCCGGTCTTCTTGCGGATGATGCGGTTCGAGGCCTTCGATTCGCTCATGGGGGGCTCCTGCACGGGGCGCGCGAGTCTAGTCACGGGCCCGATGGGCTGCCAGACACCGGTCGATGGAGGCGTGCGATGGGGAAGACGATCGAGCGGGAGACGGCATTCGGAAGGTTCCATGCGCCCGAGACCGGAGCGCTGGCCTCGACGTTTCCCGGACTCGTGCTGATCCACGACGTCTGGGGCCCCTCCGAGCACAGTCGCGACCTCGGTCGACGGCTCGCGGAGGCGGGATTCGCGGTCCTCGCGATCGATCTCTATCGCCGCCTGCAGGATCCGCGCGTCGGTGATCCGGGCGAGCGGATCCGATCGCTCGACGATCGCGCCGTCCTCGCGGATCTCGATGCCGCAGCGGATGCGCTCGCGAGCGAGGCGCTCTGTCGCGGGCGGCGCCTCGGCGTGATCGGCGTCTGCATGGGCGGGACCTATGCCCTGCTCGCCGCTTGCCATTCGGATCGGTTCTCGGCCTCGGCCCCGTTCTACGGGCTGCTCTCCTACGACCATGGCATGCACGCCGGTCCGGAGGGTCGCGATCGCGTCCGCAAGCCGAGCTCGCCGATCGAGTCGGCGCCGCGCCTGCGGATGCCGCTGCTGGCGTCGTTCGGATGCGAAGATGCCTTCGTTCCCGAATCCGACGTCGATCGCCTCGAGGCGGAGCTCGCGAAGAGCGGGGTCGCCCATCGCATCGATCGTTATGCCGGGGCGGGGCACGCGTTCCTGAACGCGACGCGCCCGGATGCCCATCGCCCCGAAGCGGCGGCATTGGCGCTCGGCAGGGCCGTCGACTTTCTACACGAACACCTGCACGAACACCCGCACGAGCACCCGCCCGCGGATCGCTGATCCGGGGCGTTCTCAGCTCGACGGGCGGGCGTCGACGAGGGACTCGACCTTGTCGTCGAGGCGCGCGATCAGCAGCGCGACGACGCGGTTCGTGCTTCGCAGATGGCGGGTCGCCGAGACTTCCAGGCGGATGCGGCGCCCATCGCGGTCCTGCATCGTCGCGCAGAAGACGTGCTGGTCCTGACCTTCGGCGAGGCTGTCGAGCGAAGTCCACCACGGCCCCTGGGCGTCGGCTGGAACGAATGCGTTGAACTCGACGCCGATCAATGCGTCCCGCGCGACACCGAGCGCCGCGCCCGCGGCGGGATTGGCATCGAGAATCTCGCCGGAATCGACCTCGATCGCGAAGTAGAGGTCTGCGATCCGATCGATCGCGGCGCTGATCGCCCGCCGGGACGCGCGGGGCGGGCCGCTCGTCTTGCGGGTCTGGCCGGTGGTCCGGATCGCGAACCGGAAATGCTCGAGCAGGGGGCGCAGCGTGGCCGACACCGCCTCGCGATCAGGGCCGGCGAGCTCGCTCGCGACGTCGGCCCAGCAGCCGAGCAGCGCCATCACGCGGCGTTCGTTCGGCCGCAGGCCTTCGAGCACCGGCCGCGGGGATGCGCCGCGCACGAGCGCGGTCGACACGAAGGTGCGGAATCGCCTCAGGGTTTCGGCTTCGGGGCCGGATGCGGCCGGCGCGGCAGCTCCGAGACGCGTGTGCATGACGCGCTCGATTTCGATCCGCTTCGACATCAGCCAGTTGGCGAGATCTCGATTGACGGTGCCGGCCACAGCGTTTTCCACGGCGACAAGCTAGCAGGATGCGGCGAAAACCCCCGGATCGAGGTCACATTTTGCTCACAAACCAGCCAATATTTCCAGGGAAGGAAGGCCAGAATCCCAAGGGGGCATTCTCTATTTCGAGGGAGTGAGCCCTCAACTGTCGCTCGGGGCGGCCCGATCCGATCGCCATGCATGACGACACCACGCCGACCGCACCGCCCACACCCCCGAACCGTACGATCGTGCTCCACGCGTCCCGCGAGGCCCTCGCGCCGATGACCGACGTCATCCTCGCGAAGCTCGGCTACGGGATCGTCGATCCCGGCGTCTTCGAGCAGCTGCGTGCGGAGCGACCGGATGCCCTTCCCGACATGCTGCTCGTCGACGAACGCCGCCTCGTCGAGGCGTCGTCCTGGGCCGAGGACGGAGAAGACGAGGTTCCGATCGTGCTGTTGACCGGGCAGCACGGCGCGACCGGGGCCGACCGGCGGATCGTCGGCGCGGTGAAGCGCCCGGCCGGCATGCACGATCTGTATCGCCTGCTGCAGCAGGTCTTCGAGGACACCCCGCGCTCGACCCCGCGCATCGCGACCCAGCTCCGGGCCCAGTGCAGCCGGGGACCGCGCCGCTGGGAAGGTCGCGTGCTCTCGCTCTCGCAGAACGGCTGCCTGATGCGCAGCCCCGAGGAGATCCCGCTCGGCCAGAAGATCCAGCTGAGCGTCGACCTGCCGCGGGCCGGCGGGATCCTGCTCGAGGCCGAGGCGGCCTATCAGCTCCTGCCGGACGTCGGCCTCGTCTTCAGCGCCGTGCCGGCGGCGCAGCGCCAGACGATCGAACGCTTCGTCGCCCAGTCGCTGCTCGGCTAGGAGCCCGACCCGAGATGGGCGTGGAGCCCGTCCGGGGCGACGCGATCCAGTCGGCTCGATCGCGTCCGGGATCGATCAGGCATGGGCGCGATAGGCGTCCATCACGTCGTGGAGCAGCTGGATGGCTTCCGCGCGCGGGCGCTGGAAGGCGTTGCGGCCCATGATGCTGCCGAAGCCTCCGCCCGCGGCGATGCCGCGCACCTCTTCGAGCACGCCCTCCGTTCCCTTGGCGGCGCCGCCCGAGAAGATCACGATGCGCCGCCCGGCGAAGGCGCTCTGCACGACGTGGGCAATGCGATCGGCGAGGGTCGCGACCTTGATGCCCTCGGCTTCGTAGACCTTGCGCGCGGCGTCCTGCTCGATGTGCTCGGTCGGCGGCTTGACCTTGATGACGTGCGCGCCGAGCTGGGCCGCGATCTGGGCGGCATAGGCGATCACGTCGATCGCCGTCTCGCCCTTCGACGAGAGGTCCTGGCCGCGCGGATAGCTCCAGAGCACGACGGCGAGGCCCGCGGCCTTCGCCTGCTCGGCGATCTCGCGGAACTCCATGTACATCTCGGTGCGTTCGGCGGAGCCGGGATAGATCGTGAAGCCGACGGCGGCGCAGCCGAGGCGCAGGGCGTCGTCGACCGAGCCGGTGATCGCGGGCTTCGGGTTCTTCGTCGAGAAGAGGCTCTCGCTGTTGTTCAGCTTGAGGATCGTCGGAATGCGGCCGGCGAACTGCCGGGCGCCGGCCTCGAGGAAGCCGAGCGGAGCTGCATACGCGTTGCAGCCCGAGTCGATCGCGAGCTGATAGTGATAGAGCGGGTCGTAGCCGGGGGCGTTCTTCGCGAAGGAGCGGGCCGGGCCGTGCTCGAAGCCCTGGTCGACGGGAAGGATGACGAGCTTGCCGGTGCCGGCGAGGCGGCCCGTGTCGAGCATCCAGCGCAGGTTCTTGAGGACGCCGGGGTTGTCGGAGCCGTACCAGCTCAGGATCTCGTCGACGCGGTTGGCCATGAATCTGCTCTCCTCGTGGAACGCGGCGCTGCGCACCTGCGCGGGCTCGTCCGGGTTCCGATGGGCTTTCGGCTTCGTCCTGCGTCCGCTTGATGGGCGCCGCCGGCCGAGCGGGCGGGCAGAATAGCGGCAAGGGCTCCGGGCTTCGATACGGCCGGGCCGGCGGTGGCTCGCCCTTGCCATGCCCGGGCCCGGCCGGTAATCACGAGGCGCGAAAGGCCCCGCCGTGTCCACCGACCGCAGTCCCGAAGAGATCCGCCGCGAGATCGAGCGAAGGAGGACCTTCGCCATCATCTCCCATCCCGACGCCGGCAAGACGACGCTGACGGAGAAGCTCCTTCTCTACGGCGGCGCCGTCCGGGAGGCCGGGGCCGTGCGCGCACAGAAGGCGGCGAGGCATGCGACCTCGGACTGGCTCGAGCTCGAAAAGCAGCGCGGGATCTCGGTCTCGAGCTCGGTGCTGCATTTCGAGTTCGGGGGCCATCGCGTCAACATCCTCGATACCCCGGGCCACCGCGACTTCAGCGAGGACACCTACCGGACCCTGATGGCCGCCGACAGCGCCGTCATGCTGATCGACGCCGCCCGCGGCGTCGAAGCGCAGACCCGCAAGCTCGCCGAGGTCTGCCGGCTGCGCCGGATCCCGATCTTCACCTTCGTGAACAAGATGGACCGCCACGGCCGCGATCCCTTCGAGATCATGGCGGAGATCGAGGAAGTGCTCGGCATGGACTCGATCCCGATGAACTGGCCGGTCGGCGCGGGCAGCGACTTTCGCGGCATCTACGACCGCCTCGGGCGCCGGCTGATCCTCTTCTCGGGCGGCAAGCACGGCACCCACCGGGTCGACGAAGAGTCGATCGCCGGGGAGGTCGGCGATCCGGCCCTCACGGCGGCGATGGGCACCTTCGCGAAGGACGTGCAGGACGGACTCGAGCTGCTCGAAGGCGCGGGCGCGGCGCTCGATCCGGAGCGCGTCGCGCGCGGGGACCAGACGCCGATGTTCTTCGGCAGCGCGCTCACGAATTTCGGCGTGCGGCCCTTCCTCGACGCCTATCTCGAAATGGCACCCGGGCCGACCGCGCGCCAGAGCGCCGGCGTCGCGATCGATCCGGCCAGGCATCCCTTCTCGGGCTTCGTCTTCAAGATCCAGGCGAACATGGATCCGGACCACCGCGATCGCGTCGCCTTCCTGCGCATCTGCTCGGGGCAGTTCGTCCGCGGTCGCACGACGCTGCACGTCCGGACCGGCAAGACGATCCGCCTGGCCAACTCGACGCTGCTGATGGGCAAGGACCGGGCCGAGGTCGAAGAGGCGTTCGCCGGCGACGTCGTCGGCCTGTTCGATCCCGGCATCTTCCGGATCGGCGACACGCTGTCCGACGAGCCCGGGATCGCCTACGCGGGCATCCCGATCTTCGCGCCCGAGGCGTTCATGCGCGTCGAGGTCGCCGGCGTCGAGAAGCGCAAGGCGCTCGAGAAGGGCATCGAACAGCTCGTCCAGGAGGGCGTCGTCCAGCTCTTCCGCGAGCCGACGGGCGGTTCGGCGGCCTGGATCCTCGGCGCGATGGGCCCGCTGCAGTTCGACGTCATGCAGCACCGGCTGAAATCCGAGTACGGCGTGGATCTCAAGCTCGGGAAGCTGCCCTACACGATCGCGCGCTGGCCGCTCGCGGGCTTCGATCCCGACGATTTCCGCTTCTCGGAGCGGATCCGGGTCGTGCGGGACCGCGACGATCGCTGGGCGCTGCTCGCGCACAGCAGCTGGGATCTCGATCGCCTGCGCGACCGCAACGAGGCGATCGTGCTCTCCGAGACCCCCGATCCGACGCTCTTCGAGCGCGCGAGCTGATCAGGCCGAGGTCGGTACGCGCTTCTGCGACGCGAGCGCGGTCGCGATCGCGCCGGCGAGATCCTCGAGCCCGAAGGGTTTCTCGAGCACGCCATCGATGCCCACCCGCGCCGCCTCGGCCTCGAGATCGGCAGTGGGGAAGCCCGTCATCAGCAGGATCCGCAGCTCGGGCCAGCGCTCGCGCAGGACCTCGCCGACCTCGATGCCGTGCATCTCGCAGCGCAGCATCCAGTCGGCGAGCAGCAGGTCCGGTCCGAACTCCTCGGCGATCCGGATGGCATCGCTGCCCGTCTCGGCGGTGCGGACGGAGAGGCCGTCGCGGGCGAGAAAACGTTCGAGGTATTCCCGATAGGTCGGCTCGTCGTCGACGATCAGGACCCGGACGGGCGTTCCATCCGGCCGGTACAGGCCGCGCGCGTTGTTCGGACTCCGTGTCGGTCGGGTCATGACTGTCTGCCTCCCAGGGGTGTGGCCTCGAGACGCTCGATCACGGCACGCACGATGATCGGCCAGGCGATCGTCGCATCCGCATGGACCTCGACGTGGCGGCCCCCCTCGCTCACGGGCACGAACTTGCCCCAGGAGACGCCTTCGCTGTAGCTGCAACCCGAGAGCCCGCCCCAGTGCTCGGGCTCCGGGCAGATGCGGACCGCATAACGATATCGGCGGATCGGCTCGCCGGTTCCCAGGCGATTGGCGGTGATCTCGAGGAAGGGCGCGACCTGCTGGGCCCAGTTGCGGGGAACGCCGCCGCCGATCGTGAAGATGCCGAGCGTCTCGTGGGAGCGGACCCGGGCCGCGAAATCCTCGAGGTCGAGGAACGGGTCGAAGCCGAAGGGCGTCTGGCCGGTCATGCGCAGCCGGCGATTGTGGATCGCGAAGTCGAGGCCGAGCTCGCAGTCCGTGAAGGCCGGCACGTAGACCGGGACGTCCCGCTTCATCGCGCTGCGCAGGATCGCGCGGCCCGCGCCGTGCTCGTCGAGCATCCGGCCGATGCGCGTCAGGAGCGAGTGGCTGCAGAGCACCGTGCCCGGCTCGGTCTTCGAGAGGACGGCGTCGAGGATCGCCTCGGTGCTGTCGAGGTTCCGCTCGAGCTCGATGGTGTCGTAGACACGGTTGTAGCCACGCTCGAAGAGCTGCTTGTCGTTCATCGTCGGCCGGTGCTTGAAATGCGTCATGCCGGCGCCTTCCACGACGCCGTGGGTCATGAGCGCGCCCGTGGCGACGACGGCATGGACCCAGCCACGATCGATCATCTCGCACAGGACGAGGCCCTGCTTCGCGATCGTCATCGCGCCCGAGATCGTGACGACGCGGAAGCAGCTCTCG
This sequence comes from Myxococcota bacterium, assembly GCA_041389425.1. Taxonomy (GTDB): domain Bacteria; phylum Myxococcota_A; class UBA9160; order UBA9160; family UBA4427; genus UBA4427. The sequence goes on from JAWKRX010000003.1 coordinate 210,079, forward strand.
TCGCGCACCATCGCCTCGAGCGCCGAGGCCGCCTCGCCGAGCCGGCGCCCGCCGAACGCGGTGTTCGCCATCGCGGAGACGAGGGCATTCACGGAGTCGAGCCGCCCGAGGTCGAGCGGCACGAGCGGCTCGAGGCCGTCGTCGAAGCCGGTTCCGTATCTGTCTTCGTCGCGTTTCGACGTCATCGGGCGTCGCTCCTCGCTCGCTCGTCCATCCCCGCCCGCTCGGCTTCGCCGGACGAGCGCCTGCCTTCATACGCCGGGAATCAGCTCGGCCACCAGCTCCGAGGTCGACTGGACGGGCAACGAACAGATCGTGCCGCGGCAGAGATACGCCGTCGCACGGCCCTCCCGGGCCTCCCGGCCGACCAGCCACTCCGCCGACACGCCCGTCGGCGGATCGGCTCCCGGCGCCGAGACGATCACGGCATCCTCGGGCCGCAGCACCCGCCGCGCCCGCTCGGCGAGCGCGGTGGTCTCGGCATTCCCAGGTTCGCCGATCACGACCGCGACGGCGAGCCCCCGACTGCGCAGCGCGACGGCGCGCAGCAGTGTCGGAAACGCGTGGGGCGCGCGCTCGAGCAGCAGGGCGGATTCCGCGAGCGCGCGCGTGACGAATGCGTCGATCTCGGCCGCGTCGGCGAGGGCGGCGAATCGCGCGAGTCCGAGCAGCGCGAGGCCGGCGGCATCCGGTGTCGCACCGTCGTGGTCGGGCCGCGGGCGATGGATCAGCGGCCGTCCGCCGGGCTCGCCGTCGGCGGGCGTGAGATAGAGCGCTCCGGTCTCGCGATCGGCGAAGCGGTGCACGATCTCCGCAGCGAGCCAGCTGGCGGAGGCGAGGAAACGATCTCCGGCGCCGGCGCGCTGCAGATCGAGACAGGCGGCGAGCATCGCTGCGTGGTCGTCGAGGAAGCCCTCGACGTGGGCGCGGCCCGCGTCGTGGACGCGCATGAGCCGGCCGCCCACGATCATCTCCCCGAGGACGAAATCCGCCGCGCGCGCCGCGTCGTCGCGCAGGGTCGCGTCGCCGAGGACGCTCGCTGCCCGGGCGAGGCCCGAGACCACGTAGCCGTTCCAGGCGGCGACGTGCTTGAGATCGGTGGCGGGCGGCGTGCGAAGACCGCGGGCGGCGAGCAGCCGGGCGCGGGCCTCCGCCTGCTGGCTGCGCGGGGCGCGGGCTTCGTCGACGAGATGCGTCGTGCCGCCCTCGAAATTGCCCTGCGCGCGCACGCCGTACACCGTGCAGAACGCTGCCGCTTCGTCGCCGAGCACGGCTTCGATCTGCGCGGGCGTCCAGACGAAATGGCGGCCCTCGACCCCTTCGCTGTCGGCGTCCTGGCTCGCATGATAGGCGCCTCCGGCACCGGTCATCTCGCGCCGCAGGTAGCCCGCCGTCTCCTGGATCGGCCAGACGAAATCCGCCGCGGCATGGCTGCGCCGCGCCATTTCGGCGTAGAAGGAGAGCAGCTGCCCCTGGTCGTAGAGCATCTTCTCGAAGTGCGGGATCGTCCAGCTCGCGTCCACGCAGTAGCGATGGAAGCCGCCGCCGAGCTGATCGAAGAGGCCGCGGCGTGCCATCTCGCGGGCGGTGAGGGTCAGGAAGCGGGCGACGCTCGTCGCCTCGCCGGGCGGCAGGAAGTCGAGGGCGGCCACGAGCAGCTCGAGGTTCGCCGGCGTCGGAAACTTCGGCGCCGCGCCGAAGCCGCCGTGGACCCGGTCGGCCCCGCGCATCAGCAGCCGCGCCGCAGCGACGACCGTCTCGATTCCCGGGACGAAATCCGTCTCGCCTTCGGGCCGCGCCGCGAGCGCTTCGGCGATCTGCGCGGCGTTCCCCTCGACCTCGGAGCGCCGAGCCCGCCAGGCCTCGGAGACGGCTTCGATCACCTCGGAAAAGCTCGCTGCGCCGCCTCGCCGCTGCGGCGGGAAATAGGTGCCGACGAAGAAGGGGCGTCCGTCGGGCGTGCAGAACGCGTTGAGGGGCCAGCCGCCGTGGCCGTTCAGCTTCAAGGCCGCGTCCATGTAGATCTGGTCGACGTCCGGCCGCTCCTCGCGATCGACCTTGATGCAGACGAATTCGGCAGCGAGGCGCGCGGCGATCGCGGGGTCCTCGAAGGATTCGCGCTCCATGACGTGGCACCAATGGCAGGCGCTGTAGCCGATCGAGACGAAGAGGGGCCGCTCCTCGCGCGCAGCCCGCTCGAGCGCCTCCCGGCCCCAGGGATGCCAGTCGACGGGATTCCATCGGTGCTGACGGAGATAGGCACTCGACTCGCCCGCGAGGCGGTTCGCCTTGCGGCCCCCGCCCTCGACGTGGCCTTCGACTCGGCCATCGGGCGGGGCTTCGGATCGGATCTTCGCCGGATCTGCGTCGGGGGCTTCGCGCATGGCGGGCGCGAGCGTAGCCGTCCCGATCCGTGATCGGGAGGCGGCGCGCCCGGCCGCCGGCGACTACTGTCTGCCGGCCATGGCGATCGTGCAGCTCGATACGACCGGGGGGAGCCGCGGCGGCGATTCCGACGAAGCGCTGGCGCTCCGCGCGCTGCGGCTGCGGGCGGCCGATGCGCTCGAGCGTGCCTACCGCTTTCTCGAGGCGCAGCCCGACGAATGGGCGCGTCTGCGATCTCGCGTGCTCTGCGGCGCGGAGCCTGCGGCCCGTCTCGCCTCGCGGATCGAGCAGTCGCAGCAGGCAGGCGGCCATTTTCCGCTCGGGACCCTGATCTCGGGAGGCGGCCTCGGATTTCCCGGCCTCGCACCGGAGCGGGCCGATCCGGACGAGATCGCGATCCTGGGGACGCTCGAAGCCTTTCTCGTCGCGGTCGACGCCGGGCTGTTTCACGGCGATTGGGTCGAGCGGGCGGTCCGTGCGCTCGAGGCGCGCCAATCGCCGGACGGCGCGTTCCGCGTGCGCGGGCCGATCGTCGCGGAGCCGGGAGACGGCGAGCGCGCGGCGCTCGCGGCGGACGTCTTCTTCACGGGCATGGTCGCCGGAATGCTCGGCCGCACGCCGGTGTCGAAGACGCACGGGCTCGAGCGCGCCGGCGAATTCGTCGTCGCTCATTTTTCACCGGATGCGGTCGAGCACGAGGGCTATCCGGCCCTGATGGCCTGCTCGCTCTTCTTCACCAACGTGGGGCACGAGCGCTCGGACGAGCTGCTGCAATGGTGCGGACGCGCGCTCGAGAAGGGCTTTCGCAGCGGGCGGATCGACGCCGTCGCCACGATGCGGGTCCTGCTGTCGTGCGACGCGCAGGCGATGCCCGGCGCGACCTTCGACGTCGTAGAGCTGCTCGATCGCCTGCTCGGCGAGCAGGCGGGCGACGGCGGCTTCGCCGAGCTGTCGCTCACGGGACCGGCCGGCCGGACGACCCAGACCTTCGACGCGATGCTCGCGATCGTCCGGCTCTGCTCGGCGCTGCCCGCGCTCTCCGAATAACCCCGAGCGCTCGGCGCGCTTGCGTGCTCGGCGCTCGGGCGCCGCGCGGCCATCTTGGGTCAGGCTCCTAGCTCGCGCTCCCCGCCGAGCGCAGCGCGTCCAGGAATCGCCGGATGCGCTGCGCGTTCGCCCCGAGGTCGCCCCGGCCGTCGCGCGATTTCGAGCGGACGTCGACGCGGGATCCGCTGCCCTCCGGCCGGACGCGCACGACGACGTCGTCGACGAAGCGGAAGAGGAACGTCGCCTCGCGGGCGTCGAAGGTGTGGTCGGGATCGTTCCGGGCGACGATCTCGAAGCCGAGCTCTTCGGCGACCTCGAGCGCCCGGGCGAAGGTCGCGTCGACCGGCGCGTCGGTCACGAGCGGGGCGAGATCGGGATAGCCCGAGCGCACGATCGGAGCGAACTCGGCCGGGTACGCCATGTCGCGGCCCGCGTATTCCGGGACCACGCTCGCCGGCGCGAAGGCGGGCGGATCCTCGAGGTCGGTCGAGATGTCGTTGATGCTGGCGGCTTCGCGATCGACACCGGCGGCTCCGCTTCCCGCCCATCCAGCGAGCACCGCGAGGATCAGGCCGAGGCCGACCGCGAGCCCCGTCCAGGCCTTCGATCGATCGCCGGGATCGCGGCCACCGCGCGTGGTGGCGATTCCGACTAGACTGAGAATCACGCTGAGCAGCCCGCCGAGCAATGCGCCGCCCATGCAGACGACGAAGCCGGTGAGCGGCGCCAACAGGCCGAAATGCGCGCCCGCGAGACCGATCAGGGCGATCGTTGCGGCGAAGAGAGAACAGGTCCGGGCGAACGAAGCCATGCAATCTCCTTTGTGTTCGTCTCGTCGGTCGTCGATCTCGCGGGATCCGGGCCGCCGAGCATATCCCAGCCTGCTCGCCGCGGTGCTCGGCGGCTGCATCGTCTGGGGACCGGCCTGCTCGGACGAGCAGCCGGCGGAGCCCGCGCCGATCGTCGCCGAGCGGATCGAGACGCATCCCGCGGCGGATGCGGTCGCGGTGCCCGTCGGCAGCTGGCCCGAGCTGCGCGTCTTCCCGGCGAGCGCTTCCGGGTCGGTCGCGGGGATCGCGCTCGCATGTGGGGACGAAGCGGTGCCGGCGCGGGTCCATCGGCTCGCGGGCGGACGCATCGTCGTCCAGCCGGAAGAGCGGCTGCCGGCCGCGCGAGCCTGCCGTCTCGGCTGGACGCGGGCCGCCCGCCCCGAGTCCATCCGCTTCGAGACGTTTCGCGCGAGCGCCGCGCCGGGGCGGGCGCTCTCGGTCGTCTATCGCCGCGCCGATCCCGGCGAGGTCGCCCCCGTCCCCGACGATTTCTGGACGGTGCCGGATCCGACGACGCCGACGGGGCTGCGGCTGGATCTGCCGGTGGCGGTGCGCGGCGACGTGCGCGAAGTCATCGAGGGGCTGCGACCGGAGCTCGGCCGGGCGGACGGCTGGAGCCCGATCGGTCCGATCGTCCTGCCGATCAGCGATCGCATCGACGTCCGCTCGATTCCGCGCAGCGTCGATGCCTCGCTCGATCCGGCCTCGACGATCGCCCTCGTCGACGTGGATCCGGCGAGTCCGGCGCGCGGCGAGCGCTGGCCCTTCGAGGCCGTGCTCCGGAAGGACCGGACGGCGATCGGTCTCGAGGATCACGTGCTCTGGGTGCTGCCGGCGCGGCCGCTGCGGGCCGGGGGACGTTATGCGCTGCTGATGCGGCGGGGCGTCGCGTCGCGCGTCGGGCGCTCGATGATCGAGCCCGCGTCGATCCGTTCGATCCTCGATCGCAGGGAGGACGTGCCGACCGGAGCGAAGGCCGTCGTCGCGGAGCAGCTGCGCGAGGTGCTCGAAGTCTCGGATGCGGCGCTCGCGATCCCCTGGACCCGGGACGACCTCGTCTTCGCGCTTCCCTTCACCGTCCGGAGCCTCTCGGATCTCTCGCGCGATCCCCTCGCCCTGCTCGCCGACGTGCGCGCGCTCGCGGGGCCGCGCATCGAGATCGAGCGCGTCGAGCCCGCCGACGATCCGTCGCGTCCGCTCGCCGCGCTGGTCCACGGGCGCTTCGCGATCCCGCTCTGGCGGGAGCGGCGGGTGCGCGCCCTGGCGCGCGACGGAGAAGGCCGCCCCCGCGTCGTGGGGCGCGATGCGCTTCGCTTCGTGCTCGCCCTGCCGCGCGCCGCCGCGCAAGAGGCCGCTCCGATCCTGATGTACCAGCACGGCAACCCGGGCTCGGCCGACGACGAAATCGGCTCGCCCCGCCAGGACGCCTATCTCGAGGCGGGCTTCGCCGTCATCGGCTTCACCGATCTGTGGAATCGCGGCGGGCCGCCCACCGGTGCGAGTCGGCGCCAGATCGTGGTCGATCAGGTCACGGCCCTCGCGAACTCCGTCCGGCGCAAGGCGATCGTCCCCGACGACTGGCTCGTCACCCTCGGCGAGCAGCTCGCCCTCGTGGAGGCGCTCGCGGAGCTCGCGACCGTCGACGTCCTGCCCGCCGAAGCGCCCGATGGCCGCCCGGACCTCGATCCCGCGCTCCCGCTCGTCTACGAGGGGGTCAGCCAGGGCGCGATCCACGGCCAGTCGCTGGTCGCCTACAGCGATCGGATCCGCGCGGCTTCGCTCGTTGCGGGCAGTGCGCGCCTGACCGAGCTCGCGCTGCATCAGGCGGCGACCAGCATGGTGAGGGCGCTGCCCTTCCTGTTCGGCGACTTCCGACCCGTCGATCTCTGGGTCACGCTCGCGCTCTTCCAGACCGCGATCGATCGCCAGGACGGCCACCTGCACGCGCTCCGTCTGCATCGCGGAAGCGAGCCCGATCGGCGCGGCGCTTCGTTCGCGCGGCCGAGCCTGCTGCTGACCGCGGGCTTCGGGGATCGCTACATCCCGACGCGGGCGAGCCGCTCGCTCGCGTGGGTCCTCGGGCCGCTGCCCTGGCTCGAGGCGAAGGAGGAGGGCGGGCTGTGGCTGCCGCGCGCCACGGCACCGCTGCGCGGCAATCTCGCCGATGGCACGACGGGCGCGTACGTCGAGATCGTGCCCTACGGTTCGTCCCTGCCGGCGGCGCCGGGCTGCAATCCCGAGGTGCTTCCGCTCTCCGAAGACGTGCTGAGCGAGGGGCATTTCTGCGCGCAGCTCGCCGAAGAGGGCATTCGGCGCCGGGTCGCGTTCCTGCGTTCGGCGGTCGATGCGGCGCCGCCGACGGTGATCGATCCATGGGCCGCGGCCCGTGCGGAGGAGTGAGGCGATGAGCGGGCTCGTGCGGTGGGAGAAGCAGGATCGGGTGGCCGTCGTGACGATCGATCGGCCGAAGGCGCTGAACGCGCTGAACGCCGAGGTCATCGAAGCGTTCGGTGCCCTGCTGGATCGGGCCGAGGCGGATCCCGGGATCGGGGCCCTCGTCGTCACGGGCGCCGGCCGCGCCTTCGTCGCCGGCGCCGACGTCGCTGCGATGCGGACGATGACGCCGCTCGAGGCCGAGGCCTTCTCTGCGCTCGCCCATCGGGTGATGGGACGGCTCGAAACGCTGGCGATCCCGACGATCGCGGCGGTCAACGGGTTCGCCCTCGGCGGCGGCTGCGAGCTCGCGCTCGCCTGCGATTTCGTGTTCGCGGCGCGCGGGGCGAAGCTCGGGCAGCCGGAGACGAAGCTCGGGCTGATTCCGGGCTTCGGCGGGACGAGCCGCCTCGTGCGGCGTGTCGGGCTCGCGTGGGCGAAGCAGCTCGTGCTGGTCGGCGATCCGATCGACGCCGAGGAGGCGCTGCGCATCGGGCTCGTCAACCGGGTCTTCGAGGCCGAGGCGCTCCTGCCCGAGACGATCGCCGTCGCCCGCGCCGCCGCCGCGCGTGCGCCCGTCGCGACGCGGCTCGCGAAGCAGATCATGCAGGAGGGACAGGACGCCGACGTGCGGACCGCGCACGCCCTCGAGCAGCGCGCCTTCGGGCTCGTCTTCGCGACACAGGATCGCGTCGAGGGGACGGGCGCCTTCGTCGAGAAGCGGGATCCGGAATTCGAGGGGCGCTGAGAGGCGCCCCGCTCAGGCCGCCGCGCCGCGGGCGCTGACGAGGCCGAGGGCCTCGAGGATCACCCCTTCGCGCAGGCCCCAATCGCAGATCAGGAGCTCGGGCAGCTCGAGGCTCTTCATGACCGCGTCGACGACGACCGCCCCCGTCGGCAGCAGGTCGGCGCGACTCCGCTTCATGCCGGGGATGCGCAGCAGCTCGGCGTGATCCGCGGCGACGAGGCGGTCGGCGAGCTCGTCGATCTCCTCGGCGCTGATCCGGAGGCCGCCCTTCACGGACTTTCCGCCGCCGTTCTCCTCGACGATCCGTGCGAGCGCCCGCGCCGTGCCGCCCGACATGATCCGCTGCCGGGCCGCGCGATTGCGGATCGTCTTCCCATGGGGCTTCAGCGCCGCTTCGACCCGCTCTTCGATGGCCTTGCGCTCGCGGCGCTTCATCGGATCGTATTCGACGAGCTCGCCGTGGAGACGGGCGACACCGATCGGCAGCGTCGTCTCCCAATGCACCTCGGCATCGTCGCCGATCGCCAGCTCGAGGCTGCCGCCGCCGAGATCCATGCCGAGCGCCGTCGCCTCGGCGAGCGGTATCCGGCGCCGGAAGGCCCCGAAGATCAGCCGCGCCTCCTCGAGGCCGGACAGCACGCGCACCTTCGTCCCGAGCTCCCGCGAAATGGCGGCGGCGAGCGCGGCGCCGTTGCGGGCGTCGCGCAGGGCGGCGGTCGCGACCGGGATCAGCCGCTCGGCGCCGTGGGCCCGGGCGAGCGCGTCGAGCTCCCGGGCCGACTCGACGGCGCGCTGCGCGACCGCTTTGGGGATCTCGCCCTCGGCGGCGATCGTCGCGCCGAGGCGCAGCATCTCCCGCTGGCGCACGACCCGCTCGATCTTGCCCGTCGGGCTCGCGTCGGCCACCACGAGATGGAAGGAGGTGCTGCCGAGGTCGAGCACGGCGACCCGGAGCTTCGCGTCCGAGCTCTTCGGGAGCGGGGTCCTTCGCGCGATTCGCGGCTCTGCCACTTCATCTGCCACTTCGACCTCGCTTTCCCCGCTCGCGCGTCGCCCGGGCTCGGCGCCGCCGATGAGACCGGGTGCTGGCCGACGGAGACGGCCGCCATTCCCGGACTAACACTCGGACTCGTGATCGGACGCTCGGACCTGGAGTCGCGCTCGGGGGGGGAGGGCGCCGGCTCGTCGACCCGAGCTTACCGCGTGATTTCGGGAACGGGAACGATTCCCGCCGCCGTCTCCTTCGTTTCTCCCGACGCTGCCCGCTCGGCGCGGCGCTCCGCGGCCTCGAGCAGCTTCGTCTGCGCGTTCTCGATGCGCGTTCCGTTCGCGCGCCGCCAGGTCCCGTTCGCGTCGAGCTCCCAGGCGAGCACGTCGTCGGCGAGCAGTGCGTCGAGCACCTCGCCGAGGCGTGCCGGGAGCGGCGGATCCTCGACCGGTGTCACGACCTCGACCCGCCGATCCAGATTGCGCGTCATCAGGTCCGCCGATCCGATCGCGTAGACCGGCCCGCGCGCGTCGCTGCCGAAGCGGAAGATCCGGGAGTGTTCGAGGAATCGCCCGACGATCGAGCGGACCCGGATCCGGTCCGAGAGGCCGGGGACCCCGGGCCGCAGGCAGCAGACGCCGCGTACGATCAGATCGATCTGGGCTCCGGCCTGGGAGGCGCGGTAGAGCTCGTCGATCAGCTCGGGATCGGCGAGGGCGTTGACCTTGATGACGATGCGGCCGTCTTCGGCCTCGGCCTCGCGCCGGATCAGCTCCGTCAGGCTGCTGCGGAGCGTACGCGGGGCGACCCAGAGCTTCCGGAAGCCCTGCTGCTTGCTGTAGGCCGTGAGGTAGTTGAAGAACTCGGAGAGGTCGGCGCAGATCTCGGGATCGCTCGTGAACAGCCCGAGGTCTTCGTAGCTGCGCGCCGTGTCGGGGTTGTAGTTGCCGGTCCCGATATGGCCGTAGCGGCGGATCGTGTCGCCCTCGCGGCGCACGACGAGCGTCGTCTTGCCGTGGGCCTTGAGGCCGACCACGCCGTAGACGACGTGGACGCCGGCCTGCTCGAGGGTGCGCGCCCAGGCGACGTTCGCCTCCTCGTCGAAGCGCGCGGTCAGCTCGATGAGTGTCACGACCTCCTTGCCGGCCGCCGCCGCCTGGACGAGGGCGTTCACGCTGGCGTTGCCGAGGCGCGAGGTGCGGTAGAGCGTGTGCTTGATCGCGAGCACGGCGGGATCGGCGGCGGCCTGGCCGAGGAAACGCTCGACCGTCGTCGCGAAGGATTCGTAGGGATGGTGGACGAGCAGATCACCGTCCTGCAGGCATTCGAAGAAATCCCGCGTCGACCCGTCGTCGGCCCGCAGGACGGCCGGGGTGACCGGGCTGAAGGGCGGCTGCTTGAGATCCGGGCGATCGACGCCGTAGATCGACCAGAGCGCGCCGAGGTCGAGCAGCGTATCGCTCGCATAGAGATCCCCGGCCTCGAGCTCGAGCTCGCTCGCGAGCAGGCCCTTCGCCTCGTCCGAGAGGCCGGCCTGGATCTCGACGCGCACCGCATCGTTCGTGCGCAGCCGGCGCTGGAGCGCCGAAACGACTGCGAGCAGCTTGTCGTCCGCATCGCTCTCCTCGATCGCGAGGTCCGCATCGCGAGTCACGCGGAAGGCATGACACGAGAGGATGTCGGCGCCGGGAAAGAGGATCGGCGTATGGGCGGCGATGACCTGCTCGACGGGGATCAGCTCGCCGGGCCCGCCGCAGGGCAGGAAGCGCGGGAGCAGCGGCGGGACCTTCACGCGGGCGAATCGATGGACGCCCGTCTCCCGGTCCCGGACCATGAGGGCGAGGTTCAGCGAGAGATTCGAGATGTAGGGGAAGGGATGGGCGGGATCGACGGTGAGGGGCGTCAGGACGGGAAAGATCTGCTCGTCGAAGTGGCGCGCGAGCTCCGCCTGCGTCGAGGCCGGAAGCTCGGCCCAGCCGTGCAGGACGACGCCCGATTCGGCGAGCTTCGGCGTCAGGTCCTTCCTCAGCAGGTCGCTCTGCCGCTGCATCAGGTCGACGACCCGCGGCCGCACGGCGGCGAGCGTCTCGCGCGGCTCGAGGCCGTCCGGCGAAGGCGCGGAAACGCCCGCCTCGATCTGGGTCTTGAGGCCGCCGACCCGGACCTGGAAGAAATGGTCGAGATTCTGGCCCGAGATCGCGAGGAATTTGATGCGCTCGAGCAGCGGCGTCTTCGGATCCTCGGCGAGGGCGATCACGCGCTCGATGAAATCGAGCTGGGAGAGCTCCCGGTTCAGATAACGACGGAGCTTCGCCGCATGTTCGTGTCCGTCGGGCATGGGGACCTTTTACACCAGCAGGCGACGGGACGGTAACCGGGCCCGGAGGGTCGCACATGACGATTCGGCGACGAGTGCGTGAATCCCCGATTGCGGACCGGTGGCGATCGGTGCGGCGCTAACCTCGATCGTCACTCGTCGCTGCACGACGGGGCCGCCGCCTCGGCCCCGATCCGATCCAGGGCCTGGCGTGCGATGGAATCGAATCGCGAAATCGAGCTGAAGCTGACCGTCGCTCCCGACGACGCGGAGCGCATCCTCGATCATCCGCTGCTGCGCTCGCCCGCCGCGGCGGCGCCCGAGGTCCTTTCTCTCCACACCGTGTACTTCGACACCCGCGACCGCGCCCTCGCGGAGGCCGGCGTCGGCCTGCGCCTGCGGCGCGACGGCGCGCGCCAATGGCAGACCGTCAAGCTCGGCGACCGCTCCGCCGCGGGGCTCTTCGACCGGACCGAGATCGAGTTCGAGCTGCCGGGCGAGCGGCCGGATCTGCTCGCGATCCCGGACGACGACGTCCGCGAGCGGCTGATCGGGATCGTGGCGGAGCAGCCGCTCGAGCCCGTCTACGAGACGCGCTTCGAGCGGGCCATCCGCCGCGTCGCCGACGACGTCGGTGAATGGAGCTTCTGCCTCGATCGGGGCGAGATCCGCGCCGGCTTCGCGCAGGAGCCGATCTGCGAGATCGAGCTCGAGAACCACAGCGGGCCGCCGTCGCATCTGTTCGACGTCGCGCTCGAGCTCGCCCTGGATCTGCCCCTCGCACCGGCGCTGCGATCGAAGGCGGAGCGCGGCGAGCGCCTGTGTTCGGGCGAGCCCCTCGGCGCGGCCCGCGCCGAGGCGATCGAGCTCGCGGAAGACGTGCGGGCCGGCGCGGCGATCGCCGTCATCGCCCGCGCCTGCCTCGCGCAGATCGGCGAGAACGCGGAGCTCGTCGCGACGCGCGAGGATCCCGAGCCCGTCCATCAGATGCGGGTCGGTCTGCGCCGGATGCGGGCGCTCATCGCGCTCGTCCGGCGCGAAGTTCCGTCCGCGCGCATCGGCCGGCTGCGGGGCGGGCTGCGCACGCTGGCCGGTCTGCTCGGGGACGTGCGCGATCTCGACGTCTTCATCGCGCAGCGGATCGATCCGCTGCTGCGTCTGCGGAGCGACGATCTCGCCCTCACGGTCCTGCGCGAGGAAGCGGTGGCCCTGCGCGAGGATCGCCGCACCGCGCTCCGTGCGACGCTCCGCTCGGGGCGCCCGGCGCGGCTCCTGCTCGAGCTCGGACGCTGGGCCGCCGCGCTCGAGGAGATCGACGGCGCGGAGGCGGACGGGCAGGGGCCGCTCGGTCGGCGCGCCGACGTCTTCGCGCGGACCGCGCTCGGGCGACTCGATCGCAAGGCCCGCAAGCAGGCGGCGACGGCTCTCGTCGGATCCCCCGCCGCCCGCCACGATTTCCGCATCGCCCTCAAGAAGCTGCGTTATGCCGCGGAATTCTTCCGCAGCCTCTACGGCCGCAAGGCTTCGAAGCGCCATCTGCGGCGACTCGGCCGGCTGCTCGACCTGCTCGGGGCGCAGAACGACGTCGAGACGGCGCAGCAGCTGATCCCCATCCTGCTGGAACGCTGCCCGCCCGAGCGCGCGGTCGAGCTCGCGCGCGCCGCCGGGATCGTCGAAGGCCACGCGATCGCCGAGCAGGAGCGCTCGCTCGCGGAGCTCGAACGGCGCTGGCAGCGCTTCGAGGCCGCCGGGCGGTTCTGGCAACCGGATTGAGCGCTCTTCGGGGCGCCGGGTCGCGGCGCGGCCTAGAAGTACGGAATCGTTGCGGCGGTGCGTTCGATCGCGTCGCCGGCGTCGAGCAGGACGCGGGTCGCGTCCCAGGTGCCCTCCATCAGCTGCATCCGGACGCCATCGGGAATTCCCGCCGCCATGACCCCGGCCCGCGACGTGATCGTGCGCGCCGCGAGGTCGATCCGGACGCGCTGCTGCGGGTCGAGCTCGACGGCGTCCATCAGCTTCGCGAGGGCGTCGGCGGGGAGCGTCACGCAGGGCAGCCCGAGGCTCGTGCAATTGCCGGCGAAGATCTCGGCGAAGGAGCCGCCGACGAAGGCCTTGAAGCCGAAGCGCATCAGGGCCTGGGGCGCGTGCTCGCGCGAGGAGCCGCAGCCGAAGTTGTTGCCGACGACGAGGATCTCGGCGCCCGAATAACGCGGATCGTCGAGCGGGTGCTTGCCCTTCGCGGCCTTGCGGGCGTCCTCGAAGGCGTGGCGGCCCATGTCGTCGAAGGTCACGACCTTCATGAAGCGGGCGGGGATGATGCGGTCGGTATCGACGTCGTCGCCGCGCAGCACGCAGGCGCTGCCTTCGATCTCGGCGATGCGGACGAGGACGTCGTCGTTCTTCTTCTGGCTCATGGCGGAATTCCTCACGAAAGCTTGCGGACGTCGACGACCTTCCCGGCGATCGCCGCGGCCGCGACCATCGCCGGCGACATCAGGAGCGTCCGGCCCGAGGGCGAGCCCTGGCGGCCCTTGAAGTTGCGGTTCGACGACGACGCGCAGACCTCCCGGCCCTTCAGCTTGTCGGGGTTCATCGCGAGGCACATCGAGCAGCCCGGCTCGCGCCATTCGAAGCCCGCCGCCCGGAAGATCTCGTGGAGCCCCTCCTTCTCGGCCTGCTCGCGCACCGCCATCGAGCCCGGCACGACCAGCGCCCGCACGCCCGGCTTCACGTGGCCCGTCTTCGCGACCTTCGCGGCCTCGCGCAGATCCGAGATGCGGCCGTTGGTGCACGAGCCGATGAAGGCGACGTCGATCGGCGTGCCCTCGATCGAGGCGCCCGCGGCGAAGTCCATGTACTCGAGCGCTTCCTCGACGCCCGCGCGCTCGTCGTCGGGGACGCCGTTCGGCGTCGGGATCGATTCCGAGACGCCGAGGTTGTGCCCCGGATGGATGCCCCAGGTGATCGAGGGCTCGATCGCGCTGCCGTCGATGCGGACGACGTCGTCGTAGACCGTCCCGGGATCGCTCGCGAGGGCGAGCCAGGCCTTTGCCTTCGCCTCGAAGCCCGCGTCGTCCGGGGTGTAGCGGCGGCCGCGCAGGTACTCGACGGTCGTGCGATCGGGATTGACGTAGCCGCAGCGCGCGCCGCCCTCGATCGACATGTTGCAGACCGTCATGCGCTCTTCCATCGACATCGCATCGATGACCGCGCCCGCGTACTCGTAGGCATAACCGACGCCGCCGTTCACGCCGAGCTCGCGGATGATCGCGAGGATCACGTCCTTCGCGAAGACGCCGGGCGCGAGCTTCCCCGTCACCTCGATGCGCCGGACCTTGAGCGGCGCGATGGCGAGGCATTGCGAGGCCAGCACGTCGCGCACCTGGCTCGTCCCGATGCCGAAGGCGATGGCACCGAAGGCGCCGTGGGTGGAGGTATGCGAGTCGCCGCAGGCGATCGTCATGCCGGGCTGGGTCAGGCCGAGCTCGGGGCCGATCACGTGCACGATGCCCTGGGCGCCCGTCTCGGGGCCGAAGAACTGGATGCCGTAGTCCCGGCAGTTGCGCTCGAGCTCGCTCATCATGGCCTCGGCGAGGTCGTCGGCGAGGGGGCGCGACTGGTCGTCGGTCGGGATGATGTGGTCGACGGTCGCGAAGGTCCGAGCCGGGAACCGAACAGGAAGGCCGAGCTCGCGCAGCATGGCGAAGGCCTGCGGGCTCGTGACCTCGTGGATCAGGTGGGTCCCGATCAGGAGCTGGGTCTGGCCCGAGGGCAGCTCCCGGACGCGGTGGGCGTCCCAGACTTTCTGAAAGAGGCTCTTGGGCTGGGCAGTCGACGTCATGGCAAGGGCTCGCTGGCTGGATCGATCGAAGTCGAAACGGTCGGGGCAGGGAGCAGGGGTGCTCCAGGGCCGCATGGGCCGCATGGATAGCACGGCCCGGACGCCGCTCTCAGGTCTCGGCCGGGACGGTTCACGCTTCCCGTCGGATCCCGGGCTTCGACCCGGGACCTCGGCGCGCGCGGACGCGCCGATCGGCCCGGGCCGGGCACCGGCGCGTCCATCGGTCCGGGGCGGGGGCCGTGCCGGCGCCGACCGTCTTCTGCGCCCGCCGTTCGAAGGCGGCGCATGGGCCCGCCGGCCGACGCCGCTTCGGGCGCGCCCCGGTCGTCTACGCAGCGCCCATGATCGCGTCGTAGCGCCGCTGCATCTCCTCGGGCGTCAGGCGCTCGATCTCGTGGCCGATGTTCCATTCATGGCCGAAGGGATCGCGAACGGTCCCCGAGCGCTCGCCGTAGAACTGATCGCTCGGCGGTCGCACCAGCTGCGCGCCGGCGTCGATGGCGCGACGGATCAGGGCATCCGCGTCGTCGACGTGGAGATGGATCGTGAACGACGTCCCGCCGAGGGATTCGGGGCCCCGGATGCCGGACTCCGGATACTCGTCGGAGAGCATGATCGTGGTGTCGCCGAGCGAGAGCTCGGCATGACCGATGCGCCCGCCGGGCTCGGTCAGCCGGAACTTCTCCGCTGCCCCGAACGCCCTCTCGTAGAAGGCGATGGCGCGCTCGGCGTCGCGCAGCCGGAGATAGGCGAAGACTTCGTGGATGGGCATCGTCGTTCCTCCCGCCCCGGATCCGGATCGAGAATCCGCGGGTCGCTGTTCGAGGTTACTCCGGGTCGGCGCGCCCGCTCGGCCCGCGTCCGCGATCCAGCGCGTCGCGCTCCGGATCGGATTCGATGACCGCGATCACGGCCGGCGACCCTGGTCCTCGTCGTCGTCTACTTCGCCGCTTCCGCCTTTGCTGCATCCGCTTCGCCCAGGCGTGCGAGTACTTCGGCGAGCTTTCGATCGGCATCGGTGCCCGGCCGGATGCGGGCCGAACTTCGATAGGCGTTCGCCGCCTCGGCGAGTCTTCCCTGGGCGGCGAGCAATCCGCCGAGCGCGTCGTGGGCCGTCGCGTCGTTCGGCTCCGCTTCGATCGCCTGCTCCAGCTGCGTGATGGCTTCGTCGATCCGCCCCCGCCGTTGCAGGACGATCCCGAGCCCGGTGCGGATCTGCGCGCTCGGCCTGGACGCCAGGGCGACGCGGAAATGACGCTCGGCCTCTTCGAGCTGGCCGCTGCGAGCGAGCGAGGCCGCCAGGTTGGCGTGCGCGGACGCGGAGGCGGGGTCGAGCCGAAGCGCCGCGCGGTAGTGCTCCTCCGCCTCTTCGTACAGCCCCTGCCTTTCGAGTACGAAGCCGAGATCGTTGTGGATCGAGGGCTGGGCTTCGACCGCCAGGGACTCGCGGTAGTGGGCCTCGGCGAGCTCGAGCTCGCCGAGGTCGATCGAGGCCAACGCGATGTTGTTGTGGGCCTTCGCGTGCTTCGGATCGAGCGAGAGCGCCTTTTCCAGCGCTTCGACCGCCGCCTGGCTCATGCCCTGCTGGAAGAGGGAGAACCCGAGGGCATTCCAGAGCTCGACGTTCTCGGGCGCGACCTTCAGGCCGCGCCGATAGGAGCGCACCGCGCCGGCGTAGTCGCCGGTGCGTTCGTTGGCCATGCCCGCGCGCAGGAACGAGTAGGCGTCGAGGAATCGCTCCTCGATCTTCGCGATCGCGCCCGAGGCGAGGGGGACGAACTCGGGGATGTTGGCGGCGCGGTCGGGGCTCGTGAACCGTTCGAGCACGACCGGGGGCGTGGACCGGCCCGCGTCGTCGATGTGGGTGAGGAAGAGCTGGGTGTAGGGCGTATTGGCCTTGGACGAGAAGACGAGCCAGCGCCCGTTCGACGACCAGCTGTGCCAGGAGTTCATGAGCGGCGTGTTCGCGCGCAGGCGCCGCGCTTCGCCGCCGCCGGCCGGGACGATGTAGAGCTCGCTGTCCGGCATCAGCAGCATGTAGTTCTCGGCCTTGCAGAAGACGATCCATCTTCCGTCCGGCGAGAACTTCGCGAAGAAATTGCTCTTCCCGTCGTGCGAAGCGCCCGCGATCGGCTTCGCCACGCCGCCGCGTCCCCCGTTGAACGGGACCCGATAGAGGTCGAACTTGAAGGGCTCCTCGTCTTCGATGAACTCGGGGACGTCCTTCTCGTCGAGCAGGATGCTCGCTGCGTTCGCGATCGAATCCTTCCGGTAGGCCTTCGCGCGCGCGAAGACGATTTCCTGGCCGTCCGGGCTCCAGGTCGGGTTGCTCTGGACGTATTCGGGATCGTCGGCGCCCGGTAGCGCGCGATACGTGTGGGTCTGCGTGTCGTAGACGACGAGGATGCCCTTGATGGGAAAGAAGAGCTGGGAGAACGCGAGCTCGGGCGTCGCGACGAAGACGGCCCGGTCCTTGACCGTGCTGACGACATAGCGGCCGTCCGGCGAGACCTGGGAGAGCAGTCCGAAAGTCGCTTCGTCGTCGTCCTTCTCGTAATCGCTCCAGCTGATGATCTTCTCGTCGTTCAAGACCATCTGCGAGGACACGGGCAGGATCGCGTAGCCCCCCTTGTCGTTGCCGTAGTCGACGTCGAGGCCGAGGACGCGGCCGTCTCCGGAGAAGGAGTGGCAGTTGCCGCAGACCGGCAGGTTCTCGAGCACGATCGGCGGCGCGCTCTCGGAGTCGATCGAGCCATGGCGCCAGCGGATGCGCGACGGATCCTGCACCGCTTCGATGAAGGGCAGGGGCACCTCGCGATAGAAGATCGAGTCGCCGACCGGATCCGTCGACGTCTGGATCCGGACCATCGCGGCGGAGACCGGCTTCGCGGAAGAGTCCAGGCCGACGATCGCGACCTCGGCCTCCCGCGCTTCGGTGCGTCGCTTGATCTCCCGCCAATCCGCCTCCGTGGGGCGCCAGCGCGGCTCGGACGCGGCGAATTGGAGCGTGTCGCCCGGGGCGGCTCCATCGGCGCTTTCGCCCGTCGAGTCCGAGGCGTCGTTCGCGACGGCGGCGATGGTGTCGTTCGTGCGTTCTGCGGTCATGCGCGCGGCCGCAGTGAAGCGCACCAGGATTCGCCAGCTCGTCACGCTCTCGGTCGCGTCGCTCCAGACGAAGGTCGGCGCCACGATCTCGGGCGGGAAGAGCGTCTCGTCGAGCGGATAGCGGATCTCGAGCCGGCCGGCGGGCGCGCTCGGGAACGCGAGGGGGGACGGCTCGGAATCCCGGCTGCAGGCCGCGAGGAGCGACACAGCGGCGAGTAGCAGGCCGACGCTCGCGGCGTGTCGGCGCACGCACGCGCGGCGACCGGATCGGATGCTCTCGTGCGGATCGATCACGCTCGCGAACCCGTTTCCGGGACCGGCCGGCCGGAGGGCATCCCCGGAATCCGGACGACCCGATTCGCGCCGAGCCCGGCGGGCATTCGGCGCGGGCAGAGCGATGAGGTCGAGCCCACCCACTCGAGACCCGCCTCGCAGACTCGATCGACGATAGCGGGCTGCGAGTCATCGCCACGGCGGCGCGATTTGAATTGACGCCCGGCAACTCGCCGGGTTAAAAGAAGCAGGTACGCACTCGCGAGAGCGCTGCCCGACCCCATCCCGGTTCCGATCGCCGAGCCCCGTCGGTCCGGTCGAGGCCCAAGCCCGGAGAGCCGAACCCCGATGAATCTACGCCGCTCCCTCATGCTGCTCGGAATCGCTCCCCTCGCCCTCGTCGCCCTCGTCGCGACGGAGACCACCGCGGGCGCCGCCGTCCATCGCGTCCGCGCCGGCGAGTCGATCCAGGCGGCGATCGATGCCGCGTCTCCCGGCGACACGATCCTCGTCGATCCGGGGACCTATCGAGAAGATCCGGGCAGCGCCTACGGCCTTCGGATCGCGACCGACGATCTTCGCTTGATCGGCAAGGTCCGGCGCGGCCTGGGCGCGGCGGGCAAGGTTCGCCTGCTCCACGACGGCGATCAGGAGACCGGCGTCTACGCGGCGCCGGCGGGTTGTGAGTACCGGGATTCCGAGTGCGCGGGGCAGCTCCAGAACTTCTACATCCGCGGCTTCACGGTCGAGGGATTTCCGCAGAACGGCATCCAGACCCGCTGGGTCGACGGCTTCGAGTTCGCGCAGAACGAATCCGTCAACAACCTCAACAACGGCATCTACCCGACGCTCTCGGCGAACGGGCTCGTTCGGAACAACGTCTCCTACGGCTCGCTGGATACCGCGATGTGGGTCGCCGGCTCCGAGAACGTTCGCGTCGTGGGCAACGACGTCTCGGGGAGCCCGATCGGCCTCGAGATCACCGTGTCCAACAACGTCCTCGTGCAGGCCAACGTGATCCACGACAACACCGTCGGCGTCGGCCTCTTCCATCCGAATGCGGCCGGCAATCCGCAGCGGCCCGTCATGGAAGACTGGGTGATCGCGGGGAACCTCATCTACCGCAACAATCTGCCGAATCCCGCGCCGCCCGGAACGTTCCAGGCCGGTGTTCCGTCGGGTGTCGGCGTGCTGCTGTTGGGCGTCTCCGACCATGTGGTTGCCCTGAACGCCATCACCGACAACGACTTCGTCGGGATCGGCGTCCTCGGCTGGTGCACCGCGACCGAGCTGGGCGATCCGAACCGCAACTGCGCGAACGACCCGCCGCAGGCCGATCCATCCGCGAATCGCAACCTCGTCGCCGGCAACTGGCTGCGCCGCAACGGCGGGAATCCGCCGCCGCTGCCGCTGCCGGGCGTCGACATCCTCTACGTCCAGACGCCGCCCTTCGAGCCCGGCGAGGGCAATTGCTTCCGGGACAACTGGCCGCGCGGGTTCACGTTCTTCGCCGCGACCGCGGACGGGGAGCTGCCGACCGACGGGTGCTAGTCCGTCCCGGCCCGCGTCGTCCGGGCGCGCCGGCGCTGCGACGGGTGCCCCGCCGCGGTCGGGCGCCGGGTCGCCGCTCGGGGCGTCCATGCGCTCGGCCCTGGCCCTCCGCCCTTGCCCCAGGCCAGAGGATCGAAGTGTCTCTCCAGCAAACGGCCGCGATGATCGAGGCGCAGGACTGCCGGGTCGTCGTGCGTCGGGTCGTTGGCCCCGAGGCCACCGAGCTCTTCTTCCAATGCCAGCCGACCGCCGCGGGCGCGAGCGCAGAGCGGCAGGCGGAAGCGGCGTACCGGGCGATGTTCGCGGTGCTCGAAGGCGAGGGCGGGAGCCCCGCGTCGATCGTCTGCGAGACGCTCTTCTTCCAGAATCTGCGGGCGGATCTCCCCTCCGTCCGGGCCGCGCGCCGGCGGGTGGTCGCAGCCGCCGGCGGTTCGGCGCATCGGGCCGCGATCACCGAGATCGAGCAGCCTCCGCTCGACCCGCGCGTTCGTCTGGAGCTCGCCGCCCAGGCGATCGTTGCACACGGGCCTGCTCCGGCCGTCGACGTCTTCGAGCCGGAGCACGTCTGTCCCTGCGCCGAATGCGCCCGCTCGCACGGCCTGCGCGTCCGCCTCGGTGACGAGGCCCGGCTCTACGCCGGCGGGCTCTGCGGCCCCGGCGAGGATGCCGAAGAACAGGCGCGGGCGACGTTCGAGGGGGCCGAGCGCCTGCTTAGGCGGGCGGGCATGGATTTTCGCGACGTCGTCCGCACCTGGATCCACCTGCGCGACATCGATCGCGACTACGCGGCGCTGAACCGCGCCCGGCGCGCCTTTTTCGCGGCGCGCGGAATCGATCCCGCCCCGGCCAGCACGGGCATCGGCGGCGCTCCCGCCGGCGAGGCGCACGGGCTGTCGCTGGGCCTCTACGCGCTGAAGACGAGCCAACCGCGCTCGCGCAGCCCGATGAGCGCGTCGACGCTCAACGAAGCGCCGGAGTACGGCGCCGATTTCGTGCGCGGCATGCGGCTCGTCGAGACGAACAAGGTCGCGCTCCATTCTCCGGGACCGCGAGCATCGGCAGGTGGGCCAAACGGCGCATGCCGGGGACTTCGACTTGCCAGGCGGAGCGCATGCTTCAGGCGTGCGGCGCTGCTCGAGGCCCAGGGCGCGGGCTTCTCGGACGTCGTCTCCGCGGTGACCTATCTGAAGCGGCCAGCCGACGCGGAGCGGCTCAGGAGAAGCTCCGCGATCGTGGATACGAGGGATTCCCGAACGTGTTGGTCGCGGCTCGATCTGTCGCCCCGAACTGCTGTGCGAAACCGAGGCGCTGGCGATTCTGCCCGGTCCCGGGGAGTCGCGCTCGGATGAGACTCGCGCGAAGCGCACCAGCCGCTGGAACAGGGTCCCCTTGAGCCCACTCCCCATTTCGATTTCGATCACATGCTCGCGGCCTGGAACAGGCGGGATCCTGCTCCGAGTCCGCGCCCGCTCGACGAGGCGCTGACGGCAGGCATTGCGCTTCGTCGATCCTCGATCGATCGTGGGCATCGACGCCTTCGAGGCCAACGTCCACCGCGTCCACGAACAGATTCCCGGCGCCGTCTACGCCCGCACCAGCGCCGTCGACGGCCACCACCGTCACTACCGCTACCACTGGGCGATCCACCGCGAGGGCGAGCTGCTGCTCGCCGGCTTCGACGTCACCGTCATCGACGCCGAAGGGCGCGTCGAGAAGGTGATCGGATTCTTCGGGCCGCTCGAGCCGGCCTCGCACCCGCGTTAGGCGAAGATGCCGTCGTCGTCGCTCGATCACAGGCGGCATCGATCGCCTGGACGCCTTCGACGGCGCGGGCGGGAGCGGTCGCAGCGAGGGTCAGAGGCAGGTCGGCCGTCGTGACGCGTCTCGCGCCCGCCGGCGGATCGCGATCCCGCCCGATCCCGATCGCGCCGAGGCCCACGCCCAGTCCCACCGCGGGACCGACGGGCACGGTGCGGCGTGCGCCTGCGACTCGAGCACAGTCGACCCCGTGCAGCAGCGTCGAGAGAACGTTGCCTGAACATCACGAGCAGCTCGTTCCCGCCGTTGTCGCGGATAGCGCACCGTCACGCCGGCCTCAGTGAGAGCGCCATGTTCGTGCGGCCGATCGTGACATCCGTCCTGTCCGGGAAGCAGAGCGAGCTTCTGGTTGCCCCCGGTCGAGCTGATCCCGGGTCGATACGCGAGATTCACCGTGCACGCCGAAGACCGACGTGTCACGTCGATCGAGATCCGGCCCGGCAAGCTGGAACCGTGCCCGACCGTGACGAGCTGGGGCGTCATGCCCGTCCCGGTAGAGTCGTGCGCCCGTCCGTCCCGGAGATGAACCCGCACGTTGCGTGTTGACCGAGGAGCTGCGCATCGAGCCCGTGTTCATCTCGTGCGACTCGCACCCTGGCCGCCCACCTGGACCTCGCACCGTCCGGCTCGCCGACGCAGCAGGATCTCGAACGTCAGCGTGATCGGCGAAGAGGCCGGGCTGACTCGGGATCGTCACGGTCCAATCGCGTCCTCGAAGACCGCCGCGACCTCGGCCCAGATGGCCGGTCGAGCCGCCGTCGGTCTGCGATGTCGCTCAGGCTGACCGAGCTGTTCGCGGAGAGCCGTCCGAAGGTTGGCCGCGTCGTTCGAGGACGAGCCGAAGGGCGTCCAACGCTCGTTCGTTGGACGCGACGCCCGTCGTCAGCTCCTGCAGGGTTTCGGCGCTCGGCCTGGCTGCGCGGACCAGCTCTTCGATCAGGCGGCCTGGGCGGCAGAGGGCGCCGCGAGGGCCGCGAGATGCCGAAATGGATCGCCGGTCGCCAGGATCGCCTGAGCTTGGCGATGTGATGCATCACCGAGAGCATCGTCGTATTCCATGTTGCGAGACGTTGTTGCCGAGGTTAGACCAGCCGCTCAGCACGGTCCCGGTCGTGTTGTCGTTCACGACGTTCTCGCGGAAGCCCGTGCCGCCCGAGAGCTGGAGGCCGTAGCCGGCATTCAGGCGGTGCGGCGTTGCGATGGACGAGTGGAGTCGGTGGATGGCCTGGGATGCCGTCACCGGTCGCGCTGCCGTAGACGGGTGTTGTCCGTGACGGTCGCGACCCGAGCTCGTGAAAATGCCGTGCGCCCGTGTTGCCCGCCGCGAGGTCGAGCCGCGCACGTCTGACTCCGGCGCCCAGGAACATGCCCGTCGCACCGTTGTTGCGGGCGACGTTGCCGTCGAGGACGGAGCCGTCACCGGCCTCGATGAGCACGCTGCCGGCGTTGATCGTGGGTGGTCATCGCGCCGCAGACATTCGCGCCCGAGCTCGGCGAAGAGGCCAGCGCCACCGTTCAGGTAGGCTCGTGCATCTGCGCCGAGAGGGTCGACGGCGACTACGGCGGCTTCCCCGTCGACCGCCTGACCCACAGCCTCCAGACCGCCCACCCTCGCCCTGCGTACCGGCCGCGGCGAGGACTACGTGGTCGCGCACTGCTCCACGACATCGGCGACACGCTGGCGCCCAACAACCATCCCGAGATCGGCGGCGATCCTGCGCCCGCAATGCGAGCGAGGAGCTCCACTGATCCCTGCAGCATCACGGCATCTTCCAGGGCTACTACTTCTGGCACCACATCGGAATGGATCGCAACGCGCGCGAGAAGTTCCGCGACCATCCCTGGTTCGACGCCTGCGCCAACTCCTGCGAGTTTGGATGACCAGCCGGCCTGACTGTCCGAAGGGCGACGCTGCCGCTCTCGGAGTTCGAGCCGATGGTGCGGCGGAGCCTCGCCGACGGCGCTCGTCACGGCCTAGCAGGGCGGGCGGCCGGGTGCCGCGCTGCCGGCGTCGATTCCAGCCCTCCGTTCAAGCGCTCGCACGGGTGGCCGTGATGCTTCCGCTCCGAGTTGCGTGTCCTGACACGACGAGGGGCAATCCGATGCGTCATCGTGGCAGGTGGGCGGGCATCCCGGTCCGCATGATCTTCTGTCCTGCCGCCGGATGCGTCGCAGGCGCCGGCGCGGTCGCGGGCACGATCGACGACGAACGTGGGCTGCTCGCCGCGCGCGTCCGGGCGCTGATCGATTCCCTGGCAGCGGATCAACGGGCCGTGGCCCGCACGCCCCCTTCGATTCCCGGAGAGAATGGACCCGCGCCTGGCCCTGTTCTTCCTGGAAGGGCTGCCTCTCGCGGAGATGGATACGACGCAGCGACGGCGCCTCTGGGAGGAGGCATTCGCGATCGGATTGATGACGCGGCCGGAGAAGGTCGCGGCGATCCGGAGTCTGAGCGCGGGAGTGTTGGAGGTCGGCCATGGCCCACTCAACCTGATTCCGGGGATGCGGAGCCCCGATCGCTATTTCCTCTCGATCTTCGGCGATGCTCACCCGGGCGGGCCTTTCACCTGTCGACGGCCATCACGTTTCCGATGAACTGGACGTCGGTGCCCGGACGAGCGATCGTCACACCCCGCTCTTCCTCGGCGCAGAGCCCTCGCGCGTACCGGATTCGCTACCGCGTGCCGGGCTGCGCGTGCTCGCCGCCGAGGAGGACCTCGCGCTCGCGCTGCTCGAGACGATGACTGCTGCGGAACGGATCGGGCGCGCATCGGCCTGCCCGCCTCAGTGGCCAGCTGTACCGCCCGATGTTCGTCACGGCGACCCGGTATTCGAGCCGGGAGCTCGAGGGCATTCCCGGTCGGCGCTGAGCGGGCCGGCGGCGAGAGCCCTCGACGATCTGATCGAGGTGTACCTCTCGAACTTCGCTCCGCCCGTCGCGGCGAGACTGGGTGGAGGGCGTGGCCGGGCAGGCCGGCACGTCGGCGTTCGCGTTCGGCAGGCGTCGGGGCGATGGGGAGCCGCGATTCGAGCCGGGCCGCTCGCTCTACTACCGGATCCAGGCCTATGATCTCGGTGACCGAATACGATGACAACACGGCGCCCTCGGCCGATCACGTCCATTCGATGGTGCGCCATTCGGGGGACTGGTGGAGACCTGCTCGCAGAGCATCGCCGGAGCGCCCATGCTTGCTGAGATCGAAGCGTGGTCTTCAGCGCATTCGGCCGACGTCGTGAGCTTCGCCCGCAGCGACGGCCATCGCGAGGATCCCGCCCGGTCGGAGCACGATTGACGGAGCGATTCCGAAGAGTGCGCGAAATCGGTTGGAAAAAATGGGCGCTGTCGCTGAAGCCCGCTTCGATCGCCGCGTCGGTGAGCGTCGGTCGATCGGCTGCGAGGCGGACCGCGCGCTTGATCCGCTCCTGCAGAGCAGGTAGCGGCTGAATGCAAGGCCGGTCTGCTCGCGGAAGAGGTGTCGGAGACGGCCGGAGGACAAGCCGACTTCCTCCGGCCGCAGTGACGAGATCGATCTTCGCGGATCCGACGCGATCGCGGCCTGCACCCGGCGGATCCGCGCATCCGCGACGGATTCCCGGGGTTCGAGCATGAAGACGTCGAGCATCGCGGCAACCGCAGCCTGCGGATCGAACACGCCCGGCAGCGGCTGCGCATGCGGAGAGCGCCGCCGGATCGGGGGCGTCGGAGGTGTGGATACGGTCCGTGCCCGCGTATGCGCACGTCCGTACCGCTCAGCGAAGCTGGCTCGACCAACAACAACGCGATCTCGCCCTCGCTCGAGATGGAGCTGGCGCGCCCGATGGGACCAGCGCGGCGCGGTGGGTGGCGAACGGAGCGCCGGCGTCGATCTCCACGCGGAGCGGGTGCTCGAGTCCGACGACGATCTGGACGGCGAAGTGATCGATGACGGTCAGGACTCGGCCCGCGATAGAACACCCAGCGTTCCCCGATCACGACCCTCGGCGAGTACTCATCGTCGGCCCGCCTCCTCGGCCTCTTCCTCGGCCTCCGCTGCGAACGGGGCGAGCGCACGGTCCGCCCGCGTGCCGGCTGCGCAGCCTCGCCCATCGCTCGAATCGGCTCGTGTGGGAGGGGGGGCCGGCTCGATCCGCCAGGAGTCGAAGGGCCGCCGTGGTCGGCGGGCCTGCTGCCGATCTCCGGACGCCGACGAGCTGTTCGGCTGCTCCGCGCTCGGACCACGATTTGGAGAGAATCGCCGGCGGCAAGCGGTCCGAGTAGACCTCCGAGCACGACGCCGGGCCACCAGGCGCGGCGCAGGTAGCCTTCGACGTCCTTCCAATCGAACGGGTGCAGCACGAACATGCTGCGCGGATCGGCGCACACGGCGTCGAAGAGCCATCGTGCCCGGCGAAGAGCGGCCCGCGCACCCAGGGCGTGAGGTTTCGCCAGCCGAAGGAGACGACGTGCCTTCAGCTCGGTCGGATAATGGGTCTGGAAGGGTCAAATAGCATTCCGAATGGACGACGCGCGGCGCGATGAAGATCCGCGCCGGGGGGCAGGGCCCGGAAGGCCTGGACGCGCCTCCGTCATCGCACAGCTGCTCCGCCACCGGGGCCAGCTCCGCGACGCGTCGGCGGAAATCGAGGTGGAGCGGCGCGACCTCGACGAGCGCGACGAGCCCCAGAACGCCAGGCGCGACATCAGGAGCCGCCGCTCACCGGTCGGCCCGCTCGGCTCGCGAAGCGGGGCTGGAGGCTCATCCGATTCGAGGATCGCATGGCAGACCAGGGCTGCCGATCAGGCATAGCACGCGAGGGGCATCCACACGCGATAGGGCGGGAGTCGGAACTGCACGGAGATCCCGACGATCAACACAAGCAGGAATCCTGCCCAGCCGATGCCGATGGCGATCGATCGGGCCCACGTGCTCGGACGTCGGAGCGCGTGCAGACAGCCGATCCCGAGGATCCAGATCGTAGGTGTGGGCGAGGATCGGGCTGTTCCGGACGAAGTCGGACGGCCGAGCTTCCGGGCAGGCGGCCCAGCGCGCGGAGACGGGCGGCGACGTGGCTTTTCGAGCTCGCGAACCACGCCGCCATCCGTCCGAAGCTCTCGAGCGAGTAGAGCTCTTCGTCGATCGGCAGCCAGTGGAGCATCGCGAGCAGCTGCTCGGGCGTGATGCCCAGCCGCAGCTGGAGCGCCGCGGCGACCGCGAGCTCTCGCCCTCGGAGGAGTGGTCGAGCACGAAGGCACGATCGGCGTGATGAAGCCAGAACGCGTGCCAGTCGGGCGTTGCATAAAAGAGCGCGCCTCCGGGCACGGTGGAGGCCCAGGCGCTCGCGCCGAGCACGCCGATGAATCCCACGACGAGGGCCATGCGCGTCGCGGCGCGTCGCGTCGCCCTTCGCCAGCCCATGGGCGCGAGCAGGCGAGAAAGCCGAAGACGATCTGGGCAGCGACCAGGTTGACGGAGCGAACGAGGGTCGCGAGGAGCCCGAAGGCGAGGGCTGCGGCGAGCGCCGGGCGATCGATGCGCGGTCGGTTGGCGGCATCGGCGAGCAGCGCCGCTCGCGGCGAGGCAGACGAACGAGGTCTGCGTGAACTGGAGCCGGAACAGGATCGGCGCCATGAACGCCGAGGCGACGGCGGCGAAGGCGATCAGCCCGAGCAGGCTCCGATCGCGCCGAAGCAGCACGAAGCCGATCGCGCCGAATCCAGAGAGGCAGAGCAGCCTCATTGGGCCGCGCTGTACCAGTCGAAGGCCGGCACGAGCCGGAAGAGGCCGCCGATCCCCGCGCCGAGGAAGGCCGATTGATGCACCAGACGAGGTCGCCGAGCATCGCTGAAGAGGCCGAGCGAGATGCCGAGCATGGCCGCATCGTCGTTCGTATCGAATTCGAGCGGAAAGCTCGAAGACTGCAGGCGACGCATGCCAGCAGGATCAGCGCACAGAGCATGAGCGCGCGCCGTCGGACGGCCAGGCGCCGAGGCCGGGGCGCCGGACGGGCGGACGGGATGGCCGGGCAGCGGCTCCGTCAGGCGCGGCCCGGGCGATCAGATCCTCGGGCGACGTGCGAGAGAACATCACGCAGTGGTCGTACGGGATCCGGAGCAGGTCGTTTCGGTGGAGGGCGCGGACGTCGTCGGGAACGCTCTTCGCGAGCAGGGGTAGCGGTCGAACGGCCGCACGAATTCGCCGCGATCGTTCCCGACCATGCGGCGACTGATCGAATGCTGGTCGGGCACGAAGCACGGGTCGACCGTGATCGGGGTGCCGCCCTCGGCAAGCGCGAGCTGCGCGAGCTCGAGAAGAACTGGATGGCCGCTTCGTCGCTGAGGTGGTGCAGGATGCCGGTCGCGATCACGACGTCGAAGTGGCCAGCGAACGAGGTCGGCCTTCTCGACGATCTCTGATCGACGACCGATCCGCGTATTTGCGCCGCGCGTACTCGATGTAGGGCCCGGAGGCATCGAAGCCGACGTATTCGATCGCCGGCGAGAGGCACGCGAGGCTGTTGGCGGTGCCGCAGCCGATGTCGAGGACGCGATCCCTTCCTCAGGCATCGCGAGGGTCTCGCGATAGAACCTCCGCCGGCGCGCCGGGCCGGACGCGTAGTTCTGCAGGGCGTTGTAGACGTGCGGAGACGCGAGCAGCTGCTTCAGAATCCGTTCCTCGATCCGTCGCGCATCGAGGCGAGGCAGGCTCCGCGCCAGGCGACGTCGTCGGCTGATCCGGCCGCTTCGAGCACACAGCTGAGCGGCAAATCCGGGCCGGGAGCCATGCGGTCGGTGCGCCGTGCGGAGCCTGCAGGGCCTAAACCGCCGCTCGGCTTCGGCGGAGCGCGCGGTCCAGGTTGGGCCGTGCTTTCGAGCCGCGCATCGGCCGTGCCGCTGGCCGGGCGCCGGTGCTGTCTGAGCGCGCGCGACGGCGGCGGCGGCGGCCGGGCGCGTAGTCTGGGGCCCTACAGCGCGTGGTCGAAGCGGTGATAGCCAGAACTGGCCCCATGGCCGCCCGCCGGTGTTGGCCTTCGAAGGTCGGATCGAGGCACCCGGGCGGCGCCGTCGATCGCGTCGAGCGGAGGGCGCGTCGCTGGGAGCCCTCCTTCTCGACGGCCTTCGCGAAGGGATCTTCATCGGTGACCCGGCCGGTGTCGACGCTGTTCATGTGGATGCCATTCGCGCGTCACCGCCGAGTCGCGTCGGCGTGACAGGGCGCGGCCTTCGCTGCATGTTCGTATGGGGATGGCGTCGCGTCTTCGACATCCGGTAGAGACTGGCCTCATCGCTGGGACGGGCCACGGCGTCAGCTGTCGCAGGTCGGGACCGCGGGCATCGAACTTGAGCCGCGCGGTTCGGGGACGTAGGGCCGCGATCGCGTTTGCGAGCTGGACCTCGAGCAGCTCCACGGTCGAGACCTCGTGGAGATCAGCCGCCAGGAGTTCTTCTCGCGCAGATCGAGATGGCCCTCCTTGTCCATGCCGGGGCGGGCGGCGCGAGCGCGGCTTCGCCCGCCAGGTCGACGACCGAGAAGGCGCGGCATCACCGCGGCGCCTCGCGCGCAATCAGCGCCCCCGCGGCCGCCATCGGCGTGCTGGTCGTTTCGATCAGCGCCCGCTCTCGGCGCGAGCCTGGCGCGGTCTTCTCGCGCCACCATCTCCGCGGCGTAGTAGGCGGGCGGGCGGCGCACCGTCTGGCAGGCGTTGTGGACGAGGAAATCGAGCCGGGACTCCTCGGCGAGCAGGCGGCGGCAGAAGGCCTCGACGGAGACGTGTTGCGCGGGTCAGTGCGCCTCGATGCAGGCGCCCCTGCCAATCGGCGAAGTCGGGCTCGCGGCCGAATCGCTCGGCGGCGTCGACCGCGAAGCGGGTCGTCGCGATCACCAGGCGCCGGCGCGCAGGAGCATGGCTGGCCTCGATCGATCTTCACCCGCGCCCGTGACGAGCGCGACGCGCCCCGAGATCGGCGCTCTGATGACAGCAGCTGATTCAGGCGCGGCGCAGGGCGGCTCGACTCGTAGTGGGGATGAAGATCGACGTAGGGGTGCTGCGGAGGCGCGCAAATGCGCGGCGATTCAGGCCGGCAGGCCTCGGGCGCCGTGGGCCGATCGCGGGCCTGATGGGCGAGCAGCCGCCGGTTCGTCGGGCGTGAAACCGGGCGGCGGTGCCGGCACCGAGTGAACGCGCGCGCCTGGTTGCTGCGGGCCTTTCCGGCGCGGCGTCGTCCGCGCCGCCAGTTCTCTGACGCGCCCCGCGGCGTCGCGCGCCGAGGCGGCGCCGCCGCGCCTCCAGGTCCGGCCGGGCCGAGGCGGCCGGCGCCGCTATGCGCAGCCGTCGATGGAGCTCTGCGTCGGTCCATCGAGGACTCCTGCCTCGGCCAGGCGTTCGAGCAGGCTCGATCAGCAGCACGAGATCGGCCGCGCTCCGCGGGCCTTCGTCGCCTTTTCGATGATCGTCCCGCTCGTTCATTCGCTGCCCCGCCCGGTCGTCGCCGCGCCCTCGCGGTCGCGAATGACCAGGTGATGTGGAGTCGGCGGGCGACGGACAGATGCCGTCGCGGTGCAGGCGATGTGGATTCTCCGGGCGCCGGTCGGGACAAAACGGACGGGTCGGTCTCTACTGTCGATGCCCGCACCTCGCCACGCTCGATGGAGACTGCTCGCATGGATCTGCTCTACACCGCCCACGTTCCGGCCGGGCCCGGCCCCTTCCCGACGATCCTCGCACTCCACGGCTACGGCGCGAGCGCCCACGATCTGCTCGGGATCGCGCCGCAGATCCGGGGCGGGGAGCTCGTCCTTCTCTGTCCGCAGGGACCGCTCGCCCTCGAGGTCGGGCCGGGCCAGCGCGGCTACGCCTGGTTCCCGATCGACACCTCCGGTCAGGTCTCGCCGACCGCGCTCGTCGCCGCGCGCGGGGCCCTCGAAGGTTTTCTCGAAGACGCGATGAAGATCCATCCGATCGATCCCGAGCGGATCGTCGTGCTGGGCTTCAGCCAGGGCGGAGTCATGGCCTACGACCTCGCCCTCGGCCGGCCGGACCGCTTTCGCGCCCTGGTCGCGCTGTCGAGCTGGCTGCCGGATGCGGTCGTCGCAGGCCTCGCGCCCGATCCCGCCCGGGCGGCGCTGCCGACGCTCCTCGTCCATGGCACCCGCGATCCGATGGTCGCGATCGACGCGGCGCGCCAGTCGAAGGCGCGGCTCGAATCGCTCGGGATCCAGGTCGCGTGGGGCGAGTACGAGATGGCGCACGAGATCAAGCCGCAGGCGCTGCGGGATCTCGTCGGCTGGCTCGGGCAATCGGGCGTGCTCGGCTGAGCGAACCGCGCAGGCGCGTCAGAACCGCCAGCCGAGAACGAGGCCGGGCGAACGATCGCTTCCGATTCCGAAGGAGACGCTCGGAAGCGCGCTCTCCGCTTCCCGGCGCTTCAGGGACTCGATCTCGCGCTCGAGCGCTTCCCGCTCGCGCTTGCGCTCGCGGAGCTTCGAGCTCCCGGTCACGAGCGTGACGATTCCGATCACACCGACGGCTCCGCCGCCGGCCGCGAGCCCCGCGGCGTTGTCTCCATTGCAGGTCGTCGACGAACCGCTCGACGCCGCGGCGCACAGGATGCCGGCGAGGGCTGCGATGCCGAGCCCGACGCCCGTCATCACGGCGCCCGTGACGACCGCGGCCCGAGGTCCCCGGGTCCCGATCGCAGCGCGCCGGCTCTCGAGCTCCGCGATGCGCGCCTCGATGTCGCCGATCTGCATCGCTTCGTCTTCCGGGGCCTGAGCGAGCATCGGGCCCGATGCGTAGGCATACGCCGCGAATCCGTCGGCGCGTTCCTCGATCGGGAGCCCCGAGTGCGGACGCGAAAGTGAATCCTGAGAGGTCGAATGAGAGGCCGAGCCTTCGGCCAGGGCCGGGGATCCGAAGAGCGAGATCGCGAGACACAGGAAGATGGACAACGTGCGCACGAGACAACCTCTCCCGCCTGGGGAGGACCCGAGGAACCGACTCCGATTCCCCGATCCCGCGCCCATCCTTCGAGGCATCTTCTCCCATTCGGGAGCATTGCTCAAGCTGTTTGTTCGTTAGGTTCGAGTGACTGGTTTCGTACTTCTCGTGGCATTCGTTGCGGATCGCGGCGGGCTCCGGACCGGAGCGGCGTCCGCGAAGGCACACGAGTGCGTCGGGCCGGGAGCGCGACGTCGCGAGCGGGTGGGCTGCCCGGCCCGCGGTGGGCCCCGCCGCGCGAAACGCGTCCTTCGAACCCGGATGGTCCCGCGCCCGGGCCCGGTCTTCCTCGAGGATCCGGCCGCTGGTTGCGGACGGCGCGACGATCTAGCGTCGAGCTTGCCGTCCCGTCCGACTTGCCGGGCTGCGAGGCCGTTCGTCGCGAATCGACCCGTTTCGCCAGTCCCTGCCAATGCCTGCCCTTCGCTGCAGAAGACCTTCAGGAGAGGAGTCGCCCGATGCCCCCCCGCCAATACGACCGCCGCACCGATTGGAAGCCCGCCCCGCGCCCCGAATGGGTCGCGCGCCTCAACGAGGAAGGCGAGCACCTCGACATCGCGAGCATCGTTCCCCTCGACGAGGAGTCGCTCCTCAGCGAAGCGCGCAAGAACACGGGATTGGACGATTTCGGCCAGGACCGCTGGCGCGAGCATTTCCGCGTGCTGATCCGCGCGATCGAGAACGAGGCGAAGCTCAATCTGATGGGCCGGATCCTGACGCGCTCGGATCTGCTGATCTATCTCGAAGCGCGGCTCAGGATCACGGACTGCTACAAGCAGCATCCCGAGATCGAGGACGAGGTCATCCGCGAGCCCGTCTTCATCGTCGGCTCCGGCCGCTCGGGCACGACGATCTTCCACGAGGCTCTCTCCCAGGACGAGCAGTTCCGGGTGGTGAAGCGCTGGGAGGCGATGTTTCCCTGCCCGCCGCCGCGCGAGGAGACCTATCTCACCGATCCGCGCATCGAGAAGGCGCATCGGCTCATCACGCTCCCCGAGCGCATCGCCCCCGAGTGGAAGACGATGCACGCGCAGGCGGGCGACCTCCCGGTCGAGTGCATCGAATTCCTCTATCTGACCTTCCTCTCCGAAGTCTTCTACTGCGCGTTCCAGATCCCGTCCTACGTCGACTACTTCCGCAAGCAGGACA
This sequence comes from Myxococcota bacterium, assembly GCA_041389425.1. Taxonomy (GTDB): domain Bacteria; phylum Myxococcota_A; class UBA9160; order UBA9160; family UBA4427; genus UBA4427. The sequence continues at coordinate 242,539 of JAWKRX010000003.1, forward strand.
TCCGCGAGACCTTCGAATGGCACAAACGGATCCTGAAGCTGCTGCAGTGGAAGTTCAAGAAGCCCCATTGGCTGCTCAAGGGCCCGACGCACATGCCGGTGCTGCCCAAGCTCCTCGAGACCTATCCCGATGCCCGCCTCATCTTCATGCACCGCGATCAGGTCACGACGACGGATTCGGTCGTCAGCGTCCAGGGCACCATCTACTGGTGGCGCACCGACGATCCCTGGAGCGGCAACATGCTCGACGACGTCATGATGATCGAAGGGCGCGTGAAGCTCTGGGACCGCATCATCCGCTGGATGGAAGACGGCACGATCCCGAAAGGGCAGTTCGCCAACGTCATCTATCTCGATTTCTCCGCCGACCCGATGAAGGCGATCCGCAGCGCCTATCAGCAGATCGGTCTCGAGATGTCGGACGCCGCCGCGCAGCGGATCGAGGCCTACCTCGCCGCCAAGCCGAAGGGCGTCTTCGGCAAGCACGTCTACAAGACGGGCGGCGAATCTTCCGAGGCGGCGGCCGAGGAGCGCAAGGCGCTGCGGCGCTACTACGAATACTTCGGCGTTCCCAAGGAGGGTTGATCCGACATGGCGAATCCGCCGAACCCGCGCGCGCCGGCGCCGCCCGCCGAGATCCAGCGGCGCGCCCAGGCGACCTGGGACGCCTTTTGCGAAGACCTCAAGCAGGCGGGCCGTCAGCTGATCCGGGACGACCTCCCGCTCGGCGAGCTCGATGCCGCCGAGGGCCTGCGGTACCTCTCGCGCCTCCTGCGAACCGGCCTCGAGCGCCATGTCGAGGCCGCCGATCCCGCCGATCCCCATCTCCATTCGCTCTGCGACGAGCGCATCAAGGGCTTCGGCGGCGACAACCCGGATACGCGTTATTTCGGAGCCACGATCAGCGGCGATCACGTCTACCGATTGCGCGGCGATTTCCGCAGCTGCGTCCACGTCTCCCTGATCACGAACGGATTCGACGCGCAGGGCGCCTGGCGGATCACGGGCAACCTCGACTCGAACGACCTGCCCGAGGCCCGCGAGCGGCCGCTCGAAATCGAGATCGGCGGCTCCGGCGCAGACGGACGCCTGCGGCTTCCGACGACGCGCGAGACGAAGAGCCTGCTCGTGCGCTGCACATTCGCAGGCCTGGCCGACAAGCCCGCGCTCGAGCTGGAGCTGACGCGGGCCGACGCTTCGGGGGAGCCCGTCCGGGTCGCCTTCGAGCCGATCGCCGAGGGCCTGCTCGCGACGGCGAAGTTCGTGCGGACGACGGCCGAGATGTGGACCAACCAATCCGTCGCGCTGCGGCGAAGCTTCAACCAGCTCCCGCTCCAGGATCCCGAGCGCATCCGCAAGGCCGGCGGCGATCCGAGCGTCTTCTATTACAGCGCGGCTTGGGCCGTCGCCGAGGACGAGTTTCTCGTCATCCGCCTATCCCCGATCCCGGACTGCACCGCCTGGGGCTTCCAGCTCAACAACCTCTGGACCGAATCCCTCGACTACACCCAGGCTCCTATCCATCTCAACAAGGCGAGCGCCCATTACGACGCGGACGGCGGCGTCACGATCGTCGTCTCCGAGCGCGACCCCGGACGGCCCAACTGGCTGCGGACGATGGGGCATCGGAGCGGGACGGCGAACCTGCGGCTGATGGGCGCGAAGGCGCCCGTGACGACGGAGGTCCGGCTCGTTTCGCGGCGCGAGGAGATCGGCGCGGGCGGGACGTGATCGTCGTGTCCGATGGCCGCGTCGGCGTGCGTTGATCCAGCCGGTCCACGAAAGGTGCGCCTTCCCCGAATGCGATTCGGGGGCTCGAGGCGCCATGCCGGCGGATCAGGCCGGAGCGTGGCGACCGCGAGCGCGACCGCGGAGCCACCAGGCGCCCGTCCCCAGCGCGGCCGCCAGGAAGAGCAGCCGGCCCAGCGGCGTTCCGACCGGAACCGGTGTCGACTCGACCCGCACCCAGCCGCCGAAAGCGCCGCCGAAGGCGCCGTTCGCGGAGAAGATCGGCGAATCGATCACGTAGTTGTCGTTGACGTCGCCGACGTTGGCGACCATGCGCAGGTGCGTATCGGCGACGGGATCCCGGGCCTGGAATCCGCCCGACTCGAGGCCGATCCGTCCGCCGCGACCATCAGCGGAATCGGAGCCGCCGGCGTTCCCGAGATGCGTCTCGTCGAACTCGATCACCGTTCCCGGCGCGAACGTGGCCTGCGAGAACTCGAACGAGACGATGTCCGATTGGGTGATGGCCTGGCCCGGCCCGCGCCAGTCCCCGGAGCCGTCACGAGCGTGCCCGAGGACGGTCCGGTCGCGCCGGAAGAAGCTCGTGCTGGTGAAGACGAAGGTCTCGGCGGAGGCCTGGGGGCTGGCAGCTGGGGAGAGAAGAGGCGAGAGAGAACGCGAGGAGGACAAGGAGGAAGGGGAGGGGACGGGGCAGCGGCTTCAGCATGAGGGAGCTCCTGCTTCCGGGTCGAGTTGGAGTCTTGGGTCGACCCCACCCGAAATGCACACGCAATACGGAACCGCGTTTGGAGATCGAGATCCGGCTCCGATCCCGTCGTCGGCCCAGGGGCGTGGATCGTCGACTTCGGCCTGCCGGCTCATCAACAGGATGGAGGCTCTGCGCTTGGTATGGCCCCTCCGCCCGCCCGGCCCCGCGTCGGTTAGACTTCCGCGCGTCAGGTGTAGCTCAGCGGTAGGAGAGCCTGAACTTTGGGGTTCAGCGTCGTGGGTTCAAGTCCACCACCCCGACCACCGGTGCCCGACCCTCGGAGCCCCGGCCATCCGATCGCTTCGTGGGGATCGGGTCGGTTCAATGTCATGCGGAAGGGCGAGACGCTTCGCATCGGCCGAGGTGTGGCTGTCGTTCTGCTCGGACTCATCGGCCGGTTCGCCCTTCGATCCGGTCCGCCTCCGAAGGGCGCCGAAGATGGATTTTCGCTGGCCCGACGAATACCTCGCCTTTCGCGACGAGGTCGAAGCCTTCATCCATGAGTGGCATGCGCCGAGCCTCGCCGCCGAGATGCGCGGCGTGAGGGCGCGACCGGGCCATGACGCGCACCTGCTACAAGGCGCTGCAGGGAGAAGGAGGCTGGATGCGGATGTGCTGGCCCGTCGCGATGGGCGGCAGGGCGCGATCCGCTCTACCGGATTCATCCTCGTCGAGACGATGGAATACTGGCGCATGCCCTCGGCAACCTGACCTCGTCGGTGGCGCCTTCGATCGCGAGTACGGCAACGCGCATCAGAGAAGACCTATCTGCCCGGCATCTGGAACAGCGAGCTCACCTTCGCGATCGGCTACTCGAAGAGCCGGAGCCCCGCCGGGACCGATCTCGCCGCGCTGCGAACGAAGGCCGAAGGTCGAGGGCGGCTGGAAGGTCAGCGGGCAGAAGATCTGGACCTCGCTGGCGGCCCATTCGACGCATATCCTGGCTCGCCGCCCGCACGGATCCGGACTCGAAGCGGCACAAGGGCATCTCGGTCCTGATCGTGAACACGCATGCCCCCGGCGTGACGATCCGCCCGCTCAAGACGATGAGCGGCATGAGCACCTACGGGGACGTTCTACGACGACGTGTTCGTCCCCGACGAGGATGTCGTGCCGCCGCTCGGCGGCTGGACGACGATCATGCACGCGCTGAACCACGAGCGCGTCGGCCTCTCGCCGACCAGCAATCTCGCGCAATTGCGACGTGGTCGTGAACCATCTGAAGAAGACGCGCCCGGAGAAGCTGCAGGATCGGTGCTGCGCCGGCAGCTGGCCGAGCTGCGCGTGGGCTCGCGCGGCATCGCGCGCTCGCGATCCGCAACGCGGTGACGATCGCGACCGGGCAGATCAAGCCCGGCGGGCCTCGATAACGAATCTCGGGCAGCGAGCTGCGCTACGTAGTCGACGCTGCTCGTCGACGTGCTGGAGCACGCCGGGGTGCTCGGCGAGGAGATCCGCGCTCGGTCGATCCAGGCCCATGTCCAGGGCAACTACCTTTCGTCTTGATCCTGCGTTTCGGCGGCGGCACGAACTGAGCTGCAGCGCAGCATCATCGCCACCCGCCATCTCGGCATGACGCGCGCTAGGCGGAGGAACCGAACCATGAATCCCGATTTCACCGAGACGCAGGGCCTGCTGCAGCACTCGATCCGCCAATACCTCGAGGTCGAGGTCGGCTTCGCGCGCATCCGCGAGCTCGAGGAAAGCGCCAGCCCGATCAGAAGCTGTGGAGCGGCATGGTGGCCCAGAACTGGCTCGGCATCGCTGCTGCCCGAGGCGGTGGGCGGCGACGCCGGGCTCGTCGAGGCCGGCATCCTGATCCTGGCTGGCGCGCCGCGCGCGATCGTGCCGGCGGTCGGGCCACGGCCTCGGCCGTCCTGCTCGCACGGTCTGCGGGCGATGAGAGCGAGCTGCTCAAGGCGATCGTCGATGGAAGGGCGATCGTCGTGCCACAACGCTCGGCCGACGACGCCGCCTTCTCGCCACGTGGCGGCCACCGTCGACGCGGGCGGGAAGCTCCGCGGCGAGAAGCACTACGTCGACTACGCCGATTTCGCGACCCACCATCTGGTCAGCGCGGTCGGGCCCGAGGGCCTGGGCCTCTACCTCGTCGAGCGCGGTGACGCGGCGGTGACGAGCGAGCCGCTCCGCTGCACGGGCCGCACGCCGCAGGCGATCGTTCGTTATGCGGGGGCGGCGGCGCGCCGGGTGGCGGATGCCGCGGCGGTCGCGACGCTCGTCGATCTCGGGCGCGCACTCGTTTCGGCGCAGATCCTGGGCTGCATGGAGGTCGCACTCGAGCAGACGGTCGCGTACACGAACGTGCGCGTGCAGTTCGGGCAGCCGCTGGCGACCTTCCAGGCCGTGCAGCACCACGCGGCGAACATGGCGATGGCCGTCGAGAGCGCGCGCTTCATGGTCTACGAGGCGCTCGACGCCCTCGAGAACGGGCGCGGCGATTCGCACGACATCGCGGTGCTGAAGGCCTTCGTCTCGCGCGCGGTGCCCGAGGTGACGATGCTCGCGCACCAGCTGCACGGCGGTCAGGGCCTGATCGAGGAGAACGACCTCTACTTCTTCACCGTCCGCGGCAAGGATCGCGCCCTCGCCTGGGGCAGCGCCGAGGAATGCCTCGACCGGATCGCGCAGGAGATCGAGTCGGCGCCGCGCTGGCTCTAGGCGCCTGACCCAAGATGGCCGCGCGGCGCCTGAGCGCCGATCCATCGCCTCTCGCGGCGTTGCGCTCGGTCGCCGTAGCTCGGCTACGGCTCCCTCGCGCGCCTTGCGAGAGGCGCGTCTCGACGCTCGGGCATCCACGCCCATCTTGGGTCAGGCTCCTAGGCGCCCGACACGCCGATCCTGGGTCGGGCTACGGGGCGCGGCGGACCGATCCGGGTCTGCCGCGCGCTCGCCGCCTCAGCCGATCGATCCCATCGGTCCCGGGTGCCTCACTTCCTCGAGCTTTCCGGTATCCACGTCGTAGATGAAGCCGCGCACCGTGACCGCGTCGGGGCCGCTCGTTGGGATCCACGGGTGGTTCAGGATGGTCGACAGGCCGCGGCGTACGTCCCATTCGAGGCGCTCGACGTTCTTTGCGTCGCGCGGCGAGTCGAGCGGTTCGATGGCGCCGCGGAACGCGTGGAACGCCGACGGCGAGGCGGAGGCGTGGCCGCAGCTCGTGAAGGCGCGGCCGGTCGCCTGGCCGAGCAGCTTCTCCGCGGCGGGGTCGCCTTCGAGGCCGGCCTTCAGGAGATCGTCGGTGAAGGCGAGCATCCCGCAGCGCGTGTGGTGGATCAGGACGATCTCGTTGGTATCGAGCAGGTGGTGGGAGATGATCAGGCTGCGAATCGTGTCTTCGCCGACGACGCCGCCGGCGTTGCGAATGATGTGCGCATCGCCGGTCTGGAGCCCGAGCAGATCTTCCACGGCGAGGCGCGCGTCCATGCACGCGACGACCGCGAGTCGCCGGGCGGGCCGGATCGGCTGCTCGCCCGGATGGGAAGCCGTGCGCGCGGCCTCGCCGGCTGCGTACTGCTGGTTCTTCTCCAGGCATCGATCGGTCGTCTTCGTCGTCGTCACGTGAGCTCCTCCGTCATGGCGTTTTCGCGAGCCGTCGGATGCTACGTCATCGACCTCTCGGAAACTGCCGGGGGCGGCGTGGGCGGTCCCGTTCGGGCCCCTTCACCGGGCACGACCTCGAGTGCGTGACGTCCTGCACGAGCCGCTCGGCTGTCTTTCTCGATCAATGATGCGTCTCTCTTCCGAGAGCAGAAGGGAAAGGCCGATGCAGAACCCGTGCATTCTCGTCGCCCTGGTGGGGCTCGTGATCGCCGCCGAGCCGCCGCCCGCCGCAGCGCAGCGCCGCGACGGAGCGCGACCCATGAACGACGTCTCGCCCTTCCTCCAGCTCGAGCCCCGCGCCCGGGACCACGCCTTCCGGCGCGCCCGGCCCGGACCGCCGGGCGTGCGCAGCATCGATGGGAGCGGCAACCATCTCGGCGACCCCGAGATGAACGCGACCGAGACGCAGCTCGCCCGCAGCCTGCCCGCGGCCTACGCCGACGGCGTCTCCTGGCTCGCCGGCGCGGATCGCCTCGGCGCACGCGACGTCAGCAACATCGTGAATGCGCAGCCGGAGCTCGTTCCAAACCCCTTCGGAACCAGCGACTACCTCTGGCAATGGGGGCAGTTCCTCGATCACGACATCGACCTCACCGAAGGCGTCGAGCCGCCGGAGCCGGCGCCCATCCCCGTATCCCCCGGTGATCCGCATTTCGATCCGCTCTTTTCGGGCGACGTTTCGATTCCCTTCAACCGCTCGATCTACGATCCGGCGACCGGAGCCGACGTCGCGAACCCGCGCGAGCAGATCAACGAGCTCACGGGCTGGATCGACGGCTCGGGCATCTACGGCTCGGATCCCGTGCGCGCCTTCGCGCTGCGGGCCCGGGACGGCAGCGGGCGGCTCGCGACGAGCGAGGGCGAGCTGCTCCCGACCAGCGACGGATCGCTCCCGAACGCGACCGGCGGATCGAGCCAGCCGATGTTTCTCGCGGGCGACGTCCGCGCCAACGAGCAGCTCGGCCTGACGGCGTTGCATACGCTCTTCGTGCGCGAGCACAACCGCATCGCCGACGAGCTCCGCCGCCAGGCGCCGCGACTCGGGGGCGACGCGATCTACGAGCGCGCGCGCCGCCTCGTGGGTGCGTTGATGCAGATGATCACCTACGAGGAGTTCCTGCCCGCGCTGCTCGGCCCGCGCGCGCTGCCGCCCTATCGCGGCTACGACCCGCGCGTCGATGCACGAATCGACAACGCCTTTTCGACGGCGGCCTTCCGATTCGGCCACAGCGCGCTCCCGCCGCAGCTGCAGCGCCTCGACGAGCGCCTGCGCGAGACGGCCGAGGGGCACGTGCCGCTGCGCGAGGCCTTCTTCGATCCCGACGCCCTGCGCGAAGAGGGCGGCATCGATCCGCTGCTGCGCGGGCTCGCGCATCAGCGGCATCAGCGCATCGATCTCTTCGTCGTCGACGATGTCCGCAACTTCCTCTTCGGCCCGCCCGGCGCGGGCGGATTCGATCTGCCCGCCCTCAACATCCAGCGCGGCCGCGATCACGGTCTCGCGTCCTACAACGACTACCGCGAAGCCTACGGCCTCGGTCGCGTGGGCGACTTCGCGGAGATCAGCGCCGATCCGGAGGTGCAGGCCCGGCTCGCTGCGGCCTACGCCGGCGTCGACGACATCGATCTCTGGGTCGGGGGACTGGCCGAGGATCCCGTGGCCGGGGGCCAGGTCGGGCCGTTGGTCCGCGCGATCCTGATCGAGCAGTTTCGCGCCCTCCGCGACGGCGATCGCTTCTGGTACGAGCGCGCGCTCGGCCGCCGGGAGCTCGACGGGATCCGCGGGACCCGCCTCGCGGACGTGATCCGCCGCAATACCGGCATCGGCCGTGAGATCCCGGACGACGTATTTCACGTCCCCGCGGCGAGCGCGCCGCCGGCGGAAGGCAAATGGGGCGGGGGCCGCCACGGCCGCCGTCGCTAGGTCCGGGTCCGGCCCGGATCGGCCTGCACGTCCAGATCCTCATTCAATTCAGAGACTTGCCCTTGTGTTTGCGGGTCTGGCCGCAAGCCGGGGCTCTTTTTTTGCCCGGCTGATTGAAATTGGTCAAAGTTTCCCATACCGTGACCGATGTTTTGGGAAGAATGCCCAAACGGGATGCGAAAGGAGACTTTTCATGGTGATCAAGCATTTCAAGCGAGGACTGGTGGCTGCGGCGCTCGTGGCGCCCCTGGTCGCGGCGCTGCCCGGCGCACTTCAGGCACAAAGCCAGGGCGACGATCGCTCGACACGGATCGAGCGGGGCTCGGACGACATCGGTGCGGACGGGCTCAAGCGCCGCGGGGATGGTTCGATCGACGACAGCCAGCCCGGAGCGGGCAGAGGGCGGGGCTCGGACGACATCGGCGCGGATGGCCTCAAGCGCCGGGGCGACGGATCGATCGACGACAGCCAGCCCGGCAACGGCTCGGGCGTGGTCGACGATCACGGCCGGGGTCGCGGTCGGGGCCGCGGCGATCATGCCGATCGTGCGGATCGATCGAGCCGAAGCGAGCGGGGTGACCGCTCGGATCGGGGCGATCGCGCCGATCGTGCCGATCGCGGCGACCGCGCGGACCGCGGCGACCGTGCCGATCGCGGCGACCGCGGCGATCGATCGGACCGCTCGAGCCGATGAGCCCGGGCGATCGCGGGCGGCCCCGATGCGGGGTCGCCCGTCTTCGCTCGAACCGTCGGTCCCAGCCCCAGGCCGTGGCCGACTCCTGCGACCTCCAGACAACCCAGATCGGACCCATCTGATGCCCGCGATCTTCGTCCACCGGCTCGAGATCCTCGTCGCCGCGCTCTGCTCTCTCTTCATGGCCGGTGCCGCCCTCGCGGAGTACGCCGACGAGGCGCCTCGCCGCCGCTTCTACGCCTCGGTCGGAACCGGTCTCGAATTCGTGCGCGGCGACTACGGCGACGTCGATGCGGATGGCGACAAGCTCTACACGAATTCCGCCTCCGTCCCCGTCTTCGCCCGCATCGAGTGGGAGCCGATCACGTTCCGGATCCGCGTCCCGTTCCTGCTGGTCGACGGCTCGGATCAGATCTTCGGCGGCAACGAGGGCACGGAGCCCGGCGCGGATGGCACATCGGGCCGCCGCACCGACTACGGTCTCGGCGACGTCACGACGAGCCTCACCTGGACCTACTATCCGCCGCCGACGCTCCCGGCGGTCCCGACCGTCGATCTCGGCGTTCGCGTCAAGATTCCCACGGCGATGAACGGGCTCGGGACGGATACGACCGACGTGACGCCCCAGCTCGAGCTCTCGAAGGCGATCGGCCGATTCAGCGCCTTCACGGGCGCCGGCTACCGCTTCCGAACCGGCGACGAGTTCGACGATACCTGGCAGGCATTCGTCGGCGCGAGCGTCCGGATCTTCGAGCGCGTGAGCCTCGGCGTCGGTTACGACTTCCGCCAGTCGTCGACGAGCTTCAGCGACGATGCGCACGAAATCTCGACCTATCTCACGATCCGCTCGGGGACGCATTGGCGGATCACGCCCGAAGCGATCTTCGGCTTGAGCGATGGCTCGCCCGACTACGGCGGCGCGTTGACGCTCTCGTATCAGTTCTGACGGACGCGAGAACCGCTTTCCCCGATCGCCCGGAGCTTTCCATGCAGAACGTCAAGCAGATCGCCTTCGCCCTGGTCCCGCTGGTTTCGATCTGGCTGCTCGTCGAGCTGACGCTCCTGGCCGCGGGCGTCGAGCCGGTGCTGACGCGCAGCGATCCCTACGTCGGCTTCGCCGGCGAGATCCCGCTCTTCGTGGACGAGTTCGAGGACGGCGTTCGCTACCGCCGGACGGCAACGAACAAGCGCGCGTTCTTCAACGACCAGCGATTCGCGGCCGAGAAGGGGCCCCGGACCCGCCGCGTCTTCTGCCTCGGCGGCTCGACGACCTACGGCCATCCCTATTTCGACTCGACGAGCTTCTGTGGGTGGCTGCGCGTCCAGCTGCCCGTCGTCGCGCCGGAGTTCGATTGGCAGGTCGTGAACGCCGGCGGCATCAGCTACGCGAGCTACCGCGTCGCGGCCCTGATGGAACAGCTCGTCCGCGAGGCGCCCGACGACTTCGTCGTCTACACGGGCCACAACGAGTTTCTCGAAGAGCGGACCTACGGCGCGATGCGCGATCGGCCCGCCTGGCTCCGAAAGGCCGAGGTCGTCCTCTCCCGCTCGCGCGTCCACGCAGGCGTCCAGCGCCTCGCGGCGCAGATCGGGTCCGGCTCGGCGGCGACCCGCCCGGCCGCGGCCGAGGGTGCGCTGCCGGCGGAGGTCGACGCCCAGCTCGAGTCGAGTACGGGCCTCGACGCCTATCGTCGCGACGATGCGCTCCGGCGCCGGATCATCGAGCGGTTCTCCGACAATCTCGATCGCATGGTCGCGACGGCCGAGGGCGCCGGCGCGCGCATCAGCTTCGTCGTGCCCGCCGACAACCTCTCGGATTGCTCGCCCTTCAAGAGCGAGATCGACACCGGCCTGGCGGGGAGCGAGCTCGGCGCCTTCGACGAGGCGCTCGACCGGGCCGAAGCGGCGCTCTACCACGGCGATGCCGCCGCGGCGCGGGCCGGATTCGAGGCGGCGCTCGCGCGCAGCCCGCGTCACGCGCACGCCCGTTACGGGCTCGCCCGCTCGCTTCGCGCGCTCGGCCAGGGCGATGCGGCCCATGCCGAGTTCGTCCGCGCCCGTGACGAGGACGTCTGCCCGCTGCGCGCGCTCTCGCCGATCGTCGAGGCCGTGCGCGAGGCGGCCCGAAGGCACGATGTCCCGGCGGTCGACCTGCCGGCGCTGCTGCGCGCCGAGGCCGGGGATGCCAACCGGGCGGCGGGGGAAGCGTGGTTCCTCGATCACGTCCATCCCACGATCGAAGGACACCGTCTGCTCGCCCGCGCACTGGTGGGCGCGATGCACGGCGCGGGCCATCTCGATGCCGATCCGCAGACGCGCGCTGCCGATCTCACTGCCGCCGAGCAGGCGCACCTCGCAGCGATGGATCCCCGCGACCACGGCCTCGCCCTCAAGAACCTCGCGAAGACGCTCAGCTGGGCCGGCAAGACCGAGGATGCGGCGCGGGCCGCGCGGCGCGCGCTCGAGATCCTCGGCGAGGACGCCGAATGCGATTTCGTGCTGGCGGAGCTCGCGACGCTGCGCGGCGAGACGGAGCAGGCGATCGCGCATCTCGAGCGCGCGAGCCGGCTCGATCCGACCTGGGCCAAGGCGCATAACAATCTCGGCGTGGAGCGGATGCGCATCGGCCGGCTCGAAGAGGCGCTGGTCGCCTACGACGACGCCCTGCGGCACGATCCAGGCCACGTCTCCGCCCGCTTCAACCGCGCCAACGCCTTGCGAAGGCTCGGGCGCCTCGCCGAGGCGGTGGAGGATTTTCGCGCGGTCGTCGCGGCCAAGGCCGATGATGGGGATGCCTGGTTCAACCTCTCGCAGACCTACGCGGAAATGGGGCAGGCTGCGGAGGCGCTGGCGGCGATGCGGACGGTGGTCGCGCTCGATCCCGGCGACCACGAGGCGGCGGAGATCGTCGCGGAGCTCGAGTCCGGCGCGAAGGAGCGGAGCTGACGATGGCCGAAGGGCAGGGAACGGGTGATCCGGGTGGGATCGACGGACCGCCGGGCGCGATGCTCGGCGCGCTCCGCGCGATCCTGCGTCCGCTCGTTCGACTGCTGCTCGAGCGTCGCGTCACTTCGCCCATCTTCGCGGCGGTGCTCAAGGAGACGATGGTCGAGGTGGTCCGCGCACGACTCGCGCTCGCGGGGCGCCGCCTGACGGATAGTCGCGTCAGCCTGCTCACCGGGATCCATCGCAAGGAGCTGCGGCGCCAGCGGGTCGAACCCGCCGTCCAGCGGCGCCTCTCCTCGGGCGCATCGCTCGGCGCGCTGGTGGTCTCGCGCTGGACCCACGATCGCCGCTTCGTCTCCGAATCCGGCCAGCCGCTCGCGTTGCCACGGGTGGCATCCGACGAGGGCGGGCCGTCGTTCGAGGAGCTCGTGCTCTCGACGAGTCGGGATACGACGGTTCGCTCGGTGCTCGATGAATGGATCCGCCAGGGCATCGTCGAGCTCGACGCGAGCGATCGCGTCCACCTGAAGGTCGAGTCGTTCGTCCCGGCGGAGGGCGAAGAGGACAAGCTCTATTTCTTCGGCCGCAATCTGCGCGACCACGTCGCCGCGGGCGTCCACAACCTGCTCGAAGACGGCCCGCCGCTCTTCGATCGCAGCGTGTTCTACGATCGCCTCTCCCGGGAATCGGCGGAGGAGCTCCGGCGATTGTCGAGCGAGGTCGGTGCGCGCGCGCTGCGCGAGCTCGGGCAGCGTGCGCTCGAGCTTCAGCGGCGCGATGCGGAGCGAGGCGATGGGCACGCGACGCATCGCATGACGTTCGGGGCCTACTACTATGCCGAGCCCGAAGGCGCCGACGGCCTGGGCGAGGCGCCGCGTGGGGCGGGGCGCGACGTTCGCCCGGCCGGTGAAGAGACGGAGTCGAACGATGGGTGAACGCCGATCCGGAATAGCGCGCTCGTTCGGATGCGCGAGCCTCGTCGTTCTCCTCGTGCTCGGCTGGGGCGCGCTCGATGCGCAAGCGGCCTGCGACACCGGCGGAATGTCCGGGACGGGCGCGGCGCCGATCGTCGACGAGCCGGGAACGGGCACGGGCGGAACCGGGCGGGCGCCGAAGGCGGACGCAGCCACGCAAGGCCTGCTCGATGCGGGCGACTCGAGCGGCGAGCCGGGCACCGGCTCCGGAGGCACGGGCGTGCTCGGAGTCATCACGGGCTTCGGCAGCGTCTGCATCAACGGCGAGAAGATCGAGTACGACGACGCGACCGAGGTCGAGATCGATGGCCGCCCCGCCGCGGTCGGGGACCTCGCCGTCGGCCAGCTCGCGCGGATCACGACGCGCAGCGAGCAGCCGCAATTCGCTCGGGAGATTCGGGTGCAGCATGCGCTGGTCGGTCCGATCGAGCGGGTTTCCGCATCGGAGCGGGCGATCTGGGTGATGGGCCAGCGCGTCGACCTCGCGGGCCGCAGCGCACGGGAGACCGGCGGCATCGGCGGGACGGGTGCGGCGGGGAATGAAGCGGCCGGCGCCGACGTGCTTCGCGACGCGAACGGACGCGCTCTCGAGCCCGGGACCCGCGTCGCCATCAGCGGATTCCGCGGCGAGCCCGGCCGGATCGCGGCGAGCCGGGTCGACGGCATCGATGCAGCGGGCGGAGCGAGTGCGACGGCGCTCGTCGAGCAGGTCGAGGCGAACGCGATCGTCGTCGGGGGCGTCCGCGCCGAGCTGGCAGCGCCCGCGGCGGATCGAAAGGCCGAGACCGATTGGAGCGGGCGGCGTGTCCGGGTCAGCGGCGTCTGGAATACCGAGCGAAAGGTGCTCGAGGGCGCCGAGCTGCGCGACGCGCGTTCGATCGCGGCGGGGGCGCGGCGCGTCTCGATCCAGGGCTTCGTCTCTCGCGATGGCGCCGACGGTTCGTTCCGGATCGAGGACGTCGTCGTCGACGGTCGCGAGGTGGCGGCCAGGATGGCGATGCCCGCGGAGCGCACGCGCGTGCGGGTCGAGGGCGTCGTCGAGAGCGGCCGCGTGCGTGCCCATCGCATCCTGGTCGAAGCGGAGGATCGCGGCCGCCGCGATCGATCGGGCTCGGTCGAGGATGGCTCGGGTCGCCATGGGCGCCGCGATCGCAGCGACCGCTCGGATCGTTCGGACCGGTCCGGGCGCTCGGATCGCGGCGATCGGGGCGACCGCTCGGATCGCGGCGATCGCTCCGGGCGCTCCGATCGATCGGGGCGCTAGGGCGGTCCGCGCCCTGCGAGAAGAGATCCGCAATCGAGGCACGAAGCCACTCGAAAGGCTCGAGGTGGATTGCGAGCGGTTCGTGAGTGGGAGGGCGAGGTTCCCATTTCAAACCGTCCCCGGCGCGCTCGAGGTGCGCTTCACCGCGGGCGCGCCGGCGCTGCCCGCCGGATCCTCCGACGGCTGGTAGACCGTCGCCGAGGCCCCGCTCCCGGTCCCCGTCCCGCTGTCCGCCGGCGGATTCCGCGACTGTCCGTTCGTCATCGATGTCTGTGCCGGCAGGTTCGAGTCTTTCGGCGGTGCCGAGGCGCTGCGGACGTACGCCTGTATCGCCGCCGGTCGAGTTCGCGCCGACGACTCGCCGGATCTCGCGATGCCGGCGCGGCGGGCGGCGCGTGCTGCACGGCGAGCTGCCCGTTCCGGACGAACGGAACGCTCTGCAGTGACGCCGATGCTTGCACGACGGATGATCGCTGCGAAGGCGGCGCCTGCGTCGGCGGTGCGCTGCTCGCCTGCAGCGACCACATGAGCTGTAAGGTCGACGTCTGCGATGCGCCGCTCGCGTCCGGGGCCAGGGCGGGCCTCGTGGATCGATTCCACGAGGCCCGCCGGTCGCCAGAGTGCTGGCCGGCGCGAACGCCGGCGTCGGCGCCGTGCTAGGGCTGCAGCGACCGGAGGCGCTTCTCGAGCAGGGGGCCCGCCGGCGGGCCGGACGTCATGTCGCCCGACATCGGCGTGATCGAGATGTAGTCGCCGCGCAGGGCGTCCAGCTCCGAGTCCTTGACCCCATCCGGGGACGGTGAGAACCCGAGGCCGACCGTCGAGAAACAGAACTCGCCCGGCTCGTCGACCGCCGCACACGCGGGGAACGAAGCGATCGGCGGAATCCCGAAGCTCGGGAAGCCCTGGCTCGGGTCGAAATGGGGCAGCTCGATGTCCGAGCCGGGGCCGAGGCGCGTGACCTTGAAGCCCTTCACCACCGAGTACGGCACGGGGAAGTTCAGGTTCAGCATCATCGCGCCGGCGGGCAGCAGCTCCCGACCGCGCGTGGCCTGCAGCCGGCCGATCAGTCGCGCGATGAACTCGGCGGAGGGCGCATACGATGCGACCGTCGAGGGGAAGTCGTCGTCGGATTCGGAGAAGTCGACCTCCATGCTGCCCGCGATCGCGGGGATGCCGCGAAACACGCCCTTGAGTGCCGCGCCTTCGGTGCCCGATGCATTGCTGCCCGGGCGGCCGACGTTCTGACCTTCGTTGAGTCCCGAGACGATGAGGTCCGGGGGGTTGTCCTTCATCACGACGTCGAGTGCGGTCGTCACGCAGTCCGAGGGCGAGCCCGCGAGGGACCAGACGCCGTCGCCGTGAAAGGTCAGCTGCATCGTGCCGCCGCCCGGCGTGAAGTCGAAGACGCCGGTGTTGATCGATCCGCCCTTGCCGCTCTGCTGCGTGGCGGGGGCGACGATCGTCACGTCGTGGCCGGCGGCCTTCAGGGCGACGTGCAGGGCCTCGATGCCGTGGGAGTCGAAGCCGTCGTCGTTGGTCAGGAGGATCCGGAGCGGACGAGGCTCCGGGCGATTGCCGAAAGCGCTGGCGGCCAGCGGCAGCAGCAGCAGGATCAGGATCAGGCCGAGGAGCGACCTCGACGGCGTCTTGCGATTCTGGATTTGCATGGGCTTGCTCCTTCGATGGGCGGGGCGCGTTGCCCGGCCCGTCCGGCGGCCCGGCGCGCGACGACCTGTCGGCGCGGTGCAGCCGGCATGAGGGCCGGCCTCCTCGAAGCCCGACCCGGAGGCCATTCTCTCGATTTCCGGCTCCGCGAACGACTCGCCAACGGGATTCCGACGGCCTCCGTAAGAGCCCGGAATTCAAGGAGATTCAGTACAGTCGACGCGGAGCGGAGCGAAGCCTCACGTTTGAGAGGCGCGCCGGGCCGCTGCCCGGCGATCCGGATACACGATCGGGGTACGGCGCGTTGTCACCGAACCGGAGAATCGAAGAGCGACCGCACGAAGACGGATTCCGGCACGCGCCGTCCCAGCACCGTTCGCGGGCCATCGTCGCGGCGATCGTCGAAGCCGCCCGCCGGCTGTTGGCGGAGGGGGCAGGGTCGCGCCTCACGACGGCGAAGATCGCCGAACGCGCGGGCGTCAGCATCGGCTCCTTCTACCGCTATTTCCCGAACCTCGAAGCCGTGGTCAGCGCGGTTCAGCGCAGCGAGGCCGCCGCGGAAGCCGCCGACCTCGGACAGGTCGCCTGGCCGATCGAATCGCTTCCGCTGCACGAGGCGATCGCCTCGCTGGTCGACTTTCCAGCTGGAGCGGCACCGGCGATTGATCGGAACCTTCGGTCGCCACCACCAGGAGCGGCATCGCAATACGTCGCTCGCTCAGGCCTACGGCGCGCGGGAG
Organism: Myxococcota bacterium; assembly: GCA_041389425.1. Classification (GTDB taxonomy): domain Bacteria; phylum Myxococcota_A; class UBA9160; order UBA9160; family UBA4427; genus UBA4427. The sequence continues at coordinate 258,866 of JAWKRX010000003.1, forward strand.
GTCGAGCAGCGGATCCTCGCGCTGCTCCATCGGCATGCGGCGGCGCTGTCCGTCCGGGATCTGGAGCAGGCGGCGTTCCTGCTCAGTCGGGGCATCTCGGCGATCGTGCGCACGACGGTGGAGGAGCGCCCCGAGAAGCTCGAGGAGCCGGCGTTTCGCGAGGCGCTCGTCGAGATGGTGACGCGGTACCTGTGCCTCGATCCCGGCGGCGCCTGAGCGACCCGCCGGCGGAATGCCCGCTCGTGACCGCGTGCGGGACTCCCGCTTCGCGCCCGGTCAAGCCTCGCGCGGCAGGTCGCGTTCGTGCTCGGACCGCCAGCCGTGGATCGGATGGCGGGCGACCAGTTCCTCGTTCCGGAAGGGGAAGACGAGCAGCGCGCCTGCGACGAATCCGCCGACGTGGGCCCAGAATGCGATTCCGCCCGTCTCGGCGCCGAGAGAGCCGACGCCGCCGACGAGCTGGATCACGAACCAATAGGCGAGCATCCACAGCGCCGCGACGGGGACGGTGGTGACGGAGAATCCGAGCCAGATCAGGATGTGGACGTGGACGCGCGGGTAGAGCATCAGATAGGCGCCCATCACGCCGCCGATCGCTCCCGAAGCGCCGACCATCGGGATGCCCGAGGCCGGATTCGAAAGGATCTGGGCCGCGGCGGCCGCCAGACCGCATGACAGGTAGAAGACACCGAAGCGGAGATGGCCCATCGAATCCTCGACGTTGTTGCCGAAGATCCAGAGGAACCAGAGATTGCCCGCGATGTGCATCCAGCCGCCGTGCAGGAACATGTGGGTGAGCAGGGTCGACGGATGCGCGCTGTCGGCGATCACGCACGTCGCGTCCGGGCCGAGGGCGAAGCGGGCGCCGGCGGTGGCGGTCTGCAGCAGCTCGGCGGGGATGAGCCCGTGCGTGCAGACCGAGCGCACGAGCGCTGGCTCGCCGCCGAATCCCTGCACGAGCGCCCAGGCGAGTGCGTTCGCGGCGACGATCGCCCAGGTCGTCCAGGGCGTCAGGAAATGGGGGTTGTCGTCGCGGATCGGAAACACTTCGTCTCCTCGGCGGACCGGGCCGGGCTACGGATTCTTCTTCAGGGGCGCAATGCCGCGCCGCCGCCGGAGCCAGTTCAGGCCCTTGAAGATCGGCTCGATCGCGACGACGCGCCGCTCCAGCGCGAACTTCCCCGGGTAGTCGATCAACAGCAGCCCCACGGCCATGGTCAGCAATCCCTGGCCCGGCACGAAGAGCAGGATGAATCCGCCCGCCAGGAGAACGAAGCCGAGCAGGTTCTTCAGCACCAGAAAGCCGATTCGCACCGCGGGATGCGCCGGCTCCCAGCTCGCCGGCGCGCGCCGCGGATGGCAGAAATAGTCCTCCGGAATCCGGGTCACCAGCCAGGGCAGGGCGAAGACGCTCGCGATGAGCACCAGGATCGAAATGCTGCCCAGCCAGAGGATCCAGGACTCAGCGGGCATCGGGCAGGGGCTCCTGATCGATCCGGCGTCGACGGGGCTCAGTCGCGCCCGAAGAACGTCCGGTCGATCTGCGTCGTGTAGTAGGCGGTGCGCTGCAGCGGAACGCCCCAGCTCGGGGGCGAGATGGAATAGGTCGACGCGATCGGCGCGAGACGCGCGACCTCCCGCCGTGCGTGCTCGGCATCCCCGAAGACGACGAAGGCCCGCGCCATCGTCTCGTCGACCTCCTGCGCCGCGCGTTCCCGCTCGCCGGCGGCGAAGAGACGGCGGATGCGCGCCGCCGCATCGCCATGGCCCGCGTCCTCGAAGAAGGGCGCGTACTGTTCGATCGAGGCGTAGGCCGCCACCGATTGCCGCGCGTCGGCGAAGGCCTCGCGCGGATCGTCGGCGATCGCGACGGTCAGGTAGACGCATTGGTGGATCTCTTCGACGCGCCTGCCGGCGGCGGCTGCCCCCGCGGCGAGATCCGCCTGGACGCGGCCGAGCCAATGATCGACCCCCCAGAGCGGATGGCCGATCACGCCATCGGCGATCTCCCCGGCGAGGCGCGTCATTCGGGATCGCAGCGCGCCGAGCCAGATCGGAATGGCAGCGCGCACCGGCGGCGGCGTCGGCTGCAGCCCTGCGAAGTCGGCGCGGAAGGACTCGCCCTCGAAGGGCGTGAGGCCCGTATGGGCATGGGCCACGATGTGGCGGACCGCGGCGACGCATTCGCGCAGCTGCTGGACGGGCTTCGGCGTATCGACCCCGAAATGGCTCTGTGTGACCCAGCGCGTGCTCGATCCGAGGCCCAGCACGAATCGCCCGTTCGAAATGCGATCGAGGTCGAGCGCGGCGAAGGCCGTCTCGAAGGGGCTGCGAACGCCAGCGATCGCGACGCTGCAGGCCAGCTGGACCCGCTCGGTCACCGCCGCCGCCGCCGCGAGCGGGATCCAGGGCGGTCCCCAGCTCTGGCCTGCGAGGATGCCGTGGCGACCGCTCGCCTCGAGCCGTTTCGCGATCGCGGGCAGCTTCGGGCCGAGGATGGGATAGACGCCGCCCCAGCAGCGTCCGGGATCGAGGGATTCGTTCGCGTTCGACATGGCGCCGGAGCGTAATGCGCTTCGGCGTGAGTGCCCATGCGGGCCCGCCGACGGCCGAGCCGTCCCGAATTTCCTACCGTCACGCCATGCTCGAATTCTTCTACGACGTCGGCAGCCCCTGGACCTATCTCGCCTTCCACAAGATCGGCGACGTCGCGGCCGAGGCCGGGGTCGAAGTGACCTGGAAGCCGATTCTCGTCGGCGGCGTCTTCAACGCCGTGAATCCCGGTGTGTATGCCGCGCGCGAGAACGCCTCGAAGCTGCGTTGGTCGCACATGGCCAAGGATCTCGCCGACTGGGCTCGCTACTACGACCTGAAGATCACCTGGCCGCCGAAGGTCTTTCCCGTGAACAGCGTCGGCGCGATGCGCGGCGTGATCGTGGCCTTCGAGGCAGGGCGCGGCGTCGAATTCTCGCGCGCGGCCTTCGAGGCCTACTGGGGCGAGAATCGCGATCTGGCCCAGCCCGAAGTCCTGCGCGACGTCGCACGCCGCGCCGGGCTGGATCCCGATGCGCTGCTCGCGCGGATCGCGGCGCCGGAGATCAAGGCGCAGCTGCGCGCGAATACCGAAGAGCTCGTCGCTCGCGGCGGTTACGGCTCGCCGACGATCATCGTCGGCGGCGACGATCTCTATTTCGGCAACGACCGGCTCGTGCTCGTCCAGGAGGCGCTGCGGAGGCGGCGCTGAGGGACCGCTCGGCACGCGCGCGCCTTCAGCCCTCGACCGCCAGCAGCCTTCGGATCATCTCCGGCGTATGGGTCCGGACGTAGTCGGCCCGCGCGTGCAGGACCGCGGAGGCCATCATGATGCGCGCGAGCGGCTCCGGCTTGCGCGCGGCATAGAGCAGGATCGGACAGCCCAGGGCCCGCAGCCGATCGAGCTGCCAGACGATCTCGAGCTGCATGTGGATCTTGCGGTGGTCGTCGGTCGAGGGATGGATGATGCCCACGTTCGGATCGAGCACGAGCCGCTCGACGCCGGCGCGCCGCGCCGCCTCGACCTTCGGTCCGAGATGTTCGAGCACGGCCTCGATGCCGACCGCCGCAGGCGGCGCGCTGCGCATCGCATAGGCGTTTTCGTAGGGCATGTAGGTCACGAACAGCAGCGCTGCGCGGGCCGCGACGGCCTCGAGGAGCGCGCTCGGGAGTGGACCGCCGGTGTAGTTGATCGCGTCCGCGCCCCGCTCGAGCGCGGCGATTCCCGTGGCTGCGCTCCAGGTGTCGACCGAGACACGATAGGGCTCGGGCCGCTCGACTTGCGCCGCACGCAGGGCGGCGAGCGCCGCCCAGAGGCGCGCCTGCTCCGCCTCGTCGTCGATGATCGGCGCATCGGGCGTGATCGAGCGGCCGCCGAGATCGATCCAATCGGCGCCGGTCGAGGCCAGCATCGCGGCGCGTTCGGCCACGGCGTCGGCACCGATCGCGATCGACTCGGTGACCATCGATTCGGGCGAGACGTTGAGAACACCGAGGATCCGGGGTGCGTAGGCGGCCGCCCGGTCCTCGGCCTTCGATCGGAGCGCGTTCATCGCGCGGAGCTTCGACGCTCGGCGGCATGCGGTCAAGGCGCTGCGCGGCCGTCGCCGGGGCCCTCTGCGCCTGCGGCGGCCGGTCGGGGCGCGGGCTGGAAGGGGCGCCGTGCGGCATGCGTCGCCGGCTGCCCGGTTGCCGAGACCCGGGCACATCGGCATGTCATACTCGGGCTCGCGCCTTGACCCGGGCCTCCGCCGAGAGGCCCCCGGAGATGCCAGGACGATGACGACCGAACGCTGGGCGATCCATCTGCACAAGGAGAACTTCAAGTTCTCCTGCGCCCATTTCCTGATCTTTCCCGACGGCTCGAAGGAGCGCCTGCACGGCCACAACTACTACGTCGATGCCGAGATCGAGGGCCTGCTGACGGACAAGGGCATCGTCATCGACTTCATCCAGGTCAAGCCCGTGATCCGCGAGCTCTGCGACGAGCTCGACGAGCACTGGGTCGTCCCCGGCCAGCATCCCGAGCTCGTGGTCGCGCCCCGCGACGACGGCCATACGGAAGTCCGCTACCGCGGCTGCCACTATCTCGCGCCGAGCGAGGAGATCATCGTGCTGCCGATCAACAACAGCTCGGCCGAGAATCTCGCGACCTGGTTCGGCCGCGAGCTCGTGCGCCGCGTTCAGGGGCGCTTCGGAAGGACCCAGATCCAGAAGCTGCGCCTCGCGGTCTCGGAGACTTCGGGGCAATGGGGCGTCTTCTACTACTCGGACGCGGATGCCTCGGCCGGATCGGGATCGAAGTAGGCGATGTCCCGAGCCGGTGCCCCCATCGATGCACCCGATTGGTACCGCGAGGCGCTCGCCGTCCCGCGCACCGACGAGACGACCCGGGTCGACGACTGTCCGATCCACTACCTCGCCTGGGGCGAGCGTGGCCGCCGCGGTCTGGTCTTCGTCCATGGGGGCGGTGCGCACGCCCATTGGTGGACCCATGTCGCCGCGCGTTATGCGGATCGCTTTCGCGTCGCGGCCCTCGACCTCTCCGGTCACGGCGACTCCGGCCACCGCTCGCGCTACAGCCTCGAGGGCTGGACGCGGGAGGTGATGGCCGTCGCCGAGGCTTCGGGCATGCGCGAGCAGCCCGTCGTGATCGGCCACAGCATGGGCGGCTTCGTCACGATCGCGACCTCCGCGCTCCATCCCGAGCAGCTCGCGGGCATCATCGTCTGCGATTCACCGATCAGCGCACCCGATCCCGAGATCGACGCCCATCGCATGGGCGAGGCCTTCGGCAAGCCGCGGGTCTACGCGACGCGCGAGGAGGCCTTCGCCCGCTTCCGCACCGTTCCGCCCCAGGCCCACTACCTCGACTACGTGATGGCGGACGTCGTCCACCACTCGCTGCGCGAAACCGGGAACGGATTCAGCTGGAAATTCGACCACCGCGCCTTCACCGCTTTCGACGAGAATCCGCGCGCCGCCGCGCGACCCTACCTGCCGCGCGTCGGCTGCCGGATGGCGCTGCTGGCATCGGAGTGCGGCCTCGTGACCGAGGACGTCGGCCGCTACATGTACGACGCGATGGGCCGCGTCCATCCGGTGATCGAGATCCCCCTCGCCGGGCACCATCTGATGCTCGACCAGCCGCTCCTCCTGATCACCGCGATCAACACCCTGCTCGCCGACTGGGACCACTCCGAGCCCCGCCGCCGCTGAGCGCTGCGACCAGCTCGGCGGGCAATGCGCGCATGTCGTCGAAGACGGCGTGGGCTCCGGCATCGACGAGTCTCTGTGCGTGGCCCGGGTCGCAATGGCCGCCGCCATGGAATCCGAGAACCCGCATGCCCGCCGCGCGCCCGGCGATCACGCCGGGCACGCTGTCCTCGATCACGACACATCCTTCCGGCTCCGCGCCCATCTCGCGGGCGGCGAGGAGAAAGAGATCCGGGGCCGGCTTGCCGCTCGCGACCATCGCCGCACTGAACAGATGCGGGTCGAAGAACGCGAGCAGGCCCGTGAGCTCGAGCGATCGCCGGATGCGCGCCGGATCGCTCGAAGAGGCGACGCAGCGAGGCCCGGCGAGCGCCGCGATGGCCTGCTCGACGCCCTCGATCGGGCGCAGCTCGCGCTCGAACGCCTCGAGCACGACGGCCTGCGAGCGCGCCTTCATGTCGTCGGGCAAGCGGCGCCCGAACCGCTCTTCGATCATGCGCAGAATCGTGTCGCTGCTTCGTCCGAGGTAGTCCCTGCGGACGTCCTCGAAGGCATGCGGGAATCCGGCCGCCGTCAGCAGCTCCGCCTCCACACGACAGGCGATCGCCTCGCTATCGACGAGCACTCCGTCGCAATCGAAGATGACCAGCTCGAATCCCGTCGGAGAAAGCCCCACCACGCCCGCCTCCACCCGCCGCCGAGAAGCGACACTCGCGAAATCAGGGACACCGCTCACTTCACGAGCGATCGGCATGACGCGAGCACCCCGGCCCAACGCGAGCGATCTGCATGACGCGGGCGACCTGGCACGACGCAAGCGATCGACGTGACGCGGGCATCCCAGCACGACGCGAGCGATCGGCGCGGTGCAGGTTTCGCGAAGTCAAGCGCAGCCAAAGCCCGCTCCGGCGTTCAGGCCGCCGCAGCAGAGACGCCCGAGCAGCGACGGAGCCCGAAGCGAGGGCGAGCCATTCGCGAAACCTGCGCCGTGCCGGTCGCGACACCTCAGCACGATGCCCGCGTCACGCCGGTCGCGACGCCTGAGCACGCTCCCCGCGTCCCGCCGATCGCCCGCGCCCTCAGCCCTTGGGCTTGCGGAACGGATTCGGATACTCGACCGCCTCGCGGAAGGTCGTGTTCATCTCCTCGAACGCATGATCGAGGTCCCACACGCCCGGCGTCGTGACCTCGCGCTCGATCGCGGGCTGGTTGAAGAGGCCGATGCGGCCGTTGCCGCATTGGATGATGCGGCCGTTCATCCAGCTCGACTGTTCGCTCGCGAGCCAGACGACCGGCGGCACGACGTTCTTCGTCGAGAGCTTCTCGTTCGATGCGCTGTAGTTCATCGTCGTCGACTTGCCCTCGAGGCTGGCCGTCATGCGGGTGTAGGCGACGGGGGCGATGCAATTGCTCGTCACGCCGTAGCTCGCGAGCGCGGTCGCGCAGCTGTTGGAGAGGCCGACCATGCCCATCTTCGCGGCGGCGTAGTTCGGCTGCGCCGGAGCGCCCCAGAGGCCGGAGCCCGAGATGAAATGGATCAGGCGGTACTCGCCGCCGCGGTTCTCGCGCCAGTAGACGGAGGCATGGCGGGAGGTGTTGAAGCTGCCCTTCAGATGGACGGCGATGACGGCGTCCCACTGCTTCTCTTCCATCTTGAAGATCATGCCGTCGCGGATGATGCCGGCGACGTTGACGACGATGTCGAGGCGGCCGAAATCCTTCACGGCCTGGGCGATCAGGCCCTCGGTCTGCGAGAAGCTGGTCACGTCGCAGTTGTTGGCCGAGGCCTTGCCGCCGGCCTTGCGGATCTCCTCGGCGACTTCTTCGGCCGGGGTCCCCTCGCTGCTGCTGCCGTCCATGCTCGCGCCGAGATCGTTCACGACGACCGCGGCCCCTTCGGCGGCGAAGGTCTTCGCGACCTCGGCGCCGATGCCGCGTCCGCCGCCCGTCACGATTGCCACACGTCCGTCGAGCTTGCCCATCTCCATCTCCTCCTTTTTTTCGGCCCGGATCTTACTCGTTCTCGGGCGGTCCGCTGCGCCCCGGAGCCCTTCTGCGAGCGCCTTTCCGGCGCGGCGTGTCCGGCCTTCCGCGCGGGGACCCCGGGCCTCGGCTCAGGGCCGGCGCTCGAGGAGCAGGGAGGCCTGGACCCGGGCCACGAGGCCCTCTTCGTCGTAGACGGAGGCCTGGCTCTGGCCCACGCCATCCGCGGAGAAGCCGGTATACCCGCGCAGGCCGATCCAGGCCGTGCGCGGCTCCCGCAGCACGTGGATCGAGAGGTCCGGGTTGATGGAGGTGTAGCGGGCGTAGTCGAGGGCGCTGCCGGTCCCGCTCGCGAAATCGACGAGGGTCGCGAGGCGGACGGTGGGGGAGGGATCTTCGCCTTCGACGACGCGGCAGAGCAGGCGTGTCCAGGCATTGCCGGGCTCGCCGGCGCGCTTGGGCGGATCCGTCACGATGTCGACGGCGCGGATGAAGCCCGGCATGAGGATCGTGCCCTCGGCGAAGCGCCGCGACTCGAGGATCGACGGCACGACTTCGGGCGGACGGCCGAGGGCGGGGTCGAGGGGCAGGTCGGAGGCCTGATCGGCGTCGGCATCGCTGCGGCGCATGCGCAGCGCGCTCGCGCGGGCGACCGCGGTCGCGCCGTCGTAGAGCGTGGCCTCGATGCTCTGGATGCGCTTTCCACCGCGGACCAGGCGCGTCTCGACGCGCAGCGGGGTCAGCGGGACCCCGCGAAACAGCTCGACCGTGAGTCGCACGATCCGCATCGGGACGGGCGCGGGCTCGTGGTCGATCGCGTGGGCGAGCAGGCCCGAGACGGGCCCGCCGTGCTGGAACTTCGGATCCCAGGGCCCGCCCGTCCGGGGCGTGGGCTGGAAATGGTTCGCTTCGGGAAGAGGGATGAAGAGGCCGTCTTCGGGGCGCGCCTTCTCGGGCGCGCGCGAAGTGGCGGGGGTCGGATCGGGGTTGCGCATGATCGGTCAACAGTAGGACGGCCGGGGCGCTGTGGGCGATGGGGTAGACTGGCCGGCCATCCGCCGGGAGTGCCGCGTGAAGCGAGCGGGCATCGTGCTGTGTGGCGGTCTGTCCCGCCGGATGGGGCGGCCGAAGGCCCTGCTGCCCTGGTTCGGCCGCGCGATGATCGAGCATGTCGTCTCGCTGCTCGAAGATCGGGTCGACGAGCGGATCGTCGTGACCTCCGAAGCGCTCCCGCTCGCTTCGTTCGCGCTCGATGCGCGGATCATCGTCGATCGGGATCCCGCCCGCGGCCCGCTGGCCGCCCTGCGCGACGGGCTCGCCGCGACCGGCGCGGAGCTCGCCTTCGTCACGGCCTGCGATGCGCCCTTCCTCACCGGCGATCACGTCGAGGCGCTCTTCGCGCGGGCCGACGCCGATTCGGGCGCGGCGGCGCCGATCGCCGGGGGCTTCGTCCAGGTCCTCTCCGCCGTCTATCCCGCGCGCGCGGCCCGCACGGCCGATGCGCTCCTCTCGCAGGGCATCGCGAGTCCGGCCGCGCTGCTCGAGCGGATCGGCTTCGCGCGCATCGACGGCGATGCGCGCCGCGCGCCGCCGGCGAGTCCTGCGCCGTGGATCGGCTTCAACACGCCCGGCGAATATCTCGCGCTCGCGCGCCATCGGGATCCCGGCGCGACCGCGATCGTCGAATGGGACGGAAGGCGATGCGAGGTGCCGATCGGTCCTCTCGGCGAGGTCCTCGAGCGCGCGGCGCCGCGCGCCCCCGAATCGGCTGCGCGCGGGGTGGAGAGGCGAGCGCGCCCGGGCCAGGGGCTCGCGAGTGGGCAATTGCGGGTCGGGATCGCAGCGGTCGATCTGCCGCCCGACGCATCGCCCGATCTGCCCGTCGGCCCGGGCGACGTCGTCACGGTTCGCGAAGTCGCGGCGACCGAACGGAATTAGGCCGCGCGCCGCGCGTCAGGGCGCCGCTCGGCGGGCGCGGATGCCAGTCCAATAGATCCGCAGATCGGCGCGCAGTCCCGGCGCGAGGGCGTAGAGGCCGATGCCGTTCGCGAAGGCCATGGCGAAGACCATCGCGTCGGTGAACTCGAGGATCGCCGAGAGCGTCGTCGTGCAGCCGACGACGGCGCACAGGCAATAGAAGAGGTTGAACGTCCGGCGCACGCCGGGCGAATCGCCGACGAGGAAGACGCAGCCCTCGAGCCCGTAGTAGGACCACGAGATCAGCGTCGAATACGCGAACAGGAAGATCACGACGGCGAGCACGTTCGGGAGACCGGCGTGGACGCTGCCGAACGCCTTCGAAGTCAGCTCGACGCCCGAAACCACGCCCGTGCCGAGCTCGTGGGGCTCGAGGCCGGTCGTGATGATGAGCGCCGTGATCGAGCAGACGACGACCGTATCGAGGAAGGGCTCGAGCATCGCGACGAAGCCCTGGGTCAGGGGCTCGCGGGTCCGGGCCACCGAATGCGCGATCGCCGACGAGCCGATCCCGGCCTCGTTCGAGAAGGCGGCGCGCCGGAATCCGAGGAAGACGACGCCGAGCAGGCCACCGGTCGCGCCCTGCGGCGTGAAGGCTTCACTCACGATCCGCAGCAGCGCATCGGGCAGGCGATCGACGTGCGTCCCGATCACGACGAATCCGCAGGCGAGGTAGAGCACGACCATCAGCGGCACGATCCGCGCCGTGAAACGGGCGATCGACCGGATGCCGCCCAGGATGACGAGGGCGACGGAGACCGCGAGAAAGCTCCCGACGAGCCAGCCCCGGCTCGCGACGAAGCTCTCGCCGCCGCCCGTCACGACGACGAGCTGCGCATAGGCCTGATTCGCCTGGAACATCCCGATCCCGACGGCGCCGAACACGACGCAGACGGAATAGAAGAAGGCGAGGCCGAGCCCGAGGCGGGGCCGGCCGAGGGCCGCGAGACCGTCCGAGAGGTAGTACATCGGGCCGCCCGAATAGCTGCCGTCGGGGTTGTGGCGGCGGAATTTCACGCCGAGCGTGCACTCGGCGAACTTCGAGCTCATGCCGAGGACCCCGGCGACGGCCATCCAGAAGGCGGCGCCGGGACCTCCGACCGAGACGGCGACCGCGACGTGCGCGATGTTGCCGACCCCGACGGTCCCCGAGACGGCCGTCGCGAGGGCCTGGAAATGGGAGACCTGGCCCGGCTCGTCGCTGCCCTCTTCGCGCCCGGTCACGATCCGCAGCGCATGACGGAATCCGCGCACGTTGATGCCGCCGAACGCGAAAGTGAAGAACGTCGCGACGGCGATCAGCCAGACGACGATCAGCGGGATCTCGGCGCCGGCGATCGGGAACGAGAAGAAGACGATTTCGGACACGAAGGTCGCGATCGGAGCGAAGGCCTGATCGATCGCCTGATCGATTCCCGGGGCCGCCGCGTCGGAGCCTTTCGCGAGGGCAGCGGCGGGGGACGGGGGCAGGGGGATCTCCGATCGTTGAGCAGGCTGTGCGGGCAGGCCGACGTCGTCGTCGCGGTGCACCGAACGGAAATCGTGTATCCGGCAGTGCTCGCCCATGTTAGCCTCGACTTCGACGGGATCGACCCGGTCGAAGACGAGGTCGTCGGCCGATCCGAGTCCCCGAACGACGAGGACGGCGCCCACCATGTCCGACACACGCACCGATCGCGAACACGCCTTTCGTACGCTGAGCGAGATCCTCCACCACCATGCCGTCCACCGGCCCGACGCGCCTGCCCTGCGCGCCGACGATCGTCTGTATACCTACCGCGCGCTCCACGCCGAAGCGGCGCGCGTGGCCCGCGCGCTCGAGGCGCAGGGGATCGGCCCGCAGGACCGCGTCGCGATCCTCGATCGCAACGTGCCCGAGTTCTTCACGTTCCTGTTCGGCGCGTCGATGCTGGGGGCCGTGACGCTCGCGGTGAACTGGCGACTCGCGGCACCCGAGATGGAGTACATCCTGAACCACTCGCAGGCGCGGGTCGTGCTGATCGGCGCGGAGTTTCTCGGCCATCTGGAGCAGATGAAGCTCGAGGCCGATCCACGCATCGTCGTGCTGGGAGAAGGCGGCCGCTTCCTCCGTTATTCGGAATGGATCGCGCCCGATTCCGATTCGGCGCTCGCCTCCGATCCGGGCATCGCCATCGACCCGGACGAGACCTGCTTTCAGCTCTACACGTCGGGGACGACGGGGCTTCCGAAGGGCGTCGAGCTGACCCATCGCAACCTGCTCAGCGCGATCGGGATCGGCGTGGGCGAATGGGACATCGCGCAAGACGCGGTCGCGCTCGTCGCGATGCCCCTCTTCCACATCGCGGGCAGCGGCTTCGGGATCTCGGCCTTCTACCAGGGAGCACTCGCCGTACTCGCCCGGGAGCTGGTCCCAGCGCAGATCTTCGAGCTGATCGAGAAGCATCGGATCACGAACGCGCTCTTCGTGCCGGCCGTGCTCCACGCGCTGGGCTCGGCACCGGGCGTCGAGCAGGTCGACTTCGGCTCATTGAAGCGGATCGTCTACGGCGCCTCGCCGATCTCGGAGGAAGTGCTCGTCCGGTCGATGAAGGTCTTCGGCTGCGCGTTCGCGCAGGTCTACGGCCTGACGGAGACCTCCGGCGCGATCACGTTCATGCCGCCCGAGGATCACGATCCCGGCGGCCCGCGCGGTCATCTGCTGCGGGCGGCGGGCCGGCCCTGGGGCGACGTCGAGCTCCGCATCGTCGATGCGGACTCGGGGCGCGCGCTGTCCGAGGGCGAGGTCGGCGAGGTCTGGTGCCGCTCGCGCCAGAACATGAAGGGCTACTGGCGCAACGCCGAGGCGACGGGCGCGGCCTATCCGGAGGGACGCGACGAGACGGGCCTCGGCTGGTTCCGCACCGGCGACGCCGGCTATCTGAAGGATGGCTATCTCTACATCCACGATCGCGTGAAGGACATGATCGTCTCGGGCGGCGAGAACATCTATCCGGCGGAGATCGAGAACGTCCTGATGGGGCATCCGGGCGTGGCGGACGTCGCGGTGATCGGCGTGCCCTCCGAGAAATGGGGCGAGACGGTGAAGGCCGTCGTCGTGGATCGCGCGGGTGTCCGGGCGAGCGATGCCGAGCTGATCGCGTGGTGTCGCGATCGGCTCGCGGGCTACAAATGCCCGACGTCGATCGATCGGATCGATGCCCTGCCGCGCAATCCATCGGGCAAGATCCTGAAGACGGTCCTGCGCGAGCCATTCTGGAAGGGGCGCACGCGCCGCGTCAACTGATCCGCACCCGGCGGCGCGAGGCCCGTCAGAGGCTTTCGCCCGCAGCCTCCGCGGCATGCTGCTCGAGGAGCTGCGCGCGGCGCGTGAGCAGGTACGCGCGGATCGCCTCGACGTCGTCGGCGTCGAGCCAGCGCTCGAAGCGCGGCATGCCGTTCTTCTCGAATGCCCCGCGCAGGACGATCTCGGGCAGCATCGCGTAGATCTCGGGCGCGGATTTGCGCAGATCCGGGAGAACGCCGCCGCCGACGGCGCCCGCGCCGTGGCAGACGAGGCACCACTCGTGATAGGTCGCGCCGCCCCGCGCGACGGTCTCGGGATCGAATTCCGCGGGAATCGGGGCGATCGGATTTTCCGTCCACTCGACGGCCGGGAGCTTCGCGCGGCCGCCGAGCTTGTAGACCAGCAGCCGCCCGGTGTTGTCGGTGGTGCCCGCCTCGAGCGCCGCGTCGCCGCCCGCGAGCGGGAAGGCCCCGCCCCAGCCCGCCATCACGGCGACGTACTGCTCTCCGTCGATGCGATAGGTCACGGGGGAGGCGATGATGCCGGTGCCCGTGCGCGCCTCGAAGAGCTTCTCTCCGTCGCTCGCGCGATGGGCGGCGAAGGTGCCGTGGGCCGTGCCCTGGAAGACGAGATTGCCGGCGGTCGCGAGCGTGCCGCCATTCCAGGGGCCCGGGTATTGCACGCGCCAGACCTCCCTCTGCGCGACCGGATCCCAGGCGAGCAGATGGCCCGACGCGAGCTCGGCGGGGGATTCGGTCATCACCTTCGGATCGAAGCCGATGTTCCAGGCACCCGGTCGGTATTGATAGGCGCGGTCGCGCAGGTACGGGAAGACCGTCTCCTGTGCGGGGATGTAGACGAGGCCCGTGCCGGGATGGAACGACATCGAATGCCAGTTGTGGGCGCCGAAGTTGGGCGGATGGATGAGGGCGGCGCCCGTCTCGTAGGGATGGTCGGTTCGCTCGCGCGGGCGCCAGGTCGCCTCGTCGATGCCCTCGGCCCAGTTCACGGGCACGAAGTTCTTCGCCGAGATGGGCACGCCCGTCTCGCGATCGAGGACGTAGAAGAAGCCGTTCTTCGGCGCGTGCAGGAGCGTCTTGCGCAGGCGCCCGTCGATCTCGAGGTCGGCGAGGACGATGTCCTGGGTCGACGTGAAGTCCCATTTCTCGGCAGGCGTCGTCTGGTAGTGCCAGACGAGGCGGCCGGTCTCCGGATCGAGGGCGAGGATCGAGCAGAGAAAGAGGTTGTCGCCTCCCTTCGGACTGCGGATGCGGCGGTCCCAGGGCGAGCCGTTACCGGTTCCGACGTAGACGAGGCCGAGCTCCGGGTCGTAGGCGATGGCATTCCAGACGGTGCCCCCGCCGCCGGCCCGCCAGTATTCGCCCGACGGATCCCAGGTCTGCGCGGCGGTCTCGAGCTCGGGATGTTCGAAAGGCTCGGCGGGGTCGCCGGGCACGGTGTAGAAGCGCCAGTCGAGCCGGCCCGTCGCGGCATCGTAGGCGGAGACGTAGCCGCGGACGCCGTACTCGGCGCCGCCGTTGCCGATCAGGACGCGGCCCGCGACGACGCGCGGCGCCATCGTGATCGTGTAGGGGAGCGCCGGATCGGTCGTGACGACCGACCAGACGAGCTTGCCCGTCTTCGCATCGAGCGCCTCGAGGCGCCCGTCGAGCACGCCGACGTAGATGCGCCCGCGATAGGCGGCGACGCCGCGGTTGACGACGTCGCAGCAGGCCCGGCCGCCCAGCGCGCGATCGACACCGGGATCGTGGCGCCAGAGCTCGCGACCCGTGCGTGCGTCGAGCGCGACGACGACGCTCCAGCTGCCGGTCGTGTAGAGAACGCCGTCGACGACGATCGGGGTCGCCTCGAGGCCGCGGCGAGTCGCCATGTCGTAATGCCAGGCGAGCCCGAGGTCTCCGACGTTGTGCTCGTCGATCTGGGCGAGGCGGCTGTAGCGCTGCTCGCCGTAGGTCCCGCCGTAGGTCAGCCAGCTCTCCGGCTCGTTCTCGGCGTTGCGAAGGCGAACGTCGTCGACGGCCGCGGCGCCGTGGGCCTGCTCGGCACGATCGGTGCCCGGGCTGCGCGGGCAGCCCGCGGCGAACGCGAGGAGTGCCGCGAGCGCGAGGAGCGCCGCGAGCTTGAGGAACGCCGCGAGCGCGAGGAGCGCCGCGAGCTCGAGGAGGGTGGCGGGCCGGGCCGAGGACCGGTCGGCATCGGGGTAGAACGGTCGCCTGGGCATCGTCCTTTACTCCTTCGTCAGAGCATGGCCGTATCCGTCTCGAGCCCGAGCAGCAGACGTCCCGTCAGCTCGAGGGTCGATGGAGACACCATCATGTGTTGAGTGGCGACATGGACGTCGCGAAAGATCCGCTGGAGCGGCGAGCTTCGATAGACGGCGCTGCCCCCGGCGAGTGTGTACATGCGGCCCACGACGGCGGCGCTCGCCTGCGTCGCGTGCGTCGTCGCGAGCCGCAGATCGCGGCGATGGGTGACGTCGATCGCCCCGTCGCGCATCGCCGCCTCCCAGGCCGTCGCGATGGCCTCCCGGTAGAACGCACGCGCGGAGCGGAGCGTCGCCTCGGCGAGCGCGACCTCGCTCTGGGCCGCGGGGCGGGCGGCGAGGGGCCGGCCGCTGCCGTCCGGCGTCTTCGTGGCGGCGAGGGCGACGAGCTCGTCGATCGCGGCGCGCGCGAGACCGAGGGCGACAGCGCCGATGCCGAGCGCGAGCAGGCCGAACTGGGGAAACGCGTAAAGCGGCCGCGGGAGCGCGCGATCGACGCCGAAGGCGACCGCTCTCGAAGCGGGCACGAAGACGTCGCGGATCTCGAAGTCGGTGCTGCCCGTGCCCGAGAGGCCGCTGACGTGCCAGGTATCGAGGAACTCGACGGACGACGCGGGCACGATCATCAGGCGCGTTTCCGGGGCATGCGCGTCGGCGGCCGCGGGCGCGCCCTCGCGGACGACGCGGCAGCCCGCGAGGATCCAGTCGGCGTTCTGCGTTCCCGATCCCCACGGCCAGCGGCCCGAGATCCGGAAGCCGCCATCGACCGCGGTCGCGGCGCCGCGCGGCGCGAAGACGCCGGAGAGGAGTGTCGTCTCGCGCGCGAAGATCTCGCGTCCTGCGGCCTCGGAGAGCAGCGAGAGGACGCTACCGGAAGTCGCGCCGATGAAGACGCACCACGCGCTCGCGCCGTCCGCCCGGGCGAGGGTCTCGATCGTCTCCATCGTCGTGGCCGGCGGACATTCGAGCCCGCCGAGCGCGCTCGGGACGCACATCCGGTAGAAGCCCGCCTGCGCGAAGCGATCGGAGAGATCGCGCGGCAGCCGGCGTGCGTCCTCGATCGCGGGCGCGCGCTCCCGCAGCTCTGCGGCGAAATCGCGGGCGCGGTCGACCGGCGTCGGAGTCGTCGTCGCTGCCGTCATCCGCGCTCCTCGCCGGCCAGGCCGAGGCGATTCGCGATGTTGTTCTTCTGCATGTTCGACGAGCCACCGACGATCGGCATGCCGAGCAGGTCGCGCACGTGGCGCTCCATGTCGTGGCCTTCGGCGAGACCGTAGGCGCCGAGGATGCGTTGACACGCGAGCGCGATCTCGACACCGGTGTCCGCGATGAAGAGCTTCGCCATCGAGGTCTCGACCGAGCAGGGCTGGTTCGTCTGCGCGAGCCAGGCGGCTCGGTAGAGCATCAGGCGGCAGGCCTCGAGCTTCGTGCGCGCCTCGGCGAGTGCATGGCGGACGGCCTGATGCCCGCTGATCGGCCGGCCGAATTGCTTGCGGTCCTGGGCGTATTGCCAGGCTTCCTCGACGGCGGCCTGGGCGATGCCGAAGGTCACGGCGCTGATCTCGATCTTCTCGACGTCGAGTGCGCGGCCCGCGAGCATGCGCCAGCCGCGATTCCAGCCGGCCTCGCCGCCGACGATCTGGGAGGCCGGGACTTCGACGTTCTCGAAGAGGACGTCGGACGAGAGCGTGTAGCGCAGGTTCGCGTGCTCGATCGGGTGGACGCGGATGCCGGGGGTCTGTGGCGGGATCAGGACGAAGGACAGGTTCTTGTAGCGGGCCTCGGGCGGGCCGCTGCGGACCAGGCAGTAGATGTAGTCGACCCAGTCTGCGCCGGTGCACCAGCGTTTGAAGCCGTCGATCCGCAGCGTGCGGCCATCCGGCGAGCGGACGGCGGTCGTCGTGACGCTCGCGAGATCGCCGCCGACCTCCGGCTCGGAGAGGCCGTAGGCGAAGAGCAGCTCGCCCCGGGCGAGGCGCGGGAGCAGCGCCTGCTTCTGCTCTTCGGAGCCGTTCTCGGAGATGTTCATGCCGCCGTAGAACGCGCAGTGGATGAAGGGGCCGGCGAGGAAGGCGCCGCCGCGGCAGAGCTCTTCGATGACGGCGACGGCGGCGACGAGATCGCGGCCCTGGCCGCCGTAGGCCTCGTCGATCGTGAGGCCGCAGACGCCGAGGGCGGCAAGTTTGCGGAAGAGCTCGGGCGGGAAGCGATGCTCGCGGTCGAGCCGCCGTCGCAGCTCGGGCGGCATCTCGGCCGCGACGAAGCGGCGGATCAGGTCGCGCAGCTGGCGGATGTGTTCGGGCTCTTCGGTGAAGTACACGGGCTCGTCGACTCCTCTCGTCTGCGCTCGTCCGCGCTCGTCCGCTCGCGGGCAGCGCCCGACCGGCGCGCGCTCAGTCCGCGTCGCGCATGCGCCAGGGCGATTTCCAGACGTCGGCGTAGGCGAGCTCTTCGGGCGGGCGGCGCGTGATCGGGCCATGGCCGCGGCCGGCCGGGTAGCCGATCGGGATCGCTGCGGCGGTGCCCCAGGGCTCCGGGATCTCGAGCAGCGCCCGGACCTCCGCTTCGCGGCGACAGAGCAGCGTCGTGAGCACACAGCCGAGTCCTTCCGCGCGGCAGGCGAGCAGCGCGTTCTGGACCGCGGGATAGACGGAAGCGCCGCCGACGACGGAGACCCGGCCGAGCTCCGCGTCGGTGATCGCCATCTGGCGCGGGTCGAAGCAGAAGACGAGCAGCGCGGGCAGCTCGCCGAAATGGTCGGCGAGATGGTCGCCCGAGGCGAGCATGCGGCTGTCGGCCTCGCGCATCGCTTCGGGGGCGCCTTCGGTCATCCGGCGATGGAGGGCGACATAACTTCGCCACTCCTCGGCGTAGAGCGTCGCCAGGCGGGCGAGCTTCGTGCGGTCGCGCACGACGACGATCCGGAAGGGCTGGCGATTGCCGCCGCTCGGCGCCTGGCAGGCCGCGTCGAGCACCCGGCGCAGGACCGAGTCCGGGACCGCGTCGGGGCGCAGGCGCCGGACGGCGCGAAGCGTCCGCATCGCTTCGTAGACCGGGACCTCGACCATCGGCTGCTCTCCTCCTCGGCGCGTCGATCGCCGGCCTCGTCCGCCCGTCCGGCGCGAGCCGGATGCCGGCCTAACGACCCCGAAAATCCGGTGGCCGCTTCTCGGCGATCGCCGCCAGCGCTTCGCGGTGGTCTTCGCTCTGGAACGTCACGATCTCGAGCGCCGTCGAAGCGTCGAAGGCGACGTTCAGCGCATCCTTCACGAGCTTGTTGACCGCCTGCTTCGTGTACTGAACGGCGAGTGGAGCGCCCTCGGCGAGGCGCTTCGCGAACGCGAAGCTCTCGGCCTCGAGCTGCGCGTCGGGGACCACGCGATTGACGAGCCCGATCCGCTCAGCCTCGGCTGCGGGGACCCGGTCACCCGTCAGCAGGTACTGCTTCGCACGGGCCGGGCCGAGGGCGAGCGGCCAGATCGCGGCGCCGCCGTCGCCGGCGACGAGGCCGACCCGCACGTGGGGATCGGCGATCGAGGCGCTCTCGCCCATGAAGATCACGTCGCAGAGCAGCGCGATCGAAGCGCCGAGCCCGACCGCCGGCCCGTCGATCGCGGCGACGATCGGAATCGGTACGTCGAGCAGATCCCAGATCATCTGCTTCGCGTCCCGCCGCAGATGCTCGAGGGCCGTCAGGTCGGAGAGCGTCGGGAACCAGGCGAAATCGCCGCCGGCGGAGAAGATGCCGCGGCTGCCCGTCAAGAGAACTGCGCGCGCCTCGCTCTCGCCCTTCAGGTCGGCGAACAGGCGCGCCAGCTCGGCGTGCAGCAGGCCGTCGACCGCATTGCGCGGGCTCGTCGGATGTTCGATCGCGATCCGCAGAACGCGGTCGCGGCGCTCGAATCGGAGCGCGAGATAGTCGGTCTCGTCGATGCGTTGGGCGCGCATGGGGGAGCGTCCTCGAGTCGTCGGGCCACGATAGCTCCCTCCGCGCTGACTCCGAGTTCGGAACCGAACTCGGATTTTTCCCGCCACTGCACACATGAAGATCGTGTATGGTCGCGAACGCCTCTATCCGCCCAGGAGGATCGATATGTCGCAGCCGGCCCGTCGCGCTCTGGTGCTCGGTCTCGTCGCAGCGGTGCTCTTCTCGCTCCCGATCGCCCCGGTCCGGGCCGCACATGCGGAAGAGCCGGCCGCCGGCGGCGGCGGGTTCGATGCGGGACGCGCAGCGGTGATGGCCGTCGACGTGTTTCCCATCCGCTTCGGCGGCTTTCTCCGAACGGTGGTCGGGGGCGTCTTCCTGGTTCCCGTGACGCTCCTGTCGGCGGCGACCTATCCCTTCGAACGCAATCCCAGCGTCTTCCGGGAGAACGCCGAGCTCTACGTCGTCGAGCCCTTCGAATACACGTTCCGAAGGCCACTCGGCGAAGATCTCGCAGGCTCCTAGGCGCTCCTAGGCGCTCCTGGTCGCTCCTGGTCGCTCCTGGGCCGTCGGCGCTCCGGCGGGCTCGACGTGCCGGAACAGCTCGCGCCGGACCTTCGGGTTGCTGAGCTTCCAGATCGCCCCGTCGATGAAATAATGGTGGATCGCCACGCAATTCGTGAAGGCCATGAAGATGGCCCGCGCGTCCGGCGTCGAATACCAGCCCTCGCCGATCCAGCGCGCGGCCAGCGGTGCGCCGTTGAGGATCGCGGCGCCGGCGACGACGAGGCCGAGGTAGACGATCACTGCGTGCAGGGCTGGACTGCGCGCGCTCTGCAGCGCCACCGCCGCATGGCGGTTCGCCTCGACGCGCAGGGGGAAGGCCAGGTATTGGAGCGCGTGCGAGAGCTGCACGAAGAGGAATCCGCCCGGGATGAAGTACCAGAACGGGTACCAGAGATAGATGGAGGCCCAGGGCAGCACGATCCGCAGCGGCAGGCGCCCATGGCGCCGACGCGCCGCGACGAACGCGAAGGCACCGGCGGCGAACGAGATCGCCGCGAGCGCGCAGACGCCCTGGAACGCCCAGCCATAGAGGCGGATCCAGGTCGCCGGGGCGATCCACGCCGGCGGCGGCAGACGGCCGGCGAGGGCGTAGAGGACATGGAGCGCGAGAAGCATCCGCAATCCGAAGCGGATCAGGAAGCGCTCGCGGGGGGTGAAGTCGATCGCGGCGAGCCGGCCGAAGACGCTCACCATGCCCCAGGCCTGGCCCGTGTAATGCCAGGCCAGGTAGATGGAGCTCAACAAGACCAGCCAGGCGTAGATCGTGTCGCGAGCGGGGATGAAGGCCGCCCCGACGAGCGTGCCGAGGAGCAGGGCCGGAACGCCGATGGTCGACCAGCGATGAGCGGCGATCTCGGCGCGGGAGGAATAAAGGAGGCGGTAGGACGCCATGAAATGGGTGCTGTTGACGAGGATCGTCAGCGCGATCCAGTCGGCGTCCGAGAAGGCGATCGGACGACCCGCGATCAGGAGATAGGCGAACACGGCGCTCATCCCGACGATCGAGACGCCGCCCGTCAGGAAGGCATCCCAGAACGGCGTCGTGATCGCCGACGGCCTCGATCCCATGATCCCGCTCCCCCGGCTGCCTCGGCGCCGGCCGCCGGCTCGAAAACGAAGAGGGCGGTGGCCTTTCGACCACCGCCCTCCATTGATCGCACATCTGCGAGGGGTCGGGGACGACCGCTCGCGATCGATCAGGCGTTGCGTCCGCTGCTTCGTCGCATCCGAGCGAGGCCGGCCAGGCCGAGAGCGCCGAGACCGACCATCGCGACCGTGCCGGGCTCCGGCGCGGGCGTGATGTCGAGCGTCAGGACCGCGACGCCACCGAACGCCAGCTGCGGCACCGGCAGGCCGAACGGACCGACCGGCTTGATCGACGCCGACCAGGGCGAGACCAGCTGGAGCTTGCGGGTCGTGCCGAAGGGCGCCGTCGCCGGCGACGTATCGTCGAAGCCGGTCGCGGTGCGGATCGTGATGAAGTCACCGAGCATGTCCGTGTGCTGGACCATGCCGGTCGTCCACTCGAAGAAGGCGCCCTGGAAATCGACCGGCGAGGCCAGCACCGGGCCGCCCATCGGCGCTCCCGTGTTGCCGCCGAGGAGCGTCTGGCGGAAGCCCTGCTGGTTGATCGTCGTGCCGCCCGGCGTGCGGAAGGCCATCGTCTGCTGGTTGCCGGCGATGAGACCGTTCGGGAAGGACGTGGTGGTGCCGACTCCGTCCACACCGGTCGCGTCGGTGCCGAACAGCGTCGGGTCGGTCGGGAGGAAGCCGTTGATGTAGGGCACGTTGCCGAACGTCATGAGGGTTCCGCCGGCGGTGTTCATGGTCGTCGTGTTGATGCCGAGCTGCACGCCGCCGCCGCCCTGGTACTGGATCGCGCCGCCGTAGTTGTTCGCGCCCTTCACGATCTCGATCGAGCCGCCGCCGTCGAAGAAGGGAACCGCGGTGTTCAGCGTGGCACCCGCGAAGGCGTTGCCCTGGCCGGGACCGACCATCCAGGTCGGCGCGACCACCGGGGTCGGCGTCATGAAGGTTCCCTGCCACGGGCCGCGGATGCCCGGGAAGATTTCACCGGCAGCCTGGATGCGGCTGCGCAGGCGGGGATTGAGGAACGGCGGGACCTGGACGTTGCAGGTCGCGGGGACGCGCACCTCGGCGCCGCCCTTGCCACTTTCGACCTGGGGACCCGGGCCATCGCCCCGGCCATGGGCATGGAACGTCAACGCACCGCCGGCCGTCTGGGTCGCCCGGCCGTAGACCGGCAGCGAGCCGAAGGTCGCGGGAGCGAACGGATTGCCGTTGACCGCGCAGATCGGGATCGCGTTGTTCGCGAGATCGGTGGGATTGTCGGAGTCGCCGAATCCGATCATCAGCGAACCGGTGTATTGGACCACGGTCTGGGCAAAGCCCTGTCCAGCAAATAACAACGTCGCCGTCGTGACGGCGGCGAGGATGCCGACGCGCGTGAGCTTCTCTCGCGTATGACGCATTCTGCTTCTCCTAGCCTTGTTCCTGGCTCGTGGGAGGCCGATCCCAGCATTCCCCCGTCGATCCCTACGTTGGAATCGACCGGACATCCGCTTCGTTCCGCCGCACCCGACTTCGTCCGACTTACCGGGACTCCGATTCCGCTCGATTGGAACCGAAGGTCCGTGATCGGTCGTCGACAGTGCGGCGAAGACCTCGTTACAGTGAAACGATTCTAAAGGGGCGCGGAATTCTTTGTCTACCAAAATCGAAGGCTTCCGACGGGAGATGTGCGGACTGGCAGTCCGTGGGCCCGCGGGGTTCCGATCCGTCCCGGCGAACTCGATGAAGCCGATGACCGCCGCGATCCTCGTCCTCGTACTTGCCGGCGGATGGGGTGTCGGCTGTCGGCGCGGGGTGGTCGACGCATCCGACGCGCGGGGTGAGTCGATGCTCCAGGCTGGGGCAGCGCTCGCGAAGGGGCAGGCCGACGAAGCCGTAGAGCTCCTGCGTCCGCTCGCGCTGGAAACGGCGGACGATTTCGAGGTCGGGCTGCTCTACGGGCGAGCACTCGTCCAGAACCAGCAGGCGAGCCTCGCGATCTGGCCGCTCGAGCGCGCGACGAACCACCCCGACGCGCCGCCCGAGTCCCGCGCCTTGTTCGTCCAGGCGCTCGCCTACGGCGGGGGCATTCGCGAGGCCATCCGCGAAGCCAGTCGCGTGCTCGAGGAGTACCCCGAGAACTCGACGGTCCGACGTCTGCGCGCCGACGCCTACAAATCGAGTCTCGAGAGCGACGAGGCGCTCGCGGACTACGCCCTGCTGATCGAACAGAATCCGAAGGATCTCCAGCTGCGCGAAGCGCAGATCGAGCTGCTGACCGAGCTGGAGCGCTGGGACGAGGCCCGCGCAGCGATCGCGGCGCTCGGCGAGCGGACGCGCGCTGCGGACGTCGCGCCGGAGGTGGCGGCCCATTTCTGTGCGGCCGCGGCCCGCTTCGAGCACGATCGCGGCGAGACCGGGCGCGCGCTCGAGATGCTCGACGACTGTCTCGAGCGTCATCCGAAGGATCCGTCGGTGATCCTCTCGCGCGTCGATGTGCTCGACGGATCCGATCGCGAGTCCGAGGCGACGGATTTCCTGGTCGCGGCGGCGCGAGAGGCGCCCGCGCGATTTCGCGTGCAGTATGCGCTCGCGACGCGTCTGGCGGGCCTCGGCCGGTCCGACGAGGCGGAGCAGGTCCTGCTGGATGCGGCGAAGAACGTCGGCGGGGCGCAGCCGCTGCTCGCGCTCGCCGACCAGCGGGTCGCGAAGCGGGATCTCGTCGGTGCGGCGAAGGCGGTCGAGGACGCGATCCGCAGCCAGCTCGGGAAGGGGCCGGGCGATCCGGGCTTCGACTGGAAGGCGATCCCGCCCGAGGCGCTCTTCGCATTCGGCGACGTCTTCATCTCCGCGGAAGAGTACGACCGCGCCCGGGAGGTCGTCGACGCGCTGGAGGAGCCGGCCTTCGCGCTGCTCCTGCGCGCGCGGCTCGCGCTGGCGACCGGCGATCCGAAGACGGCCCTCGCGACCTACGAAGAGGCCTTCCGGCTCTGGCCCGCGAACTCGGGTGCGCGCTACCTCGCGGGCGTCGCCGCGATGAAGCTCGGGGAATTCGAGCGCAGCCTCTCGCTCTACCAGGACGCGCTCCGGGCCGATGCCCAGGCGAACGACGCGGGGATCGTGCTCGCCCGTCTCCAGCTGGCCCAGGGACAGCCGGGCTCGGCCTTCGACACCCTCGACGTCTTCCTGCGCAAGAACACGGACCATCCCCAGGCGATTCGCGATTTCGCGGTCGCGGCGATGCGGGCCGGCCTGTTCGAATACGCCGAAGGCGCCCGGGCACGCCTCGCTTCCGACGTCCAATGGGCGGGCGTGGCCCTCGCGGACCATGCGGGAGATCTCGCGCGCGTCCGGGGCGCGAAGGAGGCGAAGGACTATCTCGAATCGTCGAAGGATCTCTTCCTGCCGACCCATTTCGAGGCACTCTGGACCTGGGTCGAGATGCTCGCGGCGCTCGGCCGTTTCGATGAAGCGGCTGCGAAGGTCGAAGCGCTCCATTCCGCCGATCCCTCGGCACCGGGCTTCGCGATCGTCGAGGCGCGGATCCTGCTCCGGCAGGGACATGCGGATGCGGCGAAGTCCGTGCTCGAGCCCATCGCCGAGGCCGAGCCCGGCCTGCACGCGGCGCAGCGGGAGATGGGCAACGTGCTGGCTGCGCTCGCTGAATTCGATGCCGCAATCGCGCGCTTCGACGCCGCGGATCGACTCGATCCCCTCGATGCGGAGCCGGCTCATCTCGCCTGCCGCGCGCTCGAAGCAGCGGGGCGTGCGGACGAGGCCCGCGCGCGCCTCGAGCGATTCGTGAGCCGCCATCCGTGGCATGCGCCGGCGCTCATCGACCTCGCGCGGCTGCGGGTCGCGGCGGGTGATCGCAGCGAGTCGACCGCCGTGCTGGCGCGCCAGGCGCTGCGATTCGCGGGCGCCGCGACGGCCGAATCGTTCGGCGTGCTCGGTGGCCTGCTGGCCGACCTCGGCGAATCCGAAGCGGCCGTGGAGGCCTGGGCGAGGGCGGCGGCCCGCGGCAGCGTGACGGCTGCCGAGCGCTACCGCTTCGCCCGCCTGTTGATCGGGCTCGGGCGGAACGAGGCTGCGCGGCGGGAGCTCGAGGCGATCGTCGATCTGCCGGATTTCGCGGAGGCCGAAGCCGCTCGGGCGACGCTGGCCGAGCTCTCGACGGGGAAGGATTCGCTGTGAGCCGGATGCCGGTGACGTTCGCGCTTCTGGGCCTGGTTTGCGGCGGATGGCTCGCCGGCTGCGGCGGCGAGACGGCCTCGGACGCCTTCGATACACGGCCCGTCGGGACGCTGGCCGACGTCGCGGGCCTCTCGCAGCGCGACGATCTGAACGTCGTCTTCATCCTGATCGACACGCTCCGCTCCGATCGCATGAGCAGCTATGGATACGAGCGGGCGACGACGCCCGTGCTCGACTACTTCGCCGCGCGCGGGCTGCGTTTCGAGAATCATCGCGCGCAGTCGTCCTGGACGAAGACCTCGATGGCCTCGCTCTGGACCGGGCTCCATCCGCAGCGCACCGACGTCCTCACCTATCGCGACACGATCGCCGACGCGGCGACCCTGCCGGCCGAGATCTTCCAGGCCGCGGGATTCAAGACGGTCGGCCTCTGGCGCAACGGCTGGGTCGCCCCCAACTTCGGCTTCAACCAGGGCTTCGACTACTACATCACGCCGAGCGCGCGCCTCGCGCCATCGGCCCTCCGCCAGAAGCCCGTCGCGGGCCGGATCGAGGGCACCGACATCGACGCGATCTACACCGCGATCGAGTTCCTGCGGGCGAATCGGGACGAGCGCTTCTTTCTCTACATGCACCTGATGGACGTCCACCAGTACATCAGCACACAGGAGACGGCGATCTTCGGCGACAGCTATTCGGACGCCTACGACAACGCCGTGCGCTGGACCGACGAGCAGCTCGGGGAGCTGATGGCGGAGATGTTCCGGCTCGGGCTCGCCGAGAAGAGCCTCGTCGTCGTCGCCTCGGATCACGGCGAGGCCTTCGGCGAGCACGGCAGCGAGGGCCACGCCCGCGACGTCCACTTCGAGGTCGTCGCCACGCCCTTCATCGTCTCGTTCCCCTTCAAGCTCGATCCGGGCCTCGTGATCTCGCAGCCGACCCAGAACGTCGACGTCTGGCCGACGGTGCTCGACCTCGTCGGGCTCGAATCGCTGCCCGAAGCTGACGGGAAGTCACGTGCAGGCTGGCTGATCGGGGATCGGGTCGCCGACGTCGATCCCGTTTCGATCAGTCATCTCGATCGCAGCTGGGGTCAACCGAAGATGGATGCCAATCCCATCATCGGAATCGAGCAGGGGGCCTACCGCTTGATCCACGAAGTGAATCATCCCGAGAAGGATCGGCTCTTCCACGTCGTCTCCGACCGGTTCGAACGGACGGACGTCGCTCGCGAAGAGAAGGACGCCCTTGCAAAGCTTCAGGATCGAGCAAAGCTGTATTTGCAGGGCACGACGCCTTGGGCGGGTGGTGCCCCGGAGATCGAGCTCGACGATCTCCACCTTCGTCAGCTGCGCGCGTTGGGATATTCGATCGAGGACTAGCCCCGATCCGCAGGGATGCGGGGATGAAGAGCAGATGCGCGGCGCGAATCACGAACGCACCGGGAGACCAGGGCAGAAGCCGAGTCCGTCCAGAATTCCAAGGGAGGTCCGTGTGCCGTTCGTCGCGCCCGTGACGAGCCATCGACTCGACACCCGCAGGACCGGAAGGTTCTCGGCGGTCGTCGCCATGATCGCGGCGTCGTGGTTCGGTTTGCCCCACATCGCAGCAGCCCAGTCGGCGGACTCGTCCTCGGGGACGCCCGCTGCGGATCCGTTCGCGGGTGTCGAAGAGATGGTCGTCGTCGGCACCGGCGCCGCGGCGCTGCTGCAGTCGGCCGAGGTCTCCGCGATCAAGTTCGACGCGAGCTATCTCGAGGCGCTCGGCGCGAGCGACCTCTCGGACATCAGCCAGTTCACGCCGAACCTCGAGATCCGCACGCCCTTCGCCGCATCGAATCCGACGCTCTTCATCCGAGGCGTCGGCATCCGCGACTTCAACGCGAATTCGTCCTCCTCCGTCGCGGTCTACAACGACGAGATCTACATGAATTCGCCGGCCGGCCAGCTGGCCCAGCTCTTCGACGTCGAGAACGTCGACGTCCTGCGCGGCCCCCAGGCGACGACCTACGGCCGCAACTCTTCCGCGGGCACGATCCGGGTCCTCGCGCGCAAGCCGACCGGAAATCCGGGGGCGACCTTCAAGGCGACCTACGGCCGCTTCAACCAGGTCCAGCTCGAAGGCGCAGTCGAGAACATCGTCGTGCCCGACCTGATCTCGATGCGCACCTCCTTCCGGACGAACCAGCGCGACGGCTTCGTGCGCAACCGCTGCGCGGATCCGCGCTTCAACACGAATCCGGGCCTGCCGGCGAGTCAGTCCCGGGCGCGGCGCGTCTTCGACGCGTGTTTCAGCTCGCAGAACACGAACCCCGCGCTCGTCCCGATCGGCGGACTCGGCTGGACGGTCGGCGAGGTGCCCGGCGTGAAGCAGTGGGTCAACGATCAGAGCAACTGGGGTGCGCGCACGCTGCTGCGGTTCGAGCGGGAGGTCGGGGGCGTCGGCCTCGATTTCGTCCTCAATTTCCATGGCGGCCAGAACCGCGGCGACGCCCGCCAGTTCCAGGTGGTCGGTGCGACCCAGCTCCCGAACGACCTCGTACCCCGACCCCTGCCGCGCGACATCAACAATTACGCGGATCCCGACAATCAGCGCATCCCGGCCGGTAGCGGTGGCTTCGGGACCGTCACGAGTCCGTTCGACGGCAATCCCTACGAGGGCGACTACAACAACGTCGAAAAAGAGGTGCTCGACCTCTTCGGCTCGAGCCTCACGGGCAAAATCGATTTCGGCGATTTCATCGTCACGACCGTGACGGGCTACGAGTGGAATCAGCGCGAAGTCGAACTCAACCTCGATGGAAATCCGTATCGAAGCCTGGAACCGATCCTCACGAACGAGGCCTATCAGGTCACGCAGGAGCTCCGGCTCGACTACGACGCGGGAGAAGGATTCTCGTCCCAGATCGGAGGGATGTTCCTCTACGAGGGGCTGACGGTCGACAACGAGTTCTTCCTCGGACTCCTGTCGCGCGGCATCAATCAGGAGTACAGCTTCTTCACCCGCTACGGCACGGGCTGGATGAATCTGGCCTGGGAGCCGGCCGAGACGTTCAAGGTCGAGGGCGGGGCTCGGATCAACTACGAGGACAAGGAGCTCAATCTCGTCAGCTCCCAGTTCTCGAATCAGCCCCTTGCGGACCCTTTCCCCGAATTTCCCGCGAACTCTGCGACGAAGAAGATCGGGGCGGCGGGCGATCTCAAATTCACCTGGACGCCGATCGAGGACCTCAATTTCTATCTGCGTTATGCCCGCGGTTGGAAGGGGCCGCACATCAACGGAGCCGTCGTCAGTCCCGGTGCGCAGACGCCCACCGGCGACAACCTGTTCACGCCCGTCGAGCCGGAGGAGATCGACTCGGTCGAGATCGGAATGAAGGCGCAGCTCTGGGACTCCCGGATCACCGCCAACTGGGCCCTCTTCTACTACGACTACAACAAGATCCAGATCTTCCGGCTGTCCAACAACGCCGGTGCCGTTCCCGTCCAGCAGCTCGTGAATGCGGACGATGCGGACGTGCTGGGCTTCGAGGCGGAATTCGACGTCAAGCCTTTCGAGGGCTGGGGCCCGCTGCTGCTCGACCAGCTCTGGATCCATCTGACCTTCGCCTGGCTCGACAGCACCTACACGGATTTCGTGAACTCCCAGACCGTCCCGGGGCCCAGCGGTGAACCGATCACGATCACCGAGGACTTCACCGGCAATCGCCTCGTCAACTCGCCGGAGTACTCGTTCATCGGATTCGCGGCGTGGCCGCTCGGCGGCGATTGGGGGACGCTGATTCCGCGCGTCGACTGGACGTTCAAGGACGAGGTCTTCTTCGATCCGTCGAACTCGCCCCTGCTCAAGCAGGATCCCCTCTGGCTCCTCAACTTCCGCTTGACCTACAAGGACCCGAGCGACAGCTTCGAGCTCTCGGGCTGGGTCGAGAACCTGACCGACCAGGCCTACACGGTCGACGTCTTCAACCTCGCGCGCCTGCGTCGCGCCATTCTGCACGCCGTCGGTGACCCCCGAACCTACGGGGTGACGGCCACGGTGAAATTCTGACGATGCGACGCTCCGATCGGAACCGGCTCTGTGCTCTCCTTGCGACGCTCGTCGCGTTCGTCCTGGCCTGTTCGCCGCCGGCAGATCCGCCGCCGGCGGAGCTCGGCGATGCAGCGCTCGATCGCGAAGCCATGAAGCAGGCCGTGGCAGAGGCGCTCGTGATCCCGGACACCCTCGACCGGATCGATCGCATCGCGGATCTGATGCGGAAGGTCGATGCCGGGAACGTCGAGGGCGCGATGGAAGCGTATGAAGCCGCGGTCGACGGCCTCGACCGCGACGAGGTCCGGCTCTTCGCCAATGCCTGGGCGCGGATCGATCCGAAGGCGGCGCTCGAACGCTTCGCGAAATGGCGCGCGCCGCGAGTGGGGCGGAGCGCGATCTCCGAGGTCGTGTTCTTCTGGACGCGCCGCGACGGAGCCGAGGATGCGAGGATCTTCGCGCTCGAATCGCTCGGGACGGACCGCCCGGAAGGCAAGACCGTCCGCAACCTCGTCGTCGACGCGACCGTCGAGGGTCTCGCCGCCGCGGGGCAACACGACGAGCTGACCCGCCTGCTGTCGAGCTTTCCCGCCGACGAGGGCCGCAGATGGGTCATCACGAAGGCGCTGCTGCAGTTCTATCGGGCGGGGACGGCAGCGCCGCGAGCCTGGGTGGATTCCATTCCCTGGGAGGGCGACAACGCCCTCAAGATCGACGCGCTGCAGACGGCGCTGGTCAGTCTCGCGGGCGTCGACGGAAGGCAGGCGGCGCAGTGGTACGAGACCGTCGAGGCGAAGCTGCCGCCGGGAAGTTTTCTCGAGCAGATCTCCGAGACCTGGGGTGCTCGCGATGCGCTCGGCAATCTCGAATGGCTTCTCGAGCGCCCGGATTCGAAAGGTCGCCATGCGGCGCTGCGTGCCGGCGCCTATCACTACCTTCGCCAGGACGGCCCCGGCGCGTCCGAATGGATCGCCGCCCGCCTCGGCGATCCCCGCGTCGACGCTGCGATGCGATATCCGCTCACGCAGTATTTGATCTCCGTCGATCTTGAAAAGGCCCTGGCCTCCGCGGAACGAATCCAGGCGCCCGGCGACAAGATCGCATCGCTCAAGCAGATCCTCGTGATGTGGTCGCGCCGGGATCACCCATTCGTCGAGCGCTACATGGCCGAAAAAGGCGTTCCGCCCGAGGTCGAGCGCGCCGTGCGCGGCATGCACGCCGTCCGGAAGAAGCAGATGAAGCAGGCGGATGCGATCGCCGGCGAGGGGGAGAAGTCGTGACCCGAATCGGTCGTGGGGCGCTCGCGTCCTCCCTGCTCGTCGCGGCGATCGGCATCGGCTCGACGGCCTCGACTCGCGCCGCCGCGCAGCCGGCCCCCGACCGGGACGCTCCGATCGCCGCCGACGCGGCGGAAGCGGGCGCCGCGCGGGAATCGGCCGGATGGGAGCCGCGCCTGAACCTCGGAATCGGCGTTCTCCTCCAGGCCCAGAAGGGGAGTGCGTCCATTCCGACGGCGACCGGGAGCACCTCGCTCGAAGACAGTGCCGACTCGATCATCTCGCCGCATTTCGGCCTCGGCCTCGATCTCCTGACGCCACTCGAGCTGTCCATCCCGACGCGACCCCGCCTGGTGATGACGAGCAGCGTCCAGTTCCCGATCTCGCGAAGCCTCATCTCGAACCGGGTCGGCCTGCAATTCGATTCCGGCGATTCCGAATTCTCCGAGAACTGTCCCGCGCAGGTCGGCGGCGCAAATGCATCGACCTGCAACATCCGCCTGCGCAGCCAGACTTCGATCGACTACCTCTGGACGGCCGGTATCGCGATCGACTTCACGCTTCCCTTCGACGAGGAGCAATTTCACTTCGCCCAGGGCTTCGAATACATCGGCATGGCGGTGCAGGCCGAAGGAGAGTTCCAGCGCAGGAGCACCGCTCCATTGGGTGACCCGCGAACCGAGTCCGAGTTTCTGACGGCGAAAGGCGACCTCGAACTCTTCCACGGCATCAGCCTCGTCGAGACCTTCTCCGTCGATGCCTACGAACAGGGCCCGATGATGTTCGGCTTCTTTCTGCAGGGTCGCCTTTCCTGGTTCTCGACCGACCGCGATCCCTCGGTCTCCGAGCGGACCGATCGCGGCCGCTTCAACTTCGTCTCGAGCCTGAACGACCCCGAGCCGATCCAGTACCAGATCATGGGCGGGGTCAGCGTCCGCTTCGATCCCTGGTAGCGGGCGCGCGGCGGCGGCGGAGGCCGTGCCGTGTGTCCCGGGCGGGCGGCGCGGGGTTCGTGGCTCGGACGTGCGCGTCGAGACTCGCCGGCGCGTCCATCGCCTTGCTGCGCGCACTTCCTTTACATCTCACCCCGCACCGCCCGCCCGGGACTCTCGCGCCGCTTGCGCAGACTCGTTCGCACGTCCTGCCGTTCTTGGGGTGGTGATCGGCGTGCTTTCTCGGACGCGAGGCGGGGATTCGGCTGGGGTCATTCGTAGGCGATGCCGGGATAGAGGAGCTGGACGGCGAAGAAGAAGCACGGGCGGAAGATCTCGCCGGCGAAGTTCCAGACGAGCAGAAGCCCGACGATCGCGACGATCGGCTGCTGGAACAGGGTTCGGTAGGACTCGACGAGCCGGTCCGGCAGCAGGAGGGGCAGGGCGCCGCTGCCGTCGAGGGGCGGGACGGGCAGCATGTTGAGCACGAAGAGCAGCAGGTTCATCGAAAAGAAGATCGAGAGCAGGAATGCGACGGCGGCGGCGAGGCTGCTCCCGTCGCCGACGGCCGCGGTGACTTGACGGAACCCGATCGAATCGGGGGCCATGAAATGCTCCATCGACGCTCCGATGCGGATCGCCGCGAAGGCCACCAGCGTGAGCGCGAGGTTCGAGCCAGGGCCCGCGAGCGCCATCCAGGCAGCCCGGCGCGGATGGCGCGCGGCCCAGCTCGGATCGAACGGGGCGCTCGCGTAGCCGATCGGGAAGCCGGAGACGACGACCGAGAGGATCGGCAGGACGACCATGCCGAAGGGCTCGCGCTTCATGTGCGGCAGCGGATCGAGGGAAACCTGGCCGCCGTTGTAGGCGGTGAGATCGCCGCCGCGCATCGCGGCCCAGGCGTGGGCGGCCTCGTGGATCGTCACGGAGAACACGAAGACGGCGTAGAAGGCGAGTCCTTCGAGCGGATCGGTCAAGACGGGGTATTCCTCACGGCGACGACTACGGCGGATCGGTCTGGATCAGGCTCGGCGTGCCGCCCGAGCGGGTCTCCATCAGGCTGAGATTGTGCTCCGCGGAGCCGAAGCCCGCATCGAGCGCCAGCGCGCGCTGATAGGCCGCCCGCGCTTCTTCGATCCGGCCGAGCCGACGGTACACGATGCCGAGGTTGTTCCACGCGCGGCCGAGCGAAGGATCGATCCGGGTTGCCAGCTCGAAGCCCTGCCGGGCAGCCTGCCATTCCGCCTCGCTGGAGGCCCGGTCCGCGTTCATCACCCGCTGGCCGGACACGTTGTTCACGAGATGGGCGTAGGCGCGCAGATCCGAGATGGGCTCGACGTCGTAGCCCTCCTTCAGGAGCCCCGTGAAGTCGACGATCTGCTTCACCGTCTTCGCGACGATCAGGACGACCATGTGGTCCGAGAGGGCCCGCACCTCTTCGAATTGCAGCGTCTCCGGCTCCCGTGGTCGCGCCTCGGCGTAGTAGATCGGCCAGCCGAGGCCGCGCCCGAGGCCCACCATCACGCTCGCCATCGCGAAGCAGTTGCCGCGCCGGAGCTCGAGCGTGCGGGTGGCGTTCGCCGAAACCGACCAGTCGTAGACGAGTCCGAGCCCCTCCGGCTCCGGTTTCATCAGGAAGTCGACGAGCGCCTGGACCCGGGGTGGCCCGAGCGGGGCCGCTTCGATCGCGTCTCGGGCGCGCTCGACGGTCTCGGCATCGATCTCGAAGGGGGGACGGGCGAGCGGCGCCCCGATCTCCGGGACCCGGGCGAGGACTTCTTCGCGAAAGGCATCGGAGGAGTAGGCCAGCCAGCGTGGCGCGGGAGCGTTCGCGCAGGCGAGGCCGAAGAGCACGAGGCCCAGGATCGCGAGCCCCGGCCCTCGCGCAGCGCTCTTGCGATCGCTTCCGGCTGCTCGATCCGAACCGTGCTTTCTCGAATGCGAACTCATCGCAGTCCCGCGCCCTGACCGCCGGTGTCGTGAATTCGATTGACCCGGAATCGGGCAGTGTAGTAGAACGAACGAGTCCGTCTCCGCAGTCCGCGGAGGGAGCCACCCTGGGAAGGGAGTGATTCGGATGTCGTGTCGATTTGCGTTCGCGGTTCGCTGGGCCGGTCTTCATGTGTCTGTGGCGGCCGCTGCCCTGTTCTTCGCCGCCGGCGCTGCCCAGGCGCTCCCCTTCACCAACCTGATCGTGTTCGGCGACAGCATCGTCGATCAGGGCAATACCCAGGCGGCCGCGATCGGGAGCGGGTTCCCGGATCCCGCGCCGGCTTCGGCGGGTTATTTCGGGGGCCGCTTCACGAACGGGATCAATCCCGCGGACGTCCTGAATCAGGAGATCGAGGGCACGAACTCCGTCGGCTCGCTCTTCGGCGGAGACAACTTCGCGTTCGGCGGCGCGCGCGCCCGCAGCGACGGGGATTTCCTGCCGGATCTCGAGGCGCAGACGGCCGCGTTCCTCGCTCGCGCGGGGAGCACGCCGATCGACTCGAGCACGTTGATCATGATCAACGTCGGCGGCAACGACGTTCGCGACATCCTGCTCGGCGGATTGGCGGGCGCGGCGCGGCAAGCCGTGATCGATGCGGCGGCGCTGGCCGTGTCCTCGTCGATCAGCGTCCTGCAGGCGGCCGGGGCCCAGAACTTCCTGTTCGTCGGCGTCGGCAACGTCGGCGGGATTCCCGAGATCGCGCCCTTCGGCCCGCTCGCAGCGGCGGCGGGCCGCCAGGCCTCGATCGACATCAACGCAGCGATCCAGGCGGTACTGCCCTCGAACGCCTACTACTTCGACACGATCGCCTGGTCCGATCAGCTGCTCGCGAATCCCGCGCTCTTCGGCCTGCCGGCGGGGCTGAACACGACGACCGCCTGCCTCGGCTCCGGTGCGCCGGCGCCCGGCGGAGCACCGACGTGCGACGACTACGCCTTCTTCGACACGGTCCATCCGACGACGCAGGTCCTGCAGCTGCTCGGCGACGAGCTGATCAACGTCGTGCCGGAGCCCGGAACGGGGATCCTGATGATGATCGGCCTCACGCTGCTCGCGAGCCGAAGGCCCGCCCGGGCCGCTTGAGGGAAACGGGGGCTGCGGCGATTCAGGATTCGGTGCAGGCGCCTTCTGGAGGGCGGCGCAGGGCGTTCCTCGCGTTCGCCCTCACCCTCTTCTGCGCCCTCATGGCTGGCGTGGTCTTCCTGTTCGGAACGTCGCCGCCGCCCGTGGATCCCGCCTGGGCGATCCCCGCCAGCCGCGAGGTTCCGCCGGGATCGCTCACGGTGCGCTTCACGGGCACCTCGACCCTGCTCTTCTCCGACGGAGAGACGGCCTGGATGGTCGACGGCTGGTTCTCGCGCTTCGGGGCGCGCCAGCTGCTCCGCGGCGAGATCGCGCCGGACCCCATTGCGATCGAGCGCGGGCTCGAACGCAATGGCGCATCGCGTCTCGCCGTCGTGATTCCCGTCCATTCCCATTTCGATCATGCGATGGATTCGCCGGAGGTCGCTTGGCGCACGGGTGCCGTCCTGCTCGGCTCGCCTTCGACCGCGAACATCGCGCGCGGTGTCGGCCTGCCCGAGTCGCAGATCCGACTCGCCGTGGACCGCGAGCCCGTCGCGTTCGGCCGCTTCGAGATCACCTTGATCGAGACGCGACACTTCGAGTTCCCCGATCCCGCGGTCCGCAAGCAGGCGCTCGAGGATCCCGAGATCGAATCGCCGCTCGTTCCCCCGGTCGGTGCTTTCGACTATCGCCTGGGAACGCCCTACGCGATCCACGTCCGCCACCCGCTCGGGCAGTTCCTCGTCCAGGGCAGCGCCGGATACGTCCCGGGCGGTCTCGAAGGGTTCGACGCCGACGTCGTCTTCCTCGGGATCGGCGGGCTCGGAACCCAGACGGCTGACTACCGCGAGACCTACTGGGACGAGACGGTCGAGACGACGGGCGCGAAGCGCGTGATCCCGATCCATTGGGACAGCCTGATGGGCCCGATCGAAGGCCCGTTCACCGGCGAGAAGCGCTTCGCGACGCTGCTCTCGGGCGACGGCGAGCGGACGCTCGATTTCCTGAAGGCGAAGGCAGCGGCGAGCCCGGAGCTTCGATTCGCGACGCTGCCGCGCTACGACCCCGTCGTGCTCTTTCCCGCGCGCTGAGCCTCTCCGCGCGTTCCAGCGCGTCGCGTCGCGTCGAGCCGCGAGCGCGGAGGGCGCTCAGTCCTCCCAGCCGGCGGGTCGGCCCGCCATCCAGAGCTCGCCCCAGAGCTGGTGGCCGCCATCGACGACGAGCGTCTCGCCCGTCACGAACCGGCCCGACGGCGCGCAGAGATAGGCGACCGCCTCCGCGACGTCCTGCGCCTCGCCGAGGCGCCGGAGCGGATTCTGCCGCGCGAGCGCGGCGCGGGCCTCTTCCGAATAGACCTCGAGCCCCTCGGTCTCGATCGGTCCGGGAAGCACGCAGTTGATCCGGATGCCGCGCGGGGCCCATTCGACGGCGAGGTTGCGCGACAGATCGGCGACGCCGGCCCGCGCCGCGACGGTATGCGCGAGGCCGTACATCCCGCGGCGATGCGGGGCGATGATGTTGACGATGGCGCCGGCCCCGTGCGTCCGCTCCCAGAAGCGCGCGGCGCGCTGCATCATCGTCCAGGTGCCGTTCAGGTTGGTGTCGACGACGGCGCGCCAGCCCTTGTCGGAGAGGTCGATCGAATGCTGGGGGAACTGGCCGCCCGCGTTGTTCACCAGGAAATCGACGTTCCACCCCTCGGTCCCGATCCGCGCGAAGAGTGCGTCGACCTGCTCGGGCTCCCGGATGTTCGTCGGCTGCACGAGCGACGCGGCGCCGATCCGCTCCAGCAGCCGCGCGGTCGCCGCGAGCTTCTCCGCGCTGCGGCCGCAGAGGACGACCCGGGCGCCCAGCCGGCCGAAGAGGCAGGCGATCGCCCGCCCGATGCCCGTCCCCGCGCCCGAGACGAGCAGCGTCCGATCTGCGAAGAGATCGGCGCGATAGACCGTCGGCAGGGTGAGCAGCGCTTCGCCGGCGGGTGTCTCGCCCCCGCGATCGCCGCCTTGCCCGCCCGGGCCGTCTGCCCGGCTCAAAGCCGCAGGATCCCGTAGCTCGGCCTTTCGATCGGCGTGTGCAGCGATGCGCTGATCGCGATGCCGAGGGCGTTGCGGGTATCGACCGGGTCGATGATGCCGTCGTCCCAGAGCTGCGAGGTCGCGTAGTAGGCGCTCGCCTCGCGCTCGTAGGACTCGAGCACCGGCCGGCGGATCGCCTCGATCTCCTCCGCCGAGAGCGTCTGCCCGGCGCGCTCCAGCTGGCGGATCTTGACGTCGGCCAGCGTGTTCGCGGCCTGCTCGGCGCCCATGATCCCGATCTGGTGGTTCGGCCAGCTGAAGATGAAGCGGCCGTCGTAGGCGCGGCCGCACATGCCGTAGTTGCCGGCGCCGAAGGAGCCGTTCACCATGACCGTGAACTTCGGC
Source organism: Myxococcota bacterium (assembly GCA_041389425.1). Taxonomy (GTDB): domain Bacteria; phylum Myxococcota_A; class UBA9160; order UBA9160; family UBA4427; genus UBA4427. Next base: position 295,599 of record JAWKRX010000003.1, read on the forward strand.
ACGACGCTGCACGACTGCGCCATGATGAACTTCGCGCCGTCCTTGCAGATGCCGCGGGCTTCGTACTCGCGGCCGACCATGAAGCCCGTGTGTTCTGCAGGAAGACGAGCAGCGTGCGGTTCTGGTTGCAGAGCTCGATGGAAGTGAGCGCCCTTCAGCGACGAATCGTTGAAGAGCACGCCGTTGTTGGCGAGGATGCCGACCTTCTGCCCCAGATCCAGGCGAAGCCGCGAACGAGCGTCGTGCCGTAGTCGAGGCTGGTACTCGTGAAAGAGCTGCCGTCGACGATGCGCGCGATGACCTCGCGCATGTCGAACTGGATCTTGATGTCGTCGGGGATGATCCCGTAGAGCTCTTCCGGGATCGTAGGCGGGCGGCTCGGGCTCGCGCGTCTCGATCCGCGTCTTCTCGCCCCGCGTCCATTGCGCGACGATCTCGCGGCCGAGCAGGATCGCCTCATCCTCCGAGTCGGCCGCGTAGTCGGCGACGCCGCTGATGCGCGTGTGGACGTCGGCACCGCCGAGCGTGTTCGCGTCGACGATCTCGCCGGTCGCCGCCTTCACGAGCGGCGGCCCGCCGAGGAAGATGCCGCCGTTGCCGCGCAGGATGACGGAGTAGTCCGAGAGCGACGGGATGTAGGCGCCTCCCGCCGTGCAATGCCCGAAGACGAGGGAGAGCTGCGGCACGCCCATCTGGGAGAGCACGGACTGGTTGCGGAAGATGCGGCCCGCCGAGACGCGATCGGCGAAGAGCTGGGCCTGGAGGGGCAGGAAGCCGCCCGCGCTGTCGCACATGTGGACGACGGGCAGTCTGTTTTCGATCGCGATGTCGAGGCAGCGCACGTTCTTCTTGACCGTCAGCGGATACCAGGCACCGCCCTTGATCGAGGGATCGTCCGCGCGCACGAGGACCTCGCGGCCGGAGACGATGCCGATGCCGGTGACGACGCTGGCGCCCTTCGAGGCGCCGTCGTACTCGCTGTTGGCGGCGAGCGACGAGAGCTCGAGGAAGGGCGTCCCGGGGTCGAGCAGGCGTTCGATGCGTTCGCGGACGAAGAGCTTGCCGTGGTGGGCGAGGCGGTCGAGGTCGCGCTGGGGGCGGGTGAGGCGCGCGTCGGTCTGGCGTCGGCGGAATTCGAGGGCGCGTTCCAGATTCGCGGCACGGAAGCGTTGATAGGTCGCACCGTGGCGATCGATCCGGCTCTCGATTCGGCGCATCATCGCTTGGTCTTCCTCTTCTTTTTCGACTCGACCTGCGCGTCCGGCTCCGCGGCCGCCTTCGCGGTTTCTTTCGCCGCGGCTGCGCCCTGCACGGCCGCGGCGGGCTCGCCGGCCGCGGCTTCGAGGCGGAGCAGCGTCGCGCCCTGATCGAAATGATCGCCGGCGGCGACGCAGATCTCGGCGACCCGGGCGGCATGGGTCGCGGTGATCGCCGTCTGGAGCTTCATGCTCTCGATCGTGAGCAGGACGTCGCCCGGATCGACCTCGGCGCCGATGTGAACCGCGACGTCGACGACGACGCCGGGCATCGGGGCGCGGATCTCCTCGGCGCCGCCGGCGCGGAGCGCAGCCTGGCGGGCGCGGTCGAGGGCGTTCCAGGCTTCGATGCGATGGCTGCGGCCGCGCCAGTGGATGAAGTGGACGTCGCTGCGGGTGGCGATGAAGAGCCGCTCGCGGCGTCCGTCCTGGACGAGGAAGAACTCGCCGGCTTTCAGGCCGGGCTCGAGTGCGGCCTGCACCCGGACGCCATCGATTTCGAGCCGGGGCGCAGCGCCGGCTCGGGCGGGCGTCACGCGGGCATCGCGGCCATCGAGTTCGAAGTCGTATCCCAAGCGCGTCCTCAGTTCCGCCAGTCGCCCATCGCGGCATGGAGCGCGGGCACGGCCTGCATTCGTTCGAGAAAGTCGCGATTCGAGAGCGCCGCCGCCGCGAGCAGCAGGCGCCGCTCGTCTTCGTCGAGCGGCCTGCCCGCGAGCTCCGCCGCGTGGGCGGGAAGAAAGCCCGTCTCGACACGTCCCGCCTGAAAGTCGGGATGGGCGAGCACGCGTGCGAGGAAGGGCGCGTTGGTCGCGCAGCCGAGGATCACCGTCTCCTCGAGGGCGCGGATCGCGCGGGTGATGGCTTCGCCGCGATCGCGGCCGTGCACGATCAGCTTCGCGAGCAGCGGATCGAAGGCGGTCGTGATCCGCTGGCCGGCCGCGATGCCCGCATCGAGCCGCACGCCGGGGCCGCCCGGCGGCACGAAGAGCAGGATCTCGCCGATCGCCGGCCGGAAGTCCTGGTCCGGATCCTCCGCGCACAGCCGGCATTCGATCGCGGCGCCCTCGGCCTGGATGTCTTCCTGCCGGAGCACGAGCTTCTCGCCCGCCGCGACGCGCAGCTGCTGCTCGACGAGATCGAGGCCCGTCACCATCTCGGTCACGGGATGCTCGACCTGCAGGCGCGTATTCATCTCGAGGAAGAAGAACTCCCCGCTCGGCGCGAGCACGAATTCGACGGTTCCGGCGTTGTGATAGTCGGCGGCCCGGGCGATCTGCACGGCACGTTCGCAGATCGCCTGCCGGAGCTCGGGCGCGAGGCCCGGCGCGGGCGTCTCCTCGATCAGCTTCTGGAAGCGCCGCTGGATCGAGCAGTCGCGCTCGCCGAGGTGGAAGACCTGGCCGTGGGTATCGGCGAGGATCTGGACCTCGACGTGGCGCGGGGACTCGACGTAGCGCTCGGCGTAGATGCGGTCGTCGTCGAAATATCGTCGCGCGGCGGAGCGGGCGAGCTCGATGGCCTGGGGCAGGGCGCCGGCGTCGCGGACGATCTGCATGCCCTTGCCGCCCCCGCCCGCGGAAGCCTTGATGAGGAGCGGGAACCCGATCTTCGCCGCCCGGGCCTGGAACGTCTTCGGCGCCTCGGCCTCGGTCGCCGAAGGGGTCAGCGGGACGCCGAGCTCCGCCACGAATCGCCGCGACTCGATCTTGTCGCCGAGCAGCCGCATCGATTTCGCCGAGGGGCCGACGAAGCGCAGGCCCGCCGCGCCGACGCGCTCGGCGAAGTCGGCGTTCTCGGACAGGAATCCGTAGCCGGGATGGATCGCGTCGGCGCCGATCCGCTTCGCGATCGCGATCGTCTGGTCGCCGTCGAGATGGGCGGCGACGGGTGTGGTTCCTTCGATCGGATGGACCTCGTCGACGGCGCGCGCCGCGGGGCTCGCGGCGTCCTCGGGATGGGCGACCAGCGCGGAGGCGATCCCGAGCCGGGACAGCGTCCGCGCGATCCGGACCGCGATCTCGCCGCGGTTCGCGATCAATACCTTCCCGAGTCCCCGGATCTGGCTCATCGTCGTCCTGTCGTGCCGGTTCGTCGCCTGGCTTCGATTCGCGCGACCGCTCAGCGCCCTTCGAACTCGGGCGGCCGTTTCTCGCGGAAGGCGCGGAAGCCTTCCCGGGCGTCTTCGGTCCGCGCCATGTTGGGGAGCATCAACCCCGCGTATTCGAACGCCTGCGCGAGCGTCATGTCCTCGACGGCGCGCAGTCCGCGCTTGCCGAGCCGGATCGCCGTCGGCGAGCGGGAGGTGATCTGCGCGAGCAGCGCGTCCACGGCGGCGTCGAGCTCGGCGGCGGGGACGACGCGGTTCACGAGCTCGGCCTCGAGGGCGTCGGCCGCGGAATAACGTGCGCCCGTGATGCACCACTCGAGCAGCCGCCTCCGCGGCATCGCGCGCAGCAGGTAGGGCAGGATCATCATCGGGAAGAGCCCGACGCCGGTCTCGGGCACACCGAAGCTCGCCGTGTCCGCCGCGATCGCGAGATCGCAGGCGCACATCAGGCCGAGCCCGCCCGCGAGCGCATGACCGTTGACGCGCGCGATCGTCGGGAGGCCGCAGCGCTCGAAGGTTCGGAACAGATCGAGGATCGAATTGTCGAGGCGCGCCGGATCGCTCTCGAAGGGCGAGTCGCCCGGGCCGGCCCGCAGGTCGCCGCCGGCGCAGAAGGCCTGGTCGCCGGCGCCCGTCAGGACGATGGCGCGGATCCCGGGCAGCGCCTGCGCCGCGTCGAGTCCCGCCGCGATGCCGTTCGCCACGTCGTCGTTGATGGCGTTGCGGCGCTCGGCGCGGTCGATCGTGATCCAGAAGACCGGGCCCTTCGCCTCGGTCCGGACGACCCCTTCGCCCGAGGCCCCGTTCGGCGCGCTGCCCGAGTGACTCGCGGTCGCGGCCGCGGGCTTCGTCCCGGCGGCATGCCCATCGCGCCCACGCGGGGGCTTCGCGGCTCGCGCTCCGGCGCTCGGCTTCCCGTTTCGGCTGGGCGACAAACAGTTCTCCTCGTCCTGCGGCGCAGGCTCTGAAAAAAAGCGGGGGCTGTCAAGCCATCCTCGGGCGCGTCTGCGAATATCGGTCGTCCGCGGCGGGATCGGCTCGCGCGCTGCGATGCAAGGGATGGAGCGCCGGATGTCGAATGCCTTCCAGCTCAGTGAAGATCGGCTCGCGATCCTCGAGGCGGCGGACCGGTATGGCCGGGAGCGGCTGCTTCCCCTGGCGCGCCGGATGGACGACGAGGAATGGTGGCCGGACGAGGAGTTCCGAGCGCTCGGGCGCGCGGGCTATCTCGGGATCACGGTCCCGGCCGCCCTCGGCGGCGCGGAGCTCGATCTCTTTGCCAGCGGGCTCGTGCTCCAGGCCTTCTCGCGCTGGAACCACGCGCTCGGGCTCTCCTGGGTCGCCCACGAGAACCTCTGCATGAACAACATCCTGCGCTCCGGAACGAAGGAGCAGATCGAGCGCTTCGTACCGCCCCTCTGCGACGGCCGCGCGATCGGATGTCTCGGCCTGACCGAGCCCGGCGCCGGCTCCGACGCCCTCGGCTCGATGGCGACCCGCGCGGTGCGCGACGGCGACGACTTCATCGTCAACGGCCGCAAGCTCTACATCACGAACGGTCCCGTGGCCGACTACTGCCTGCTCTACGCCCGGACCGATCCGGCCCTCGGCAACCGCGGCATCACCGCCTTCGTCGTCGACATGAAGACGCCCGGCGTGCGCGTCGCCCAGAAGCTGGAGAAGATGGGCTTCCGCGGCTCGCAGACGGCCGAGCTCGCCTTCGACGATTGCCGCGTTCCGGCGAAGAACGTGCTCGGGAAGGTGAACGAAGGCGTGAAGTGCATCATGAGCGGGCTCGATCTCGAGCGCGCCGTGATCGCGCCGATCTGCGTCGGCGTCGCCGAGCGCGCCCTCGATCTCTCGATCGCCCACGCGAAGGAGCGCATCCAGTTCGGCGAGCCGATCGCGAACTTCCAGATGATCCAGTCGCGCCTCGCCGAGATGTCCGCCCTCGTCGATACGATGCGTGTCTACAACTACTACTGCCTCTCGCTGATGAACGATCTGCCCCCCGGCGAGGGCGGCCGCGGGGAGGTCCACCGCGTGTCCGCGACGTCGGTGATGTACTGCGCCGACTCGATGAACCGCGTGGTGGATCACGCCGTCCAGATCCACGGCGGCGCCGGCTACATCTGGGAGACCGAGATGAACCGCCTCTACCGCGCGACGAAGCTGCTCGAGATCGGCGCCGGGACCACCGAGGTCCGCAAGCTCATCATCGCGAAGGAGCTGCTCGCGGGCTGAGGGAAGCTGCTCGCGGGTCGGGAGAATCCGCGCGCGAGCCCGAAGAGGCTGCGCGCAGATCGCCGTGAGAATGCCCTCCCGGGCCCGGCGACCACCCCGCCCCGCGTTCAACACCGCGAGAGGATCGCGCCGCTCATCCCGGCCGAGAGCAGCACGTTCTCGACGTTCGCGACCTGGTTCGTCGCCGTCCCGCGGATCTGCCGGACGGCTTCGGTCGCCAGGTTCATGCCGTGGATGTAGGCCTCGCCGATCAGGCCGCCGTTGGGCGAGAGCGGGATCGATCCGTCCAGCGCGAGGTGGCCGTCCTTCACGAAGGCCGCGGCTTCGCCCGGCTTGCAGAAGCCCATCGCCTCGAGATGCCAGAAGACGGCGATCGTGAAATGGTCGTAGAGCATGCCGACCTGAATGTCCCGGGGCCCGAGCCCCGTCCGGCCGTAGAGCTCTGCGGCGCAGCGGACGCCGCTGTCGAAGACCGTCAGATCCTTGTGGTAGAAGTTGGTGACCGTCTCGGTGTCGAAGGGGATCGATTGGGTCGCGTGGGCGATGCGCGCGGGCTTCTGGCGCAGGTCACGGGCGCGCTCCTCGGTCGTGATCACGAGCGCGACGCCGCCGTCGGATTCCTGGCAGCAATCGAGCAGGCGGAAGACCGGCTCGACGATCCAGCGCGAATTCTGATGGTCCTCGAGCGAGATCGGCTTCTCGTAGTACCAGGCGAGCGGGTTCGTCGCGGCGTTCTTCCGCAGCTGGACGGAGATCGGGGCGAAGTCCGCGTTCGTGAGGCCGTAGCGGTGCATGTAGGCCTGGGCCTGGATGCCGGTCCAGGCGGCCGGGGTCGCCGCGCCGAAGGGCATGCTCCACTCGAGGAAACCCGAGCCCGAGCCCTTGTTGTTCGAATTCGGCGCCATGTGGGCGATGCCGAAGCGGGCCTCCGAGCGCTCGTTCATCGCCCGGAAGCAGACGAACGTGTGGCAGAGCCCGGCTTCGACGGCGGCCATGCCGTGGGCAATCGTCGCCATCGAGCCGCCCCCGCCATGGGGCGTGCGCGACGAGAAGCGCAGTGCCTCGATGCCCATCGAGCGGACGATGTCGACGTCCTCGTTGTTGTCGATCGTGAAGGTCGACATCCCGTCGACGTCGGCGGGGCGCAGCCCCGCGTCGTCGAGGGCGAGCTTGATCGCTTCGCAGGCGAGCTGCAGCTCGCTGCGACCGGAGTTCTTCGAGAACTCGGTCTGTCCGATGCCCGCGATCACGGCCTTGCTGCGATTCACGATCGGCCTCCCTGGACCGGTCGGAAGACCGGGACCTGTTTGTCGCCGGCGGTCGGCACGAAGAAGACCTCCACCTCCATGCCGTTCTCGACGCGCTCGGGCTCGCATTCGTAGAGGTTCGAGAAGAGCCGGATGCCCTCGTCGAGATCGACGAGCACGCAGACGAGGGGATAGTCGAACATCGGAATGCGGGGATGGACCGGGCGCATGTGGGCCGCCACCTTCCCGCGGCCCGTGAGCTGCACCCATTCGGTCTTCACCGACTGGCAGGCCGGGCACATCGGACGCGGCGGGTGCCGGAAGAGCCCGCAATCCGCGCAGCGCTGGCCGAGCAGCTCGCCGCGCGCGGCGCCGTCCCAGAAAGGAGCGCTGTCGCGTCCCGGCATCGGCTGCGGCCGGGGCATCTTCGTCGTTCCGGTCGTCGTCATTTCTTCTCCCAGGGCGAGGCGACGGGCTTCGTCCCGGCCTTCGCGAGCGTCGGGTTCACCGTCTCGTCGCCGACCACGCCGGCCTCGAAGAGCGCCGCCGCCTCGGCCTCGTCGTATCCGAGCGCCGCGAGGATCTCGCGCGAATGCTCGCCGACCATCATGGGCGCGGACTGGACGCGCGTGGGCGTATCGGAGAACTGGAAGGCGAGGCCCGGCTGGCCCATCTCGCCGATCGTACGATGGCGATACTTCGCGACGAATTGATCGTCGATGAAGCGCTGCTGGCTCCAGAGCCGGATGTTGGCGTCCTCGGCCGCGACCTCGCAGGGAACGCCGGCGGCATCGAGCCGATCGAAGAGCGCGGTGGCCGGTTCGGTCGCGAAACGATGCTCGAGCAGCTTCGCGACGTCGTCGTCGTGCTCGGCGCGGGCGGCAGCGGTCGCATGACGACCGCCGGGCGCGAGATCGGGCAGGCCGAGGGCACCCGCGAGGGCGTGCCAATGGGCGTCCTTCACGAGCGAGAGGCAGAGCCATTCGTCCTTCGTCGGATAGAGGCGGACGCCCGCGGAGAAGCCCGTCTGCATCGCGTCGAGCAGCGGCCGCTCGATCGCGCGGCCGTCGGCATGTCCGTCGGCATGTCCGTCGGCATGTCCGTCGGCATGTCCGTCGGCATAGGCGACGGAATGGCTCGTGTTGAACATCTGGGCGTTCACGATCGCGGTCTCGCAGAACTGGCCCCGCCCGGTCTTCTCGCGCTCGTAGAGCGCCTGGCAGATCGCGATCGCGGCGAGAAAGCCGTTGCCCGTATCGCCCATGTTCGTCAGCGACCACAGCGGGCGGCCACCGCGACCGCAGCCGCCATCCTCCCACTCGACGCCGGCGAGACACGCGCCCGTCTGGTCGTTGCCCGGCAGCTCGAGCCGGGGCCCGCGCTCGAAGCCGCGGGTATGGCAGTAGACGATGCGCGGGAAGCGCTCCTTCAGCGATTCGTAGTCGATGCCGAGCTTGATGGCCGCGCGGTAGCGCATGTTGTGCATCACGACGTCGGCCGAGGCGAGCAGCCGGTCGATGACCGCGCGGGCGCCGGGCTTCTTGAGATCGATCGCGATGCTCTGCTTGCCGCGATTGCAGGCCATCGCGATCTGGCTCGAATGCCAATACCAGTCGTGGAGCGCGTTGACCTTGATGACCCGCGCGCCGAGGTCCGAGAGGATCTGGCCGGCATAGGGTCCCGCGACGGCGAGGCCGAAGTCGAGCACCGTGATGCCGTCGAGGGGGCCCTTCGCGAGCGGCTTCGCGTCGCTCGCGGCCGCGGTCGTCGCTTCGGCCTCAGCAGCGTTCGCAGCGGGCGAAGCGCTGGCGGCCTGACGCCGCGCGAGCGCTTCCGCCTCGGCCTTGACCTCGGCCGTGTGCTCTCCGAAGCGCGGCGCGGGGCCGCGGATCGCGCCGGGCGAGCGCTCGAGCTTGTAGAGAATGCCGGCGGCGCGGATGCGGCCGAGCTCCGGATCGTCGAGCTCGGTGACGACGTCGTCGGCGACGAGGAGCGGATCGGCGAGCGCCTCCTCGGGCGAGCGGACCTTCTGGATGCAGATCTGCGCGATCGCGCCCGCCTCCGTCCATTCGTCCGCCGTGAACTTGCGGACGGTCTCCGCCATGGGTTCCCAATAATGATCGAGGACGAAGATCTCCTCGACGCCGAGGCCGATGCGTTCGGGGTCTTCGCGCACCGTGAGGTCGGGGGTCGCGTTCATCTTCTCGCCGGCACCGGCTGAGAGGATGAAGCGCGGATTCGGCGGCCAGGCGTGGATCCAGCGGCCGTCGCGGCATTCGAAGAGACCCTTCGGCGAGCGGCTGTCCCCGACCCACGACATGAACATCGGAGCATCGAGCTTCTCGGCCATCGCGAAGGCGAGCACGCCCGCGGCGAGAGCCCCCTGGAGCAGCGAGGTCTCGACCCATTGGCCGCGGCCCGTGATCTCCCGGGCCCGCAGCGCGGCGCTGATCGCGGTCGCCGCGGCGTAGGCCGCGCCGAGGCTCGGAAAGCGCGACGCGGGAAAGAGCGGTCCCTCGCGCGGCGCGCCCTGCAGCCTTTCCTGCGCGACCTCGAGATCGGGGAAGAGCGGCGGCTTGCCGGAGAGATGCGGCGCCGAGCCGCCGAAGCGGCCGCGCTGCTCCCATTGCAGGCCGGAACGCGCGGCGACGAGCGCGTCGTAGCCCGGGCGATCCGAATAGGGATTGTCGCGGCCGTAGCCCGTGATCGAGCAGTAGACGAGGCGCGGGTTCAGGGCAGCGAGGGTCGCGTAGTCGATCCCGAGCCGCTTCGTGACACCCGGAGCGTGGCTCTCGACGAGCACGTCCGCGGTGGCGGCGAGTGCGAGAAACGCGCGCTTGTCGTCGGCGTTCGCGAGATCGAGGACGGCGCTGCGCTTGCCGCGATTCCAGGCGTGGTGGCCGAGCTGATCTCGGAGCGGATCGTGGCCCGGCCGCTCGATGCGGGTCACGCGGGCGCCGTGATCGGCGAGCAGCATCGTCGCCATCGGGCCGGCGATGCCGTTCGAGAGCTCGAGGATCTGGATGCCTTCGAGGACGAGACTCATCGGGGGGGCCTCCGATTGCCGCGCCCGGGAACGACCCGGGCGCGCGCGCTGGCGGGAAATGCTCAAGCGATACCGTACATCGTCGCGCCGTTCTGCCACGTGATCTTCCGGATCTCGTCCTCGGGCACGCCCTGGAAAAGCTGCTCGACCTTCGCGGCGGCATTCGGCCAGTTGCAGCAGGGATGCGGAAAATCCGTCGACCAGAGCACGTTCTCGACGCCGAGCTCGTGGCGGGCAGCGATCGCCTCGGGCTCGTGGACGAAGGTCGCGGCCATCTGACGCCGGAAATACTCGGACGGCAGAAGCTTCACGCCGGGGAAGTCGTAGTGCTGGTGCATGCGCGAATCGAGGAATCGGATGAAGCCCGGCAGCCAGAACAGGCCCGGCTCGACGAACACGACGCGCAGCTTCGGATGCCGCTCGAGCACGCCCGTCAGCACGTACCAGGAGAGGGTCTCCGCGATCGCGAAGCCGGGCAGCGCCGTGAAGATGCCCTTCTGGGGCGTCGGATCCCGGCGGAAGACGTCCCAGAGCGAAGTCTTCAGCGTGAGGTGGTTGGCGACGACGATGCCCGTCTCCTCGAAAGCGTGCCAGAGCTTCTCGTAGCGGCGGTCGTGATAGTCGGGCATGCCCAGCTCGGAGGGGAAGTTCGGAATCTGGATCGAGCGCGCGCCGAGGCCGGCGAGCCGGTGGACCTCGGAGACCGCGTAGTCGACGTCGATCAGGGGGAGCTGGTAGGTGATCAGGATCCGCTTCGGATCGATCGAGGCGAACTCGGCGAGGGCGTCGTTGTAGGCGGTCGCGCAGGGCTGCCAGTGCTCGCCGATCGCGTAGACCTTGCTCGTGAAGTCGAACTCGGAGTACATCACCTCGCATTGCACGCCGTCGGCGTCCATCGCCGCGAGCCGCGCCTTCGGATCGAAATAGCCGGGGTGGCGCGCGGCCTCGAGGTCGACGAAATCCTCGAGCTCGAGCTTCTTGCCGTCCTGGATCGCATCCTGCTTCGCCGCGTGGCGGGCCATGCCTTCGTCCCAGGCGGCGTGGAATCGCTGCGGGAGATTGCGCTTGACGTGATCGTCGGTGATGACGCAATGGGAATCGGCGGAGAAGAATCGCCGGGCGGTGGGCGTGGCTGCGTTCGTGGTCATGTTCGTCCTCCGATGCGACGGGCCGGGCCGTCGCGGTTCAATGGCTCGCGGGGCGGCGCGCCCGGCCGACCGGATCCGATGCCAGGACTTCGGCGATCCAGGCCGGGATCTCACGCCAGATCGCGGCGCGCGAGTTCGCGACGAGATGGCAGTGCCAGCAATCTTCGAGCGTTCGGAGCGTCACGCTCGGCGCCTTCGGCAGCTCCTCGCGGACGCCGCGTTCGCCGTGCAGATCGTGATCCCCGATCAGGACGTAGACGGGAACGTCGATCACCGCCGCCGAGGGGGCATAACCGCCGGGAATCATCGAGAGCAGGCCGCCGAGGGCGAGCAGATCGGTCGAGGCGGCATGCAACAACGCTTCGGCGAGGGGCGGTGCGGTGCCCACGCCGAAGGCGGCCCGGCGATCGCCCTCGGCGCCGTCGGCGCGCGGGGGGTAGGGCGTTCCGTAGCTGCGCCGCGCGAGGGCGCCGAGCTCGCGGCGGGCGCGCTCGGGATCGTTCGCATACGGGCGCTGGTCCTCGTTCAGGAAGAAGGGCAGGCCGCGGGTCGTGAACGAGAACAGCACGAGGGCGCGATGGGGGCGTGCGATCGCCTGCTGCTCGACGGTCAGGACCGAGCCCATCGAATGGCCGACGCCGATCGTCGCGCCGCAGGGCGTCGGGGCGATGCCCGCCTCCGCGTCGCCGCGCGCGAGCCGTTCGAGAGCGCGTTCGAGGGCGAGCTGATTGGCGCGCGCGACGACTTCGACGCCGAAGGCGAAGCCCGCATCGATCGGATCGGGCTTCGAGCTCTCGCCGATCCCGAGATGATCGATCGCGAGGGTCACGAAGCCCTGGACCGCCATGGCTTCCGCGAAGCTGTAGCTCCGGTCGCCAGCCAGCTCGAGGTCGAAATAGCGCCGCGAGAGGAAGCCGCCCGGGAGACAGACGAGCGCGACGGGCGGCGTTTCGTCGCTGCGTTCGCGCGGGACCACGACGTCGACCGCGAGCTCGAAGCGGCCCGGATGCGGGACGGCCTCCGAGACGTCGATCCGCCAGCTCGCGCGGGCAGCAGCCGTGCCATTCGCATCGTGAGGCGCGTGCAGGACGCGGCGCGGAGCACTTCGGGACGGGCTGTCCTTCGACATCGGGGGCGCTGCTCCAGGAAGATCCGGTCGGACGTGGAAATACTAAAGGGACTTTGGTAAATCAGCAAGCATGCCCGTTCGACCCTCGTCGCGTCCGCCCGCCCGTGCTCGCCGGGGGACAGCCTCGCGTCCTGCGTCGGCTTCGCCGCCTCCGCCCGCGTCGGACGCGGAGCCCGCGAGCGGGCGGATGAGCCGGCATCTGATCGGTCTCTCGACGGCGATGCGGCTGCGCATGCGCGCGGGCCTCCTCGCGCGGGGCCACGATCTGCGGCCGTCGACGGCGCAGGTGATCCCGAATCTCCCCGCGGAGGGGCTGCGCATGACGGATCTGGCGGCGCGGCTGCGCCTGACGCTTCAGCGGGCCGGTCAGCTCGTCGCCGAGCTCGAGGAGGTGGGCTATCTCGAGCGCGTTGCGGATCCGGCGGATGGGCGCGCCCGGCGGGTGGTCTTCACGCGGCGCGGGCGGACGCTGATCCGGGACATCGACGAGATCACCCGCGAGACCACACGCCATTTCGCGGAGCAGATCGGCGATGCCCGTTTCGAACGGCTCTGCGAGCTGCTCGAGGCGCTCGACGTCGCGGTGAACGGTCTCGACGCGCCGGTGCGGATGGTCGGCGCCGAATACGAGCCGGGCGGTCGTTGATCGGGGCGCGGGCGAAGGCATGTGGGACGACGCGCGGGCCGCTGGATCCCGATCGACGGAGGGGCACGTTCGAGCGATGGAGTGGGCGGCCGAAGATCTCGAGCGAACGTTCCGGGAATGCTTCCTTGCCGAGTACGCGACGATCCTGGTCGGCGGGGGATGCGAGCCCGTCTATCTGCCTTCGGCAGATCCCGACGTGTCGCCGCATCGCGTCGTGTACCGCGAGGACTATCTCGCGAGCGCGCTGCACGAAATCGCCCATTGGTGTCTCGCCGGACGCGAGCGACGGAGGCTCGAGGACTACGGCTACTGGTATCGCCCCGACGGACGCAGCGCCGTGGAGCAGGCCGAGTTCGAGCGCGCCGAGGCGCGCCCCCAGGCGCTCGAGTGGATCTTCTCCGACGCCTGCGGCGTCGCGTTCCACCTGAGCGCCGACAACCTGTCCGGGGTCGGTGGCGCGGGGCCCGATTTCGAGGCGCGCGTGCGGCTCGTCAAGCGGGGGCTGCTCGAGGGCGGGCTGCCCGCCCGCGCTGCCCGATTTTTCGACGCCTTGAAGGCGATGCATTCCGACCGCTGAGGCGGATCCGGAGCGCTGGTCAGGGCGGGAGATCCCGCCGTGATCAGGGTGTTCCCTGCAGATTGCCCGACGAAATCGATTCGACGGCGCGAATCGGTGCGGACGCGGGCGCTGCCGCCTCGTCGCTCAGAGTCGGCGGGGCCGTCGGCCTGAACACGATCCGGATCGCATGACGCGCCTCCGGATCGGCGTCGCGCTTCGATTTGTAGAGCCATTCGCGCACGGCCCGCAGCGCGGCGCCGTCGAACAGGAACGGCGGATCCGAGGCGACGACGATCGGATCGACGGTCTTGCCGTTCCGCGCGATGCCGAACTCGACGACCGCGAAGCCCTCGACGGCCGATGCCCGTGCAAGGGGCGGGTAGAGGGCCGCCGATCGGGCGCTGGGCTCACGCGGCTCGCTCGGCCGGAGTACGCGCCGGGCTGCATCCTCGGACCGCCGCGCGTAGCTCGGATCGTCCAGCTCGCGGTCGAGCAGGCGCAGTCGCTCGCGCGCATCTTGGGCGGCGAAGGAGCTCGGGGCTTCGTCGATCAGGCGTCGGTAGGTCTGCCGGGCCGCCGAGGGGTCGCCGTCGATCTCCTGGCAGAACCCGCGGACGAGGCGGAGCGAATGGCGCAGCTCGGTCGCCTGCAGCGCATCGACCACGCCGGGCTGCGTCAATCGGTAGACGGTTTCGCAATCCGAATGCTGATAGGCGACGTAGGCGTCCGTCGCGATCTGGATGCCCTGGATTTCCTGGGCGTCCTGGGAGCCGGGCGGTGCTTCGGCGGACTGTTGGCAAGCGAGCGAGAGCAGGCCACTCGCGGCCGCCGCCATCCCGATGATGAGTGCTCGCATCGCTCCGATCGACCTCCTGCGGCACCGCGCGACTCGTCGATCGCGCGGATCGCCCGACTATACGGGAAGAGACCCGCTCCGCGCGCGGAAAAAATCGCGAGGGTCGCCTTCTCGGTGCCGGGGAACGCCGCTGGGGCGGGTCGTCGGCGCCGACCTATTCGACGGACGTGACGCGGTTCACGTCGTCGCTGACGGGGCCGAGCTGGACATGGGCCGTCACCGCGAGCTCCTGCATCGACTCCTCGAAGAGCGCGACGAAGCGACCGCTGTCGGGGATGATGTCGGGATCGGTGTTGAAGCCGATGCCCATCGTCCCCGCATAGCTCGTGAGCGCGATGCCGAGTCCCATGCCCTCCATGAGCGGCACCGCGGGATAGATCGCGCGGACGCGGGCGCCGTGGAAATAGAGCGGGATCTGCGGTCCGGGCACGTTGGTCACGATCGAGTTGATCGGGCCCGACATCGCGCGCGCGCCGAGCGAGAGAAGCGTCGACGGCGTCCACTCCTGGATCTGATTCATCATCTGGACGCCGATCGCCTGGTTCGTCTCCTTCAGCTCCTCGGTCTGCTCGTGGATCCGCTCGAGCCGGCGCTTCGGATCCGGCTCCTGGATCGGGATCGGAATGATCCAGGACGAGACCTTGTTGCCGAGCTTGCCGCGATCCGCCTCGGTGCGGACCGAGACGGGCGTCGAGACCTTGAACTGGATCGCGTCGAGGTCGACGTTCTTCTCGAGCAGGTATTTGCGGATCGCGCCGGTGACGATCGTGAGCACGACGTCGTTGATCGAGCAGCCGAGGCCCTTGCGCATCGACTTCAGGTCTTCGAGCCGGCAGGAGATCCATTCGAAGCGTCGGTGCGGACCGAGGCTCCCGTTCATCGGCGTCGGATCGGCCTGCGTTCCCATTCCGAACAGGCGCGTGAGCGCGTTCACCCGGGTCGAGACCTCGTGCCGCAGGTCTTCGGTGTCGGAGACGAACTGCCGGAAGTCGCGCACGACCTCGAGCGGGATCCCGGCCTGGCGCTTCGATTCGTCGAGGAAGAGCTCCAGTCGCCTCGGGGCGGGCCGGGGCCGGAAGCGCTCGGGCTCGCCGAGCTCGGGCGGGATGGGCGAGGTCGAGAACTGGATGTTCGCGAGGTCGACGCCCGAGGAGCCGTCGATCATGCAGTGGTGGATCTTCGTGATCATCGCGAACTGATCGCCGCCGCCGACGCCCTCGACGAACCAGTACTCCCAGAGCGGCCGCTTGCGGTCGAGCGGCTGCGCCATGACGCGCGCGACGAGGTTTTTGAGCTGGGCGAGCGTGCCGGGCTTCGGGAGCGAGGTGTGGCGGATGTGGTAGTCGATGTCGAAATGCACGTCGTCGACCCAGACGGCGTGATCGAAGACCGGTATTTCGAAGAGCCGCTGCCGGTAGCGGGGGACGAGATGGATGATGCTCATCGTCGCCTGCTTGACGAGCTCGATGTCGATGCCGCCCGACTCGGTCCGGAGGGGGCCGATGTCGCAGATGTTGGTCGAGGCGACGTGCATGCGGACGTTGCCGCGTTCCATCAGCAGGAAGGAGTTGTCCTGCGCGCTCAAGCGGTCGTAATGCCAGGGTGCCATGGGGGGGCTCCGGAATCCGGTGTAGGGGACTCGTCAGTCTGCGCGGCGGGCCGGTGCGTGGCAACCCGGATCGGGTGGCCGGGAGTCGAGCTGCGGCTGGAATGATGGGAATGGCCCCCGCTAGGCGGAGGGCCTGGCCCGGGCGAGGACCTGCTGGCCGGCGGGCGTCTCTCGCAGGGCGGGCGCCAGGGTTCGCAGCGTGATGCTCGTCCGGACCCCCCGCACGTCATCGGCGAGGATCGCGTGCGGCCAGGCGAAGCGGGCCGCGCCGTAGACGACGGCGATCGAACGGGCCGGCAGCGGAACGCGGACACAGACCCGAACGTCCTCCGGGCCGGGGTCTGCCTCCGCCGGCCGGGTCTCCGGCCCGAGGAACGAGAGGACCGAGTCCGAGTCGAGGGAGACGTCGAGGATGGCCTCGCCGTAGGCGTGGAGATCGTCGACGTGGAAATCGAGGTTCGAGCATTCCGCATCGACATAACGCAGCACGAAGACGTCCGTGGTCGTGTAGTCGGCGAGCGCCGCGCGGCAGCGCGCGAGATCGGCCGGGTCGCCGGCATCGTCGCGCGCCACGCATTCGCGCAGCCGCGCCTCGAGCCGATGGGCCGACGGCGGCAGGCCCGAGAAGCGGTCGGCGTTCATCCGGCGACGCATGAAGTTGAAGCGCGGCCCGAAATGCTGCTTCTGCTTTCCGCTCTGGGAGGGGAGGAATGGGCGCCGTTCGATCTCGGCGAGCAGATCCGCGGCCTCGGCTCGCGAGAGCGCGCCCGGGTAGACGCGCACGCCCGAGAAGGCGGGCAGGCCGGGCACGCCTTGCGCCGCGAGATCGAACGCGAGCAGCCGCCGGGGCGAGCGCGCGACGAGCCAATCGGGCAGGGCGAGCGGCTCGTCCATGCCGTGCTCGCGGCGGATCTGCGGATCCCGGCAGCGCGCACACCAGCGCACCCCCGTACACGCGCAGGCCTTCGTGCTCTGCGCGAGGCCGCGGTGCGCGGCGCTCGTCAGCCCTCACCCCGGGCGAAGCGGCGGAAGGCCGAGGCGCTCCAGTTGTCGTGGTCCTCACCGAACCCGCGCTTGCCGTCGTCCCATTGCCATTCGGTGAGGCAGTTCCAGGTCCAGAGGTTCGGATTGAGGTGGACGCCGATCCGGTTGAGCGTGCGGCCCTCGGCTTCGAGCGTGCGGCCGAGGGCATCCTTCGCCGTGATGCGGACCCGTGTCGGGCAGTGGTCCGCCCGTTCGAGGACCTCGCGCGTGCCCTCGACGAGCTTCGACCAGACGCCGTCGCGCAGCAGGAATCCGTGGATCGAGACGTAGCCGCTGCCGAAATCGCCGGTGATCGTATGCCAGGCGTCGCGCTCGGACATCGAGGCGTAGGTATAGCCGCCGCGCTTCATGGGCGAGCCGGGATGGAGCGTGTCGCCGATCTGCGAGCGGACGCCCCAGGAGCGGTCGCGCATGCCGAAGGCGTCCACCGCGATCGTCTCGTTTTCGATCCGGATCGTGCCGCGGTAGCGGCCCGGCTGGTCGAGGTGGCCGCCGCCGAGGTAGTTGGGCTCGCAGATCGCGTCGAAGGTCAGATGGACCTCGACCTCGTTCGCGTCGGGATCGACGTAGTCGAGCGCATAACGCTGGAGCGGCTCGAGACAGCGGTAGTGGATGCCGTTCGCGAGGCGGATGTCGGTCAGGTCCTGGCCTTCGGGAATCGGGAGGTGCCAGAGGTTCTTCGCGTAGACGCAGTTCCAGATCTGCGAGCCGGAGGGATCCCAGAAGAAGGCGCCACCCGAAGTCACGCCCTGGTTCGGGCGGAAGAACGGATAGAGCTGGCCCGAGAGCCGGCGCTCCGGGACGGCGAAGGTGAACCAGCAGGTCTCGGTCCAGAACGGATCGTCGCTGGTCGGGGGGTGGAAGCGGTCGTCGGGATGATGCTCGGTCACGCGGTCCTCCTTCGGCGGGCGCGAGGCTATCGCGATGTCGGGGGGCATCCCAGCTTCCGGCGCCCATCGGGTGGACCCGTCCCGCGGGAAGGGGCGCTGTACGCCGAGGCGGATGAAAGGAGGCTCGTTCGCAGTTCGGCGGGGCAGGCCGTACCCTGCCGCCCGTCATGCCGCCGACCCCGCGTTCGCCCCGCTCGTCTCGTCCTTCGCAGTCCCGCAAGCCGGCCCCGCCGCGCGCGCCGCGCATCGGCTTCGCGAGCCTCGGCTGCCCGAAGGCGCTCGTCGATTCCGAGCGCATCCTGACCCAGCTGCGCGCCGAGGGCTACGAGACCGTCGCGCAGTATGCGGACGCGGACCTCGTCGTCGTGAACACCTGCGGATTCATCACCGACGCCGTCGAGGAGTCGCTCGAGACGATCGGCGAAGCGCTCGCCGAGAACGGCAAGGTGATCGTCACCGGCTGCCTCGGCGCGCAGCCCGAGAAGATCCTCGCGCGGCATCCGAACGTGCTCGCGATCAGCGGGCCCCAGGCCTACGAATCGGTCGTGGGCGCCGTGCACGCGCACCTGCCGCCCGCCCACGATCCGTTCCTCGACCTGCTCCCGCCGCAGGGCGTGAAGCTGACGCCGCGCCATTACGCCTATCTCAAGATCTCCGAAGGCTGCAACCATCGCTGCACCTTCTGCATCATCCCCTCGATGCGCGGCGATCTCGTGAGCCGCCCGATCGCGGACGTGATGCGCGAGGCCGAGCGGCTCGCGAAGGCCGGCGTCCGGGAGCTGCTCGTCATCTCCCAGGACACGAGCGCCTACGGCGTCGACATCCGACACGCCGCGGGGGAATGGGGCGGACGCGCGCGCAAGGCGAGCTTCGAGGGCCTGGCGGAAGCGCTCGGCGAGCTCGGCATCTGGATCCGGATGCACTACGTCTATCCCTATCCGCACGTCGATCGCGTGATCCCGCTGATGGCGCAAGGGCGCGTGCTCCCCTACCTCGACATCCCCTTCCAGCACGCGAGCACGCGGGTGCTGCGCCGCATGAAGCGGCCGGCGAGCTCGGCGAATACCCTCGATCGGATCCGGCGCTGGCGGGCCGAGCTGCCGACGCTGACCCTGCGCAGCACGTTCATCGTCGGCTTTCCCGGCGAGACCGACGACGACTTCGAAGAGCTCCTCGACTGGCTCGGCGAGGCCCAGCTCGATCGCGTCGGCTGCTTCCCCTACTCCCCGGTCGAAGGCGCGGCGGCGAACGCGCTCTCGGGTGCGGTCGACGAAGAGACGAAGCAGGAGCGCCACGCCCGCTTCATGGAGCGCGCGGCCGAGATCAGCGCGCAGCGCCTCGCCGCGAAGAAGGGCCGGACCCTGCGCGTCCTCGTCGACGCGATCGAGGGCGACTTCGCGATCGCCCGGAGCGAGGCCGACGCGCCGGAGATCGACGGCATCGTGCGGGTGCGCGGAGGCGCGAACCTGCCGGTCGGCGAGTTCGCCGAGGTCGTCGTCACCGGCGCCGACACGTACGACCTCGAGGCGAAGCTCGCGCCGGCGGGTCGCCGAACGGCGCGTTAGGTCGGCCGTCCGAGAAACACCACCGCCGCCCCTGCCGTGATCAGCAGGAATCCGACGGCATGGTTCCACTGCAGCGGCTCGTGCAGGTAGAGCCACGAGAAGAGCGCGAAGACGACGAGCGTCACGACCTCCTGGATCGTCTTCAGCTCCGCGGCCGAGTAGACCGCCCGCCCGAAGCGGTTCGCGGGCACGGCGAGACAGTATTCGAGGAACGCGATGCCCCAGCTCGCGAGGATGACGAGCAGGAGCGGCGCGCTGCGATACTTCAGATGCCCGTACCAGGCGAACGTCATGAAGAGATTCGAGGCGCAGAGCAGCAGGACGGGTGCGGCATGCAGCCAGCCGGACGACGACGTCATGCGGGCTTCGCGATCGAGTTCGTTCGCGGATCCGTCGCGATGCCTTTCGAGGGCGTGGCGGGCGTGGCGGGCGTGGCGGGCGTGGCGCTCGAGCCGCTCGTGTACCCGTCGGAGCGGAACGCCTCCCAGCGCGGGGGCGGGCCGGTCGGGACGTCGCCGAGGACCGTCACGCGCTCGATGACGCGCGGCTCCCGGTAGTCGTTGATCGCGAAGTGCATCGTCGCCCGGTTGTCCCAGAGGCCGACGGCTCCCTTCGACCAGCGGTAGCGGACCTGGAACGCCGGCTGCTCCGACCAGTCGCAGAGCATGCGGAGCAGGACGTCGCTTTCGGAGCGCCGCAGCTGCTTGAAATGCGAGGTGAACGTCCGGTTCACGAAGAGGGATCGGCGTCCGGTCTCGGGATGGATGCGGACGGCCGGATGTTCGGCGCGCACTTCGGGCCGGCCGAAGGGCGCCGCATGATGGACGGCCGTCAGGCCGTCGACCAGCTCGCGGATCGGATCCGAGAGGGATTCGTAGGCGAGGTGTTGATTCGTCCAGAGCGTGTCCCCGCCGCGCTCGGGGCAGACGATCATGCTGAGGATCGAGGCCATCGGAGGCGTCGCGCTGAACGTGACGTCGGTATGCCAGGTATCGGCGCGGGCGCCCTTGTCGCTGTCGAGCACGACGATCTCGGGGAACTGGTCGGAGACCTTCGGGATGAAGGGATGAATCTCGATCTCGCCGAGGCGCCGGCCGAGGGCGACGTGTTCGGCGTGGGAGAGATGCTGGTCGGGGAAGAAGAGGACGAGATGTTCGAGCCAGGCCGCTCGCACCGAGCGCCATTCGCCGTCGCTCATCGACCCGAGCTGGATGCCGCGGACTTCGGCGCCGAGGGCGCCGGCCAGCGGCAGGATGTTCAGGCACTCGGACATGGCGGTCGTTCCCCTGCGCCCGGTCGTTCGGACGCCGGGGAACAAACCCGATCGATCGCGGCGCCGCAAGCCGAGCAGGCCGAGGCCCCGGGCGGGCCGCCGATCGTCGTCGAAGCGGGCTTCGAGGTCGCGCAAGCGGCGGATCCACCGGGCGCCCGTCACCGGGTGCGCGGCGGAGTCCGAGGACGCTCGAGGTGGGCGGAGAGCGCCGCGAGGAAGGCATCCGGGTTCTCGCGGTGGGGATGATGTCCGGCGTCCGGGATCTCGAATCGGATGCAGCCGGGGATGCCTTCCGCGATCCGCGCCGCGCCGGCCAGGAAGTCCGCATCGTGTTCGCCGACGACGACGCTCGCCGGGAGCGAGAGCTCGCAGAGGCGCTGCTCGAGCGAGCGCTGGCGGACCATCGTGAGGCCGAGCTCGCGATAGGCGACCGGGTCCATCGAACGGAAGCGGTGGCGATGGTGGGCCCAGTAGGCGTCGGCCCAGCGGTCGGCGATCCGCTGCGCCCCGTCGTTCGACGCACCCGCTCGCGCGCGCTCCTCGATGCGCGCCTGCAGGAAGCTCATGCCGCGGGCGATCGCGAGGTCCCCGCTCTTCTCGAAGGTCTCGGCGCGGAAGGCGTCGGGAGCGAAGGGGGCGGTGCCGACGAGCAGGAGCGAGGCGAGACGCGCCGGCGTCGCGAGCGCGAAGCGCAGGGCGACCATCCCGCCGAACGAATGGCCGACGAGATCGCAGCGATCGATGGCGAGTCGATCCAGGAGGAGCCCGAGGTCTTCGACGAGCCGGTCGAAACAGAACGTCGCGGGATCGCCCGTATGGGTCGAATCGCCGTGGCCGCGCAGATCGGGGGCGAGCAGCCGAAGCGAGCGATCGTGCGCGTGCAGCGACGAGAGCAGGGGCAGGAAGTCGTCGCGATGGCCGGTCAGGCCGTGGAGCAGTACGAGGGTCCGCGCCGGAGCGTCGGCGTTCGGCGCCGCTTCGATCTCCGTGCAGGCGATCTCGATGTCGTCGAGCCGGACGGCGCGAATCCGCGGAGCGATGGGCGGCTTTCCGGAGCGATGGCTCGGCATGGAACGGCGACGACTCCCGGAGAGGTTAGTTGGCCGTCTCCACGACACCGCCGGCAGCCTCGAAAGCCTCTTCGATCCCGAGATCCTCGGGATCGGGCTGCCAGCGGATCTCGACTTCGCGGACGCCCCAGTTGCGCGCCGCGCGGACGTCGTTGCCCATGTAGATGTCGATCTTCTGACGCCAGCGCGACGGCATCTTGTCGAGTACGACGTACTCGCCCTCGAGGCCGACGATCTCCACGCGCTGCCCGCGGCTCAGGCCGAGCTCGAGCAGATCCCGGGAGACGGCGATGACCTTCATGCCGGGGCGCAGCCGATCACCCCAGGCGGCGATGCTCGGCGTCGAGTCCGTCTGATTGCGCCGCGAGTTGTAGGCGGTGGCCTTGACGACGAGCACGCGCGTCACCGTCGGCGAAGTGCCCGGCTCGGCGCTCGAGCTCGGCGGCTCCGCGATCTCCGGCTCGGGCGTGCTCGGGAGCGCCGAAGACTCGGGGCTCTCCGATTCGATCGCGCGATTCGCGTTCTGCGGGGCAGGCCGGCCATGGATCGGTGCGCAGCCTGATAGGCCGACGACGGCCGCGAGCAGCAGCAGGGTAGGGGCACTCCGCGCCCACGGGCGGGCCGTGAGGCGCGAGGCGGATCGGTCCGGGAAGGCGAGCGACATGCGCGCGCGACTTTGCAGGCTTTGGCGGCGCATCGCAACCCGCGCCGACCCGGACGCAATTCATTCCGAGCCCGCGGGTGTCGGCTCGTCGTGCTCGTCCTCGATCTCGCCGACGAGCTCCTCGAGGACGTCCTCGAGGGTGACGAGGCCGATCACGCGACCTGTGACCTCGCGCACCAGCGCCATGTGGCGCCGCCCGCGACGGAACAGGCGCAGGGCCTCGACGATTTCGGCATCGGGTCGGATCTCGATCGCCGGCCGGATCGCGTCGGAGAGCAGGACGAGACGCGTCCTCGCGTAGAGATGAAAGAGATCTTTCGTATGCAGGATTCCGACGACGCGATCGATGTCGCCGTCGTAGACGGGCAGGCGCGTGTAGCCCTCTTCGCGCAGGCGATCGAGCAGGGAGTCGGGATCCGTGCCGATCGGAATGGAGAAGATCCGTTCGCGCGGCACCATCACGTCGCGGACCCGTTTCGTCGCGCTCCTGAAGACCTTGCCGAGAATGCGCCCCTGCTCGGGGCGGATCGCGCCCGCGGCGTGGGCTTCGGAGACGAGGAGTCGGAGCTCTTCGGAGGAGTGGACGTGATGGCCGGAGATGGCGTCGAAGCCGGCGAGTCGCACGAGCGCGTTGCCCGTGCCGTTCATCGCGACGAGGATCCAGCGGAAGATCCGGCCGAAGACGAGCAGCGGCTGCGCGAAGAGCAGGGCGATCTCGCCCGGACGCTGGAGCGCGATCGCTTTCGGCGCGAGCTCGCCGACGACGACGTGCAGGAACGTGATGAGCATGAAGGCGATCACCGTGGCGATCGAATGGAGCGCGACGACGCTCTCGATGCCGAGCCAGCCGAGCGGCGCCGCGAGCAGCGACGAGACGACCTCCTCGCCGACCCAGCCGAGCCCGATGCTGGCGATGGTGATTCCGAGCTGGGTCGCCGCGATCGCGTCGTCGAGATGTTCGGTCGCGTCGGAGGCGGCTTGTGCGCCGCGTCGACCTTCTGCGAGCCAGATCTGGATCTGGCTGCGGCGCACCGCGACGAGGGCGAACTCGGTGGCCACGAAATAGCCGTTGGCGAGGACGAGGATCGCGACTGCGAGAAGCCCGAGCAGGTCGATGCCGAGCGCGTTGTGCGCCACCGCCTGGTCGATCGCTGGTTCCGGCATCTGCTCCCCCGCCCGTTCCGGCCGTCGGTGGAGTATGACGAGTCGGGCGAGCGATGTGAACCTTCGGGGGCCTCGAAACGAAAACCCCCGGTGCCTTGCGGCGCCGGGGGCCTCGTCTGCCTCTTGCGAGGCTCATCGGTTCAGCGATGCACCGCTCGCGCGGCGCATCCGTGCTGGACGCCGGATGATTACATCATCCCGCCCATGCCACCCATTCCGCCCATGTCGGGCATGCCGCCGCCATGGCCGTGTCCGCCCTTCGGCTCGGGCTTGTCGGCGATCATCGCCTCGGTCGTGAGCAGCAGGCCCGAGACCGACGCCGCGTTCTGCAGCGCCGCACGGACGACCTTGGCCGGGTCGATGACGCCGGCCTTGATCAGGTCCTCGTAGACCTCGGACGCGGCGTTGAAGCCCATCGCACCCTTCAGGCCCTTGACCTTGTCGACCACGATCGAGCCCTCGACACCCGCGTTCTCCGAGATGAATCGGAGCGGGGCCTCGATCGCGCGGCGGACGATGTTGATGCCCGCTGCCTGCTCGTCGTTGTCGGCCGTGAGCTTGTCGAGCACGCCCGAGCAGCGGATGAGCGCCACGCCGCCGCCGGGGACGATGCCTTCCTCGACCGCCGCACGCGTCGCAGGCGCGTCTCGACGCGCGCCTTCTTCTCCTTCATCTCGCTCTCGGTGGCCGCACCGACCTTCACGACGGCCACGCCGCCGACCAGCTTCGCGAGGCGCTCCTGGAGCTTCTCGCGATCGTAGTCGGACGTCGTCACCTCGATCTGGTTGCGGATCTCCGCGCAGCGCCCTCGATCGCCTTCTTCGCACCGGCGCCGTCGATGATCGTCGTGTTGTCCTTGTCGATCGACACGCTTGGCCTGGCCGAGGTCCTTGATGGTCACGTTCTCGAGCTTGAGACCGAGCCTCGGCGATGACCTGGCCGCCCGTGAGGACCGCCATGTCCTGGAGCATCGCCTTGCGGCGATCGCCGAAGCCCGGTGCCTTGACCGCGCACACGTTGAGCGTGCCGCGGATCTTGTTGACGACGAGCGTCGCGAGCGCCTCGCCGTCGACTTCCTCGGCCACGATCAGCAGGGGCTTGCCGGCGCGAGCGACCTGCTCGAGCAGCGGGAGGAGGTCCTTCATGTTGCTGATCTTCTTCTCGTGGAGAAGGATGACCGGCGACTCGAGGACGGCTTCCATGGCCTCGGGGTTGGTCACGAAGTAGGGCGACAGGTAGCCGCGGTCGAACTGCATGCCCTCGACCACGTCGAGCTCGGTCTGGAGGCTCTTGCCCTCCTCGACCGTGATCACGCCTTCCTTGCCGACCTTGTCCATCGCCTCGGCGAGGATCTTGCCGATCGTCGCGTCGGAGTTCGCCGAGATCGTGCCGACCTGGGCGATCTCGTTCGAGTCGCGCTGGGCTTGGCGATCTTGGCGAGCTCGTCGACGATCGCCGCCACGGCCTTGTCGATGCCGCGCTTGAGATCCATCGGGTTCATGCCGGCGACCACGAGCTTGCTGCCCTCGCGGAAGATCGCCTGGGCGAGCACCGTCGCCGTCGTCGTGCCGTCACCCGCGATGTCGGAGGTCTTCGAAGCGACCTCCTTCACCATCTGGGCGCCCATGTTCTCGAACTTGTCCTCGAACTCGATCTCCTTGGCGACGGTGACGCCGTCCTTGGTGATCGTGGGCGAGCCGAAGCTCTTGTCGATGATGACGTTGCGGCCCTTCGGACCGAGCGTCACGCGGACGGCGTTCGCCAGTCCGTCGACGCCGGCGAGGATCTTCGCGCGCGCGTCCTGCTCGTAAATGACAATCTTGGCCATTGGGGGTCCTCCTACTCGAAGATCGCGAGGACGTCGTCCTCACGAATGATGATGTGCTCGACGCCTTCGACGTCGATCTCGGTACCCGCGTACTTGGAGAACAGGATGCGGTCGCCCCGCTTGACGCCGGGCTCGGAGACGGTGCCGTTGTCGAGCGTCTTGCCGGGGCCGACGGCCACGACCTTGCCCTCTTGCGGCTTTTCCTTGGCGGTATCGGGGATGATGATGCCCCCGCTGGTCTTGCTCTCCTCATCCACGCGCTTGACGAGGATGCGGTCCTGGAGCGGACGGATCTTCATGAGTCGCCTCTCTTGTGCTCGGTCTCGGTGACGCCGTTCCTCCCGGTGGTCCGAGGGGGGCGAGCCGAGCGCGAAGGCCCCCCCGATCGTTCGAGAGGGCTCGGTTGTTGATTGGGATCCGGCACGCCCCATGCGGGCGGGCGCAGACCCCGGTCGAATCGATGGCTGGGGTCGACCGGAAGGGCCGACCCGTCGTTGGCAGTCGACGACGTCGAGTGCCAACGGCCGCGCAAGCTACGTCCTGGCAGGGGAGCGTCAACCAAGCGCGGAAAAAAAACTTCCACGGCTGCCGGGTCGTTGACTTTCGCCTCGATTTCGTCACGTTACGCGGGCGAAAGTCCACCGAACTCGAAGAGGCAACCAGTCGAGGCGATCCGCCAGGCCGAGCGAGGCGATCCGCCGAGCAAGGGGAATCCATGCCGAATGCAGTCCAGCCCTCCGATCCGGGTACCCGCCGTCCGTCGCCGGGCGCTTCTTCCCGCGAGCTCGATCTGCGCGACGCGGTGCGAACCCAGGCGCTGACCCGTCGCCAGCGCGAGGTGCTCGATTTCGTATCGCGCTTCGTCGCCGAGAAGGGCTACTCGCCGAGTCTCGAGGAGATCGCCGCCGCCTTCGACCTCTCGTCCGTGGCGACGGTCCACAAGCACGTCAAGCATCTCGTCGACAAGGGCTATCTGCGCAAGGCCTGGAACCGCTCGCGCTCGGTCGAGCCCGTCCCGAGCGCCGGCGCGCAGGACAGCGTCGAGCTGCCGATCCTGGGCGCGGTTGCGGCCGGGCAGCCGATCGAGGCGATCGAGCCGGAGGCGGGCATGGCGGAGACCCTCGCCGTGCCGATGGCGATGACGAGCCGCGGCCGGGACCACTACGTGCTGCGGGTGCGCGGCGACTCGATGATCGAGGACCAGATCTGCGACGGCGATTTCGTCGTGATCGAGAGCCGGCGCGAGGCGCGCAACGGCGAGACGGTGGTGGCCCTCGTCGACGGGCAGGAGGCGACCCTCAAGCGCTTCTATCGCTCCGGCGCCCAGATCAAGCTCGTCCCGGCCAACCAGACGATGGCGCCGATGGAGTTCCATGCCTCGCAGGTGGAGATCCGCGGGATCGTGCGTGGTCTGATTCGCGAGTTCTGACTCGTCCTGAGCGACCGGCTAAGCTGGCGGGCCGCCCGGAGCCGCTCCAAACATCCAACGGAACGGGCGTCCAATGGAGACCGACATGAGCCGAGCCGGTGGCCACGCCCCCGATCCGATCGAAACCAGCGTCGCGACGATCCTGAAGGAGCTGGGCGAGGACCCCGCCCGGGACGGTCTCGTCAAGACGCCCCATCGCGTCGCGAAGGCCATGCGCTTCTTCGCCCAGGGCTACGGCCAGGATCCGGCGGAGATCCTGACGGGCGCGCTCTTCGACGTCGATTACGACGAGATGGTGATGGTCAAGGACATCGATTTCTACAGCCTCTGCGAGCACCACATGGTGCCGTTCTTCGGCCGCGTCCACGTCGCGTACATCCCGAAAGGCAAGGTCGTCGGCCTCTCCAAGATTCCCCGCACGGTCGAGATCTTCGCGCGCCGCCTGCAGGTCCAGGAGCGGCTCACGATGGACATCGCGCAGACCCTCGAGAGCGTGCTCAAGCCCAAGGGCGTCGGCGTCGTCGTCGAGGCCAAACATCTCTGCATGATGATGCGCGGCGTCGAGAAGCAGAACAGCTTCGCGATCACGAGCTCGCTCCGCGGCACCTTCGAGTCCGACTCGAAGACCCGCTCGGAGTTCATCGAGCTGATCCGCCATCGCAAGGAATCGTTCGCCTGAGAAGCGGCCGCTGCGCGTTCAGGAGCCCATGCCTTCAAAGCCCATGGCTTCAGGAGCCTAGGGCCTCAGGAGCCTAGGGCCTCAGGAGCCTAGGGCCTCAGGAGCCTAGGGCCTCAGGAGCCTAGTGCGAGCTCGGCGTTGATGCGCAGGCGCCCCGAGCGCTCGAGCCGCGTGCGGTAATCGTCGAGCCAGGCCTGGATGGTCTCGTTCTGTTTTTGCGCGCGGGCGCTCGGGCGCCGCGCGGTCCGCTCCGCCGCGACCCGCTCGTCCGAGACGGGAACGCGCTCGAGGACCTGGACGAGGACCTTCTTGTCGGGCAGGTCGAAGACCTCGGGGCTCGATTCGCCGGACGCGAGCGTGAATGCGGCCGTCAGGATCTCGGGCGCCGCGCCGAGGCCCGGAACGAAGCCGTCGGGCCGCCGCTTGAGTGCCGGCGGGCGCTCGACGTTCAGGCCTGCGGCGCGCGCGGCGTCCTCGAGCCCCTGGCCTGCCTCGATCGCGGCGGCGAGGGCGCTGCTCTTCTCGTCGGCGATGCGAATGGCGCGCTCGCGGGCGGCGCCTTCCCGGGCCAGCGCGAGGCGGTGGGCCTCGAAGGTCGCCTTCTCGGCCGGCAGCTTCTCGTCGACCCGGACCACATGAAAGCCATGCACCGAGCGCACGACCTCGGAGACCCCGCCCGCCTCGAGGGCAAAGGCGGCGTCGTCGAGCGCGGGGTCGTTCGTGCCCCGGGCGAAGACGCCCAGATCGCCGCCCTGGCTCGCTGTATTCGAATCCTCGGAGACCGCCTCGGCGACGACCGCGAAATCCTCGCCGGCGAGGATGCGATCGCGCGCGACCTGCGCCTTCTCGCGCGCCGCGGCGAGATCCGCCTCGCTCGCGTCGGCGGGAACCGCGATCAGCAGATGGCGGGCGCGGACGCGCTCGGGCTGCGAGAGCAGCGCTTCCCGGGCCGCGAACAGCTCGCGCAGCTCCGCTTCGTGCTCGGCGGCCCAGGCCTCGACATCGGCCTCGCTGAGGGGGGCCTCGACCGGCAGGAGCGGGTTCTCGTCCCCCTCGGAGAGCGCGTCGGCTCCGGCTGCGTCCGGCTCGAGCGGCGGGTTCTTGTCGAAGGCGACGTAGGCGATTCGGGCTTCTTCGAGCTCGTAGCGGATCTGGAGGTCGAGCTCGGCGTCGGTCAGCGTCGTCTGGCCGGCGAGCACCTGGATCAGCTTCTGGCCCAGAAGATCGCGGGTGAAGGTCTCCATGAAGGCCCGCTGGCTTCCGAACTGGCTCTCGGCGAAGCGGTCGAAGGCCTCGGGGACGAAGCGCCCCTCTTCGTCGATGAAGCCCGGGCTCGACTGGACGACCCGCCGGATCTCGTCCTTCGTGACCAGGAGACCGAGCTCGCGGGCCGCTTCGGCGAGCACGAGCTGGTTCACCAGGCGCGAGAGGGCCTGGGTCTCGAGGTAGCGGTCCGCACCGAGCTGGTCGTACGCATCGCCGAGCTCGCTGCGCAGGCGATCTTCCATCGCGCTGCGCTCCCGGGCGAGGTCGTCGGCGCCGAGGCGCACGTCATCGAGCTGGACGACGGCATTGCCCGAGGGGGCCGCGGGGCCGAATCCGCCGCCGGTCCCGAAGAAGAAGACGAAGACGGCTCCGATCACGCTGACGAAGATCAGGGTCAGCCATCGCTGGCCTCGGCGCATGGATTCGAGCACGGGCGACCTCGGGTTGTGAAGGGGCGAACATTACGAGACCCGGCGCGCCCGGGGCAACCGAGATTTCGCCCTGATGGAGCCCGGTTCGATCCGTTAACTTCCGATTGCCCGGGAGAGGACCCGTCGTTACCGTAGGTTCCCTGCCGAGCTGTAGAAGTTCTTTTTCGTTCCGGGCGCTTAGCGACCGAGCTGCCCATGACCGCCGGGTCGCCCCGAGAACCGACGGAAACGGCGCGATCGCGTGCGACCGGCTTCGGGCGGACCGGCACCGGCCGGGCCGGACCGGGTCGACGACGGCTCTCGGCGACGACGGACTTCGCTCGCGAATCGCCTTCAAGGAGTAGGAAATTGATCCTCGACACCGTCCTCGGCTGGTTCTCGAACGACCTCGCGATCGACCTCGGCACGGCCAACACGCTCGTGTACGTCAAGGGCCGCGGCATCGTCGTGTCCGAGCCCTCCGTGGTCGCCGTCTCCCGGGACGCCCGCGGGCCGGACAAGGTCCGCGCCGTCGGCAAGGCCGCGAAGGAGATGCTAGGCCGGACGCCGGGCCACATCGTCGCGATCCGGCCGCTGAAGGACGGCGTGATCGCCGACTTCGACATCACCGAGGCGATGCTTCGTTATTTCATCCGGCGCGTGCACGACCGGCGCACGATGGTGCGGCCGCGGATCGTGATCGCCGTGCCGTCGGGATCACCGAGGTCGAGAAGCGGGCGGTGCGCGAGAGCGCGATGCTCGCCGGCGCGCGCGAGGTCTTCCTGATCGAAGAGCCGATGGCGGCGGCGATCGGAGCCGGGCTCCCGGTGACCGAGCCCTCGGGCAACATGATCATCGACATCGGCGGCGGGACGACGGAGGTCGCCGTGATCTCGCTGTCGGGGATCGTCTACTCGAACTCGATCCGCGTCGGCGGCGACAAGATGGACGACGCGATCATCAACTACGTGAAGCGCAAGTACAACCTGCTGATCGGCGAGCGGACGGCGGAGTTCATCAAGATCAAGATCGGCACCGCCTATCCCTCCGACACGATCGAGTCGGTCGAGGTCAAGGGCCGGGATCTCGTGCTCGGCGTTCCGAAGACGCTCGAGATCAAGTCGGAAGAGGTGCGCGAGGCGCTCGCCGAGCCGATCAACGCGATCGTCGAGAGCGTCAAGATGGCGCTCGAGAAGACGCCGCCGGAGCTCTCGGCCGACATCGTCGACAAGGGCATCGTGCTGACCGGCGGTGGCTCGATGCTGCGCAATCTCGACGTCCTGCTGCGTGAGACGACCGGCCTGCCGGTGATGCTGGCCGAGGATCCGCTGACTGCGGTCGCGGTCGGCACCGGGCGCTGCCTCGACGAAATCGCGCTGCTGCGCGAGGTCACGCTGCGCTCGCCGATCTCCTGAGCCGGAGCAGGGAAGGGGACGGGTCGAGGGGGTATGCCCGATCTTCTGAAGCGCGTGGGTGGTCCGCTCCTGGTGGTCGCCCTGCTGCTCATCGCGGTGGTCTCGATGGTCGTCGATCGACGGCGGGCCTTCGAGGAGCGCGGACCGCTCCCCTGGTGGCAGGCGACGATCCTCGAGATCTCCGCGCCGATCGGCCGCCTGGTCTCCGCGCCGGTCGACGGCGTGAAGGGCTATTACCGGGACTATCTCGATCTGCTCGCCGTCCGCTCCGAGAACGCGCGCCTGACCGAGCGCATCGCCGAAATCGAATCCGAGAACGTCCAGTTCCGTGAGGCCCTGGTGACGAGCGGGCATCTGGAGCGGGTGGCCGCGATGCGCGACGAGGTCGAGATCCCGATGCTGCCGGCGGAGATCGTCGGCCTCGACGTGACGCCCTGGTTCCGATCCGTGCTGATCGATCGCGGCAGCGAGCACGACGTCGTGCCCGGCAATCCGGTGGTGACGAAGGAAGGTGTCGTCGGCGTCGTCACCGGGACTTCGCCCCATGCCGCCAAGACGATGCTGCTGCTCGATCGCCAGAGCGCCGTCGACGCCCTCGTCCAGCGCAGTCGCGCGCGGGGCATCGTCCGGGGCGATGGCCGCGCGTCGCTCGAATTCGAGTTCTTCGTGCGCGAGTCGGATGTGGTCGTCGGCGACGAGGTCGTGACCTCGGGGCTCGGCGGGATCTATCCGAAGGGGCTCCGGCTCGGACGCGTGGTCGAGATCGGCGCGGCGACGGGCCAGCTGACGCAGATCGCGGTCGTCCGCCCGGCGGTCGATCTCGGCCGGCTCGAGCAGGTCTTCGTGATGTTGCGGCGCGGCCCGACGATGGAGCTCCTGTACCGGTCGAACTCGCCCACGGACGATCTCCCGGGGCCGGCATCGGTCTCCAGTCCGCCCCCGTCCCCGCCCCCGTCCGAGGCCCGAATGAGCTCGGAGGTCCTCCCGCCTTGAAGTCGACGCTCGCGGCGCTCGCGCTCGGCCTCGCGGCGCTGATGCTCCAGGGTGGACTCGCCCGGGCGCTCCCGCCGCCGTGGTGTCCGGATCTGTCGTGGCTGGTCGTCGTCGGCCTCGGCCTGCGCTGGCCGGGCTTCGTCTCGGGTCTGCTGCTGACGGCCCTGCTCGGGTTCGCGATGGACGCCGTCTCCGGCTCGCTGCTCGGCCAGCACGCGTTTCTCCGGATCGGGGCCTATCTCGTCGCGGCGATCGCGGCCCGGCAGCTCGATCTCTCGGGCGGGATCCCGACGGCGCTGCTGACCTTCGTGCTCTCCCTCGGCTACGGCTTCGGCATCGTCGCGACGCGTTCGGTCCTGCTGGTCGCCGAACCCCTCGGCCTCGAGGTCTTCGCGGTCGCGGCCGTGCAGGCGATCGTCAATACGGTGTGTGCCGGCCCGCTGATCGGTGCGGTGGATCGAATCGTGAACCGCTTCGCGGACGAAGAGGTCGCGCGACGGAGCGGTCTCGCCCTCGGTCATGCGGGGAGGAGCCGGCCATGAGCGAGCCCCTCGGCCGGAGTCGATTCTCGTCCGGCGGCGACGGGCCGGGCGACATCCGGCTCTGGCCCCTCGTCCTCCTCGTGCTCGCGCTCTTCACGGTCTTCGTCGGCCGGCTCTTCCAGCTCCAGATCCTCGAAGGCGACTATCTGGCCGACCGCTCCCAGGAGAACTACGTCCGCACGGTCCTGCTCGAAGCGCCGCGCGGCATGATCGTCGATCGGGACGGCCGCGCGGTCGCGGCGAGCCGGCCTGCCTATCACGTCGACGTGATGCCGAACGAGGTCGTGCATCCCTGGCGCACCTATTCGGTGCTCGGTGCGATCCTCGGCCGGGACGCCGAGGAGATCGCCGCGAAGGTCGGGCGGCCGACCGGGCGCGCGCGCTTCCAGCCGGTCTCGCTCTCCCGCGATCTCGACTTCCAGCAGCGCGCGATGGTCGCCGAGCACCGCTTCGCGCTCCCGGGCATCGAGTTCTACGACAAGCCGCTCCGCGAGTACGTCCATGGTGCGCTGGCGGCGCAGCTGCTCGGGACGATCGGCGAGATCGACCCGGCGGAGCTCGAGCGCGAGGATCTCGCCGACTACCGCGCGGGCGAGACGATCGGGAAGACGGGCATCGAGGCCGCCTACGAGGTGCATCTGCGCGGCCGCAGCGGCGGTGTCAATCGGATCGTCGACGTCGCCGGCCGCGCGATCGAGGAGCTCGACCGGATCGAGCCGACGCCGGGCGGGCGCATCGTGCTGGCGATGGATCTCGATCTCCAGAAGGCCGCCGAGGACGCCTTCATCCCGGCGGATCCCGCCGAGCCGCGGCGCATGGGCGCCGTCGTCGCCCTCGATCCGAGAAACGGCGACGTGCTCGCGATGGCCTCCTCGCCGAGCTACGACGCCAACGCCTTCGCCGGCTCCATTTCCCGCGACGTCTGGCAGGCGCTGAACGCCGACGAGTGGCATCCCATGCGCAATCGCGCCGTCGCGGGCGTCTATCCGCCGGGCTCGACCTACAAGGCCTTCGTCGCCGCCGCGGGACTCTCCGAGAAGGCGATCACGCCGGCGCAGACGACGCATTGCAACGGCTACTACCGCCTCGGTCGCCGCGTCTATCGCTGCTGGAAGAAGGGCGGGCACGGCACCGTCGATCTGCAGCGTGCGCTCGCGGGCTCCTGCGACGTGTATTTCTACGAGCTCGGCCGCAAGCTCGGCGTCGAGACGCTGGCACGTTATGCGCGGATGTTCGGTCTGGGCGCGCCGACGGGCATCGCGGTCCGCGGC